>OZ252213.1:0-1876031 GCA_965249045.1 Thermodesulfobacteriota bacterium
AGGAGTTTTTCTTCGAGATGGAAAAACTGGGAATAGAAGAGGGAAAAGATATTTTCATTCTGGGAAGGGTTCCCGAAGAACTGATTGCCGACCTTTATAACGCTGCTGACGTTTTCGTTTTTCCCTCGTTAAAAGAGGGCTGGGGACTCGTGGTGCTCGAAGCCATGGCTTCCGGAGTGCCGGTTATAGCATCCGACATAGAACCGCTTACTGAATTTATGGAAGACGGGAAAAACTCCCTGCTTGTCTCCCCTCTGGATTGCGGGGCTCTCGCGGAGGGAATTATCAGAATACTGGAAGACGGGGCGCTACGTGAAAAACTCAAAACCGGCGGCACGGACACCGCGGGACAATACGGATGGGACCGTGTGGCGCTTGAACATTTGAACATATACAGGGATATACTGAATACGGGTGTTTCGCACGCAGAGGAAAAGAGGTGAAAACAATGAAAGTCGAGGCAACCTGGAAAAAAAACTATCAGGTGACCGTAAACGCAAGGCAGTTCGATATACCGGTTGACGAGGCGCCCGAATTCAGCGGGGACGATACGGGGATGATGCCCACGGAGCTTTTTTTGTGTTCCCTGGCTTCATGCTTCTGTCTTGCCATCGTCTACGCGGCGAGCAGAAGGAAAATCGCGCTAAAAGACCTAAAAGTTGACGTTACGGGCGAGAAGGATAGGAGAAAATTTTTGTTTTCCAAGTGTATCATCAATGTTAAAAGCTCCATTGCCCGAACCAGCCTTGAAGACCTTATGGATTCGGCGAAGCGGTACTGTTTCATTACAAACACGATCAAGGGAGGCTGTCCGATCGAATACAGCGTAAACCCGGAGTGACGGAGCATATAATTGGTCATTGAATTCAAAATCAGAAAAAACGTCTACTATGATTCCCTGCGTCTTATGCGTATTTCGAAAACCGCGAGCGGGGCCGCAGGGGTAAAAAACGCCTTTGCGGTGATGGCGACCGATAAGGCCAAGTACGCTCTTAATTCCGCCGGGCTCCTAGCGCACGAGATCAAAAAAGCCAAAGGAAGTGATCTGGTCATCATCGTTGAAGCGGAATCAAAGGAGCTTGCCAAACAAACGATTAATAGAATAGAAACGCTGATTTCATCAGATGATTCGCAATCGGCTTCGGCAGCGCCGAACATCCTCAATGAACAGTTACGGGTTGTTAACGTGGGCCTTGAGATATTCGGCGAGTCCTTGGCAGTCCAAGGAGTTGAGGTAAGGCACGTGGAATGGAAAGTTCCGGCGAAGGGAAACATGAAACTTGTAAATCTGTTAAAGAAAATGATGTAATTTCCCCCGCGTGGAGGAGAAATTCAATGAGTATACGAAACCCCAAGGAATTAAAGGAAGTTCTCTCAAAACCCGAGAATCTGGGCAAGGCGCTCAGCAGGCACACCTACGGTATGCTATCATGGGTTGATCTGTTCGGTGCCAAGCTTCCCTCGGTTAACGGTATCGAAACCAAGATTATTGTCTCAAGAATAGTTGCCGATAATGCTAGGCATTCAAAACTTTTTTCCGACAGAGCAAAAGAGCTTGGCCAAAACCCGCAATCATACAGACCCCCTGAAATTGGACAGGAAATCTACGATCTTCTCGATACCTACAACGATACGTTTGACTGTCTCGCGTACGCCCGGGGATCGCTTGTGCATTTCAAGGAACTGCTGGAACTGTACATAAGCGTTGCCGACTCTCGAAGCCGGGAAATGCTACTTGAGGTGAAAAAAGACGTCGAGGGTCATTTATTGATGCTGCTGGGGTATTTCCAATCGCAAGCCGACAGCAATTCAAAAAAAGACCGCGCGGAAACCATAAAGACCGTTGCCGAAGATAAGTACGCCGAAAGAGAGGAACAAGAAATAAACTGGTACTCGCTTCCCGATGTCCCAAACGTTTGAACAGCTTCGAAAACCTCTGCCTCCCTACTCGGCGAAGAACATGTATTACAAGCTTCTCGCCGCTTTTCTCAAGACGTTCGGGAGACTGTCGTACGGAATTGACACGGGGTTTACCTACGGGTTCGACTCGGGAATTATCATGAACTACATCTACGATAACAAAGCGCGGGGAAGATTCGGCGTCGGGCGGGTTCTTGACAGGATGTTTCTGGATCAGGTTACGTGCAGAGCTTTCAGATCGATAAAGCAGATACAGATTGACATGATTGGTCAGTATCTGCGGGAAAGGGATGAAAAGCCAACTTTCATAGTCGATCTCGCCTCGGGCAAAGCGGACTACATCTACGAAATCCTCAAATCATCCAACCGCAAACTTAAAGTCCTGCTCTGCGACATAGCGGAATCCTCTCTTCGCGAAAGCAGGAAAATCACAGATGAACTGGGTTTTGGCGATAAAGTGAGGTCCCGCCAAGGCGATGCGCTTGATACAGAAAATCTCAGATGTATAGAACCGAAGCCCGATCTTTTGATCGAGGTCGGCCTTTACGGGATCATACACGACGACGCCCTCCTGCGCGCCCACCTGCTTGATGTCGGAGAGATTCTTTGTCCCGAGGCTATCCTTTTTAACGTCCAGACGCAAAACCCGCAAATAGAGTCAATCGCGAGGGTTCTTCAGAACCAGCACGGAGAAAGATGCGTCTGGCATCTTCGGTCGGTGGAGAAAATCGTCAGCTGG
Organism: Thermodesulfobacteriota bacterium; assembly: GCA_965249045.1. Classification (GTDB taxonomy): domain Bacteria; phylum Desulfobacterota_D; class UBA1144; order Nemesobacterales; family Nemesobacteraceae; genus Nemesobacter. Next base: position 2,660 of record OZ252213.1, read on the forward strand.
GCGAGAGAAGCAGGATTCAGGGACCCTGAAATCGTAATGGACCCTTATAATATATACGCCGTTGTAATGATGAGGGGGAAGTAATAAGATAGTGTTTTCCGGGATGAGTGATAACACAAATTCGGAGTTGCGCAATTGAGCCAAAAACGGTTCGTACTAGGCTGGCAGTCGCAATCGGAAACATTGCCGCTGCTTGAGAGAACAAAATCCGGAAAACTGGATTCCGTCACGCAAAGCCCGCATGGAATGTGGAACTACATGACCTACAGGGACGCAATAAATATCCTGGGCATGGATCCGGCACGGATATATACTGACGGCAGAATTGACCTTGATCCGGAGCAGTGGGCCGACTTCGGCTGGATGCTCTGTCACTGTGGTCCTCCCGAAAGCGCGGTGCGGGAAATGAAAAAACGGACATTGCGCTCCAATATAAACCCCTACTCTCCCGATCTCATAAATTCTCTCAGGGATTTATGCGCCGAATCTGTGTTCAAACGCAAAAGAGGTGAGGATTTCGAGGTGATAGGCACAGAGGGTGCGCAGGCGGGCATCTCCTATGTCCTTAACTCATTTACGGATCCCGGCGATGAGGTAATAATCACCGACCCCGGTTACTTTCATTTCGAATCGGCAATCCTGATGGCGGGAGGAATCCCGGTAAAAACAACGCTTGACGCCGGTAATGGGTTCAGGCTCGACCCACTTGAAATTAAAAAGCTAATTTCCGAAAAAACGAAGGTCATAATAGTCTGCGATCCGATAAACCCTTTCGGCACGATACAGAAAAAAGAGGAGCTAATGTCGCTAATCGAGATCGCTAGGGATAACGACATCATAATAATAAACGACATAACCCATAACACGCACCGGATCAATCCCCGTAGCGAGCATTTTCCCATGAGTTCGCTTTGCAAAGAAACGAACACCGATAACGTGGTTTCGGTCTACAGCGTCTCGCACGGGTACGGAATGGCCGCCGTTCGCATCGGTTTTCTCGCGGGACATCCGGATATCATGAAGGCGTGTCTCACGACGAAAATCTCCATGACGCGCCTCAACACCAACCTGATCGCCCAGTATGGAGCGCTGGCCGCTCTTAAGGACGCCGACTACATAACTGAAACGGAGGAGATTATCAGAACAAATTACCGTTTCATAAAAGACGTCGTGGCTCGCACTCCGGGAATAGAAATACCCGTCGAACCGAGTTACGGATTTTCCATGGTGATAGACGTAAGCGGCACAGGAGTAACGGCACAGGAACTGACAGTCTCTCTGTTTAAAAGAAAGATAGCCGTATACCCCGGCGACGGTCTCGGGGACAGCGGCGCCACTGACTACGTCAGACTGAATTTTTCGCATTCCGACCAGCGGGCACTAAAAAGATTCGAAGATTCAGTCGATGAATCTATAAAAGAAGCCCAGACGGGTATTTACACGGAAGGCGTAATAAGGTTTTTCGAACAAAAACAAAACGAGAGGGCAAGATGGATCCTTCGAAAATTGAAAAACAGGTCAAAGGGCCGTCAAGCGGCATACTAGATCAAATAGGCAACACACCGCTTGTAAAGTTAAGCAACATTAGTTCCGGCCGTATCCCGAATTTTTACGCTAAACTCGAGTTCTTTAATCCTTCCGGAAGCATAAAAGACAGGGTGGCGCGATACATACTGGAGATTTCCGAAAAGAACAATCTATTAGAACCCGGAGGTCTGATAGTTGAATCCACCTCGGGCAATATGGGACTTTCCTTCGCGCTGATCGGTACGCTTAAAGGTTACAGGTGCCTGTTCGCCATTCCGGAAACCATAAGCGAAGAAAAAATAAAAATCCTCAGGCTGTTCGGTGCCGAGGTAGTTCTCACGCCGAGGGGACTGCCTCCGAGCGATGAGAGAAGCTGTTACAAGGTCGCTCAGAGAATCGCAAGGGAAAGGGGTGCCCTGTACATTAATCAGTACTTCAACGAGTTAAATCCCGAGTCGCACTACCACTCGACGGGCCCCGAGATATGGAAACAGACCGCAGGGATGGTGGACGCTGTGTTTTGCGGTATAGGAACCGGAGGCACCATAAGCGGAGTCGGGAAATATCTTAAGGAAAAAAACCCCGGCATGAGAATGATAGGGGTGGAACCCGTGGGTTCGGTATTCAGTGAATATTACAGGGAAGGCACCGTCCCGCAGGCCGGCAATTTTGAAGTGGAGGGCATTGGAAAAAACTTTATTCCAGGGACACTTGATTTTGACTTCGTTGACGACGTGGTTCAAGTAAGCGACAAGCGCTCTTATGAGGCCGTAAACGACTTGATAAGCAGCGAAGGGATCTTTGCCGGAGGATCCGGCGGCGCCGTCATCGCGGCGGCGCTCGATTATTCCGGGTCGCTTGAAAAAAACCGGTGCGTCGTAGTAATACTGCCCGACACTGGACTTAAATACTTGTCGAAATTCGCCGTTTAACGCAATCCGTCATGTCATGAAAAATATTGAGCCCACATACGTTGACAACCTTGTCAAGAGATACGGAAGCCCTTTATTCCTGGTATCCGCTGAAACGCTTGAAAACAACGTCAGAGCATTTAAAAAGATGTTCCGCGAAAAATACCCGAAGACCGAAGTCGCCTACGCTTACAAAGCAAATTATCTATCTCAGATTCTAAAGATAATCCACGAAGAAGGTGCTTGGGCCGAGGTCGCCTCCGGATTTGAATACGATATAGCAAGAAGACTGCAGGTTCCGGGCAGTGAAATAGTTTTTAACGGCCCCGGCAAAACCAAAGAAGATCTACGCACCGCGGTTTCGCAGGGGGCGTTGGTAAACGTTGACAATGAAGATGAAATCAGGCTGCTTGGCGAGATTGCCAGTGAACTCAAAAGATCCCTAGACATTGGAATCAGAATCAATGCGGATGTTGGAATAAATCAGAAAATTGACAGATTCGGCTTTAATCTTGAAACCGGGGAGGCATTCAGAATAGTGGGACTATGCAAAGCGACAGGGGTTCTTAACGTCATCTGCCTCCACTTGCACCTAACAAGCTATATAGTTGAGGCGGATGGGGAGGAAAAATATACGCCCGCGCAAAACATAAAGCTTATCTGGCCCAAAAACGCCGACATGTATGAGATCGCCGCCAAAAAGATTTCAAGGCTGGTAAAAAGAATAGAAAAAGAACTTGGCGTCGAAATAGAATATATAGACCTTGGCGGAGGGTTTCCCTCAATAAAAGACCTGAGCATCTATGTAAGCAAGGTGACGGAACCTTTAATCCACGAATTCGGAGAAGACGGGCCGGTTTTGCTTCTGGAGCCAGGAAGGGCTATCGTAAAGGACGCGATTTCCCTTATAACGACCGTGCTTGGTTCAAGGGAACTTGAAAACGGGCAGAGGGCTGTAACGACCGATGCCGGAATAAACAGCCTTCCCACTTCGTACTGGAGTTCCCAGGAGGTAAGACCGCTTAGACCTTCCAGAGAAAAGTTAAGAAACACAATAATATACGGTCCTTTATGTCTTCAAACGGATATCATTGCCAAAACACTCATAAACGAATTTGAGCGTGGGGATAAAATCGTCGTGGAAGACGTGGGAGCATATAACATTCCCCAGGGAAGCCCTTTTATTTACCCAAGACCCTGCGTCGTTATGCTCCAAGGCGCCGCGGCACGGGTGATCAGAAGAACTGAAACGGTTAATGACTTTTTGGAACTTGAAGAAGTAACGGATACCTGAAACCGCCGGTAGAACGTGGCCTAGGCCTTCCCAGATATACAAAACCGGTTTATGCCGAAACAAATTGAAAAAAATATCTCTTTATGTAATAATAACGCTCATTGCCTTTTTCAGGAGTGGATAAATGAACCCCGCTAACCCTTTTGCGTCTCTTCGGGAAGAAATGGATAAGCACGTAGTCGGACACGACGAGGTAAAAACTGCCCTTCTTCTCGGAATAATCTCAAGAGAGCACATTTATATCGAAGGTCCTCCAGGTACGGCAAAGACCATGCTTTCGGAAATCATTTCCAAGGCGGCCCAGCTTAATTTCTTTTTCTACCAGCTTCACAGAGACACAAGGCTCTCAGAACTTATCGGAGACCTGACTATAGTGAAGGAAGAAACCGAACTAGGAGAAAGAATAAAGCAGGATATCATAAAGGGCGGAATACTGACGGCGGAGATTTGTCTTTTAGACGACATATCGCGCGCACCCGGGGAATCGCTCAATATCCTCCTGCGAATACTTAACGAAAGAAAATTCTTCACCGAACCCATTCCTCTTCTGACCGCGATAGCGACAAGCAACCCCACGGCGGACGAGTACTACAACGAACCCCTTGATCCGGCAAACCTTGACCGGTTCGTTCTTCAGGTAAAGGCCCTAGGAATTTCCTACGGAAGAAAATGGGATGAAGCCAGGAAGGTTATCGAGCTTTACGCCGAAAAGCCGTTTGAAGAAAAAATACCGAAAAGGGTAAGCAAAAAACTTTTCGACAGGAGCTACAAGAAACTTGAGAAGATGCGGATTCCGCCCGATGTACAGGAAGGTCTTGCGAAGTTTACGGCCATAATGATTGAAGACTTCGGGCTTAACGAAACCAACTCCCTTATTTCCGACAGGACGTTTTTTGTAAAAGCGCTAAAGCTTATCCGCTCCCACGCGCTTCTAAACGAAAGGGAAGTATGCTCGAGGGAAGACCTTGAAGTTCTCAAATACATGACCGCATTTCGAGTTCCTCCCGACGTCTACGAACAGATGGACAGTATTCTTCGGAATATTGTTCAGGATAAAAAAAAAAGCCAGATGACCAGCTGACGCCTGACCCGGATCAGATGCCTGATTCGGAGTTCGATCAGGATTTTTCCCAAGAACCCAAAGGGGAGATTCCTGACGAGGAAGCGGACAAGGAAACCGAGAATCCGCTCACCGAGGCCCAGAAAACCTTCTTTGACGCGCTTCGAGACCTCAAGCAGAACCTTGATAACAACCAGAGCGAAATGGCTCCTCCAGAAGGCCAGGACGTGCCGAGCGATCCTACCGGAAACCCCCAAGACAGCGGAAACACGGAAAGAGAGGATAAATCCGCACGCGCCTACATGAGCAGCAAGTCTTCCAAGGCCGGAGAGGACGATGAAACGGTCATCCCGGGAAGGGGAAATTCGGAAACCGCCGAGAACATAAAACGCATCATGAGAGTCCTCGAGGGCAGCTTCCAGAAAAGCATGGCCAAAAAAACCCCCCACCCGGGAGGTTCTCCGAGGAAATGGAAACGCATGTCCTCTTTTGACGAAATCGAGGACATAGATCCCGTTGAGGCGTTCATATGGTCCCAGCATACTTCCCCCAAGCTGCCGCGGGTTCATCTCCGCGAAAAAGAGACGCTCGGAGGAGAAATAGCCATACTCAGGGATATAAGCACTTCGATGATGGGAGTGTACAGCGAGTGGTCTTCATCCGTTGTAAAGGGAGTAATAGAGCTTGCGAGAAAAAAGAGAATGAGAATCGGCTATCTGGAATTTAACCACCGTTCCAGAAAACACGTGAAAAACTCGCGTTTTTTCACCAGGGATTACAGGTGGATAGAAAGCCTCGCGGAAAAAACGGACTGCTCGGGCAATACCAACTACGAAGAAGCGCTGGGAGAAGCGCTCAAGGAGTTTCGCGGCAGAGGGCTTAGAAACAAGCATATACTCTTTATAACCGACGGGATTCCAACTTCCGGTGACGCGGAGGTGAAAAATGAAAGAGAACGCGCGAAAAGTATCGGCGTCTGCATACACTCCATATTCATCGGGTCGAAAAACTACCCCGCAATACTTGAGAAAATCTCAAAGGAAACGATCGGAACACAGTTCATGGCCTCCAAGGGGCGGGACGACATAATACGCATAGAGAGAAAAGACAGGGCTTACCTGCAGGCCGAGCAGGAAAAGATTGCCAAGTCGCAGCTTGATGGCTTCGCAAAAGCGTTCAGAGGAGAATTCTGACGCGCCCCTCAAAGACGCCTCTAACGTATAAGATCACTGTTTTGCCTTCTTTAAAATCTTGTTCACGGCATTTAGATGATCCCCGTATGTGCTTGAGAAAATATGATATCCATCTCCGTTTGAGACGAAGTAAAGATAGCCCACATCCGCCGGTTCAAGCGCCGCGCGGATTGAATCAAGTCCAGGAGCCGCTATAGGACCCGGAGGGAGCCCCGAAACCACGTAGGTGTTATAGGGAGAAGGAAAACTGAGGTCCTTTCTTCTAATATTGCCGTCAAACCTCTCGCCGAGAGCGTAAATCACCGTAGGGTCGAATTCAAGCTTCATACCTGTTTTGAGCCGGTTGCGTATTACTGCGGAAACAAGGGGTTTTTCCGGGGGAAAAGCTGTTTCTTTCTCTATTAGTGAAGAGATTGTTACAATCTCTTTAATCCCGGATTCCGTACTTGTGATACCAAGCGTCGCGCAAGCCTCCCGAAACCTACTGAGCATCGTTTCAATAACTTTTTCCGCGGCGCTGCTTTTTGCAAAAAAATAGGTGTCGGGAAAAAGAAATCCCTCAAGGCTCAAAACGCCTACGCCAAGTTTTTCCGTGGAATACTCACTGCTTTTCGCAAGCACGAGAAACTCCTTGCGGGAAACTATTTGCGAAGCCTCGAGAATCCCGGCCATCTTAGCGAGGGTAATTCCCTCAGGAAAAGTGACTTTCCTCAAGAACACTTCGCCACGGCGCAGCTTTCTGTGAACGGAATAAGGAGCCTCACCCGCCGAAAACACATATTCGCCGTGCTTAAGCTTCCCCTGAGTTCTGCTGAAAAAGGCCGGGAGAGAAAGGATCTCCGCTTTTCTTATCACTCCTTCTGCCTCAAGCTTCTTCGCTATGGATGATAGGCCGAAGCCTTGCGGTATCTCGACAATTTTTGTTTCCGCGGGGAAGCCGTCTAGGAAATAAAACCAGGCAGACAAGGTCAACAGAACAAAAACCACACGCCCCGCTGAGAACCGGTTGAACCCACGAGTCTCGCTCATCTGGAGAGTATCACCATCTCGTTTCGGTGGATTATCTCGTCGCTGTACCTGTACCCAAGCACATCTTCTATTTCCGATGATTTCTTTCCGAGAATCTTCCTTACCTCTGAAGAACCGTAGGAACAAAGCCCCCTAGATATCTCAACTGCGGAGGAATTAAAGCAGCTGACAAGATCCCCTATTCCAAACTCCCCTTCAACTTCCTTTATGCCGGAAGGAAGAAGACTCCTGCCTTTTTTGGTAATCGCCTCGGCCGCACCCTCGTCCAGTATAAGTTTCCCTTGGGGCTTAAGAGTGTAGGCAATCCAGTGCTTTTTGCCTGTGAGCCTCTCCCTTGTCGGAAGTATTACGGTTCCGTACTCCTGGCCGTTAAAAATGTTAAGCAGGGAATCTTTTCTTTTTCCGTTTCCGATGATGGTGGGCACACCGAAGGCGGCGGCGGATCTTGCCGCCTGGATCTTGGTTCTCATCCCCCCGGAAGTGGTCTTGCCGAAAGTGTCCCCAGCAAAAGACTCTATTCTCGAATCTATCTCGGCAATTGTGGAAAGCAGCTTCGCGTTTTCGTCTTTGGCCGGGTCCTTGTCGAAAAAACCCTCCACGTCGCTTAGCAGCACTAAAAGATCCGCCTCAGTAAGGGAAATCACAAGCGCCGCAAGGTTGTCATTATCACCGAACATGATCTCCTCGAAGGAAACCGTGTCGTTTTCGTTTATGACGGGAATTATTTCCATCTCAAGCAGCCGCCTTATTGTCTTTCTCGAATTAAGGAACCTTTTCCTGTCGGAGAACTCGTCACGGGTGAGGAGAAGCTGCGCGACGTTCAGTCCGAATTTCGAAAAAGCCTCCTCGTAATTCCTGATAAGCTCAGTCTGGCCGCAGGCGGAGATCGCCTGTTTTACGTCTATTTCTCTTGGTTTGCTCGAAAGACCCAGTTTCTTCATGCCCGACGCAATGGCTCCCGAAGAAACTATGATGGTCCTCACTCCTCTCTGCTTAAGGCTAAAAACCTGTCTTGCTATTTCCTTAAAAACGGACTCGTCAAGAGATCCGTCGCCGTGGGTAAGCACACTGCTTCCTATCTTGACTACGGCGGTCTTTACCTTTTTGATGAGATCTTTTCTTTCCTGCTCGTTCATTGCGGTCTCTATTTTACCCAAAAAATCCATCCTATTTGACAATAATAGCACCCCTTGATATCTTTTCAGTTCGCTTTCGTTGCGGGAATAGCTCAGTTGGCTAGAGCATCTCCTTGCCAAGGAGAAGGTCGCGGGTTCGAATCCCGTTTCCCGCTCCACTCCCGCAGATTGTCCCGTTCAGATCCCGGTTGCTTCGAAGAATTCGCCGATTTTCTCGCGGATCACTATATCCGCCTCGTCATCAAAAGGAGTCTCCATCAGGTTTATGATCACAAGCGCGGCCCCCCTGGAGAGAGCCAGACGGGGAAGTCCGCTTGCCGGAGCGACCAGAAGAGAAGAACCCATAACGATAAGCGCCTCGGAACTTGAGACCAGGTCAACCGATTTTTCCCACGGTTCCTCGGGAAGGGCTTCTCCGAAAAAGACGGCGTCGGGTTTCAGAATTCCCCCGCATTGGGAACAGAGCGGAGGGTTTTCTCCCTCAGCGACGCTGCTCATAGCATCTTCCATCGGATAATACTCCCGGCACTGAAGGCAGACGACACGTCTTAGGGAACCGTGGAGCTCAAACACGTTCTCGGAACCCGCCTTTGTGTGCAGGCCGTCCACGTTCTGAGTTATAACGCCCTTTAGCCAACCCTTTTTCTCAAGACGCGCGAGCGCGTAGTGAGCCGCGTTGGGTTCGGCGGCCGCCCTCACCGGATAGGATTCCATGGCGTACGAGTAGTAGTTCTCGGGATTTCTCAAAAACCCGGAGAGTGAGACCACCGACTGATCCATTTTTTCCCAGAGACCGGTTCCGGGAGAACGGTAGTCGGGTATTCCGGATTCAGTGCTTATTCCGGCTCCCGTGAAGGCAACGGCCCCCTGGGTCTCCTCAAGCAGTTCCAGAAAAAGCTTAACTTCTCTTTCCATAAAATACGCCCGGCACTACCCGGCAAAAGCAATAAAGTTCCGAGTTCCCTCAACGCTTCCGCACCATCTTCTAACCGACGGATACGCTTCCAGATCAAAACCCCCTTCCCCGCAAAGCATCGTGTAGGGATAACACGCGATGTCGGCTATGGAGTAATCACCGCAGAGAAACTCGGTTCGGGAAAGGTGATCTTCAAGAATCCCAAGCGCGACGTTTCCCTGCGCGTGAAGCTTCTCCATGGTTCCCGGCGGCACCTGATCAGGGGGCAGGAACTTCACGAAATACCTGGCAAGCGCCAAATTCGGATCTATAGTCGTCTTTCCGAAAAAAGTCCACTGCGCGATAAGACCGTAGGTCTCCGGATCATCGGACAGGTAGGGGTTCGGAGAAAACTTCTTTGCCAGATAGAAAAGTATGGCGTTTGATTCCCACATGACAAAATCCCCGTCCGAGAGAACCGGGACCTTGCAGTTGGGATTAAGCGCGGAGAATTCCTCTTTTTTATGTTCCCCCGCGAATATATCCACCGTTATTCCCTCGTATTCGACTGAGAGCTGGTGGAGGAGAAGCTTCGCCTTGTAGGCGTTTCCAGAAAGCGGATGTTCATACAGTTTCATCATATTAGTCTCTCACATATTGTAAAAATTCTTCACCTAGGCACTCTGGACCCAGTATTTCACGCAGAGTTTCTTTTCGGGGAAACACATAGGTTATAGCAGCGCTTGCCAGCTCGGTTCCATCCTCATCCCTTATTACCGAATCAACCTCGACCCGCCTTCCCCTGATTTCCCTTATCTTTGCTCTCACGTCAAGGGTTCTGCCACTTGGAACCTTTTTCATGTAAACCATGTCTATCTTTGCCGTTAGGGCAATCTTGCGGGTTTCATTGAACATGGCCCAGAAAGAAACCTCGTCGACAAGGGCGCACTGCACTCCCCCGTGCACTATCCCCGGCCATCCGGAAAAATGCTCCTCGGTACAGACGGTAGTGAATACCTCGTCGGTTTCCTGGTCATGAAAAAACTTGAGGCGAAGTCCGTGCTCGTTGTGTGGACCGCAGGCAAAGCAATTATAGCCAGGAAGACTGGAGAGCACGTTTTCAATTTCCTTTACCATCAGCCCCCCTCGGCGACTTTCGCAACCGCAGCCACAAGCTCGTCGGGCTCAAGGTTTATGACCTTTACCCCCTGGGTGCTGCGCCCCGTGTTGCGTATCTCGGAAACGCTCGTTCTTATAATCTTGCCGCCTTGGTTGCTTATAAGCATTATCTCCGTGTCGTCATCCACCTGAAACGCTCCCACCACCCTTCCGTTTCGCTCGGTTATGTTGACGGTCCTTACCCCAAGCCCTCCCCTCTTGGTAAGCCTGTACTCGGAGATTCTGGTACGCTTGCCGTAACCCATCTCCGTTATGGTAAGTATCTGCGCGTTCTGGTTCCCTATGACCTCAAGGCTCACCACCTCGTCGCCTTCTCTGAGATTTATACCCTTAACGCCGATTGACACTCTGCCCACATTCCTTACGTCAGTTCCCTTGAACCTGATCGCCTGACCCTTCCTTGAAGTGAGCAGGACCTCGTCATCCTCGGATGCAAGCGCCGCACCCACGAGCTCGTCCCCCTCGCGTATGTTAAGGGCGATTATTCCCCCAACGCGCGGGTGGGAATAGGCCTTAAGCTTCGTTTTCTTAACGATTCCGTTTCGAGTCGCCATGAGTATGGAAACATCGTCGCCGAAATCCTTAACCGGCAGTACGGCCGCCACCTTCTCCCCCTTGTCAAGGTTAAGGAGGTTCACCATGGCTCTTCCGCGCGCCGTCGGGGAAGACTCCGGGACCTGATAAACCTTAAGCCAGTAGCATTTCCCGAAGCTTGAGAAAAACAGAATGCTGTTGTGTCTTGACGCCGTGAACAGGTCGTTAACGAAATCGGTGTCCCTGGTGCTCATTCCGGTTCTTCCCCTGCCGCCCCTTCTCTGGTTCCGGTAAACGCTAAGCGGTATGCTCTTTATGTAACCTCCGTAAGTGGTGGTAACCACCATCTCCTCGTCTGTTATAAGATCCTCGATTGATATCTCCCCGACATCCTCGACGATCTCAGTTCTTCTCGCATCCCCGAATTTCTCCCTGAGCTCGGTGAGTTCCTCGACCGCAAGATCGAGTATCAGCTTTTCGCTTCCTAGTATTTCTCTGAGTTTCGCCACGGTCTCGATAAGCCCGCGCCTCTCTTCAAGTATCTTATCCCTCTCAAGGGCCGTAAGTCTCTGAAGACGCATCTCCAAAATGGCCTGGGCCTGCCGTTCCGAAAGCGAAAACGTCCGCACGAGACCCGCTCTCGCGACCGCCGGACTCTCAGAACCTTTTATGAGTTCGACGATTTCATCTAAGTTATCAAGAGCGATCTTGAACCCCTCGAGAAGGTGAAGGCGTTCCTCCGCCTTTTTAAGCTCGTACTGGGTTCTTCGGGTAATTACTTCCTTTCTGTGCTCTATAAAGTGGGCAAGGAGTTCCTTTAAGTTAAGAACCTTGGGCTGGTTTCTCACAAGCGCGAGCATTATGATGCCAAAAGAGGTGTACATCTGCGTATGCTTGTAAAGCTGGTTGAGAACCACCTGGGCGTGTTCTCCTAACTTCACATCGATAACGAGCCTTATTCCTTCCCTGTCGGATTCATCTCTTATGTCGGAGATGCCCTTTATCTTTTCCTCCCTTACGAGCTCGGCGATTTTCTGGGCCAGCCGCGCCTTGTTAACCTGATAGGGAAGCTCGGTGACGATTATGACATCCCTGTCCCCCTTTTTCTGCTTCTCTATGCGAACCTTGGCCCTCATCCTGACTATTCCGCGGCCGGTGGTGTAGGCGGATCGGATGTCATCGCGACCGCTCACAAAACCCCCCGTGGGGAAATCCGGCCCCGGCATGATCTCAATAAGTCTGTCAATGGTGATGTCGGGGTTCCGTATCTGGGCAACTACGGCGTCGAGAAGCTCCCCGAGGTTGTGAGGAGGAATGTTGGTTGACATGCCTACCGCGATTCCCGAAGAACCGTTTAAAAGCAGGTTTGGCACTTTGGTCGGCAGTACGCTCGGCTCAAGTTCTCCCCCGTCATAGTTCGGATAGAATTCAACCGTCTCCTTATCCAGATCTTCAAGGATCTCAGAAGAGATTCTTGAAAGCCTTACTTCCGTGTAGCGCATGGCCGCCGGACTGTCCCCGTCAACGGAACCGAAATTGCCCTGTCCGTCGACAAGCGGAATCCTCATGGAGAAATCCTGCGCCATCCTGACAAGAGAATCGTAGATTGCCGAGTCTCCGTGAGGATGATATTTACCCATTACGTCCCCCACAACCCTCGCGGATTTCTTGTAGGGACGGTTCCAAACGTTTCCGACCTCGTTCATTCCGTAGAGAATTCTCCTGTGAACGGGCTTGAGTCCGTCGCGCACGTCGGGAAGAGCCCTTCCGACTATCACGCTCATGGAGTAGCTGAGATAGGACTCCTTCATCTCATCTTCAATGTTTACAGTCTGCACTCTGGATAAAGTGTCCATTACTGAAAAAAACCCTCCGGAGGAAAGAAAAAGGATGCTTGTGAGATAAATCGGTTAATGAGATATTTTACACGAATAAATCCACGGATTCCAGAGCCAAACACAGACTTTGTCAGCAAATTATCCAAGCTCCGAAGGGAGCCACGAAAAGGCGCAATAGCCTGCCAACTTCAACAGATGGAATTCGTGCTATAATTGTAAAAAAAGACTTGGGATTAATTCAAAATGCATAGATATTGCAAGCTGATGCTCATATCGGTTGTTTTGCTTGTCGCCTGTTCCGACCAGACCTCGAACCAGATCGTTGAATGTGAAGGCTCGATAGCACCGTGCACTTTTGAAGAGATAATACTCAGAATGCTGCGCAGGAAGCCATCCACCCCTCTAGAGGTTGCTCCATTTACCATCGACCTCATAAAAGAAAAATACGGAGTTGAGGAGATAGGCTGTTCCCACCCGCTTTTAAGCGATAACTCAGAATTCATCAGGATAAGAGACCTTTCCACAGATCCGGACACAAAGATATGGTATTCCCGCGAAGAACTCGAAGAATATGGCACCGAAACCGTCTGGGAGTGCGATAACGGTGAGAGCTTTACGGAATACGTGAAGGGAATTCCCAGATCAACATCCGAGTTCCTAGTTATAGATCAAACCGCAGAATATGGAATAGTTGAAGGTACAGTAACGGATCCTGAAGTACTTAAGCAGCTTGAAACCCTGTGGGAAAACTGCGAAGTCGGAACCGAACCGCCTAACTTTACAGGCGTTTTTACGAGTGGTACAGGCTTCCTTCCCCCGGAAGATCAAACATTTTGCGTAACGCTCGACATACTGCCCGGAGCGAAGCAGTGTTTCGCTAAGACTACTCCCCCAGAGTCTATCGAATATTCAAGCCATAACGGAGAAATTAGCCGAGAGTCGATACAAGTTTCTGAATCAGATTACTGTCGTCTTAAGGGGAACACGGATAGCCAAGCGCGAAGGGTAAAAATATTCTGATATCCGTGCTGACGCTGGAAAATTGCGAATATGAATTGCAAATGCGGAGCGAATCCAATTTTGCCGACGGAGCGGCGTAATCGACATGCGCGTGAGTTATAACTAAATCTGGTGTTCAGAGTGATTTGAAAAAAAGCGGCGTATCCGGTTGATTTGTTGTTTGAGTTCAAAAAAACAACCAATAGGAGGATACGCCACTATGGGCAAGAAGGATAAAGTTTTTGACCTCAAAGGTCAAAAAGAGACAATCGATTCATTGAACGGACTGTTCAGCAAATTTGTCCACTCAGAAAGACGGAGAGCGGTTGCCGAAGAATTGAAGCTTGACGGACACATGGGAAACGGGCTTCAAGGCCCCGGGGCGGTTGCTGACCCCCTCAGCGAGATGTTGAGAGAGGGCGCCCGGTTTCTTCTCGGCACAGCCGTGCGGTGCGAGCTCGAAGAGTTCCTCAAGCAATACGAGGATCGTCTTCTGGACAATGGGAGAGTCGCGGTTGTGCGCAACGGATACCTGCCCGAGCGGGAGATACAGACCGGCATTGGTCCCGTGAAGGTACGAGTTCCCAAGGTGAGGTCCAAGGACGGGGAACCCGTCACTTTCCACTCGGTATTGGTGCCTCCCTATGTGCGCAAGGCCGCGACGCTTGAGGCGGCTTTGCCTTGGCTGTATCTGAAGGGAGTATCCACCGGGGAGATGGGGCCTGCGCTAGAGGCGCTGATCGGGCCTGAGGCCAGGGGGCTTTCGCAAAGCACGGTGTCGCGGCTCAAAAAACAGTGGGCCGAGCAATACGGTACCTGGAGGACCGGGGATTTGAGCGAGGGTCGCTGGGTGTATATATGGGTAGACGGCATATACAGCAACATACGAGGAGATAACCCTCGGTTGTGCGTGCTGGTGGTCATAGGGGTAAACGAACGTGGGGAGAAGCACTTCCTGGCTATCGAAGACGGTGTGCGAGAATCAAAGCAGAGCTGGCGTGAGGTATTGGTGAATCTCAAAGGGCGTGGGATGAAGGAAGCCCCGAAGCTTGCTGTTGGAGATGGAGCGCTTGGGTTTTGGCCCGCTCTTGAAGAGGTTTACGGAGAAACCCGTCAGCAGCGCTGCTGGGTGCACAAAACAATGAACGTACTCAACTACCTGCCCAAGTCCTCCCAGCCGAAGGCCAGGAGGCAGCTGCATGATATCTGGCAGGCGGAGACAAAGGAAGACGCGGAGAGGGCCTTTGATCTGTTCTTGAAGACATATGAAGACAAGTACCCGAGAGCGGCACAGTGCCTTGTGAAGGACAGGGAGGAGTTGCTGGCGTTTTACGACTTTCCCGCCAACCACTGGCGGAGCATTCGGACAACGAACCCGATTGAGTCGGCCTTCGGCACAATACGGCATCGGACCAGACGCTGCAAAGGCTGTCTGAGTTCCGAGGGCATGTTGCACATGATATTCAAGCTGGGAATGTGCGCGGAGAAGAACTGGCGCAAAATTAACGGGTTTGATTTCCTGGCGAAAGTGATAACGGGAGTGAAGTTCAGAGATGGGATCGAAGAGACAACAGAGAAAACAGCGGAGGTGACGACAGACGATCAGGTCGCCGCTTGATCATGTCCTTGAACACCAGATTTGCATATATCTCCATGCGCGTACTTACAGGACAATCCAAGGGAAAAAGACTGAAGGTTCCGCGGGGGAAATCGCTTAGACCTACTGCGGCCAGAATAAAAAAGTCCATTTTCGACATACTGGGTCCCGAAGTACAGCAGACAAGGGTGCTTGACCTGTTCTCGGGCTCGGGAAATCTGGGAATCGAGGCTTTAAGCCTAGGCGCCGAGTCCTGCGTGTTCGTTGAGAAAAACCCCGCCACGGCTGGGATAATTGCCCAGAACCTGCGTTCCTGCGGGTACACTGAACAATCAAGGGTACTCAATTTTGATTTCAGAAAAGCATTGAGTATGTTAAGTGCGGAAAATCGTGGGTTCGATCTTGTCTTCATTGATCCCCCATATGAGTTTTACGAAAAAACCGAACCGCACGCGCTTGCACGCGAGATACGAAGCGTCGTCGGGGAGAAAGGAATCATGATCATTGAACATCCGTCCGGAGACGTCATGAAATCTGAAGGATTTGACGTGAGGACCAGAAAATACGGAGGCACCTCCGTAAGTTTTCTAAGGAGGCTAGATTGAACGGCAAAACGGTAATCTATCCGGGTTCCTTTGACCCTTTCACGAACGGGCACCTGAACATAATCGCCCGGGCTGCGGGCATCTTCGAGAAAATCATAATCTCGGTTGGACACAACACTTCTAAGGAAACGACGCTTTCAACCGAAGAAAGAGTGTCTCTCATCGCCGAGGTGACCAAGGATTACCCCAACGTTGAGGTTGAAAGCTTCGACGGACTGCTGGTCGACTACATAAGAAAGAAGGAAACCAATACCATATTGCGCGGAATGAGATGCCATTCTGACTTTGAATACGAACTTCAGATGGCCACCGCAAACAAGCTTATGAACAAAGAGGTGGAGACGTTGTTTATGGTGACCGAAAGCCAGTTCTCTCACATAAGCTCATCTCTCATAAAGGAAATAATTTCCCTGGGAGGTTCAGCAGAGGGTTTCGTGCCGGCGGTGATTGAGGAAAAACTAATCGAGAAACTCCGCCCGGCAGAAAAGCGGAGGAAATGATAGAATGAGACTTTCAGAAAGGGTCAGCAACCTAAAACCGTCAGCCACGCTTACGATAACGGCAAAAGCGAAGTCTCTTCGCGCTCAGGGAGTCGATATCATAGGGTTCGGAGCCGGAGAACCCGACTTCGACACTCCCGAGCACGTGAAAAAAGAGGGCGTAGCCGCGATTAAAAGCGGCTTTACGAAATATACCGCCGTGGGTGGAATCGATGAACTCAAAGACGCGATAGCGGCGTCTTTGAAAAAAGATCACGGCATTGAGTACTCAAGGGATGAAATACTGGTTTCCTGCGGAGCGAAACACTCGACATACAACATTACTCAGGCGCTTTTCGAACCTGGAGACGAAGTCATAATTCCCGCCCCCTACTGGGTTTCCTATCCCGAACAAGTGGCACTAACAGGCGCAACCCCGGTAATCATAGACACAGACGAGCAAGGACTTTTCAAGATCACCCCGAAGCAGCTTGAAGCGGAAATAAATGAACGGACACGCGCCCTTATTCTCAACTATCCTTCAAATCCCACGGGAACCACGTATTCGCGGGGGGAGCTTGAGGAAATAGTCAAAGTCGCCCTTGATGCCGGTCTGATCATAATCTCAGATGAGATATACGAAAAAATAATCTATGGAGAAACTGAGCACGTATCAGTTTGCTCTCTTGGCGACAAAGCGAAAAAATCTACCATCCTCGTAAACGGAGTATCTAAATCCTACTCAATGACCGGGTGGCGTATAGGATACGCGGCGGGAGATAAACGAGTGATAAGCGCGATGGCGAAGCTTCAGGGCCAGTCAACCTCAAACCCTTCGTCGATCTCGCAGATGGCCGCCATTGAGGCGCTTTGCGGACCGCAGGATCTGCTTAACAAAAGGGCAGGGGAATTTGAGAGAAGGAAAAATTTCATAGTAAGAAGGCTAAATGAAATCCCGGGATTTACGTGCTTTGACCCCATGGGAGCGTTCTACGTGTTTCCGAGCATAAGTGGTTTCGTTGGAAAAATATACGGAGACAAGAAGATTGACGGATCTGTTTCCTTTACCGAATTCTTGCTTGAAGAAGCGAAAGTGGCCGTCGTGCCGGGTATAGCCTTTGGAAAGGAAAACCATCTCAGGATATCTTACGCGACATCCATGGAGAACATAGAAGAGGGCCTGAACAGAGTCGAAGAGGCGGTAAAAACCCTGCTCTGATTCCAAACAGAAGGAACCCTTAAAAAAAAGTCGGCAGAATTTCTTAACCTTCAGCTTGGGTGATCTCAGCCCCCCCCCCCTTTTTTTTTTGTCCGCTTTAAAGGCAAACCGTTTGTTCATCGACTGCCCTTCCCCATCCTGCCATTCACCACGCCACCCCAGTAGCATGTCCGAACGTATCCCTTTCCGATACACCTCTCGCCGGTGCCAAAGTTATAATAATATCCCGTTGCGCTATCGTAAGACCAAGGACTGTAATCGGTATTGTAACCTCTCATATCTCCGTCCGGTTCAATAGTTGCATTCCAGTACTTTCCTGTCCTCGTATCAAAGCCATGAAAGTTCGTATTACCTTTAGAATCGGTATTCCAATAGTAGCTGTCTCCAGAAAACCAGTCGTGGCCTGCCCCGCTTTGGGCATAAGCAGGAAAAGAAAATGCGGTCAGCGACATCAGCAATAACAGCAAGAACTTCATTCTGCTAAAATAACAGGTTTTGAGCGTGCCCGCAAAAATCCACCCGACAATGAAAAACCAACCCCTATAAATAAGCTCCCGAACTACTTTCAGCGGTTTTCCAGAGCATTGTTTAGCGGAAACCAGGATTTACGACCAGTTGTTTTTGAAACTCTTGCCGCATAGACGTTGTGATTATCCCTAAGCTTGTCTTTGTGAGGGATAATCTGTACCATTTTTATGTTGAGGTGAGGGGGTATGGGCAGGGAACTCTGTCAACTTTTATAGTTTAAGAGTTCATTTTGCCCAATTTGAAAGATGACTTTGCCACATTCCCATCTCTCGTAATCCCCCGTCGTTATTGAGTATTTCCGGTGAAATCGAGCTGACCGAGGCCCAAAATGCGGTTAGCGATTTTCAAGCGGTCGTGATATTAAATTGCCCGGAAAATCAGAGGAAACCCCCGAAAAAATACAATAATAGCAAGGGATTAAGCAAAAATAACACGAGCGCTATATAATCGCTAGTTTTGTTTTAAAGGGACATCTTCCGTGTTTGGGTTGAAAAGGGACAGACACACAAAAAAGGCAAGCAATGCAAGGAGTTATAAAGGGACACAAAAACTATCAAGAACTCCTCAAGTCGGTTTTGAAAGGTTTTAAAGAGACATTCTAGGTAGTTTTCAAAAATTAAGCTGGTTACTTAGTTTTCTTTTCGGGTAACCGTGTTAGAATGGTCGGCGATAGAGGTGTAGGATTATGAAGATTGAGATATTAGCTGGGGACTGGAAGCTTGCGGCTGTCAATGAAGGGGTGTTGAGGATGGTAGATTCAGGGGGGAAAGTAAAGCGGTTTACGGAAATAAAAAGCTTGGAAGTTGCAACAGAGGAAGCCAAGCGGGAATGGAAAAAGAAGATAGGTTGGGGAATTGGTGTTGGCTTGGTAACGTTCGGAGTTGGGGGGCTTGTAACGGCGTTGCTAGTTGGTAATAAAAAGTTTGTGGAATTCTTTTGTGAGTTACCCGATGGCAAGGGGGAATTTATGGGGAAAACAGAGCGGAAAGGGTATCTGGAGCTAATGGAACTTTACCCCGAAACTGCAGGGAGCTCCGCGACAACTGCCGGCAAGGGGAAAAAGCCGGTTTGGGAAAAATAAAAGAGGCAGAGACCTTACGACAATAGCTCGACAATAATTAGCGCGAGAGCAATAGGACCTGCAATATACCACTTCATCATCTCTATGCTCTTTTTCATGCCTGCCACATTGTAAGTGAGAGAACGAAGACTCTCTGTGAGGTCGGATATTGACATCACCTCCCTGTCAAGCACGGCTTCTATATCTTCCCCGTCGAGCGAAGTCTTCCCCTGATATGGGCCGGAATAGATTTTTTGTACAACTTTCCTTTATAATTTCCCAATGAAGTCTTTTAAGATCGGCCTTTCCGCAACGCTTTCCGGACGCCACGCTGTTCAGGGCAAAGAAAGCCTTAAAGGAATAAAGCTTTTTACCGAGCACCTGCGTGAACGGGGCGGAATAAAAACGCCGGATGGAAAGCTCTTGCTGCCGGAACTTGTCTTCTACGACGACGCGAGTGTTCCGGAGAAAACAAGGGAAAACACCCTTCGCTTAATAGAAAAAGACAGGGTAGACATACTGCTCGGACCATACTCAAGCAGCCTCACGCTTGCCTGCGTTGAGACCGCCGAAAAAGCTCAAAGAGTAGTGTGGAACTACGGCGGATCACTTGACGACATTCCCGCCCGCGCCCGAGGGAAGACGGTAAACGCCATAACCGAGGCATCTTCCTACTTCCAGGCTGTGGTAGACATGATCCATAGCTGCTATGCCGAGACGGCCGAAATCGCCGTTTTGCGCCTCGAGGAAAGCCGGTTTTCTCAGACAGTGAGCGAAGGAGCAATGCTTCGCGCCGAAGAATTGGGGATGTCGGCGGCCGTTTATGACTTTCCCTCCGCCACAGAAGATTTCTCCTTTATACTAGCCCGCGCAAAAAACCGGGGCGCTTGCTGCGTACTTTGCTGCGGGGGAATGGAAGACGATATAAATCTCGCCATATGGATATCGAAAAACTCCGCTCACGGATTCGGGGTAGTGGCAACGCTTGCGGCCGCTGTAAACGAGTTTGTAAAACGTCTCGGGCGGGAGGCCGACGGTTTTGTCTCGACAAGCCAATGGGAACCGACGCTTTCTGTATCCGTGGATTTCGGTCCGAGTCCAAAGGAATTTTCAGACAAGTTCGCCAGCGCCTACGGGTACGTTCCCGACTACACCGCCGCACAGTCATACAACATGGGGCTTATAATCGAAAAGCTGATCGAGAAGACAGGGGGCACAGACGAACAGGCGCTTCTTCGCGAAGCCCTGCGCTCTGAGTTTACGACTTTTTACGGAGGTTTCCGTATCGATCCCGGCACCCTCCGCCAGACAGGACACCGGATGTTGGTAACCCAGTGGCAAGGCGGGGAGAAAAAAATAGTTTTTCCGCAAGAGTATTCGAATTCCCGACTGATAGCCTGAGGGGTGGTGGAGCCGATGGGATTCGAACCCACGACCTCATGAATGCCATTCATGCGCTCTCCCAACTGAGCTACGGCCCCGCGCAAAACAGGAGTATAAATCTAGTTTCAAGGCAAGTGTATGTCAAACCCGAAAGAAATTCGGTGGTGGAGCCGATGGGATTCGAACCCACGACCTCATGAGTGCGATTCATGCGCTCTCCCGGACTGAGCTACGGCCCCACAAAAAACAAGAGTACCTAGTCTATTTCAGGAAACATGACTGTCAAACCCTCCGCGCCGAAACAGCGCTTCCACTGTATTGTGGAACGGATTATGTATAATTCCCTTTTTATGCGTTAAAAGAAAGGAGATTGCCGGATGAATTCCGTAAATATAGGCCTTATAGGCGCCGGAACCATAGGTTGCGGCGTTTATAAAACGATAAGCGAAAACACAGACATAATAGAAAAAAGAACCGGGATAAAGCTCAACATTAAAAAAGTAGCCGACCTCGACATAAAGAGAAAACGCCCGGTCAAAATCCCGAAAAAGCTTTTTACCACCGATGCACGGGAACTCATAAACGACGAGAGCATCTCGATAATAATCGAGCTTATAGGCGGAACCACAGCGGCGCGCGAACTGGTTTTGGGTGCGATACGGAGCGGAAAAAACGTCGTAACCGCGAACAAGGCCCTTTTGGCTCACCACGGGGACGAAATTTTCAGGGAGGCAACCGCAAACGGGGTTCACGTGGCTTTTGAAGCGAGCGTGGGAGGAGGAATACCGGTAATCAAGGCGACTCATGAGAGCTACGTGGCGAACAACATTCTCTCCATACACGGAATAATGAACGGGACGTGTAACTACATACTTCACAACATGTCGGAGCAGAAAAAAGGATTCGACGAAATGCTGCAGAGCGCCCAGAAGGAGGGATATGCAGAAGCCGATCCTTCGTTTGACATAGACGGCATCGACGCCGCCCACAAACTATCGATCCTGATAATGCTTGCCTACGGATTCTTTCCGAAATTCGACGACATATACGTTGAGGGAATAAGGAATGTCTCCTCGACCGACATAAACTTCACCGAGCAACTCGGCTACAGAATCAAGCTGCTTGCCATCGCCAAGCTCACCGATGCGGGCATACAGGCGGGAGTTTATCCGGCCCTTATAAGAAAAAATACTCAGCTTGCTGACGTAAAAGACGCGTTTAACGCAATTCATATAGTGGGAGACAAGGTAGGTCCGACAATGCTCTATGGAATGGGAGCCGGAATGCTCCCGACCGCAAGCGCCGTCGTGGGCGACCTGGTTTCAATCGCAAAAACTGTCCAAAACGGCTCGCAGCCGGCTCCGCCCATGCTTTATTCCGAGGACGCCGGGCACAGGACTATTATTGGCACAGACCGTCTTACGGGGCGCTACTACCTGAGATTTCAGGTTGAAGACAAACCTGGCACTCTCGGAAAAATAACCACAGTTCTCGGGAAGTGCGGAATAAGCATAGAGTCCATAATACAGCGGACAAGAGAAACAAACGGCGGGGAGGTTCCCATCATAATAATGACCCATGAATCGAGTGAAAAAAACCTCCGAAAAGCGCTTGAGAGCATAAAAAAATCCATGACATCCGTCGCCGATGCGATTTTCCTGAGGATTGAAGAGATATGAGAGAAGGAGCGGCGGCAACCGTGAGAAGAATGGCTGCGGATATAGAATTGCAGGAACATCCGATGTTCTACAAGAATCTTCTGGATTCGCTTCCCGAGGGAGTAATAGTAGCTGACAGGGACCTCAACATAATCTCCGTGAACGAGCCGTCTGAAACCATACTCAATATCTCAAGACGCAAGACCGTGGGAAACCATATCTCCAGATTTCTGCCGGAAGAAATAACCAACCTCTGCAGCAGAGCCGTAAAGGAAGAAAGAGTCGTGCAGGAAAACGACCTGCTCTTCAGCATATCCAAAGACTCGTCAATCAATGTGGAATGCACGGCATCTCCAATACACGGGAACGACGGCAGAATGAACGGACTCGTAATCCAGATAAGAAACACGGAAAAGATGAACATGATGTCCATCATTAGCAGAAACTGCAGCCTTGAAGAAAATTACGAAACCCTGGTAAGAGGGCTTGCGCACGAAATCAGAAATCCTCTGAGCGGCATAAGGGGAGCGGCGCAGCTTCTAAACGGAACACTGTCGAAAACGGAGAAAAGCCGGTGTTCGAAGATAATAATAAAGGAAGTGGAAAGACTGAAAGATCTGGTCGATAGACTCGTGAAACCGTCATCGGTTTCAACGCAGCATCTAATGTCGGTGGATATAAATGAAATTCTAATTGACATAATATTCCTCGAATCGAATCTTAATAAAAACATCAAATTCAAGCACAAGCTCGACATTACCATTCCTCCCGTACCAGGCGACTATAACTCCCTGAAACAGGTGTTCATAAACATCATCCAGAATGCGGTGAGTTCGATCAAGGGCAACGGGCAGATAACGGTCAGCACCAAGTGGGTCACGGATTACAAGATACGCAATAAACACACGGTCTTGATCTCCGTAAAGGACAACGGAACCGGCATACAGAAAAAAGACCTGAAAAAAATATTCACCCCGTTTTTTTCGGGCAAAAAGAAAGGAACAGGGCTTGGTCTTTTTATATCAAGCCAGGTAGTAGCTAAATACGGAGGAATAATTAGGGCGGAGAGTGCGGAGGGAAAGGGCTCCGAATTCAAGATACAGCTCCCGGCAAGCTAATAATTATCTGCCCCTTTCCAGCCTGGGAAAAACAACGTGACGCGCGACACACTGTCTAGAGAAACCAGATCATGAAGAACCGTATCTTAATAGCCGACGACGAAGAAGACATCAGGTGGATACTCGAGACATCTCTTAAGAAGTCGGGATTTGAAGTTGAGTGTGCCGAAAATGGAGAGGATGCCGTGCGAAAAGCCTGCGAGGAAGCGTACTCCCTGATTCTTCTTGACATAAACATGCCGGATATGAACGGGTTTGAGGTTCTCACCCAGCTTAGAAACAGGAAAATTGACTCACCCATAATATTCATTACCGCGCAGAACACTGTCAGTAACGCCATAGGTTCAATGCAGCTCGGCGCCTATGATTACCTGACCAAGCCGTTTGACCTTGAAGAGGTAAAACTCTTTGCCGAGCGGGCAATAAAAAACTACGTTGCCGGAAGAAAAATAAGACTGTCTGAAGATTCCGAGGAGAATATCTCGTTTGAAGAAATAGTCGGCAGTTCGCCCGACATGCTGAACGTATACAAGCTTATCGGTCGTACCGCCTCCAAGAACATCACCGTTCTGATAACAGGAGAAAGCGGTACAGGAAAAGAACTTATCGCAAGAGCTATCCATTATAACAGTCCGAGAAGAAAAAAAAGCCTGGTATCCGTAAACATATCCGCGATTCCCAAGGAACTTATCGAAAGCGAACTGTTCGGATACGAAAAAGGGGCGTTTACAGGCGCCGCCGCATTGAAGAAGGGAAGATTCGAGGAAGCTGACGGCGGAACCCTTCACATAGACGAAATAGGCGACCTTTCAACAGACCTGCAGTCAAAGCTCCTAAGAGCTATCGAGGAGAAGCAGATCTACCGACTCGGCAGCGAAAAACCGGTCTCTGTTGACCCGAGAATAATCGCGAGCACGAATAAAAACTTAAAAGATGCCGTCAGGGGAGGTTCTTTCAGAGAGGATCTGTTCTACAGACTTAACGTCATAAGCGTAAACCTCCCCCCTCTCAGAAAGAGAAAAGAGGACATAAGCGAACTGTTGAGACATTTTCTGAAGAAACATTCTGCGGAATTTGGCACTGAGAAGAAGGTCTTCTCTCGTGAAGCGGAGCAATTGCTGATTACCCACAACTGGCCCGGAAACGTAAGAGAACTTGAAAACACCATAAAACGTCTTCTGGTTTTAAGTCCCGACAGTATAATAAGCGCGGAGGAGACGAAAGAAGCCATCGATTCGCAAACCGGTTACGGGGAAACAGAAGTGACGGAGAGGAAGACTGAAGAACTTGTACGCATGATGGTAGAAAATTCGGACTTCTCCATGCAGAAAGTTCACGAGCAGGTAATCGGCAAAGTTGAAAAACAGTTAATCGAAACCATTCTCGCAAAGACTGACGGAAACATGAAACAGGCGGCAACGATACTGGGAATAAACAGAAACACCCTGTCAAAAAAGATAAATGATCTAGGGATAGAAAAGAGTTGAAGCTTAATAACCAAGCTTTCTGAGCGCATCACGGGCCGCAGACTGCTCAGACTGCCTTTTACTCCTGCCCTTGCCCATGCCCTTCAGGTCGGAATGAACTCTGACCTCTA
The DNA here is from genome assembly GCA_965249045.1 of Thermodesulfobacteriota bacterium. Taxonomy (GTDB): domain Bacteria; phylum Desulfobacterota_D; class UBA1144; order Nemesobacterales; family Nemesobacteraceae; genus Nemesobacter. Next base: position 27,499 of record OZ252213.1, read on the forward strand.
CGGTGAAAGTCGTTTCATGCGGAGGGCCTTCTTCGCTTAGAACCCTGTACTCCGGCATCCGTCCGAAGGTGCTCTGGGAAACTTCCTGAAGTTCCGTTTTGCTGTCGCGGGGGAAATTGTTTTCTTCGATAGCGTCTTGAAACAGTCGAGAGATCACCTCGAAAGTCTTCTCGTAGCCCGCATCAAGATACAACGCCCCTATAAGCGCCTCAAAAGCGTTTGCGTTGTTTGACTCCCTTTTCCTTCCCCCGGTACTTTCCTCGCCTTTTCCAAGCCTCATCTGTTTTCCCAGACCAAGCGCATCGGCATATTTTGCAAAATTCGCACCGCTTACCACGCGACTTCTGATCTTGGAGAGATCGCCCTCGGTGCATGAAGGGTACTTTTCGTAAAGCAGCACGCTTACCACGCATCCCAGCAGCGCGTCTCCGAGAAACTCGAGTCTCTCGTTGCTAGGGCATGAGAACTCGTTTGAGTATGAACTGTGGGTAAGCGCCGTCTCAAGAAGAGAAAGATCTTTGAACTTGTAACCAAGTTTCCGGTGAGTCATTGGGAAAAAATATCATTAACAACATTCAAAATCAATTTTGCCGCCCGAGTGTTCAAATTTTAAGATTTTATGCACAATAAACGTGCACCCTCGGAAAAATACAAAATGCCACTTGAGGAAAAAAGAGATTTTTTTGCAAACAAGAATATAAATCGCGTCGCTTCTGAATCCTAGGAATATTCAATGATAGAAGTTAATTGCAAAACAAAAAACTTCCCCTTCGCAAAAGAAACAGTTATTTTATACGCCGGTTTAAAGAACCAGTTCACTTCAAAACGAAACAAATGGTATATTTCTTGATACTTTAATGTAGCTGAATAAATATGCTTAGGAGGATTTTATTACCATGAAGAAAATAGAGGCCATTATCAAACCGTTCAAACTAGAGGACGTGAAGGAAGCTCTCCGGGAGATAGGAATTCAAGGTCTGACAGTTGTTGAGGTAAAGGGGTTCGGTCGTCAGAAAGGTCATACGGAACTTTACAGGGGCGCAGAATACGTCATCGACTTTCTCCCTAAAATAAAGCTGGAAATAGTAGTTTCCGAGGATATGGTCTCCAAGGTAATCGAGACCATAAGAGAAAGTGCGAAAACCGGCAAGATAGGAGACGGAAAGATATTCATCTTCCCGGCCGAGGACGTAATAAGAATCAGAACTGGAGAAAGAGGCGAGGATGCTATATAATTAGCGCCCGTACCAAAGAACTTCTCTCTGGGAACAACAGCATTAAGGAGGATAATTGATCATGCCTACTGACAACAAGTTGGGCCAGCTTGCTCTTCCGAAAAAGCCAGCTGAAGTAATAAAGTTCATAAAAGATTACGAGATTGAGTTTGTCGATCTCAGGTTTCTTGATTTTATAGGGATGTGGCAGCACTTCACCATACCAGCGGATGAAGTGGACAAGTCGTTTTTTGAAAACGGCTTGGGTTTTGACGGTTCAAGCATCAGGGGCTGGCAGGCGATTAACGCAAGCGACATGCTCCTGATTCCGGATGCCACCACCTGCAAGCGCGATCCCTTTATGCAGGCCGAGACCCTTGCCGTAATATGTAATATCGAAGATCCTATAACGAGGGAACCTTATACTAGAGACCCAAGAAACATAGCGAGAAAAGCTATTTCTTTCATGCAGGGCACAAAGATTGCGGACACGGCCTTCTTTGGTCCTGAACTGGAATTCTTCATTTTTGACGATGTCAGATATGATCAGAGTCCCAGCGCCGGATACTACTTCATAGATTCGGAGGAAGGCATCTGGAATTCCGGGGCTGATGAACAGCCGAACCTCGGTCATAAACTCAGGCACAAAGAAGGCTATTTTCCCACGCCTCCTTCAGACAGCATGCACGACATACGTTCCGAAATGGTGAGCGTGCTTTTAAGCCTGGGTATTTCCATTGAAGCCCACCACCATGAGGTTGCGACAGCGGGACAGGCGGAAATTGACATGCGCTTTGCGCCCATGGTCCAGATGGGAGACAACATGAAATGGTACAAGTACGTGGTAAAGAACGTTGCCCGGGAACACGGGAAAACGGCCACTTTCATGCCAAAGCCCGTTTTTGACGACAACGGTTCCGGAATGCATGTTCACCAGTCCTTGTGGAAGAACGGAAAGCCTCTTTTCGCAGGAAAAGGGTATGCGGGACTAAGCAACTTGGCTATGCACTACGTGGGCGGGATACTGAAACACGCAAGGGCCATATGCGCATTCAGCAATCCTATAACGAATTCTTACAGGAGACTTGTTCCCGGGTTCGAAGCTCCCGTGAACCTTGCCTATTCGGCGAGAAACAGAAGCGCCGGGGTAAGAATTCCCATGTATTCGCCGAACCCCAAGTCAAAAAGAATTGAAGTCCGGTTCCCCGATCCCTCGTGTAACGGTTATCTGACGTTTTCCGCTATGCTGATGGCCGGACTCGACGGAATCGAAAACAAGATCAATCCGGGAGACCCGCTGGATAAGGATATCTACGCGTTGGGACTCGAAGAACTCAAAAACATTCCTTCCGTACCCGGTTCGCTTGAAGAGGCCGTCAAGGCTCTTGAAGACGATCATGAGTTTCTGCTCAAAGGAGGCGTGTTCACAGAAGATGTGATCGAGACATGGATTGACTACAAAACGGAAAACGAAATCAACCCGATCAGGCTGAGACCCGTACCGTACGAGTTCATGCTTTATTACGACGTATAAAGAAACAGAATCCGAAAACAGAAAAGGGCGCCTTTTTTAAGGCGCCCTTTTTTTTTGCTTTTGACAAACCATATCATTTACGGAGTCGCGACATGAAACCGAAACTGGCAATTATCACCCTGGGAGTCACCGACATTGCGGTGGCAAAAAAGTTTTATGAGCAGGGAATGGGCTTGATACCCGAGAAAGAGTCATCTGATACAATCACCTTCTACGATATGAACGGCGTATTGCTGTCCCTTTATCCGAAAGACAAGCTGGCCGAAGATGTAACTGTCTCGGCGGGAGGAAGTGGGTTTTCCGGTGTGACAATCGCGCATAACGAGCCGAGCAAAGAAGAAGTGCACAAGGTGATAGAGGAGGCACGCAGTGCAGGTGCTAGATTATAAAGGAACCGCAGGATGTGTTCTGGGGCGGTTACTCAGGGTATTTCGAGGATCCCGACGGCCATCTCTGGGAAATTGCCTACAACCCGTTTACCGATTTGACATAAAGAAGTCACCCTTCTAGAAGAGGAGAACCAAAGAATATATTATTGCTCTAGTGCTGGTGCGTAGTAAAGCGACTCTGTCCGGTTCTCTGTTTTTCAAGCACTTCGCCGGTTAAAGCGCTAAAACGTTTGGTGCCGAAGGGGGGAGTCGAACCCCCACGGGCGCAATGCCCACAGGATCCTGAATCCTGCGCGTCTGCCAATTCCGCCACTTCGGCTCTTATCTTTCTCTCCAAGACACCATGGTCGGATACGAATTCTTCTTTCTCAGGTTTTTACGTATAACGGCCCGAATCTCTCTTGACACGGGGATTCCACCCCCCACTATGCCGGTGGAAACAGCAGTATAGACATCGCTTTTCCCGCCCTTAAGAACCACCCCCGAGATACCGGAGCTTATATTCATACTGGAGTCCACTCCCTTTAAAATCTTCTTGGTTTCACTGGCAGATATAATCCTCTTGGTGCTCCTGCGCGTTATTACCTCGTCGGCCATTCTCCTAACAAGGCTGTCTTTTAGTTCCTGGGAATTGCTCTCCCTCTCGGTGACTGAGACTCCGGCAGCTTTAATGGTAGCCATTATCACCGTTTTTGAAGCGGTGCTGAAATTCACCTTCTTGTCGTTAGGATACACGGTCAGATAGTCCCTGACCTTGAAAAAGAAGTCCTTATCCATCCCCTGAATCATCCTAATTTCCTCGACGCTGTCAAGCTGCCCATCCTTAATATAATAAGGGTTTTCAAGCTTCGCGTAATAGGCCGCAGCGGCACCATCTGGGTCCTGATCGTTTCCGGCCCCCCGCGCCGCCCCGTCAAGCCAGTTTACAAGGCTCGCCACGAAGAGATCGGCCTTCTCCGTCTCCACTCCGAGAAAGCGGAAAAGTTCATTTAGCTGCGTACGGACCTGAAAATCCACTCGGTTTGATTTCTGATCCACAAGCGCGTTAAGGTTGACTTTTGATCTCTCGTCTATGACCTCAAGGGATATGTTTCCGGATCCGATGGGAAAAGAACTGACGGAAAGTCTCCAGCCACCGGCGCCGTTCTGCGATTTTATTGCCTGCGCGAGCACTCCCTTGGGCACTGGAATTCCCTCAAGGGTTTTTTTTCTCAGGATTCCTCGCACGACTCTGACTCCTGATTTCGCGATATGCCTTGCCTGCACATCGCTTGAACTGTTGACGGAAATCTCGTAACTCACGCGGGTCGAGTATATGAAATCAATCACAATCGTGGACAGTATCGCAATCGTTATGACGACGATAACAAGTACTATTCCTCTCTGCGCTCCTTTTGAATCTGCTCTTTGCATTCAGTCAGCCACCGGTATAGCAACAATCATGGAATGGATTTCCTCTTGACCCCCGTCTCCAACAAGAATAATCTGGACCTGAACGGCTTCGGGAAATCCTCGCATAACGGACGAATCCCACTCCCACACTTTTTGCCCGTTAGCCAAGCCTGGCGATCGTTCGGCAAGAAAATTCACCCGGAAACTAAGAACCCTCTCCGAAATCGGGTACGCGGCTCCGGCTTCATCGTTTCCGATCCAGTAATTATCCTTCCTCATAAGAGCAAACATATCCTCGTGCTCGCCTCTAAGTGGAACCACGTAGTAGGATATCTCGCTCTGGCCGGATTGAGTGGAATAATGCGTGGGGTCCTTCGCAAAAGAGGTAAAAACAATCCTGCTGTTCTCCCCCTCGAGCCTCCCTGTAAAATAGCGGTAGGCGGAAGAAGAAGTTCCGGAGTTGATACTACCTCTGGGAAATGCATTCACCAGGTCATGGCGCATCTTAAGCAGGATAGTGTTTGCCTCCTGGATCAGCTCGTTCTCCGTTTCTACCCTGCGTTTGGCGGTTATTAGCTGGGAAAAAGAACTATAGAGCATCGTAAGCACGATGACCGTTATACTAACGGAGATAAGAACCTCTATAAGTGTAAAACCGCTTTCATTACCCCGAATCGACGAAGTTGATTTCATAGCTCTCCTCCCCGTCGTCCCAAGTTATAAGAACACTGACTATGTTCATTTTCGCTTCGAATTGCGGCAAATTGTAGGGAGCGACCACGATATGCCACTCAAAACCCGGATGATTATCAAACTTTCCGCTTCTTTCAGAATCCAAGGGGAGCCCCTCGGCGTCAATCCGGGAAGCTATCTCGTCAGCGAGGCTCGTGGCAATCAGATAGCTTGTGGACTTTGTGGCAAGATTGATATTATGGCCTACGATGCCAAGGATTGAGACCATCGCGAAGGAAAGCAACGCCACGGCGACCATGACTTCAAGCAACGTGAATCCGCAAACGCTTTTTTTCGAGACCTTCATCCCGTTTTTTCCCTACTGCTCCGCTATACTCTGAAGCCGGTTGTTAAATTCGACGTACTTGTCAAAAACTTTCGTGGCTCCGGTGTAGGGGTTGGTGGAAAGCGTGAAAAAATTATCTTTACCAGTTCTCAGGTGAATAACCGCCGAGTCAACAATCCCCGTTGGCAGGAAAAGTATAAACGCGTCTCTTCCAGAACCGACTTTACCCTGGGTTCTCTCAGTCTGTATATCGCTGAAAGAAACTCCGCTTGGAAGCTTTTTGCGCCCGTGCCCGGAACCCTCTTCCGAGGTAAACTGGTTTCCCTGAAGAACCTCCACCCAGTATTCCCCGGCATCAATATCGAAAGAAAGCTTGTATATCCGTTTTTCAAAAACGGACTTGCTGTACAGGTATCTTATCGTCGTGACAAGTCCTCTTGAAGCGCTGCGCAGGCTCATGTCACCCGTTTTGAAAACCCGCGGCATCGCCACGGAGAAAAAAGCTCCGAGCAGAAAAACTACCACCATGATTTCAATTAAGGTAAAACCCGCGGATTTTCTTCTCATCTGTCTCTGCTGGACAGATCGTCATCTGAATTCCCTACACCGTCCGGGCCATTAGATCTTATATAGTACAATCCGTCCTCGGTCTGGTCAGCTCCGAAATATACAAACTCGTTTCCCCAAGGATCAAACGGCACGCTTGAAGACTCCAGATAGCGCCTCCATCTTCTGGCTTCCCTGCCCACCGTTACCGGGTCGATCAGAGCATGCAGCCCCTGCTGGGTTTCGGGATAAAAACCGTTATCAAACTTAAACAGCTGGAGCGCCTGCTCAAACTGCTTGATCTGAATCATAGCCTGTTTTTCCTTTGCTCTCTCCCCCTGACCTATCACATTCGTGCCCACTATGTAGGCAAGTCCCGCGATGATAAGTACGACCACCATAATTTCAATCAGAGTAAATCCCATCTGGGATCTCATTTTTGTTACCTCCCTGCTCAGCTTATTACCGAAGTTAAATTCAATACGGGTAAAAGTATAGCGAAAACTATAAAACCCATCACGACGCCCATAATCAGTATCATTACCGGTTCAAGAAGAGAAGTCAGCGTGGAAAGCATGCCGTCAACTTCAGTGTCGTACATATCGGCCACTTTCGAGAGCATGTCTTCAATTTTGCCGACTTCCTCACCCACAGATACCATTCTTACCACAAGAGGCGGGAAAATCCCGGTCTGCCCAAGACAGTCTCCAAACGCCGAGCCTTCCGCCACCTTGACTTGGACATCCCTGATATTTTCAACGTAAAGACTGTTTCCAAGAACCGATTCGCTCACCTTAATCGAGTCAAGAAGAGGAATACCGCTTGAAAGCAGTGTGGCAAGCGTCCTTGTAAAACGGGAGATCATCACTTTTGAAGACATTTTCCCGAACACAGGAATCCGAAGGGATAATCTGTCGTAGATCTTTCTTCCAGAAGGGGTTTTTACGTACCTGTGCGCGAAAAAGAATACGACGGCCGTAAAAACCAGCATCAGGGCGAAATTCTCCCTGAGAAAATCGCTTGCGCCTATAAGCACTACCGTAACAAATGGCAAAGCCTTATTGCTGGCCTCGAATATATCGGCGACTTTGGGAATTACGAAAGTCATCATGAAGACAAGCACCCCCATCCCGACGACAAACATTATCGCCGGATATACCATGGCGCCTCTGATCTTCGAAGTGAGTTCCAGTTGTTTTTCAAGAAAATCCGCGAGACGGTCGAGTACAACGTCAAGAGTGCCGCTTGCCTCGCCCGCGCGGACCATACTCACGTAAAGGTCGGAAAAAACGCTTTTGTGCTCCTCGAGTGCGGCGTGAAGAGAACTGCCTTCACTCAGTCGGTTTCTGACCTCGGAGAGAATCTCTTTCAGCTTCTGGTCATCGGTCTGCTCGTAGAGAGCCACAAGCGACGTCTCAAGAGGAAGACCGGCAGAAATCAACGTGGAGAACTGCCTTGTCATAACGGCAAGTTCCGAGATGCTCACCCCGCTCCACGGAAGGCTTCTCGACGAGCGACGAGCCCCGGTAGACTCCTTTATGGAAGAAAGATAGACACCGCCTTTTCTGAGCTTGTCGCCTGCGGTCTTGACCGATTCTGCGCTGATAACCCCACTTACCGATTCGCCCTTGTCGTTAATGGCTTTGTAGTTGTAAACAGGCATTTTGAAATACCGATGCTAAAGATAACCCCGGGCTAGCTCTCCGCCAGTACCTCTTCCGTAACCCTGAGAACCTCGTCAATTGACGTTATACCTTTCGCGACTTTGTCAGCACCATCCATTCTCAGGGTGACAAGTCCGTTTCTCAGAGCCTTTTCCTTAAGGGTGACCGAATCCGGATTTATGAGAACAGCGTTTTTAAGCTCGTCATCAATCAGCAGAATCTCAAAAATTGCTATTCTTCCAGAAAACCCCGTCTCCATGCACTCATGGCACCCTCTAGCCCTGTAGATTTTTCCTTCGGGACAGAACTCGCGCGCAAGCCCGATACGGGTAAGTTCTTCGTCAAGCGGCACGTACTGTTCTTTGCACTGCGTGCATAGAATCCTGACAAGTCTCTGGGCTACTACCGCCGAGAGGGTCGAAGCTATAAGAAAAGACTCCACTCCCATATCGGCAAGCCTGGTCACGGCACTTACCGAATCATTGGTATGCAATGTGGAAAATACGAGGTGTCCCGTGAGCGAAGCGTTCATGGAAATATCGGCGGTTTCCCTGTCCCTTATTTCCCCCACAAGTATAACGTCAGGGTCCTGTCTCAGTATTGAGCGAAGTCCGTTTGCAAACGTAAGACCCACCTTGGTGTTAACCTGGATCTGGTTGATTCCCTGTATCTGATATTCAACCGGATCTTCTATGGTAATTATCTTCTTGTCGGGAAGATTGATCCTCTGCAGGGCGGCATAAAGACTCGTCGTCTTGCCGCTTCCCGTGGGTCCCGTAACGAGTATTATTCCGTGGGGACGCCTGGCAAGGGATTCCAGAAGTTCAAGTTTTTTTCCTTCAAGACCAAGCTGTTCAAAGCTCATTAGCACTGAAGACCTGTAAAGCAGCCGCATTACCACGCTCTCTCCCCATGAAGTGGGAACGGTCGAAACCCTTACGTCAATATCCCTTCCTCCAATCTTCAGCCTTATGCTTCCGTCCTGGGGCTTCCTTCTCTCCGCTATGTCAAGTTCAGACATGATCTTCACGCGCGAGATCACCGAAGACTGCACTGTTTTCGGAACTTTAGTCACGTCGTGCAGAATGCCGTCCTTTCTGAATCGGACCAGCACTTCTTTTTCAAAGCACTCTATATGAATATCGCTGGCGTGCTCCCTTACGGCCTGAAAAAGAAGCGTGTTTATGAATTTTATGATCGGGGCTTCATCTTCGGCCTCAATCAGATCCTGGGGTTCGGTAAACTCCATGTCGGAGAGTCCCGAACCGTCGTTTATATCTCCTGATGCAACGTCTTTGCCCTGTTCGTAAACCCTGTTAATGCTGTCGTTCAGTACGCGCTCAAGAGTAATATAAGTTTCAAGTGAGCAGTTAAAGCGGGATCGAACTTCGTCAAGGGCATAGAGCTCCTGGGGCGGGGCGAACACAACTTTGAGTGTTCCGTTGTCTTTGTTTATGGGAAGTATTCTGAATTTTTTAGCGAAACTGATCGGAAACTGCTTTATCAGTTCATAATCTATATCGTCTTCCGGAATTGATTCGATTTTCTCGATTCCGTAGAATTCGGAAAGGACGTCAAGGGCCGGGGAATCTTTGAGTATGTCCGTTTTGAGCAGTATGTCTTCGGTGTTCTGGGCGTTTTTCCCTTTTAGCTCTTCAATTCTCCCCATCACTTCGGGGTAACGCCTGCTTATTATTTCATCCAGGGCCTTCATTTTCTTAGAACTTCCCTACTCAAGCGTATTCAGATCCCTTTTGTGAAGCAAGGTCTTTCTTCTCTGGTAATCCATAAGCAGCTGCTTCATATCGCTTTCCGTCTCAACTATCCGCGGGGTAAGAAGTATCATCAGGTTAAGCTTCCTGCTCTGAGTGCGTTTGAACCTGAAGAGGTTTCCAATCAGCGGGATATCTCCAAGTAAAGGGGTCTTGTTGTGAAGCACCTCTTCTCTGTCCTGAACCAGCCCGCCTATAACAAGGGTCTGTCCGTTTTTGACTATAACCGATGAGCTGGCGCTTCTCGTCGTGGTTGCGATACCGAACTGGGCGGTATTAAGTCCCGAGGGCGCCTCCCGTGTGGAGGAAACTTCGGTAACTATGTCAAGGTTAAGGTATTCGCCTTCGCTTATCTGGGGTGTGATGCTGAGCCTTATTCCCACCGGCAGCCTCTCGATCGTCTGAACCGTCACGCCGCTTGTACCCACGGTGCTGCCCATCGGAAACGGTATTATGTCAGCAACCACTATCTCAGCCGGTTCGTTGTCGGTAGTGATAATGCTCGGGGTTGAGAGAACGTTGACGTCGGTCACGGAATTTAAAGCCTGGAACACCGCGGAGAACGAAGGAAGAGCCGGAAGGGGACCCGAACCGTCGGCATCGATTTCCTCTCCCACAACGCCGAGAAAAAGTCCCGAGAGACTGCCTATGGCTGTCGCCGCGGTCGCGGGGTTGGCCGCGACTCCGAGAAGGCTCGGGATGCCCGGCAGCTGCTGTCCGATAAAACCAAGGTTGTCGCCCTCGATTCTGAGACCGAGGCCGAAGTTGGTTCCCAGCGCACGCAGGTTGTCAAGACCCACCTCAAGTATGGCGGCCTCAACGAATACCTGTCTTCTTCTTACGTCAAGTTTGTCCACTATCTGCTTAACCATTCTGTACTGCGTGAGGGAACCGACCACTATAATAGAGTTTGTCGCGGGATCCGAGGTTATCTTCAATCCATCGGAGGAAGATACGACTACGGAACTGCCGGTCTGTTGACTCCCTCCTCTTCCTATGTTCCGGCCTTGTGAGCCGAGACCGCCGACATCTCCGCGATTACTCAGGTTGCCCTCCCCGAGACGGTTTGAAGACTGGCTTGTTCTGCCGGATTGTCGCGTATTATCGCGGTAGGAAGCAGAAGAGACAGAACTCCCTTTTCCCTCCGTGAACAGATTCCCGAGAACCTCGATTATCTGCTCGGCGTCGGCGTTTCTAACCGATATAACATAGACATCCTGTTCGGCGTGTTCGCTTTTGATGTCCAAAACGGCGATCGTCTCCTTTATCAGGGGAAGGTCCCTCGGATCGGCAATCACTATTATGGAATTTGTCCGCTCGTCGTTTATCACTTTAAAGCCCAGAAGCTCCGAGCTTCCAGATACGAATCCGTCGTTTTTACCTTTTGACGATTTGGTTTTGGCGCTTTGAGGGCTGAAGATCTCAAGCAGCTTGAAAATGACGTTGGCCGAACTTGTGTTATTCACCCTTACAAATTCTATTTTTTTATCATAATCAAGACTCGCCACCACTTCCGCTATCCTGTTCACGTTATCTTCATTGTCAATTATGACCAGAGTGTTTGCCGGTGCGTAAGCCTTCATAAACCCTTCCTTGCTCACGAGGCTTCTAAGAACGTTGGAGATCCCCTTGGCTTTTACGCTTTTAAGCTTTATCAGCTTCATCACGTATTTCTGGGAAGACTCTCCAAGGTCAAAATCCGACCTCAGCGGTATGCTCTCCGACTTTATCCCCTTTTTCGGAACGATCTTGTTGACTCCGTTTGCGCTTACAACCGAATAACCGTTCATATCAAGCAGTATTTCAAAGATCCTAAACGCGTTCTCCCTCTCGAAACCACCCTGGGGAGTGATGATCGTCACGTTCTTGTCCCTGATCTTGTCACTTAGGAGATAAACCTCGGAGGTTATCTCACTTATGGTCTTCACCATTTCCTTAAGCGTCATGTTGGCGCGAAGGTTGACCATTCCCTGGTCTTCGAGAATTTCCTCGCCATCTTCTCCGACAGTATCATCACCGGAACCCCCGGCGATCTCCTCAGGTTCAGCTTTAGCGGTCTTCTCAGTTGAGTCCTCGGCGACCGCGGGCGACACCTCTTCAGGCTTCTGCGCTTCAGGCTCCGGGGCTTCCTGCGGTTCGGGCCCCGGCTCGGCTACAACTCCCGGCTGAGCCAAATCGATCGGGAGGCCGGGGTCTTCGACGAAATCCTCAGCGACCTCGTTGCCGGAGACTTTAACCGCATCTTTGCCGAAGGGTCTTGTAACTTTTCTACCAGGATTCTTTGCGGCTTCCTCGGCTAACGCCTTTGCGGCTTCTCTGACAATATCAGCAGGTTTCGGAGGCAAATCTTTTATGGACCCATTCTGCCCTTGCGCTTCCTGCTGTCCGGAACTCGGAGCGACAACAGCCTTTAACGTCCTAGGATCCGGCGGCTCGGGGTTCTCGCCGGAAGCCGGCTGCGGACAGACTATCGAAGCGGAAAAAACGAGAACCGCCGACAGAACCAAAAAAAGATTTTTATCAAGAAAAGATCTCATAACCTGTTTTAATCTTAAGAAACTGAATTTCTCACCGTGGGCCTAGTAAACCGTGTACCGATTGCTTTTTCTTTTACCTCTCCTCGTGAAATCAACGGTGAATTCGCTCTGACCCTTTAAATCGGTGAAAAGCGAGAGAGCGCTTTGCACGTCGTTTAAAGCGACTTCATTTATCTGGTGAACTACATCCCCGTTTCTAAGACCCATCTTATAAAACACGCTTCTGCTCTTCACTCCGAAGATCTTGATGCCGTCATCGCGCGGCACAATCTTAGCCTCTGTTATTAAACTTCCGGGCTCAGCGAGCAGCTCGTCAAACATCCTTCTCTCTATCTGGTACACGCCATCGCTGACTTTGCTTACTCCCGAAGCTGACGACTTTTTTGACTTCGAGGACGGCTTGTTTTTTCCTGAAGAAGAACTGGGGGCGGTTTTTGAAAAAACTGATTCAAGCTCATTTCCGCATGTAATCAGCTCCGGACCCTCGGCGCGACGTATAGTCACTTCGCAGTCGTCTATTCTCACTACCTCCACTTTCTCGGATGTTACAAGATCAACCCACTGCCCTTCAGAATAACCCTTTATTTTAAGATTTTCCATATTCTTTATTACAGCGACGCTCCTGTTCGCCGAAGGATGGGTGCGGCTTTTGAGTATGAAAGTTCCCAGAAGTTCAAGCTTAAGGGAGGTTTTCGGGGTAATTTCCCCCTCCAGAACTCCGGGAAGATCAGTGGTTTCCATCTGCCCTGCGTATCCACCCGCTCCAAACAGGTTCGTTTTCAATATTGAGTCGTAGTAGCTCCTTGAACGATAAGGAATCTTAACCCGTCCGTACTTCTCCTTATAGAGGTGTCCGCTTGTCACACCACCCTTGTCAGATTCTATTTTGTCGCGCAGGCCGTTGTTGATCATGGCCGCGACCGAGTACGCGATGGCGATTATCAGCAAGACATTTACGACCCAGACATACTTTCTTAAAAGAAATAAGGGCATAGTCAGTTCCTAAATTAATTTCACGTAACTTAATAAAATACCTTATTTTTTGGTAATATCCCTTTCATCACACAACCTACGAAAACTCAGAATTCTTAAGCGATGCCGCACCGACGACAGGGGAGTTTTCAAGCACAGCGCAAAAGTACCGCTTTTCAAGATTATATATATCAAAAGCAAGCTCCGAGGCCCGCTCGAATCCCCGTTCGCATGAAGCACTTTCGCTTATCTGTTTGAAAAGCACCCCAATATCGTACCACTTCTGACCGATCCTGTTCATCTCCTCCGGCAGATCGGATCCGTAAGAAGGCGAAAGCACAGCGGAGACTTCTTTCAGGAAATCCCTGTAAAACCACCTGAAAGCGGCTCCGCAAACCCCCCTTCTGCATATGACCTGATAAGTGAACCTCGATGTCCACTTCCAGTCAGCAATATCCTTCCATCCCGGAAGATCCTCGGCCCATTTCTTTATAACCCCAACGCTCGAGGTTCCTCTGAGGGTGGTTCGACCTTCAAGCATCATCTCGGCGTTTTTTCTGACAGCACCGATAACCATATCCCGAAGATCAAGGCCGTTTTCCAGAAACTCCACTTCAACACGGTTGTTGGAAAGGGGGTATGGCCTCGCTTTTGAGCTTCTTGCCTTCTTCATATTTTCAAAAGAGACGGTCTGAAGATCTTCAAACGAGTTGTCCGCCACGTAAAAAACGGATTCGGAGTCATCGTATCCGCACACAGCGATTACGTGTCCGGGGAAATGGGTTTTGGAGTCAAAATACTCAAGGTAGCGGATATCGGCCTGTATCAGTACCGGAACATCCCTGTCAATAAATTCCTTGAGGTCAGCCGAGGCCCGCTCATCGTCATCCTCGTATTTCCAGTCGGCAACTTCAACACCGAAGTTCCTCAGAAAATTAATTTCCATCAGGGGACCGCGGGGCTGTATAATCTTGCTCGGGTTCATCCCCTCGTCGCAGGAGTAGTAAAAACCGAGCCCGGCTCCGAGCCCGAAACACATCTGCTCGGAGAGATCGCGCCCGTAGTAGCGGCAGACGTCCCTCACGGCGGCGGAACCGCAGTGCACGCCTTTTAAGTGTTTCCAACCCTTTATTATCTTTTTCATAAAAAGTCGTAAGAAAAGCAGATTAATATAGCCGGAAATCGATATTCCATAAAGACCCGGCCCGTGCGCCCGATTCATCACGCGGGCAAACCGCCTTGATGATTGCGCCAGAACGGATATTAGTAATCATCTCTACGGATAAGTCATTATGCTTGAGAAGATCCTCAGAAATTCGAAAAAAGCCATTCTGCTCGGAATAGGCGGTGGCGGCGACATAGTCGGAACCCTTCCAACGGCAAACCTGCTCGAGACAAACGGCACACAATGCGTTCTCGGAGGACTTAGCTGGGAGCGCTTCACGATAGACCCCGACCCGGGACCCAGGAAACTCGAAGAGGCGCGCAACGTTCGCGAGATAAACGACGTGGTCTGGAGATGCAACAAGGATTCGATCACCCGAGCGGGAGCTAGATTCGCCGAGGCGGGCATGGCCGAAGTGCTGGGAGAGGAAACCCTTCTTGTCGATATAAGCTACGGTTCGGGGAAGGTTTTCGAGGGAATAACGGACGCCGCCGAAAAACTCGGCGCGGATCTTGTGGTGGGAATAGACGTCGGGGGTGATGTGCTCGGGTTCGGGGACGAGAAGGGACTCATGAGTCCGCTTGCCGACGCCATAATGACAGCCGCGCTTTACAGGCTGAGCTTCCGTATGTCCACCATGATGGGAGTATTCGGTTTCGGAAGCGACGGGGAACTGTCCAAGGCGGAACTTGAAAGATCATTCGGTATCATTGCGCGAAACGACGGAATGCTCGGGAGCTGGGGGATATCCGGTAGAACCCTGGAACTTATGGAAAAAGCCGTAAGCGTGATACCTACCGAGGCAAGCAGGGGACCCGTTGAATACGCAAAAGGCATCTTCAGCGCCACTTCAATAAGGGGCGGCAGCAGGAAAGTCGAACTCGACATAAGTTCCACCGTAACCTTTTACATAGATCCAAGAGTGGTTTATGAGAAGGTATCAAAACCCGCTCAGGCGGTTTACGGATGCGAAACAATAGGGGAGGCAAATGTGAAGCTTAACGAAGCGGGGATCAGAACGGAACTTGATATTGAAATGGAGCTTTACGAAAATCCGGGGGACGGGAGCTCTATATAGTTTTTGAATATCCTAGAGTTGTCGTCGTTCGGGCTGCTGTTTCCAATTCCGGTCCGCGAGGATTTCCGCAAACTCCCCCATGGCGGCCGCGCGCTCCGGGTCATAACTCCTTACGGAGGGTTCTCCATGTTGGGGGACAGGAGATACAGGGCTGGATGGCGTCTGAGCCTTGGCGACTCTTTTAACCTCAGCCTCGAGGGTGACCGCACTGAAACCGACAACACTCCCTCCCGGCACGCGGTGGCGCTTCGGGGTGACCTGAGATGGTAGGTAGCTGCGCGGGACGCATAGGGGTCCCGCGCGTAAACCCGTTTCCTTTTGTATGGAGAGACGCCTTTGACCTACCTGAAAAGATGACGCAGAGGCAGGGAATTAATAGAGTTTTTCGTGAATAAGCTTCAGAACACGCCTTGATTCGTCCTCATTTCCCCAGATACCCACGCGGATAATCAGATTGGTTATCTCGGGCTTGTGGTACTTGACGGTTATGTAGACTGTTTTGTCCTGGTCGGGAAGCTTGGCTTCAATCAGCGCCTTTCCCGCTTTGCTCTCTTTTTTGGTTACCTCAAACTCCTGCTGTTCCACAGCCTCCACCACCGCAAACCAGACTTTGTCAAACGAGGCAGGTTCCTTGGTTTTTAGAACTCCCTTCAAATAGGCCGTAGCACCCCCGCCGACTACGCCGCCCACTACGACCGCGCAACCCGAAGAAAAAACAAGTACGAGCAAGCACAAAAACACCGTACGATATTTATTTGACAGGAAATTCATTTTTACTCCCGGCAGGCTTTACAAAAAAAACCTGTATGTTTAATTAAGCTATCCCAAGGGGAAAAAGAGTCAAGAATTCATGGAATCTTTTATATCGAAAAACAGGCTGGTTCTGGGAATAATCGCGGGCGTTCTGCTGGGCGGGGCCGTGGGTTCATTTTTCCCTGAATTCGGTGCAGGAACGCAAATTATCGGGGAGCTTTTCCTAAACGCACTTAAGATGGTGGTGCTTCCCCTCATAATAGTTTCAATCACGCTCAGCATAATGAAAGTCGGTAACCTGGGGTCTTTGGGCCTTAAGACCATAGCCTACTACGCGGCAACTACCGCGATAGCCGTTTCAATCGGAATAGTCGTAGTCACAATGGTGCAGCCCGGGGACGGAAGCGAAATACTCAAGGGAGCGATGCCGGAAGTCGTAAAAAGCAAAGAAGGGTTCCGCGTAACCGATATCCTCAAACAGATATCGACGCCGAATCTTTTTAAGTCCGCCTATGAATTCCAGATTCTTCCCATTGTAATCGCGTCTCTTCTTTTCGGAATAGCGTTTGGAAAACTCAAAAAAGAAAAGCAGCTGGTTCTGGACCTGTTTGAAGCCATGGACAAGGCCATAATGAAGATAGTCCACTGGATAATCGTCTTGACTCCGATAGGCATTTTCGGTCTCATAGCCGGAAAAATCGGGGAAGCGGGCGGTGGGGATGAAGTAGTGAGAATCGCCATGCAGCTAGGCAAATACGTGTTCTGCGTTCTTTTGGGACTGCTTATCCACGGGTTCGTGGTTCTTCCGCTGCTGCTGCGGATATTATCCGGGAGGAACCCTGTTACCTATTTCAAAAACCTGAGCGAAACGCTTCTCACGGCTTTTTCAACCGCCTCATCCTCAGCCACTCTGCCCCTTACCATCACCAACGTGACGGAAAACGCCAAGGTTTCGCCAAAAATCTCGAAATTCGTTCTGCCCCTTGGAGCCACCATAAACATGGACGGAACGGCTCTTTACGAATCGGTCGCCGTAATATTCATTGCCCAGAGTTACGGAATACACCTCGGAGGAGGAGAACTCATTGTGGTTTTCCTAACAGCCACCCTTGCGGCCATAGGAGCCGCGGGGATACCGGAAGCCGGCCTCGTAACCATGGTGCTGGTACTGCAGGCCGTCGGACTCCCTATAGAAGGCATAGGGATAATACTCGCGATCGACTGGTTTCTGGACAGATTCCGCACCACCGTAAACGTATGGGGAGACAGCATAGGAGCGGCAGTCATAGAGAAACTGGAGCCCGATGAAAACACAGGCTGAGGAGCAAGGCAAAACTTCGGGGAGAATAATCTCCCTTGACATAGGAACCAAGACCATAGGAGTGGCCGTAAGCGACGAGCTTGGGATTACGGCAAACGGCGTCGGTACCATCCGGCGTAAAAACGAAGAAAAAGACCTTGCGGAACTTCGCGATATAGTAGAGCAATATTCCCCTCGCGAAATCCTCGTGGGGATACCCTACAGCCAGGACGGTTCCCTGGGAAGCAGGGCAAAAGGCATAAAGAAATTTTCCGAATGCATTCGAGATTCTCTGGGTCTTTCGGTGAAATACTGGGACGAGAGCTTTTCCACCAAGACCGCAGAGCAGACGCTGATAGAAGCCGGGATGGGAAGAAAGAAGCGAAAAACGGTAATAGACAAGATGGCCGCTACCGTGATACTGGAAGAGTATCTTATGAGCAGAAACTAGGTAAACCTCGGGGCAGACCTGATATGCCATACGCAAAGACAAACGGAATAAATCTTTATTACAAAGAGTACGGAGAGGGGGATCCGCTCGTGCTCATCCACGGTCTTGGAAGCAGTCTTGAGAGCTGGGAGGTACAGGTTCCCATCTACTCGGAACATTTCCGCGTGATAGTGCTCGACAACAGGGGTTCGGGCCGCTCCGAGAAACCCGATTACCCCTATACGATGGAACAGATGGCAGATGACGCCGCGGGGCTCTTGGACTTTCTCGGGATAGAAAAAGCCCACTTCGTTGGAAAATCAATGGGCGGAATGATATGCCAGTGGCTAGGTATAAAATACCCCGAGAGGGTCAACAGGCTCGTTATGGGATGCTCCTCCGGGCACAGGGACGAGGTCGGAAATCTGCTTATCAAAACCGCGAGGGACATAGTGGATAAAGCAGGACCCGGGGCGGGATGGGTTTTTGCGCTTTTTCTCGGATACCGAAGGAAATATATCGAAGAGAACTACGACTCCTTAATAAGCAGAATCGAGGAAGTTCCCGTTGACCCCGATGCGGCCGCCGGATACAGAAACCAAAGCTACGCGTGCGAGAACCACGATGTATTAGCCCAACTCGGGAAGATCTCCGCGAAAACCCTGGTCATGTACGGAGAGCGGGACATCGTCACGCCTCCCGAGAGATCGAAAAAGCTCGTGGAATTTATACCGAACGCGGTTGAAAAGGCGTTTGCGGATGTCGGCCACGGATTCTGGAGAGAGTGCCAAGCCGAGGTGGATAAAGCCGTGCTTGATTTTCTGACAAAAGACTAGCTACACGGGACTCCGCCCAAAAACGGCCGCGGTTCCTGCTCCGTAATCGATCCAGGTCCTGCGAGTCCCTCTCTGTCTGCTTTAAAAAACGTAGCCACTGTACATGTGTATGCCCTTCTTTCTTCTATAACCTTTGTCGGTAGGTTAGCTGCACACCGAAGGTTCTGCCTTTGGAGAGCGGCGCGAATGAACCTCCCGCGGGCGCGCTTAAGTGGGCAAATCCTATGGTTTCGGGAAGCTCAACATAGCTTCCGTGTTTGACTTCGTTAAGAAGGTTCTTTCCGTAAAATCCGATTGAGAACCCACCGTCCATTGGGGTGATGTCAATTCCGGCGTCAAGAATGTTCTGCTCGGGAGTATATCCTTTGTTGTCATCTGTAAGGTATGATTTGTCGCGATATGAGTAGCTTATCCTTGAAGTCATCTTCGCCCAGTTCGCAAGTCCAGCGTCATGGGTCGCGCCGAGGCTCCAAGTCAACTTCGCGGCCCGGGGAAGCTCTAAAGCTTTATCTTTTCCGTCAACAGTGTCGTCTAGATTAAGGTCATATTTTACTTTGGTGTACTCGGGATCTACGTATCCGACGGAACCCAAAAGAAAAAGCTTCTCGGTAACGGCGACCAGTCCGTCAAGTTCAAAGCCGAAGGCTTCTACATCCGCAGTGTTGCGAATCTCTTGGGCTATGCCGAACGCGACGTCAGAACGAGTTATCACCCTCTGCACATCATCAATCAGGTTATAGAAAACCGCGCCGTTCAGGATGCCTATGTTTGTTGATATCTTGAATCCCGCCTCGAAGGTATCGATCTTTTCTTCATCGTACGGTCCCGGGAGTTCCACAGCTGAGGAAAAGGTGTTTCGCAGATTATAGCCTCCAGAGCGAAATCCTCTGGTCCAGTGTCCGTAAACGTTCGCTTCAAAGTTCGCTCCGCCGCCCATATAGTAGACAGCGCCGAGCTTGGGCGACCAACTGTTCCAAGTCGCCTCGTCGGTGAAATCAAACGGGCACGCGGGTCCGACCGCAACGTTGCATGACATTTCCCTTCCTATCACGCCGCTTGTGTTGAGAATGCCGGAGGCGGTCTCAGCTTTTCTCTTGTCATAGCTGTAACGGGTGCCCGCGGTAAGCATTATCCGATCCGTAAGGTCGTAATCAAGAGAGAGAAACACGCCTAGCGTATCGACGTGATAATTCCCTCCCACGTCTTGGGTAAAATGCTCTCCGGCGGGCAATTCCCCAGCCGTGACAAGTCCGTCGATACGATCTCCAAGCAGATAACGGCGGTCATGATAATTTATCTCGTTTGTAAAGTAATAAAAACCGGTCGTCACGTGGAGACTTTCGAAGAATCTGCCCACGTAGCGCAGCTCGTTGCTCCACTGGCGGTAGGGGGTCCATCCACGTATATGCAAAACGCTTTGCGGCGAAGAATCGACATCAAGCAAAGCGGACCCGTCTGAGTCGTAAAAACCGAATATGTTGGTTATGGTGCCGTCTCCGAAATCCACATCCCAGTCCACCTGAGCGGAGAAAAAGTGAGTTCTATGCTCTCTGAAGCCTTCCTCGTCGATGCTGAAATCATGACTATCGATATCGAAGTCGCGCCGGTTCTGTCCCGCGGCGCCATTGCTGCTCGCACTTTCGTACTGGTAGCGCAGAACAAGGCTTACGTCATCCGTCGGGTTCCACGTAATCACCGGTCGTACCATCCGTACGTCGCCCTCTCCGAAAGCCTCGCCCGTGTGGAGATTCTTAAACCAGCCGTTATCCGTATTTCTGTACGCGCTTATCTTCACGCTGACGGTCTCGCTAATTGGGCCTCCGACTGTGCCCATGTAATAGCTGTTAAGGCTCTCTCCCCCTCCCTCAAACGAAGTGCGCGCCGATATCTCAAGAACGTCTCCCGGTTTTTTCGTGTTAATCAGTATGGCGCCCCCTGTGACATTCCGCCCGAAAAGCGTTCCCTGTGGTCCCCTCAGCACCTCTATGCTTTCAAGATCGAAGGTATCAAACAAAACGGTGGTTATCTGCCCTAGATACACGCCGTCGAGAAACACTCCCACGGTCGGATCAACAGACGCTATGGAGTTGTTTATTCCGACACCGCGGATGGAAAAGTTGGCTACTGCCAGTCCCGAGACGGCATCGTCAAGTGCCACATTGGGCATGCGCACTGCGAGACTTTCAAGGTCGTTTACCTTCAAGGCTTCAATCTGTTCCGAACTGAAATGGGTGATCGACAGGGGGACGTTCTGAATCAGCTCTTCTCGTTTTCGGGCGGTGACCGTGATTTTTTTGAGAAATACGCCGCTTACCCCGAACACATTCTGTGCAACTGCGTCACCGTCCTGCGCAACTGCGTCACCGCCGCCAAGCGACGCTAGGAGCACACCTGCGAGAAACGCGCTTAAAAACTTCTTCATTCCAGATTTGAATTTCCTTTTAATTATTTCGATGGCCTCCTTTTTGTCAGGAATTATAACATAATTCTGCACGAAAAATCCAAGTCATCAGATTATTGCATAACGGGACTTGTAGCGCGGCATGAAACGCCCGGTTACAGCGGACGCACAGGCATGCTTCGCCGCACAGGCAGCAAATCAAGCTGCGGGGATGGAGCTTTCGATCAGCAGAATCGGTATGTTTTCTCTTACGGGGTAGAGATATTTTCCGCCGCGGCAGATAAGACCCCCCTCGATTTTCTCGGAAACTCGTTCCCCCGACCTGTCAACAAGAGTTCCGAGCTCAACAAGTTCGTTAAGCCGCACGATAATTTCCCGACCGGCCTCTTCGAGAGGTTCTCCGGTCTCAGGACACACGAGAATTTGAAGTAATTCCTTGTCAATCATCGGCCTTGGGATTCGCAGTCTGCAAAAGCGCCTGCGGGGTTACGGGCGAGTGGAACCTTCGTCTATAAGGAATCTTCCTAGGTTCCCAGCAGCTTCTGGGCTTCCTCCTCCGATTTCTCAAAATAAAACTTGGGATCGCTTTCCTCGGATATAACGCTCTCGTCAATGACGCAGCGTACCACTCCTTCGAGTGAAGGCACCTCGTAGAAAACTTCAAGCATGATCGCTTCTATGATGGCCCGAAGCCCCCTGGCCCCGGTATTTCTCGAGACGGCTTCCCTGGCAATGGCTTTTCTCGCGCCTTCGGTTATTTCCAGCTGTACCTTCTCGATTTCCATCATCTTCTCAAACTGTTTTACGATTGCGTTTTTGGGCTTGGTCAGAATCTCGACCAGCTGCTCTTCGGTAAGTTCGCTCAGACTGGCGATAATCGGGATTCTCCCGACGAATTCAGGAATCAGTCCGAACTGAACAAGATCCTCAGGCCGAACCTTGCTGAGAAAGTTGCTTTCGTCCTCCGCAGTCGTGTTTGACAATTTCGCCCCGAAACCGATGGACTTCTCCCCGATTCTCGCGCGGACAATATCCTCAAGGCCGCAGAAAGCGCCGCCGCATATGAAGAGTATGTTCGTAGTGTCCACCTGGGTAAATTCCTGCTGTGGATGCTTTCTTCCCCCTTTGGGAGGAACGTTAGCAAGAGTCCCCTCCATTATCTTGAGCAATGCCTGCTGCACACCCTCCCCCGAGACATCCCTTGTGATTGAGGGACTGTCGCTTGATTTGCGGGTGAGCTTGTCTATTTCATCTATATAGATAATGCCTCCCCGGGAAGCTTTTTCGACATCGTAGTTTGCCGCCTGAAGCAGGCTTACGATCATGTTTTCGACATCCTCACCCACATAGCCGGCTTCTGTATAGCATGTAGCGTCCACTATGGTGAAAGGAACATCGAGAATCTTGGCTAGGGTCTGCGCGAGCAGAGTTTTCCCCGAACCCGTGGGTCCTATAAGAAGTATGTTGCTTTTCTCCACCTCTACTTTGTCGCTTCTTCTTCTGCCGGAATCGTTAAACTGCATCCGCTTGTAGTGATTGTAGACGGCGACGGAGAGCACTTTCTTAGGGTTTTCCTGACCTATTATGTATCCGTCGAGGAAGGATTTCATCTGCTGGGGAGTCGGAAAGGTTTTTTTCGGTTTCAGAAAAGCGCTGTCCTTGGTCTTTTCTTCCGCTATGATCTGGTTGCAGAGATCTATGCACTCATCGCAGATATAGACGCCGTGGCCAGCTATGAGCTTGTTAATCTCTTCCTGATTCTTCCCGCAGAAAGAACAGTAGTGCTTCGATTCTTCTTTGCTTTTTTTGGGACTCATCCGGTTGCCTCCTCCCTTTCGGTAATTATGGCATCCACTATACCGTAATCAATGGAATCCTGAGCGGTCATGAAGAAGTCTCTGTCGGTATCGCTTACTATCTTCTCAAGAGTCTGTCCGGTGTGCTTCTCAAGTATGGAGTTTAGCTGCTTTTTCACCCTGACAATCTCTTTTGCGTGTATTTCTATATCGCTTGCCTGCCCCTGAACACCTCCGAGCACCTGATGAATCATTACCCTTGAGTGAGGAAGCGCGTATCTTTTGCCCGCCGCGCCGCTTGCCAGAAGAACCGCGGCCATGCTGACCGCCTGCCCGATGCATATGGTCGATACTTCGGGCTTTACGTACTGTATGGTGTCGTAGATGGCAAGACCCGAGGTAACATGCCCTCCGGGGGAATTTATGTAGAGGTAAATAGGCGTTTCGGGGCTCTCGGATTCAAGAAAAAGAAGCTGCGCGATAACGACGTTAGCTACCGCATCGGTTATATCGGAACCTATGAAGACGATCCTGTCCTTAAGGAGCCTGGAAAAAATATCATAGCCCTGATCGCCCCTGCTTGTACGCTCAATAACGTAAGGTATGAAATCGGTTATCATTAGACCGATTATAACTAAGCGGGTTATTCCTTGTCAATCCGCGCGGACTCGCCTTCCACTTCCTCAACCTGGGCCCGCTCCAGGAGAAGATCCAAAACGCCTTGTGTTTTAATCTGGGATTCAAGATGCTCCATCGTCCCCGGCTGCTCGTAAGCCTTGTGCACCTGGTCGGGGGGAAGATTGTATGAAGCGGCGAGGCGGTCTATATGCTCGTTTAGCTGCTGACGGGTGACTCTTACGTTTTCCTTCTGTGCAATGCGGCTGAGAATTATCGAGGTTCTAACGCTTTCAGCGGCCTTCTCGGTGAATTTCGGCGCCAGGTCCTCTCCGATCTCAGGCTCCGGAACTCCGCCTCTCTGCATATCGGAGACAAATCTCGCCTCCAGGTTCTCCTGCTCCTTTTCAAGCAGCGACGGTGGGACGTCGAACTGGTTTTTCGAGAGAAGGTCGTCGACTATCTGCTCCCTCATGGAAGAGAGCTGCTCGTTTTCGTGAAGGTGCTCAAGCTGCTCCTTTATGGCTTCTCGTAATTCAGAGATGCTCTCGACATCAAAATCCTTCGCGAAATCATCATTAGGCTCAGGCAGAATCCTGTCGTGAATCTCATTTACCTTAATGGTAAAACTGACCGTTTTTCCGGCGGCCTCGGATAGCGGAAAATCTTCCGGATAGGACACCGAGAATTCCGCCTCCTCGCCCGTTTTCTTCCCCAGCAGGTTCTCCTCGAACTCGGGAGAGAACTGCTCTTCGCCCAGTAAAAATCTGACGTTCTGCCTGTTAAGATCGTCTATGGTCTCCCCGTCTTCAAACGTGCCGCTGTAGTCGACAAAAACGTAATCGCCTTCTTTGGCCGGATGGTCCTCCTCGATAAGTCTTGACTGCGCTGCCCTTTCCCTGAGTTTCTGTATTTCGGCGTCTATATCTTCCTCGGTTACCTGGCGAACGGTTTTTTTTACGGGAATCGAGACGTAATAGGAAAGCTCAAAATCGGGGATCACTTCGAATTCAGCCGAATAGGTGAACTCCTCTCCGATTTTGACCTCATCCATATCCGTAATGTCGGGGCGCGTCACCGGCAAAAGCGAACGGTCCGCGAGTGCTTCGGACAAGGTCTCCGAGACAAGATTGGACGCGGTTTCCTGATCAACTTCCTTTCCGTACATGGACTCAACCACGTGGCGGGGAACCTTCCCCTTTCGAAATCCCTTGACGCTGACTCCCCCCATCACATCGCGGAACACTGAGTTTCTTTTTTCCGCGACCTGCTCTGAGGAAAGGGAAACCCTGATTTTCTTTCTGGTGCTGTCAATATCCTTAATATCTATCTTCATTTCGTCTAACACCTCTTGGTAAATAATTCAGAGTGAGCAATGCTCTCTCTGAGATGGCAACATCTTTGTTACGTATTCTTTGCTTTTAGGGGGAATTTTTCAGGATTTTCAATTATTTCTTCCGTAACATCAATATCAATATCAGGCCAATAGAAATGACCTGGTGACGGTTCTTCAACATTGATGATTGATTTCACAGACTGATCCTTAAACCAAGGAAAATCATCATAAGACATAAATAACTCTTTTCCGTGAGCCAGAAGCCATACTCCATGAGCAGAGATATTTGTCACCTCAATCGTCGAAATGCTGCTCCCATGCTGCAATAAGCTCATCGTAATGAACCTCCACAAGTAATTCAATTTCCTTGAGTTGATGTATAGAATAACGATAATTCTTTGCTAACTCAATTTTAGGTTCAAGCCAAAACTTCGCCTCTCCATCGCTGGATACTACATGGACATGCATTCGTTGTTCTTCTCTTGAGAAAAAGAAGAATCGATACCCTCTTTCTTTAAATACCGTTGGACTCATAATTTTAGAGTTTCATCTGATATCTCATTTTCAAAATCGGTTGCGGGGAAAGAGAATCTAGAAGTAAAGCTTGAAACAGCAGGAATAAACAATACCATGAAAAGACAGCATATACTCCCAACCCGATCTTTTTATATAACGCATTCATCTTCTTTAAGTTATAACTAGACTTGATAACTTGACCCGTCCATTTCTAAGCACATGTCTATGCTGAAAATAGCACCCTTTACACTCTACGTTTTGAGTGCTGTTCGCAGCTTACGAATGGTTTTCCCGGTACTCGTAATGCCGTGCGAACAAGAAGAAGGCAAGGACAAGCAGAACACATTGGGGAATCGCGGTTTCATAAGTGGGATATATCCCGAGAGTACCCATATAAGGAATGAAATCCGCTGAAGTTGAAGAAATAATTCCCGATTCCTGAAGTTCGAGTATTCCCTTGCCAAGCAGTATGAAGCAGAGTAGATAGAGAAAAACGCTCGCAAAGGAAAAAAAGTATTTAAGAGGGATCCTGAGAGTAAATCTGTACATAAGAAAAGCTATGACGAACACGACGGCTACTCCCGCAACAAGCCCATAGATTACGTGAGGCGTGGAGGAACCGGTCTGGTAAAAAAGTGCCTGATAGAAAAGCAGCGTCTCAAAAGCCTCTCTATAGACGGCCAGAAACGAAACAAAGGCAAGAGTAAGGCCGCTTCTTCGGGTAAGCGCGCCTTCGGTTTTGGAGCGAACGTATTCCTTCCACTTTTTTACGTCTGCCTTTGAGACAAGCCAGTAGCTCACGTAGAAAAGAACCACGGCTGCCAGAAGGGAAGTCACTCCCTCGACAATTTCCCTCCTCGCTCCCGAGATATCTATCATGGTCCTGGCCGCTGCCCATGTCGCAAACCCCGCAAGAATGGCCGCTATCCAGCCGTAGTGAACGTATTTGATCATACCGCGATTCCCGGAGTGGACCAAAGCGGCGATGATGGCAGCCATTATCAACAGGGCCTCAAGGGCTTCTCTCAGTATTATGGAAAAGGAATTAACGAAACTTAGGTATTTGCCGAGAGACGAACCGCCCATAAGTATGTTCTCCGCCTCGCGCAGATCGCCCTCTATGCTCGCTTTTAGATCTCGCAGTTCGGAGGAATCTCTGTCGGACATTACCCATGACCTGAAAAATCCCATTTTCTTCTCAACCTTAAAAACAAGGGAGCTCTTTTTTGAGACCAAAGCAGGTTCAATTTTCTGAAAGCCCCCTAGATACCCGTCGAGAGCCTCCCTGAAAGCCTCATCCTTTCTGCCAGCCTCGTAAAGATCGATAGCTTTTTCAAGCTTATCGATGGTATGGGCTATAGCTTCCGAAGCCCCTCCGGCAATTCCATCCCTCAGGTAAGCGGTTCTCAGGTAAAAAAGAACATGCTGATCACTGCCCCCACCCCCCGCGGTCAAGAGAAGCTCCGCATTGCTCGCTAGGGCTAGATTTTCAAGCTTTCTCGTATGATCCGAGATGTTCTTGGGGGGGGACCCTGAAGTGCCCCCGCCCGGGGGAATATCCATATATCCGAGCGAAAGAACGTAAAACGCCACATCCCATTTCTGTTCTTCGTCAAGCACCTCTTCGAACGATCCCATGGCGGTACCCTCAATCCCGAAAGTCGCAGTGTTATAAACTTTAAAGGGGGAAAGACCAAAATTTACGTCGGGATCGGTAAAATCCGTGGCAGGAGGGTTAAGATTTTTAGACAGAACCCCATCTCCCCTTCCGGAGACCCCATGACAGGAGGAACAGTTCTCCGCATAAAGCACCCTTCCGCTTTCGTAATCCGGAATTTTCGCCGGGTAGGGCTTTATGTTATAGGCAGAAATAATCTGTCCCTTCAGTTCATTGGCAAGACTTTCCACCTCAGAGACAGGGCCCTTGGATACTATAATTGAGTGTAGGAGCGCAAATTTTTCGGAAAAATCCGCGGTTTCTCTTCCTTTTTGCGGAGTCTTTTCCCACAGTTCAACCGCGGCGGAAGAAAAATCCAGCATTTCCTGATACTCAAATTCGTTTATGATCTCCCCATCTTTTACGGCGTTTGAGTAATCTCCCCCTATGTAGTCAACCAGAGAAAGAATCCTGTCTATCTCTCCCGCGTAGGAAAGCCCCGGAAAAAGAAAGAACATGAGAACAAATATATGGAAGAAGCTTTCTCTAAACATAGTTTATGACCGGCTCTCCATCTGGGGATTTGGAAGCGTATTTTCTACCATTCTAGACCTTCATTGTCAATAATCTTTCGCGGCTATGGTTTCCACCTTTGTTTTTCATCAAAGAGGTGGAAAAAACTGGTGATTATTCGAATTTATCAATACGCAGATATTTTTTTAAATTCTTGACATCATAACTCCACAATGTTATAAATCTACATCCTGGATATAGAATATCCAGAATATCTGCTGTTTATGCAAGAATAAATCCTAAAGGAGGATGTTAAAAGATTGGGTAATAATACGACACGGTGGAAAATGCTTTTTGTATTTTTCCTGATTTTTTCACTCGGGGGAGCGCAGATTTCTCTCGCGCGCACAACTTCTGAGGAAAGGATAAAAAAGCTTGAGGAACAGATAAAGGTTCTCGCGGACGAAATAGAAGCCATCAAATCCGCTTCGGTAACAGAACCTCCAGTCTACGAAACGGAACTCGGGGTGGCCCCGGCGGCTTCAAGGGTCTATAGGGTTGACCAGGGAGTATCTTTCGGAGGATACGGTGAACTGCTTATAGGCAACGTGAAAGAGGATTCGCACAACACGGTGGATACCCTGAGAGTAATTCTCTACAACGGCTACAAATTCAATGACCACATAGTTTTTAACTCGGAGATAGAGTTTGAACACGGTACGACGGGAAAAAACAAAGACGAAAAATCGGGGTCAGCATCGGTTGAGTTCGCGTTGCTTGATTTCCTCATCAGCGATGAATTTAACTTGAGAGGCGGCCTTCTCTTAGCTCCTTTCGGGGTCATCAGCGAAATTCACGAGCCGACGACATTTTACGGGGTGGGAAGACCTTCGGTTGAGAGACAGATAATTCCGACTACCTGGAGAGAGGCCGGGGCCGGGGTTCACGGAACGTTTAATCTAGGTAGTGCCGGATCGCTTTCTTACAGGGCCTACGGAATGTCGAGCTTTGATTCACGGGGATTTCTGGCATCCAATAACAGAAGTCTTCGGGTCAAGGGAAACAGGGCAAGATTCGACGACATAGCTTTTGTGGGAAGGGTTGAATACGACCCCATTCCGGGAGTAAAGATCGGAGGATCCATGTTTTACGGCAACACGGGGCAGGATGAAAAAGTTGACGGTAAGACAATAGACGGTCTTTTCCAGATGTATGAAGTGGATGCGCAGCTTCAGTACGCGGGACTGGACTTAAGGGCCTTGTCCGTGTGGGCCAGCCTTGACGACGCAGAGCTCATAAACCAGAACAACGGGCTTGAAGGCAGCGGGTCCGTCGGGGAAAAACAATCTGGCTGGTATGTTCTCGGAGGATACAACATCTTCTCCCTTCTTAACTCCGGAAACAAGTACATGGAATATCTGGCGCCTTTTGTCCGGTACGAAAAATACGGCACCCAGAAGGAGATTCCAGCCGGGTTTGAGAGAAACCCCGCAAATGATAGAACCGAATATACCTTCGGAGTAAATTACAAGCCGATTCCAAACGTGGTCATAAAAGCCGAATATCAGAAGCTTGATAACGACGCGGATGAGGCAAAGGATCAGTTCAACTTTGGGTTAGGATATGTGTTCTAGGACATAGAACTTAAATCCGCGAAAAACGGGCGCGGGTTTATGCTTCTTTTTTTCTCTCTCTTCACAAGGGGCAATATTCAGATAGGATGTTGCCCTTATTCCATCATGACTGCAAAAATCCTTGTTTTCATAACGCTTGTGTTTTTTCTCCATGGCGCGGGAGACTCCTCTGCCAAAGTCCTTCTCACCAAGGGCAAGGCACTTGAGCTTGTTTTCCCGGAAGCCGACGAAATAGAGAAAAGACATGTTTTTCTTACCGAGCGCCAAGCCAAGAGCATAAGTAAAATGGCCAAGGCCGAGATAGATTCAAGGCTTTATACCTTCTACATAGCAAAGTCCGGCGGGAAGGAAACAGGCTATGCGGTTATCGATACTCACACGCTTCGAACCCTGACCGAAACCGTAATGTTCGTAATAAATCCCAATGGAACACTTCGCCACGCTGAAATTCTCGCGTTTTTCGAACCCACAGATTACATGCCGAGCGGAAAGTGGATAAACTTGTTCCCAGGAAAAACCAAACTGGGCAGAATGAAGGTAGGCAAAGGAATCCCCAATATTACAGGAGCCACGATAAGCGCCAGATCTTTTTCAAGAGCCATAAGAAGGGTTCTCGCCGTCTACCGGGTTGTGGTTGCCAATACGGCTGATTCGTAATTATCCGAAGAGGGAAAAATGGAGTTCTTCGTCTCAGGGGACATAAGAAAAAACGACCTGCTGAAACTCGTCGTTCTGTTCACAACACTTTTCTTTCTCTTTTTGTGGCTAACCAATCTGCTGCTTTTTCTGAAGGTGGGATTCAGCTATGAAAGCGTCGTTGAGTACTACAGGGGCTCCGAGGAGAGTTTCAGGCCTCCGAGAAGCTACCTGGGGCTGCTTGAAGAAGCCCATTTTCATTTTTTCTCGATGGCCGTTTTGCTGGTAACTCTTAACCACCTTTTTCTTTTTACTAACAGAAGTTCCGCCGAAAAACTCCTCGTGATAATCGCATCTTACGGCTCGGCCTTTCTAGATATAGCCGGCGGCTGGCTCGTAAGGTATGTAAGCGCCGAATTCGCCTATGTTAAAATCGGCTCTTTCGTCGTCCTTCAAATATCTCTTCTTTACCTAATCATCTTTGTAACGGTTTACCTTTACGGAAAAAAACCCGAGTATCCACAGCCGCCACGATGACCCCGGCACACTAGCGGCACACGTAAGACCCGAAGCAGGATTTTTTCTCCCCGTTTTTCCCAATGACCAGAAAACCCTGGGATTTATCCTTCCGGGCAAGCATCTGTGCGCCACGCGGGCCCAGAACCGAGACTGCTGTCGAAAAAACATCCGCCTCCGTGGCAGTCTTCGAAACGGCAACCACTGAAGTCAGATCTTCTGCGGGCTGACCTGTCCTAGGGTCAATTATATGAGAGTACCTTTTCCCCGCATGCTCAAAGTAGCGCTCGTAATCCCCTGAAGTCGCGACACCCTTGTTCGCAAGATTAAGCTTCGAGATAATTTCACTTCCACCCCCGGGTCTTCTTACACCTACTTCCCAGAATTTTTTGCCGGCGGGAGAACCCATCGCGTATATGTTTCCCCCGAAATTTACAAGTCCCTTAGTGATTCCGTTTTCCTTGGCGATCTTTACCATCTCATCGACGGCATAGCCCTTCCCTATGGCGCCGAAATCGAGTCGGACGCAGTCGCCGTCAAGGAAAATCTGGGATTTCGCCTCATCTACCTTTATTCTCCGAAAACCCGTACACCCAAGCGCGTCGCGAATCCGCGATTGCGAAGGCAGCCGTCCCGCTTCGGTCTCAGCCTGCCAGAGTTTAAAAAGACTGCCGATAGTTATGTCAAAAGCTCCGTCGGTTAATTCTGAGTACCTGATCGAGGTCCGTACGAGACGCAGGAACTCCTCTGGAACGGAAACGGGACGAATTCCCGCGTTTCTGTTCACTTCCGCAAGAACGCTGTCATCCCTGTAGTTGCTGAAAAGCCGGTCTATCTCTTTGGTCCTCTCCACGCAGGCATCAACAACCCGGTGGAAAAGCTCCTCGCTCGGGGAATAGAGCTTAAGCTCTATGGTCGAACCCATAGAGTGAAAGGATCTCTCGTAGAGATGCTCCGTGCCGTAGGAGCAGGAACAGAAAAGCAGAACTAAAAGCGCAAGCAGGCGCATGTCTTCAAAATCACGTAAACCATATTTTCTGCGAGAGGAGGGAGTCGAACCCTCACACCCTAAGGTACTAGATCCTAAATCTAGCGCGTCTGCCTATTCCGCCACTCTCGCTCTTGACAGTCAAAAATCGGAAAGCGCTCGGAATCACGGTTTCCGGACAGCGTCTTAAAACGCAATATGAAGTGGGCTGCGAGGGATTCGAACCCACGACCGACTGATTAAGAGTCAGCTGCTCTACCAGACTGAGCTAGCAGCCCGCAAACAGAATAACAGAAAAGAAAACAAATGAAAACCGCAATATCCGTCAGTCGAGACAGTTGAAAAACTCTCGCTTTTTTGAACTCTCCACCAAGACTGTATACTTTTGAAATTGTGGGAAATCTAATAAATCACTTCAAGGAATATAACGAGGCTTACCACGTGCAGATAGAAAATCTGCTAGTGTCTGTTCTGATAGTGGTAATTCTGCTTTTCATCAGAAGAATTCTCATATCCCTCATAGCCAAGAATGTAAAAGATCCCAAGACCGTTTATCACTCCAAACGCATCATCGGGTACGGCCACGCTTTTCTTCTCATAATACTGCTCGGCAGCGTGTGGATAAAGGGTTTCGGTCCCTTAGGAACCTACTTGGGTATAGCGAGTGCCGGTATCGCGATAGCGCTTCATGAAACCATAGCCAACATCGCCGGATGGTTCTTCATACTCTGGAGAAAACCTTTCGTAATAGGGGACCGTATACAGATAGGAGACACCAAGGGAGACGTAATAGACTTGAGGCTGTTTCAGTTCAGCATGGTTGAGGTTGGAAACTGGGTTGAAGCGGAACAGAGCACGGGCAGGATTATACACGTCCCCAACAGTCAGGTGATGAAGGAAAGAACCGCGAATTACCACGGCGGATTTGATTACATATGGAATGAAATACATGTTCTAGTGACATTTGAGAGCAACTGGAAAAAAACACGCGAGATTCTTGAAAAAATAGCGAAGGAAAAAATCGAATCCTCTTCAAGGCAGGTCGAACAGCAGTTCCGCCGCGCCGCCGAGAAATACATGATACATTTCTCAAAGCTCACCCCGGCGGTTTACATGTCGGCTAGAGACAGCGGAGTGCTGTTCTCAATCAGATACATAATAAACCCCAGGCAAAAAAGGGACTCAGAGCAGACTATATGGGAAGCGATACTAAGCGAGTTTGAAAAGCATCCTGATATCGAGCTTGCATACCCCACGACGCGCTTCTATACCTATACGCAGGAGAGCCCCGGCAAAACAAATCCTGCTCCCTGAGCCAAGGTAAAACGGATCTTCTACGGTCTATCTCCAGAGGGGCTCTCTTCGGGTTTCACGATGGCAACCGCAGCCGCCTCGGGATTTATGTACTTCCTGGCTACCCTCGCTACGTCATCCGCCGTCACGGCCAGGATTTTTTCCGGGAACTTTCTGTATTCGTAAGTGCCTATCCCGTAAAGCTCGTCAAACGCGACCGTTGAGGCCTGGGCCGAATTTCTCTGAAGCCCTATCTCGAAACTGCCGACTATGTAGTTTTTCGCCCTCTCAAGCTCCTGCTCCCCGACACCTTTTAAAACAAGCTGAAGCTGCTCCTTTATCGCCCCGAGCGCCTCTTTTTCCTTCTGCGGAGCGGTCCCTATATAGACGCCGAAATAGCCATCCTCCATTCCCGGAACATAAAACGAAGTGACCGCGTAGGCAAGGCTCTTTTTATCACGAAGTTCAATAAAGAGTCTTCCTCCCTGGCCCGAAAGAACGGAATTTAACACCTCAAACGCATAGCGGTCCCGGCTTTTAAAACCCGGGGCGTGAAAACCCGCGATAATGTGAGTCTGCGCCTTGTCCTTTTCAAACTCAACGGTTTCCCTCGCAGCCGAAAGTGCAGATTCGCGAGGCGGCCGGGTCTTTTCAAAACCGCCTTTTTTCATGGAACCAAACAGTTTTTCAAGAACACCAAGTGTTTTCTCCATATCGATGTCGCCTGCAACGGAGATAACCATGTTCTCGGGTCTTATGACTCTTTCGTAGAACCCGAGGATGTCAGCCGAGTTAAACCCGCTTACGTTTTCCTCGGTCCCCAGCACATTGAACCTGTAGGGATGCTTTAGAAAAAGGGTCTTGAGAAAGTTTCTAACGGTCTTTCCCGTCAGATTGTCTTGCTGTTTTTCGAGAGCGGCCAGGATTTCCCTTCTCCCACGTTCCATCTCCTCATCGGAAAAAGAGGGGTTAAGTATTACGTCGGAAAAAATATCCAGAGCCCCTTCAAAGTTCTCGCTTAAGGCAGAGAGGGTCACCCCGACGCTGTTTTTCCCCGAGAACCCGTCAACCGTTCCACCGAGCCCCTCTATCTGCACGGCTATATCTTCGGCGGAGCGGTTAGAGGTGCCCCGGGTAAACATTTCGGCCATGAAGTTTGAAATTCCGTTCGTGCCCGTGTCCTCATACCTCAGGCCACCCAGAAATGCCGCGTGAATGGAGAAAAGCGGAACGGCGGGATTCCGCTTCAAAAGAACCCTGATCCCGTTTGAAAGCTCGTATTTTCCAAATTCCGCCTGTGCTGTGGAAACTTTTTTCTTTTCTTTTTTGTCGGTTCCGTCGGGAAAAAGCAGAGCTTTTTTGAAGTCCTGTTCGACCGCCTTAGTTTTGTCTTTCGGAAGCAGCACTCCCGCGGTGAGATTTTTCCCTGCCAGATATTTCCTCGCCACGCGCACTATGTCCTCGGGGGTTACGCCTCTCACCCTCTCAAGGTAAAGCCGTTCGTAACCGTGATCTCCCGTTTCAAGCTCGAAGTACCCGAGTTTTCTTGCCTGTCCCTGCATTGTTTCCTTGGTGCGGATAAAGTCCCTTTCTATGTTCGTTTTGGCGCGGGCGAGTTCCTCGGCCCCGACAGGTTCGTTTTTTATAAGTTCTATCTCGGCTATTATCTCCGTTGAGGCTTTTTTGACCTTTTCAGGATCAAATACTCCGCCCACGATGAAAAGACCGGTTTCCTTGAGGCTGTACGCGTAGGCATATATATCATTTACAGTGGCGTTCTGCTCTTTTAGCTTTCTGTAGAGCCTCGAGCTGTCCCCAGTGCCGAGTATGCCGCTTATCACATCAAGAACCGGCGTATCCGCGTGGCTTGCCGAAGGCGTGTGAAAAGCAAAGCTGAAGTAACCCGTGCTTACATCGCGACCAAGAACGAAGGTTCTTGTGCGGTTCTGCTCGGGTTCGGGGGGAAGCTCACACGCCGGGGTTTTTCTCTTCTTTATTTTTCCGAAAGTCGCAGCAACCGCGTCTTTTATTTCCTCGGGATCAAAATCCCCAACCACAACCAGAATCATGTTGTCCGGTGAATACCACTTTTTGTAGAAATCCAGAATCCCGTCCCTAGTGAAACTCCCAACGCTCTGCTTGGTTCCTATTATCGGCCTTCCGTAGGCATGAACGCTGTAGGCAGTGGAAAGAAGCTCCTGGCTAAGGACCCTTGAAGGAGAGTCCTCTCCCCTTCTTATCTCTTCCTGGACAACCTCAAGTTCCTTTTCAAGTTCCGCGGGGTCAAAAGCCGAGTTCTCCATGACGTCAGAGAGCAGGTCAAGCGCCATTGGTAAAAAGCGCTTAGCGCTTACGATGTAGTAAACAGTCTCGTCAAAGGAGGTAAAAGCGTTTATGTCTCCGCCGCCCGCCTCCACCATTCCGGCTATCTCTCCAACCCGTCTTTTTTCCGTCCCCTTGAAAAGCATGTGTTCGTGCACGTGCGCGAGGCCGTACTCTCCCTCCACCTCACACGCGCTTCCGGTCTTAACCCACACGTTCACGGCGACGACCGGAGAAGAGTCGTTTCTCTCAAGAAGCACGGTCATACCATTTTCAAGACTGTATTTCGTTACTCCGCCAACACCCGCCGAGGTCTGCGCATTCAAACTCATAAGGTTTGCTCCCGTAATCAGAATGAACAAAAAAAGTGATTTGAAAAACCAGTTCATCAACTCCCGCCGCCTGAAGAAAAACCCCTAGGATTCGTCACCAGCGAGGGGTTCCGATTCTTTGTCCCGTGATTTTGCCTTTGCAGCAAGCTTCCAGGCGCAACGTCCGAGCTCGAGGAGGAAATAACAATAAGTTATAACGACCGCGACCACTCCGGGATTGGTAACAAGCGCCGTAATGATTATGGAACCTGCGACAAGAGTGCTGAAAGGTCCGAATCTGGCGAGCCGCGGGAGTTTCCGGTAAGGAACCTCGCTTACCATAACAAGTCCCACGATGGGAACGAAGAAAAGATAAAAAGATTCCATAAGGGATGAGGTTATGATCTGAAATTCGGAAAAAAGAAGTATCGGAGACAGAACAAGCCCCGCGGCCATCGGGCTCGGAAGACCCGTGAACACGCGCTTTTCCTTGGTCGTGAACTGCACATTAAAACGCGCCAGCCTGAGCGCCGCGCAGACCACGTAAAAAAGCATAGCCATAAGTGCCGGTTTTCCGTAATCCGAAAGTCCCCACACGTAGAGAAGCACGGCAGGGGCCACTCCAAACGATACAAGGTCGCAGAGAGAATCATAGGACGCTCCGAAGCGGCTTTCCGAGTTAAGAGCCCTTGCTATTCTGCCGTCTAGCATGTCGACAAGTACCGCCATGCCGATAAAAGCCGCTGCCCACCAGAACTGAGTGAAAGGCCACTGCTCGGAGATATCGCCTGAGTAGGATCCATAAATGGAAATCGAAGTCACAATGGACGCGAGCCCAAACGTAAAGCCCAGAGTCGTAAGCAGGCTCGGCAGTATAGGAATAAGTCTTCCTCCGCGGGAAGGCTTTCTCCTTTTCTTTTTTTTCAAGTTATCCATGCTATAACCGTCCTGCCGGCCACTACCTTCTGCCCCACCTCAACTCCTACCTTCACGTTCTCGGGCAGGTATACATCCACTCTTGAACCAAACTTTATCATCCCGAATTTTTCCCCGATTTCCAACACGTCGCCGAATTTTGCGCGCGATACTATCCTTCTCGCAAGAAAACCAGCCACCTGAACTATAACCACCCGCACGCCGCCTTCGCACTCAATAAGGGTCGCAAGCCGCTCGTTGGTATCGGATGAATACCCCTTAAAGGCCATTTTGAATTTGCCGGGGTAATAGGTAGTTCCGATGACCTTGCCTGAAACAGGGGACCTGTTTATATGGCAGTCGAAAATCGAGAGAAAAATACTTATTCTTCTCGTGTTTCGCTTAAGGTAGTCGTTTTCGAGGATCTCTGAGATATCTATTATTTTCCCGTCTGCGGGACAAATCACAGAACCGGGGTCAAGTGGAGGAAGCTCTCTCTGCGGATCCCTGAAAAAAAAGACAAGAAAAACGGTGAGCAGAACAAAAACTATAAAGAGAAAGAAAGGGCCCAAGAGTGCGAGGATAAGACAAAGCGCGGCGGAAACATAAATTATGCCGAGCCCTTCGCTTGCGACCCTCAGAAACCGAAAATCCATCAATTTTTGTCTTTATCAACCAGTTTTTTCTGGAAAAGCGAGCTCATCATTCCCCTAAGCTCGGCCCCGACGCTTTCAATCGGATGTTCTTCGCCCTGCCTGAGAAGCGCGTTATAGGAAGGCCTCCCAGCCTGATTCTCAAGTATCCATTCCGACGCGAACTGCCCGGACTGAATCTCCCCGATTATCTTTTTCATCTCCTGTTTTACGGACTCGTTTATGAGTCTGGGGCCCCTGGTTATGTCTCCGTATTTGGCCGTATCGCTTACCGAGTAGCGCATGTTCGCTATCCCGCCCTCGTATATGAGGTCAACTATCAGCTTGACTTCATGGCAGCACTCAAAATACGCCATCTCCGGCGGATAACCAGCCTCGACAAGTGTCTCGTATCCGGCCATGATAAGGGCCGTGAGCCCCCCGCAGAGAACTGACTGCTCCCCGAAAAGATCGGTTTCCGTCTCATCCTTGAAAGTCGTCTCTATAACGCCCGCCCTCGCACATCCAATGGCCTTGGCATAACCGAGGGCAAGATCTTTCGCGCTGCCCGTCGGGTTCTGGTGAATGGCCACGAGTCCCGGCACCCCGGCGCCTTCAACATACTGATTCCTTACTGTGTGCCCGGGAGCCTTAGGAGCAACCATGAATACGTCTATATCAGCAGGAGGGGTGATTTGTCCGTAGTGAATATTGAAACCGTGACTGAACATAAGCGCGTTTCCGGCAGCAAGGTTCTTTGCAATATGCTCATGGTATATCGCCGGCTGGTATGTGTCCGGAGCCAGCATAACCACTATGTCCGCGGATTTAGAAGCGGCCGAAACGGACTTTACGTTAAAACCCGCCTCCTTGGCCTTTTTCCAGTTGGCCCCATCCTTAATATCAGCGACCGTGACTGAGATTCCGCTCTCTCTTAAGTTCTGGGCGTGGGCATGGCCCTGGCTTCCGTAACCTATTATCGCAACCTTCTTTTTCTTAAGCTTAGACGAATCGATATCCTTATCGTAGTAAACTTTCACCGTTTATCCTCCTTTACTTGCTCTTCTTGTTCGCCCGGGACATGGCGACGGTTCCCGTTCTTGCGATTTCCTTTATCCCGAAAGGTCTTTGAAGCTCTAAAAATGCCTGGATCTTCTGCTCATCCCCGGTAACCTCGAACGTGTAGGATCTCGCGGACACGTCAACGACCTTGGCCCGGAATATGTTGGCGATCCGCAGGATTTCCGCCTTGGAATCGGCCTTCGCGTCAACCTTGATGAGAATCATCTCTCTTTCCACGCGGTCAAGTTCGGTCATGTCAACAACCTTGATCACGTTAACCATGTTGTTGAATCTTTTGATTATCTGCTGAATTATGGCTTCGTTGCCGGTTGTGACCAGGGTTATTCTGGACGTCCCCGGTTCCTGGGTCTCCGCAACGTTAAGACTCTCTATATTGAAATCCCTCGCGCTGAAAAGCCCGGCAATTCTTGAAAGTACCCCGGCTTCATTGTCTACCGTTATGGATATGGTGTGTCTCGATTTCATGGAACCTCCAAACTATGGTGAAAAAGCTGTCAGGGAACCGCAATTATACCGAATCCCAAAAAAATGTTAATACCTCCGGCCGCAGAATTGGCCGTCGCGCAAGCTTCTCAGCTCTCCGCGTCTCCCTTAAGAATTTCCCCCAGTTCCCCGTTTACGTGCATGTCAGTGCATATATCGCACCCGCCTATGAAATTGCCGTTAACGTAGAGCTGCGGAAGCGTCGGCCACTGCGAGAATTCCTTTATCCCCTGGCGGATCTCCGGATCCAAAAGAATGTCGACGGTTTCGTAATCCACTTTATAGAAGTTAAGAATGTTCACAACCTGGGCCGAAAAACCGCACCGAGGCGCATCCTTTGACCCCTTCATATAGAGGACAATAGGGGTTTCCCCGATCTGACGCTCTATTTTTTTCTGTATATCTGACATTACCCTGCTCCTTACTTTTTAAGTTTCTCCCACTGATCGTCCGTATAGGTTTTTATCGAGATTGCGTGAATCTCGGATTCCATAGCGTCTCCAAGCGCCGCGTAAACAAGCTTGTGACGCTCAAGTGGCGGCCTGCCCCTGAACTGTTCGGATACCACGACCGCCTGAAAATGCGTTCCGTCCCCCTCGACCTCGACAAACGACGCCTGAATACCCTGCTCTATCATTTCGCGAATTCGCTGCGTTTCCATTACAGCGGGGAATTATATACGCATATCACCGCGTTTCCAAGAAAAGGGTCCCAAGCCGATTTCCCTTGCAAAAATCCCCGGCTGTTTTATCTTTAATGTGCCTGAAAAAAGAGGTTTCCCACTACAAATGAAAGTCAGAGAGATAATGAGCAGCCCAGTGGTCACCGCCAATGAGGACGACTCGCTTGAGCAATGCGCGCGCAAGATGCTTGAACTCAAAATCGACGAACTTCCCGTGGTAAACGACGGCGGAGAGCTTACGGGATTTCTCTCCGTAACCGACTTTGTCGCCAAGAAAACCACCGTTTCCTTCTCAAGAACCGAAATTCTTGAGCTTTTCGGACAGTGGTTTGACAAGAGAGAAATCGAAAGGATATACAAGGATGCAGGGCGCATCACCGCGAAGGAAGTAATGAGCAGCCCGGTTATCTCCATCGGCCCGGATGAATCGGTAAAAGAAGTGTTCGAGAAACTGGCCGGAGCCGGCATCCACAGTGTCGTCGTGGTCGAGGACGAAAAACCCGTGGGACTTGTCTCGGTATCAGATTTCCTGAAACTGATCGTGAGATAGCCTATCTCCGGTTCCGCTCCGCTATCATGAAAAGCTTTGGGGTATCAAAGGAAAAGCAGACGGTACTTGCGCGGGAAATGAAGCGTTTGGGCATAAGGGAAGAGGATCTCGAGGAAACTTTCACAAGATCCTCGGGACCCGGAGGTCAGAACGTAAACAAGGTGGCTACCTGCGTGCACCTGCGACACCGCCCAAGCGGTATTACCGTAAAGGTTATGAGGGAACGTTCCCAAGCGCTTAATAGATTCCTCGCAAGAAGAAATCTCGCCGAGAGAATCGCGACGCTGCTTTACGGAGAAGATTCTGCGGAAACAAAGAAAGCGCGGAAAACAATAAAACAGAAGAAAAGAAGAAAAAGAAAAACGGCGAAAAAACTCGCCGCCGGAGACGGCGGAAACGTTCAGGAATAAGACTGCGGCTGGCGAATACGCAATGAAAAAAGCTTCCGATTCCAAATACGGCTCCGAAACGCACGGCACGGCAAGCGGATCTGCGTTTGGGGATTACGGATCGCTCCGCCAGTTATGGTGCTTAACGTTTCTTTTACTGCTTTGCCCGGCGGCGGCGGGAGCCGAAACTCTGACGGGCAAGCCTTACGTAACGGACGGCGACACGGTCAGGATCTCAGGGGAGCGGATCAGACTCGAAGGCATCGACGCACCGGAGAGAAAGCAGCGGTGCAAAGACTCCTCCGGAAAAAGCTACAGCTGCGGCCTTGTTTCAACCGCGGCTCTTAGAACCAAGACAGGGAGCAATTCCATTACGTGCGAGGGCACGGCGCGCGACCGTTACGGACGCTTTCTCGGGATCTGCTACCTAGGTGAGCTTGACTTAAACGGCTGGCTGGTCCGAAACGGTTACGCTCTCGCTTACACGCGCTACTCGCGCCGCTACGCCTCCGCCGAGCAGGAGGCCCGCCAAAACGGCCGCGGCCTGTGGGCCGGGGAATTCGTCGCGCCCTGGAACTGGCGAAAGGGAGAACGGCTTACGACCACCTCTCAACCGCCCGGTCAGTGAATTGGCAGCGAAGAGTTGAAAAACCGGGAGTTTCCGTCAGTTTTACTTACATGGAAAACCAGACCGCAGATCCCCCCGAGGAAAGCCGCGGACTCTCAGAAGACTGGGTTGTTTTCGGACCGGCTTTCGTCCTTATCGCTCTCGGGCTTGTTTTCCCCCATCTCTCTCTTCCCAAGTTTTCGTGGACCCCCGATTCTCTGGGCAAGGTCTTAAGTGCGGAGAACATCTCTGTTTCCCTTTCGCTGGGCGCGGCCTTTTTGCTTCTCTCAAGCGTCGGCGTCCGCCTGCTGGGCGGATCAGTCGCCCGCTACGCCGCGGGCTTTCCCATAGTCTTCGCCCTCGCGTGGGCGTCCAAGTTCCTAGCCGGAAACGCAATGGCCAAGGAATGGGGGATAAGCTACGTCATCTTCGCCCTTTTCATCGGAATGCTCATCGGCAACGTTTTCCCCGATCGCTTCCGGGAGGCGGTCCGCACCGAGTACTACATCAAAATCGGGCTTATCATCCTGGGTTCCGGGGTCCTGTTCGGCAAGATACTCTCTGCGGGGTTAGCGGGGATTCTGCAGGCCCTGCTCGTTGTCCTCGTCATCTGGTATGCCTGCTACTGGATCTGCCGGAAGCTTGCCGTGGATTCCGAGTTCGCCGTCATTCTCTCCACGGCCGTTTCAATCTGTGGAGTCTCGGCCGCCATTGCGGCCTGCGGAGCCATAGGCGGAGACAGAAAGAAGCTCTCCTACGTAACTTCTCTCGTTCTCATAGTGGCCGTCCCCATGATGCTGATCATGCCCTGGGCTGTAGAGCATTTCCAGATTCCTGCGGTAGTAGGAGGAGCATGGATCGGAGGAACCATTGACACAACAGGAGCCGTGGTGGCCGCCGGGGAACTGGTGGGAGAGTCGGCGATGAACGCCGCCGTAGTGGTGAAGTTTTCGCAGAACGCAATGCTGGGTCTAGCGGCGTTCGCTCTTTCTCTGTGGTGGACGTTCCGCCAAGGCGCGGATGAAGGGGTAAAGCCGTCGGCCGGGGTCATCTGGGAGCGCTTTCCGAAATTCATTCTGGGTTTCATGGCGACATCGCTTCTTTTTTCCTTCGTCGTGGGAGACGATCTCGTCTCGCAGACAAAGGGGCTCATGAAGGAACTTCGCGGCTGGTGGTTCGCCCTCGCCTTTGTCTGCATAGGCCTTGAGACCCATCTTTCCACCCTGATCAGCATGGAAGAAGGCCGCCCCGCCTACGCGTTTCTCATAGCGCAGGGGATGAACGTCATCTGGACACTGGCCGTGGCGTGGCTTCTTTTCGGCGGCTTGTTATTCCCCGCCCCAGCTCTGTAGGCGTTTTGTACAAAATACCGTAAACCCCGGAAGACCCCCTCTGGGTTTCAGGAACTAGCAGTTTTGGGAGGAAAAGAACTATTTCGAAGCCCCTTTCAGGAGGTGACAATCCAAAACTTCCGTATAATTCTGGTGATATTGCCAAACCCTTAAAGCCAAGTACCTTAATCCGATAAATATCCACAGGAGCGAACATAATGAAAGCCATTATATATCACGAATTCGGAGGAGTCGATGTTCTTAAGTACGAAGAGGTAAGCAATCCGC
The DNA here is from genome assembly GCA_965249045.1 of Thermodesulfobacteriota bacterium. Lineage (GTDB taxonomy): Bacteria > Desulfobacterota_D > UBA1144 > Nemesobacterales > Nemesobacteraceae > Nemesobacter. The sequence goes on from OZ252213.1 coordinate 69,593, forward strand.
AGCTCGGGCCGGGAGAAGTCCTGGTAGAGGTAAAATCCTCTTCAATAAATTTCATCGATCTTAGGCTTAGAAGCGGGAAATCACCCCGTCCAGTGCCTCTGCCGCATGTTGGAGGAGTAGATGTAGCGGGTATTGTCTGCGAGAAAAGCGATGACGTGTCCGACGTGGAGACGGGCCAGCGGGTCATGATCATGCCGGCGGTGCGCTCGGAGAGAGGCCTTGAGATAGTCGGGGTCAACCTCCACGGAGGATTTGCCGAATACATAAAGATTCCTTCGTCGAACGTGGTCGCGATCCCAGAAGGGCTTTCTTTTGATGACGCGGCGACTCTTCCCACCTGCTACGTTACCGCCTGGTACGCCTTTTGCGAAAGAGCAAATATCGGCAAGGGAGAGACGGTGCTCGTGCACGCGGCGGGAAGCGGAACGGGAAGCGCGGCGATCCAGGTAGCCAAGCTTTTCGATTCTTTCGTTATAGCTACCGCGGGAAGTGACGAAAAACTTGAAAAGGCAAAAGAAATCGGGGCTGACGTCACAATAAATTACAACTCCTCGGATCTCGGAGAGGAGCTAAAGCAAGTTACTAAAACGCATAAAATAAACATGATCTTCGACCCCGTGGGGGCTTCGGTCTGGAAAGAAAACACCCAGTATATTGCCCCGAGGGGAAAACTTCTGCTGATCGGCGTCGCGGGAGGCGGGGTTACTGAAGCATCCATCGGTCCACTTATAATGAAAGATCTCTCGGTACTCGGAGTAACGGTGTTTAACGCACGAGTGGAACATTTCGAAAAAGTCGCGCAGCTTGCCGAGGAAGGGGCTCTTAAACCTTGGATACACAACAAGTTTCACCTTAGCGAAGCCGCGGCGGCGCAGAAAATTCTTGAAGACCGCCAGCAATTCGGAAAAGTCATTCTCAACCCGTAAGGAAAAGCCGGGGGTTCAAGGTGAGTATCAAAAATCTGTTTGCGGCGGTTCTGCTTGTCCTGACCGTCGCGCCTGTGGCGTGCCTGGCGAGAACACCCTGCCCCAAAAACATAATCTCGCTTACTTTAGCCTCAGACGAAATACTCGTTGACATTGTCGGTGACAGAAAAAAGATAGCCGCGCTCACCTATTTCTCGACAGACCCGCTGATTTCAAACGTAGTGGAGAAAGCACAGGGAATTCCGCAGGTCCGGGCGAACCTCGAACAGGTAATCACGAAATCTCCCGATCTCGTGATACTCGCGAGCCACACGAACCCGAACATACGCGCGCACCTTGAGGCGGCAGGAATAAAGGTGCTTGTGCTCCACAAAATCGTCTCGCTTGAGAGCATAAAAAAGAACATAAAGATGTTGGGAGATGCGGTCTGCGAGGGGACCGCGGCAAAAACCCTCGTAGAGAACATGGAAAAACAGGTCGCAGACGCCAGAGCGAAAATCCCTCCGGACGCAAAAGCCCCGACGGTTCTTTTTTACGGAGCTCCCGGGTTTACAGTCGGCAAACACACGACCGTAAACGATATAATAGAAAGTTCCGGAGCCATCAATCTTCCGGCCCGACTCGGGCTAAGCGGATACAGCAACATATCGACTGAGTACGTAATCCAAAACAACCCTGACCTGGTTCTTACAAGTAGTTATAATCCTTCTCACCCGGACTTTGTCGGCCAGATGTTCCAAAATTCCGCTTTCAGGGACAAAAAGATTATAGTCGTCGCGGGAAAGCATCTGGACGCCGCGTCTCATTACGCGGCGCAGGCCGTAATCGATCTGGTGAACTTGATTTTCAGAACGCAAAACAATGCCGATCGGTAAAAAAACGCTTTCCGTATACGTAATACTCGCTTCCCTTCTTGTGTTAACCGTCGTCGCATGCGTCTCGCTCGGGGCGGTGAGCGTTCCGTTTGACGATGTATTCCGCGTAATAGCTGGCAAATTACTCTGGTTAGATGCAGAAGCGGGGATTGAAAAATCACATGAACTTATCGTATGGAACGTGAGGCTTCCGAGGGTTCTGCTCGCCGCGACCATAGGTGGAGGTCTCTCAATTGTAGGAGCGGTAATGCAGGCGATGTTCAGAAATCCTCTGGCTGAGCCCGGAATACTGGGCTGGTCAAGCGGAGGAGCGTTTTTCGCCGTCTTGGCTATCTACACCGGTATTTACCAGCGGTGGTTTCTCCTGCTCCCTCTTGTCGCTTTCGCAGGCACCCTTCTCACGGCATATACGGTCTATGGAATATCCCGCTACAGGGGGTTTGTCGAGAACACGACACTTCTTCTCTGCGGAGTAGCCCTTGGAACGCTTTTTGTCTCTCTTACGACTTTTGTGCTTTCTGTATCAAACGCATGGTCCATGAAGGAAATGCTTTTCTGGATAATGGGCGGAGTCGACTCGCGCACATGGACGCATTTCGCGATGGCAGCAGCGCCAGTGCTCACCGCCTCGATCATACTGCTTTTTTACGCGAAGAACCTAAACGCAAGACTCCTTGGCTACGAAACGGCCAAGACCCTAGGCGTTGACATCGAAAAAACGACAAGACACCTGATAGTTCTCAGTTCCCTTATAGTCGGAGCAAGTGTGGCGGTAAGCGGTATCGTAGGATTCGTCGGACTTATAATCCCGCACTCAGTAAGACTCATAATCGGAGTGGACCATCGACGGCTTCTGCCCGCGAGTTTTATCGCGGGAGCCATTTTTTTGCCCGTAGCTGACCTTATAGCAAGAACCGTTATGAGCCCTCAGGAACTGCGGCTCGGAATAATTACTTCTTTTATCGGAGTTCCTTTCTTTGTGTTTCTGCTGAGGCGAAATTTCAGCGGAAAAGGAATCGCATAAAATGCAAAAAGAAAAACAATCCATAAAGGCATCGGAATTGAGTTACGGCGTAAACGGGAAAACAATAGTTGCCGACGCAAGCTTTGAGATCGAAAAAAACGAGTTTCTTTGTGTAATAGGCCCTAACGGAGCAGGAAAGTCCACGCTTCTTCGGCTTCTCACCCGGATACTCAACCCCTCGGAGGGCCGCATACTGCTTGACGGAAAAGATCTCCGCCAGTACGAGGCAAAAAAGCTTTACAGAAAAATATCGTTTCTCCCCCAGACATCCTATTTCGATTTTCCGCTAAGCGTACTTGAGGTAGTGCTCACGGGGAGATATCCGTATCTCGGAATTCTCGAGAGCGAGAGCGAAGAGGATATAAAACGAGCCGAGGACTGTCTTTCGCTTGTAGACATGGAGGGGTTTTCTCAAAGAAAAGTAACGACGCTTTCGGGAGGAGAGCAGCAGAGGGTGTCGATCGCGAGGGTGCTTGCGCAGGAAACGGATTTTATTTTCCTTGACGAACCCTCTTCCCACCTCGACATACATCACAAGTTCGCTCTCATGGAGCTGCTCAGATCAATCGCGCGGAAAGGAAAAGGAGTCGTCGCGGTTCTCCATGATCTGAGTCTTGCCAGCAGGTTCTGCGACAGGGTGCTTGTGCTTGAAAACGGACGGACCGTCGCCCTTGGGGAACCGTCGCGTGTGCTTTCCGAAAAACTTCTCTCATCGGTATTCAAAGTAAAGGGTTCCCGGGATCCGGGAAACGGAAATCTTTTTGTTTTCCGTTAAATACAAGGGGAGTAAAAATCGGGTTTTTATATTTTTCGACCGGTAAATTTGACAAAAAAATCCGATTAAATATATTCTGTTGCCTAGTTTTATTAGGGCCCATAGCTCAGTTGGTTAGAGCAGCGGACTCATAATCCGTCGGTCCCTGGTTCGAGTCCGGGTGGGCCCAGAATTGAGAAAAGAAAGACCATGAAGGTCAATAGAGAAAAAACAGAAGCAATCCCCTTCCAAAAACGCAAAAATATTATCTTCTCCTCACAAAAGCATAGTGATACCGCTTCGCCCAAAGTAAAAAATTATGGAACAGTATATTGAGAGTTTGCAGAAGCTTCAGACAGTTGACATAAGAATCAGAGAGTTAACAGAAGGGCTTGAAAGATATCCAAGCGAAATCGACAATCTTAAAAAAGATCTTCTGGAAAAAGAAGAATCAATACAGCTAAAAGAGGCCAAGCTTGCGGAACTCAGGGCGCAGAGAAACGACTTTGAGTCCTCGCTTCGCTCCAATCAGGAATCCATAAAGAACTCCGAGGCCAGACTGTTCGCCATAAAAACTCACAGGGAATACGAAGCGCTCCAGAAAGAAATAACCGATACCAGGAAGGAAACCCTCGAAATAGAAGACCAGACGATCTCCGTAATGGCAGAGATTGAAGAGACCGAGACGGCGCTTGGCGAAGAAAAGGAAAACTACGCGACCCTAGAAGAGCAATATGCGCAGCAGATCGTGGAGAAAGAAAAAAAGATTGAAGAACTCGAAATTTCCCGCGAACCCGCGGAAAGGGAAAAAAGTGAACTGGTGTCCAAGATAGACCCGAAGATACTCCCGCTTTACGAAAAGATCTTCAAGAAAAACGGCAGGGCGCTTGCGCTTGCCGAAAACGAACAATGTACCAGCTGCCACATAAACATCCCCCCTCAGCTATACAACGAAATACTGAAACGGCTAAAGCCGATTCAGTGCCCGAGCTGCAAGAAAATTCTTTACACTAAACCATAACCACCCAAGCGGTTATCCTCCCGAGAACATGTCCCCCGGAAAAACAACCGAAGTCTACATAGACGGAGCGTCAAGAGGAAACCCGGGAGAATCCGGCATCGGAGTTCTTATAATCCGCCCTGACGCAAGCAGAGAGGAAATAAGAGAATATATCGGCAGGGGAACGAACAACGAGGCTGAATACAAAGCGCTCATCAAAGCTCTCGCCTATCTGGTGGCCGAAGGAAGCCCCACGGTAAAAATCCACACCGACTCCCAACTCGTCGCAAGTCAGATGAACGGGCTCTGGAAGGTAAAGGACCCGAAGCTTAGAATCCTGCACTCAGAAGCGAAAAAGCTCGTCTCCTTGATCCCCACATTCGAAATAGAGTATATCCCCAGGGAGAAGAACACCGAGGCCGACGGCCTTGCTAACGAGGCGATAGATAGATACTTTAATGACTAGCGAGTCGGCCGTGCGGTCGCCCGCGGTTTGTCCGCGGGAGGAAAGTCCGAGCTTCACGGGGCAGGGCGCTGGTTAACGACCAGGTGTCGCGAGACAACGGAAAGTGCAGCAGAAAGTATACCGCCTGGGCGCCGCAGGCGTTCCGGTAAGGGTGAAAAGGTGGTGTAAGAGACCACCGCTCCGAAAGTGATGGAGGAGGCAAGGCAAACCCCGCCCGAAGAAAGACAAATAGGAAAACGCCCGGACCACGGTCCGGTCAGGGTTGCCCGCCCTGGTTTTCGGGTAGTCGCTTAAGGTATCCTGGCAACAGGTATCTCAGATGGATGACCGTGCTTGACAGAACTCGGCTTACAGGCCGACTCGCTTTTTCTAACGGCTATTTGCACCCGGATTCAATAATCTTTTGCGCACCTTATTGTTTTACATCCGCGCAGCGACTCACTCAGGCTGCTCGTCCCCTTCCGTTACGCTTTTAAGTACCCGTTCCCTGTAGTTTCGCGCCAACTCCAGAGTCGGATCAAGAGAAAGTGCGCGGTCAAAGCTCGCAAGCGCTTCCTCCGCCCTGCCGATCTTAAAGAGCGCGATGCCGATTTGGGAATGCGTCGTCGCGTTTTCGGGTTCGATCTGCGCGAGCACCCGATAGCGGTCCAAGGCTTCCCCGTAACGTTCCTGAGCCAGCAGCAGTTCCGCCAAACCGTTAATGGCCTCCTTAAAACCCGGGCCAATCCGCAACGCGCTCTCGTAGTGTTCCTCGGCCTCGTCGTAACGGCCCATCTCCCCCAACGCCTGGCCTGTGAGATAATGCAGGGTGGGCGCCAGTGGGAAATCCGGCATCAGTTCAAAAACTCTTTTCATGCTTGAAACGGCCTCGGGGTAACGGCCCAGACGGTAAAGCGAATCTCCCATGCCGGCGTAGATCAAGGCGAAATCCGGATTCGCCTCTATGGCGTCCCAATACCACTTAAGCGACTCCTCGTAGCGCTTCTGCCCCCGGAGATCTTCGGCCCTGGAGAAAAAAGTCCCTGCGTTACCCGGACCGCTTTCCCTGATACTGCTACTACTTGTTTGATCTTGCACATCATGAGGCGGACCTATTCCCCGCAATGCCCGACCCATGAGATAACGCAGGGTGGGAGCCATCGGGAAATCAGGCTGAAGCTCAAGGGCACGTTTTATACTCGAAACGGCCTCGGGGTAGCGGCCAAGCTGGTAAAGCGAATCACCCATGCCGGCGTAGGCCAAAGCGAAATCCGGATCCACTTCAATGGCAAAGCGATACCACCTGAGCGATTCCTCATGTAGTTTTCGCCCCCGCAGATCTTCGGCCCGGGAGAAAAAAGCCACCGGGTCACCCGGATTCATTCCCAGGCTCAGTTTCACGCTGAGTTCAAAGTGCCTGTCCGCCTCATCGTGGCGGCCCATCTTCCGCAACCCTTGGGCTATAAGGGAATGGAGCCTAGGCGCCGTCTCAAAATCAGGCTGAAGTTCAAGAGCACGCTTTATGCTCGAAACAGCCTCCGGGTATCGCTCCATCTGGAAAAACACTGTTCCTATGCCCGCGTGGTTCAATGGTTCTTCAGGCTCTAGCTTGATTGCCGTTCCGTACCACTTAAGCGATTCCTCGTAACGCTGCTGTCCCTTTAGAGCCTCTCCCAAGTTCCTGAAAGCCTTGACGTTTAGCGGAAATATCTCGAGGGAGTTGCGCAGAGATCTCTCCGCCTCCTCAAACCGGTTAAGTCTCAGCAGGGCCATACCCACGTTCTGATGAGCCGCCCATGATTGGGGATTAAAGGAGATGACGTGGTTAAACAGGGAAAGCTCGTTTTTGTAGACGCCTGTATGATTCCAGGTAGCAATGCCAAGCAAGGCAAGCACGACCAAGGCGATGCCCTTTGTAGTCTTGTGCGCCGCGGGCGACAACCTGTCGGCGATCCGCGTGGCGGCGGCGGCGAAAAGTATGATCATCCCAATACCGGCCAGATACTGGAAACGGTCCGCCACAAAAGAATGTCCCATGTAACTGTAGTCAACGAGACCGAGCGTCGGAGACAGCGTGACCGCGAAAAAAAGCGCGCAGGCAAGAGGTCCCCTGCCGATCCGGCGGCGCATGATCCAGAGCCCCGCGGCCACAGCTACCGCGGCGGCGAAATATATCCAGCCAAGCGGGTCCGCCGCGTCAATCTCCCAGTGCGGGTAGATCACGGCAAGGTTCATGGGCCAAAGCAGTTTTTCCGCGTAGAACCACAAGGCCCGTGAGGCAATAAGCAACCGCTCATAGACGGAATAATCAAAAGAGAGAGCCGTGTGAGCTTTATAAAACCAGATGTCAAATCCCCCGACCACAAGCCCGACAAGAAAAAACGGTGCCACCCGCAGAAAATATCTCGCGGTAACACGACCTTCCTTCCACCATTGCCAGATCAGAAGCGCCGCCGGTAAGGTAATCGCGATCGACTTGCAGAGCAGAGCCGCCGCGAAAAGAAGAAGCGCCGCTACATAGGGCCTGGTACGGGGTGATTCGACGAAGCGGACCCACATGAAAAACGCAGATAGATAAAGCAGGGCCGAGAGCAGGTCTTTTCGGGAAATAATCCACGCGACCGATTCGGTGTGCAGGGGGTGCACCGCAAACACCGCAGCCGCGAACCACGCGCCGGGAACCCCCAAGCGCATAAGCAGACGCCAGAGAAGCGCCGTGTTTGCGAAGTGGAGCAGAAGATTGACTATGTGATAGCCCAGCGGGTCAAATCCCCAGAGCTTGTGCTCTAGCCAGAAAGTCGTATAGAGAAGCGGCCAGTAGTGCCCCTCCACGGCGTCTCTCTGCAGATAGGCAGTCACAGGATCGAACCACAGCCGCCAGATACCGTCCCAGCTGGAAACGGCCTTGAGTTTCGTTAACAGAAAATCATCCCATATGAATTCCCCCCACAGAACCGGAAAATAACTTGCCGCTACAAGCACTCCCAGAATCAGCAAATAAACTGCGGAACTTCGCGATATCCCGAACCCCATAACCGTTACTCCGGAATCCGCCGATGTCTTCACGGGCGCCGTGCCGACACTTTCTTTTTTCTCGGTAGGCATTTACTTAAGAAAAAATATTAAGTTTGAGTTCGCCGGTGTTGCATAACTCTCATAGGAGAAAAGCCGGATTCGCTTATTTGATCACGACTCTCAGGAACTCTTTTTTTCCAATCTTAACCTCAAAAGCGGCGTCGTCAGGGAAAACTGAATTCGGGTCGGTATACTTCTCCCCGTTTATGACGAGCCCTCCTTGGGATATTAGCCTTTTCGCCTGCCCTTTCGTATCAACTGAATCGGATACTTCCAAAACAAGGTCGACTACCTTGCGGGAGCGTGCGGTGTAGATCTTTTCCTTCGCGTCTTCCGGGAAAGATCTTTTTGAAAACTTGGTTTCAAAATCCCGGGCGGCTTCCAGGGCACTTTGCGAGTCGTGAAGCCAAGAAACGATTTCCGAGGCAAGGGCTTTTTTAGCCTCCATAGGATGACGGGCTTTCAGCTTTTGTATCTCTTTTTCATTGCGGGAGCTTAGAAGAAGATAGTATCTCCACATAAGCTCATCTGAAATCGACATCATCTTTCCGTATATATCCTGGGGAGATTCGTCAAGTCCTATGTAGTTCCCGAGGGACTTAGACATCTTTTTTACCCCGTCGGTTCCCTCAAGTATAGGAAGAAAAACTCCTACCTGCGGAGACTGTCCGTAATGTCTCTGGAAATCGCGGCCGAGCAGTATGTTAAAGGTCTGATCCGTGCCGCCGAGCTCAACGTCGCAGTGCATCTGCACCGAGTCGTATGCCTGCACCAAGGGATATATGAATTCCCTGAGAGAAATGGATACCCCTTCCTTGTACCTCTTTGAGAAATCATCCCGATCCAGTATCCGGGAAACGTTAACCAGAGAAGTAAGCCCGAGAAGCTCCTCTGAACCGAGGTCGCTGAGCCAGCGGGAGTTTGAAAAAACCCGGGTCTTTTTTTTGTCAAGGACCTTAAAAACCTGACGTTCGTAAGTCCTTGAGTTCTTGATTATTTCCTCTCTTGAGATTGACGGGCGGGTTTCGCTTCTCCCCGAGGGGTCGCCTATATAGGCAGTGAAATCTCCTATGAGGAAAAGAACCTCGTGTCCCAGGGTCTGAAAATCGCGAAGTTTCTTGAGGATTATCCCATGACCCAGATGCAGGTCTGGAGAGGTGGGATCGAACCCTGCCTTTACCTTAAGAGGCCGATTGCTCTTCACTGAGGCTTCAAGCTTCAAAAGAAGCTCCTCTTCGGGAATTATCGCCTCAGTTCCCCTTTTTATTACCTTTAACTGCTCTTTAGGATCAGCAAAAGCCATCTAGAAAGTCCTCCTCGTAACGTTAGAGAGTGTTTATGGAAGGTCGGTTGACCCCATGAGATACCTGTCGCACTCCCTGGCGGCTTCTCTTCCTTCGTTTATCGCCCACACCACAAGACTTTGTCCCCTGCGTGAGTCCCCCGCCGCGAAAACTCCCTCGACATTTGTCATATACTTTCCGTACTCCGCCATAGCGTTTGAGCGCTCGTCGGTGCGGATATTCATCTGCTGCAAAAGTCCCTGCTCGGGCCCCAGGAATCCGAGGGCCAGAAGCACAAGTCCGCATGGCCACTTCTGCTCAGAATCTTCCACTTCTCTAAATGTCATCCTTCCGTTATCTCCCCTGTACCACTCAATGCGCACGGTCTCAAGTTCTGCTACCCTGCCCGCGTCATCACCTATAAATCTTTTGGTAAGAACCTGATACCTTCTCGGGTCTTCGCCGAAAACCGCCATGGCCTCCTGCTGACCGTAATCAAGTCTGTATACCCTAGGCCATTGCGGCCAAGGGTTATCTGAAGCCCTCTCAGCGGGAGGCGTGGGGAGTATTTCGAACTGAAGAAGGCTTCTGCATTCATGTCTCATCGAGGTTGCGACGCAGTCGGTTCCGGTGTCGCCACCCCCTAGAATGATTACGTCCTTGCCCGCAGCGGAAATGTAGCGACCGTCACTAAGCCCGCTGTCAAGAAGGCTCTTTGTATTCGCTCTGAGGAACTGCATGGCGAAGTAAATTCCTTCAAGGTCCCTTCCCTCAATCGGAAGATCCCTGGGTTTCGTCGCTCCGGTGGATATCACCACTGCGTCGAAGTTTTTTATAAGTTCGTTTCCGTCAATATCCTTCCCCACTTCCGTGCTGGTAACGAACTCGATTCCCTCCTCAGCGAGGATATCGACGCGGCGGTCAACGATTTCCTTGTCAAGGTGGGGGTTGGGAATTCCGTACATGAGCAGTCCGCCGATGCGGTCGTCCCTTTCAAACACGGTAACCAGATGCCCCGCTTTGTTCAACTGTGCGGCGCACGCAAGTCCCGCGGGTCCAGAGCCTATTACGGCGACTTTCTTTCCGGTTCTCCGCTCGGGAGGCTCGGGGGTGATCCATCCTTCCTCAAAACCCCTGTCGACTATGGCGCACTCTATGCTCTTTATGGTAACAGCAGGTTCGTTTATAGCCAGAACACAAGACCCCTCGCAGGGAGCCGGACATATCCGGCCCGTGAATTCGGGGAAATTGTTGGTCTTGTGAAGTCTCTCAAGAGCCTCTCTCCAGAGGCCGGAGTAAACCAAGTCGTTCCACTCTGGTATAAGGTTGTTTATGGGACACCCGGCGGTCATTCCGCCGATTATCTGGCCCGTCTGGCAGAAGGGAACTCCGCAGTCCATGCATCTTGCGCCCTGAAGGGCAAGCTCTTTTACCGGAAGATGTCCGTGGAATTCGCTCCAGTCGCCGATTCTCTGGGCAGGATCCCTGTCAAGTCCCAGCTTTCTATCGTAATTCATAAAACCTGTGGGATCACCCATGAAAAACTTCTCCTCCGTTCGGGCTTCAGTGTCAGTTTCCGCTTACGCGCGCGAGATCTCTTTTGTTTTCTTCAAAGGCCGCCATAAGGGCCTCGTCACCGGAAAGACCACCCTCTTGGGCGCGGTTTATGTGCTCAAGCATTCTCTTGTAATCTTTCGGTATCACTTTCACGAATCTGGGAAGGCTTCCGGTCCAGTCTTCCAAAATCCGCTTTGCTACCTTGCTTCCGGTGTACTCAAGGTGTTTTCTTATCATTCCCAGGAGTTCTGCTTCTTCATCTTCCCCCACAAACTCAAGGAATACGGATTCGGTATTGCATCTTCCCTCAAAATCCCCCTCTGGGTCATATACATACGCTATGCCACCTGACATCCCGGCCGCGAAATTCCTCCCGGTCGGACCCAGCACGGCGACGCGGCCCCCTGTCATATATTCGCAGCAGTGATCCCCAACCTCTTCCACCACGGCGCGGACCCCACTGTTTCTGACGCAGAACCTCTCGCCGGCAATCCCCCTCACGTAGGCTTCCCCTCCGGTGGCGCCGTAAAACGCGACGTTACCGATTATAATGTTCTCCTCCGCAACGAAAGTTGATTCCTTCGGAGGATAGATGATTATCTTGCCCCCGGAAAGACCCTTTCCCGTATAGTCGTTTGAGTCCCCTTCCAGAACAAGTGTCATGCTCTTGGGAACGAAAGCTCCGAAGCTCTGTCCCGCGGAACCCGAGAAATGAAGCCTTATCGTATCCTCCTCGAGTCCGTCAAGACCGTACCTTCTCGTAAGCTCGCTTCCGACTATGGTTCCCACGGTCCTGTTCACGTTCCTTATCGGTACGGCAGCGCGGACCCGCTCGCCCCGCTCAATCGCCGGGCGGCATATATCCGTCAAGACGGTTTCATCAAGGGAGTTCTGTATGCCGTGGTCCTGTTCGATCTGACAGTAGGTTCCCCAGTCCTCGGGAACTTCGGGACGGAAGAGGATACTGCTTAGGTCTATGCCCTTGGCCTTCCAGTGGTCAAGCGACTTTCTCATCTCGAGGCGGTCCGTTCTGCCTATCATCTCGTTTACCGTCCGAAAACCCATCTTCGCCATTATCTCGCGAAACTCAGTGGCGACAAAATGCATGAAATCGACCACGTGCGCCGGGTCTCCCGTGTATTTCTCGCGAAGCGTGGGGTTCTGCGTTGCGACTCCTACCGGACAGGTATCAAGATGACAGACCCTCATCATTATGCATCCGAGAACTATTAGGGGAGCCGTGGAAAAACCGTACTCCTCGGCGCCAAGAAGGGCCGCGATGGCTACATCCCTTCCGGTTTTCATCTGACCGTCGGTCTCAAGAACCACCCTGCTTCTAAGGTTGTTAAGAACTAGGGTCTGGTGCGTTTCGGCTATGCCTAGTTCCCAGGGAAGTCCCGCGTGATGTATGCTGCTTTGCGGAGATGCTCCCGTTCCCCCCGAGGTTCCGCTTATGAGTATCACGTCCGCGTGACCCTTCGCCACGCCCGCGGCTATGGTCCCGACGCCGACCTCAGAAACCAGCTTGACGTTTATCCTCGCGTGGCGGTTCGCGTTTTTAAGATCGTAGATAAGCTGCGCCAGATCCTCGATCGAATAGATGTCGTGGTGCGGAGGAGGCGATATAAGCCCCACTCCCGGAGTCGAGAATCTGACCTTGGCTATCCAGGGGTAGACCTTTCTTCCCGGAAGCTGCCCCCCTTCCCCCGGCTTTGCCCCCTGGGCTATCTTTATCTGTATCTCCTCTGAGTTCACTAGGTATTCGCTCGTGACGCCGAAACGGCCCGAAGCGACCTGCTTTATGGAACTTCTCCTGAGGTCCCCGTTGGGATCGGGAGTGTACCTGTCGGGATCTTCTCCCCCCTCGCCAGTGTTGCTTTTGCCCCCTATGCGGTTCATCGCGATCGCGAGGCTTTCGTGGGCCTCCTTGCTTATCGCCCCGTAGGACATGGCCCCTGTTTTGAACCTTCTGCATATGCTCTCGACCGACTCCACCTCGTCGAGCGGAACCGAGTCTTCTGAGAACTTAAGCTCCATCAGGCCGCGAAGCGTATAGTGCTCTTTTTCCTCGTCGTTCGCAAGCTTAGTGTACTCCTTGAACTTCTCGTAGCTTCCCGTCTGGCAGGCTTCCTGGAGCTTGTGCACGGTGCGCGGGTGGTACATGTGGCGCTCTCCGTCGGGTCTCCACCTGTAGACCCCTCCTGTTTCAAGCGTCGCCGTTTCAACGTCCCTCTCAGCGTACGCCCTGGAGTGGCGTCTTATCGACTCTTCGGCTATGACGTCCACTCCCACTCCCTGTATCCGGGAGGCCGTCCACGTGAAGTACTTCTCGACAAACTCGGTGTTAAGACCGAGCGCCTCGAATATCTGGGCCCCGTGGTAGCTCTGCACCGTGGAGATGCCTATCTTGGACATTATCTTCACTATGCCCTTAACAAGACTTTTCACGTACCCCGAGACCGCTTCCTCGTAAGACATGCCCACAAGCATGTTCTGGTGAATCATGCCGTTTAAGGTTTCGTAGGCCATGTAGGGAGCGACCGCGCTTGCGCCGTAGCTTATAAGAAGCGCCATGTGGTGAGTCTCTCTCGGCTCGCCAGACTCAACGATTAGCGCGGTGCGCATCCTGTTTCCGTTTCTTATCAGGTGGTGGTGAAGTCCCGAGACCGCGAGCAAAGCGGGAATGGGGGCGTTCTGAGCGTCAAAACCCCTGTCCGAGAGAACCAGGATGTTGGCGCCTTTTTCTATTAGTTCATCGGCGCGGTCGAATATCCGGGAAAGCGCGTCCTCAAGTCCCTCGGCTCCTTTTTCGGGATCGAAAAGGGTGGGAATCACTTCGCAGCGGAATTTTTCCCCGCGAAGCGTCTTCAGCTTCTCGATCTCGGGGTTAGTGAGAAACGGGGTCTCGAGCTCTACTTTCTCGCAGCTTTTCTCCTCGGGGCGCAGTATGTTGGCCGTCGTCCCAAGCGTGACCATGGTCCCGGTTACAAGTTCCTCTCGTATGGCGTCAATTGCGGGATTTGTGACTTGGGCGAACATCTGCTTGAAATAGTTGTAAAGAAGCTTCGACTCGTCAGACAGCGCCGCAAGCGGAGTATCAACTCCCATGGCCCCCACCGGCTCGACGGCGTTTTTCGACATCGGGCCCAGAAGAATGCGCAGGTCCTCAAACGTGTAGCCGAAAACTCTCTGCCCCGCAAGAAGCTCTGAGGGATCATATTCGGGCGGGACCTCGGGGGGCTCTCCCTCCATCATCCCGGAGAAACTCTCCATGTTTTCCGCAAGCCACTTTCCGTAGGGTTTTTCCGTCGAAAGCCTTTCCTTGAGTTCGGTGTCTTCGACGATGCGGCCTTCGCGGGTGTCTATTAAAAGCATCCTTCCCGGAAGCAGACGCCCCTTGTAGCTCACCCTGTCGGGCGGTATGTCTAGGACTCCCACTTCTGAGCTCAGTATCACGGTGTCGTCCTTTGTGACGTAGTATCTAGTGGGACGCAACCCGTTTCTGTCAAGCACCGCGCCCACTTTTTCGCCGTCGGTAAACGCTATGGAAGCGGGGCCGTCCCATGGCTCGAGAAGACAACTGTGGAACCTGTAGAAATCCTTTTTCTCAGCGGACATGCTTTTGTGCTTCGACCACGGCTCGGGAATCATCATCATCACGGCGTGCTCTATCGAGTAGCCCGAGAGACATAAAAACTCCATGGCGTTATCAAACGAGGCTGAATCGCTCCCTTCAGGAGCTATCACGGGAAAGATCTTCTGGATATCGTCGCCGTAGACCTCCGATTCCAAAATGGCCTGTCTTGAGTGCATCCAGTTTATGTTTCCCCGAAGCGTATTTATCTCACCGTTGTGTATAACGTATCTGTAGGGGTGAGCCCTGTCCCAGCTCGGAAACGTGTTGGTGCTGAAACGCGAGTGCACAAGGGCTATCGCGCTCTCCAGGAGATCGGACATTAAGTCCGGGAAATAGAGATCAAGCTGCCAGGTAACGAGCATCCCCTTGTAGACTATGGTTCTTGCCGAAAAACTAGGCACGTAGAAGGACTCGTCGCGTCCTGAGGTTTTTATTTCAGCCTCGGCACGCTTTCTTATTATGTAGAGCTTTCTTTCGAAATCGTCTCCGGCGGCGGTCCCGTCCCCCCGGCCGATGAATATCTGCCTTATCCCGGGCTCGCATCCAAGGGCGGTCGCGCCCAAAGAGGAGTTGTCGGTCGGAACTACCCGCCAGCCCAAAACGGTCTGGCCCTCCTGAGTAACTATATTCTCAAGTGTGTTTTTTGTATCTTCCTCAACCGACGGATCGGGGGAGAGAAATATCATTCCGACCCCGTAATCTTCCTCCGCCGGGAGGGTTATTCCCTCGGTCCCCAAGGCCTCGACAAAAAACGCGTGGGGTTTCTGGAACAGTATCCCGGCCCCGTCTCCTGTGTTCGGCTCGCATCCGCATGCTCCGCGGTGCTCGAGGTTTCTGAGCACGGTTATGGCCTGGCGAATTATGGAATTCGACTTGACACCCTTTACGTTAGCGACGAATCCTATTCCGCAGGAATCATGCTCGAACGCGGGGTCGTAAAGCCCCCTTTTTTCGGGAAATTTCTTCAAATTCATATAACCTGTCCGCCTGTTGTGTCGTTATGAAAAAACAAAGCGAGAACCGCTGCGGCGTAAGCAACTTCTTCAAACGCCTCCCGTAATTATAACATAAATCCCGAACTCCGCACACGCTCAGCCCGTGGTTATAATAAGAAAGCATAGATGACGAATCCTAGCAAGAGTGAAGAGAAAAAAGATCCCGAAAACGTAGTGCTTTCCTTCCACATGGAGTCAAGCGCAACCTTGTGGAACAGGATATTTGAGGGTTTTTCCTCAGAGATGGTCCTTGTAAGCAGGTTTGAGGGAAAAGACAAAAAAGCTCTCGAGATACTCTACAGGTTCGGCTCCCTAGTCGCGCAAAGATACGGAAAGTGCGCCGTCGAACCCAGAGTCTACGGAATAGTCATAAAAAAAGATGTAAGCGACGAACCCGAGGAGACGATAAACGAGTGGATGGATCTCATGCGCAAGCTTCGCCACGAAATAATCGAGGTTCTCTAAAAAACCGTATCTCCCGTAAGCACCCTGCGAAGGTTGCCCTCTTCCGTTCTAAGACAAAGAAAGCCGTTTGCATCGACGCGCTCCACCACCCCGCAGATAACCTCGTCTGATACGTCAACCGATATCTCCTTTCCCATAAATCCCCATCTTTCGATCCACATATCTACAATCGCCTGAGTCCCGCAACAGCGAAACTCCCCGTAGAACCGGTCAAGGGCGTTAATAAGTTCCGCGCAGAACCTCTCTCTTTCAACCTCCTCTCCAAGCAATATCGAAAGAGAGGTCGTCTTTTGCGAAATATCCTCCATCTCGCGGCGTATGAATTCCTCCGGCAAATTGAGATTGACCCCGATTCCGATTACAAGATAATCAACCGCGCCGTCTGAGGTGCCAAGTTCCGTCAGCACTCCCGAGATTTTCCTTCCGCCGACGAGAATGTCGTTCGGCCATTTTATCGTGGCACTTACACCGTAGCCGGAGAAGACATCAACAAGCGCGCAGGACGCAAGAAAGGTGAAAACAGAAGATTCTTGTGGGGAAATCTCCGGGCAAAACACGGCGGAAAGATAAAGATTCCTCCCCGCGGGGGATAACCATTTCCTGCCGAGCCTGCCCCTGCCCGCGGTCTGCGAATCGGAAACCACAACCGCCCCGTCCGAGGCTTTGCCCTCGCCTATGAGTCCGAGCAGAACGTCGTTTGTGGAACCAACCTCGTCGTAGACAAAAAGCTTCTCGCCGACCGTCTCCGCTGTAAGATGTTTTTTTATTTCTGAGATTTCCATGGAAACGAAGTGCCCCTTTTTGCGTTATATTCAAGTATTATAGTCGGAACCTTGGCCCAAGAGAAAAAATCACTATCCGCGTGAAACAACTTCTTTCGAAAAATCTTGCGGTACCGCTTGCCGCCTACGCATTGGTAATAGCGGCGATAATCATCTCAAGAACCGCACTTAATCGCGAATACGCCCTTTTACTTTCGGCGGGGTTTATGCTCTGGGTTCCGTTTCTCATTGACCGCGGTGCAGCGGATGTCCTAAGATTCGATCCGCGGAGGTTTCTCCGGGGAGTGGGAATCTCTATTGCCGTGCTTTCCTGCTACTTAATCTGCATCTATTTTTTTTCCGTCTATTCGGGAAAGACGGTCAAGTTCACCGAACCGACGGCACTTTTTGTGTTCACGCATCTTATCGCCATCGCTTTTCCCGAAGAATTTTTCTTCAGGGGCTACCTTCAGAGAACGCTCGGGGGCGGTTGGGGGGCGGTTGTCGCGGCAAGTGTGCTTTTCGCCGGGGCACATCTTCTTGTGATCTGCGTATTCTCCGACGGGGGCTTCTGTGCGCAGAACGCCCTTACTTTCTTTCCTTCTCTGGTAATGGGATATCTCTACATGAAAACCGGAACCATATGGTCAAGCGTTTTCTTTCACTTTGCCGCAAACATCGTTTACCTGTCCTTTACCCTCACCTAGCCCGAACCTTCCTTAACAGCCCCCTATGCCATTGACCTATTACTCGTTTTGCTACCAGACCGTGATGACCAGAGTTCTTCAAATTTCAGTTCGACGGATATAAAATGGCCTTAAGCACATATTACTTGCTTCCTCATTAAATAAGTGTATGTTCTTAAGAGCCGATTAACTAGAATAAAATGCACTTAAGAGCTTATGACTGCTAAAAACCTGCTAAATAGCACACCGCCGTACGCGGTTGAACGGACACTGAAGCGTCTTGGTCGTAACCTGCGCACCGCCAGGCTTCGCAGAAACCTGACAATCAAAAGGGTTGCGGAAAAAATCGGTACGGGTCCTCGCCCAGTTTCCGATGCCGAGAAAGGTAAACCCTCAACCGGCGTTGCCGTCTACATCGCTCTTCTCTGGGTTTACAACCTGCTTGAACCCATGGATCAGATTGCCGACCCGACCTTGGATGAAGAGGGTCTGGCAATTCTGATGAGAGGGGAACGCGTCCGCGCCCGTGCAACAAAAAACTTGGACAATAATTTCTAGTAGCCCGCAAGCCGAAGAATTCTCGAAATATCCCGCTGTTGCGAGTATAATCTTCAAATGAAACAGTTACGGACCGGGCTCTCCCAACTCAACCCAAGAGTGGGAGACATAACCGGAAACACGAAGAAAATAATCGAAGCGATCGAGGCGGCGCGGAATCTCGATATAGATATCCTGTGTTTCCCCGAGCTTGCCGTAACTGGTTACCCTCCCGAGGACCTTCTTCTTAAAATCGAGTTTATTGACGACAACATCCGGGCGCTTGATGAAATAAAGAAACACTGCCGAGACAACATGGTTGTCATAGTAGGGTTTGTCGACAAAAAAGACGACATATTCAACTCCGCGGCCGTGATCCAGAGAGGAGAGGTAATCGACGTATATCACAAACTCCGCCTCCCCAACTACGGAGTGTTCGACGAGAACCGCTACTTCCAGTCCGAAAGACGGTTTCCCGTGTATACGATGGGGAAGATGACTTTCGGGGTCACGATCTGCGAAGACATATGGTATCCGGGGGAGCCGATAAGAAGCCAGGTCCTGCTCGGAAACGCACAGATCATATTCAATCTCTCAGCGTCCCCCTATTACATGGGAAAACCCGTGGCAAGGGAAAGAATGCTCGCCACAAGGGCGGTTGACTACAACACCATAATAGCTTACTGCAACATGGTCGGGGGACAGGATGAACTGGTGTTTGACGGAAACAGCATGTTCATAGACGAAAAAGGCGAGATCATCGCCACCGCGCGCAACTTCGCAGAAGACCTGCTGGTCTGCGACGTTAACACTGAAAGGGTGTACAAATCAAGACTTAACACTCCGACCATAAGAAAAACAAGATACGAGCTTTCCTTCGAGGAAAATCAACTCGAGAGGTTTACGCTTAAACCCGCAAAAGCAAAGCGGAAAGTAAAAATGCCGGAAACGGGAGCCCCTCGCCCCGAAGACCCGCTAAGATGCGCCTTCTCGGCACTTGTCCTCGGCACGGGAGACTACATAAGAAAAAACGGCTTTAAAAAAGTGGTGATCGGTTTAAGCGGAGGGATAGATTCCTCGCTTACCGCGGCGGTTGCCGCAGAAGCTGTCGGACCCAAAAAAGTCGTCGGGGTCTCAATGCCTTCGATGTACAGCTCCAAGGGAAGCGTTACCGACGCGCAAAAGCTTGCGCGCAACCTAGGAATCGAGCTTCTGAGCATCCCCATAGAAGACGCTTTCAGGTGCTACGAGGGAATGTTCGCCGAGCTTTTCTCCGGGATGGAGGATGACGTGACCGAGGAGAACATCCAGGCGAGGATAAGAGGGAATACCCTGATGGCGCTTTCAAACAAGTTCGGGTGGCTCGTGCTCGCCACTTCGAACAAAAGTGAGCTCGCGGTCGGCTACTCGACGCTTTACGGGGATATGTCCGGGGGTTTCGCGGTAATAAAGGACGTGCCCAAGGCCATGGTTTACGAGCTTTCCCATTATTACAACCGCATGCGGGGGAAGGAAATAATACCGAAATCGGTAATTGAAAAGCCCCCTTCAGCCGAGCTTCGTCCCGGGCAGAAAGACACCGACTCACTTCCTGAATACGACACGCTCGACAGGATACTGAAAGCCTACGTGGAAGACGGCCTCGGTGTTGACGACATAGTAAAACTCGGGGAGAAGAGAAGCACCGTCCGTAGAATAATCAGAATGGTCAACAAGAACGAATACAAAAGAAGGCAGAGCGCCCCGGGAGTAAAAATAACGTCTCTTGCCTTCGGAAAAGACCGCCGCTTCCCGATAACCAACCTATACAGAAAGTAAAAAAATGCGCTTTTTCGAGGCTTGCGGGAAAAATCGCATTTCCCAGTCAAGTAAAAATTTCTTCCTAACATCCTGATATGAAAGACTTTTTGTAAATCCACCCCAAACAAAGCAACTTTCCAGTCAAGTAAGAATCACATTTGGTATTCCTCGGATGCCATTTTAACCCAATATGGCAAATAACGCATAAATTTGGGACTTGCATTAAGATCTTCTTGCACTATAGAACCTGCCGCAAGAGCGTCTTTAATAATACGAGATACCATTGATCTATTGCTTGTTTTGATGCCAAACCGTTCCCTGAGAGAAGAATTGGTCATAGCATCATTATTTACCCGCTTAAGACAAGCATGACTGAATGCAACCAATACTGTAGCGGCTGATTTTTTGCTTTCTTCTTCTCAGGATCAAAAGTAGTACCGAGAATTTCATGAGTATTGTTTTCAATTCCCCAAACTAAATATCCATGATATCTATGATTTAGAGCCGCACCATTTGAGAGAGCCGATATATATTCACCTATCTCTTGTGGGGCGGTATTGTTGTGTTTGAACTCCAACCACTCCGTCTCGGCAGGTAGACCACACAACTTCTTGACCAAGTTGACTAGGTCTTCTTCAGAATAAGAAGAGTTCATAGCATATACGTCTCAATTATAATCAAAGATTAAGAAATCTTTGCTCTTAACATCTCTCTCTTTGTATCTAAGTTCAGAACTACTTACTTTATCTGGCAGTTCTCTTGAAGATTATACAGTTTGTTATGCTATATGTAATCTTGTGATCAAGGCGAATCATTTAGCGACATTATAAACTCAGAGAGACTCTCAACGGTCTCAAGAACCCCGGGATTAACTTCTGATTCGTCAATGGAGACCCCAAGCTCCTCTTCAAGTTCCATAATGAACTCAAGGGTCGATACGGAATCAACCCCGACTCCGAGTTCAATCAGCGACTGCTCGGCCGATATATCGCGGGGCTCGATATCAAGATTGAATTTGCTTATGACAAGCTGCTTTATCTTCTCTCCGAGAACTTCTTTTCGCACCGTCACTTAAGTTTCTCCCTAAAGACCTTGCCCGCAGGGCTTCTCGGAAGCGTATCGAGAAATTCTATCTTCGCGGGAATCTTGTAATCGGAGATTTTCCCCCTGCAAAAATCCACAAGTTCTCTCCTTGTGAGGCCGTCTGCGACGATAAAGGCCTTTACTTCCTCCCTGCCCGCCTCGCCGGAGACACCGATCACCGCGACTTCCGTTATTTTTTCATGAGTCATAAGCAGGCTTTCGACCTCGTAGGGATCAACCTTGTTCCCCGAGATGTTGATGAAAAGCTTTTTTCTTCCGCAAATGAAAAGATACCCGTCACTATCAAACATTCCGAGATCCCCGGTATGGTAAAAACCGTCAACGAAGACCCTCTCGGTCTCTTCTGGGAAATCGACGTACCCGTCCGTCATGGAAGGACTCTTTATTATGATCTCGCCGGTCTCCCCGGCCCCAAGCTCTCGCCCCGTTTCCGAAATCACCTTTATAACGACGTTTTCAACAGGCACTCCGACCGAAAGACGCTTTTCCTCTATGTTCTCTGCGATATTAATCGTCATCACCCCGGTCTCCGAGGAACCGTAGAGCTGGCGGGGATAAACACCGAAAGCACCGTGGAAAGAGAAAAACGTTTCCTCGGCCAAGGGAGCCCCGGCGGAAATAACGTGCTTTAGCTTCGGGAAGTCATAACCTCCCCGGCTTGCACTTCGCGCGAGGGTCTCAAGCATGAACGGAACGGCGGGAAAGATGGTTATTTGCTCTTTTTCGAGCACCCCGAGAACCGCTTTTCTAGTAAACCTCGGAAGAAAATAACAGCATGCCCCGACGCTTACGGCACTTACGAAGTTTCCAAGGCCGTAGGTATGCGATATCGGAATCGAAAAAAGAATCCTGTCCCCGCTATCCCAGTTTATGGTGGCCGTATGGTTTCGGGCAAGGGCGATCATGTTGCCGTGGCTCCTCGCAACGCACTTAGGCTTTCCCGTGGAACCCGTAGAAAAAAGATAGATCGCTTCATCGGAAGGAGAGTTTCCGGGCGGATCCGCGGGTGCATCCCCCAAGAAATCGTCCCGGGTTACGGAAACGGTTTTTATGTCCCCGGAAACCGCGACTATGGTTTTTGCGAGAGATTCGTCCGTAACAATCAGGGCGGGTTTTGAGAACTCAAGGCAGTGTCTTATTTCCTCGGTTCCGCAGGCGCTGTCGATCGGAACGCAGACGGCTCCAAGCCTCGCGATCGAGAAAACGGATACGGCAAGCGAAAGCGAATTAGGGAGAAAAACGCACGCCTTCTCCCCACGTGACACCCCCTGCCCGAGAAGAAAGGAGGAAAAACCGTCAACGAAGCCGCAAAGCTGCGCGTAACTGTACGTCTCTCCATCGTACCAGACAGCGGCTCTTCGGGAATTTCGCCCCAGGTTCGAATAAAGTATTTTGCAGTAGTTTCTCATCGCCCCGTCACGGGAAAAGGGGAACTTGTCCGAGTCCCTCTTCCTCGGGGAATCCGAAGACGATGTTCATGTTCTGAACCGCCTGACCCGCAGCCCCCTTCATGAGATTATCAAGAACCGATACAACGACTAAGTGCCCTTCCCTCTGGCAGAACCCCAAAGAAACGTAATTGGAGCCTGAAACAGACGCCATCCCAGGTGGCCCGTCGCAGACCCGGACGAAAACATCCTCTTCGTAGAACTTCGTGTAAAGCTCCCGTACCTCATCCGGGGAAACCGCCGAGCGAAGCTTGAGATACGAAGCGGCCATTATCCCTCTTTTAACCGGAACGCGGGTATTAAAGAAAAGAAGCTTTTTCTCCTTGCCGCAGAAATCGGAGAGTACGCGAAGGATTTCATATTTCTGATCATCCCCTCCCGCACCCCTAGCGGATACATCCTCCTTTACCTCGGTGTAATGGCTTTCGGGTTTGGGAGCACGCCCCGAAGTCGAAAAAGAGGATTTGATATCCACTATGATATCGTCCTCCGTATCATGAGTCCTGAGAAAAGGGGCCACGCCGAGCGAAACGCAGGTTGAATAGCAGCCCGCGTTAGCGACTAAAGAGGCGTTTTTTATCTTCTCGCGGTTAAGCTCGCTAAGTCCGTAGACCGCATGGGAGAGAAGCTCCGGGAACCGCGGCGCCACACCGTGAGCCCGGGAGTAGTCGGCGGGGTCAGAAAATCTTAAGTCCGGGCTCAGGTCGATTACTCTTACACCTTTTTCAAGAAACTTCCGCACGAAAACAGAAGAAGTTCCCCCGGGAAGGCAGGAAAACAGAAGATCGAGCGGCTCCGAGTCAGAAATTTTCGATACGGAACTCAGGGGAAGGTCCACGTAACCCGAGAGGTGCGGGAACGCCTCATCCGCTCTTTTGCCCGAGAACTTCTCAGATGTAAGTACGCGCAGATCGGCGTTCGGGTGTCGCGCCAGAAGGGAGAGAAGCTGCTGGCCGACATAGCCCGTAACTCCCAGAATCGCCGTTTTAAGTTTCATTTTCTCTGAAGGGAACAGTCTTTTCGCCGCGACGGGGTTTTTCGCCCACCTCGATTAATATAACTCCAAAAAGAGCCTGAAAATATCTTCGGAAAAAACCGGATCAGCAAAAAAACTTGTTTCCCGTTTCCAGATTTTTCTCGAACTTGACATTCTAAAGTTTAACATACCGATATTTTTGACTTTCAATTCTCTACACTCTACAAAGCAATTTTCCACTACGGTTCAATCTTGACAAGTACTTCAAAAACAAAATCAGCCAAGATCCAGGCTGGAACCACCGGAATTAACTTCGTCTGCGTTGAGCGGAGCATGTACCCTAGGTCGAGCGCCGTGGGGAATGCCCGGAAGTCCCGCTGCCGCTCGCTGCCAGCTATGGTGAAACCAGAGAACCGATCCTTGGCTTGACAACCGAACTCTCAGAATACGGTTCTTCTGAGACCAGAATTTGCCATGTGAATCATGTCCGTTGGAAATTCAGAGGAGTGTTTTGATAAAAAACCTTGATGTTTGCTATTATACCGATAGAGTATACGGACTGGTTCTATCTTAATTTTCACGAGCGAAGGCCTCTTACGCTGCAAACCTATATGGATGTTCTCGATTCAAACGGAAAACTAGGTGAAATTCGTTCTTTCCTCCCGCCCTTAATATGCAAAGGCATCTTGCGCGAATTTAAAGACAAAAAAAAGGGGGGGGGGTAGAGTATTCGACTGAATCACGACTTGAAATAATCACCGTCGCTATAAGTCTTTCACTACTGATTTTACTGGCGGTTATACCTCTTTCAACAACCCGGGCAAACACTTTGCCTGAGCAGCTTACAACTGGAGTCGTGATGGAATATATAGAAGAAAACCAACTGACGACAGTAGAGGAATTAATAGCAGCCTTGCCACCGCTACATAAAAGACATGTCGTCTTCGTTTATGAATCCGGCGCCTTGAACAGGGAACTTGTTTCCGGCACCTATCCGAGAGTTGTTTCCTGGGGAGCTACGGGTCATTTCGTGCTTTCCTGGTTAACTCATCCTGATGCGCCGAGTCGAAAGTCTGTTGAGTTTTTGCAGCCAGCTGAAGAGAAATGGATTGCGGGAATAATAGATTTTTCCCGTTCCCCGCCTGAAATAGCACAGCCAGCTATCTGTGCCGACTGCCACGGCCGCCTCAATAAACCCCTATGGGGTGACTGGCCTATGTGGAAAGGCACAGAACTGGAAAATTATTTGGATAAGAACCCACTCGCCGTCAATATTCATACGTTAAATGCAGTGCGGTCAACCAACCCAATGCTGGAACCTCTGGATTTGCAGGAGTTTGATCCGGGGTTGGACAGTCGAAATATCCCGAACTCCTACAGTACCCTTCGAAAACCATCTAGTGAACTCGCCAGCGCTTTGACTTGGCGACATGGCGAAATCTTATTCAACATAGTAAAGGCGCGCGAAAATTACATGGAAATTGCCCGGAAAGAAACGTGCGCCAGTTGGGGTGGTAGTTCAGAAGCATACAACGCGATTATTAGATACTTTGCCCCTGAAGACCATCATCTGGCTCTGCTAAGAGGCAGTCTGCAGCCCATTCAGGGAGCTTCCGTGCAAGTAAATGATTTTACGACAAATCACTATACTCTCAGTTATTTCTCCGCGGGTAACGGTAATATAAACACGGTATTCAAATTTCTCATCCTTCATGATCTGTACCAGAGTAATGATCAAGTTGCACAACTTTATAGGACCTTGTCAAACGAGGAGATCTCAAGCCTTTCCGGCCATCTGCACTATGCCCCTGGCACCGCGACAGCAGAAGATGAACTGATTCAGTCTTATAATCAACATTTTGGATACCGCGACGAGGTTTCCCTTATTGCTAGAGGCAGCAGGTACGGAGTCGCTGCGTACAGCAGTGCAGATTTCGGAGAAGGTCATCTACGGAAGATGGCTCCTCGCGTATGCGCCATATTGATGCAGGACGACGAGATAAACAACATCGTTCCGAGTTTTTCGATTGCTGACAGCAACGCCGAAGAGAAAACCAAGAAGATATCTTTCACGGTGAGCTTGGACGAACCAAGTACGCAGGAGGCAATCGTGAACTGGGAGACGGTGGGTGGCAGTGCTCAGGAGGACATTGATTACATTGCGGCGGATGGCACGCTCATCTTTATCCCTGGTGAAACAGAAAAGACAATTAGTATTTCTTTGGTTCTGGACGAAGCGAATGAGCCTGATGAAGCTTTCACCGTTGAGCTGAGCAATGCGGTGAACGCGGCAGTAAACGGTGACAACAGTACCGCTAATGGCATTATTACGGACAATAATCAGGACCCTATCAACTACCAGCCGCCCAGCGACCCACCACCGGTAAGCCAGCCGCCCAGCGACCCACCACCGGTAAGCCAGCCGCCTAGCGACCCACCACCGGTAAGCCAGCCGCCCAGCAACCAACCACAGACAAGCCAGCCGCCCAGCATAGAAATAGAGCAAACAGACAAAAGCGGGAGTGGAGGAGGATGCGCGATTGCCCGGAATAAAAAAGGGAGCGGGGAAACCATGTCTGAAAGTACCGTGTTGAACTTGTTTTTGATCGTATCCGTTCTGTTTTCCGTGGTTTCGTGCCAAATACGGTCAAAAGAAAAACGAGTTAAGTGAACAGATTCCGAGCGAACTTGGAAATCTTTCCGACATCAGGAATATGAAAAGATTCGCCTTCTGGCTTCAAGCGTTCTGAGCGGTCGCCGTTCGAAAAACCCTGTCGATCCACTGCTCTATGCTTTTGCGGGAGGCTTTTCCTATAAGATCCTTCACCTCGTCCATGGGAATCACGGCCTTGGCGTAGGATCTGTGTCCCCCGGCGCTTCCTATCTCATCGAAAAGCTCAAAAAGAAGCCGTCCGGCGCTTTTGACAGACCCGCTGTTCCTAACGGACATAACCAGATGAGAACCGGAAATGATTCCAAAGGCCACTGACCACTTGACCCCTTCCACTTTCATTCCCATATCCGCCACCTGAGAGATAAGGTGCTCCTTCTCTATCCTGCCAAGGTTCATGAAAATTATTCCGTCATTTATCCAGTGTCTTGAAAGCGCCTCGCCGTAATGCTTGATCTCTTCTGAATACAGGTTCTTGGACTCTATTTTTCTTAGCAGACCGAGGTCAGCCTGATTGTAGAGGTAGGTAAACGCTTCGAGGTCATCAAGGTCGGCGCCCCTGTTGAGAATCATGGTGTCGGTCTTTATGCCGTAGAGAAGCGCGGTTGAGAGTTTCGCTGAAATCTCCACCTGTGCGGCTCTTAGAAACCGGGTCATGATCGTCGCCGTAGCTCCTTCCTCGGAACTTATCTCTGTAAATTTGGCGTCGCACTCGGGGGTTCTCGGATGGTGGTCGATAACCGAATCGATATCTGTAATCTCGCCCCTGAAATAAGAAGGCTGCACGTCGATAAGCGCTATGGAATCGAAATTCTTTATATCCTCATGGGAAATCATCTGCAAATCTATATCCATAAGTTCCACCATGGCCACGTTCTCGGGTCTTGAAATCTTCTCTCCCAGATAACCTATGGTCGTTGTCTTTCTGTTTCTTCTAAGGAGGGTACGAAGAGCCAAGGCGCTTGCGATCGCGTCCGGGTCGGGCTGGTTGTGAACGAGTATGAGAAGCCTTTTCGCGTCGCGGTGAACTTCCCTGATCTGCCTCACGGAGATATCCGCTCTCGCCAGTTTCTCCTCAAACGATATCTGGCTGTCGACTACTTCTTCGAATTTCACGTATCTCGCGGAATCGTAATCTTTTTCCCGCTCGCCGTTAGCGGAAACAACGATTGGACTGTCAGGATAGCTGGAAGAAAGCGAAGACAGCACATCAGAGCTTGAGAGTTCGTTGTGTACAACTATAAGGGTAAAGCTTCCCTTCTGATTAAGCGCGTCGTCGGGAGAGTTAAGCTGTATTACCTGACCCCTGTTTTTAAAAAGGCTCATCAGGAGAATATCAAATTCTCCGATGAACATATATCTTCTTCCCTCGTTCGTACTCATAGTATCCGGAACGTAGAACGCCTATCGCTGGCAGGCGGCGCTAAGTTCCTCCGTGAAGCTTGAAATTTTTCCCAGCACTCCTTGTCTTTCCTCTCCCCCGCCCTCGATTATTCTCACAAGGGCACTTCCGACGATAACAGCGTCGGAAAAAGACGCTATCGCGGCGGCCTGACGCGCCGAAGATACCCCGAACCCTACTCCGACGGGAAGCTCGGAGCGGCGTTTGATTCTCCCGACAAGGTCTTCAAGATCGTAGTCCATATCCGGGCGCGCTCCCGTAACTCCGGTGACCGAAACCACGTAGATAAACCCCGAGGCGTTTTGCGACACCATCTCTATTCTTTCTTCGGTACTCGTCGGGGCGAGCAGAAAGATACGGTCAAGTCCCTCCCGCTCAACATGAACGCTCAGTTCCCCGGCTTCCTCCGGCGGAAGATCAACAACCAAAACCCCGTCCGCTCCCGCCTCGCGGGCATCGCGTGCAAAGCGTTCGGTGCCGTAAGAGAAGAAAGGATTATAGTAGCCGAAAAGTATCACGGGAATATCCGAGCGGGACCTTATTCTTCTAACGAGCGAAAGCACGTCTGATAGGGAAGTGGAGTGCGCAAGGGCCCGCTCCGAAGCTGCCTGAATGACCGGTCCATCGGCCATGGGGTCCGAGAAGGGAATGCCGATTTCGACCATGTCGACACCGCTTTCCGCCATACGGTCAATAATCTGTTCGGTAAAATCAATATCCGGATCCCCGGCGGTAACATAGCAGATGAGAGCCGCTTTGTTTTTCTCCCGGAGTTCGCGGAATTTTTCTTGTATTCTTCCCATGTTCTTTTAGCAGACACCGCAAACCCGGTGCAGGCCGGAAACGCAGAAATCGCAAACAAACGGAGTAAAAACGAAGTCCAACCCTCAGAACCTTTATATACGCGCGCATGGGTATTGTCAAGCGCATGGCGGGCGGGCGAAAACCGGTCTGCACCGCTTCAAACAAGGTCAGAAGCGGTATGTATGTCCTTATCCCCCCTGCCCGAAAGACAGATGACGATAACCTGCTCTGAAGGCATAGGGGGAGCGATTTTGCGCACATGCGCGATGGCGTGGGCGGTTTCAAGCGCGGGTATTATCCCTTCGACCTCGGAGAGAAAGGAAAACGCCGAGAGCGCCTCTTCGTCCGTTACGGACACGTAATCAACCTTGCCCGCGTCCTGAAAATATGAATGCTCGGGACCCACCCCCGGGTAATCAAGACCAGCAGCAACGGAATGAGCCCCCCTCACCTGGCCGTCTGGGTCCTGAAGCAGGTAGGTTTTGCTTCCGTGGAGGACCCCCACGGAGCCCGCGGTTATGGTCGCCGAATGCAGGCCGCTTTCAAGGCCGTGGCCCGCCGCCTCCACACCGATTTTGCGCACGCCCGGTTCTTCGATAAAGGGGAAGAAAAGGCCCATTGCGTTTGAGCCGCCTCCGACGCAGGCAACCAGCGTGTTGGGGAGCTTTCCTTCCGCTGAGAGTATCTGCTCTATCGCCTCGCGTCCGATTACCAACTGAAAATCCCTTACCATCATGGGGTAGGGATGGGGACCGGCGACGCTTCCTATTATGTAGAAAGTGTTTCTAACGTTGGTAATCCAGTCTCTCATGGCCTCATTCATGGCGTCTTTTAAGGTCTTTGTACCCGAGACCACGGGTCTTACCTCAGCACCCAGAAGCTTCATCCGGAAAACATTCAGTTCCTGGCGCTTCGTGTCTTCCTCACCCATGTATATCACGCACTCCTTGTTCATAAGCGCGGCCACAGTGGCCGTGGCCACCCCGTGCTGTCCCGCCCCGGTTTCCGCTATTATCCTTTCCTTGCCCATCCTCTCGCAGAGAACCCCCTGGCCTATCGTGTTGTTTATCTTGTGCGCCCCAGTGTGGGCGAGATCCTCCCTTTTAAGGTAAATCTTCGCGCCGCCCAGCTTCTGCGTCATCGCGCGGGCGTAATAAAGGGGGGTGGGCCTCCCTACATATTGCTTCAGGTAGTAATCGATCTCCTCGTGAAAAGTCTTATCGGCCGAGGCCTCCTCGTAGGCTTTCTGGAGCTCAATCAGGGCCGGCATAAGGGTTTCAGAAACATAGCGTCCACCGAAGTCTCCGAAATGACCCCCCGCATCTGGATAGCTGTATTCCCGGTTAGTCTTGCCCATAACTGGCGGCCTCCATGAACCGCTTAAGCTTAAGATGATCTTTTACCCCAGGGGAACTTTCGACCCCGGAACTCACGTCAACGGCGTAGGGATTAACCGTCCGTATGGCGTCGCGCACGTTCTCAGGGGTAAGTCCTCCGGAAAGTATAACGAATTTGTCCCCGAGTTTCCGGCGAGTTAGAACGTCCCACGAAAAATTCTCTCCCGTGCCCCCGTAGGCATCGGGCGAATAAGCATCAAAAAGAAAAGCGTCTGTGTCGTAGAGCCAAACGGCGTCAAGACTGTCTGCGTCTTTTACCCTTACGGCCTTTATGTAGTCCTCTCCGAACGCGGCGCAAAACTCCGGGGTCTCATCCCCGTGGAACTGGTAGACGTCAAAACTCGCGACGTCCCTTGCCTCCCGAAGGTAATCCGCCTCGGCGTTCACGAAAACCCCTACTTTGGTTACAAACGGGGGGAGTTGCTCTATTATCTTCCTCGCCTCGGCGGGCGCAACGCACCTCGGGCTTTTCTCGTAGAAAACGAAACCGAGTGCCGTGGCTCCGAGCCGCACGGCATAAAACGCATCTTCTGAGCTAGTTATTCCGCACACCTTTATTCTTGTCATTTGCGGTTAATGCTAACCGATACGGGGGGAGTAATTAAGGAGCAACGGCACGGTGCAGGGCTTGATATGTTCGTATCAGGTCAGGTTTAACATCTTGTTAGTTTGGCGAAATCCCCTTAGAGATGACGGAAACATCCTTTTAAGAAAACGCAAAAGCTTCTAAAAACGAGACGCATCCCGAAACCAGGAGAGGAATATGGATAATCGCGGAAAGCTTAATACTCCCGATATAAAGGACCTGACTTCTCTCGGAGAAGGTTTCACCACCGAGTTCAAACGCTCGGTAACGTCAAGTCTCGGAAGAGAGATCTGCGCCTTTGCTAATGCCACCGGGGGGACGGTTCTGATCGGCGTCGGCAACAATGGAAAGGTCTACGGCATTGCCGACCACAATCGACTGAAATCCAAAATTCAGTCCATCGCCCGTTCCGCAAATCCTCCAATTACCGTTGAGATTGA
Source organism: Thermodesulfobacteriota bacterium (assembly GCA_965249045.1). Classification (GTDB taxonomy): domain Bacteria; phylum Desulfobacterota_D; class UBA1144; order Nemesobacterales; family Nemesobacteraceae; genus Nemesobacter. The sequence continues at coordinate 100,241 of OZ252213.1, forward strand.
AAGCGTGGGTGAAGTTCTTCGCGTCGAAGTGCCAGCACAGCAAGGAAAGCCTTACTCTTTCGGCGGCAAGTTCTTCATACGTGAGGGGGCAAGCAGTCAGCAGATGTCCCGAGAGGAGATACGCGAGTTTTTCTACAACGAGGGTTTGATCCATTTTGATGAAACCCTTTGCGAAACCTTCATCTTCTCACAGAAGACGGTCGCATGACCCGTGCCGGGGCGTGGCTTCTGGCAAAGGACATACGCAAATTCCGCATAAGCGGCGATGTCTCCTGCGCGCTTTTTATGGGCACTGCCAAGGTTCGCATTCTTGACCGACGCGATTTCCATACCGATGTCTGTTCAATGATTAACGAAACGGTAGCCTGGATACTCTCCAAGATCAACGTCGAATACGTGATCAAGCACGTTAAGAGGGATGAAAGGCCGGAGTTGCCGGAGGAAGCACTGCGCGAGGCAGTGGTAAACGCTTTCGCTCATCGCGACTATCGTTCCGCGGCAAATATCCAAATATACATCTTCAAGAATCGGGTCGAAATCGTAAGCCCCGGCGGCCTGCCCGCGGGAATGACCGAGGCGAATCTGGGAATCAGAAGCATTCCACGGAATCCGCTTCTGTTCGGTCTTCTGCACAGGATGGAGATGGTGGAAAGAATCGGTTCGGGCATACGGCGTATCCGAGACTTGTGCGGGCAGCATGGCGTGCCGGAACCGGTAATTGAAGTTTCGGATTCCTAGGTAATTACTACATTTCCGAGGCAACCAGCGCAAGACAGTCAGGAAGTCGGCACCAAGTCGGCACCAAGTCGGCACCAAGTCGAAGTTCTTCGTAACTGCCTCTCAGAACAGCCAATGACGGAAATCATGTCCCTAGAAGGCAAAACCGACCGCACTAAGTTCAGAAACCAGATACTCAAACCTCTTATTGACGCCGGGTGGCTGGAAATGACTATCCCCGACAAGCCGACCAGCAGCAAGCAGAAATACAGACTGATTAAAGAAGGAAAGGATCTTCTCACCGAACTGGAAAAACAGGGGAAATGAACAGGCTTTTCTACGCCGAAGACAGAAGATCGCTTGGCAAACGGTGAATGAAAGCCCAGCATCCGGAACCAGAGTTCAAGCAGGAATCGATTTACGCGCCGTGACCGTAACCTTCGGCGCCTATCAGCCCGTTGCGCTACAGTTGAATCCATATTTGCATATCGGTCAGCTAACTTGCTTCAGCAACCTGCATCACCGGCGGAAAAAACTTGTTCCTTAACGCGCAGTCCTAGAAGTAGGCCTGAACCTGCGCTCTTACCATCGATTCATCCGATTCTACGCCAGCGAGATCCTCTTCCCTCTGGAGGGTGTAGTCAAACTGCACTTTCCACTTGTGATTGCCGCTGAGGTAGTAGTTAAATCCCTGGGTGAATGTCCATACGTTGTCAAGATCTCCATCTACCCCCGCCACATCATCGTCAAACGTGACCATCGCGTACCTTGAGGCAAGCTCAACTTTCTTCGGAACCAGGAAGAAACCGCCTTGAACCCTGAAACCGTAGTCATAGGCAGTGCCCACGCCGACATCGTCAGGATTCACCCACCTTCCAATATACTCACCGGTAAGGTTAAATCTCGGGTCTCTGTAGTTTATGTCGGCCGTAAATGAAGTGACTTTCCCGTCTTCAAGCACCCTCTCTCCTGAAGGAATTCCGATATTGCTGTCACTACCTCCTTCAACATCTATACCCGCAATAGCGGCTCCAATCATGAGCGTGGGTTTCTTGGCGAAATTCTCTTTTACCTTCTTCGCGTTTCCGCCGATAAGGACCGCCTGAACCCTTCCTGCCCAGAGCATGCCCGTATCACCCTTGTCGTTTTTCTGGTTCGTGCCTTCTCCTTGGAAAAGACCGAAATCATAGCGGATTATCCCGCCGCCGAGAAGACCGTAAACACCTGCACCGATATCACTGTCGTACTCAAAGTAGTCGCTTATGATCGAGCGACCGACAACCTGAAGGGCAGAAGACGAGTTAAGCTCCTCCCTGTTAAACGGAACCTTGTACTGACCCACTGTAGGAACAAAAGCCTTGTTCTTGGCAAACGAAAGTCTAATGTCCTTAAGTTCTCCGTCCCTTGAGAAATCATACTCGACCTTATATTTCATCCAGGGGGCAAAAGCATTGCCATCCCAAGTTACCCTGAGCCTTCTTACCCTGAAACCGAGACCTTCGTTGTCGTCTCCGTCAGGATTTATGTAATTAGCGAGGAACTGGCCGCGAAGCCTTATTCTAAGCTTGTAGTTCTTGTCCGCGGTCTGGAAAGTAAGACCGGTGCCTTTTTTGGTTTTAACCTTGATTTTGTTATCCCGGGCCTTAGTGTCTGTGGCCTCGTACATCTTCATGTTCATCTGCTGGCTCTGGGCCTCGAGCCTTTCTATCTTCTCCTTCAGTTCCTGTATCTGTTCCCTTATACTCCGCTGGCCGTCGGCCTGCGCGGGAAGAGACATAAAGGGAAGCAACATCATGAAAGACACGGCTAAGACTGCAAAAATTCTCATCTCACATCCTCCTTGGTGTGTTTATTGCTCTGTTTTTAACAACTCTGGCTTAATGATATGCGCGAATGATTAATTCAGAATAAACAAACTGTTAGTTCTGGGTTAAGAGCCTGCGGTGGGGAATTGATGTACGGATTCGTATTCTGTAGATTATCAGGGGAGGCACATGAAAAAACTCGTAGCGGTAGTAGATGACGAAAAGGACATACTCAACCTTATAACCCACCACCTGAAACGCGAGGGGTACCAGGTAAAGCCTTTTCAGAACGGAAAGGATTTTTTGCTCTACATAAATTCCGTCCCGCCTGATCTCGTGCTGCTTGACTTAATGCTGCCCGGCATGGATGGCCTCGAGCTCTGCAGGATCCTTAAAAGCAAGCCCTCAACGGAGTCCATACCCATAATCATGATCACCGCGAAATCCACCGAGGCCGATATCGTTGTGGGTCTGGAATTCGGCGCCGACGACTACATAGTAAAGCCTTTTCGGACCCGGGAGCTTGTGGCCAGGGTAAAAAGCATCATGAGAAGGTACGCGATGAAAGATCCTGCGGACGGATCGCTTCGGATCGGTCCCCTCCGGATAGATTCGGGAAGCTACGAGGTGTCGGTTGACTCGCGGAAAATCGACCTCACCACCACAGAGTTCAAAATACTTGAAACCCTGGGGGCGGCGGAGGGGAAAGTGTTCACCCGCGATCAGCTGCTCAAGAGAAAAACCCTCTGGGGAGACGAAAGGGTGGTTTTTGACAGAACGATAGACGTTCACATAAAGAACCTGAGAGAAAAACTGGGTTCCGCCGGCAAGATGATAAAGACCGTGAGAGGAATCGGTTACAAGCTAGAAGAGATCCAGACGGTTTGAAGATATTCAGAAAACATTTCCTTTACCTGCTCTGCCTCGCCGCCTCGGCGGCGCTGCTCGCCGTGCTGCTCCCCCCCGGGCGTGGGGCTTCTGGCTACGTCGCGTACGCGATCGCGTTTGTCGCGTTCGGATTCCTTCTCTCGTGGGTAATCGAAAGGGATATTCTCAAGGACTTCTCAAGAATATCAAAAGCGCTTGAGCTTTTGCCTGAAAAGCAGAAAAAAGCCCGCAAGACCGGCCGGAAGGTAACCGACTTCGACACGGGAGTCTCGATTTCCATAGGCAAACTCTCCGAGAGGATTTCCCTTCAGATGCGCTCAACCGAGAGGGAGGGGAACCAGCTTAAAAGCATAATCGAGTCCATGAGGGAAGGGGTCATAGTGATATCGAGGGAAGAGGACCTGATACTCGTAAACGACGCCGCAAAGGAGATGTTCGGAATCGACGACGCAGCCATCGACCGCCCCTACATGGAAACCGTGAGAAACCCCGACCTGCAGAAACTTATCTCCCGCATGCAGCGGAAGAAAAAATCGGCCACCCAGGAAATCTCCGTGCTCTATCCCAGGGAAAGATCGTATCTCGTGAGCGTCCGGGTAAGTCCCCGTTACAGGGAAATCGTAGTGGTCATCTTCGATATCACGGAATTCAAGAAGCTTGAGCGGATAAAAGCTGATTTCGTGGCGAACGTCTCCCACGAACTCAGAACCCCGCTTACGTCCATAAAGGGGTATATCGAAACGCTCCTTGACAAAAGCTATGACACGGACAAGGAGAAAAAAGAATTCCTCGATATAATAGAGGAAAACACCGACAGGCTGATAGCCATAGCTTCGGATCTGCTCGTGCTCTCGGAGCTTGAAAGCGGGGAAGCCGATCCCCACGACTCAAGAAAAGGATACGAAGAGATCGACTTCAGTGAAACCATAATCCGCTCCGTGGGCTCACTTGACTCCCTTTTCTCGAAAAAAGGGGTGAATCTCTCACTTGAGATCGAAGACGGCATGCCCCCCTACAGGGCAAACAGGTTCCTTATGGAGCGCATGCTCATTAATCTCATCGAGAACTCGGCCAAGTACACCCCGGAAAACGGCTCGGTGTCGGTTCGCGCCTCGGCACAGAACGGCGCTTTCCGCATAGAGGTTGAGGATAACGGGATCGGAATTCCCCTTGAGCACCACGAGAGAATATTCGAGAGGTTCTACAGGGTGGACAAGAATCGCTCGAGGGAAATAGGGGGGACGGGGCTCGGCCTAAGCATAGTGAAGCACATAGTCATACAGCACGGGGGAACAATAGGCGTAAGAAGCGCAGAAGGGGAGGGAAGCACGTTCACGGTTGAGCTTCCGCGTCGCGATCAGTGAGCGCGGCAGGCGGTCAGTTTATTTCCGAAGTGTGCTGGTGCTTGAGCACCTCTCCGGTGGCTATGTAGTAGGCGTTCTCGGCTATGTTAGTCGCTAGGTCCGCCACCCTCTCAATGTGTCTTGCGACGTAGATGTACCGAAGCGCCCGGTTAAGCGTAGTGGGATCCGACATGATGAAGGTTATAAGCTCCCTCACTATCTGGGGCTCGTAGTTATCGACCTCATCGTCTTTCCGGCAGACCTCCACAGCGAGCTGCGCGTTCCTTCTTATAAAGGCGTCCAGACTTTCCCTCAGCATCTCCATCGCCTTCTCCGCCATCTTGGGAATATCCACGAGCGGCTTTAAAGGCGGGTAGTCGGCCATGAAAAGGGCCATTCTCGAGATGCTCGAGGCGTGATCCCCTATCCTCTCAAGATCGTTGTTAATCTTCATTATCATGGTGACGGTCCGAAGGTCCTTGGCCTCGGGCTGGTAAAGGGCGAGAATCTTAACGCAAAGGTTGTCTATCTCGATCTCCATGGCGTTTACCTGCTCGTCGGTGCGGATAACTTCCTGGGCCAGGATCATGTTCCCCTCGCGAAGGGCCTTTATGCTCTTTGCGATCATGGTTTCGACAAGGGACGCCATCTCAAGCAGCTTCTTGTTAAGAAGCACGAGTTCCCCCTGGTACTTTATCATCTGTAATTGCTCCTTCGGAGTTGCCTAGCCGAACTTGCCCGAGACGTAGTCTTCGGTGTGCTTTTTGGCGGGGTTAAGGAATATCTTCTCCGTGGCGTCAAACTCCACTATGTCTCCTATGTACATAAAGGCCGTGTAATCCGAGACCCGGGCGGCCTGCTGCATGTTGTGGGTCACGATCACCATGGTGAACTTGTCTTTGAGTTCAGTTACGAGATCCTCTATCTTGGCCGTGGCTATGGGATCAAGCGCCGAGCACGGCTCGTCCATCAAAAGCACGTCCGGCTCCACGGCTATGGCTCTTGCGATGCAGAGTCTTTGCTGCTGACCTCCTGAGAGCTCCATGGCGCTGTCGTTAAGTCTGTCGTTTACCTCGTCCCAGAGGGCGGCACGCTTTAGGTTCTTCTCCACAATATTGTCAAGAACCGACTTTCTGTTTATCCCCGCTATTCTCGCCCCGTAGGCGACGTTCTCGTAGATCGATTTGGGAAACGGGTTTGACTTCTGAAACACCATGCCGACCCTTTTTCTAAGATCGGTAATGTCGACGCCGGGGTCGAATATGCTCTTGCCGTTAATCGATACGTCTCCCTCGATCCTGCAGCCGTCAACAAGGTCGTTTAGGCGGTTAAAGCAGCGAAGCAGCGTTGATTTGCCACAGCCCGAAGGACCGATAAACGCCGTGACCTTTTTTCTCGGGATGTTCATGTTGATACCCCGAAGCGCCTGCTTCGCGCCGTAAAAAAGGCTTAAGTTCTCAACTTCGACCAGTGGATCCAGAACGGTCTTTGCCTTCTCCGGTCCCTTGGCCCCTGGAACCGGGGAACCGCCGTTTGCCTCGTGGGCTTTAAATTCTTGTTTTTCCATCTGTTCTCCAGTCAGCATCAAATCTTCCTCCACTACTTATACCCTATTAAATTATACCGCGGAAGTCGCGTATTTTTTCCTTAGCCTGTTTCTTATTATTATCGCCGTTATGTTAAGCATGATCACTATAAGTATGAGCAGAAACGCGGTCATGAACACCATGGGCTTTGCGGCCTCGGCGTTTGGAGACTGAAAGCCCAGATCGTATATGTGGAACCCCATATGCATGAACTTTCTCTCAAGGTGAAGGAAGGGGAAGTGCCCGTCTATGGGAAGATCCGGGGCAAGCTTAACGACTCCCGTTATCATAAGCGGCGCCACCTCTCCGGTGGCCCGGGCGACCGCGAGGATAAGGCCCGTGAGTATGGCCGGAAGCGCGCTCGGGATAACTACCTTCCAGGTGGTTTCGAACTTGGTGGCCCCAAGCGCCAGGGAGCCCTCCCTTATGTTTCTCGGAACGGACGCGAGTCCCTCCTCGGTCGCGACTATCACAACGGGGACCGTGAGCAGCGCGAGGGTAAGTGACGCCCAGAGTATGCCTCCCGTGCCGAAAGTCGGGCTGGGGAGCGCCTCCCCGAAAAACACCGAGTCGATTATGCCCCCTATGCCGTAGAGAAAGAACCCGACTCCGAACACTCCGAACACTATCGAGGGAACACCCGCAAGGTTGTTAACGCATATCCTCACGATCCTCACCATCACCCCCTGCCTGGCGTACTCCCGGAGATAAAGCGCCGCTATGATTCCGAAAGGCATGACCACTATGCTCATGATAAACACCATGAGCACCGTGCCGAAAATCGCGGGGAAGATTCCGCCCTCGGTGTTCGCCTCCCTCGGGTCATCGGAGATAAATCCCCAGAGCCTCTCGACGTAAAAACCGGCTTTCTGCGCAAATCCCATGTCGTTTGGGCGAAAGGCCATAACGATTTTCCCAAGCGGCACCACTTTCTCGTCTCCCCCCGCGGAGGCCATCACCGCCTCGTTTCTGTTAAGCTCCGCGTAGAGGGCTTCGAGCTTCGCCTCGCTTGCCTTGTAGAGCTCTTCGTATTCCTTTATCTTCAGGCGGAACCCGGCCTCCTTCGCGGGATTGTCCTCGCCGCGCACGGAGAGGCCTCTTAGTTTCAGGCGCTGCTTCTCGATTCCGTAGTTTATGTCCCCGATCTCACCTTTTTCTATCTTGAGTATCTCGGCGTGTACCCTGTTCGCATCGCGTATCAGGTCCTTGAGAACTGAGAAAGCCTCGGGGCCTTCTCCCGATATAACCCACCCGTTTTTTCTTATCTCCTTTAAGTAGCCGTGGTAATTACCCCACTCGCGCCGCTCGAGGATCACGGCGTCACGGGGATAGTCGCGCGACGCTATCTCCGCCTCGTCTATCCACCTGAAATCAAGGCCGTAGAGATCCCTGTTCCCTATCTTGAGCTTGACGCGGAACTCAGATTCGCTTTTTATCCCCTCCGCCCCGCGTACCGATTCCCTGTTTTGAAGCTGCCCCAGATAGACGGAGCCGTCGGTAAGCGTGTAGCGTCCGATATCCACCGGCCACATAGAACCCAGCCCTTTTGTGGCTATGAGAAACAGAAGTCCCCCTATCATCACGAGAGTGATCATGAGGGCAAGGCCCGATATCCAAATGTAGGCGTCGCCTGTTTTCCAGAACCTAGGCATCGGACTGCGCGTACTTCCTCCTCAGTCTCTGGCTTAGAACCTCAGCCAGGGTGTTAAGCAAAAAGGTGACCGCGAACAGAAGAATCGCCGTCAGGAAAAGCACTCTGTAGAGGGTCCCCCCGTGCGGGGCCTCGGGAAGTTCGACCGCGATGTTCGCTGAAAGGGCCCGGAAGCCGTTAAAAAAGCTCCAGTCCATGACCGGGGTGTTGCCCGTAGCCATGAGCACGATCATCGTCTCTCCGACCGCCCTTCCGAAACCTATCATGACGGCCGAGAATATGCCGGCGCTTGCCGCGGGCAGAACTATCCTGATGGCCGTCTGCCACCTGTTGGCCCCGAGGGCCAAAGATCCCGAGGTCAGCGTTCTCGGAACACTTGACAGCGCGTCCTCAGAGATGGTGAATATGATGGGAATCACGGTAAAGCCCATCGCGAATCCGACAACCAGCATGTTTCTCTGGTCGTAGCGAAGATCGAACATTCTGAAAAACCAGTCCTTAAAGTCCCCGGCGAAAACAAGGCTCTCGAGGGGACCGCTTAACCAGAGGGAAAGCGCGGCCGCGATCCCTATCACGCCCACCAGCGTGAAAAGCTCGACTCCCATCCGGAACCTCCCGGAGAGCGAAAACGGAAGGCGGTACCAAAGAAAAAGCGCAAGCAGAGTGAGCCCGATCACCATAAACGGCATCACGAGAATCGCGACGAAGATATTCTCAAGCAGCGGCGCAAGCCAAAGGCCCGCCAGGAATCCGAGAACGACGCTCGGAAGCGCCGCCATCACCTCTATTACGGGCTTTACCACGTTCCTTATCGATGGATGCAGGAACTGCGAAACGCAGATGGCCGCCAGGATCGCAAGAGGAATCGAGAGTATCATCGTGTATAGGGCGCCCTTCAGGGTTCCGTAGGCAAGCGGCGTCAGGCTGAACTTGGGCTCAAACTCGTCCGTTCCCCCCGTTGACTGCCACACGTACCGTGGCCTGTCGTAGCCCTCGTACCATGTTTTTCCGAAAAGGGTGCGAAAATTCGTCTCGGGATGCGGGTTGTCAAGATAATAGCTTGAAAGCACCATGTCGGAATCCACGGCCACCACCCCGTCTGCCTTGGGAGAAAAGGTAAGCCCGGCGTAGGGTTTTCCCTCGCCCGGAAAGTCAAGCTGCTTCGCAGCGGAAGTCGCCTGGTAAAGGGAGATGTTTCCCGAGGTGTCGGAAGCAAGAAAGCCCCTTCCCCTCTGCGACGCGGAGAACCTGTCGACCCGGGCGGGAAGCGGGGGCAAAACGTGTACTTTCGCAAGCCTGCTCGCCGCGCCGTCGCTTGCGGTCTCAAACCACACGCTCACGTTTCCCGCGGCGTCACCGACGATAAGCGAGCGGTGACCCAGAAGGAACCCTAGTTGAGTAACTGCCACCCCGGGATCCGCGGTAGCCGCAAGGGTGGATTTAAGTTCAGGAGAGGAGGGATCTGAAAGCGACCAGTGATAAAGCTTTCCGTTTGCGGTGGAGACGTAGAGGTTCTCCGTTTCGGAATCGACCTGCACCGCGGTGACCGCGGCTCCTCCAAGCTGCGTGGTAAGATCAGTTGTGAATATCTCGGTTTCGCTCTCGCCCAAAAACCCTTCCTCCTCGACCTCAGCGTAGGTGACAAGACGCCCGGAAGCCGTGTAGGCCGCGACCACGGGAGCCCCGGTCTCGGGAGAGCTCTGGTAGGCGAAGATTTCTATCGGTTCCCCCGTTACCCCGATAGCCTCCCCCTCCGTCACCCTCGACACTATGGTTCTTTCGATCCCCTCGCGGAACTCGACTGTGAAACTGACATCGAAAGGAACTACGCGACCTTCCCGGTCAGAAATCGCGTAGGAAGCGTTGGTTCTGGCGTTGTAAAAAGAGGTGTAGCCGGCTGTTTTATGGGAAAGGGTGTGGGTTCCGAGGGGCTTCGGTTCTTCCCCAAGCGTGAAGAAACGGACGGAACCCAGGGAGTCTATAGTGAAGAACTGCTCCCTGTACTCATCCACCCCTATGTCGAAGACGCGTATTTTGTCTGAAGCCGCCCCGGAACCCAGACGATCCCCCATCTCCGAGACGCTTTCAAGCTTTTTCCCGGGGCTTTTCCACAGAGGAATGGTTTCGAGCCCTATGAAAAAGAGTATCGCTATGATGCAGAAGATGATCCCCGCGCCGCCGACAAATACCACGTGCCTTGCCAGCCTGTCGTAGAGCTTTCTTCTCCGTATCTGCTTTTGCTTGGAGCTCTCTTCGATTCCGAGCTCGTCAGTTTTATCGCTTGACAATGAAATTACCTTGCATCGGGGATATCAGGTGTGAAAAAGACGGCTTAAAATCCGACCTCCCCGGGGTAAACGGCCGAACGCGGGCGAACCTGCGGCGCTCCCGAATCTGTCTGCGTAAAAAGCCGTACATAGTATACCTACTCCGCACCTATAAGAGCCCTGAGTTCAGAGACTTTCTTAGCGGTCAGGGGAAGATAGCCGTCCTTTATTACCATTTCCTGTCCCTCCTGGCTCAGAACGTATTTCAGGAACTCAAGGCGGAGCGGATCAAGCGCTTCGTTCGGCTTTTTGTTCACGTAGAGGTATAGGTGCCTTCCGAGCGGATACTTCTTGCCGACAACATTCTCGAGACTTGGTCCGAAACAGCCCTTCTCGACGGTCTTTGTAAGCTCGATCGCCCTTACTCCGGAAGTTTTGTACCCGATGCCGCTGTAGCCGATTCCCTGGAGGTCCTCGGTAACTCCCTGTACGACGGCGGAGGATCCCGGCTGCTCCTTGACGGTATCTTTGTAGTCGCCCTTGCAAAGCGCCTTCTTTTTGAAGTAACCGTAGGTCCCCGAAGCCGAGTTTCGCCCATAGACGCTTATCGGCTTCCCGGCCCAATCGCCGCCGAGCCCCGCCGCTCCCCAGATAGAGATATCGGAACCGCCGCCGCATTTTCTGTTCCTTGAGAAAATAGCGTCTATCTGCTTTATCGAAAGACACCCGATCGGATTATCCTTGTTAACGTAAACCGCGAGCGCGTCAATTGAAGTTGGAATCGCGGTCGGCTTGTAGCCGGCTTTCTTTTCGAAGGCGTCGACCTCTTTTGATTTCATCATTCTTGACATGGGTCCGAACTGCGAAGTCCCCGCTATGAGAGCCGGAGGAGCGGTGCTCGAACCCTTGCCCTCTATCTGGCATTTAACGTTGGGATAGAACTTGGCGAATCCCTCGCACCAGAACGTCATAAGGTTGTTCATGGTGTCGGAACCCACGCTGTCTATGTTCCCCGAAACACCCGTCACCTTCGTGTAGGAAGGTATGGCCGGGTCAACCTTAACTGTCTGGGCTTCTGTGACCGGGCCGAGGGCGAGCGCGCAAACGACCACCGCAAGCGCAAGACACGACTTAACACTCAAATTCTTCATTACGGGAATCCTCCTTAAGATAGTGAAGAACAAACCAAACAAGTTGGGATAATTAAAACCCGGAAAGGTTAAGTGGGTGTTAAGAAGCGGTTAAAAGGAAGTAAACAAAAGGGACGGACGAAAACCGGGTAACCGAAGGGAGAAAAGAGCCGCCTTACAGCGCTAGCGTCCGGTCTCCTTGGCAATTATAATGCGGTTGTTGGGGGCCTTCTGGCTGTTTTCGTAATATTCCATGGCTTCGGGCATCCACTTGCGGAGGTTTTTTATCCTGGTCCTGTATCCGGGATGTGTAGAGAGAAACTCGGGCGGAGCGCCCCGGCCCGCGGCACCCATCCTCTCCCAGAACGCAACCGCCTCGCGCGGGTCATAGCCCGCCTTTGCCATGTATATGAGGCCTATCCTGTCGGCTTCTCCCTCCTGCTTTCTTGAAAACGGCAAGGCGACCACAAGAGCGGTTCCCACTCCGTAGGCCGCAAGAACCCTGCCCGTGGTTTTTTTGTCCTTTTTCTTCATGGCCGACGCGAGTGCAGCCGAGCCCATCTGGAGCAAAATCCCTAGACTCATCCTCTCCCCGCCGTGGCGCGCCGTGGCGTGTGCGACCTCGTGGGCCATCACGGTCGCGAGTCCCACGTCGGTTTTAGCGACGGGCATCATCCCGGTGTAGACCCCTATTTTCCCCCCGGGAAGCGCGAAGGCGTTTACCTGCTTGTCGTTATCGAAAACGGTGTACTGCCACCTGAGATTAGGGGTGTGGGAAACCGCGGCTATGCGCCGCCCGACTCTTGTGACAGCTCGGGCGTAGTGCCTGTTTGGCGAGATCTTCTCGGTCTCAAGCATGTTCAGGTACGCGCTTGCGCCGAGTTGCATTTCAAAGGCTTGGGGGAGGATTATAAACTGCGTTCTGTTGGTGATCGGCGCCTTGGCGCACGCGACCAGAACAAGAGCGAGAAGCAGCAAGCCCGCGGGAAAAAGACTTTTCCTTTTAAATATCGACCTCAATTTCCGTTAATTTCCCGGGCCCGCAAGCAGGCGGGCCCAAGGTTAAGCAAAACAGCCTGACTTTCTATTCTGAACGGACTCAGGAAAGATCAGCTTCCCTCATCCTTTTCATGCCCTCGTCTATGTCCTCATCCGCGCACGCGTAGGTAACCCTGACGTAACCCTCTCCCTGGCTTCCGAAGGCAGTACCAGCGACGACGGCAACCGCCGCGCGCTCAACAAGCCTGTCGGTGAACTGCTGGGAGGTGAGTCCCGTGCCGGATATGTCGGCAAACGCGTAGAAAGCCCCGTCGGGGGTATCGCACGTTATACCGGGAACGCTGTTAAGTCCGGCGACCATGCGGTCCCTTTTCTGCTCAAGCAGAACGAGCTTGTTATCGACCCAGCCCTGCGGTCCCGTGAGAGCGGCATGCGCCGCTTTCTGTATGAACGCCGCAACGTTCGTGATCGAGTCCTGAAGGAATATCGAGAGCTTGTCGATAACGGGCTTCGGAGCCACGGTCCAGCCTATTCTCCACCCCGTCATAGCCCATGTCTTTGAGAACGTGTCTATGCAGATCACCCTGTCGCGTATGCTCTCTATCGAGGATATGGAGACATGGGGCTTTCCGAAGGTGACCTGGGAGAATATCTCGTCCGATATGATCATCACATGGGGATGGCGCTCAAGCATGTCGGCTATCTCATGGGGGTTTTCCACCAGGTGACCGTTCGGTCTCTGGGGGGTGTTTATGATCACAAGCTTGGTCTTGGGGGTGATAAGTTCTTCAAGCTTCTCAACATCGAACTGCCAGTCGGGCTTCGTTAACGGAGTGTGCTTTACCACGGCGTTTGCGTACTTGGCCCATACCTCGTCAGGGGGATATCCCGGGTTCGGGAATACCACCTCGTCCCCGTCCTCAAGAAAGGTAAGGAGGTTCATCGTAAGGGAGTGCTTAGCTCCCGCCGTCACTATGACCTCATCGGGCTCGGTGGGTCTTCCCCGCTCAAGCATCTTCTCCGCAATGGCTTCCCTGAGCTCCGGAAGTCCCGGCCCGGGATCGTACCTTACGTAACCGTCTCTAAGCGCCTGCTCCGTAGCGTCAAGAATATGCTCCGGCGTATCGAAATCGGGTCCCTGATAATCACCTTTTTCAAAGTGAATGATCTTCTGTCCCGTCTTTCTCTCAATCTCCCTGGCGACCCTCATGCTGTCCCACTGTTTCGGCGGAACAAAGTGGTTGGTCCGCGAACTGTATCCATACGACATAACTTACGTCCTCCTTAAGTACGTTTCGAAAAAACTTTAAGATTCCTTGTTTACAAGCAGCCCCGAAGCAAGCTGGGAGAAAACCGCGTCGGCCACCCTCCCCGGGTCCATCGAGAAATCGTGGTGAACCATCACCGCCCCCACTGCTCCGTAGAGCATAAGGGCGCGGAGCTTGGGATTCTGATCCACGAAGCTTCCTTCGTCTATGCCTTTTTTCATTATCTTTTCGTAAAGCCTGAGCCGTTCCATCCTCCATTTTTCCGTTAACTCGAAGTGCTCCTTTAGAAGATGGGTCTCATCACGGCTGAGTATTCGCAGAACCTTCCGGTTCTCCCTGTAGAAAGTGAATATTGTGGTGAGCAGCTTTTTAAGCTTGGCGGGGGCGGGATCGCGGTTTTCTATTTCCTTATGCAGAAGCGCTTCTATGGCTTCGAAGCTTTCCTTCAGGATTTCGAGGTAGAGGTTTTCCTTCGAGGAGAAATAGTTGTATATGGTGCCCTTGGATACGCCCATCTCCTCGGCTATCTCTTCCATAGTGACGTCGTGATAGCTTTTTTCCGAGAAAAGATCTGTCGCGGTTCTAAGTATCTCGTCGCGCCTTCTGAATTTCCGGGACGCCTGCGCGCTTGGCGCGCTTCTCTGTGGAACGCTGCTAGCTTGAACCATAGTCCTCACCCACTGACTGACTCGTCAGTCAGATTAACAATTTCCAAAAAACTTGTCAAGCAGAAATTTCTAGAATGCGTCAAGGGTGCTTGCGGAGTTTCCCTCGGGGAAGCGATTTGCCGTCAGGACCACCCATCTGGACGGGTAAAACCGTATATCCCGCGCATCTGCTCTCGAAACTCGTTTTGACCCCCGTGGGCCGGATGGCGAACCCGGAAAACCTCCCCCTCTCCCCGCAGACGCTCCAAGCTTGAAGCCGCATCGTTTCCTATGGCAACCAGTCTTTTGGGCTTAAGAAGACAGATGAGTTTATAAAGTATCTTCTCTCCCGCCCGTCTTTCGCGGGTGTTGTGCCTGCGGTTTGTAAACGGCTCTTTGGGCTTATGCGGATGAAGCGGGAAAACGTTCCAAAGAAAGACCGAAGCGGTAATACGGTCAAGAACATCCCATACGACGGTGGCGGTACCCTCCCTAATTACGTCTTTTGTCGGCTTTGCAATCGAGACGCCCCAGCGCTCCGCGTGCTTATCCAAGTGAACATCATCGGTCAGTGCAAGCCCCGTTCGCCTACCACCCCGATACCCGAAGTCGCGCCCGACCCAGAGAGAATCGACCTCCGATTCTGTGGCCGCAAGCAGTATTTTAAGCAGCGAGTCACGGCGTATCCGCGCAGCGCCCTTGCGATCACATGTCGAGCAGCGGTCAGAATAGGGATTAAAAGCGTCCTCGAAATCAAGACTCTCAAGTGTTTTTACGAACCGAGACGGCGTCATAATCCCTCCTGTGCTCCCGGTATCACGCTTTGAAGAACTTCTTTCGATAAATTCAGGATAATACATGATGACTGAGGAAAAGCCGTCGAGTTTCCGGGGACTTCTTCTGTCGAGCAGCTTTAAATCGGCTATAAAAAAGTTATAATTATCTTTGATGACTAAGCCAACCAAAGTAGAACCGCGAGACGGATACCGTATCTGGCTCTGTTATTCTGACGGCACCGCCGGAGAAATTGATCTGTCTTACTTGGCAGGACGTGGCATATTCAAAATCTGGAATGATTCTGGCTGTTTTGAGACGGTGCGCATAACCCCATACGGAGCAATAGCTTGGGGGAAAGATGTTGAACTTTGCCCAGACGCCCTCTATATGCGCCTGACCGGAAAGTCCTTCGCGAAAACGATGTCGGACGCAGACACCCCTTTTGTAAATGCCTGAACTCTGCCGTTTCTACGGAATCATCATACGCATGTATTTTAATGACCATGCGCCGCCTCACTTCCACGCATTTTACGGCGAATACCAAGTGCTGATGGACATAGAAACCTTAGCCATATTGCGCGGACATCTCCCTCCGCGCGCACAGGGTCTGGTCGCCGAATGGGCATCTCTTCGACAGGTGGAACTGCGGGAAGCGTGGGACCGGGCGAAACGACTGGAACCACCCGGCACCATAGCTTCTTTGGAATAGCCCCTAAGCGTTGGGAGACCGCGACACTTTGGTAATCAACTTAATCCCTTTATGCAGGACGATATTGCGGTACTCAAGCATGGTTCTTCCGGAAGAACCGTATATCTTCCGGTCCGAGGACGGCGCTCGCCGGCTAAAGAACCTCGCTGGCAATGAAAAATCTTTAAATTCACGAAAATTCCCTTACCATATATCTTCAGATGAGAAAAATAATACTGGGAATTCTAGCACTCGGGGTGATTTTCGCGGCGGGGATTTTCCTCTCGGAGAACATATCGAGGTTCGACGCCACAAGACCCACTCCCAAGACCCCGGCGCTTGAGCCGCTTGCGGAGCGGCTTTCAAGAGCAACTATCCAGGTCTTCGTTCCCATAGCTGCCGTAGGGGAAGCGCTTGAGCGCAGAACGCCGAAACAGGAGTCGGGCTTAAAGAAAAACGCTCTCGGAGAACGGTTCGCTCAAAGCGAGCTCAGCTGGAATCTTGTGCGCTCTGACCTTCAGGTATCGGGCCACAGCGGAGCGCTAAGCGTGGCGACCGAACTAAGCGGGGAGGCCAGGGCGGAGGGAACTTTTCAACTGGCAAGGAAAGTCGGCTTCAGCACAAGCGGAGACATCCTGGCGAGCGCTTCCCTCACCTCAAGTCCGACACTCAAGGAGAACTGGCGCGTCTCCCCGAACCTCTCCGAAACAAAAATAGATATACAAAGGGCCGATATCCCGATAAAGCGCATCGGAGATCTTGACGTAAGGGAACATATACTCCCCGGAGTTGGGATCACGGCCGATAAACTTCGCACGCAACTTAACCGAAGCGTGGCCCGAAGCGATTTCTTCAGGCAGGCGGCAAGAGAGGGCTGGAAGAGGCTTTGCGGCTCAACGCCGCTTGGAGAGGACTCGGGGCTCTGGCTTGAGACAAAGCCCATCGTCGCCCGCGCTGCGCAGATCCGCATCGACCGCGAAAATATCCGCGCCACAATTGGAGTCGAACTAAAAACGCGCCTCCTAACCGAGCGGGCGCAGCCCAAATGCCCCTTCCCGAAAACCCTGCTAATAGAAAAGCCAAAGCCGGGAGGCTTCGAAATCGTTATGCCCGCCATAATCGATTACAAAACGCTTGAGCGGACGCTTGCCGAGGAGGTCGTCGGCAAGTCTCTGGGCGAAAACGTCTCCGTTGTGATAAAGGCGATCAGGGTTCACCCGTATGGAGAAGGGCTTCTGCTTGAAACCAAGGTGTCCGTGGAAGCGGACATCCTCTCCGGCACGGAAGCGAGAGGAACACTGTACGTGCTTGCCGAACCGAAACTAAACGCCAAGGCGCAGACCATAACGCTAGAAAACGTAAAGCTTGAAACCGATTCGCAAAACGTGCTTTTCTCAATGGCGGGAAAGGCCGCGGAACCCCTGCTCCTGGAAGCCGTCTCAAGGCGAATCCCCTTCGACCTGGGTCCGAAGCTTAAGGAGCTTAGGGACGGGGCCGAGAACGCGCTTTCGGCGCTTTCATCAGAGAACGTCTCGGTTACGGGCAAAGTGAGACGGGTCCGCATAACGCGCCTTGACGTGGGGCCCGAGCACCTGCGTTTAGTCCTCACGGCAGAAGGCAGGGCGACGGTGCGGGCGATTCCTTAGCCCGCTTTATTTGTGTGGATTTTTGAATCTGGATGCCCGGCGGAATATCTTTGCCAGAGCTTTTCGTTCTTCCTGGTTAAGCTCAGATGCTATTTCAACCATGACTTCAGCCATCCGCTGTTTATGCCGGTCGCGGTCGGCAAGCATTCTGTCAAGATGAGCACGGTAAGCGGCGGCGTCAAATTCCTCCGCCTCAAGAACAGCGACTGCTTCTTGATGCAATTGCCGTTTCGCTTTCTTCCTTTCGGCACTGGGAAGCGCGGCCCCCAGTTTTTCCTTAAGCTCGGCGCGGCGGACCTCCGGAAGGGATGACCGGTCAAGTAACTCGATTATATGATCACCCCGTTTTATTTCATGGCGATTACAACCGCGCCCCGCGGTAAAACCGATTAGAACCACGTTTAAAACAACCGAAAGCAGTATGAATAATCTGACCGTCCTGCTCATAGCAAACCTTCTTCTCCATTTAACAGCTGTCTTATAATATCATCTGAAGCCGCCGGGGAATCCGTGGCGCCGTAGCTAATCGCGCCCGCCAAGAACCCGATTACGAGAAACAAGGCGATGCAGAAAGCGGGAGCAGGCAACCGAAACTCCTCAAACACCCCGCATATCCATCTCCAGACACCCTGCTTCTGCGAAACGCGCGCCGCCGCGTCTATGATGCTCTGCGCCAGATCGCTACGGACGGCGGGGACATCATATGACCGCATCAATAGTTCCAGTTCTTTCTCTTTATCCTTATCCATCTCACAGATACCGACTCATTTTTTGTTTCAATGCCGTTTTGGCCCTCATAAGCAGGGACCGAAATGCCGAGACGCTTATGTCCATGGCTCCCGCGGCATCTCCATGACTCAAGTCCTCATAAAAGCAGAGGATCAAAGCGGTTCTCTGTCTTGGCGGCAGCATGACGATTTCCCTTGCCAGCAGGTCTTTTACCTCACCGCCCGCAACTTCTCTCTCCGGATTGAGGCTGTCATCCCGCATTTCGTATGACTCCGGGATCGTACCCGCGCCGCGCTTTTTCTTCCTGTCAAGACAGAGGTTCACCACCACCCTGTAAAACCAGGTGGTAAACCTTGCTCCCACTCGAGAGTCCCATATATCCGGGGTCTCCCATAGTTTTATAAATGCCGCCTGCACTATATCCTCTGCTTCCTCGCGCCTGGCCGTGTAACGGTAGGCAAGACGGTAATATCTCTCGGTGTGCCTTCTTACAAGCGTGGCGAATGCCAGGCTGTCGCCCTCCTGTATCCGCCCCAACAGGCTTTCGTCATTCGGTGACTCAGAAGCCATACAGCCCCTCTTGATTTAACTGTGGCTAAAGAGCGCCACCGATTATCGCCGCCTGCTTACTTGCCGCCGCACTGCCCGGACTCTTTTTTGCGCTTTTCTTTCTTTGCGTTCCAATAGCTCTTTACTTCCTCCTTGGTGATCTTGCCGTTGCCGTCAGAGTCCATCTTGGCAAACTTTTTCTCCGCATGGGCCACAAACTCTGCCTTTGAGATGACACCGTCTGAATTTGCATCCTTTTTATCGAACATCTTGCAGTACCGCCCGGAGCAGTCTCCGCTCTTATCACAAGCTACGGCAAAAGTCGCTCCACCGACAAGCGCAAACGTCAAAACGGCGAATAGCAATATTTGTCTCATTATGTATCTCCTTGGGTTTATGAATCCGTAATTGATTTTACAGGTTTATACGAATGAGGGAATAAAAGTGTTCGCGTAAATTTCGCTTCGGCCGCGACGATATGCGGGAAGTCAGAAGACAGACGAGGAAACGGCATCCCTTGTAACTGCTGAGTCAAAGAATCGGGTCCTTTATTCTAAAGAGGGTTTTTTCGGGTAACTTTTTCCAAGGAAAACTCAAAGCGGGGGTAAACACATGAGCATATGGGGTAAAATCATCGGCGGCGCGGCAGGGTTTGCGCTCGGCGGCCCGATCGGGGCGCTGCTAGGCACCATGGCTGGCCACGCGTTTGTCGACACCAAGGAGCGGCCGACCGATACGCGTGCCAGAAAACAGGTGGCCTTCACGGCGGGTGTAATCGTGCTTGCGGCCAAGATGGCGAAAGCCGACGGGGTCGTCAGGGAAGAGGAAGTCCAGGCTTTTCGCAAGGTGTTTCATCCGATTCTCCGGGACCAAGTGAAAGAAGCCGAGGTCGCCCGCGTTTTCAACGTGGCGAAAAAAGACCCCGGTGGTTTCGAGCCTTACGCCCGGCAGCTCGGGGAGATGTTCAGGGGTAACCCCGCTGTGCTCGAGGAGCTTTTAAACTGCCTGTTTCTGATCGCCAAGGCCGATAACGTCTACCACCCCAAGGAAAACGAGTATCTTGAGAGCGTGGCCGAGATATTCGGACTGAGCGAAGTGGCGTTTCGGCGGGTCCGCGCAGCCCACGGAGTCGATAAGCCCGATCCGTACGCCGTCCTGGGAGTTCCGAGAGACATCCCGGATGGCGAACTCAAAAGCAAGTACCGCGAACTTGTCCTAGCGCACCATCCCGACACCCTGATCGCCCAGGGCGTCCCTCAGGAATTCATTGACACGGCAAACGAAAAGCTCGCGGTCATAAACGACGCCTACGACCGGATCGAAAGGGAGCGAAAAGCGGTTTGATATCCGCCCCGCAACCGACCCCCGTATGACACCCCTGAAGGTAGTATTGTGCCCATGAGCGAATCGATTGCCTTTTGCTTCACCGGCGGCACTGTAGTGGAAAGAGACGGTTTCTTTTTCTACGACCTCCTACATAAATCACGCCTCGCAAATTCATCCGCTCTATCAAGAAAATGATAAAACATATTGGGAATTACATACATAAATAAAAAGGTAATTACCCCTATAACTAGCCAAATGATGTAACACAAACAGAAATTAGTATAATTACCTCTCAAAAATGGGAGGTAATTATATGAATATATTTGATATTATAGAAAATATTATGGAAGCGACAAAAAAACGATGGGGCGAAGATAAAGCGGAAACAATTTTCGCTTTCTCTGGGATAGTAATTGTTCTTTTTTTGTTAAAGGTTTTAATCGCAGATGTATTCCATCCCTTTTATTTATTCTTGACAGAGAGTGGTGTTAAAAGTGATGTGATAACAGTGATCGAATGTGCTGTAGCATTCGTGTTATTAATATTTAGTTTAATAATGCTCTGGCGTGGTAGGCGATTAATTAACAAATCTTATGAACAGGTTAGAGAATTGTTAAAAGAAACGGAAGAAAAAAGCGAAGCATTTATAGAAAAGGGAAAAGAAAAAGAAGAAGAAATAGACAGATTCTATAATGAGGTACAAAAAAAATATAAAGAATTACAAGATAAGTATCCAGAACTTAGAGATAACTAGCCATAAATAAAAATCGAAGAATAGAACCAGCTTCCCTCCAAAAGAAGCCAGAGGTGGTCGAAGGTTTCTCAAAGAGATGCCCTGATTTCCGAAGCCAGTCCTATTCATAAATAAAAAACTAAACGTGGGGAGTTCTTAGGGTGGGGGAGTCGAACCCCAAACGCAGTTTCTAGGCTACGTCTTTACCGGTATGACCCGGTAGGCAGTTATCCACCACTACCAACACCCTGCGTTTATTATTATAACAAGGAGAAAAAATGAAAAAAGAACAACTAAAAACAGAAGAAGAAACTACCCCTTTTCCTCTAGCTTATTTTTACCCCGGTCAAGAGCCTTCGAGTCAAATACCAGAACATTATCACAATCTAGACATTGAAGAATTATTAAGCCTAGTCCCGCAAGACCTAGCGGATATGATAGCTCATATTCCTCGTGCTCGCATTGAACATATCGTTTTTGAATATAATCGCCTATCTGCTGTTTGGCCTTCTCTGAAAGTTCGTCATACAACATCATTTCCACCGCATTAAACCTCCTTAATCTTACTAATTACTCCTATTAATCATCACCAAAAAACTTCTCGCTTTTTCTTGTGTGCCCTGACTTGTAATCATCTACTATAAACCAAATTCCCCCTATCAATATGCCAAGTATAGTTAGGGGAATAACTAAAAATATTACTTCTACTCCCATTGTATTTTTCTCCTCCTGCTAGTTATTGACACCTGTTTTCTAACCATTCTTCCGGCCCTATTCCTACATCTTCATACAAGTACCTGATACCCCACACATCCACAGAAGAAAGTATCTCTTCCCTAGGCCACTCACGATCAGTTACAAAACGCCGGATAATGTTACCTCCTTCCATCATTATAGAATCGGTTGGAAGGCTTATATGTCCACTAAATCCTAGGACGTGCATAATCTCGTGTGCTATAAAAAGAACATAGGACTTACGTAAAGCAGAACTGTTACCAATCTCATGTTCCGCACCACCCGTAATTCTTATATATCTTCCCACAGCAAGTCCTACCGGAACGCCCGTCCGTTCAGGGAAAAACTGTACATATATCTCCCCTTCTGGAACCGAAAGTGCCCCTCCATCACTTCCTTCCACATCTTCCCCGGACTCTGTAATATCATATTCATCCGGTAAAGCCCTATTTGAAAGTGATACGGACTCCCTAACAAGCCTTCTATGATAATCTGTGGAACTACTAGCAAAGCTTAGAACAGGAGCCTCGGTAAACCTGTCTCCAGTTATCAGAGTGTCAACAAATTTAGTCAACTCATCTGGATTGGGGCACGTTTCAAAGTTATCTGCCGGTGTTTCTTTTCTAAAATATGATAAAATGTGCGAATTAAAACCATCGGCACATATATTCTCAATAATATCCTGCCCTGCTGACCATCCTGAACTCCCTCCATCAGGACGAATACAGCGAAATCTGAAATATCCGGGAGAATCATTCGGAGCTGGTGCATATCCTATAGGAGTAGGCCCTGTTTCCAAATCCAAAGGAAAACCATCCTCATTACAAAGCAAATCCAGTCTAATAGCTCCTCGATCATCCAGAATCTCGGAACACATAGGGGTTTCTGATACAGGATCGGTAATCACTTGAACACTAGAATCCCCACTCCCCCCTCCGCAACCAACAACAAAAAACAGCACAACAAACATAATCCTTTTCATAGTAGCTTCTCCTTGACTCGACATATGGGTGTCGGGTCTTGCTACTAACCAAAGGATTGGAAGTTCCGCTTATTCCCGGAAGGGTTTTGTATTCCACGGAGACCCGACAGAGCGGGTTCCTTCAGTTAGTAGCGATTAACATTATAACAGAAGATATTGATAAGTAAAAAATGGAGTCAATATAGTTTTTATCCCCCTCTAACTAGGTCGTAACCTGCTTTAGCTATTGACTTTTTCGTATTATCAGGTACACTTATTACCATAATAAACAGGAAGTCAAATGAGTAAAACAACAATAAGCGAATACACATTTCTTGAGAGATTCAACACCGAGGAAAAGGCCGTTGAATTTTTTGAAACCCTTAGATGGAAAGATGGTGTAGTCTGCCCTAATTGTGGGAGCGGAGACACATACCCTCATACCTCTAGGAAGTTTTACCATCATTGCAGGGAAAAGGAGTGTAGGCTTCAATTCTCCTGCAAGACTGGTACGGTAATGCAGTCCAGTAAGCTTCCTGTTAGAATGTGGCTTTATGCTATGTATAAGGTAAGCGTAGCAAGAAAGGGAATATCAAGCCTACAGTTATCTAAACAACTTGGCATTACCCAAAAATCCTCTTGGTTCATGATTCAGAGGATAAAAGAGGCTTGCGGGAATGATACTGATACAATGCTCTCCGGTATAGTTGAAATTGATGAAACCTATATCGGTGGACTTGAGAAAAACAAGCATGAGAGTAAGAAGATTAATGCGGGGGGAGGAACAGTCGGTAAAGTCCCCGTGCTTGGTATGAGGGAGAGAGGCGGAAGATTAAGAGTAAAAATAGTTGAAAATAGGAAAACTGAAACCCTTAAAAGAGAAATTACAAGCATGGTGAAAACAGGGTCGGTTGTTTTCACCGATGAGCATAAGGGATACAACAAATTGATTAAAAGTAATTTTGAACACTCTACGGTCAATCATTCCGTAAAAGAGTATGTAAAGGGTATGGCTTCTACAAACGGGATTGAATCTGTTTGGGCCGTGCTGAAAAGAAGTATCATAGGAACCTATCATCACGTAAGCATAAAGCACCTGCACCGTTATGTTAATGAGGCCGCTTTCAGGCTAAACGAAGGGGATGTGAAGAATAAGCTTATGGATAGGATAGAGGCTCTTTGCTGTAAGATGGTAGGGGTCAGGCTTTCTTATAGGGCTTTGGTGGGTTAGCAGTAATAATTCTAGGGATCGGTAAAGGAACGGTTCTATAGCCCCGTTCCTTGCAAGCCTTCATATTCTCCTAAAAATGAAGGCTGCCGGTCCCTTTTTTTGTGGTATAGTATTTTATTATGTCTGATATATCTTTTGAAGTTGCCAAAGTTCTTAAAGATTGGGAATTGTTCGACAGTGAGATCATAATTCCACTCCACTCAAAAGATAAAACACTTAAACTTATAATTTCCAATGATGATGAAGGACATAAACTTATAGGCCAAATAATGCATAATTTAGGTATGGCTTTAGGCGGGTTTTCTAGTCAATAGATGAAACCACTTTTACAGGTTCTTCATTAAATTCTTTTCTGTAATCTTCCTTCCATTTATTAATAGTTTCTAGAATCCTTGCCGTCAAATCTTCGCTCCATTCTTCTGGTACATGGGAAGAAGTAAGCGTTACTCCTTCTTTTTTATTCATTTTGTTTTCTCCTTTTATTTTTTTCATTTTTATTTATGTATGTAATTCCCAACATATTTGATCATAAAATCAACTGACAACTTATTTAACTAATCTTATTTTATCATAGCACTACAACACCTATATTTGACAAAACATATTTTATAATATTTAATACTACCAGCGAAATGACTAAACGGATTAAATCAAATGGCCGTTAATTTGTGGGGGAAAATATATTACAAGGATACGTTCGCCGGCATCCTGTCGCAGGAGGCAGGAGGCCGATGCGTGTTCACCTATGACGAAAGCTACATGGAAAGCGCCCTGCCCGCCATTTCCTACACCCTGCCGCTTCAGGCCAAGCCTCACTTAAGTGAATACGGACTTCATCCTTTCTTTGACAATCTATGCGCGGAGGGGTGGCTTAAAAACGCGCAGGCCCGCGCACTCGGCCTCCGAAGGGACGACCGTTTCTCGTTGCTGCTTGCCTTCGGCACCGATCTTGCCGGAGCCGTAAGCGTTATCGATCCGGAACCCGTCGGGGAAATTAAAATTGACCATGGCGACCCGGAAAACATCGCGGCACTTGCGGCGAGGGCGTCGCTTTCCGGGGTTCAACCAAAACTAGGCGCAATAAAGCAGGGCCGCAGATTCCGCCCGGTAAAACGCGGCGAACGGGCAACGCATATCGCCAAACTTCCGTCATCCACACTGTCCGGCATTCTGGAACTTGAGTATATAACCACGCAGGCATGCGAGGCACTCCTTAAAGGAGATGGGGTTGTGGAAATGACTCTGGCACCGCTTCAGAACGTTGCGGAGCGAGTCCTGTTCATCAGACGCTTTGACAGGACAGAAGACGGCACGCGGCTTCATTTCGAGGAATTTAACCAACTGCTCGGTAACCGCTCGGAGGACAAGTACGAGGGCTGCTACGAACACATGGCCGATTTTATCACCCGAAACAGCGACATATGCCTGAGGGCGGAATGCGATACCCTGTTTCGCCGCGTAATGGCCTGCATTCTCACTGGAAATACCGACGCGCATCTTAAAAACTTCGCTATGGAGCACACCGAGAGCGGGCTTCGCCTGACGCCTTCCTATGATCTGCTCGGCGCCGCATGCTACCCGCCATACCAGACGCTGGCACTTGGGATAGAAGGGGCCGAGAACTTGCGAATCGGCAGCATCGGCCCGAAGAACATCGCCCGTCTGGGCAATCTGTTCGGCCTGCCCGACGGAGCGATCATGCTGGCAGTTTCTGACTTCGCCAGTCGTCTCGACAAAGCTCACAGCGCCGTAGATGCCCCGAAAAATATTAATCAGGACATTAAGGATAAGCTGCATCAGCAGATGGAGAAACGATGGAACGGAATATTCGACTCAATTGGAACTTACTTGTCGAAGAGGCAATAAGGCGACGCAAAGAACGAAAAATTTCCCAGCGCCGTCTGGCTGCCATCGCAGATGTAAGTCAGCCGACGATATCGCGTTTCGAGCAACGAAAAGACGATATTCAACTCTCAAGCGCCATAAAGATCCTTAGTATCTTGGGACTCGTGGAGAAATAAAGCTTGTCTTCGCAACATAAAGATCGAAAAAGGAATTCGTATAGGGTTTTTCAACATGGTCTTTAACTACCTTCACTGCGCGTTCAATTATTCTGCTTTCTTTATGTTTTAAGTGGCCCTCTGTTTTCTGATAAACGGCGGAATCCAACCGACCCTGAGTTCCATGCTAACTTAAATCGCCATGTTTTGTCAAGGACGCAGAAACCCTGCCTGCGAGGCTCCGCTTGGGCGGGGCACCAGGGGCACGGAGGGGCGGATTTTTGCCGGCAAGGGGCTTATGGAGGAGTGTGAGCCGCGGTTTGGGGAAAGGGTTTCGGCGATTAAAAACGGAGGAGTTCTCGCGGCTTTGCCCGCTTTGCTCAAGGAGGGGCTTTTAAGTTCGAGGGGGGGGTCAGTCTTCCCAATGGATATTACGGAGTAAGATCGATAATTTTGTTTCTGGCTTTCATGGCGCTTGCGAAAAAGGAACGTCCGTTGCTCGATATAATTCGGATGATACCCTAAAGGGCCGAGACGCGGATGATGCCCGCGGCGGAGGAGCGTCAGGGAGAAAGCCCAACGCCCGCAAGCTTCTGCGGTCGCTGCTTAGTCGCAAGGCTGACATATTGCCAGAACCGGAGAAGAAAATCCTTAGAGTCGGGCTCCTGAGACTTCTCTGTGTTTAATCCGAGTCCGCTTTTGTCACACTTGGTTGAGCTGCGGGCGAAGGATCCGTGATCAACCGTTCTGCGGTGTCTTGGCCCCTTGCAGCTTCTGGGCGGCTTTATCAAAGGTATAGGAGCCGGAAAATGACCCGCCCTGCGCTTTGGCTACTGCGCGAGCCTTGTTTATGATCAGAGCATCGGCAAAATCAGCGCCATCAGATTCTCGATAGTCATTTAAAGCCATCCACACGGTCGGCCCGTCTTCAAAGAGTATGTTCGGCTCCTCAAACAATGCGTGAACCACTCCAGCCATCTGATCTTTGTTAAGCCGGTATTTCTTCCCGCTTAACGTCCAGAGGGTCTCGACCAGCACCACATCGGTTATCAGAACCGTATCACCGCCTTTGATCAGATTTGCCGCTATATCGGACTGCGCCGCATCATCATTCAGCAGATAACGCAACAGCACATTGGTATCGACCGCAATCATGAATCCAGGGCGTCTTCCAGAGATTCCTGATCTGTCATTGAAGGATCACCCTTAACGTGCTGAAGCAGGCTCCGGGCGGCCCCTTCCACCTTCCTAACGATGGTTAAGCGGCCATCAGCAACAAAGGTTTCAATATCATCACCGGGCTTAATGCCAATTTGATCGCATTGGCTGGCTGGGAGTGTGATTTGTCTTTTCCGGCTGACTTTTGGCATTTTGAACCTCTTTACAAAGTTGATAACGGTAAAGATAGCATGTTCTTTACCTTACAGCAAGAAGTAAAGAGACTGATTGTTTGAGACTGTAAAAGCGTAGCTGGGGATATTCGTACAGAAACCGGAATTCAGCCTGGCGAATGATTTTTTCGATTGACGCGCGGCAGTCGAAAAAGAGTTTGCTTCTGTGTTTAGTTCGGGAATCGCAAGAAGAATCAATGGCTGAAAAGACGGTATAAGGAAAACAGAGAAAAACCGTTTTGCAAGGTAGAAGCAATCCAGACTGAGGGGACAGATAAGACCATCGGTTCATAATCCCGAGTTGAAAACCAATTTTCAGAGGCGCCCTTGATGTCCTGTTTCATCGTTGCGGGAATCGGTTCCATAACTCTCGTTTCCTTTGGCGAATTAAAACTCTCCTGCTACGGTCTAAATTAGCTTGCCAATTATCAACAAGAACCAAAATAACAGGTAATTTAGAAGCTTATATAAAAATTAAGAACTTAACAGGAGGCAGCTATGCCAATAGTGTTGCCCGCCGGCGAAGTGCAGAGTTTCCGTATACCGGCCCACCGCTTCACGCAAGGTCATCGCACCGTCTTTACCTTCGCTCTCGACCTAAGACAGCTTGACAGCATCCTGCCGCAGAGAATTGACGAGGATGTAGTCCGCGAAGCGAACCGCAGGCTGACGCCTTCGCACGCGAAAAGAATAGAAAATTACCTGAAGGAGCATGAGGACTGGGTGCTCGGAGCCATACTGCTCGGAACAGATCCCGAGGCCGTAACGTTCAACCCGTTTCTGGATGAAAACGGCAGGCCGAATCCGATGTTCGGAGAACTTGAAATTCCGTACAACCGCATGAACAGTCTCAGGCTCTTTGACGGTCAGCACCGGCGCAGGGCCATACAGGATATGCTCTCCGGGTTCGTCAAGGAGGAAAACGAGCTGCTCCGGTCCATTGACGATGAAAACGAGAGCGACCAGGACCCGGATACCGCAAAGATGCTAAAGGAGCGGCTCGCGCAAGTCAGGGAGAAACGCGAGTTTCTTGAAACTCAGTCTCTGCCCATAGTCCTTTACAAGGAAGGAAACGTCAAGGCCCTGAGACAGATGTTCGCCGACGCGGCAAAGACAAAATCCATCGAAGCGGTAACAAGAGCGCGATTTGACGACCGGGACCCTTTCAACCGGGCCGCCTACGAAATTCGGGAGCGAAGCGAACTGTTCAGATGCGGCCGGATTGAGATGGAACGCAACACCGTGGCGCGCACGAGCCCGTCGCTGCTGGCGTTTAACCAGCTCGCCACGACTCTCAAGACACTCATGTTCGGCTATTACGGAAGAGTGAGCAGGATACGGAACACGGAACTTCAGGTCGACCACGAACCGATAGTAAAGCTCGGAATCGAGTGGGCCGACGACTTCCTTCCGGCTTGCTGCGGTGAATACGAGCAGCTTCTGAATCCCGAAATTGAGGACGCTTCCGTGATTCCGGACATGAGGCGCAAGACGTTCGCGCTTAACGCGACGGTCCTTCGGGTTCTCGCCGCCTGCTTCCACGGCTGGCGGGAAGAAGTGGGCGAAGACACGGAACGGCTGGCAGAATTTCTTCGCAAGCATTCGTTTAAAAACACCCTTAAAAAACCCATGCTGGTTCGGGCGGGACTCGTGAGGCCGGGCGACACCTCCCCGGTGGCAAGGAAGCAGGAGGTACAGAAGGCGATACGTTACATACTGCGCAACGCCAAGAGGCACGAGGACAAGAAGGTGAACAACGATGGGTGAATCCGACAACAAATTCGCTTTTGACTACGAAATCGGCCCCCAGGCCGCCCAGGATCGTGCCAAGCAGTTCATGGGCGGCAAGATCGTAAGAGGAATCGTCGAACTTCTTACAAACAGCGACGCCGCCTACGCCAAGGTCGGCAGCGATCAGCAGAGAAAACACCGTTCGATCAGCATCACGGTTAACCACGCGGACAGGTGTTTTGAAATAAAAGACAGGGCCGGAGGCATGTCTCCCGAAACCGTCGGGGAGAAGTTCACCAAGGGCGGCGCCACGAGCGCCGCGGGACACAGGGGATATTTCGGCCTCGGGGCCAAGGACTGCGCGGTATTCGGTTCCCTGGAACTGCATACGATAGACAAGGACGGAAACTACTCCGCCGTCAGGATACCGGGCAATTTCCTGGGCTGCGCCGGAGACCACGGGAAAGCCGCAGCGGAGGACTACGAAAAGATTCACGGAGAGAACCGAAGACGTTCGGGCACGGCAATCAGGATCAACATAGACAGCCCCAAAATGGGCGGCGCCAAGATGCCGAGGTTCGAAACGCTGGCAAGAGACCTGCGAACACACTACGCTCTTCGCTCCCTGCTCAGGCGCAACAAGGTTCATCTCACGGTTCTCACGGGCAAGAAGACCAGCAACGCGAAGCAACTGGTCTATCCGGGGTTTCCCTGGGAGAACAACCGCAAGGCCAGGCAGATAGCGGACACGGAGCTTAAGGTTCGGAACTACCCGGACAGCCGTCCCAGGCTGGTTCTGCACGAGCTCGCGGAACCCGTTGACGGAGACCCCAAAGACGAGACGTTCGAGGGGTTCATCCTGGTCGGAAGCGGCGAAATCGCGGACTACGGATTCACGCTCGCCGGTCTTGAGAACCAGACCCACGCCAAAAGACTCTCGGGACGCCTGGACGACATATACATACAGAAACTTCTTGACGACTACCGGACCGAAGGAGCGTCAGAAATGAATCCCTCACCGGTGATAAGCCAAGACCGCAGGCACAGAAACGGCGGACTTGAAGACTCCCATCCCTACGCCGCGGCGCTTATGAAGGCTCTTCGCCCGATCCTGCAGAAAGCGCTTGAGGACATGCAGGCCGAGAGCAAGGGGGCTGAACGCGCGGGAATCTCCGAGGCGCTTGAAGAGGCCAACAGGAACGCGGGCAGATTCTTAAGCGACATGTTCGACGCGGGCGGCCAGGGGCCCGAACCAAAACCGCTAAAAGAGGGTTTTTACTTTCTTCCCTCCACCAGGGATCTTAGAAGAAACGACCCCGCGTGGGCATCCGTATCCATCTACTCGATAGGGGGCAGGGCGTCCGAAGGCGAAGAGGTGCGGCTGCGGCTTGCGAGCCCGCGAGTGTGCGAGATCGAATCCGATGTGGTTGAGCTGGTAAGAATGCAAAACCGCGCCGACGGCCACAGGGCGCTTGTGAGACTGCGGGCCGGCTCGGAACCGGGAACCACGGCGCTTCGCGCTTCTGCAAACGGAAACTCGGCCGAGGCTACGGTGAGGGTCGTCGACAACCCCCCGCCGCAGACACAGTTCATGTTCGAGCGTTCCAAATACTCCGTAAAACCCAGCAAACGACGCAAAGTCGGGGTGCTGGTTCCCGAAGACCTGATTGAAGAAGGAGCGGAAAACGGCGTCGGCTTCCAGCTGGGCGACTCTCGGGGCGGCATCGTTCTTCTCGGTTCTCCCGAGCGAAATGTCCTCGAATGTCCCTTTGACGGCGAACGGGTCGCTTACCTCGTCTCCTTCGAGCTTGAGGGACGCAGGATCGGAGCTAGGGTCGAGATGACGGCGACGTTTCGGGACCTGCGGGCCGGAGCCGTGATAACCGTCGGAGGAGGAAGCGTAGAGGTCTACATTGACGACGTGACGAAACCGTCTCCCGATCAGAGGTCCAAGGTGTTCGAGGTAGCAATGCCGTGCGGCAGGCCAGAGCATCTGGACGAAACGTGTCTTCACGTGTTTACGCGCCATCCTCGAATCGAGCCGTACCTGGGAGAACCGACGGAAGATGAGAATATCTTCTGGAACCTCAACGACTCCCCGGGCTTTCGGACCATGTGTGCCGACAGCATAGCGGAAGCCGCGGCCGAGTTCAAAATCATGAGTTCCATGGCGACCCGGGAGGAGATTCCTCCGCAGGATCTGTTTAGCCTGTTCTGGAAGGAGAAAAAAACGGTGCTGGGGAAAATGCAGGAGATATATATCGACAAGTCGAAATGGGACGAACAGAAGAAGCTGGTTGATTTTGAGGAAGATTGAAAACATGAAACGCAACATGCGGTTTGCCTGAGCGAAGAAGGAACCAAGAATACTCAAGAAATCCTCTGCCGTTTTATGGTTTATCTTGTTTGTAATCGGACATGCGGAAATTCCGGAAGATATTTCCGCATGAGGCATATAGAAGCAGTCCCCAATCAACTCAGGTGAAATTTGAGCTTGGAAGCAGTTCGAGTTGCGCGCGCCCGCGTATGCCACTTAAGAGGTGCTAGGTCCAGAAGACGTCAGTATTTGTTTTTTTACCGAATGCCGTTCAATCAAAGGCTATAGGGGATTATGGGAGATCAGGACAAACATACCGGATGGTCGTATCGCCCGCGTGTTTTTCTGCGTGCGTGAAGGGGCGATGGTGCTTTTGCACGGATTCATTAAAAAAACGCGAAAAACTCCCGTCGGGGAACTTGACGTCGCGCAGGGGAGAATGAGAGGTTTAAAATGACCGGCGAGATTGAAAAGGGAAAAGTTGGCGGCCTGTTTGAAGATTTCCTTAAAGAGCAGGGAATCTACGAGGAAACGACCGAACACGCGGTGAAGCGAGTTCTGGCGTTCCAGATTGCCCAAGTGATGAAAGAACAGAATATCACGAAGGTGGAAATGGCCAAGCGGCTTGAAACAAGCCGCTCGCAACTTGACAGGCTGCTTGATCCGGATAATGACAGGGTGACGCTGGGTGTTCTTTCCCGGGCGGCGCGGGTTTTAGGGCGTTCTTTGAATCTTGAATTGCGGTGAGTTCTTTCAGCCAGTTTCTGCTGAAATAAAACACCGTTACCGTTACTGCCAACTGAAGAACGAGCAGCGGGCCGTCCAGAAGACAACCAACAACCAAGGCGCTACGTACCAAGGGCGGGACCGAGATCGACCTGATCGTCGATTCGGGCAAGGGGGGATTATGGGCCATAGAAATAAAGCGCGGTTCCGTCCCGAAGCTGTCAAGAGGTTTCCACGCGGCGTGCGAGGACTTAAAATCCGCCCGCAGGTTCGTCGTGCACGGCGGCCGTGAAAGTTTCGCGATCGGCGAAGGGGTCGAGGCCCTAAGCCTGTGGGACATGATGGAAACGGTTTCCAAACTCTGAGGAGACCGCGTCTGCCGACGCCGCCTTAACAGGCGGGACAAGGAAGATTTTCCTGCACCTGGAGCCGCCGAAACGGAACCGTTGCCGTGCTCGGATATTAATTGTCGCACAATATCGTATTTTCATAAAATATTTTCTCTACCCACCTGCGCTGACGTCAATCACGCAGACTGATACCCTGCGTGACTCATCTTCGGACAAGACAGATTCCATACTCTTCTTCAATTCCCGAAAATCGCGCGGCCGCATACCGGACCTGCGGCCATCAGTTCTTTTTCTTCCCGAATCAGATGCCGGTTCGTATTTTCATTAAGCATCTCCTCCATATCGCTCCCGCTTACGTCAATCACGCGGACCGATATCGTGGGTGATTTATTTTGATTGCCGCACCATAGAAACGGTCAGCAGTGAATTCAGTCCCGGAGTCAGACCCCGCAGAAATTGTTTCTCAGGTTCACCCCCGCATTCGATCAGGAACTTTAAACCTCCGCTGGCGGAGCGGACGTATCACGAGAAACGCTCGCCTGCGGCAGCCGGAAAAGATATCCGCGGATCATCACGACTCTACCAGCGCGTCACCGTCTTTTTTCTTTCGCTTCCCGCATCTCGGCGTGAACCTCCTCGCGGATGACCTTGTCAGTGATGTCGGAGAGGTAGGAGTGAAGAGTGCCTCGGACAGCTGTTCGAACTCGGGCCAGAGCACCGTGTTGACGAAGCTCTCCGACACCCTGATGAGTAAGGTCTGCATGCGTATCCGCTCGGCCGCCAGGCCAGCGGCGGTTCTTTCTCCATCGGTCTTGGCGCCCGCGAACAGGGCTTCAATTTTCCGCAGTTTCTCGCGAAGCGCTTGCTCGGACGTCAATTGTCATTTCCCCCGCCGCGGGACTTTCCGCTCTTCTCAAACTTCTTCTCCGCGGCGGCGAGGGCTCTTCTGGCCTCGGGGAAGTCGGGTCTCAGATCAAGGGCCGTCCAGAAATCCGCTATCGCGTCTCTGATACGCCCGAGATTCTGTTTGGCGAGTCCGCGGCCGTAATAAGCCCAGGAATCTTCGTTAAAAAAGCCGATAACCCGATTGTAATCAGCTATTGCTTCCTCGTGGCGGCCGAGACGGCTCTTTGCGTCCGCCAGATCACCGTAAATGTGCTCGAACTCGGGATCCAGGCGGATAACCTGATTGTAATCGTCTATCGCTTCCTCCAACCGTCCGAGCATTTCTCTCACGCCCGCGCGTTTGTAATAGGCTTCCGCGTTTTCGGGGTCAAGACGAATCGCTGAGTCGTAATCGTCAGAGGATTCTTCCAGGAGGTTAAGCTCTTCTTTCGGCGCGGCCCCGAAGATGTCAAGCCCCTCTTTAGCCGCGGCCCGGGAGAGGTAGGCCTGCGCGTTTTCGGGGTCGAGCCGGATCGCCTGGTCCAGATCTTCTATCGCTTCTTCGAACAGTTCCAGCGCAAGCTTCAAAGCGCCCCTGTAGCGGTAGGCTTCCGCGTTTTCGGGGTCGAGCCGGATCGCCCGGTCCAGATCTTCCATCGCTTCTTCGTCCGGGAAAATCTCGATCTTGGCCGCCCCCCGCCCGCACCACGCGTCCGCGAGCCCGGGGTCAAGCCGGATCGCCTGATCAAACGCTTGAACGGCTTCTTTGTACATGTCCCAATCAAGTTCGTCGCGGCCACGGGCGCAGTACTCAAGCGCCAGGGAGCGGTCGTCCCGGGGGGTGTTTTTCACAAGCCTCAGCTTGCTTTTCCGTCTGTCAGGTTTTTCTTCCATATCGCTTCGCCTTCGCAGTAACAAATCCATGCAACGGGAAAAACATACCATAACACGGGACTGTCACGAATGGGAATGTTTTTAAGATCCGGGGTTTTTTCGGACCGGACGCGCAAGGTTTTTTCGTCGGGGTTGCTGAAAATTCCTCAAGCGCGGCGCCCACTCAACGCTCGCAACCGCGAGTGAAAGGAAAGTCTCGCGATGTCGTGTTGACCCGGGCAGCCAGAAATATTCTTGCCGAAAGTCTTATTGCCGTGTTTTACCTTACAACATGACACGACCGCCGGGAACTCAACCCGCGCCAGCGCCCCGCCCGCGCGTCCGCCTGACACGGCCCGGGCATGCTTTCGTCCGCCGTCTTCCCAGGACCGTTCCATCGTCTGACTTCCCGGTTCCGCTTGTCTTCAATTCGGATTACGTGATTTCCCGTGGTTATTTCCCTCCTCGGGGAAAACGAAGTACCCCGCTTCCCGAAGGCGGTCTCGGCACTCAAGCCGTCGTCTTGAAGTTATCGAACCCCGGGAAACCAGCGCGTCAAGAACATCCGGCGTCGAAAGCACCTGGACGGGAAGTTCCGCGCCCGCTCGGCGGCTGAAAAAGCCGTCGTCCGTAACAATCAAGTCGCATTCGCGCGCCAGAGCGCGCAGGCCGGCAACCGTATTTCCGTAAAGCGTGCTGCGTTCCTCGGCGCCCTCGCGAAGCTCCGCGGCCACTTTCACCTTACCCGACCCTATGCGGGAACAGAGAGCGGATCTTACGCGCTCTATGCCGCCTGAAATCTCCGCCGAACTTCTTTCGTAACGAAGAAGCGCTTCGGTTTCCGACACGGTCGCAGGCGGAATGAAGACCCTGAAACCCGCGGATTTCAGTTCCCCGAGAATCCCCGCGCGCAGAAAACAGATGACCGTCGAAGCGTCGAGATACAATCGGGCCCCGTCGGCTACCTCTGGCTCCTCCGGCCCGGGAGATTCGTGAAATTCAGGGTAAACAAGGGCTTTTTCTTCCGCTTCGGCAGTGAGGCAGCCCTTTTCCCTCAATTTCTCCACGACGCGGCGGCACCCGACCAGAACGCCCGAGCGCTCCCCGATGTCCGCTTCTTCATCCATGAGGGAACCGACCCTGTAAAGCGGAGTCGAGCGAACGACAAGGCCCGCCGCGCCGTCATCCCGTTTTTCCGCCTCCGCTATCAGGGCGGCAAGCTCCGGCCCGACCCGCGAGGACAGGTCGCCGTCCGGCGCGCCGCCGTATTCAAGCTTCTCAAGCGTCCCCGCCGCCAGCAGACGATCCACCTCGCGCGCGTCCCTTACCAGTTCCCGGCGACGAAACGACGCGTTGCGTTTTTCCTCGAAAAGCCACGCGGGGGTGAGATGCGTAACGCGCACCGAGGCGAAAGCGTCAAGTGCCTCGTCAAGCAGGTCAAGAAAACCGAGGGTGACAAGCGCGGCGCAGTCAAATCCCGCAATCCCCGCGGCATCAAAGCGCGGCGGCGCACATTCCGCGCCGCGCACCGGTATCGTACGCTTCGTCCGGGCGTCGTTTCGCGACAGGTTTTCCAAAGCGGGAAAGAATATCAGGTCGAAAAGAGACTCCCCGAGGAACCGGGCGGCAGGGGCCAGCGGAATCTCGGCGCGGCAAAGCCTGCGCCGGACATCCGATTCCCGGTAATCGCGGCCCGCGGGGCGCCCCGGCACGGTTCCCAACCGCGGACGGCCACCGCCTGAAAGCAAAACGGCTTTTTCAAGCCCACGGTCAAGCTCTTCGCCGTCTTCCCATCCGGCCCTATCGGCCACGGCGCGCACGGCTAAGATCGTCCGGGCGGTCGAGGCCGCCAGTTCCCCCGCGCCCTCAAGATCCAGCCGCGCGGCGAACCCCGCAAGATCCACCAGATCGCGGGCGCATCCAGACGCCTTCTCCAGATAGCGGCCGCGCGCCGCGGCGTAAAGCGCGTCCCAGTCGCAGAGGGAAACAGCGAGATCGGCCCGCAACCGCGCGTCGCCGCCGGAGTCAGAATTTTCCTCAAGTTCGCGGCGGAGTTCAAGGAGCGCGCCTTCCGAATAAAGAGCCCGGAGGTAAAGGGCCCTTATCCTGACTGACATTTCCGCCAGTTCCCCGTTCTCCCTCACGAACCTGACAAGCCGCGCGGTACTCTTCGCCCTGACAAGAGCCACGGCCAATCTCTCCGCGCTACGAAGCGAGCGGGTTCTTTCGAACAGAATCTCGCAGTACTCGCAAAGAACGTCCCACTCGCCCCGGGCCTCAAGTTCGTCGGCAAGCTCGTGAGCACTCAGAAAACCGGCTTCGTCAAACCGCTTCTCAAGAGACTCGACCACCCTGTCGTCCTGGCGCGTATAAGCGACAAGAGACTCCAGATCTTCTCTCTCCGCGGCGGAGAGTTCCTCCCCGCCGAGAGTCCCGAGACACTCTGTCGCCCTTTCGCGGAGCAAGGCGGGGGAGCGCGGAGCGTTCTCTCCGGCAACAACAAGGGCGAGGCGGGCGCGGGCGGCGTCGGGGGAGACCCTGCCGTGAAGCGCCGCGTAACGCAGAATTTCCTCCTCCACCGCCCCCGAGTCAAGACCGATCCCGAAATGGAGACCGAGGCGGACAAGGTGAAAAGCCGTCCCCGGACCTCGAAACCTCTCCCTGAAACGCTCGGCCGCCGTCTCGGAGCGGTCGGGACCGGAGAGTTCAAGCCAGAACCGGTACTGCTCGCATTCCTTCGCCGCGGCGAAACAGCCCGCCTCCCGTACCGCCCCCTCAGCGAGCCCGAACAGTTCGCGCGCTTTTTCGCGGTCGCCGAGCGCGGCCGCTTCAGATGACAGGTGGAACTCCTCCGAGTAAAAAGGAGGCCGACGGCGCAGGACCGGGCGGAGTTCGTCCGGCACGGCCGAGAGCGTACGGGTTATCGCTATCAGATAGCCGAGCGCGGGGTTTTCAAGCGGACATTCATCCCCAAGCGCGTCAAGCAGAACCCGCGACTGGGCCCATCGGCCGAGTTCGAGCTGACACTCCAGAAGAAAATACCGGCCGTCGGGATCAAGGTCCGTCGCGTCTATCCCGGCAGTCTTCACCCAGTCGACCGCGCGGGCCGGGCCGCGGTCGCGGGAAATTATCTCGAGAACCGCCGAGCGGGCCTCGGGCGAACCGACGCCGGACAGAGTCCCCACGGCGCTTTCCGCGCCGTCCCTGCCGAGCGAGACAAATGCGTCGGCAAGCACGGTTTCCGCGGGGTTTCCGAGACTTTTCACCGCGTCGAGGCATTTTTCCGCCTCGCCCGGATTTCCCGCGAGCGCGAGTATCCGCAAGCACCACGCGAGCGCCCTGCTTCTTGCGGGATCGGGACCACCGGAGAGATCCCCCCGCTTGAGTCTCGCCGCGAACCGGGACGCGCGGTCG
This sequence comes from Thermodesulfobacteriota bacterium, assembly GCA_965249045.1. Classification (GTDB taxonomy): domain Bacteria; phylum Desulfobacterota_D; class UBA1144; order Nemesobacterales; family Nemesobacteraceae; genus Nemesobacter. Next base: position 137,604 of record OZ252213.1, read on the forward strand.
GCGGCTTCAAATTCCTCGAAAAACCGGAACTTTCCGAGCGCGGCGACCCCGTTTTCGATCTCTCTCGCGACAAGAGCTTCCAGAAAGCAATCCTCGGACACCTCGGCGGATTCCGAAAAACTCCGCCCGCGCGCCGCCGCTTCCCGCTCGCGCTTCCAAAGAGCAAGCTCCGCGGCGGGATGGCGCTGGTGCCGCCCGGCCGCCGTTTCGTGGTGGCGCGGGCAAAGCAAAACGAGGTTCCGCGGAGAATTGAATTCCTCTGACGTAAGCCCGGGTTTCCCCCTTGGCCCCTCTTCGGCGACGGCATAAACGGGGCATGCCCGGCCGATGACGCGGACGGGGCAACTTTCCGAAGACGGTTCGACCAGAACGGCGGCGCATTCGGGATGCGCACACCGGTTTCCGCTCAGGAAAAACAGCTCTTGGTATGTCTCTATGGAGATGTCTTTTTTCGAAGCAAGGTTTTTAAACACCGCGGAGCACCTCCTGCGAATTTAATCGTGAAGTCCGACCCTCGAACAGAACTTTATTCAAAACGCGTTCATACGCCGGAGGGACGGTTCAGCCCTCAGGGACAAGTTGTTTGACGCGCTTAAGCCATGGCATTCCCCCGGTCAATTAACGCGGCGGACGGCGCTGCAAGGCACTTCCGCGTCCCATACGGCTTCAAAATTCGTAATAGGCGCGGTGTCGTCTCCCGAATCCGGAGTGTACAGCCTTGATATTCCCGCTTCAGTCTCAGGCACCGCAACCGCACCTGAAAACTCGATGGTCAATAACAACAATGGTTTGCCTCGTAAAATTCTCAGCAACTCTAGTTTAACAGGAATTTTATTGCCAAAAAAGATAGAGGTTCCCCCGACCCACAAGTTCCCCGCGGCGCGCATGGTCTAGCGACTGAGCGTTCTGGATAAAAAATCATTCTCAAGCGTCAACTGGTCTATCTCGGCTTGAAGTTCCTTTATCCGCTTCTCCTCCAAGGCCTTTTGCCCGAAACGCCCCCGAAAACACCTTCCTCGTTCTCCGCAAGCCGCTTCTTCCAGATACTGATCCGGTTCGGATGCACCCCAAACCGCCTGGACAGCTCCGCCGCCGACTTGTCCACCTTGGCCCTGAACTCCGGTGAATTATTGTGCCTCTTGTCTCTCATTGCGTACTTCCTTGTACCCGATTAATATCCTGAACCTTGTCTGATTTCTTCGGACAACTTCTAAAAGTGCCCGAAGAAATTCCTTCCCGTCGGCCGCCGACGTAACCGCCGAAGATGAAACCCGACATCCGCAAGCGTCCTCTGATGACATGATAGCTGTTCTGTCGCATTTTTCCTGTCGCCCCCCGTCAGAGTTGAATTACGGTAAAATAGACTTATCCTGTTCCCTGAACCGACTTGAGTTCACGCGAAAGGTCTGAGAGAATCTCAGGATTGCGTAAACTAATATCTGAATCAGGGTATAACCGCTTCACCGTCAAACTGGGTAAATGTCTAAGACTCACGAAACACAAAAAAACGGAAAAGACCCGGTCGCTAAAAGAAATACCCCCGATGAAGAGACGCTTGGACCGAAGGATAGTTCTGCGACGGATAAGCACCTCAGGTATATGTTGTTTCGGGCCCAGCAACTCGTTTGGGAGGCTTGGGATTTCAGGTACAAACGTGACAGGGTGACTTGCGCGGAAGAGGCCCTGGCTCTTTCGGATATGTGCGCGGACGCCTTTATATTGCTCGCGCAAGAGGTAAGAGGCGTGCTCGAGAAGCGCCGCTATTACGAGAGGGCCGTCGCCGCGGGTAAACGCGCCGTTGAGTTCGAATTCGGCCCCGACGCGCTTACCCGCAAAGGGGTGCCTTTCTGGAAAGATGTAGATACCCGTCCCTACATGAGAGCGCTTTATGGTCTTTCCTTTTGTCTGTGGGATACGGGGGAGAGACACGAAGCGGTGGCGATCCTCAGGGAACTGCTTCGGCTTAACCCCGATGACAATCAGGGCAACCGCACCACTCTCGTTACCAGACTGTTCGGCATCGGCGATCTGTCCGGCGCGGCGAATATTCTGAAAACATACAGGGAGCCTTCCCTTGCGGACTGGGCGTGGAACAACGCGCTTTTGCTGTTTCTAACGGAGGGCCCGTCAACGGAAGCCGACGCGGCGCTTGAGAACGCCCGCGACAAGAACCGATTTGTTGCCGACCTGTTGACCGGTGTCAAACAGGTGCCCCGAACCGCGCCGTCGTATTATGCTCTGGGATCGCGCGAAGAGGCGGTCGCGTACGTAATATTCAACAGGGAAAACTGGGCGGCCGCAAAGCGCGCGCTGCTCTGGGTTTCGGAGAAAACAGAAGGAAAGTGATGTCCCGCACCAAGGAGACGGTGCTTGATCGGCATCGGGAATCAGTGCCGTTTCCATCTGGCGGGCTTTTTCGGCGAAAGCGGGCGGAGACACGTGTTTTCTTTCAAGTTCCGTGTAGACCCAGGGAACGAAAAGCATGTACCGAAGACGCGTCTGGATAGTACTCGTACCGGGGAACAACCTGTCCGCGAACGAATCCCTTAGGGCCCCAAGACCAAGCTCCTCCCGGCTGTCCTTCTCGTGAAAAAGCGACAGGACGCGAAGGGCCCGCTCCCGGGCGGCCGGGTCGTGGTCTATCCATGTTAAAGCGGACGGCATTCCCAAGATTCTCCGTTACGTCTCACCAGTGGTTACTTCCCTTTCAGCCTGAACAGCAGAAGGGCCATGTTCCAGCCCCATTCGCCCAGGAACGGTTCCCTGTAAGTTTCCAGAATATCCGCTACGCCCGCCAGGTCGCCAAGGGCAAACAGCATGGAGACGAGAAAGGAGCGCATGCCCTGGTTATCGTTGGGATTCAGGTGAAGCACCTCCTTCAGGCGGGCGACCGATTCCTCCCTCTCTCCCATCTCCCACATGCATTCGGAAAGACCCCCAAGAGCCCGCATGTAGGGACGCGTCTGCAGTATCCCCCCAGAAATGCCCTGCATCCTCGGTGAAAGCGTCCGGTCCGAGTTCAAGCCTGACGGCGCTTTCCCCCGCCGCCACGGCACGCTCGTAAAAGTCCCGCGACTCGACTATATCCTTGGTTTCCTCCGCAAGAACCACCCAAGCGTCCGCGCAGAGATCCGAGAGGGCGAGGGTTTTTTCGCCAGAGCGATTCTCTCGCGCCTGTTTCCGGCCTCCCAGGCGTCGTACATGACATCCTGCGCGCGGCTCAGCAAGGCAAGCCCGTCGACATCGGACGCGACCGCGTCCCCGCGGGCGGAAGGAAAGGCCGTCCCCGCGATCCGGGACATCACGGCTTCCATGGATCGGGGATCCGGAAGGTCGTGCTCAGTGTCCGCGCCGACCCCGAAGGCTTCGCCGACACAGTCGAGGTTCCCCCTAGGTTTCCTTGACGTCCGGTTTTTCCCAGATCTGCTTTTGCGGTTCTTTTTCTTCACCATGCGGTTTCACCCCCAGGCAACACTGAAGCGGCCGTCGCGGCTTCAGTTTTTTTGTTTGCCCCCGAATTATATTTTTCCGTGGTTTCATAAGAAAATTGAAAAAGAGAAAAAGATTAGAATAAGAATTACAATGGAAAGAGAAGTTGAGGCAAGAACTTCGGGTGAACCTGAACAGGGTTTGTCGGTTTCTGAATATACCCCCCGTCGCGTGTTTCCTTTTAGGAAGGAAGGGCCCGGCGGGGTTATTTTCCCCGATGAGGAAGTTCGCATGAATGAATCTTCCAGTAAGCTTGTCTCTTTTTGCCGCTCGGAATCTCCTCCGCATTGCCAAGACGGAATAGGCCGTTGCGACAATAAAATTTTTGCCAAAAGCAGTGTTGTTAAAAGTTTTCGGCTGTATGCGGAGACCTTAGAGAAACTCGAACCCCCGCCCGTGGATATCACACATTGGGCAATTGACGTCAGACGGAAGTTCGCGCAGAAACGAGTTTCGGCCTTGAAACCGCCCCTCTGCCCCTGAGAACGTGTGAGCATTTTATTACGGGGTCGAACGTTCCGGGACTTCGCCAGATTGCTGATCGAGGAGGCACGGCGCCGTGGCGAAGGTTGAAACAATGATTCTCATGCTTCTAACAACAGGCTCAAATGGAGTCCGTAAGTATCGGCTCGAAAGAACCGGACCCGCACACTGCGGGGCGAAAACGCTTGATAAAATCTTTCTATTTCGTTATAAACGGACAGGAATCCGAAATGGCAGAACAAACCGCTGAAACAGGTTTCGACGAAGAAACCATGAGGGTGATCGGTTACCGGGAAGACGTCCTGTGGTACGCTCCCGAACTGGAAGCCAGCATTTTAGGGCACGGGGAAACTTTCGAAGAAGCCACGAGCCTGCTTGGGGAATTGATTCGGGACCAGATCGGGTTTTGCAATGAAAACGGCATGTCGTATCATTACGCGACCGAAGAAAAATATTTCCGGTTATACGAAGAATTGAAAAACAGGGAATCAGGGACCGGGAACGCGAAGTCCGATAGGTCTATTGAAATTACCTGTTCACTCCCTACTGAAAATCAACGGCCAAAGATAGATTAATTTTCCATCGGTCGTTTCGGTGTTCTTTCAAGATAGAGTTCATGTCCCGTCCCAGGGCTTATTCTCACGAAATCCGCCGAACGGTCAAATGAACTCTTTTGCGTCTGACTCAATTCGTCCGCGCGGCTTGCCTGAACCTGGATGACCGGCGGAACATATCCGCCAGAGCCTTGCGTTCCTCCTGATTAAGTTCGGATGCTGTCTCGACGATAACTTCAACAATCCGCTGCTTTTGCCTTTGGCGTTCCACGAGCATTTTATTCATGCTCTCCCGGTAAGCCGCGGCATCGAAATGCTCTGCCTCGAGAATCGCAATCGTCTCTTCGCGCAACTGCCGTTTCGCCTTTTTCCCCTCGACACCGGGAAGCACGGCTCGCAGTTTTTCCTTAAGTTCGGCGCGCCTTGTTTCCGGAAGGGAGGACCCGTCAAGCAAAGCGGCGATATCTTCCCCTCGCTTCGCTCCTTGACGGTCACAGCCGCGCCCTGCGGCAAAACCGACGAGGACAACGCCGAGGACGACCGATACCAGTATGAATAATCTAGCCGGGTTTCTCATAACAAACCTTCCTCTTCGCCCAGCAACTGTTCGACAAACCTGTCTGGGATCCCATTGGAATCCGTACCTCCGTAGTTCATCACGCCCGCCAAAAACCCGATAGCCAGAAACAAGGCGAGACAAAAAGCGGGGACGGGCGACCAGAACACCCCGAAAACCCATCTCAAGACACCTTGCCTCTGCGGGACGCGCGATGCCTCGTTTATAATTCTCTCCGCCAGGTCGCCCCGGGCGGGGGGAACATCATACGACCGCATTAACCGCTCAAGTTTTCTATCCTTATCCATTTGTCTTCTCAAAGATAACGGCTCATCCCCCGTTTCAATGTCGCCTTGGCCCTCATAAGCAGAGACCGAAGCGCCGAGACGCTTACGTTCATGACTCCCGCGGCATCCTCATGGCTGAGTTCCTCATAAAAGCAGAGAATCAAAGCCGTTTTCTGCCTTGGCGGCAGCCCGGCAATCTCCCTTGCAAGCAGGTCTTTTGCCTCACTCTCGGCAACTTCGCTTTCCGAATCAGGGCTTTCATCCCTCACTTCAAGCGATTCGGGAATTGCCGCCGCGCCGCGCTTTTTCCTGCTGTCAAAACAGAGGTTCCCCACCACCCGGTAAAATCAGGTGGTGAACTTCGCTCCCCTTCGGGGATCCCATATGTCAGGGGGCTCCCACAGTTTTATAAATGCCGCCTGCACTATGTCTTCTGCTTCCATTTAACTGTGGCCGCAAAGTGCCACCGATTTTATCGTTGTTCCTATCCTATTTGCCGGCGCACTGCCCGGAATCTTTTTTCTTCTCTTTGTACTTCTCTTTCTTGGCGGCCCAGTAGTTCTTCACTTCTTCCTTTGTAAGACTGCCGTTGCCGTCTGTGTCCATCTTGGCGAACTTTTTCTCCGCATGGGCCACAAACTCGGCCTTTGAGATAACGCCATCTGAGTTTGCGTCCTTTTTCTCAAACATTTTAGAGGACTTCCCGGGGCAATCTCCGCTCTTACCATCAGCCACGGCCAAAGTCGCCGTGCCGACCAATAAGGCCGCCAATATACCGAATAGCAATACTTTTCTCATTACGCACCTCCATGTGATTTATGAGTTTAGAGTTAGTTTGCAAGTTTATACGAATTGGAAAGCAAAAGTGTTCGCGGTGAACAGGAGCGGGTCCATTTTTTCAACGAATTTTTTCTTTTCTTGTGTTGGCTGAAACCACGATCATTGAAAAAGATGGAAATGAGGATTATAATGGCACCCGTAGTTCAGGCAAAAACTTCGGGTGGGTCTGAACAAGATTTGCTGGTTTCTGAATATACCCCCCGTCGCGTGTTTCCTTTTAGCAAGGAAGGGCCCGGCGGGGTTATTTTTTGCCCGATGAGGAAGCCCGCATTAATGAACCTTCAAATAAACGGGGCTCTTTTTTTATTGACGGTCAGCACCTCTTCCGAGGTGTCAAAAGGTATTAAACCCTTGCGGCAATAAATTTTTTGCCAAAAATACTGTTGCCAAAAGCTTCCTGACTTCAACCCGCGAGAACAAAGTTTCTCGTCATAAACAACGGGTTCAAGTTGAGTCAATCCGCGTCCGCTCGGAAGAAGCAAGCCCGCGTCCCGCGGGGCGACAACGGCTTGATAAAATCTTTGTGTGCCGTTATAAACAGACAGGGACTCGAAATGGCAGAACAAACCGCTGAAACAGATTTCGACGAAGAAACAATAAAGGTGGTCGGTTACCGGCAAGAGGGCCTGTGGTACGCTCTCGGACTGGAAGTCAGCATTCTAGGACACGGGGAAACTTTCGAAGAAGCCGTGGACTTGCTTGAGGAATTAATTCAAGACCAGATCGAGTTTTGCAATGAAAACGGCATGTCGTATCATTACCCGGCCGAAGAGAGATATTTCCGGTTATACGAAGAATTGAAAAACAGTCAGTCGGGAACTAAAGGTATTACCAAGTTAAGTTGACAAACCTTGTCACGAATTACCTGAACGAGAGATATAACCTACTTTCCGCACAAAAAGTTTTCCACTTTTCTCGATTTTTTGGTTTGTAAGTGGTTCATATTCCGAGCAATTTCTTTTGAGTTAATTGTCCTTCCGCGGTTTAAATTCCATTTAGCCTCCGGTTTGAGGGACCAAAACGTTATTTCAGCCAGGCTTTTTTCTCCATTATATAGTCCACCACTACAAACTCACAGGGAATTAATCCTGTTTTATCAAAACCAGACAATCTACATATTTGACAATGCACGGACTTTGTAGATGCCGCTTTCTGGTATCAGAACGAATCTTATCGTTCAGGCTCATTATAGATTGTCCAGTTTCTCCATCAGTCTTGGCAGGGAAATGATCGTTGTATCTTTTTCAATCTGAAATTCGTCATCGCCGCCATAAACGACAAATTTTCGGGCGGAGCGGATATCTTCTGATGCTTGATGAAAGCCGGGTTTTATTCTGGGCGCGGTACCGTATTTGATCTCGATTGCCCACAGCTCCTTGCTCGATATCCTGAGAACAAGATCTATTTCCGCCCCGCTCGATGTGCGGTAGTAGTAAGACTCGACGCTGTTTGGCAAGACCGAGACTATGTTTTCAATCACAAAACCTTCCCAGCTTTTTCCGAGAACAGGATTGGAAAGCAACGCGTCATAATCGGCGATACCAAGCAACCTGTGCAGGATGCCGTTATCCCGGATATAGAATCGAGGCGATTTGACCAGTCGCTTCTTAACGTTCTCATACCATGGGTCCAGTCGCCGTACGAGCAGAAGGTCAACGAGGATATCAAGATAATGGGTAACGGTTTTCCCGTCAACTTCCAGATTGCTGCCCAGTTTTGAATAATTGAGCGGTTCCCCTTGCAGATGAGCCAGCATGGTCCAAAGTCGCCTTAATCGACTGGCGGGCACGCGGAATCCCATCTGCGGGACATCCCGCTCCAGATACGTACGGATAAGCATTTCAACCCATTCCATGCTCTCAGCGTCTGATGATGCCAGATAGCTGTCAGGAAAACCGCCCCTAAGCCACAGCTTATGAACATCGTTCGGTCCGAAGTGAGGTACCTCCAGAATGTTCAAGCCGCTCATACTTATATAACGGATGCGTCCGGCCAGACTTTCTGAAGATTGACGAAGCAAGTCCATCGTTGCGGAACCGAGCAGCAGGAACTGCTCGGCTTTTTTGCCAGCCCGGCGATTCTCATCAATCAGGCCGCGCAGGGTCATAAATAAATCGGGGGCGCGCTGTATCTCGTCCAGGATAACCAGCTTGTCACTGTTCCCGGATAGAAAAGAAAGAGGGTCGCCCAGCCTCAGCAGGTCTTCCGGTGACTCCAGATCCAGATAGATTGAATTTCGCTTCTTGGCAATTTCCCGCGCCAATGTCGTTTTACCAACTTGACGCGGTCCGAGAAGCGCGACCGCGGGGACACGCTTTATGGCTTTTTCAAGTTTTTCCGCAATCCATCTTTCCAACATATGTGTATTTTAGGAGATAAACTCCGAAATTGCAAGGTGTTCCTGTGTCAAAAACACAAAAACCGGACAGTTCCATTTACTCCTTACACGAACATGGCAATGCCAGTGATTTCTTGCGGATTCAAAAAGGGAATGTCGGAACTAAATTTTTCGCAAATTTATAACCAGCCAAAACTCTTATGTTAACGGGACCCAGCTCTTAAGACCCGCCGCCTGTTTCAGCATGTAGTCATCGACAAAAGCGTAATTCTTGTCCGTCATTTCCCTGTTAAGCAAAATGGCGACACCCAAAACCACCGCAAGTTCAACCAGAAACACGGAGGGCAGCAGGACGAACACGCCGGAGATGATCGCGCTTTTCACCGCTCCTTCGGCTGCCCCCTTCCCTTCTATGTCAACTCCCGTAGCCAGCGCGTAGGCAACGGAGGAAATCACCACCATGGCAAGAATCGGATTTGCGGAAACTATGCTCACTATACCCATTGATCCCAGCAGTTCGGATAACTCATCCACTTGCCCCTTGTCCAAGTAATAGACAACGGCGACGGCAGATATTCCGGCGGAGAGAATTTCAAGCCCGTCGTAAGAGAAAGCGTTATATACCCATTGCTTGTTCACCCCGGGGATTGTCTTGCTCATCCAGTTCGCCATGGAATCATATGTCTGTTTTTCCATGGTTACAAACGGCAGCCCTTTCGGAGTGACAAGGTCCTTCCATATCGCATTTAAATACCCGTTCACCTGTTCACCGGTCGAGCACTTGGCAACTCCGCACATTTTGGCGATGTTTCCCCAAGCCCCGCCCAGAGTATGTCCGCCGTCGAACATTCTATGGCTCCCGCCGCCTATGTGGGTCTTGAGATATCGGTTGTCCATTGCCTTATCAAAATCCGTGGCGGCGGAAGCGGTGATTCTCTCAAGCCACCTGAGCCACTGGGCTTGCGACAGAACCGGCAGTATGAGCGGCAGGGAAATCGCGGATGCCATATACTCCTTTCCCGAATAGAGAGCGGGGACCGCGTAATCTTTGGAATCGTAAACGTAACCCCACCCGTAAACGGCGGCCTTTTTGGCGACTTCATAGCCCTTTTTGGCGGAGTCTCCAGAATAGCGCAGATACTCCATAGTCTTGCTTTCCTCTTGCGGTATAGGTCCCCAGTACGCTTGCGCGTATGGAGCGTGAATAAGCATCAAGAAGATTACGGAGCGTTTCTGGGAATACGCTTATTCTTGAGGCAGATGCGAGGCCAGCGACCCCTAAGCGACCCCTAGTACTCAATGGGCAGGAGTGACGGGTCTGTGACACTGCTGTCCGTATGCAGACGTATCACGCTGCGGTTCGTACCGCAGTCCCCGAAGTCATCGCAGGTAAGCGTGCCGAGGATACCCTGGAAGCCTTCAGTGCCATCTAACGCATCACGCAGTGCCGCACGGTCGATGTGCAGCGCATCTCCGTCGCTAACCGCAACCTGCTTGATAGCCGAGAGTAACAGAGTCGTGGCGTCATAGCCGTGCGCCCAGTACGGGGATGCTGGAGGCTCCCCATTGTTGGTCGCCTTGAATTCCGTGAGTATATCATCGGCGCTTCTGCCTGTCGCTTGGTTCACGTTACTGCTCTTTCCGGGGTCAGGGCCCGAGAAATAGAAGCCTTCTGATTCCGGCAACGCAAGAATCTCTTTTGCCAAGATGGCGGCGCTACCGATCTTCGTCACGCCTCCTAGGCCGTCGCGCTGGGCTGCCTGTTCAATCAGAGATGCCGCCTCGTCCGGGAAGAGCGGGATAACCATGCCATCGGGGTTGGCTTCGTCAAACGCGTCGAGAACCGCGGCCATGTCAGTCTGGCCTTTTGTCACCTTTGCGATGACCGGAACCGTGCCGCCAAGTTCACGGAAAGCAGCAGCAAAGTCATTTGCAAAAGCACTGGTATACGCGTCTCCATCATGAATCGTCACCATTGTGCGCAACCCAAGTTCCTCGTAGCTGAAACGCGCGACAATGCTCACCTCGATGAGGTCGTTGTCCGCAACACGGTAGTAGCCCTTGTAGTAGTGCGGGCCGGCATTTCCGAACAGGTCGGACGTAAGGACAGGTGACGTGTTGGCCGGCGATACCATCGACAGGCCCGCCTTGCTTATGATGGGCGACGCCTCAACCGCTGCGTCGGAGCACAAGGTACCGATAACGCCGACGACCTGCGCGTCGGCAACGACGGCTTCAGCCGCTGCGCGCCCACCCTCACCCGAGCACATCTCGTCGAGGGTTTCGATAGAGACCTGATGCCCGTTTATGGGGCCGAAATCCTTGATCGCTATCTCCATGGCGGTTTGAATGTCAGAGGACGGCGCCAGCACTTCCGTATGGGAAAGGAGCGCGCGGATTTCGATCGGCTGATCGCGCTTGATCTTGACCGCACCGAGTGATCCCGCTTTGAAATCACTGTGGCAAGCGGGCATCACGAAAACCACAAAAGCGAGTAGCAAGCCTTGTCCTATGAGAAACAACGTACGCATTTCAAAATCCTCCTTTGGCAGGTCTATGGGCAGAGACCGTAGAATGCTGCCGGTTTTGTGCTGTCCTTAAGGGGCATGTTCTGGTTCCTGTTAAAACTCGTTCGTTACGCATTGCTGAGTGCAAGAACATTCCGCTTTAATAGCCCCTAATAATCTATTATCGCATTATAACTGTCTAGTTAGTCAAGACTTTTTCCTCTTTAACTTACCTGTTTTTTAGTAGTGGCGGCGTGAATGTGGCTGAGGCGAGGGGATACAGGGATACGTTTCGCCTCTGCGTGGAGCGGGACTGGCGCCTTGCCTGCTAATCTGGGAAGAGTGTTCGGGCGCCTGGACTGCGTAGCGAGGAGGCTTGGCTGCCCCGTAGACGCACCTGTCCTGCGGGGCACGGTTGCGTTTATCGGTCACGCGCCGGGAACAGGGGCCAGCAGACCGGCGGTCAGAGGATAGTAGATTTGCATATATCTCCTCTCGAGAGTTATATTCAAATCTGGTGTACGGAGGATTTGAATATAACTCTTATCTCCTCATGAGCCGGAGAAGTCGTGACTTAGCAAATGCCAAAACAGAATCCGCAAAAAATTTCTGACGCTGCCGTTTCGACGTCACACGCGCGTGTACGCTCCGCCTTTACTCTCGGTTCACTGGTCTGGCTGCCGGCGGGGATTGCCGCCACGTCGGTATTGCGCGGGTTCGGGTTACCGGTCGAACCGCAGGCCTGGCTCTCGTTGATCGTGATCGCGCCGTGCGGCCTGCCGCTTGCGCTTGCCTGCAGGCGGCTTCGGCGCCTGGGATATCCCGCCGCCGCGTGGGCGGCTATAGCCGTGCTCGGGTCCGCGACGGTCGGCGCGTCTTTATTCGCGGGACTGCTCGGCCCGGTGGCGATTGCTGTATATGCCGTGGTGCTAAGCTCTCCGGTCTGGCTTGTCTGCCGGCTTGTTGACCGCAGACGGTAACCGCGGGCCTTGGCCCGGAGGCTCAAGGTTTAAAACCGCGGCGGAACCTGAACGAAAGATATCCGCGCGGCAGGCTCAATCGCGCGCCGCGTCGCAGAACGTGTTAAACTCTGCAGAGCAATTCGAAAACCGCCTGCCCGGCGGATTTCTTCGGGAGATCGCGTAATGAAAAAATTATTGCTAATAGCGGCTTTGATCATTGCCCCGGCGCTTTACTTTTTTCTTGGATACTACGATGTCTCGGCCACAAAACCGCATTCGGAAATTGTAAATATGACGCTTGACAGAATTACCGGGAGTTCAATCCGAAGAAACGCCCGAAGCGTTGAAACCCCCTACGACGTCAATGATGAGAACATGTACGTAAAGGGTTTCAGAGAATATGAGGGGATGTGCGTCGGGTGTCACGGGGCGCCCGGCGTTTCGCCGTCTCCGACCGGGCGGGGACTTTTTCCGAAACCGCCGAGATTTCCGGAAGAAGAGTTGCATGAATATGCTCTTGAAGATATTTTCTGGGTTGTGAAAAACGGAATTAAAATGACGGGAATGCCCGCTTACGGACCCACGCACGAAGATGAGACGATCTGGGCGATCGCCATATTCCTTGACAGATCGAGAAATTTATCCGAAGCGGAATATAGAGAGCTTAAAGACAGATATAAGGATAAGCATCATTGATGTCGCCGCGCCGTCGGTTTCAAGTGCGTATTCCTCGACGGCTTGCCGCAACAGGTCGTTCCAGTAACTGGGTGTTTGCGTATCAAGCCAGCCATCGAGATCCGTGCATATTCCGAGCGAACGTGAACACCGATTCCGAGCGAACGTGAACACCTGACTCTCTTGTTTTCTTCTTCAAAAAACAATTGAAAAGCGTTTTGTTATCCTCTTTGTCATCTTTGAGAAGGAGGCGACAAAATGCCTAGAAGAAGAATGAATACGAGAGTGATAAAGGAAGTTCTGAGGCTTATCTCCCTGATCGAAAAACTCAGGGACTTAAGCCTCAGGTGTCCGAATTCAATCGGAATACGCACGGGGCAAGGGGCGGATTATGGCCCGCGTCGCCCTGTCGATGGCCGTAATGATGGGTCTTGCGGTCGGGTACGTAAGGAACGGGGAGGCGGAGAAAATGCGTTCTCTGGTCAGTGAGCCTCGATTCCTTGACACTGGCTGAGTGTTATTATCCTGGGAGAGTTGAAAAAGAATTGAATGCGACGTGAGGTTGCGGGGGAGAGGTTCGGGCGGAATTGGATAGTCCGCCTGCCTTGGCGTGGTAAAGGAGATTTGCGGGGGAAATTCCGTTGTCCGGAAGCTCGCTGGCCACTGGGAGAACCGAGGGTGGAGATGTTTTTACCTTATGCATCATACGAAAAACCTGACAGCGCAAACGCCTCGACTAGAAGACCTGTTGACATTGACAGGAATCTAGCTATATTGTTGACTAAGTTGTCAGTAATTGAGGTTATAAGTCATGTCTATCGTCAATGTTCACCAAGCTAAAACCCATCTGTCCCGCCTTCTGGCGCAAGTTGAGGCAGGAGAGGAAATCGTGATCGCCCGCAGGGGGCAACCGGTCGCACGGCTTGTCGGCTACAAGCCCCAGGGCAAGCGCCAGCCCGATGTTCTCAAGGGAAAGATTGTCCTGCCCGAGGGTTTCTTTGATCCGTTGTCGGAAGAAGAACTGAAGGTGTGGGAGGGAGAATAGCGGTGCGAGCATTGCTGGATACTCATGCGTTTCTCTGGTGGCTCGCAGACAGCGGTCGTCTGTCCGATTCGGCACGCCGGACAATCGCGGACGAGGCAAACGACATTGTTGTCAGTGCTGCATCCGCTTGGGAAATCACCACCAAATACCGGCTCGGCAGGTTGCCGGAAGGTGATGTGGCGGCCTTTGATGTTGCCGGCAGCATCGCCCGTCAAGGTTTCGAAGAACTCACAATCGGTGTTGCCGATGCTGAACGTGCAGGACGACTGCCCGGCCCGCATCGCGACCCGTTTGACCGCATGCTCATTGCCCAAGCCTTAGCGCACGATCTGGCAGTTGTATCGGTTGATGCAGTATTTGACCGATACGGAGTCAATCGACTGTGGTGACTCAGCACTCTCTTTCGCCCCGAGGGCAACGCTCATCGACTAAAGAGCCTGTTCCGGCAATGAAAAATCTTTAAATTCATGAAAATTCCCTTGCCCTTATCTTCAGATGAAAAGGATATTACTGGGAATTCTAATGCTCGGGGTGATTTTCGCGGCGGGAATTTTCCTGTCGGAAAACATATCGAGGTTCGACGCCACAAGACCTACTTCCAAGACCCCAGCGCTTGAGCCGCTTGCGGAGCGGCTTTCAAGAGCAACTATCCCGGTCTTCGCTCCCATAGCTTCCGTAAAGGAAGCGCTTGAGAGCAGGACACCGAAAGAAGAGGTGGGTTCAAGGAAAGACAGTCTCGGAGAACATTTCGCGCGAAGCGAGCTGAGTTAGGACCTTAAGCGCTCTCCCCTGCGTGTATCGGGCAAAAAGGGAACGCTGAGCGTAGCAACCAAGTTAAGCGGAGAGGCCCGCGCGACGGGAGTTCTTCAACTGGTAAGAAAAATTGACGTAAGCGCGAGCGGCGACGTACTTGCAAGCGTCTCCCTCACCGCGCATCCGACCCTCAAGACTAACTGGCGGCTCTCCCCGAACCTCTCAGAAACAAAAATAGATATACAAAGGGCCGATATCCCGATAAAGCGCAGTTCGGTCCCGAAGCTCTCAAGAGGTTTCCACGCGGCGTGCGAGGACTTAAAACCCGCCCGCAGGTTTGTCGCGCACGGCGGCCGTGAAAGTTTTGTGATCGGCAAAGGAGTCGAGGCCCTAAGCCTGCGGGACATGATGGAAACGGTTTCCGAACTCTGAGGAGACCCCATCCGCCGACCCCGCCTCTGGGGCGGGACAGGGAAGATTTTCCTGCGCCTGGAACCGGCGAAACGGATCCGCTGCCGTGTTCGGTTAAAGCCAGCAAGAGCAACCTGCCCGCACCTTATGAATTCATGATTCGGGTTCCGTGGGTCCGGAAACGGTTATTTCCCTTTCGTTTTCTCCGCGACCCAGAGCAGAGCGTCTTTCGTACCCGACCAGTTTTTTCCGTTGAGGAATGTATAAATAACGGCCTCTTCCGGCGAACCGAGACCGTAGTATGTGGGCATGGACGCCGGCATCCGCCTCGCTCCGGTCAGAAGTTTCGGTACAAAGGGATTGGTTTCGAACGCATCGTCAAGGGCCGAGGCGGCGCGGGCGGAGTCCCCATCCCTCCTGAACAGCAGGAGGGCCATGTTCCAGCCCCATTCACCTAGGGACGGTTCCCTGTAAGTTTCCAAGATATCCTCAACGCCCGCCAGGTCGCCGAGGGCAAACAGCCTGGAGACCAGAAAGGAGCGCATTCCCTGGTTGTCATTGGGGTTCAGGCGGAGCATTTCCCTCAGGCGGGCGATCGATTCCTCCCTCTCCCCCATCTCCCACATGCATTCGGAAAGACCCGCGAGAGCCCGCATGTATGGACGCGTCCGCAGTATCCCCCAGAAATGCCCGGCCTCTTCGGTGAAAGCGTCCGGTCCGAGCTCAAGCCTGACCGTGTTTTCCCCGGCCGCCACGGCATGCTCGTAAAGGTTCCGCGCCTCGACGATATCCCTAGCTTCCTCCGCAAGAACCACCCAGGCGTCCGCGCAGAGATCCGAGAGGCCGAGAGCTTCTTTCGCCAGAGAGACTCTCTCGCGCCTGCTTCCGGCCTCCCAGGCATCGTACATGATATTCTGCGCGCGGCTAAGCAGGGAAAGTCTGCCGACATCGGACGCAGCGGCATCTCCATGGGCGGAAGGAAAGGCCATTGCCGCGATCCGGGACATAACGGCTTCCATGGAACGGGGGGCCGGAAGACCATGATCAGGTTCCGCGCCTGACTCCGAAGGTACGGTTGACGCGGTCGCGGTTCCCCTAGATTTCCTTGACGTCTGGTTTTTCCGAACCCCGCTTTTGCGGTTCTTCCTGCGGTTCTTTTTCGTCGCCATGCTTGTTCACCTCCGTATAACGCCGAAGCGGGCCCCAGGACTTCGGCTTTTCTTTTTGCCCCCGAATTATATTTTCCGTGGTTTCGAGTCTGAAGCCATAATCAGAAAAACCCGCCTCTCCAGACCATATCTTTTTTGATGCTCCATCGTTCCATCCGCGCCGCTACAGAAGCTTTGCCTGCACCTCCACAGGTACACGTCCACTATGCGCAGCGGCATGGTCAGCCTTCTATCTCCGCCGGGCTTCCACCGGCTGCCCCCGCCTTAGTTAGCTCGGCATTTTCTAATCTTAATTGTCGCACGATATCGTATTTTCACAAAATATTTTCTCTACCCGTCTGCGCTGACATCAATCACGCAGACTGATATTCTGCGTGATTCATCTTCGGACAAGACAGATTCCACACTCTTCTTCAATTCCCGAAAATCGCGCGGCCGCATACCGGAAGGCAGCGGTTTAGAGTACCTTTCGCCAAACCAGAGAACTAGGTAGATACCGTACCCCCGGGCGGCCGAATCTCTCGTATACAGGGCAATTAACTGGTTTCTAAGGGAACTAAACAAATCCCTGTTCCCGTTCTTTTTAATCTCTATGGGAACACGGAAATCCCCGTATGAAGCAACCACTACGTCGGTTTTCTTGTCATTGGTATACTGCCCTTCGGGTTGGGCATCCAGCCCCCTCGGAAGAAGCTTTCGCAAGTCCGAAAGCAGAACATCTCGACAGGAATTTTCGTGTTTGGGGCTGCTGGGCCGCCCGTGGGAATCTTCGTTCCAGTACTTGCGCCAGTCATCCGCATTGTCCGTTTGAATTCTCTCAGCGATTTCACTCAGCCGATCCGTCACCAAGGCCGCTAAGTCAGCGGCGTTGGCCGGCGCTCCATCGCTGAACGTCCGGCATACCCGCGTGATATCAGGATGGCGGTAACCATCTGCTTATTCCAGTTTATTCGGACACCAATTCCGATTGAATTCGGACACCAATTCCGAGCAAACGTGAACACCTGATCCTCTTTTTTTCTTCTTCCCGAAAACAGACTTTTACACGCCCTGTTTTTTTTCTGTCAAACCACTCTTCAGAACTGATCCACCTGTTGCCTTTGATACTTGAAACCACGGTGTATTTTTGCTGTAATCTTCCGTATAATTTATCAGGGATAAACGGAAAGAGGCTTAGGTTGCGTTGCGGAAAATTCTATGTAAGTTCCTCTGATCCGTAAAAACTGCGAACATAATGAGTGTAAGAATAAACATACCAAAAAAGACAGTTGCGCAATTCTGCCGCCGTCACCACATAACACGACTTTCGCTCTTCGGTTCCGCGATCAGAGATGATTTCGGTCCTGACAGCGATATAGATGTATTGGTGGAATTTGAGACGGGCACGCGTGTCGGTTTTATTACACTTGCGGGACTGGAAATTGAACTAAGCGAAATTCTGGGCCGCAATGCGGAACTGCACACCGTAAAAGGACTTCACCCACGTTTTCGAGATGAAGTGTTGCGGTTGGCAGAGGTACAGTATGAGCAAGCGTGACGACCTTACGTGTATAACGGATATGCTCAGCCATGCGAAAGAAGCCGTGGATCTATTGGGAGAGACAAGCCGCGAGCAACTCGAAGACAACAGGACACTGCAATTAGCACTAACACGACTGGTTGAGATAGTTGGGGAAGCCGCAAACCGCGTCTCTAAAACGACTCAGGGCGGTCATCCAGAATTCCTTGGCGTAAGATTGTCGGGATGCGCAACCGGCTGATTCATGGTTATGATATTACCGACACTGACATACTATGGGACACAATAACAAACGATCTTCCTCCTCTAATTGCCAAATTAAACGAGTTAACGAACTAGAAGCCGCGTAAAGAAGAGCATGAAACTAAAGTTTTCGGGGTTTATTATTTTTTTGGGAATCAGGTAAAAAAAGTCGTTTAGTCAGGATAAGCGGGTCTCTTTTCTTATTAACGGTCAAAACCTCTTCATGGCGTCAAAGAGGCTTTCGGCTGCCGATACCCTAATTACGATGTCAGGAAACTATCCCGTTCCGTGTGTGAAAAACAGGGGTGGGGCGAACCTGTTTCCATTCATTTCCACACCGTCGTACATGAAAAGCAATGGAACGCTTCCTGGAGGCGCAAACTGGATGAAATGAATAAATGCCGGCATTGGTATTTACGGTATCAGTCCGAATGCTTTTCAAGCTTTGGCTTTATGGATAATCCGCAAAACTACAACTGCTGTAATTCCAGAATACGATCTACACGGAACATCCGCTCATCTTTGCGCTTGGTGCAGTAGGCCCGCATGCCGGGGAAAGTCTTGCCCTTATAATTTTGCTGACCTGCCTCAATAGGCTTGACCACCCGTTTGGACTTGGTATCGTTAGGTTTGAGATAGATCATTTCCAATTGTGCATTATCCTTAATCGCCCGCTCGATCATCGCCATTTTATCCTTGAGGGACAGAGCCTCTTCGGCTTTTTCGTAGGCATGGGAGACCAGGAACTTGTAGATGCGGTAGTCAGTTCTGATATGGTTTTTCTTTATGGGCGTTTTCAGCTGAACGCCTTCAAAGGAGGTGCAGCGGCTGAGCGCGACGTAGATTTGACCGCTTGCGAAGGTGCCGCGTCCTATGTCTATCACCACTCGGTCAAAGGTTTTGCCCTGACTCTTGTGAATGGTGAGCGCCCACGCAAGTCGGAAGGGGTACTGAGTGAAGCTTCCCACGGGCTCCGAAACGATTTCCCCCTTGAGGACGGAAAAACGATAAACCTCCCACGTAAAGGGAGCGACCGATACCAGCCTGTCATTATCGCGCAACCGCACGAGCAGATATGTTCCGCCCTTTTCCTCCTCCTCTACCGCTTCGATGATGCCGATGCTACCGTTAACCCAGCGGTTCTTTTGGTCGTTATTGAGCAGCATGATCTGCGAACCGACCTTGAATCGCAGCTCGGTTTCGGTTGGAAAATATTCCATCCCGAAATCACCGTCCACCCGCGCTTCGCAGGCGTACATCTCTCCCTCAAGCGCGTTCAGGTGGTTTTTGTTGATCTCATCGGCTTTTTTATTGGTGGTGGTAAGGCTTACGGTGAAGTCGTCATCTTGCGGTTCTGTGTTAGGCGCGTAGCGCTGATTCAGTTCCTCCACGTCGGAATCTTCTACCGAGTTGTTACGAATCTTGTTAAGCAGATCGACAAAGCTCTTGTCTTTCTGACGGTACACGGTTTCAAGCTCCACGATTTCCAGAGGAAAATCCTCCATCGCCTTGGCGCTGAAAAAATAAGGCGTCGCGTAATGCTTGCGAAAGATATCGCGCTCCTTACTCATTACAACCGGCGGCAGCTGATACAGGTCACCCACAAACACCATCTGCACGCCGCCGAAGGGCTTGGAGCGTTTCGGGCCGTATGTCCGTAAAAACGCATCGATGCAATCAAGCAGGTCGGCTCTCAGCATGGAGACTTCATCAATGATTATCGTTGCGAGCTTCTTGTAGAGCTTGGGTTTTTTGGGGCGAATATTCTTTTTGCGGATTTTCTCCGGGGTAACGTCAATATAAAAATTAAAAAAGCGGTGGATGGTCTGCCCCATCACGTTTAACGCCGCGACTCCAGTGGGAGCCAGCACTACCGGCTTTTTCTCCGCGTGGCTGCGGAAATAATCAAGCAGGGTTGATTTCCCGGTTCCGGCCTTGCCGGTGATAAACAGGTTCGTGTCCGTTTCCTCCATTAAACGAAGTGCGCGGCGGAACTGGGGATTAAGATCAATTGTCATGATTGGAATGAAGTTTTCTCCGAGAAGTTTCCGGTTTTTTTATTCGCAGCGTGATGTTTTCGCTCCTTTAACATGTTTTTCATATAAACGTCCAAAACGCGCGTTTCGGCTTTCCCGCTACTGAGAGCGCGCCATGCGCACGATCGGCGGTATCTTCCCCGCCGCCGTTTTTCACCAGTTTTAACACAGGGATCGGTTTGTCAGATTTCTTTTCCATTTCGCGTTACCGAGGCAAAAGAAACGGGGGCTCTCAAGGGAAGAACATATCATACCGCCTCCAGATTCTCCGTTACGTCTCACCGGAGTACATCTCCTTTCTGGCTTCCGTGTCTATAAAAACTTCTTGATTTTTTCCGGTAAAAGCAGTAAATATACAGTGTCTCGGCTGCCATGCGTAGAGCGAGCATTCAAAGCCGTCACGGTTAGCCCGTGACGGCTTCAGCTTTTTTCAATTTACCCTCGAATTACATTTCTCCGCCTTATCAACTCCGAAGTGCAACACCTTTAGCAAGAGATGATGCTCTCCGTGTATGGAACACAGTATAATCCTGCGGGCCTGTTTAGCAAGAACCCGGATGGCGGTTGCCGAAGGGAGGGCGTAGCCCGACCGAAGGCAAACGCCATCACATCTTCCAAAAACCCCCAACCACCCCCACTCAATCATCCCATCTCAATCCCTCAGCACGAGGCCTCATTGAAAACCTCAGCCGGAGTCCTGTAATTCAAAACCTTCCGAGGCCTCCCGTTGAGCAGCTCTTCAACCCTCCTCACATCCTCCCCCAAAACCTCATGGAAATCACTCGCCTTGGGAAAGTACTGACGAACCAGCCCGTTTGTATGTTCATTGAGCCCGCGCTCCCACGAATGATACGGAGTCGCAAAGAAAAAACCCGTCCCAAGCTCCTGCGCTATCTTCCCGTGACCCGCAAACTCCTTCCCATTGTCAGAGGTGATCGTATGCACAACCTCCATGTAGGGCAAAAGCCTCTTCACCACCACCCCTCCCACTTCCTCCGAACTCTTTTCCTCCTACAAGCTGAAGAATCGCGAACTTCGAGGACCGATCAACGATTGACACCAAAGCCCCCTTATGGCCAGCACCGACGATCGTGTCCGCCTCCCAGTCTGTCTCCCACACGACCCTTCTCCTGCACTGCCCCCGGACGCTCGCTTATGTCGACACGGCCCGGTATATGCCCCCTGCCCGAATACTTAGACCCGCGAGCGTTGCGCTTCTTCCCCCGACGCCGCAGATGCTTGTAAAGATCTCCCCCATTGCGCTTGTCCTCCCACACGTGACGGTATATCCACTCCGCGCTTACCGAAACCACTTCATCGAGCCTGAGACGTCCCGATATCTGCTCGGGACTCCACTGCATGGCAAGCTTGCCCTCCACTATTGCCCACATCCGCCCGGTCATCTTGCGAGGCACGGACGATGTCTCGCTTCTGCGCTCCCACGCCATGCGCTGCGCCTGGCTGAAACGGTAACCCCTGCCGCCGCTGTTGCGCCGAAGCTCCCGTGATATGGTTGAGGGGCTGCGACCGAGTTGCCTGGCAATCCCCCGGCATGAGAGCCCCTGCTTCCTGAGAAAGTAGACTTGCTGGCGCTCGGCAAAATCCAACTGCTTGTAACTTCCGGGCATGACAACCTCCTGTTCTTGTCTCGGAGATTGTCACCTTTGCATTGATGTTTTTACAATACGTTTGAGAAAAACCTCAGATTCCGTAAACTCAAACCTTAACCAAGGTGTTGCACTTCGAAGTTGAATGGGCCAAACCAATACCGATAGTTAATGGTTACAAACTTTTATTCCGTCTCCCAGAGCAACTGCAAAGGCACCGCATAAAGACCTTCGCCAAATCGCAAACTCCTTTCTCCGTTATAAAGCACGACTCCGCAGGAAAAACGATCGCCCGCGGCGGCCTTGAGTTTGCGCAGCCCCCGAAAATCCGAATCTCTCACAGTGGCCGATGCCTTGACTTCAACCCCGGCAAGCGCGCTCGCCCCGCGTTCTATAACGATATCGACTTCCGCTCCATCTTTTTCCCGATAGTGAGAAAAAATGTGCGGTTGTCCGTGTCCGCTTAGCTGTCGACGCAGTTCCTGGAGCACCCATGTTTCAAGAAGATGACCGTAAAAGGGTCTGTTTGCCGAAAGCGCGGCGGCATTCATTCTCATAAGTGCGCAGGCAATACCCGTGTCGGCGATGTGAAGTTTTGGAGTCTTGACCAAGCGTTTCAGGTGATTGGGGTGCCACGCCGGCAGTTTTTCCAGCAAGAACATTTTTTCCAGCAGAAAAAGATAATCATGAACCGTATTGCGGCTCAGTTTAAAAGACGAAGACAGACCGTTTACGCTTAGAAGGCTTGCAGTCTGCGCGGCCGCCAAGGCAAGAAGCCTCGACAGAATTTCAGGTGAACGGATTGCGGCAATGTCACGTGAATCGCGCTCTACAAGTATCTCGATATATTTCCTGTACCAGTCGGCACGTCTTTCTCCGGAGCGCTGAAGCGCAACCGGATACCCACCGGCGGCCACTTTGTCCATAATAACCATTGGGGATTATATACTTAAGTCGCCAAACCCTCTTTTTCCCAACGATGTCAACATGTTGTGACACAGCGAAAAAACAGCAGAAAGCAGGTTACCTTGGGGGAAAAGCACTACTTGCACACCCCCTAGTTTCGTGTTTCGTAAGTGCTTGGGATTATTGGATTGTGATTTTGGGAAATTAGGGAATTCGGGGTAGGAGTCGGCAGGGTGACAGAGACGGGTTGCCCCGTGTTTAAAAAATTTAAGGAGAAGAAAATGGAGAAAGGATTTATAGATAAATGGATCGAAGTTGGGATTTTAGAGAGAGATGCCGAGAACCGATTAAGGTTTACAGAGGAAGCCCATAAGTTTCTTTTGGCGAAGCAAGCGGAGAAACTTACTTTTCCTTCCTCTTTTCCTCGTCAATTTCTCGCTGATGAGGAAGAACCCGATCTTCCAACATCATATACCACTGGTCGCTAGTTTCTTTTACCCAGAATTCTAGGTTGGCGAGACCCTCATCGACAGGGAACTTGAGGACTATCTGTCTTCCATCTAAAAGCTGGGCAATTAACAAGAACTCATAAGGATCTGGTGCCAGTTGAACGAAGCACTTTCTGACAGGAAAGTAACTCTTTGATTCTTTCGCCTTGCTAATTATCTCTTCTAATTCTCTACGCTTCTTTGTCATAAGCAGATTGTGGTTTTCTGTTTCGTTTTGACCCTAGCAGTCTTCTTCTGCTTTTTTTCCTTGCTCGGGTCTCTGGGTTTGGGATGGTTTGCGAAGAAAGATTGGACAATCTCTTCCATCGAGGCGTTGATGGGTTCTATGAGTTTTTCTTTCTTTGGCATGGGGTTAAGAAGTTTCTATCTGATCCATCAAGAGATTAAAGTGAAAAAGGTTGAAATATCCACAGTTGTCGCATACTAAGGCTAAAACTTTATAGTCTCCGGGTGCATCACTGACTTTTATAGAAAGCGTGTCTTCGGCTATTAAGAAATCTAGATTCCCGCAACTTGTGCAAGTGGGATATGATTTTTTTTTACGAAGCTTCGCAAGGATTAAATGCTGTTGTTCTTTGCTAAGTGTTGACATCAGGGTGTTTTCGGAAGAGTGCCGACTTCTTCTTGCAGCTTTCTGGTTTCCTTTATCATCCGGTCGAGCGTTTTGCTTTGTCGCTTCATCTTTTGTTCGGTTATAGACCACTCGCTAGGATGAAGGTGTCTATGAAGGATGACCGCCCCAGGAAACGCAAGGATAATAGTAGCTAGAATAGAGGCTACCCCACCTAGCGTCCAGTTTTTATAGGATTGATGAAGCTCTTGAACGACTAAAGGAAATTCTGCGATTTTATCTTGGTTCTTAACAATGAGAGCTAATAATTCTTCATGTGAAAACCCCATTGCTGCCTCCTCTTAGTAAAAACCTACACAAGATTTCAAAGATTGTCCGGTACTTATTCCACTTTCTATCTTATGCCAAAAGGTTTCTCTGTCAAGATTAACAGCTTCGTGGTATACTCCTAACCGTTCGCAGTTGAAATGAACCCGCTATGTCGGGTCTCCGTTAATACAACACCCGTTCTAGGGAAATAAGCGGAAAGTCCAATTCATTTTGACTGTGAACAAGACCCGACACCTACGTGTGCCGGAGATCAGGTTTAAGGAGAGTGTTATGAGGACGATTCTGCTTAGCGCCGTCTTCGCAGCGTGCCTTGTATCCTTTCTCGGCTCCGAGTCCTTTGGTCGAGAAGCTAAAACGCTTAATGAGATTCGGTTTTTTATGGCGGTCAGAGATGGAGATATAGAAGTCGTCAGGAAGGCAACAAGTGATCTTCTGATGGATGTTAATATGACAAAAGGTGGTTTCCCCGCCCTTCATTTTGCGGCACTCAAAGGTCATATTGAAGTCGCAAGAATTTTGATAGATGCGGGGGCAGACGTAAATGCGAGAGATGCCATTCATGGCACTACCGCCCTTGAAGTTGCAGACGAGAGAGGAGACATGGCATTTGTAAGCCTCTTGGAACTTGCGGGAGCGCAACCGCTAGGAGGCTTCATGGAAGAGCCTGAAGAAATGAAGGAAGATTTTGGGGAAAGAAAAGAAACCCCTAGGGAAAGAGGGGAAAGTTTTTGGGAAGGGGCAGAGAAGCAAAAGACATTTCAGGAAGGTTTTCAATATGGATTTGAACGAGGGGTGAAGGGTGATTTGCCATCACACCTCTACTTGCTTTGGTTAGCCATCATAGCAGTCTTTGCGTTTACTTGCTGGAAGGGAGCGGAAAAGCGTGGACGCAACCCGTGGATATGGGGAGGCTTGACGCTTGCTACTATCCTTCTCCCGCTTCTCTGCTGGCTTCCCTATGTAGTACTCCGAATCTTAGGAGAACCAAAAAATGATAAAGCCTCTTAAAATTCTAATTCCTTCTGTCTGCTGATTGCAAGTTGTGACTGGGATTACGAAGACTGCCCCGTGAACTGTACGACTAAAGTTACCGACCCTAACGGGCATGTTATAGAGTGCCATTGCCCGAATTAGTATCAAATTACAAACTGTGTTTCGGGTGGCATATCCGCAGTCAATTCCTCATAGGTAAGTCTTTTCCCAAGCATAGACTTAACTGTGTTGGATATGGTTTTCATAGTAGAGTCTTCTCTATGGTTGTGACGCTCTGTGTATTCGTCTATATACCTTTGCAGGTGCTTCTCTGACATCTTGTGATAAACCCCTACATAACCACGTTTAAGCATAGACCAAAAGCTTTCTACTCCGTTAGTATGAGCCTGACCCCTGATATATTCGCCTACCCCGTGGTTTACCGATTCATGGTTGTAGTTTTTCTTCTTAAGTCCTTTGTATCCTTTATGGTGATCCGTGTATATCGTAGACCCTTTCTTGGCGGTTCCTTCAACCAGTCTTTGAAGAGTTACGCTTGAGATGGGTTTGGTTACCCTTGCCTTTACCTTTTTCGTAGGACGTGACTTGACTGCCACTATGGGAGTCTTGCCCGCCGCTCCCGAAATATAAAGGGGTTTCTTGGAAGCATGCATGTTCCGAAGCTTCCCGCCTATATAAGTCTCATCCGCTTCAAGCGGGGATTCCAGCCTAGCATTTAACTGATCTTCAAACGCTTTCCGGATTCTATGAGCGAGGAACCAAGCGGCTTTCTGGCTAATATCCAAGTCCCTTGCCAGCTTGCAACTCGATACGCCTTTAAGATTCGTGGAAATCAGAAATATGGCGAGTAGCCACTTGTGGAAAGGAAGCCTGCTTTCCGCAAGTACCGTGTTAGTTCTTACGCTGAAGTGCTTACGGCAATCCTTGCACCGATAGGGCATGGATTTATGACTCTTTGTTTCGGAGGTTCTTACACTTCCGCAATTTGGGCAGTATCTTCCAATCTTTCCCCATACCTGCCTCTCGAAAAATTCTCTCGCAGATTCCTCATCTGGAAACTTCTGAAAGAATTTATAGAAGCTAATCTTCTGTGTTTTCTTCTTTTTCATTATGGTATATATTACCTGATTTTAACAAGAATTTCAAGGGTTTAAGTCCATTTATTGACAAAAATCCGTTTAAATTCTTCACACACGTGCGCGCGGAGAATTCTATAATGTGAAAAAGGGTCACCTGTCAAATCGCAGGTGCTAGGTGGAATTGCTTTTTGCTTTGTCGCAAGCTTCCTTGCAGAATTCTTTGAATCGCTTGGGGGAAAGTTTAGGCTCCTGAAGTCCACTGCAAATATGCTTTAGGACTTCTGGCTCAACTGATTTTTTTATTTTTATTCTTCCTTGCCGTTGCTTCTGTTCCAAGTCCTTTACGGACATTATTTTAGCTTGGGGGTAGTTGATGTAACTGTTGTGATCAATTGAAGGATGATCACCTGGACTGAGGGTGTATCTTTCGTCAATCCGTGTGGACGTTATGTTGACTATAAGAACTTTGTCCTCCCCGTCCTTTTTTAGTGGGAAAGTCAAAACAAAAAACAAGTGGGGTTTTTGTTCAGGCGGGGGCGGAATTGGAGCTAGGAATGTTACTCCCCGATAAGGGACAAAAAGTGTATTCATGATGGATAGGGGATTTTATGCCAGAAGAAACTTGTTGACTTGCTGTTGAGCCTCCAACTCTTCTGCAAACTCTTTGGATTTTTCCCCGTACCCTAATGCGACAAGAAGGTTCTCGTACTTGATTTTCTTAGAAGAACCATGCGGGTCCTCCCATTCGGGAAACTCGTGTGTGTATTTTACGATTTTCCTCTGGGTCATTTGACCACACTGATCCCAGACTTTTTCAAGGACTTCTAAAGTTGCTCCACTCAGAAGGTCTAGGTCTTCTGGATCATATTCTCTTTTCAGTGAGAGTTTGCTGGGACTCCCTGAAACCCATTTGTTCCACCCGTTGTCTTTAGATCCTGTTTCTTTCATGTAATCGTAAGTGAGACTAAGAATCGGACCGTTGTCCATCGAGAAAAGGGCATCTCCGAGAATAGGATAATTGTTTTCCTCTATGGAAGTTCTCTCAGCAATATAAAGCAACTTCATCAGCTTTCTGCGAGACATAGGTTTCCCTTCCTTGCGGAGAAACCATGCCGCCATTTGCCCTGCAACTTCTATGTCGAACATTCGCATCAACCTCCCTTCGCTAGTGTCTGTGTGTGAAAATTTACACACGTGTATAACATTTAACACACAGCTTGACTACTTTGTCAAGAAAAAGTCAGGGGGACTTAAGTATATAATCCCCTAACCATTTCCGGTGAATCACTCCTGTCTTGCCAGATATTGAATTCCGAGGAAAACAGTGCGTCCGGGAAACCGGGGGTGTTTCCCTCAAGTTCGCTTTGTGAAAAAGGATGCAGCCTGATTATATCCATGCGCCCGGCAAGCGAATCGGTTATCCCGCGGACATGCAGCACGCTGACCGAACCGGTCAGCATGAAACGCCCTGGAGTACGATCGCGGTCAACCGCAAGCTTGATGGATGAGAAAATCTCCGGCACTTTCTGGACTTCGTCCAGAATGACGCGTTCAGGCAGAGTTTTTACAAATCCCATGAGGTCCGCCTCGGCGGCGGCGCGAGTGTCTTCATCATCAAAACTTATGTAGTGATAGCCCTCGGTCTTGCCGACCATACGGGCAAGGGTAGTTTTTCCGCACTGGCGGGGTCCCTGAATCAACACAACCGGGGAATCTTCAAGAACTTCTCTCAGACGTGATTCAACGTGCCGCGTACAACTTGCTTGAGACATGATTGATTAACTGTAATCACTTCTGCGACTAATTGCAATTTTATATTCAGACTAATTATTAAGTTTAAGCATAGTCAATTATCAGATTAAGAGTTTTTATAGGATTTTTAATGTTATAGCAGATAGTTATAAAGTACAGCTAGTTGTCGGGTTCAAGAATGGCTAATTGTCAGGTCTAAGCATGGCTGATTGTCAGATTGATATCTCTCCAGTTATCAACCATGATAGATTGACAGTACTCGGAATTTTTCCCAAAATTACTTAAGTATCGATTATTTCTTCACACCGAAAAAATTTACCTCTCTGCTGCTTTATGAGATATGCGAGATAGAACATGCCGGTTCATTCTCTGTATTCATATCAACTAACTTCATACATCTCTTTTAGGAGAGTAAACTAACCGGAAACCCGGTCGACTGGTTCAAACACAAGCTCCGGCACTACTACTTCCCATTCATCGCACATTATCCTGTCCCGGTACTGAGGTTCTGAAGCATCACGGCTCCAGATCACGACAGCAAAAACCGTCGCGGAAACACAGCGTATCCCGTCCGGGGGCTTGAATTTCTTGGCAAGCTGTCCAACTATCGTCCCCGATTGATCAAAAAACTCCCAGCGTCCATTTGCAATCCGCGTTTCGAGCGGATCTCTGGGCGACAGCGCCGAAATGGAGCGATGCAGGGGATGGCGGGCATCTTGAGATCCGGCAAAACCCAAGTAAACATCGCGAAGTCCGAGCCTGCTAAAGCGGTTCCGAAGCTCCGCGGATTCACCCGACAGTACAACCCGCTCGCAGAGTATCACCGAGGCGCTGCCAAGCAACATCTCCTGTAATTGATGAGATTCTTCAAAACGCGCGAGCGCCAGGGTCTTTTTTGCGCGCGTCATAGCCACGTAGTAGAGCCTGCGCTCCTCATCCACATCATTATTATTGCCGGGTTGGTTCCAGTCGCCGTCAAGCACAATCACGTGGTCAAACTCAAGTCCCTTGGCGCCGTGCGCGGTAAGCAGCAGGAGCCCGCGCTGGCGACGGCGTATCTGGCGACCCCATTCGGCCAGCCATTCAATAAAGTGATCCACCGGCGTTTCCGCACCACCGGTTTCAAGCGCGTATTCCTCAACGGCTTGTCGCAACAAATCGTTCCAGTAACCGGACGTTTGCGTATCAAGCCAGCTATCGAGATCCGCGCCACGAACAACACCGGTTTTTCGTCCGCGCAGCCATTTGACAAACGCCCGGGTCTCCCGCAGTCGCCAGAAGCTCGGTATTTCCTCGTTCCCAATCTGCACCGGAATGTCGTGGATTTCGCAGAAAGAACGCACGGGAACCAGATATTCCCACTTGCGCGCTATCACGGCGCATCCGGACCAGTCCCAGTCAGATGAAAGACTCCCAAAGCACCCGAACTCCGCCATCGCGATCCGTGCCTGCGAGACCGCGTCGCGACCCGCGGGCAGAATCTGTACCCTGCCCCGCGCTACCGGATCCAGTTTCTCCCATTCACCGCCCCGCGGGTCCTTAGCACCACAAGGCGAGGGTTCAGGCTGTTCGGGGTCAGCAGGCTTGCGTTTCGGCGATGTTGGGAGGCAGGGCGATGCCTGCGGAGCGGAAGGCCCGGCCAACATCGCCGGTGACGGGGGTGCGTAGTGTATTCCAGAATCAGACTGAAAACTCACGCGGCACCCATCCCGACCCCGTCAATTATCCTCTCGACTCTCTTCTCCCACGTGTACTCAGCCGCGTCCGAGCAGGCCCCTCCGCGAGATTCGAGCGCAAAGCCCCAGGTCTCCGAGCACGAGCCTAAGTACCCGAAGAAATTCCTCCTCGGCATCAGGAGGCGTAACAACTGAATTTTCCTCAGGCCTCAGTATCTCAAGAACTGACGGAACGCCGGTAGCAACGATAGGCTTTACGGCGGCATGTACTCGAAAAGCTTAAGGGGAGAGGTGAACTCCCCGGCCTCCGTCCCATCCCTTATGGTAACCCTGGATGAATAGGGCATTACCAGAACATCGGAGACAAGAAAGTAGGAGAACACTTAAATTTATTCCAAAGACAGGTATTCAGATGTGGCCCCCGAAATTTGGTCAACACGTTAAGTGTATTTAGCAAAAGATGACGCTCTCCGTTGTGTGGAAAAAGACTATATTCCTCAACCCGTATTCTTGATAATCCTGTATACAGGACTGTAGTCTGCACAGAGAGCAAGTCACATCCCCGGCCTTTAAACGAACAGGTTGTTATGATTGCCGCGGCGGATTCGGATTGGCTTAAGTTTTTTGTAAATCCGCCAATTCGTTTAAACTGCTTGGGGAAGGGAGAAACGCATATACCGAAAATAGCCGAATACAGAGAATTGTCTCTGGATGATCTCGCGACAGGAAAGAGACTGACCCGCACGTCGGAAGCCGACAAGGATATTGAGGAACTGGCTGAGAGTATAAGGGTGCAGGGGCTGCCGATAGTCGTAAGTAAATCGGAAGCACGGCCGGAGCAATTAACGATATGAAAAAACGAGGTGTTGACATAACGCGGCTTTGGGTTGTACGAGGCGGGAAGGAAGGCAAGTTCGAACTGACCGCCATTGAGAGAAATAAAATGGCTCTTGGATGGGAAAAGGTGGAGGATATGGGTGGCTTCAAAGACAAGGCTGCGGTGCTTGAGTGTCTCAGGGAAGCGTATCCTGATATAAAAGCTGGTACGCTCAACACATGGGCCAGTGAGCTTCATATGTTCGCAAACGAAATTTGCGAGGGAGACATCGTGGTCATGCCGTGCAAAGGTAAAGATCACGTGTTTATCGGACGGGTGGACGGGGAATACTCTTTTGGTTCCAACCCTGAATTCAGACACTTGCGCCCGGTCAAGTGGAACAAAAACCAGGTGTCGCGTGATGTTTTCAAGCAAGACCTGCGTAAATCTTTTAACGCACCGCCGACAGTTTACGAGGTAAGTAAAAACGATGCCGTTAACCGCGTACGCGCAGTTCTCGAAAGCGGCCATGACCCCGGCGATCGGAGCGGGGAAGCGGCAGCGGACGGCAACCGCTTTGACTGGATACCGTTCTACGAGGCTGCTGCCGAAGCGCTGCGAGGTTTCAAGAACGGAAGAAAGAAGCTTCTAGACGGAATATTCGCCGTTAAATCCCGTATGAATATTGAAAATATACCTTTTACAACCCTTGAAGACAGGTTCCGGGACGGAACCAGAGGACTGTTGAGAGATATCTGCCCTTTTACCGTCATCGGTTCTTTCAACAGGGGAATTACGGACGCCAACAGGGGGATCATAGCGGGTGCCCTGCAAGAATTTCTCGACATAAGTCAGGCAGCCCCAAAGTTCTGGGGCGGCATACCTGTGCTTCACAATACGAAATCGTGGTTTTTCGGCTTTGAAAAAGACCGCGGTCGTGATGACATCAACAAGCTCTGGGAAATTTTTGAACGGGCGATCAGTCTTGCAGAATCTGACAATGAAGAAAACAAGGCCGCGTTCACAAAGGCCTATGACGAAGCCCTGGAAGTTCGCAACACGGCCTGGAATCTCACGATGGGACTTTACTGGATCCGGCCTCGGAACTTTCCCACGCTGGATGACAAATCACGGGAATACATAACCGAAACGCTCGGCATTCCGATTCCCAAAGATGTTCCTGACGCGGCCGGATACCTCAAAATCATAGATGATCTTAAAGACAGGTTTGAGAAAAAAGACTGTCCGGTCCGTTCATTTCCCGAACTGAGCCTGGCCGCGTGGGAAAAAAGGGACCCGTCGCCAAGCCCGGAACATCCTGTCGAACCCGGACCGCCCGCCGTCCCCTATTCCGTTGCCGACATCATGGAAGAGGGCTGCTTCCTTGAGCCCTCAAGCATTGAAGAGATGCTTGAGCGTCTGAGGAGCAAGAAAAACATCGTCCTGCAGGGCCCGCCCGGAACGGGCAAGACGTGGCTTGCGAAAAAGCTCGCGTTTGTCCTTGTCGGAAGGCGCGACGAGGCCAACATACGCGCCGTTCAGTTCCATCCCAGCCTTTCATACGAAGACTTCGTGCGGGGATGGCGCCCCTCGGGTGCCGGGAAGCTCGAGCTGGTCGACGGTCCGTTCCTGGAAATCGCGGAAACCGCCAGGCGGTCGCCGAGGGAAACTTACGTCATAGTCATAGAGGAGATAAACAGGGGAAATCCCGCCCAGATTCTCGGCGAACTGCTGACTCTTCTTGAAGCGGACAAAAGAACCCGGGAGTCCGCCCTTGCGCTTTCCTATCCCAGGGACGGCGGCGAGAGGGTGTTTGTTCCCGCAAACCTCTACGTCATAGGAACCATGAACATAGCCGACCGTTCGCTGGCCTTGGTCGATTTCGCGCTCAGGCGCCGTTTCGCCTTCATAGATCTGGAACCCGCGCTAAATGACCGCTGGAGCGAGTGGTGTTATCAGAAATACGGTATCAGCTACGAGGCTCTCGGCAGAATCCGCGGCCGCATCGAGGCGCTTAACGACCGGATATCCGCCGACCCGAACCTCGGCCCCCAGTTTCGCATCGGTCACAGCTACGTCACCCCGAACTCCACGGTCGAAGATCCCGACGCGTGGTTCCGCCATGTGGTGAGCACGGAGATCGCCCCCCTTCTTGAGGAGTACTGGTTCGACAGCCCCGAAACTGCCGGAGAAGCCCGCAGGAATCTGCTCGAAGGAGACTGATCGTGAACGTTGCGGCCGAAGCGCATGCCGGGGGAAGCGGGGAGGAAGCGGGTCTCATCGGCCGCATTCCCGTGCGCAACGTCTGGCTTCTCATGCTTTACGCGTCTCACCTGCTGCGCTATCTGGACGCCGGGGAAAAAAAGGGGGCGGAGGAGAACCCCGACGATATTGCGGATCTCACGGCGGAAATTCTGGCGCGGGAAGTCAGACGGCGCATGAAGCGGAATCTCAGCTTCGGGTACCGGAGGCAGAAAGCCGTCCTGGGACGTGTACGTGGCAGAATAGACCTGCTGAGGACGGAACGGGGCCGCCTGCTCGAGCGGGCCAGGGTCGCGTGCCGTTTTGAAGAGATGACGGTGGACACGCCGCGGAACCGGTTTGTCCACGCCGCCCTTGAGAAGATAGCCGGGGCGGTGCGCGACCGAGAACTTTCGCGCGAATGCAGGTCACTCGGCGCGGCGCTGAGACGGCTCGGCGTTTCCGAAGAAAGACCGGGGCGGAGCGAAGTTTCGGTTTACAGGTTCGGTCGGCACGACACGGATGACCGGCGGATGGTTTTTGCGGCCCGACTTGCGTTTAACCTCGCGCTTCCTACCGAGGCACCGGGGGCCGCGGTTCCGTTTCTGCCTGCGCGCGACATTCACTGGATAAGAAATCTTTACGAAAAGGCAGTGGCCGGGTTCTACGAGGTGGTTCTTTCCGGCAAGGGTTGGAGAGTCCGCCCGGGAGAAACCCTCCGCTGGCCGGCGGAGAAAGAAACCCCCGGCATCCGACGGATTCTTCCCTCCATGAAAACCGACATCGTGCTTGAGCACGCGGGGCGCGGACGCCGCGTCGTCATAGACACGAAGTTCACTTCAATAGTCACGGCGGGGAGGTACAGGGAAGAGACCCTGCGCAGCGATTACATATACCAGATTTACGCCTACCTGAGATCCCAGGAAGGGGGCGGCAGACCGTTTGCGGACGTTTCGGAGGGAATTCTGCTTCACCCTTCCGTCGGGGGCGAGATGATAAACGAAGCGGTGGTGATACAGGGTCATGAAATACGGTTCGCCACCGTCAATCTCGCGGCGGGGGCGAGAGAGATAAGACGGCAGCTTCTTAACGTTATAGGAGACGGCGGTTCGGGCCTGACTTAAGAGCGGTGGGGTGGGCTTTGTTTTCGGTTGCCCCACACACCTCATGCAATAAAGATGGACAAACAGCAAATTAATTATAGTTACAGCAAGAATGCCTTCGCTTTCTTGAGCTCAACTGAGAACCCATGGATTGGTAAGCAACATAATCATAAATACAAAGAAATCTGGTGCTTAACAGGAGACTTCTGAATGAAATTTATACATACCGATCTCGGAAATCGTCGTCGCGGAGAGATTGTAGAAGTTACCTTAACTAGGGCCGCAAATGTTCGTTTAATGAACACCTCTAACTTCAATAACTACAAAAATGGGCGGAAACATACGTTTTACGGGGGACTAGCAAAGCGGCCGCCGATTAATATACAGATTCCCAGTTCAGGCCATTGGCATCTAACAGTTGATATGCAGGGTTTAAAGGGGAGCACGAAAGCGTCTGTTAGAGTTCTTCCCGGTGCTCTACCAGAAATAAAGGAAAAGCCTCTATCGCAAGTGCCAAGTCTCGTTAGGGATGACGTACCGACTCCCACAAAAACAAGCGGAGAAACATATGATGTTTTTATCTCCCACGCATCTGAAGACAAAGAAGATATCGTTAGACCGTTGGCAAACGCTCTAATCAGAAAAGGGTTAAAAGTATGGTATGACGAGATGACGTTGAAGATTGGTGACAGCTTAAGGCAGAAA
Organism: Thermodesulfobacteriota bacterium; assembly: GCA_965249045.1. Taxonomy (GTDB): domain Bacteria; phylum Desulfobacterota_D; class UBA1144; order Nemesobacterales; family Nemesobacteraceae; genus Nemesobacter. Next base: position 171,760 of record OZ252213.1, read on the forward strand.
ATTGATAAGGGCTTAGCCAACAGTCGTGTTGGCTTAGTTGTGCTGTCTCCTTCGTTCATCGACAAAGGATGGACTAATTATGAACTTGATGGAATAGTCTCAAAAACCGTTTCGGGTGAACAAGTTCTTCTTCCCATTTGGCACAATATTACAAAGCAGCAAGTCATTGACTATAGTCCATCCCTTGCTGATAAAGTAGCTCGAAGTACGGCAATACATACAGTTGAAGAAATCGCTAGTGAGATAGCTGATCTACTGAGAAAAAATCAATAATACTTAAAATCTTTCGTAGATTCAGTCCCGGCCTTCTTGTATCATCACCGCTTTGATATTTTTGATTTTTCCACGAATACCAAGGTTCTCCTCCCTATTCCGGTATTAAAAAATCATTGTGATAAACAACTGAGTCTAACTCAATGGTAATAACGTACGGAATCCCTCAGAAACTGTGGTGGAGTCCGGTTTTATCGCCTGAATTGGCCATCATAACCCATAAGCTGTGAAAGTGAGCTTTTCGACCGGGTCAAAAACGGGTGAAATTCGAGTTTTCGGCCAAAAAATCTCCCTGTCATGAACAATATGGGGTTAAGGGATTAACTATTTTTCGGTCCGTTTTTATTAGGATCGGCTGGCTTTCTCGCACCGAACCAGAACCCTGTGATCGAACCCGCCAAGCCCGCAACACCGCCAAGCACTCCTATTGCCACCTCGTAGCGCCCCGCCCACATGAGCCAACCGATTACAATTGAAGCCAGAATCAAATACGTTCCAATTGACGCATAAGTAACATATATACGTACCTTACTTCGCCTTTGCTCCTTTTCGATTTCGAGCTCGTCCATATTAGAAGAAGACATATTCTCTCCTCTAGTTTTATCGTTATCTGAGTTCTCTGCACTCATTATCAGGTTCCTCCCATAAATGTGGCTGTACACGACTTTCGATTATATACTCAACATCGTCCGAAAGAACCGTTAAAGCGTCAAGACGGGCACGGGTTTCGATATTGTCGATGCTGGTCAAGTATTTCAGTAAATCTTTAGTCTTCAACTTGCGATTCGGAAGAATAAATGCTATCGACTCCATGGTCTTCGGATCTATCGCGAACTTGAAAAAATGAGTCGGCACATGTACCAGAATCCCGTTGTCATCGACTCCGTCTCCATCTCTATCTCGAATAAGCTTTTTGACCGGTTTCTCCTCGTAAAGCGGCCCCGTAACAACATACAAAATCCCTCGTACACAAGCCCACTGACGCATCTTGCGCTCTAACGCTTTCCAAATGTGCTGATTAAATCCAACCCCCACTTGTGGCGCAATGTTGGTCATAAAGAAACTGTCGTCCATAGCTTCTTCAGACCACTTCATCGATGCCGCCGGAGCCAAGTGTCCCCGGTCATATCCCGTTTTCGTATAATCATCATGAACAACTTGGTTCTGCTTGGGAACTTTGGGATCAGGATGAAACCTGTCTTTTCGCTCGACGACTGGATTGAGAAGATCATCCCGTCGCAGACTAAACGTCACCCAATCTGAAACATTGCGTTGCGGGTTAAAAGCAACTACCTGACCTGTATGACAAATGACCGTCCACTCTGGAACTTTGGTGAGACCGACTTCATAACCTAGGCTCATATGAGTCGGCTGCCCCAAAGGCGTGAAATTTTCACACTCAGTCGTTACTTCTTCTTCCGCAGTAACAGCTTCAGAAATCACGAATACGCCACAAAAAACCACACCGCAAATAATAAGTCTAGTCCATGTTTCTAAGCTCATACCCTTCATGTTAAAATACTCGAATCTTAAGTCAACAAAACTATCAAAGGAATGTTAAATGCGCGCCAAGTCTCTCTAATGTTTGAACATGATTTAGTACCGATTGCCTTTCTCCACCTTCATCTGAGACCTGCGTGTCTATAGGCTCTAACTCAGCATGGTTTCCAAGCACAATACAACTGGAATAAAACCTTAATAGGGCAATCGCATTTTTTGCATAATTCGAGATAAGAGAAGTGAAACCCAAAAACTGGACAGAGTCTACTTCTCAATTACCGTCCGTTGACCTTAGTTAACTAAAATCTTTGAAGGATTGCTACACCTCGATTGTATAATTCCCAGATCTTTCCAGCACTTTCGTAGATGTAAAATCATCTTGGCTTTCCATGATTCTCCGTGCCGGATTATTCAAGCAAACCCACTCTGTCGGTCACCATCACTTTACCCGCCGGACATTAACCACTCAATTACACTTAATAGTGAGCGCTTGGTATTACTTCAGGATGGTGCGGAACGGTCTGGTGAAGCTCCTGGCCGGCAAGTATTGTTTTCCCGTTCGCTCGCGCACAAGCCATGCATTGGCTGTCAATTCGACACCACCCCGGTCGGGATGGAGGCAAAAACTTACAGTCATGAAGTGTTCCCGGGTCCTAGCTTTTGGGTACGCCGAAAACAAACGTCCCCGTTGAAATTGGACGAAGAAGCGTCCCCAGCCCTTTTCATCCTTGAAATAGTCAACTTCGCGACGAGGCCAACCCAAATCACTGGCAGCCTCAACATGGGGGAATTTGGCTGGTCCATCGGTGGCCACATTGGTGGCAATTCCGCCGAGTCCGGTCAAATTTGACAGAGGTGAAGAAATGATCTCGATCATTCGTGTCCCGCTAGTTCCAATCGAGACACTGGCAATGCGACCGAAGTGAACATCGCCGCTAAGGATAACGACATCGTGGGAAACGGCACCTAAAGCACCAAGTAATTCAGCATACTGGCGTTTGTAACTCCTCAGGTTCCTCTCAACTTCGTTAGTCTCTACAATCAAAGGTTGCGGGATAACAAGCACTCCCGGGGACGAGCGGTGACTCGCCCAATGAAGCAGCTTCTTAAAGTCAGTATCAGGAAGGAACTTGTCGTCCGAGCGATATGAGCGCAAGTCGGCAAAACACACAGAAAGATCTTCTCCAAGCGTGAAAGATTCGACCACTGGGGAACGCTGAATGTTCTTCACGGCATCGTAGGCGGCTTGCTTCCAAGTCTTTCTCACATGATCCAGCCTGAGAGCAAACAGAGTCGGAATGGGCGAATCAAAGAATGGGTAATCGTTCCAGTACTCGTGATCATCCGGTAACATCCACGTGCCGCCTCGGCTCAGAATACTACCAAGTGCCTGCCAGTGAAGCGCATAGTCATTGGCAATACGTTCACGAATCTCACGGGGTATCAGCGACAGCGAATCAAAGCCGATATCCAAATAGACCTGATCTCCAGACAACACAGTCACGTCGGGTCGGACGGACATGTACCCACGGTCATGGAGAGCCTTGTAGGCCGCTGCAGCCCGTCCACCGTCACGGTGGTTGTAGAAACAACTTCCAAGGGCAATCGTGAATGCATCCTTGCTGCTTTTCAAGGGCAAAGCGGAAGGCAACGTCCGAAAATATCCTGAGCGAAGCTTTTGCCAGTAATTAGTGATTCCGGCATCGGTGTTCGCCTCAACGTGGCGCTCAAATTCAACACGGTATTGTTTGCCTGGAGTCAGTCGGCGGAAAGTAGCGACGAAAAAGAAGCGCCGTTTCATATTCCTGAATGGGCGCTGCCAGTCCTGCTTTCTGATCATACGGGATTCCATCTCGCGGATTTGTTCGCCATCCTCTTCAAATAGTAGAACCCGCGCTCGCTTGGGCATCTTCAAATTTGGAAACAGTGTGCCGACCCAAATCTCAACAGATGTCTCGCTGACGCGATGTATAACAAGCGACCACTGAGCTGTTGATGCGGGATGTTGAGTCATAACCACTCTTTTCCCCTTTTACTTATAAGAATTCTTCTGATCTTCTCACGCTCCTCTTTGTTCTTCCCCTTGTGTACCGCCAAAAGAAAAGGGGTAACATTGATATTTCCATATCTAGCCTCTGGATTCACCTCCGCCCCCGCATCAATAAGGATTTTTACAACCTTGGAGTATTCCTTTCCCGCTTTCGCTTTTGGATAGTCTTCCTTCGCAAGTTCGTGGTTGCAGGCCGCCGCCGCATGCAGAGGCGTGGCCTTTTTCAATTCCTTTGAGTCTACCTTCACGTCCACCTTAGCATTCACATTCGTCCCTTTTTCAGTAAGGACTTTTAGAACCTTAGAATTGCCCAGTACTGCAGCAATGTGCAATGGAGCACCGCCATTTTTATCCATTATGTTAACGTCCGTTCCCTCGTCAATAAGCTTCCCTACAATTTCGGCCTTTCCACAGCGCGATGCTGCATGGTGTAGTTCTACGCCACTATTATTTTTATGTTCTTCCATGATAATTTCCTTCTCTCCAAAACCAGAAGAGCATGAAACGGAATCTCGGTGCTGGAAGCGGACCATTGTTTAAACAGTGCTCTTAATCCGCATGGGGAAACCGCAATTATGCTTTACTATTATACTTTTTCCTCCTTGTTTGTCGATAACAGTCCGTCCTACTTTGACGGAAGTGCCAAGAACCTACTAGGGTGAGACTCAAAATACGCCGGAGAAACGCTTCTCATAGACCTAGCAAGCACAAATTACCGCCCGTTCTAACTATGTTAACTATTATGATAAAGGGGAGAGGAGCAATTGAAGTCGACTTAGATTCACGAATCACCCATCTTCAAGGCAAAATAATCGGGCGTTGCATCTCGAATCCGGAACATCTGCTTTACGGACAAGCTTCTCTCCTGTTTAGTCATGGCGATTTGACACTCCATAGCTTAATTCCCCATGTTAAGCTTCATACCCTGAATTTCATGTATCGGTTACTCTTGCTATATTCCGTGGTTTCAAGTTTGAAACTACGAACCGAAGTAATCCAACAGCGCACAAAATTTCAAATTCAAGGACTAATTTATGAATTCCATCTTCGTTGTTTTCCCATCTTCCGTATAAAAAACCCTGACCGGAACACCTTCTTTTCCTTCTTTCGATATCTCGACCGGAGTACCGATAATTTCCCACGCACCAAGGGTAACAAGATCTAAAACACCATGCATAATCGCCCTTAACGTAGAACCTTTTTTCTTTTGAACAAAATAATCTTCCGAAATTATCACTCCGTTCTCATTACGTTGCGTTTGCAGTATCTCAACCCCGTCATGAGATAAAACAGCTCCCCGAGTTTCACTCTGAAGAAAATCCTTTATGTCCGTTCCACCGGACTTACCAGCTTTAACAACCGCGCAAGACGCCTGAGCTAACAGCAACACCAGAACGTAAAGAAAAGAAACCTATCCCATGAAAAAAACCTCCTTGGAAAACCAGAATTTTTATATCTGGAGAAGTATTCTGGAAATATCATTTTAATCGAACCAGTAAGTTCTAGGACTTTTCCGTAATTGTAACCCGAACCCGCATTCTTTTGCAGGGGAGTTTCGAGGCATAACGTCAGGGAGCTATTGACTTTTCCCCGCAAATCAGGTACGGTTATCCCTAATAAAAACGCGGTATATTGTGCTTTATAGCAAGAAGGCACAATATACCGCGTTAAAATTAAGACGCATCGTTAATGGCGGTTTCGACTAATTGGCAAGGTCGCCTGACTTTAAATCAGGAAATATGGGTTCAAATCCCATAACCGCTACAACTTGACGTAATCCTAACCGATGACGGCATCCGACGTCAAGTATTTTTCCCGATGCAACATATTGCAGTACGAGAACACACCATCTGTTTGGTGTGAGGGGATGGTTTTGAAATAAAAAAGCGATGTAGATTCTCTCATTTTTCTAAGGTTTCGCGCCAAGTGTGAGATTAACGAGAACAAAATGTCGAGACAACATATTTTGTGAAAGGAGGCAACTTGATGAATCAATTAATAGATCACCTAGAGAAATCACCGCTCGTAGGAATGTTCATATTTCCATCGGGAAAACAAGTTCAGGGAATGATTAATCTTGCTGAACCGGAAAGTCAGCTTAGAGTGTGGTGGAATGATGAAGAATCCAACTTGGCCGATGAGCTTTCATCTACCACTAAATTTATTAGGGGATTTTTAAGCGAAAATAACGGATTGAAAGTTTCGTTAATCAACTGCATATGGGGGCATTCATTTCTTCCGTTCACTCCGGACTGGGGCGGAGAAAAATCAAGTCATTTCTACCAAAGCAGTTTTTCCTTTGATTATGCCGTTTTTGGTCGCGAATACATCTCGTACGATAAAGATACGATAGACGAAATAACATTCATCATGGATGACGCAAAATTTTTCTTTAACGATCCCGATATGTTTAGCGCAACAGTACCGGAGGATCCTCTTTTTACGGCAGACACTGTAATGGGCAAGGTTTTCGCCATCGCAAGCAGAGAGACCAACGGTCTATTTGTAGATAGCGAAGTCTCCATAGTCTTGCGGTTTGAAGAAGCCGTTGCTTTTGAGAACGCTGTCTTCAGAGCCTTCCGGGTCCTGCGCTTTTTCGAGTTCTTGGTGGGTCGTCCACAAAACCTCGTAAAATTTCTGGTCCGCAAATCGGACCCGAAATCCCCTTCGGACAAATGGCCTCTTCAAGTATACGGGAGAAAGTTCCCTAAGCATGATAGATCCAAAGATAACCGGAGAATTGGCGTTCTCATGAATGCTGTTCAAAACCCGGAGAAATTCTCAGAGTTGCTTAAAAGGTGGCTAGACAGGGACGAAGCTTGGCGCGAAGCACGAGGCAGGTTCTTCTCCTCTTGCCTTACAAAGCAGCACTACGATGAAGACCGCTTGGTCGCGGCCGCAAATGTATTTGATCTTTTACCGCACGGAGCATTCCCCAATGGGAACGAAGTTGATTTGCCGGGAGGTTGCAAAGAAGCCGTCGAGAAATGCAAAAAGACCTTAAAGAAATTACTACAAAAAGAATATTCTGAGCGGTGGGACCATGCTTCAAACACACTCAGTCGTGTCCTGAAAGACAGTCGTCTAAAAAGAAAAATCCGTTACATGGCCGAGAAGGTAATAGCAGAATTTGGAGAGGAAGAGATATCGAAAATTACGGAGATAACGGATAAGGCGGTAGATTGTCGCAATCATTATGTGCATGGTTCACCCATCAGCTTCGATCCTAAAAAAGAAAGGAAATTCCTGACAGCCACTTTAGAATTCATATTTGTCGCTTCGGACCTGATTAAAGCAGGATGGGATATAAAAGCATGGTATAAAACCGGTAGTCAATCCTACACAATACCTGAAAAGTCCGATATACAGGCTATGAAAACCCACAATGCTATAAAACAGGCATCTGGTCATCAGCTTTTTCAATATCTTGGAGACTTCCATATGTGGCGAAAAGGATGGATTATTGGACCTCCTGACGATTCGGAGAGACTATGTTTTCCGTGATAGAAACTATTTCGTTTCTTGATTCTAACTCTTTGATGAAATCGAATCCTAGTTTCCGAATTACTAAAGGCAAGGTGAAATGCCAAGATGGCCAAAACTAAAAATCCACATCAGAAACCGCACAATCAAGGAAATCTTACGGTCATTCCTGATAACGAGACAGCTGTTGACCTCCTCTACTACGAAGCCGTTGTCGGAACGATCCGGAACCTGATCAATAGCACCAGCGATGAACCGCTGACCATCGGTATCCACGGAGATTGGGGAGCGGGGAAATCCAGCATTCTGGCTATGCTGGAAAAAGCCTTCTCCTCGGATGATCAAACCCTGTGTATTAGGTTCAATGGTTGGCTCTTCCAAGGATTTGAGGATACGAAATCGGTACTCCTTGAAACTATATTGGAAGATCTAAAAGCCAGAAATGCTTCGGAGGGAGTAGTAGAAAAGACGAAGCAACTGCTGAAACGCGTAAACTGGATGAAAGTCGCGCGCAGGACGGGCGGACTAGCTTTCAATGTGGCAACGGGTCTGCCAAGCCCCGATCAAGTCAATGACATGATTCAATTTGTTAAAGACCGTGTTGCTGAAGGAACAAAAATTGATGGAACGAACATTGATGGATTTGTAGCGGAAGCGGAGAACTATTTTAAAGATGCAGAACCCGATTCCATTACCTCGCATATCCATGCGTTCAGAAAAGAATTTACTGAGCTTCTCAAGGAAGCAGATGTGAAACGTCTAGTCGTGGTCGTTGACGATCTGGATCGATGCCTTCCAGAAACGGCTATCGAGACACTTGAAGCGATCCGCCTTTTCCTTTTTGTACCGGGTGTAACCTTCGTGATCGCCGCTGATGAGGCAATGATCGAATACGCGGTCAACAAACATTTCCCCGATCTACCGCCTTCCAAGGGCCTATCTTCATACGCACGAAATTACCTCGAAAAACTTATCCAAGTCCCATTTCGTCTGCCTCCGCTAGGATATGTCGAGACGCGTACTTTTATCACTCTGCTGATTACCGAAACGTATCTTCCAAAAGACGATCGGAATTTCATAAAGCTCGTTGAACTCGCCCGTGAAGTTCTGCGTCGTCCTTGGGGTGGAGACGACTTCACCCGCGAGAAAATCAACGAAGTCTTAGATGAGGTTCCCGACGAGATAGAGGGTGCTCTGCAAATCGCCGATCAGATCGCGCCCCTCCTGACAGACGGGTCGCGGGGAAATCCGAGACAGATCAAACGCTTCCTAAACACAATGAGCTTGCGACTCGCAATCGCTCAACAAAGAGGCATTCAAGACGATATCAAGATGCCGGTTCTTGCCAAACTGATGTTGGCGGAAAGATTTGAAACCAGCCTATTTTCCCGCATTGAGAGGGAAGCTACCGAAAGTGGGGAATCTTCACTGGTCAAAGATTTGGAAGATTTCGTCCGAGCAGAATCTGAAGTTTCGCAGAAGAAAACAAAGAATCTCAATTCCGAAAAGGCGGACCCAGATTCCCCTGATGAAGATATTAGAAACAACGAGTGGGCTCGTCGATGGGCAAAATTAGAACCCAAACTTGCAGAACATGACCTACGTCCGTATTTGTTCATCTCCCGGGACCAGAGGGCGGTTTTCAGTGCGTCATCATCTCTAGGACTGATGGAAGAATGGGTCGATAAGCTATATGGTTCCAGACTCGGAGCTCAAGCGGCAGCTGCCGAGATTGCTTCAATACAACCTGGCGAAGCCGAACGAGTTTTTAACGCGGTTGTCACTCGGGTTCGTGCGGAGAAAAACTACAAATCTAGACCCGGAGGTTTTTATGGTATCGCCGAACTATGTAAGGTACACAAGAACCTGCAAATACCGACAGTCGCACTTCTAGAGGACCTGCCCATCAAGAAACTAGGAGCATGGATAGTTACAGGCTGGAAAGAAGTTTTCACTGAGAAAGCCGCCAAAAACCGGTTTGATGACTTAGTTAGGAAGTGGGCGGCTCAGGAAGAAAACAATGGGCTTAAGCGCGCTGCGAGCTTAGCCTTAAAATCAAAGGAGAACTGAAGACATGGGAACTTCTGGAACGTATGGCGGACCATCATCGTTAGAACCGCCCCATCTCGGCGGTGGAAATGAAGCTGACGACAGTTCACAAAATGGGAAGCCGGGAAGTGATGAACCCCTCCCCCCAGACAAGGAATCCGGTGATCCAAAGTCGGGTGAAAATCAAGGCCCTGAAACACAACCCTCGAAAGAGGCACAGGACTTGCCCAAGTTTAGCGTTCCTCGTACTAGATCAAGCTTCACCCGTTACATGAACAGCGGTGGAATACACCATCTCGGAAAGGCCGTTAAAGGATATGTGGCTTCAAGCGGCGGAAGCGGCGGCACGGTCAGCCGAATGCCAAGCTCCACGACGCTGGCATCGAATCTATCGCGTTTCGCTAACCGCATCGTCACCGAAGGCGTTGAACAAGCACTGGAAGAATTTGATCTGCAATCACTTGCGGATAGACCCGTCGCGGAAGTCCTTGAAGCTTTAGTCGATAAGATAGGGCCCGAAGGAGGAACCATTGATGAAGCGGTCGCACGTGACGCCATGATTGAGACGATCGCGGATTTCGTTTCTGAGGATTTAGATGACTTCGATCAACTCACTCAAGAACAACTCGGCGAGCTTATCGTTCAGGTCATTGCCAAATCGATCACGACAAAAGTCATTAATGAGATTGGCACCAACAGCCTTTACGGCTCAGCTTCGGATGCAGATTTCCAGCAAGCCGAAAGCACCCTGGGAGATTACACGCTTGGGGCCGTTCGGGACGCTTTTCAGCAAGAGTTCTCTCTGGGAGAAACCATCTCTTCACAACAGGTCGATCATAAAGTAAAAGAGATATTTTCAAATACCTTTGAAATTCTGCAAGCAACGTTGGAGGACGAGTGATGAGTGTACGATTAAATTTTCATCTTCGAGAAAAGGGGGACATGTCTCCTTCAAAGTCAGAGGAAGATATCCGGGATGTGTATCTTGTCGGTCCCTACGGGGACCTAGATTTCGGGATCGGAACAGTGATCAGACAATTAAACCATCTGGGGATCAATCCGAGTGAAACGGCAATCGATCTGTTGATTCTGGCCTTTGCCGTACACGTGGCCGACACCAGTATCAGCCGGAGATTGCCCTCTGACCGTTGGACGCGTCAAATCACACTAAGTGTATCGGTGAGCGGTGCCGAAAAATGGTCTGAATGCTCGCCTCTTCTGCAAAAGATGTTGAGTTTTCTGACCGGAGACCACTGGCGATTTGAATTCACCGACCGCCCGTCAGGCCTAGAAACCCTAAACAAGTCACCGGGAAGACTGAACCTCACGGATTTCAATTGCGTAACGCTCTTCTCCGGAGGGCTTGACAGCCTGATAGGAACGATCGATCTGCTGAAAAACGGTAAAAAACCAGTGCTTGTCTCCCACTATTGGGACGGGGGGTCATCCGCAGCCCAGAAAGTACTTCTGCAAAAACTACGGGAAGAATTTGGTGAAGAATCCTTTGCAACGGTTCGCGCAAGAATCGGGATTCGACGCTCGGATTTGTCCGCGGCGGGTTCCGAAAATACCCAAAGGGCTAGAAGCTTCCTTTTTTATTCCATGGCTACCATGGTTGTCAACGCCTTACCCGATGTCAGCGAAGTGCTGATCCCAGAAAACGGCCTGATCGCTCTCAATGTACCGATGGACCCGTGGCGACTCGGTTCCCTTAGCACTAGGACGGCCCATCCGCATTTCATAGAGTACATGGCCGAACTCTCCACATTTATGGGTCTGGGAGTCGGGTTTCGAAATCCGTACGGATTCAAGACCAAGGGACAGATGGTTAAAGACTGCGAAGATAAAGACCTGCTGGAGCGTCTTGCCCCGCTTTCAATGTCGTGTTCGTCACCTGCTAAAGTACGCTGGACCGGGTCAAGCCCCATGCATTGCGGATACTGCGTACCATGCTTAATCCGCCGTGCAGCACTTCTCTATGGTTTGGAAAATCCGGACCGGACTGAGTATTCCGTCGAAGAACTTTCGGGGGAGAATTTTGACTCCAAAACCGCTAAAGGCAAAGACATAAGGTCATTCATATTCGCAACGAATCGGCTCCTAAAATCTCCGGGACTCGCGCGATTGTTCGTGAAGAAGCAGGGGCCACTCAAGACCGACCGACTTGAGGACTACGCAAACGTCTACCTCCGAGGCATGAAAGAGGTCTCGGCAATTCTTTCCGAGGTTGAATCGAAACACTGATCAGATGAAACCACGTCCTGTAGACTTTCATTGCCATCTTGATCTTCATGAAAATATGCGGGTAGCTTTCGAGCGGTGTGATCGGTTGGGATGTATCACGCTTGCGGTCACAATCACCCCCAAGGCGTTTGAAAAGAACCAAGAGTTTTCAAAGCAGACAAATCATGTCCATGCAGCATTAGGCCTTCATCCACAGCTCGTTGTGAAACGCGGTCACGAGATAGAGCTTTTCGAAGACCTGCTCCCGACAGCAAAGTTCGTCGGAGAGGTGGGACTAGATGCCAGCCGACAACACTATCCGTCGTTCAAACTGCAGAAGGAAATATTCACCCGTATCCTCAATGCCTGCAGAAAACAAGGGTCGAAGGTAATTAGCGTTCATAGTGTGCGGTGCGGAAAACAGGTTCTTGACATGATCGAAGAGTCTGGAGTAAACACCAATTGCTGCATAGTTCTACATTGGTTTTCAGCATCAAGATCACTTATCGAAAAAGCGGTCGAATTGAACTGTTTTTTCTCGATAAACGAGGCACTTGTGGGCACATCGAATGGCCACAGCATACTGGAACTGGCGCCTATGGATCGGATCTTGACAGAGACGGACGCGCCATTTTTGCGCACAAACCGAGGAGTCGTTAAGGTCTGCGATGTTGGTCGTACAGTTGTCCTGATCGCTCGATTGCTCGGAGAACATCCAGAAGATGTAGCCAATAAAATTGAGAGGAGCGCCCAGGAGTTGCTCAGGCAAGTCGGTATGAAATAGTAATCAAGATGAGATAGCGAACCACTGACAATTTCTCCTTAAAAAAGTTAGAACATTTTCTGGGCAAAGTTCATCAAACTTCTATTTTCTCTCTCACCATAGGATCAGACTACCTATGTTCTCGGTTCATTTCGGACCGGACACTAATCAATTTGCGTGAAGACATAAACTTCAGCATGCAATATCGTATCAATCGTTCAAGGCCAGCAAACTTAGGAGCTTTTTTTAAAGTCTTGGCAAATTCTCTGTCCGCGGTTTCAACCACTAATTTATCTGATTGGAGATCGCTGTGATCTCTGGAAGGTCTTATCAATCTCCCAAAAGAAACTCCGCTATGAACATAATTACTACGTAGATCATACGCCGCACCAATATTCTTCTCTATATTCTCCGACTGAAAGTGAACAATTTTTTTCTCGGATTCTGCCATCACGTAAAATGAATCATCCAGTAAAGAACATAACGATTTTACAAAACTTCTCTTCACGATGGTAAGACGCTCGGATATTCGTTTTGCTATCTTATCCCCCTCTTCAATCTTATTTTCTATTATATGGAGGTCTTCAATAGTTCTTTGGTCAAGGATCTCTTCTTTTGAGTATGGAAAAAAACTTGAGATTATCTCCCCAGCAGTGATCAAATGTAGGTAAGCAACCTCTGGATCATGTTCTGCATTTTGTAGCGCTTGCATATAGAATTTGCAAGCAGCTTCTAATTTCGACCTAATCGTCTCATCAATAGTAGAGTCAGTGACGAAAACTCTCTCAATCGATGAAATCTGGCTAATTTCTAAGGGTACGGGAAAGCAGCTTCTTTCTTGGTGTGAGTTGAACGGTAATTCCGGATCGCAAATTCTGCTATATGCAGTAAGATCAGGAATTTGATAGTATCCATTGGCTTCCACTAGACCATGGCAATCAAACCTTTTCCCAAATAAGACAGACAAATAGGCGCATATATTTTCCCCAGTGGGAGTGTAATTCGGCACAATAATGCTAGGTCTCTCCTCTGACGGAATTTCAAATGTGATCATGAGTCCAGACCTAGATAAAGGGGTCTCCAGCATACGCGCAGTAGCGGATGAATCATAAACACTCGGCCAGGCATGAGTGATGACAAGTCCCTCGCCTTCATACCCACCCGTCATTCTACTGGTGGTTGAAATAAGTATTTTCTGGACTGTTTTGTCTGGCTTTAGTTTATGGTTAGATTCCGCCATACGACCTGACCACCTTAGCCGTATCAATGTAAATGAGACTGCGAAACATAGTACTCAAAATTTTTCGCAAACCAAACCAAAAACTCACGCAGCACCCACCCCGACCTCATCAATTATCCTCTCGACTCTCTTCTCCCACGTGTACTCGGCCGCGTCCGAGCGGGCACTCTCCGAAATCCGCGCGCAAAGCTCGGAATCACAGAGCACCAACCCAAGAGCCTCAATAAATTCCTCTGTATCATCTGGAGGCGTAACGACTGAATTTTCTCCCGGCGTAAGTATCTCAAGAACCAACGGAACCCCGGTCGCCACGATGGGCTTCTCGGCAGCCATGTATTCAAAAAGCTTAAGCGGAGAGGTAAACTCCCCGGCCTCCGTCCCGTCCCTTATGGTAACCCCGGACGAATAGGGCATGACCAGAACGTCCGAGGCAAGAAGGTAGGCCGACACTTCCCGCTGCGCGACGAACCCCTCCATCCTGAAATTTGCCGCTCCCGACTGCCTCGCCATCTCGCGCCAAAGCGCGTTGTCCCGCTCCCTGCCCCCGACGACGAGAAACTCAACCTCGGGCATTCGCGGCGCGGCGCGCACGAGGATGTCAAGCCCCCTGCCCCTGTAGGTGTTTCCGCAGTAACAGACTATTTTCCCGTCCAGAGGAAGGCCGAGACGCGGCCTGAGCGAAAAGATATCACATTCCCCTCAAACGCCTCCCGCTCGAAGCCGTTATGCGCAACGACGGGTTTTTGTCCGGCTATCCCGAGGCGGGAGTATATCCCTCGTAGCCCCTCTGAGTTAAAGGACATTCCGAGTAGACTCTTTGAACGGGAAAAAGAACCTATTATTCTCTCGGCTATCAGGTTAACTGGAGGGTGGTGGGCGTCGTAAACCGTCGGAATCCTGAGAACCCTTGCGGCGAACCAGGCAAAGATAAGATCCCTCGTAAGCGCAAAATCAAAATCATTTTTTTCTTCCGACCGTAAAAGGCACTTAGAAGCCCGTGGAGCGACCGCCTAGCCGCTCCACCCGCAAGCGGGATGGAGGTGACGAGGAAAGGAGTCGTGATGCTGTAATATGAAAACAGCCTTTGTTTTTTAATCCGCCCGGGCAGAAGACACTCTACAGAAATCCCGAAGTTCGCCATCGCCTGGCACATTTTGAGCGTGTGGATGGCGGGTTATTCGGAGGAGTCAACAACTCTCAAAAGACTCGGCAGTCGGTGCTCTTTCCCAAGGAATCTGTCAGCCTGTTTTCTCGCCCTGAAAAGATCAAGTGGACAGTCTACATCCATCCAGTAAAGCTCGCCTATATCAAGCGGCTTGATCTTATATCCTTTGCTTATAAGCCTGTGGATTGAGGAAATGTACCATTTCCCCTCGGCACCGGGATTCCTCATCTCCTCCTCAACCGCTCTTTTTAGCAGCTCAACTCCCATATCCCTGAACACCCTTATACCGACCGATTCAGCGGAGGTTTCCCCGTTTGATATATCCTTGCTGATCTTCGTGATCCTGCTGTCGTCGACAATAACTTTCATGTCTTCCCTTTCATACTGCGCCCTCTTTTTTATAGGAAGACAGATTTTCTCCTCCCTCGCAGAAAGCGCCTTGTCCAAAACGTCTATCTCGTAGACGTCATCCCCGTTCATAACCACTATATCTTCGTCAAACTCGCTTCGAGCTATCCATAGGGACGCGAGGCTGTTTGTGGACTTGTAGAAGGGATTGTAAAGTGTATTGATTCTCATTCCCGAGCCGTCGTAGCTTCTCAGAAAATCCTCCACCCTTTCGAAACGGAACCCCACGACGATCACGACCTCGTTGATACCGCAGTCCCTTATGTTGTTTATCTGGTGTTCGAGGATTGATATGTTCCCGATATCAAGAAGGCACTTGGGCTTGTCGTGCGTGTAGGGGTGCATCCTGATGCCACTGCCCGCTGCGAGTATTATAGCTTTCATGAATCAGGTTCCGTAAACAGATAAATAAATATTCATGGAATTGCGAAGTGCCGGCCATATTTTCCGGAAAAAACATGAGGCATAACACTTTACTTCCACAAAATCATTAATTCTATAGTATAACCGTATTAGAGACTCAGGGTTTGATTTGCCGTTCTCCCAAGGCGAATTCCGAATTTATGGAACCTCAGAGGTACACTCCGCACTGTCCGGGAAAGACAGGCTAGGCGATCAGTTACAATTAGCCCCATGAATCCACTGCTTTCGGTTGAGATTTCTTACAGAGCTATAAAAAGTAACAAGATGAGGTCTTTTCTCACTACCTTGGGAATAATCATAGGCATTGCGGCCGTGATCTCGCTTGTTTCCATAACCGACGGTGCAAAAAACATGATAGAGGGCCAGCTGGCGTCGCTTGGAGCAAACTCCCTAGTGGTAAACACCGGAAAAAGGACTCAGAGCGGAAAAAGCATTGTTACGGGCAACGTAAAACCGCTTACGGGCAAAGACGTAGAAGCAATAAAAAATCTTGCCGCAACGAAATACGTCTCGGCAATATCCAACACGAACGCGAATGTCGTCTCGGGAAACAGTAATGTCTTTACCGCGGTGATCGGAGTCGGCAAGGACTTCATCTTCATAAACGACTGGTTCCCGGAAAGAGGAACATTCTTCAACGAACTTGATGTAAGGGAAGCGGCTCTTGTCTGCGTACTTGGCAAAACGGTGAAGCAAAACCTATTTGGAAGTCAGAGTTCTATAGGAAAAAACGTGAGGATTGGCAAATACACTTACAAGGTTATCGGGATAATGTCCCCGATCGGCCCCACTCCCAGCGGAAAAGATCAAGATGATATCGTCCTGCTTCCTTATACCTCGGTTCAGAAAAGGCTTATAGGCGCTAAATCTCTTAACAGAATCTCGATTTTCGTAGATCCTGCCTACGATCTGGGATACGCCAAGGCAAAAATAGAAGAAATCCTGCGCAGGGGGCATGGAATCAAGGGTGACATGCAAGACGATTTCTACGTAAAAACTCAGCAAACACAGATAAAGACAATTGAGAACATCTCAAGAATTATGGCCATACTTCTTGGAAGCATAGCATCTATCTCTCTTGTGGTAGGTGGAATAGGGATAATGAACATAATGCTCGTTTCGGTCGGGGAGAGAACCAGAGAGATAGGAATCAGACTCGCCGTCGGGGCTAAGGAGAAAAACATACTGATTCAGTTCCTTATTGAATCCGTACTGCTCTCCCTTGTCGGAGGCGCGGTCGGAACAGTAGCAGGAATACTGATCTCAAAAGTCGCCTCAACTCTTACGGGCTGGCCGACTCAGATATCCGTACTGTCAATACTAGTGGCTTTTATGTTCTCCGCTTTTGTGGGAATCGTCTTCGGAATATATCCGGCGAAAAAAGCGGCCGCACTCAATCCAATAGATGCTTTGAGATACGAGTGAAAAAGATTAAGCGTCCCAGAGAAATTCTTTCGTTTCCCCTAATCTCGCGGCTGGGAAATCCAGAGGCAGTTGGTCAATATAGCTAGGGCTGATATTTTGTGCGTTTTTGGTTCTTTAAAAAGACTGCGCAGGGAACAGGCGGCTACCATAGAAACAAATGGAATCGCAGGCAGAAACAATCTCTGACTGCGATTCAGTGAAGGTTTGTACCGATGTCTGTTCATTCTCTGTTCCACCTCTGTTTGGAATTGCCAGATACCATGAGGGTGTTTAGTCATGGTATCTGCTTTGAAGACTTGTATGCAATTACACTCTAAGGAGAGCAGGGATGTCGACATTTAACTGCTTGAAATCTGAAGATAATCATGCTGTTTTGGGTAATACGGAGATTCAGAGTGGAGTTTTGGGAAAACAGCATGAAAAGACCTGAAACTGGCTTTTTTGCAGGGCTTTCTGTAGCCTTGACGCTTTACGAACAACACAATCGTATCTATATTGTGATTGGTTCAAAATACTTTTACAGTCTCGTTTGTGAATCCTAAGGTCTATGAAAAATACGGGTCAGCCATTTCTGTTTCTTTATGTCATCACAGGTCTCCTGATTATCGCCTTTCTGGCTATATTTCTGGATAGTGCCGCCGCGGAACGGCTTACTCGGGAAGGCAATTTGATAGAGAACCTCACCGTCATTTTGTACTTCAGCGGGATCGTATATCTTTTGTTCATCGCCTCAGGGGACTGGAAATTCCGATACCACTCGGCTTTTGTGGTCTTGTTGTTTGTGCTTCGTGAGCTTGACATGCACAGTAGGCTGACTTCCATAAGAATCAACAATTTCAGTTACTACATAGAACCTACTACATCGCTCGTGGAAAGAGTTGCAGTAGGTGCCGTGCTGTTGATCTGCGTATATGCTTTGATCCGCTATGTGATGAACTACGGTAGGCACTTGGCATCTGGACTGCGCAGCCGATACGGGTACTCCTTAACAACTGCTGCAGCGTTGCTCGTTATGCTGATCGCTAAGTTGCTTGACTCAGCTCCGCGAATCTTGCACGAGAACTTCGCAATAATCCTATCAAGCGAAGTGAAGATGCCAATGCGCGTGATCGAGGAAATACTAGAACTCGGCATCCCTCTCCTTATATTGTTGGCCTGTTTGCAATATTGGACTTTTACGCGCGGGCGGTAAAGCAGACAGTTTTATTTACTCTTGACATACCGCTTCGGTACCGTTTATGGAAAACTTTGTTATTTAATTCTCAAAAAAGGCTTGCTCTACCTCGTTTAGGTCACCTGCTTGTTTAATTCCCATATGGCAGCGTCGAAGGTTTTTTGCAAACTCGGATTTCCGTGCTGTACATAATCGTGGCTTTTCTCTTCTTCGCCCTTGTGGGAATAGCTTCCAGAATATACCCCTCGAAAAAAGCGGCTGCACTTAATCCAATAGAAGCCCTGAGATATGAGTGAGAAAATTAAGCTCCGTCAAACTGATTTAGTTACATCAGGCAATCGCAGTAAATCACCGAATTCCGCATCCCAATGCTCCGGAGTGAATCTTCCCCCTCCGTTTTTCGGATAGAATGTTACTTCACCGAAAACTGTTTTCCCCTCGAACTCATAGAGATCAACACGCGCAAACGCAAAGTCGCTTGAAAGCGCACCCGCGATCTGAACCATGTCCGTCAGAGAGTCGGGCCGCTTGAAGTCTTCTTCATAACGACGGACTTTTCTGTTTTTAGCAAGAAAGAAATCAAGCTTCCGCCACTCGGAGTCGTAGAACGCTCTCCCGTGCCCGGAATATCTGTTGAAATCCGCTTGTATAAAAAGAGGCTTCCCGTTAAAACAGTAAAACTTATAATCGTTAAGTGATCCGTCTTCGTTCTGCATGTATTTTTCGCAGACTATCCGCGGCGGAATGTCTTTGTAAGCCCATTCCCTTTTTTTTGTGTAGAAATTCCTCCCCAGCCACTTTTTCATTTTCTTCTTCGCTTTTTCTCTTTGGAGAACCGATTTGTTCTTGACTATTATGTTCCACCCGCTACCGTGCGTTGCCTTGAGAACGAAAGACTCTGGCAACAAATCGAAATCTATTTCGTCCGGACTTTCAAAAACACCGTACAGTTCATTCAGTACGTGCGACCCGATCTTCTTCTCAACGATCTTCCTGACTTCATATTTATCCGCATACAATGTCATCAGGGGATTTTTTTCATACAGTTTTATCCACTGTATTTTCTCATTGAAAGTCTTCGGATTTGCTAAATTCAGAAACTTGCCGAAATTGTATATAAACTCTAAGCGGACAAGTGCTTCATCAGGCAACAGTCTTAGCAATGATCTTACTAACGGTTCCATTGTCATCATGGCTGTTCACTACTAACCAACAGATAGAATGAGTTGTTGTCAAATCTGGCGTATGGGGACATGATTCAAGCGGCGGACTTGTCTGTTGTCATCTTTGCCAAGAAATCAAAACCATATAACCGACTCCAGTTTTTCTCCGCGCACATCTCCCATCTTGAGTAAAATATACAATACCATCGCAGTTCAGCCAGCCCTTAAACGCTTGACCCTGTAGCGGATATGGAACATAGTTCAGGAATATTGAAAAAAGAGAGAGTGCTTTTCATTTTATCAAATTTTTATCTGCCTGATTTCCCTGTGGATCTTTTGGTCCCCAAGTATCTATATCTTCAGTTTGCAACGGCAAACGATTTTTTATCAATACCCAGAACACGTTCAATCCCACGGTTGTTTCAGAAGGTTTTTTCCTTAAGGAATGACTTGGTCCCCTCCAAAATTCATTGAAGGATATGGATCTTCTTCGCTTTCATAATATCTTTGCGCTTTATCAGGAAATGCTTCTTATGCTTTCTGTACCAGCCGAGAATTCTTATCCTGCTTCCATTCTCAATACCTCCCACGAAACCTCTTGCGTAGACATTTATTCTTTTCTTGGGATCATCTTCAAAAAACCAAAATAGGGTGAATTTCCTTCCTTTTCCCATTTCCTTGAACTTTACTTCGCCCACCTGCCCCTCAAGGGTAAACACCTTTCTGTGAAACTCGTCACGGGAGGAAAGAACCTGCGAGATCGTGAGAGTAGGTTTCTCAAGTTCTCCGATGTCGGTATAAGTCCTGTAAGCTTTTTCCTTTGAATAGGAAGGGACTGAAAAGAACAAAAAGAATGTAAGAATAAAAAGGAGCTTTTTCATCTTTCTCCGCATGTAGCGCTTATACTGTTTGAACCCGAAGTTATTGTCAAATTCGGCACTCAAAGATTTAAACGAACCCAGACCAGTTTGTTCCTTGTCGGGGAAAAACCACAGGTTTCTCCAAATGGGCAACTCTTGGAGCAGCCACTTCAAGTCGACTGGCGAAAGTGAACTATACTTTTTATCCTTACAGTCACCGTTTGACAAATGACCGGAAGGCCCTATTGTCCATACCGGCTACCGCCACACTCTCCACTCCCATGCAAATCTTTTCAGCATACCGCTTGCAAAAAAAGCGCGTGCCGGACACCATAGAAGCCTTAAGACATCAGTGAGGTATGCACAGAAGTGAAAATAATGATGGTAGCTCCCCGTCTTAATCTCGGGGGAGGGGGTTCTGAAAAGCAGACTATAGAGCTTGCCAACGGGTTTGCCCGCAATGGGTGCGAAGTTACAATTCTGCTTACCGATAAAAAAATGGATATGACTTCCCAGCTTTCAAACGGGGTTAAGATCATTTCTTACGGTCCCAACGCGAATTTTTTTTCACGATTCCGCTTCGTTTACAAAACCGCAAAAAAAAGAAAGCCCGACATTCTCTACAGCAGGTTCTGGACAACAAAACCAGCAGTGATCTTTGCGGGGAAGATTCTCGGAATCAAAACCGTTGCGGTTGAAGTTAGCAACATAAAAGAAAGTCTCAAACGTTGGCCACCTATTGTCAGAAACGCAATTGGATTTGCCAAGGTCTTCTGCTACAGAATGGCGGATATGGTAATAGTGCTTTCAAATGGAGGAAGAAAAAGCCTTGCACAACTCGGAGTCGGAGAGAAAATGCGGACGGTTCATAATGGTGTGGACATAGAACGCATAGAGAAGCGATCTAGGGAAGAAGTGACGCACCGGTGGTTCGATGAGGAAATTCCTGTGGCAGCGGCGGTGGGAAGACTGTTCCCGTCAAAGGGATATGAAAACCTGGTGAGAGCAGTAAGCACGGCAAACGACGTTACTCCGCTCAGGCTTCTTCTTGTAGGCGACGGACCGCTGAGAAGCAAAATTGCCTCTACAGCGAAGGAACTCGGCATGGGAGACAAGATCGACTTTACCGGTTCCGTTCTCAATCCCCACAAATACGCCGCAAGATGTAATCTCTTTATCTGCTCCTCGCTGTTCGAGGGGCTTTCAAATTCACTGCTCGAAGCTCTCGCCTTAGGGCTTCCGGTCGTAAGCACCGATCATGACTTCGGTGCAAGCGAAATTATCGAGAACGGAAAGAGCGGAATTCTCGTTCCGGTCGGAGACCCGGAAAAGATGGCAGAAGCCGTTTTGAAGCTGCTTCAGAACAGAACTTTCGCAGCGAAAATGGGAGAAGAGGCAAAAAAACGAGTGAGCAAATTAAGCGTCGAAAAGATGACCGGGGAGAATCTTCAAATATTCAGGGAAATCCTACAGAAGCGGAGATGAAAGCAGTGTTTGTAGATTGCACGCCGTAGAACTCGTAGCCACTAGTGCAGACCGCTGCTTTGATACAGACAAAACATGGTGAAGGATGTATGCCGTGGTACCAGTTGTGGAGTCCGAAGCCACAGATGGATTTATTATGTTTTCCCCGTGCTTGAGGAGATAACACGCTCGTTCAGGTAGAATAAATTAGGTTATATCGTCGGTGTTTTACTCTCCTAGACGGAACTTCTCATATGCCGGCCTCGGGCAATCCAACAAGAAAACTTCTCAAAAATGCGTCCTGGCTTTTCAGTGGAAGCATGGCGGCTTCTCTTTTCTCGGCAGCCGAGCCCGTGCTGATCGCCCGGTTTCTAGGGGTTGAGCAGTTAGGTCTTTTCGCCCTGATAATAGCTTACGTCAGCCTAGTCAACGGGCTAATCGACCTGAGGTCTCCCGAGGCCGTCGTAAGGTATGTCGGACAGTATCGGGAGCTCGGGGAAAAGGACAAAGTCCTTTCATTCATCAAGTTTTTTTACGTGCTTGATTTCTTAGTGGGCATCGCAGCCCTAGGAGTGTGCCTTATTCTCGCCGGAGTGGCAGACGATCTCTTTATCCACTCTGAAGACACGTTTAAATTCACACTCATTTATTCAACAAGCATTTTAGTCTCAAGCGTCAATAAGAGTTCGGAAGCGGTTCTCAGGGTTTTCGACAGGTTCAAGACCATAGCCTTTGTGAGAACTTCTCGTACCGGATTAAGGGTTGTTTTGGTAGCAGTTTCCCTTCTTGCTGGATTCGGAATGGAAGGAATTCTTGTCTGCTACGTGATAGCGGCTTTTGTATTCTTCCTGATGCTTCAGATAGAGGTGCTTAGAGTTCTTAGGCAATCGGGGTTAAAAAGATGGACAACCGCCAAAATCAAGAATTTGGGAGTTACCATTGAAGAAGTTCGCTCTTTTATTCTTGTTTCAACTTTTACCGGTTTTCTTAACAATGCTTTCAGCAAGCAGATTCCCGTGCTAATTCTAGGACATTTCACAGGTAAAGAGGCAGTTGGACTATACAGAGTAGCTATAACCTTTTCCGGCATAGGTTTTAAATTGCGAAAACCTGTACAAGACACCATATATCCAGCCCTTGTGGCTGCGCAAAGTCGTGGTTCGAAAGAAGCTTTCAGTGAGATTGTTTCCTATTCGACTAAAAATTTTCTGAAAGTTTTTTTGCCGATTGGATTAATATTTTTTCTGTTCGCAAACAAAATCATTATTATTTTCTTCGGTAGCGCATACGAACCCGCCACATTGGCTCTACAATTAGTTGTCATTTCTGAAATCTTATCGAGCCTTTGCTTCTGGATCGATTCAGCAGAACTAGCACTTAACAAACTGAGACAAAGAGTGATTAGGGTGGCCCTGTCCTCTATGTCTTATGTAGCAGTACTTTTGGTATTGGTTCAAGCATACTCCTATAACGGAGCCGCCGCTTCAAGACTCGCACCCGCAATTCTAATACTTGTGTTTTCTTTGTTTACATTAAGCCAGATTCGCTATAGAACTAAACACGAAGTTTAGCAAAAACCAAAAGAACCCGCCGTGAAATCAATTACTGAAAATTAAGGATGTAATGCCTGAAGTCCAGACCAACAAATCCCATCGTCGGAGGAGATTTTGTCTGCGTCAGACCGGGATATGACCTTGCGCGTTCTTTGGGACTTAGTGTCGTTTTTGCTAGTTACGAGGCTTCTGAAGGATAGAAATTCGATTTGGTTCGTGTTATATTGTGCATTTGCAAGATACTGTTCCCTTGTGTTGTATGTTCTTGCAATAACTAAATTATAATACTAACAACGACTTCTTCTATGTTGTTTTCTGACAAATGAGGTCGATCAATGCTAAGAAACAATGAAACGAATATTATTTATAACCAGAAGCTTAACTCTTGGGGGAGGTGCTGAGAAGCATATAGTAGATCTTGCAAATGGACTTTGTGAAAAAGGGCATACAATTGCAATTTTAGTCTTTAGCTTGAAAGGTGGAAAGGGCGCAAGAGCAAAAGATCTTAACCCCAAGGTAGAAATTATTTCAACTCGGAGCGGTTATATCTGGCCTTTTTCCTTTAGAGGGAGTTATGATGTGGCGATGACGATTTCCAAATGGAAACCTGACGCGCTTTGTTCCATGACCTGGGCCACTAAACCTGTAACAGCAATCGTCGGGCGACTTTTGAGAACCAAAGTTGTCTTGGTAGCATCTAATAATCCACTGCTTGAATTGTCATATGATTTGCCAAGACGATGGCGTATTTGGCCTAAATCTTTTGCTCTTTTTTACAGGAAAAAAATTTATAGTCTTGCAGATGTAGTAGTTGCAGTTTCAAGAGGTGTTGGTAGGGGAACCAAGGAACTTTTCCAACTGAATGAAGTTAAGATGGTTCATAACGGCATAGACATTGAAGAAGTAATAGAAAAATCTAAAACGGTGGATACTTCTTTCCACGCCCACAAGTACTTTCAGGATAATTGTCCCGTTCTTGTTGCTACGGGACGCTTGCACATCCAGAAAGGGTACCCACACCTTCTTGAAGCGTTTAGAATCGTGAACGAAACGACCGAGGCACGCTTAATAGTAATCGGTTCCGGCAAACTCAAAGACAAGTTGCTCCTGAAGGCAAAATCCCTTGGAATAAGTCAGAAAGTAGACATGGTTGGAAAAAAGGTGCCGTACGCTTATATGCGCCATGGTGATATCTTTGTTCTTTCGTCGCTTTGGGAAGGGTTTGGCTTGGTGCTAGTTGAAGCTATGTCGCTTGGAATGCCTGTGGTGTCAACGGACTGTGATTACGGACCTAATGAAATAATAGAGAACGGAAAGAGCGGGCTCTTAGTTCCAGTTGCTGATCCTCCGGAACTGGCCTCTGCGATCTTAAGGCTTATCAGGGATGAGAGACTCAGGGCTAATCTGGCAGTG
Source organism: Thermodesulfobacteriota bacterium (assembly GCA_965249045.1). Lineage (GTDB taxonomy): Bacteria > Desulfobacterota_D > UBA1144 > Nemesobacterales > Nemesobacteraceae > Nemesobacter. Next base: position 196,389 of record OZ252213.1, read on the forward strand.
GAAGCAAAAAAACGGTCACGATATTTTTCCAGAGAAAGAATGGTCTCTGGTTACGAAGAGATTTTTGTGAATTTATAATTTACCCTTTTACAGTAAGCTTCTGAACGACAATCGATACCAGAAGGAGGATTAAATGCACAATCTTACAAAAATTCTAACGCTTGTTTTTCTCCCGTTGTTCTTAGCGGGTTGCGGATCCGGTGGAGAAGACCCGGATGCAGGACTTCAGATAGAAGTTGACTGTTCAGACCCCATTCTTACTAGTACTGAACCATTACCGTCCGAAGATCATCCGGAAAACTGGATCACTAAAGGGAACAGTTACTGGGATTGCAACGGGGAGAAAGAATATTATAATGCCGACGGAACTTTTACGGGAAGATTTGCCGATACCTTTACCCGCTCAGAAGAATACGACCTTCTCGTAACCTTATGGAGGGCCTGCAGAGTCGGCACTCGGCCGCCTGAAGTTGCGGGCAGTTGGGTCGTAGTGGACGACACTATCTGTATACGAGCCGATACAGCACCGGGAATTATTGGTTGTATCGATATCTTTTCGGAACCTGACGGAAGAAGTTTTACCATAGGAGGAGACTTAGAAACTATTCAATATGGTCGAGTGATAGAATCCAGCTACGAAGGGGCTGAAACTTGTTATCTAGAAGAGGAATAGGAATCAAGGTGAATGAATATCTTGATTCACGGATAATCACTCGTACGCAATTTTTTCCGTTTACGAGGCCTGAGGTTCCATACGGATAGAACAACAGAAGAGAAGTGGTCTGGGAAAAATGAGACAAACTCTTAAAATAGTACTTGCAACTCTTATATCCTTGTTCTTCATTTGGTGTCTTGTGGTCGAAAACAGTTTCGCGCAGACAGCCGACTGGGAAGCGGAATTTACCGCCGAAATCCTTAGGGTACTTAAAGAGGGGGCAAAGAAGCAGGAAGAGGCGAAAGCAAACGAGGAGCAAGGAAAGATAGCAAAAAAGAAGGAAATTGCGAACCTTAAAAGACTCGGGATTCTGGAGAAAGATGCTTCCATCGAAATTGACTATCGCCTTGCTCCAGAAGGCACTTTGCCCTCACTCGTCAATCTGATCCGCGGACGTGGCTGGCTTTGCGACAGTTTAAGTTCTGCCTACGGACCCGGACTGTTCAAACCAAAGCTGTTTGTAGTAGAGTGTAACCGGTCCCGCTATAAGTATGAGTTTATTGACAGAGGCGGTAAGTGGTTAGTTTGCATAGATCAGTGCGATTTTTGATAATCGTTCGCCCCATTTGCATCGGCATGCTTCTGCGCTTTTAAAGCAACCCTACCCTGCATATATGTCTGCTCTTTCATATTAACGAAAACCGACACCTCCAGAACAAGGCCGACGGCCTTGCCGAACCTTGCTCCGGGCGGTAGGTTCTAAAGCGTAAGCTTGGCAGATGATCGGTGCCGAGTCGCATCAGGCGCATTTGTAACCGAAAGAAAGTTCCGTTTTTCAAACGGTTTTCAGGAAACCAGCTAATGGAAAGACTTTGGTTCCGTTTATCTTGATATCATCCGGATTTTCCGATTGAGTTCCGTGCGCGAGATAGTTCCATGAAAAAACCGAAAACTGATATCCTCTTGATCGGATGCGTAAAGAGCAAGCACAGCAATACATACCAAGCCAAAGACCTTTTCAACTCTCCGCTGTGGAATTATCGTCGCAAGTACGCGGAGCGACACGGCTGTCTCTGGTATCTTTTGAGCAGCAAGTATGAACTGCTGTGTCCTGACACTGAGATCCCACCATATAACCGCAAGCTAAGAGGGCTCAAAACAGCCGAGCTTCGCAAATGGTCTAAAGGGGTTCTTAACAAGCTAAAAGAAAAAGAACCAGAGTTGAAAGGAAAAACCATTGAGATCCATGTGGGCAAGGAATATATAGAATACGGTTTGGAGGAAGGCTTGCGCGGAGCGGGGGCGCATGTCCGCCGACCGCTTAAAGGACTTGGTATTGGCCTGCAACTCAAATGGTATAAGGAATATTTAGCTTCAGGTGGAGCATAGTATGGCTTTATACAAGATACTCTCCATTGACGGTGGCGGAATCCGCGGCGTGATCGTAATTTTGATCCAGATCCCTTCGGAGCTCAGATCACGACTCCGATGGCATCCAAGATCCGTTTTGTCTCTACGTAGAGATATAGCTTGTCATCCTGAGTGATGGGCCGGGCGTGCATCGTGCAAACGCGGATCGGGTAGAGTCGCTGGAAGGATTCCTGCACGAAGGCAGGCCGTTTGAACACCGATCTGAAGACCTTATCCCAGTTGTCTTTTTTCGTTACAATCTGTACGTAATCGGTGAAGTCCGCATAGGCGATCAGAGGCCATTCGGGTCCACCGCCGTCTTCTGCCCTTTTCCGCTTTTCAAGCCACCGCTCGCGGATGTCGCCGGGCACCCTGGGCTTGATCCAGTTCTCGCCGAAGGCTGCTTTCATCTTTTCGTCAATGAACCGACGCAGTTGGGTCTCAAAGCGCTGGAGCCGGTCGTGTGCCTTGTTGGTACGCTTAAAGGCGGATTCTTCGTCTTCTTCATTCCAAGGTTCGAAATTGTAGTCTTGGACCAGCGGCGGAGGCAACTCCTTGAGTCCGGCGATGGAGACACTTTCCTCAAACGCTTCGGGCGGGAACGCGGTCAGGGCCGGATCAAAGCCGCGCTTCAGGTAAAAGGAAGTACGGGCCAGGGGATCGGTAAAGATATTGGCAGGCCAGCTGATCTTGTCTCTCCAGTCTCCGAGGTCAACCCGCAGCGCGTCCGCAAGGGGCGCGTCAAAGGCGGGCCTCGTCATCAGAGCGTGTCCTATGCACTGCAACTCCACAAAGCCGGTGACCCGAGGTAATCTTGTCCCCGATGTCAAGCCAGGGCGTGCGCATGGACTCCATGGCTCGCCTGAGTTCGGACCCCGGTTCCCGGTAGCGCTTTATCGCGCTCGCCGCACCGCCGCTTTCAAACTCGCGAAACAGTTTCGGCAGTTCGACGATTTCCGGCAGGTGGAAATGCCTCTCGGCATCCGCCACGGCGTTACGCATGCGCCGGGCCTCGGAACCGGGCGACGACGTCATGCCGGGCGGGACACTTCGGCGCAGTTTTCTGATCGGACCCAAAACCGCCCGGATAAAGCATTGACCGCGGCTGGCTTGCCTTATCAGCCATCCGATACCCGGATTCGCCTCCAGGGTTTTCATAATCGCCAAAAACGGTTCCTTAAGTCGCAAGCGGAGTGTTTTAAGAATCTTTTTGATGCCGTTATTCATCGTGGCCCCAAACCCGGTGTGTGCCGGTCTTCGGTAATTATACAGCATCAATCAAGATGAGAGGGGACAATAAAGAATCTAACTCAAAATCAGGCTCTCTGGCCGAATAGTTCCATGCATGTAATCAAGCGCTTTGGAAATGATCAGTCTGCGTTTGAGTCGGTCATGGGTGTTAATCTCCCGCACTGCATATACTTTATAACCGCGAAGATGAGACTGCAAAAGTATCAATTGACTTATCACAAAAGTGGACTGTAGTTTACCAACAACGGGACACTTGAGAACCTCTTGTGCATCGCACTGGCAAAAAGTATCATGTTGTCTGGTTGCGGATATATCGGCGGAAGGCGAGTTAGGACTGACGGTTCGGAACACTGATGAACTACTCATTGAAACACATCTCCATCCGCGTCCCTTGGCATGACACCGGATGGGATGGGCGTATTTGTGCCGCCCCGCGGCTTAACGGCTCTTGCCTTAAGCTGAAGCAGATCGCGGAAAAAAGGGACGACGATGCGGAGGAATCAGTCGCGGGACGAAGCATTAAGGATCTCCCGCAAACAAAGTGGCCATCGTGCATCGCTGAGCGCGCCGGTTTCATGGCACCTTTTGAGTATATCCGCAAGGCCGACCATCCCTACAACCGTGGCCCTGAAACTAGCCATGGCCACTTCAAATCAACTCCGCTACGCCATCCACCCTACTCCGCGGCGGCCGTACCCTTCGCCTGGATGCTTCGTGAGGGGATGGAGACCCTTGGTGAGGCACACGCGCTGGATATCCAAGCCGAACGCGAACCCGATCTAGGCTTCAAAACGCAGTGGGTTCAGGAGCACCTGAACCAGAGAACTCTGCTTGACTGTTTCGCCAACCATCTCAAACCCGAACATTCCCTCTGCTTCTTCTACGCAAAGCAGGCGCCTTTCGTGGAAGATTCAGCCGGCGGCCGCATCCTGATCGGCGTCGGACGCGTGTTGCACATCTCTGCCGCACAGGAATACAACTACACCACTAAGGATCTCAGAGGCAAATTGCGTTCAATGCTGTGGGAGCGAATGGTTCAGCACTCGATTCGTCCAGATTTTAAGGATGGCTTTTTACTTCCTTATCATGCGGCCATCAACAAGGCTAGTGAAGACCCAGAGTTCAACCCGGCAGATATCGCCGCTTTTTCACCCACCGACCGACTCCTTGAGTTCTCACATGCCTCACAACTGGTCAGCCATGACGGTGCCATTGCATCATTGCTCGCATGCGCCGAATCGCTTCGCAAAGCCAAGGGTGTGCTACCGGGGCCGTGGGAACAGTGCTTGCAGTGGATCGACGCGAGACTCGGTGAACTATGGAAAGCACGAGGTCCTTGTCCTGGGCTCGGCTCGGCGTTAACAGCATTCGGATTGCAGTTCGGCACTTTCGTCGCCCGCTCCATCGCCGAGAAAGCGGGTGACAACGCCGATCCCTGGCCACTGGTCCATAAGGTGTTTGCCAATCCCAACAAATACCTGCCGGACACGCTGGCCAACAGCATCGGCAAGACACTGTGCAGCAAGTGGTCCAGACTTCCTGACGATAGACGCGCACTGCTCAAACTCATAAGCCGCTTCGAGATTACCCAGGAGCAAGCCACCACACTCTATGTCCAAGAAGAGCGCGCCAAGGCCGGAATTGATATCAAAGACGCGACCATTCTCGCCAACCCGTACCTTCTCTATGAACTGACACGCCTTACCGTCGACCCCGTCAGTGTCTGGACCGTTGACCGTGGTGTCTTTCCGGATGAGGTCGTCCGAGAGAAGCACCCTCTTCCAGAACCGTCGGCTTTGGATGCCGGAACGGATGCCCGCAGGATTCGTGCGTTTACGGTCAAGGTTCTTGAAGATGAGGCCGCCGCAGGCAATACTCTCCTTCCTCAGGATCAGGTGGTCCTCGGCGTCCGAGCACTCACTCTCCAGCCGCCTTGCAATGTGGATGCTGACCTGATGAATGTCGCTAAGGATGATTTTGGGAATGCTGTCGGCGAACTCTCCATGGCCAACCACGCTCCAGCCCTCCAGCTGGGCAGGCTGACGGAGATGGGAAAGACTATCCGCACGGCGGTAGAAAAGCGCGGCAAGGGCAAACGCCTCACCGTCACGGCCGATTGGCGAGAGATGCTTGACAAACATCTCTCTACCCAGTCGACCGGAAAACCCGATGAACTGGAAGAAAATGCCCGAAAGGAAAAGACAGAGGCACTTACCGAACTCGCAGAGGCGCGACTCTCCGTCCTAATCGGTCCGGCCGGTACTGGCAAGACTACCTTGCTCTCGGTCCTCTGTTCTCACCCGGAAGTCGAAGCGGGTGGAATCCTGCTGCTCGCACCCACCGGAAAAGCCAGAGTGCGCATGGAGCAGTTCACTAAGGGCCTCAATCTCAGGGGCTACACCATCGCCCAGTTTCTAAGCCAGCGACACCGCTATGATAACGCTACCGGCCGCTATCACCTTTCGGACAAACCAACCGAAGCTGGTGCGCGTACGGTTATCATTGACGAGGCTTCAATGCTGACCGAAGAAATGCTCGCGGCGCTGATCCAAGCGCTCAAGGGCGTGCACAGGCTCGTTCTCATCGGCGACCCACGCCAGCTCCCGCCGATCGGCGCCGGCCGCCCGTTTGTTGACATCGTTAAACACCTCGCGCCGGAAGGCGTCACCGAGAAATTCCCGCGCGTCGGTCCCGGTTACGCCGAATTGACCATCCGCCGGCGACAAAGAAGCGAAGAGCGCGAAGACCTTCAGTTCGCCGAGTGGTTCAGCGGCTCACCAATCGCAGCAGGTGAGGATGACGTTTTTGACAAGGTAGTAGGTACCGGCAAAAGCCCTCATATCAGTTTCGTTCAGTGGGAGACCGCCGACGATATGCGCTTGCACCTCATTGACATACTGGTAAGCGAACTGAAACTCCCCGACGGTACGTCGGCTCTTAAAGGAGTTGACGACATCGCCGGCTTCGATTCTACGCTCGGAGGCAAGGATTGGAACGGCATGCGCTTCTTTAATCCCCGCAAAGGCGAAAATGCCGGTGCAGCGGAGATGTCCGAGGGCTGGCAGATACTTTCGCCGGTACGGTCGGCAGCCCTCGGCGTGCCCGATTTGAACCGCTTCATTCACCCTAATTCTTAGGATAGTTGTCGCATTTTTTGAATTTTCAAGTTTCCAGAAATTTAAATTTCTGGAAACTTGAAACAGGAGGACAACTAAAATGAAAAAGTACAGTTATGAGTTCAAGACCCAGGCCGTTGAGAAAGCTTTGAACCGAGGTGAAGCGCCGCTGCGTTCCGTGGCTCTGCATCTCGGCGTAGATCATTCTACTCTGCGAAGGTGGATATCTCAGTTTGAGAATCAATCTTGTCAGGAGCAGATCATGAGCAAAGAAAAAACACCCCAGTCATGGACCCCGGAGCAGAAACTGGAGATCGTTATCGCGTGTGAATCCATGGACGAGGGACGGATAAGCGCCCATTGCAGAGAACATGGCGTCTACCCCCATCATGTGAAGCAGTGGAAGAGGGAGATCCTGAAATTAATGTCGACCTCGCCAGGAACCGCGAATCCTGCTCAGCTAAAGCAGCTCAGAGAGGAGAACAAATCCCTCAGGAAGGAGCTGGGCAGAAAGGAAAAAGCTCTGGCCGAAACTGCGGCGCTTCTCGTTCTTAAAAAAAAAGCCGGGCAGATATGGGGAACAAGCGAGGACGACTGACCGTGTGTGATGAACGTGAACAGATAATCGCTTCGGTAAAAGAAGCTGTCGGTTCGGGAGCCCGTCTGGGCGCCGCGTGCGAAATTGTGGGGATAAACGCAAGGACTTACCTGCGATGGAGCAAGCCGGACAATACTCATGACGGGCGTACAGATGCCCGTCATGAACCTCCGAACAAGCTTGGGGAAGAGGAGAGAGAAAAGATCGTAGAGGTCGTCAACAGCCCGCAGTACGCGGACATGCCTCCCTCGAAGATAGTGCCTCTGCTGGCCGATTCCGGCCAGTACCTGGCCAGTGAGTCCACGTTTTACAAAGTGCTGAGGGAGAAGGGACAATTATCCCATCGCCACAAGTCAAAACCCAGTACAGGAGGCAAACCCCGCGGTCTGTGCGCCACCGCTCCCAACCGTGTCTACAGTTGGGACATAACTTATCTGCCGACTTGCGTTGGGGGCATGTTCTTTTACCTGTACATGGTGATGGACATATACAGCAGGAAGATCGTAGGCTGGCAGGTGCACAAGCGGGAATCAAGCGAGCTTGCGGCCGATCTGATGACCGATATCTGTTTGAGAGAAGGCGTGGAGCGCGGGGAGGTCACTCTGCACTCCGACAACGGCGGGGCCATGAAAGGGGCCACGCTGCTTGTGACCTTACAGAAGCTCGGAGTGGTTCGGTCTGCGAGCCGTCCGGGGGTGAGCAGCGACAACGCGTATTCGGAATCATTGTTTCGGACTTTGAAATACGTGCCGTATTACCCACAGCGGCCCTTTGAGGATATCGTGGAGGCTCGCCGGTGGGTGGAGGGGTTTGTCGGCTGGTACAACGAGGCTCATCTGCACAGCGGGATCAAGTTCGTAACCCCTTCGCAGCGTCATGAGGGTCTGGACAAGGAGATATTGTCCAGACGGGACGAGGTGTACAAGGAGGCGAAGAGGAAGAACCCGATTCGCTGGTCTCGGCAGACGCGAAACTGGTCACAGGTAAAGGAGGTATGGCTTAACCCTGATCAGAGAAAGGACAAAGCTGCTTGATGAATGACTATGATTATGAGATTGGAGAGAACTTCAGAGGAGGTGCAAACCAGGGCGCGTCATGTTATAATTTGCGACAACTATCCTAAAAAACACCGTTCACAAGCAGTTCCGCCAAGCGATGATCGACGCCTCACGCAAGGAGGGGTGGCGGCGCAAGCATCCTAAACCCATGGGGTCCGAGGAGATCGTCTACGGCGACAAGGTCATTAATCTTGTCAACACTGACCCTAAGCTTTCACGAAACAAGCATCGCAAGGTTTACCCGGAGAAGGATTCCGCCTATATCGCCAACGGTGAGATCGGTATGGTTGTCGGTTTCTTCAGAAAGAAAGGAGCTCCGGACCTGCGCTGGAAACTTGAGGTCGAGTTTTCTTCGCAACCCGGCTTCAAGTATGACTTCACCAGTCGCGATTTTGGGGAAGAAGGAAATCCTGTCCTTGAACTTGCCTATGCGCTAACTGTGCACAAATCCCAAGGCAGCGAGTTCGGCACGGTCATCCTCGTGCTGCCGAACCCGTGCCGCCTGCTCTCGCGCGAACTGCTCTATACTGCTCTCACGCGCCAAAAGGATCGCATCATCATTCTGCACCAAGGACTGCGCACCGAGTTGCGCAAGTATTCCTCGGACGACCGCTCCGAAACTGCACGGCGCCTGACCAATCTCTTTGTCGCGCCGTCACCTGTCGAGATCAATGGCCTCTTTTTCGAGAGCTACCTGATCCACCGCACCTCGCGCGGCGAAATGGTACGCTCAAAGTCTGAAGTCATCATCGCGGACCATCTTGCCAACAATGGCATCGAGTACGGCTACGAGCAGCCGCTCACTATCAAGGGCACCACAAAGTACCCCGACTTCACTATTGAGGACATGGAAGCGGGGTTAACGTTCTACTGGGAGCACTGCGGGATGCTGCATGTGCAAAGCTACCGTAGCCGATGGGAAGAGAAACTCCAATGGTATAGAACCCACGGCATTTTACCGCAGGAAGATGGAGGCGGCGAGAACGGCATATTGATCGTTACGCGCGACGAGGCAAATGGAAGCATAGATTCCTCCAAAATCACCGCGCTCATCACAGACTTGTTAACTTGATGTTCTCTATGCTTTCTTTTTGTGCTTGAATGGACCATCCCCTATTACAGCCCCGATGCGTTCTTCAAGCTTTTCCCGCAGTTCCTCTGGATTTTTCCAAACAATATGGTTGTATTGACGCGTGTCAAAATGAATCCTCTTCAATGCATTTTTACGGCATGTGAATATCACCGGGATATTGAGCCCATGCGCAAAACCCGCTTCATAATAAACCCCACCTCGAGCTCCTCTCCTTCCATGTGTGAAGTCCGCCACAATAAAACGGGAGCGACGGATTTCAGCTATGATCTTGTCGTCTATTTTGTCCACATGCTCTTCTTTATCAATTCGCATCGGTGTGTATCCGGTGTTCTCAATCGCAGGCTTGATCCCGTCTTCCCAGACAGGGACCATCGAGTCATCAAACCACATAGCCACAAAAGCCTGTGACGAATCAATAATAGTCTGTTCAAGTTCAGCCAAGTGGACGTAACCACCTACAGTTAAGCGATATGTTGGGGGTGATCCTCGGTTTGTTCTTTCAATCCAGCCTTGGTCACAAAGATAATCCACAAAAAAATCTGTTTCTTCTCCTTGAATAGATTCTGACCATGCCATAATCTGCGACAAGTACTCAGAATTTTCTTCCATATGCACACTGTATTCGAAAAGCTTTCCAGGGTATCGGGTTCTTCTCTGAAAATATCTAAGAAGTCTGTCTGCCCGCTCAAATACAGATAAAGGTTGCCGTTCTGAAGCTTCTTTAATTTTGATCCCTGTCATCTTCGGACATTCTACGCCCAGCAACTTCTGTTCAATAAGCCACGAGGTAAGGCGAGCTTTAACTCGATCGTCATAGCGCCCTAATCTAATATCCGTTGCAATCTCTTGGCGAATAAAATATTCGCCACCGGCACGTGGCGAATTCACCCAAAGCATCCATTCACTAGAATATTCACAAGTAGCCGGCGTCTTCCAGATAGGACACTTTTCTGTATGATTTGAGTTCATAATATTCCCAGCCTCCCAAGCTTATCAAAGTAGTTTAAGGGTTTTTCGCAAATTGGATTTTGGCAATCATTCTCAATACTATAATGTGGCATTTCTTCCTGAATTTGCGAAAGATTTAAGACATTATCGGACTTCCCTCTGATCTAGGACAACTGGCGAAAAAACTGCGCATTCAACATCGAATCGTTTCACTGACGTAAAGACGGTTTGATATTAAGTCTCTATACCGGTCCACTTCTGAATTCTGTTTAATCTCCTGGTGAAGCGTTTTAAATAGTACTCGTGGAAGGTTGCTGCCAATCTTTAGCAATCATATCCCAGTCTATTGATCTATCTCGCTCTCGTGACCAAACATCCCAGAAGTCAGGATCATCCGAATGAGGACGCTGGTGGTCTTCTAGGTCATTCATTCTGATCATAATTGGCAATTCTGAAGCCCACCCAAGCAATATTGCCTGTTGCGTAGGTAAAGAAGGAAGTTCACGGAGCAATCCATGCAAGTTGTCTGGAACAAGTCTGTGTATCAACTCCTGATCTCTATCATTACTCACTCTATGCAGCAGAAAACTATTACATTGAGATAGTACTGTTGGAGAAAGCTCAGAAGGCCGTTGGGACGACAGGACCAAGCCTAACCCGAACTTGCGCCCTTCACGTGAGATTCTTTCAAACATCTGGCAACAGACTGAGGCAGCACTTGGGTTTTCCAAGTCTTCTTTGTATCGCCTAACAAATATATGCGCTTCCTCCATAACTAAAACGGTTGGTAGCGACTTTTCGTTTAATTTTCTGTAACGTTGCAACGCTTCAAAGACCATGCGTGCTATAACGGCGGTAACCAAATGAATTATCTCAGTTGGAACCAAAGAGAGGTTTATAACGGTAACACAACCATTCTCTGCGTCGTTCTTTCCTATATACTTCTCAAGCCAAGAGTCCAAGGAAGAATTCTCATAATCGCCTATTATGTTCTTCATATTAGTATCCGCTAACATAGTTCGGATTCGCTCCAAGAGAAACTCGATATATTGTTCATTTCCTGTTTCCTGACCCAAAACTTCAAGGTAATTAACGAAAACCTCTCCTTCAAACTCAGTTGGAACATCCTCGCTTTTCGGTAACAATTCTTGCTCTGCCCCACCAAAGGAATTGAAAGCCTCTGTTATTTTGTCAATCATAGCCGTGATCTCGCCTATATTAGAGGTATAATCAGGGTGCGGTCTCTCGCGGTTAGATTTGTAAATATGCAAGCATGATTCCAGACTATCAAGCCTCCGGTCTTCCGATTCTAAGCGTGATTTTAAGTCCTCAACACTACTCAACCAGTTGCAGATTTTTTCGTAGAAACCTTTTGGCTTTGGAAAAGACCCCCAAGGAGAGCCGCTGTTTCTGTCGTGTTTCGCACTGAGCAGGATAGTCTTTAGAAATCTTTTTATCTCAATATCTGTTACCTCCGTTAATTCAAATTTTTCATTGCGCATTGCACGAAGTGCTTTCCTCAAGAGAGGTGCTTGTGCTCTTGAGCTGGCTTGCGCAAAGGAACGCCACTCAGCACTATTCCAAAACCAAAGCGGAACCTTCAGCGGATTGTTATTATTCCCCACTTCAAAAACTCTTCCTTTTTCTCCAAATACTTTTGCATGTTCGCCATTTGGGTCGAGAATAATGAATCTTGCATTTGGTTCTTTCTGTTGATCTTCCATATTTTCCCTGACGGAATTTAACGACCATTGAATCAGCCCCGCTACAGAACATGATTTACCACTTCCCGTATTTCCAAGCACGGCAAGATGACGCCCAAACAGGCGATCGGGATCAACACATACATCAGCGTTAGCTGCCATAGGGCTTGTACCGATCTTGACTCTTCTCTTCTCGCCGGATTCAACAATTGCTCGAAGTTGATCATCCGTTGGAATCAGTACGGATTCTCCAGCACTAGGAAATGTGTGAACACCGCGCTTAAATGAGAATTCGTCGCCGTTCTTGGTCAGAATTCCCAAAGGATTCACGCGCATTTTCCTCAAAGGAAATGGCAAGTCTACAAGCCCGTAATCATGAAAACCTTTACGTTTTGGAAACGGGGACCGCTCAATAGCTATCCATTCTACTTGCGCAACTATGTATCCAGACTCGGTAGCGACTAGAACATAGCTGTTGATGCGAGGGAACGCCCTTGGGATACCGGCATTAGCCGCTAGGCCGTCGGGTGCTTCCAAATCAAGACTAACTTTAATCTCATTGGGTGCTACAAATTCAACTGTCCCAATACGAAGGGAGGCGGAATATTCAACAGGAGATATGCTCATGTTTCTTCGTCTTCATTATCTTTTTCATCTTTATCGCTATGTGGAGCAGCGAGGCCGCGAGCTTTGAGCAAGTCGACCATTTTAATAGTAGTTCTGTCAATGGCAGGTTTTGGTAAGTAGTTGTCTATTAGAGTTTTTAGGTCACCAAAATGATTGCCAATTAATAGCGATATTTGGGCAGATCTTTTTACTTTCTCATAAAACCGCTTAATTCGACCACCCCTATCATTAAAGCTAATGATTACTAAATGAGTTGAAGGAATAGTAAGCATATCTGCGATGACCCGATTGATATGCTCATCACCAAAACCGTAACCGTAAACAACAACTGTCGAATTTGCGCGGCAAACTGAAGCCGCAAAATCCCTGAAAAGTTCGACATACGGGTACTCCGTTGTTTCCCTGTCTTTTGCAGCATTAGGATAAATTAGAAGTCTTGCACACTCATCCATGTAATCGCCGATATTTTCAGCGCCGTATGGAAGTGCTACCCTGCGAACCACTCCGTCTTGGAACGTCCAATCTAATGAACCATGAAGCTTGGAAAAATGCACTACTCCTTCCAGATATCTAGGTTCGCCTCGAATTCCCGGGGGATTGTAATGCATGTCCACCTGAACCCTTGAGGATCGGAATACAGGGTTTACGATTCCAACAAATCTATCAATCAAACGAATACCTGCCAATTCCGACCCATATTCAATAATGCGGTCGTAGTTTGTTGTATAGATATTGAGACGTTCTCTCGTAGCCGAGCGACTAGCGAGGCTAATTAAAAAACTCATTAGATATTCCGCTGCTTCTTCCGATTTTGGGGACTTGACTATATTTCTTTCGCATTCAAGAACCGCATTAGCGAATTTCTCCAAGCCATTATCCAGTTCTTCTTGCAGTTTCTTAAGATCCTTTTGGATTTCTTCGTTTCTGGAACTCTCACCAGAAGTATATATTTCCATCCCTCTTATCAACTCATTGCAGACTCGAATTTGATCTTCAATGTTCGGTTCACCCCGGCCTGAGTTTTCCGCGCTGCTCCTTGCTGCTTGGCTGATTTGATTTTGAAATACTGAAAACGGTATTTCATCCATATACTCTGCAGATTCTTCTCGCGCTAATTGGTGCGTCGCGGATGAGATGCCAGCCCCCAAGACTAGAGACAGGTGTTCACTCTGGAAAAGTGCGGTTAGCCATGGTTCTATTTCTACACGGAGTTTTTTGTTCTCTGGTTCATCAATCACTAATGGATGACGTTGGTCTCGAACTTTGTATAAATTACATTCTACCCAGTTGTCAATGTTGCTATCCTTACTCATTGCTAAGTTCTTATACGCTACTTATCTATTATTCGTGGTTTCAAGTACCAAATGCAACTTTTGAGATAGATTAAAAGGGTAAGTTGCGATAATCTTCACAACCCTCTTTTAACGACCAGATCAAAAGGAGCATTTGAATGAGAAGACCAAAGCAACTTACCCTGGTACAAAGATACCAGATTGCCATTTTGCTGAAAGCAGGCCACAACCAGACCCAGACGGCAAAGCAGCTTGGCGTGCACAAGTCCACCATCAGCAGGGAACTGCGTCGCAATCGCGGCAAGCGGGGGTACCGTCCCAAGCAGGCCCAGAGATTTGCCGACGCGCGGCGTTTCTGTGTCCAAAGCCGCATCTCACAGCAAACCTGGCTTCGGGTGGAACAGTTGCTAAGAGAAGACTGGAGCCCTCAACAGATAAGTCACTGGCTTGGGGATAACGAGGGATTGGAGGTAAGCCACGAGAGTATCTACCGATATGTAAAAGACGACAAGATGAGTGGAGGAGATCTCTACACGCATCTTCGCTGCCGCAGAAAGCGCAGGAAACGCTACGGGACCCCCTGGCTCAGGGGACATATCAAAAACCGCGTCCGCATTGATCAGCGTCCCGACGTGGTAGATAAACGCTTACGCATAGGAGACTGGGAAGCTGATACCCTTGTTGGTACAAGGAACAGAAGCAAGGTGCTTGCAACCCTTGCCGAACGCAAGTCTCGCTATTGCATGATAGTGGTCTGCGAGGACAGAAAGGCCAACTCCATCTCCCGGGCTATACTTTCAGGGGCAGAACCGATGCGTGAGAGCTTTATGACGGTGACGTGCGATAACGGCAAGGAGTTTGCGTCGCATGAAGAGCTCTCCAGCAAGCTTGGTGCTGACTGGTACTTTGCCCATCCTTACCACTCGTGGGAGCGGGGTCTTTGTGAGAACACAAACGGACTTATACGCCAGTACTTCCCAAAGGGAATGGACTTTGCGGCGCTGACGCAGGAAGATGCCAACAGAGTTATGGATAAATTGAACAACAGACCGAGGGAGTGTCTTGGATTCAAAACACCGAATCAGGTATTCTTCGGAACCGACCCACCTGTTGCGTTTGGTACTTGAAACCACGAATCCTTATAATTTTTTTTGGTTACCTTCTAGGAAGATGACTAAGAACTACGATTATGAAATTTACGCACTTCTGTGGATCAGTCGCCGAAGTACAAACATTATTAAGAGATCTACTGTCTTGCGAATGCAAAATTCCTGTAAAAGCAATTGAGCGGAAGCTCCATTTAACTGTCTATCATGGAAGGAGGAGACTTTCTGGCCTTACTTCTTATAAGGGTTTTTTTATGGGAAAAACAACCGCGCATGCTGCAACAGGGAAAAACAAGAAAATTCTGGGGAACCATTAACAAAGAGGTCGGCAGGGTCTGATGAAAACAAAGATAATACACACGTCTGACTGGCAGATCGGAAAGGTTTTCCGGTTTGTAGATAACCAGACGATGGGGCTCCTTCAGGAGGCGCGCCTCGGAGCGATTACCCGCCTGGGGGAGTTCGCCGAACAAAACGACGTCCACCATATCCTGGTCGCCGGAGACGTATACGACATGGAGGCGCTCTCGACCCGCTCTCTTAACCAGCCGATTGAGCGCATGAGGAATTTCCCCGGGGTAAAATGGCACCTGCTGCCGGGAAACCACGACCCCCATCGTCCAAACGGGCTCTGGGATCAACTCACTCGCAGAGGCATTCCAGACAACATTCATATCCATACCATGCCCGAGCCCGCAATCTTTGAGGATGAATCTTTGGTTCTGCTGCCCGCTCCGCTTCTCCATCGAAAGACTCTTGAAGATCCGACCGCGTACATGGACAACATCTCTCTTCCCGAAGGATTTGCGCGCATTGGAATCGCCCACGGCACCGTGGTCGGCTTCGGCTCGGACGATGAGAACATCCCGAATCACATAGCCCCTGACCGCCCCGCCCGCGCCGGGCTCTCTTATCTGGCCCTTGGCGACTGGCACGGACAGAGGAAGATAAACGACCACTGCTGGTACAGCGGCACACCGGAAACAGACGCGTTTGACGTTGCGGACGGCGGACAAGCGCTGCTAGTGGAAATTTATGACACCGGAGCCGCTCCAAAGGTAACGCCCTTTGACACGGGACAGTACAGATGGATCAGTCTTTCAGAACGGATAAACAACCGCGAGGACATTGATTTTCTTTCGGAAAAGCTCAGAAACGTAGACGAAAACCTGAACCGGGTGCTGCTGCACCTGAAGGCGGAAGGAGCCCTGTCGCTCGGCGACCGTGAATATTTCCAGCAGCAGATCACAGACGGCGTCTCGGCCGCACTCTGCTTCCTTCGCGTCGACGACAGCCGGCTTTTCCCCAGTCCCACGGAGGAAGACCTTGACCGGATTGACAGGCGGGGTTTCGTGCGTGCGGCCGCGGAAACCCTGAAGCGCATGGCAAGCGAAGGAAACGATTCGGAACGGGAACTTGCAGCCGAGGCCCTCCAGCGACTCTACCTTGAGCATATGAAATCGGAGGCGGAGCGGCGATGAAACTGCGATCCCTTGCGGTAAACCAGTTCAAAAAATTCACAAGCCCGATGCGTCTCGGCGAGATCAATGACGGGTTAAACGTCGTCGTCGGCCCGAACGAAATGGGCAAGTCAACCCTGCTCGACGCGCTTCGCGCAGTGCTGTTTGAAAAACACGACTCAAGGGCAAGACCCGTAAAAGATCTGCAAAACGACCGGAACAATGCAGGGCCGGTCATAGAGCTTGCCTTTGAACTTAATGAGGGTAATTACCGGATCAGAAAACGGTTCATAAAGAAGCCCTACGCGCGTCTTGACTGTCCCGACGGGCGAACACTTGAAGGAGACGCCGCTGAGGAGGAACTTCGCGAACTTCTGAGCCTGGGTAAACCCGCGAGAAGCGGAGCGCAGCCGGAAACCCTGGGAATGTGGAACGTGCTCTGGGTAAAGCAGGGCAGGTCTTTCGGAGCACCCGATCTTCCGGAAAGCGCGCGTGGGAATCTCCACGGCGCCCTTGAATCTGAGGTCGGCACGGTACTCGGGGGAAGACGAGGACGGGCACTGCCGCAGGTAATAGAAAAACAGCTCGGCGAACTGGTCACCTCCAGCACCAACAAGCCCAGAGGACAATACAGGGATATTCTCGAGCGGGAGACCTCACTTAACGGAGAAATCGAGAGTCTCGAGGAGCGCCGCGCGGAACTCTCTGACACCCTCGCCCGCCTTGAAGAAGCCCAAGAGACACTGAAGCGCTTGTCATCGGAGAATCGTGACGAAACCGACGGGGAAGAGATTAAAAGAGCGAGGCAACGGCACGGTGAACTGGCGGAGCTTGAAACCCGGAGAGAAGCCGCAGGGACCGAACTTGAACTCAGGAAGCTCAACCTGGAAAAGGCCGAAGGAGAAGAAAAACAGCGTAGCAAACTGAAAGACGATATCAAAGCCGAAGAGGTGTCCTTGGATGCAGCCGGGAAACGGCGGGGAGAGGTGCGGAAAAAGGAAAGGGAATCCCGGGAAAAAATTGAAAAGCTACGCGAGGCGGTGCGCGAGGCCGAGGCAGGCCTCGGGGCGGCTGAAGATACCGTCCTGCGGGAAAGCCGCATTTTGGAAGCCGTGCGCCTGAAAAACCGGATCGGGGAGCTTGAGAGGCGTTTTGAAAAAGCTAGGGAAGCGGAAACACGCAGGCGGGAAGCCCAACGGGGAGCCGTAACCATTACGATCACCGAGGAACTGATCGAACGAATACGCGCGGCGGAGAAAGAACTTGAAAAAGCCACCGACCGCCTAAGCGCCGTCGCGACCACCATAACCCTTGATATGGAACCGAACCGCCCCGTCGGTATTGAGATTAACGGTGAACCGTTTACAGACGACCGCTCTTCCATCTGGGCCGTTTCACCGGTAACAATAGCAATTCCCGAATGCGGACGAATCACGGTTGAACCAGCCGTAAAAAACCGGGATAAACTTCTTGGCCAGCAAAACAATGCCGAAGCCGAACTTAAAAACGCATTGAGGGAGGCTGGCGCCGAAAGCCCAAGTGAAGCCGAAAACCGTTACGGCGAGAGAGAGAAACTGCTACGGGACGCTGAGCTTGCCCGCCAAGAAGCGGAACTTCACTCTCCCGCAACCGAAGAGTACGAAGCTGGCGCGCTGGCGCTTGGCGACCACATTAAAAGTCTTTCTCTGGTACTCAAGCGGGAAACCGATGAACTCGCTTTAAGTGAACTACCCGCACTCAAAGAATCCGAGACGGCTCTTGAGGACGCTAGGGGGCGGGCTGCCGACGCGCGCCACGCTCTTGAGAAAGTACGCGCCGAACTCAGCGGACCGGACAAGGCGCTCGGCGATCTCCAGACCGAACTCACTACCGCCGACGTGCGTTACGAAGGTGCGGAAGAACATCTCGCCCGTCTTCGCAGTCAGCTTGAAGATGCGGAAAAGCAGTGCCCAAGCGATGAGCTTCTGAAAAATATCGATACGGCCCAAAAAAGGCTTTCGGAGCAGGAAGAGGTCATAGCTAAACTGAGCGGCGGACGCGAGGATGAGACGCTTGAGCAGCTCCAGGCCCGTATGGACCGTCTTGAAAAGGCCATTGAGGAGAGACGTGAGAAACGCGGGAATCTCGATGTGGAAATAAGCGGGCTCAGATCGCGCGTGGAGGCTTCCGAGGGCGGCGGGATTGACGAGGTGATTCAGCAGAAAAACCGCGAGCTTGAACTTTGCCAAGAAGAGATCAGACGCTCCAAGCGCGAGGTGGATGTTCTTACCCTGCTGCTTTCAACGTTACGCGGTGCCGAACGGGAAGCCAAGGAACTCTACATGTCACCCGTGGTAAATCGACTCAGGCCCTATCTGCAACTCCTGTTCCCCGGTGCAAACATTGCTATAGATGAAAACCTCAAGATCACAGGCGTGGTACGGGAGGGCGGGTACGAAGAACCCTTCCATCACCTGAGCATGGGAACTCAGGAGCAGATCGCCGTTCTGGTCCGCCTGGCATTTGCGGAGATGCTCGTTGAGCAAGGGCAGCCAGCAACGGTAGTGCTTGATGACGCTCTTGTGTTTTCCGACGACCACAGGATGGACCGCATGTTCGACATTCTCAACATATCGGCCAAAAGCATCCAGGTCCTGATTTTTACCTGCCGAGAACAGCTTTTTGAAGGAATTGGCGGCTGTCACCTGTCATTGGAGACCGGGGACGCAGAGGAACTCATGTCGGCGTGAGTAGTGAGTAGACTTAACAGACAAGGAAAAATTCTCATAACCTTACCCAATCGTTGAGGCTTAAATTGAAGAAATACCGAAACTTAAATTTGCGAAAGATTTAAAACGTTATCCAGAAAATTGGCGTGTTCCTCAAAAAATATTATATATTTTCTCCGGTTTTCGTCCTAAATGAAGCATAGTCCTTGCGGTAATCGCAACCGGCGCAAAACACCTCGTATTCTTTAGGGCTTTCTTTAGGACGCACGCCTAACCAGGCACTTTCGCCTCTCGTTAAACATGCCGGACAAGGAACTTCATTGCTGGTATAGTTGCAAAGCCCTTTCCCGAAGTTCGTACATCCCAGAAATATGGAATACGGAGGAGGATTGCTCCTTACCCTCCTTACGAGAGCCCCTCTCCACCTTCCTTCGACCAGTCCCTTGCTGAGACATTCCGGACATGGCTTTACAACATCTCCTCTCAAAACAACATCGTTGAATTTAATACCCAAGCGCGCGCATATTTCTTTTACTTCTCTGGTAAAGGATGACGGCTGAATGGACTGATTGACGAGAAATATCTTCTCCCTAGCTCGAGTCATGGCTACATACATCACGCGTCTATCTTCCGAATTTAAATAACTGTCGCTCGGAGGAAGAAAAACGGAGACCAGGGGATCCTCCCCTCCGTGGTTCGGAAAGCCCATCATGCCTGAATCCATCCCCAGTATAATGACAATATCCTCTTCAAGTCCTTTTGATTTGTGGATTGTTCCCTTGGATATCCTCAGGTCGTCTCTGTAGGACATCAGGTCTTTGGAATTAACGGCCTCAATTTCCCTGTTTTTTCGCCCCAGTATAAAAACCCCTTTGCTTTTATCCGATCTGGGAATCAGATCCAAAACCTTTTTTAAATTCTCGTTGTCGTAATAATCAACAGAACATATATTGACAGCAGGGGTGCTGTCATCCGCCGGTCGGGAACGAACGGATTTTCTGATCTGAACGGGGTTTTTCTGAATAAATTCAGAAGCGAGATCTGAAATTGGCTTGCAGGTTCGAAACGTCTCCTGAATCTTATACCCCCGAGGCTTAAATGAAGAGACCGACCGCTCCGGCATCTTTTTTTCTGGAGCAAGCGGTTTATCTGAATCAAGAAACTCTTTCATAACCATGCTGTTTGAACCGGTGAATCCATAGATCGACTGCCAGTCGTCTCCCACTGCGAAAAGACGAGAATCCGGGGCAAGTATCTGGGCAAGGAAATTCTTTCTGGATTCAGATACGTCCTGAAATTCATCCACCAGAGCATATTTATACCGCCCCGGCCAGAACCTCTCTCTTTCGGTGCCGCTTAGATGGCGGGTCGGCCTTAAGATCATGTCTTCAAAATCTATGGTGCCGTTTTCGCTCAAGATCTTCTGGTAACTCTCAAAGATCGGAAGAAAGAACCTTTTAAACAGCCTGCTCCTGAATTTGTCGTGAAGAGAATCAAGGCGCATTGACAACCCTCCCGGGGAAAGATCGTTCGCCTTGGCCAGTTTTACGCATCTTGCGATCAGGTTGTACGTATCGTCTGTATAAAGTTTTTCAAGCCGTTTATTGATATATTCTTTAGAGGGAGGGTCATAAGAGATGCCTTTTTCGTCAAGCTTTTTTAAAATTTTCTCAAGCACGGTGCCTTCGTAATACTCATAGCTGTAAGTAAAAAGAAAGTCCTTGCCTTGTTTTTCGTAGAACTTATTTTTCTGCCGAAACGTTTCAACGTAGCCCTTAAAGGGCGAGCTGCCGTCTCTTCCGATCGCAAAGTGCTCGTGCCAAATATCTATTTCCGGGTAATAAAAATCCGGGGTTACCTGCCCGTCAGGATAGGGTCTTTCATACTCTACATTCACTCCCTTGATTATCAGACTGTTTATGATTGCAAGCTCCTGCTGAGATCTCACCCAGTATTTCTCATCTAAGCTTGGAATGCGCTTCGGTTCAAAGTCTCTGCCTGATCTGAATGACTCCCTTTTGTAGGGGTAGCTCACGACAGCCTCGTTGTATTCCTCCTCATTCCGGGCGAATTCCTCTATCTGATGGTATGGACTC
Organism: Thermodesulfobacteriota bacterium; assembly: GCA_965249045.1. GTDB lineage: Bacteria > Desulfobacterota_D > UBA1144 > Nemesobacterales > Nemesobacteraceae > Nemesobacter. The sequence goes on from OZ252213.1 coordinate 217,510, forward strand.
TCGGCCCTGAACTCAGAAATCCAGTTCTCAATCTTCGGGTATCTGCCCTTCGCCTTATCGATTATCTTTAGCACGTTGGCCGTGTCTAAAAGACCGTCAGAAGAGGATTCCGAAAGAATATCCACTCTTTTTCTTCCTTCCACCTTGTTCAGTAATTCAAGACCAAACCCGTGAAAGGTGTAAACTTCGGGATTGATGCCATCTGAGACAAGCTTTTTTATCTTTTCCTTAAGCTCCTGCTCTATGGCTTTGTTAAAAGCAAGAACCAGAATTTCTTTTGGGCTTGCAAGCCCTTCTTTTAGTAAAAAAACGTATTTTCCTATAAGCGTCGTAGTTTTCCCCGAACCTGCCGAGGCTATAACCAGCGTTCGATAGGAATCATCAACTATGCAGAGTCTCTGCTCTTGAGTAAGGGGGTTAGGAAAAAGATGGTCAAAAAGATCTTTGTGTTTTGACAGCAAAGATTTCGTTTTTGCCGCGTCCGGTTCCGAGGTGGATTTTTTCCGAAACCATACAATTAATATAAGTACAACTATTAGAAACAGTAAAAGGAAAAGTTCCATTGGATGATAAAATTAGACTTGAAGAGCAAAAATGGAATGGTATGAAAAAGTACCTGACCGATGTATGAGACTCCAGAAGATACCACTTTGCTGAATAATTACCAATTCAAAATCTGTTAGTATTAAGATACCGAGGGTATTAAGATCCGGGAAAAAGAGCGGACTTTCTGGTCTCCGGAGACTTCCGAGAGCAATCGCTTAATGATCGCCGGGAGGTTTTAAGTCAAAATCGGTTTTAATTATGAAACGGGTTCCCGGGATGTTCTTCTCTTAATAAAAAACAAAAGGGCGCGTCGCGGTTTTTCGCCATGAACCGCTCATATTCGTTTCAATCTGTTATCAGAAACGCCGTGTCAGAATAAAAGAGTCCGACACCCCGCTTTTGTTCACGCTTAAAGGGGAGATGACTGTTGAGTCTGGGGGTTGCGGGCGGTCTCGGGCCGGTCGGACAAAGCGGAATTCCGTGCGAGAAAAACCCCAAGAGCCGCCTGTAAAGGTGAATTGCCCGCTGCGCGGGAGGTCGTATGAACTTACTGCTTGAAACTTTTGTTTTCCTGCTGGCAACGATAGTCGTTGTCCCGGTGTGCCGCAAGTTCGGATTGAGTACCGTGCTCGGCTACCTGCTTGCGGGGCTGCTCGTAGGTCCAAGCGGCCTTGGGCTTATAGGCAACTCCGCCGAAGTGCTTCACTTTGCTGAGTTCGGCATAGTTCTGCTGCTGTTTATTATCGGGCTTGAGCTTCGCCCGCGCCGTCTTTGGACCATGCGCAGGCTTCTCCTCGGGCTTGGCGCCGTGCAGATTCTCCTTACCTCAATCGTCATTGCGGCATTTAGTTTCATGTTGCTCGGCCTTAGTCCGCCTGCGTCGGTTCTGATCGGGTTCTCCCTCGCGCTTTCAAGCACGGCATTTGTTCTTCAGCTGCTCGGCGAGCAGAAAAAATTAACCAAACCCCATGGGCGAGCGGCTTTCGGAACGCTCTTAATGCAGGATGTGGCCGTTATACCGGCAATCGCCGTGGTGGCGGTGCTGTCGGCTGAAACCAGTGAATCGACATGGATAAATCCGCTGCTCTTAGCTGGCGTAGTGGGCGGACTCGTGGTGGCGCGGTTTACGCTTCGCCCCGCCCTGCATTTCGTGGCGGCGACCGGGATCCATGAACTTTTCACCGCGGCCGCGCTTGCTCTTGTGGTGGGCGCCGCGTTAGCGATGCACAGCGTGGGACTGTCGATGGGACTCGGGGCTTTCATAGCCGGAGTGATGGTTGCCGATTCGGAGTACCGCCACCAGCTCGAAGCCGACGTGATGCCGTTTAAGGGACTGCTGCTGGGTCTTTTCTTCATCGCCGTCGGCATGTCGACCAATCTCGGTCTGCTGATCGAACTGCCGTTTCTGATCGCGGGGCTGACCGCGGCCCTCATGGTCGCAAAATCGCTTGTCATATACCCGCTTGCAAGGGCTCAGGGGCTTGGGCACGGAGAAGCGGTACAGACGGGACTTGTGCTTGCCCAGGGCGGCGAATTCGCGTTTGTTCTGTTCACAGCCGGCGTCGGCGCGGCGCTCATTGACCGGGACATCGCCGATATTGCCGTTCTCGTGGTCACGCTGTCGATGGCGGCCACCCCGGTGCTCACCACGCTCGGCGCGCGGTTCGCCCCAAAGGACCCGGATATTCCCCATGAGGAGACAGACGGCGAACCGCGGGAAAGTCACGTGATAATCGCGGGGTTCGGCCCGTTCGGCCAGACTGTGGCCCGCGTATTGGCAACACTCAAAATTCCGTTCACGGCGATTGAGCTTGACCCGGGGCGGGTCAGGTTAGTCCGTCAGTTCGGAAGCAAGATATACTACGGCGATGCGTCCCGCTTCCAAGTGCTGCTTTCAGCCCGCGCCGACCGGGCGGCGGCGATTGTAATAGCGGTAGAAGACGTTGAGACATCGCTTAAGATTGCGAACCAGGTGCGCAGATCCTTTCCGAACGTTAAAATCATGGCGCGCGCCGCGGATCCTTTTCACGAGATCAGGCTGCGCGAAGCAGGCGCGGGTTACGTGATCAGAGAAACGCTGCTCTCAAGTCTTGCTCTCTCGGAAAAACTCCTTGAGCATCTGGGAATGAGCCCGGGCGAAGCCGCGAGGATAACTCGGGAGTTCCGCAAGCACGATTCCCAGACTCCTGAAAGCCGGACGGCCGTTTACCAGGACGAAGCCAAGTTTCGCCGAAGCGTGCCCGATGCGGTTGAGGACCTCAAAAATCTGCTGAAAAAAGATAAGAAAACCGGTCCGCGCACAGAATAAAAAATGCGCTTAATCTTCTTTTCCGCGAAGGCAGCAGTTTTTCAGATAATGTGCCAAAGCTCCTCGCTTCCCAAAAAACCCGATATGTTATCGGCTATTGCCAAAGAGCCGAAAAGGGAACGGCCAGGAACCTGTCGCCGAAAGGAACCACGTCCTCTCCCGCGTACAACACGAAGCCGCAGACAAAATCGTCTTTAGTTCAGATCCCGAAGTACTCCCATGCCTTTAAAATCGGCGGAACCGACCCGCTCCGAAGCCTTGACCTCTATGCCGGCAACCGAGCCGTCCGGACGTTCGAGAACAAAATCAACCTCTTTGTTGTCAGCGGTGCGAAAGTGAAAAAGATCCGCCCGCACGTCGGAGAAGGAAAGCAGTTTGCGAAGCTAAGAAGCTACAAAGTTCTCAACGGCATGACCGTAGAAATCGGTCCACCTGCCGCGCGGACCCTCAAGCTCGCGGTCAAGCAGATGACAAAGCAGCAGGGTATCGATAATATAGCCCTTGGCGGACTTCACCAGCCGTTTGCCGATGTTGCGATACCACGGCTGAACGTCAAAGCCGAGAAACATCGCCTGCAGAATACCGCGGTAGCTTTTGCTGGTAACGGGGTTAAGTCCCATGTCACGCGCAATCTCGGCGTCGTTTAGAAGTTTGCCTGCGCGTGCCGCCAGAACCCGAAGCAGTCTTGGCAGAAGGCCGATTTTTTCAAGCTCGGTAACAGTGCGCACGTCGCGCTGCAGTATGGTTGTAAGGTAGCCGTCAAACCACTCTGCCCGCTTGCGCGCAGGTTTTCCCGATATTTCGAGAAACGTGGCTGACTGAATGGCTTCACTAAGCGTCGGTCCGTTTCCCATGTCGGCAAAATCGGCTGAAAACAGCCTCTCCGGGAAATCGCCTTTCGTAGAGAAAACCTCGCAGGCTGAAAAGGGGTAAAGAGTTCTTATGCTCATGCGTCCGACAAGGGAATCGGATAGATTCGGGGAAACGGAGTGAACGAACCCAGCGGCGACGCGGAAAGAAAAAACGGGAGAGAGAAAATGAAGAAAAAATCGCCGCGAAGCTTCCGCGCTGCTTGGGCTTTACCGACGCCACGGGACCGCGGAAGGGTACATGGGAGAACTCAAGGACTTGTTCCGCTCGTCTTTGTCTTCAACCTTTTATTCCGTCTCCCAGAGTGACTGCAAAGGCACCGCATAAAGACCTTCACCAAATCGCAAGTTTCTTTCTCCGTTATAAAGCACGACTCCGCAGGAAAAACGATCGCCTGCAGCGGCCTTGAGTCTGCGCAGCCCCCGAAAATCCGAATCTCTCGCGGTGGCCGATGCCTTGACTTCAACCCCGGCAAGGGCGCTCGCTCCGCGCTCTATAACGATATCAACTTCCGTTCCGTCTTTTTCCCGGTAGTGAGAGAAAACATGCGGCTCTCGGTGTCCGCTTAGCTGCCGACGCAGTTCCTGCAACACCCAGGTTTCAAGAAGATGACCGTAAAAGGGTCTGTTTGCCGAAAGCGCGGCGGCATTCATTCTCATAAGTGCGCAGGCAATACCCGTGTCGGCGATGTGAAGTTTTGGAGTCTTGACCAGGCGTTTCAGGTGATTGGGGTGCCACGCCGGCAGTTTTTCCAGCAGAAACATTTTTTCCAGCAGAAAAATATAATCATGAACCGTATTGCGGCTCAGTTTAAAAGACGAGGACAGACCGTTTACACTCAGAAGGCTTGCAGTCTGCGCGGCCGCCAAGGCAAGAAGCCTCGACAGAATTTCAGGTGAACGGATTGCGGCAATGTCACGTGAATCGCGCTCTACAAGTATCTCGATATATTTCCTGTACCAGTCGGCACGTCTTTCTCCAGAGCGCTGAAGCGCAACCGGATACCCACCGGCGGCCACTTTGTCCATAATAACCATTTCCGGTGAATCACTCCTGTCTTGCCAGATATTGAATTCCGAGGAAAACAGCGCATCCGGGAAACCGGGCGTGTTTCCCTCAAGTTCGCTTTGTGAAAAAGGATGCAGCCTGATTATATCCATGCGCCCGGCAAGCGAATCGGTTATCCCGCGGACATGCAGCACGCTGACCGAGCCGGTCAGCATAAAACGCCCCGGAGTACGATTGCGGTCAACCACAAGCTTGATGGATGAGAAAATCTCCGGCACTTTCTGGACTTCGTCCAGAATGACGCGTTCAGGCAGAGTTTTCACAAATCCCATGAGGTCTGCCTCGGCAGCGGCGCGAGTGTCTTCATCATCAAAACTTATGTAGTGATAGCCCTCGGTCTTGCCGACCATACGGGCAAGGGTGGTTTTTCCGCACTGGCGGGGTCCCTGAATCAATACGACAGGGGAATCTTCAAGAGTTTCTCTCAGACGTGATTCAACGTGCCGCGTGTAACTTTCTTCATACATGGTTGATTAACTGTAATCATCTCTACAACTAATTGCAACTTTATATTCAGACTAATTACTAAGTTTAAGCATAGTAAATTATCAGATTAGCGACTTTTATAGAATTTTTAATGTTATAACAGATAGTTACAAGGTACAGGTAATTGTCGGGCTTAGGAATGACTAATTGTCAGGTTTAAAGATGGCTGATTGTCAGATTGATGTACATCCAGTTATCAACCATTGTATATTTACAAACAAATATAAAAATGATTTTCCGAAATCTCTAAAGCAAAAAATGATCTCTTTATGGTACGAAGAAAAAAATGGGTTTTTCATAAGTTCACCGCGCGGACTCACCGGCTTACTTTGATTTCCTGTCGCGATACGTCCGGCGGATTGAAACGTTTTCCGGCCGACCCCGAACGGGCAGAGAGATTATTCGCGCTACTATATGATATGCTTTTCAGTTGAGAGCAACTTGCCTCTTGTCGGCAAAAGGACCGAAATACAGGATGTGCGAAGTCATAACCGGGTATGTCTTACAAGTGTTTCGGGTACGTTGCCATCGCCCGAAGTGAAGATCAGACGGGATGAAGAAAAAATCAAGGAAGAAAGCAGGAAAAACCAAGAGGACCAAAAAGAATATCCGGGGAAAATCGCCGGGAACCCGGAAGAAAACACCCCTCGGGGATCATGACCGCAAAGTGCTCCCGTTTCCCGCAAGAGGGGACGAGTTCTACTTCCGGGGACTCGAAAAAACCGAGGCCGGCCGTCACCGGGAAGCTCTTGCCGACCTTGACCGGGCAATCCGTCTCGATCCCCGCGACTCGCACGCCTACCACGCCCGGGGGCTCGCAAAAAGCGGTCTCGGCCGCCACGCAGAGGCCCTTGCGGATATTGACCGCGCCATCGGTCTTGATTCAAAGAACCCGGAAGCTTACTTCAACCGCGGACTCGTTAAAATCCTGCTCGGGCTGGACCGGGAGGCGATCGCCGATTTTGACCGGGCAATCCGTCTCGATCCGGAGGATCCGGAGTTCTATCTGGTCCGGGGCCAGGAGAAGGAAAAGCTCCTGCGGCACAGGGAAGCGATAGCCGATTACAGCCGGGCCATAAGCCTCGACCCCGAAAACGCCGACGCGTACTTCGGGCGCGGGTTCATAAACCTGGGACTCGGACGGTTCGAACAGGCCGTCTCGGATTTTGACCGCTTGATCCTTCTCAATCCCGAGCGCAAGGAAGCCCATAACGTACGGGGACTCGCAAAAGCCTCCCTGAAGCGGTACGAGGAAGCCATAGAAGACTATGGCCGCGCAATAAGCCTCGACCCGGAAAACGAAACCGCCTACCACAACCGCGGATTTTCCAAGTTCTCCCTAGGGCAGTTCAAAGAAGCCGTAGAAGATTTCGACTGTGCCATACGCCTCGGTCCAAAGAACTCCGACAACTATTACTACAGGGGGGTTTCGAAGGACGAACTCGGAGAGCCCGAAGAAGCCATCGCGGATTTTGACCGCGCCATACGCCTCGACCCCGAAAACGCGGCTTCCTACCTCGACCGAGGTATCGCCAAGGCGCACCTCGACCGCTACGAGGAGGCAATAGAAGACTACGACCGCGCCATACGCCTCGACCCGGGATCCGCCGAAGCTTTCCAGGACCGCGGAATCGCCAATGAGAAGCTCGGGCGCAGCAAGGAAGCCGTCTCTGACTTTAACCGGGCAATCCGCATTGATCCCGGGAACCCGGAATTCTACTCCGACCGCGCCATCTCCAAGATTTCCCTTGATCGCGACCCCGAAGCCATAGAGGACTGCAACCGCGCCATACGCCTCGACCCGGGATACGCCGAAGCTTTCCAGAACCGCGGAATCGCCGAATCCAAGCTAGGGCGGCTCGAAGAGGCCGTGGAAGATCTTAACCGGGCAATAAGCCTCAACCCGGAGTCCGCCGGCGCCTATCATAACCGGGGATTCGCCGAGATGGGGCTCGGGCAACTCGAACAGGCCGAGGACGACTTCGGCCGGGCGATTTCGCTTGACCCCGGGCTTGTCGTTGCCTATCGCGGCCGGGGAATGACCAGGAGTTTCCTTCTGCGCTTCGAGGAAGCGGAGGACGACTTCGAGCGGGCAATCGAACTCAGCCCGGATTTCGCTCCGGACTATTTTAACCGGGGGCGCGCAAGGATAGGGCTTGAGCGGATCGAGGAAGGGTTGGAGGATATGGACAGGGCGATCTCCCTCGATCCCGAATTCGCCCCGGCTTATCGTCTGCGGGGCTCATTGAAGCAGATTCTCGGGCCGGAGAAGGAAGCTGAGGTTGATTTAGCCGAGGCGGCTCGTCTTGATGCCATGTTCGGGGAAGAATAGAAAACCCGGATATTAACAATGCAAAGACAGTAAATAAAAGTTCGCAATCCTGAGAGTCTATCTGAAAATCCAAAAAAAGGGGGGAATTAATGGCATTAACGCGTAGTTTCAGAGAGATCGCAGTGGAGCGCGCGATAAGAGACCCCGGGCTCCTCGTCGGACTTCTGACCGAAGCGATCGAGTGCGTACTCAATGATGAAATCAACGTGGCGAAAGCATTGCTGTGAAACTACGTTAACTCGACAGTAGGTTTTCGGGAACTTGGAGTTCTTACGCAAAAGGACCCCAAGAGCCTGATCCGCATGCTCAGTCCGAGAGGAAACCCGGGCCTTAAGAATATTTTCTCTCCGCTCGCATCTTTAAAAGAACATGAAGGCGTCAAGCTTCACGTGCGGGCCGCCAGATAATCAACACGGCCACAGATTCACGATCCGGCATGCTGTCTACTACTGCCAGAAAACGGAAAAGCAACGGCCGGAACCCCTCGCCGAAAGGAACCACGTCCGCTCCGGCGTACGGCACTACACCGCGGACCGCGATCTATAAAACGAGGTTCAGACTCATGTATTTTTCAAAATTTCCCGACTGAGAAAAATCGCCTTCTCTTCAGAAAGCTCCCTCTTTCCAAGGACTCAAGTCCATGAGTGACAATAAGATTGCTTCCCCGCGAAATTCTGAAGAGAGAGGCGGGGTTGCCTCTACTTCTTCTTTTACGTTGCCCCCAAGCCCGTGTTCTTAAATAGAGATGTTACTATCCGAGGATATTTTTCGTCAGCTGCCGTAGGCAAACATTTCTCGCAACACATCCGCCACCTCCCGCGCTCGTGCGTCCGGCAGGACGCCCAGCCGCTTGACCAAGCGAGCCTTGTCCACGGTCCTTATCTGATCGAGAACCACTTGGCCCTTCTTCCGCTGAAAGGTGACATTTACTCGACTGGGGTGGTCTCGCCGCGTCGATGTCATGGGCGCTATTATGACCGTGCGGATGTATCGGTTCATCTCATCCGGAGAGACTACTACGCACGGCCGCATCTCCTGGATTTCTGATCCTTGCGCGGGATCCAGGTTGACCAGATGGATATCATATCGCCGGACCCGCTTTACCATGTCCAGCCCTCTGCATCGAAGTCGTTTTCAAGCGCATCGGGAACCATTGGCGCGTCGTCACCGACGGTCGCCATTTTTTCAAAGGCCGCGCTCCAGCCCTCGCGCACGCTTCGCACCGGCGCAAGCACAATGACTCCGTTCTCGATACGCATCTCCAACTCGTCGCCGAGACCGCATTGCTTGATAACCGACGAAGGGATACGAATTCCCTTCGAGTTGCCAATAGATATCAGATTAACCTTCATGCGTTCGCCTCCTTGTGTAATTACACTGTAATCACTAGGCAGGAGGATTTCAAGGCCGGCGGACACGGTGTCTTCTTATTCCAGCAAAAATGAACACCAAACACTTAACCGGTCGGTTTCGCCTTTCGTTAAACATGCAGGGCAAGAATACTCCTTGAAAATTGGAAGGCCGCCATCCAATTTTCAAGCCAAATTGCGGTTTCCCTCCCATGAGAAAGGCGGCGGAATAAGAACGGACAACCGGCGATTTTCGAGATAACGTAGTGAATCTTCCCGCCTCTCGAAAAATCCAACACCCCGCCGGCTACTGCCAGAGAGCGGAGAAAGGAACGGCTAGAAACCTGTCGCCGAAAGGAACCACGTCCGCTCCCGCGTACAGCACGATCCCGCAGATAAAATCGTCCTTCGCAAGGTCCCGAAGCGCCTCCATGCCTTTAAAATCGGCGGAAACGATCCGCTGCGAAGCCTTAACCTCGATACCGGCAACCGAACCGTCCGGACGTTCCAGAACGAAATCCACCTCCTTGCCGTCGGCGGTACGAAAGTGAAAAAGATCTGCCCGCATATCGGAGAAGGAAAGCAGCTTGCGAAGCTCGGAGGCGACGAAGTTCTCAACGGCATGGCCGTAGAAATCGCTCCATCGGCCGCGCGGGCCCTCAAGCTTGCGGTCAAGCAGATGACAAAGCAGAAGGGTATCCGTAATATAGCCCTTGGAGGATTTCACAAGCCGTTTTCCGACATTCCGGTACCACGGCCAAACGTCAAAGCTAAGGAACATAGCCTGCAGAATACCGCGATAGCTTTTGCTGGTAACGGGGTTAAGTCCCATGTCACGCGCGATCTCGGCATCGTTCATAAGCTTGCCGGCGCGTGCCGCCAGAACCCGAAGCAGTCTCGGCAGAAGGCCGATTTTCTCAAGTTCGGCAACGGTGCGCACGTCGCGCTGCAGTATGGTTGTAAGGTAGCCGTCAAACCACTCCTCCCGCTCGTGCGCGGGTTTTCCCGATATCTCGGGAAACGTGGCCGATTCGATGGCTTCACCGAGCGTCGGTCCGGTTCCCATGCCGGCAAAATCGGCTGAAAACAGCCTTTCGGGAAAATCGCCCCTAGTAGAGAAAACCTCGCAGGCGGCAAAGGGGTAAAGAGTTTTTATGCTCATGCGTCCGACCAGAGAATCCGAGAGTTTCGGTAAAACCATGATATTCGCCGAACCCGTGAGCAGGAACATTCCGTTGCTCCGTTTCCTGTCCCCGAGACGCGTTTCGTCAACGACAACCTTAAGGGCACGGAACAGGTCGGGCACCAGCTGAACCTCGTCAATGATCACCGGCCCCCTCCGGCGGCCGAGAAAACCCTCCGGAGAAGCGTAGGCGGCCTCCATATGAGTCACGTTATCAAAAGATACGTACTCGGCGGGATAATCACTGCGGGAAAGCTCCCGCGCAAGCGTTGTCTTGCCCGACTGACGCGGTCCGTTGAGAAAGACCACGGGGTTGTTCTTAAGGGAAAAAAGCACTCTCCCGGATAGTTTGCGTGTCTTGTACTTCATACCTTTTCCTTCCGATATGTAAATCTAGCGTTTATGATTTCTAAAATCAAGATTTATTTTTACAAAAGTTACCCGTCTCATTTGAACAGGTCTTTTCTTTCGGTCTCGTCCCATAACCGGGATAATCGCACGAAGAATCTTTTGTTTGCCATGGAAGAGAACCAGCTATATTTCTCCCCGTCTGCATCGCCAAGAAAACACGAAAACGCAAGACTTTAAATCCGGTTTCAGACTCGTAGATCGATATTCAGATGGTAGCGCGTGGACTTGCGCTCCCCGGTTCTTGCGAGCGCGCCTTTAGTGACCAGATCCGAAAGGTCCCGGGTGGCGGTCGGACGCGTGGCCTTGGTGATGCTTATATAGCTTTCAGCGCTGAGACCACCCGAAAAGCCCTCCGGGCCTTCCTCGAACATCCGAAGCAGGCATTTTTCCTGCCGCGGATTCATTCTTCCCCGCATACGCTTAAGCAACTTGGCCTTTTCTATAAGAAATTCCACATAGGTCCGCGTATAGGTAAGCGCCTCAAGCACGGTGCCGGCAAAATAGACAAGCCATCCTGTTATTTCGTTTTTCGTGTTGGCATCCCCCAGAGCCCCGTAATAAGCTTTCCTGTTCCTGCTGATCACGGTGGCAAGCGCAATCAAAGTCGGCTCACCGAGGGACTGGGCAAGAGCTTTTTCTGACACCGCCCGTCCTATACGACCGTTTCCGTCCTCAAACGGGTGAATGCTCTCGAAATAAAGATGCGCCGTGCCGGCACGGGTAAGCGCCGGAAGCGGCGACCCGGCTCCCGGAGCGCTGCGGTTAAACCAGCGGATAAATCCGTCCATTTCCCGCTTTACCCGCTCTGGCGGAGGCGCTTCGAAATGAATCCTGCGTCTGTGAAGAGGCCCCGAGACCACCGCGACCCCGTGCTCACGGTAACGACCCACGCACTCCAGGTCAGTGCGCCCGAGAGTGAGCATCTTGTGCCAGCGATAAAGCGTTTCGTGGGAAAGCGTCTCTTCGTAAGTGTTGTGGAGATCGACCATGAGATCGGTGATCCCGGCTTCGGCGGGACTTGCTCTGAGTTCGCCGGTCTGCAGGCCGAAATGTCGGCGAAGAGACGACTGAAGGCTCTTGCGGTCAAGATACTCCCCCTCGATTTCAGAAGTCTTGAGGGCTTCATCGCCTATAATCTCCACTTTGAGCCGATCCCGCTCCGCTTCGTCAAGATGCCTGTAAGCCCCGAAAAGCAGACCCGTCCCGTGCAGAAAATCATTTTCCGAGTCCTCAAGAAGTTTCGGTTCATAAGTAAAATCGGGCCATTCGGGTTGTTGCCAGTTCCACCGCATGATTTATAAGTATACCATTTATAAATCATTTTGCAGCTATTTTGTGATTAATAAGTGGCCGTAAAAGGGCAAAATCTCACGTGAACAGTCATAGAAGAAAATATTTGCCGATTCCGGGTATAAGGAGAGTTCTCTTGGAATCAGGTTTCCCGGCGCTTATAAATCAGGAAACGGACGATGCCGTTAGCTTGCAATTTTGAGGACACGGCGCGAGGCCGCGTGAAATCACGGCAAAAAGCCCCCGTGCGGCTGGTGGTGGTAAAAATGCAAAACAACAAAAGCCACGGTGCAGGCGGCCAGAATAATGCTGGTTAGAAGAACCGCCCGCCCCATCTTTGGCGGCGGGGCAGGACTGAAGGAATCAGAAGCCTTTCTGACTGCCCACCTGTACGCATCGACCTCGGATTCCGTGTACTCCCTTGAGATATCCGCCATAACCGATGCCAGGTATTCATCGCTCCCGCGGCGTACTCCCGTGAGGCCCGCGGCTATGGCTCCCTCGGTATTCTGCCAGAAATCGTTAATCGTCCTCTCACACTCGGCCCGGACGTTTTTCTCGTGCACCCGCCGCACGACCTCGGCCGCAAGGTTCTCCTGCCAGGAACCGCCGCCGGCGTTCTGATCAGGACAGCCGATCGCCGCGGTCAATTCAAGACCCAGGGTCACGGGCCTGCCGAGGGCGGCTACATAGGAGGCGGCCTTTGTGGCGTGGTTCGCGAGGCCAAGAGAAAGCAGATATCCACTGGCGCTTCCGGTAAGCACGGTCCGCCCCATGTTGGCGGTTACAAAAGATCTCACGTAAAGCGACATCGCTCCCAAGGTCTCGGGGCCCCTAAGTCCCTCCATGAATTTCGCCCAGGGGTCAAAAGCGGACATCTCGTAATCGGGGTCTTCGGTGCCGGGCAAGGCATGGAGATTCCGCATCGACGGCTGAATTCTCTGCCACTCAGAAAGCAGCTCTTCAACCTCGGCGGATATCGATTTGCCGCTTTTCTTCAAAACGCCCTCGAGCCTTAACCCGAGCAGCTGTCCGACGTAGCTGCCGATTTCCTCCCGCGCCGCTTTTTCATCATTGAAGCTCTCCTCGATCAGGGCCGCCAGGAATTTCTCGGAAACTATAGCCTCGAAATAATTGCTCATCGACTCAAGGTCAGAAGACTTCTTCGCCTCGCAGGATTTCGTAATCTCAGCAAGGCGGTTTACGACCCTCCCCGATCCGCTGCTCCGGAACTGGTCGATATGCTCCTTAGCTTCCTTCGATCTCTGCGGCGCCTTCTTCATCGTGTACTGAAGGGCTTCGGATATGTCAATTGCGTTATGAAAGACCCTGTTTATGCGGTTAAGCGCCCGCTTTATATCATCCTCGACAGTTCGCTCGTTATTCAGGACGAGATACGCGGCCATGTCGTTAATCCTTCTAAGCGTTCGACTTGCAAGACGCTCGTTCTCGCGCCAAAACGGCTGGACCCTCGCTGCAAGCTCCTCTTCGCCCGGAAGCGCGTTTATAAAACCGCCCTCCTCAAGGAACTCAAAGGCCGTATCGTAAAGCCGCCTCTTGGTTCTTTCAATCGCATCCTCGAAAACCGCCCGAATCTCCCCGAACTCTATATCGCCGCAGCGGGACTGCACGAAAAGCATGTGGTTTGTCACCTGGTACGCCTTAACCGGCGGACACCGGCGGATAATGTTCGCAAGAAGCCCGAGATCGTTTTGCCGCAAGAAACCCGAGTGGGGGGAAAGCAGAACAAAGCCGTCTGCAAGCTCCACGCTTCCAAGGGTTTTTCCCCTGCCTGCGCCGTCGGGGCCGTACAGATCTCCCGGGGTATCCATAAGCCACACGTGGCGGCAGACGTCGGCTGTGCAGAAGACCACGGCGAAATACGCGTCGCCCGTGCGGGAGAGCAGCTCCGCGCCGCCCTGCTCGAGCAGGTGCCCTGCCACGTGATCTGGATTGTGAATCATGTGGGGACTGAATCCCTTTTTGAAAAGCGCGACCTTGGCTGAGAGGGGAGGCGGCCTGTATTCTGAGTGTCCAACCAGAGTGATCAGGCACGTTGTGGGACTATCCCCAGTCGGCAGGACATCCTCACCTATAATGGTATTAACAAGAGTCGATTTGCCCGAGCCTGAATTGCCGAAAAAACCTATAACCGATTTTTTCTTAAGGTTTGCGAACAGCCTTTCGGTTTCATCAAACGCATCAAGCAGTCTGAGTGACGGCAGAAAGTCAGGCTTTACGGCCGCTACCTTTGATTTAAGATCGGCAACTTTGCTAAGCCCGTCGGAGAGCCGCTCGGAAACTTTATTCTTTTTTCCAAGGGGGCTAGGATTTCACCATCCTTGTTCGCGAGTAAGTTTAAGTGAAGGTTTTTACCGTTATCGGGGAGAAAAACAACTCTTGCGCGTTTTGTTAAAAGGCCGGACGGTCTTATTCGCCGTTAACAATAACTCCCTTGTCCCTTGTCCAAAGCGAATCAGAGTATATATTTGAAGAGTAGATGAACGAACTGCTCGAAAGCTTCATAAAACACATCTCGGACGAAAGAAACTACTCGGAACACACGGTAAAGGCCTACAGGGGCGATCTTGAGAATTTCCGTGATTTTCTCTTAAAAAAGGCAAAAAAAATCGAGAACACGGACATCGCGACCATAAACGCGTACATCTCCACCCTCTACGGAAAAAACTCCCCCGCTTCGGTCGAGAGAAAGGTATCGGCGATAAGATCCTTTTTCTCGTTTCTGGTAAGAAAAGACCTGGTTTCGCAGAATCCCGCGAAACTGGTTCGCACCCCTAAAAAGGAAAGGCACCTCCCGGTGTTTCTGAGCGTGGATGAGGTGTTCAATCTCGTTGACGTAAAGGATCCGGGGAAAAACCCGCTTTGCGTGCGCGACAGGGCGATTCTCGAGCTTCTTTACTCAAGCGGTCTTCGGGTAAGCGAGCTCGCGGGAGCCACCCTCGCCGACATAAGCATCGGAGAGGCGATAATAAGGGTGCGCGGAAAGGGAAACAAGGAGAGAATCGTTCCCGTGGGCTCAAAGGCGCTTTCTGCCCTCGGGCAATATCTTGACATAAGGGCGAAGTTAAAACCCGTATCCGACCATATATTCCTTAACTCAAGGGGAGGCGGGATAACCACGAGAAGCCTCGCGCGGATAATAAAAAAATACGGGCTTCTCTCCGGGATATCGAAGAACGTAAGCCCCCACGTGCTCCGGCACTCGTTTGCGACCCATCTGCTCGCGGGCGGCGCGGACCTCCGCGCGATCCAGGAGATGCTCGGCCACGCAAGTCTCTCGACGACCCAGAGATACACCCATCTATCGGTTGAGCGTATAATGGAAGTGTACGACAAGACCCACCCGAACGCTTAGGCGCCGGGAGGAGAAGGAAAAACCATGAGCAAGTTTCACGGAACCACGATACTCTGCGTTAAAAAAGACGACCGGGTGGCGCTCGGGGGCGACGGCCAGGTGACCATGGGGTCAACCGCGGTAAAACATAACGCGAACAAGATAAGGAAGATGTACGGCGGGAAGATCTGCGCCGGCTTTGCGGGCTCAACGGCAGACGCCATAACGCTTTTTGACAAGTTCGAGGGGAAGCTTGAGGAATTCCCGAGCAACCTGCAGCGCGCCGCGGTCGAGCTTGCAAAGGAATGGAGAACAGACAGGATCCTAAGAAGACTCGAGGCCCTGCTTATAGTCGCAAACTCTGAAACCATGCTGATAATCTCGGGAAGCGGAGACATAATAGAGCCTGACGACAACGTGATAGCCATAGGATCGGGAGGTCCTTTCGCACAGGCGGCCGCACTTGCGCTTGCGAAGCACTCCCCGCTTTCCGCTCGGGAAATAGTCGAGCGCTCCCTTGAGATCGCAGCCGGCATCTGCATTTACACAAACAGCCACATATCCATAGAGGAAATAAAATAAATGTTCAGAGAATCCTATCTCACCCCAAGGGAAATAGTCTCGGAACTCGACAAGTACATAGTCGGACAAAACATGGCTAAAAGGGCCGTCGGCGTGGCCCTTAGAAACAGGTGGAGAAGACAGAAAGTCTCCCCTGAGCTAAGAGACGAAATCTCACCCAAAAACATCCTGATGATGGGGCCCACGGGGGTGGGTAAAACCGAAATAGCCCGCAGGCTGGCAAAACTCGCCCAGGCGCCCTTCGTAAAGGTCGAGGCATCGAAATTCACCGAGGTCGGCTACGTGGGGCGGGACGTTGAGTCGATGATAAGGGACTTAACGGAGATAGCCGTCAACATGGTCACCGAGGAGGAGACCATTTTCGTTACCACGAGGGCAAAAGAGCTTGCAGAGGACAAGCTGATTGACCTGCTCGTTCCGACGCGCCAGGATGACGAGGCGGAAACGGACATGAGCGAGACCAAAAAGAAGATGAGAAAGCTTCTTTGGGACGGAAAGCTTGACAAAAGGGAGGTAGAGATAGAGATAACGGCAAGGTCCCTTCCGATACAGGTGTTCAGCCAGGCGGGAGTGGAAGAGATGGACCCCGGCATCTCCGAGATGATCGGAAGCCTCATGCCCAAAAAATCCAAGGTAAGAAAAGTAAAGGTGCCCGAAGCCCTGGATATTCTCACAGAAGAAGAAGCCCGCAGGCTAATAGACATGGACAAGGTAACCCAGCTTGCCTTAGAGAGAACGGAGAACTCGGGGATAATCTTTATAGACGAGATAGACAAGGTCGCCGGGAAAAACGGTGTTTCAGGCCCGGATGTTTCAAGGGAGGGGGTGCAGAGGGATCTTCTCCCGATAATCGAGGGAAGCAACGTCACCACGAAGCACGGGATGGTTAGAACCGATCACATACTTTTCATAGGAGCCGGGGCGTTTCACGTCTCAAAGCCGTCTGATCTCATACCTGAGCTCCAGGGACGTTTCCCCATAAGGGTTGAGCTCGAGGCGCTCACAAAAGACGATTTCGTACGTATTCTCACCGAGCCCAAAAATGCCCTTATAAAACAGTACACAGAACTTATGAGAACCGAGGACATAAACCTCGTGTTCAGCCCCGAAGCGGTAGAAAAAATAGCTGAGACCGCGGCCGAGGTTAACAGTTCCACAGAGAACATCGGGGCCAGAAGGCTTCACACCGTTCTTGAGAAACTACTTGACGAGATTTCCTTTAACGCTCCGGACATGAAGGAGAAAAAAATCGTTATAGACGAGGGTTACGTCGAGGAGAAAATAGCCGACATCGTCAAGGATAGGGACCTCAGCAGGTACATACTCTGAACTGCGTTACTTATTTGGGAAAGACATTTTAGGATCAACATAAACGTAGTTGATCCACTCATCATGCAGGTGAGCGAAATCTTTATCCGTGGATAACAACACGGAATTGCTCGCGTAAGCAGTAGCCGCAATCCAAAGGTCGTTCTTACCCATTGGGACAGCAGGCTTGGGAGGCGGAAAAATGTGTTCGGGAGAATTCAGATGTTTCCCGTGAGTCCAAGCATCAATAAGCGCGTAAGCGTTCAGAATGCTTTTTTGATTAATATCAAGGGTAGGAAATTCGTCCAGAACTTCTTCAAGACGTCCCCGTTTTTTCTCCCCCCAACCTCTCTTTTCCGCAAGTGCGAGCAGTTCAGCCTGGCAGATGATCGACGTAAAAACCATCGTTTCCTGATCTCCGAGACTGAACTTCGAACGAGCCCATAAAGCCCATGGGGCCTCCCGGACAAACCCAAGCAACATTCCTGTATCCAGAAGAAAGCGTTTCATAGTTAAAGAAGTCAATCAAGCTCAGCCAAAAGTTCCTCAATGGGCTCATCGCCAGGCCACGCGCCCGCAAGGTCCTTGGGATCGGCTACCTGTGCCGAAGCTCTTAGAACCCTCTCCATATCTTGTTTCCTCGTAGGCATTTCTTCAAAAACCTCGTCACCCTCAACACGAGCGCTTATTTTGCGGGCTTCAATCAATCGAGGTTGTCCGTTGACTTTAAAGTGAACTGTGCCCTCTACAGTTGTCGGTTTACCCCAGAGAAAACGCAAGGCTTCAACATCTAAAAAATCGGCGTTAAGCCGTCCAAGAATGTACGAATTCCTTCCAAGCAGAAGACGAAAACGCCCTCCGCCGTGTTTGATTTCATCAAGCATGCCGGTCACTATGAATGCTTTGGGAAGCGGGATGTTTTTAACCTGTTCTCTAACCCGTGCACATATACGCTCATCCAGAGTAAACCGCCCTTGTGCCGGACCTTGAGGAACCAATTCATAACTAATGCCGGAGATTCCCCCCGATTTGCTGAACTTGAGAATTGCGTCAAGAACGGAATTGTCAAACCGATCCCCCTCGGGGGAATCTGCTCCCGCTTCTTCAATTGCAAGTGCCGCAAGATCAAGCGCCGTATCATCAAGGCTTGGCTGTTCACGCCAAAAATCATGTTGAGTGAACACATCATAGGCTGTATCACGAAGACTCGGAGCCTCAAGGTCGATAACCGTAGAACCCTTTTTTAACCCCGTTATCGTAAAATCGACGCTGGCGTTCAGCCATCCGGGTTTTGATCCTCTGCCTTTGCCCTCACCGGTAGCTGATAACCGGGTAGCTCTCTCCGCCGTCTCAATAAGGGCTTCCACAACACGCAAAAGCCTCTTAGCCTTAATCTGCCCCTCGTTTTCCGGCAGACCGCTGAGTTGTAACTGATAGCGTTTCATGCTCATTGCAAACACCCCTCTCACAAGGTTTCAGATGATAACAGATTCTGAACAATACGGGTTGTTTTGGCAAATCACAAAACTAGTTTTAAAATTCAACTTGTTTGTTGAAGAATCTTTCGATTTTTTGCTGATGAGTGTATTCTGAACTGCGGAACAGAATAAAAAACATCTCAAGTAATACCGCTTCCCGGAGATTGTCATAACCTTCGCTTTTGGTTAGATTTTTCACGAAAAAGTCCTTGGAGCCCAAATGGATTTCAAAAACTACGATACGGAAGGCTTTTACGACGAGGTCTTCGAGGACGGCGCCGTCCCGCACGAGTGGACCCGTTTTCTCACCGACAAGATAGAAAGCCTCTCCGGCGGAGAGCTTATCGAAAGGCAGAAAGCCGCCGAGATGAACCTGTTCGAGATGGGGGTCACCTTCACCCTCTACTCGGAAAAAAAGAAAGGTTCAGAGGAAAACATCTTCCCATTCGATATAATCCCGAGAATAGTGTCGGCCGAGGACTGGGAGCTGCTAGAAAGGGGCCTCAAGCAGAGAATCCACGCGCTTAACCTCTTCATAGACGACATATACAACGACCGGAAGATCCTGAGGGACAAGGTGGTCCCGAAGGAACTCATCCTCTCAAGCAGGGAGTTTCGCCTCGACTGCGTGGGTTTTTCTCCGCCGAAAAAGATCTGGTGCCATATCACGGGAACGGACCTCATAAGACACTCAGACGGAAACTTCTACATCCTCGAAGACAACCTCCGTTCCCCCTCCGGCGTCTCCTACGTGCTTGAGAACCGGGAGCTTCTGAAACGAACCTTCCCAAAGGTGTTCGACGCGGTTGAGATAATGCCCATAAGTGATTACGGGCTCCACCTCCTAGACACGCTCCAGTACCTGCTCTCCGACAGAACCGTAAACCCCAAGGTAGTGCTGCTCACCCCGGGTATCTACAACTCGGCCTACTTCGAGCACTCGTTTCTCGCAAAGGAGATGGGAATAGAGCTTGTCGAGGGAAGGGATCTCGTTGTAGTCGATAATTTCGTTCACCTGAAAACCACCAAGGGACTTGAAAAAGTGGACGTCATCTACAGACGGATAAACGACAATTTCCTCGACCCGCAGGTGTTCCGCCCGGATTCGGTGCTTGGAGTTCCGGGGCTTTTCAGCGCCTACAAGGCAGGAAACGTCGCCATAGCGAACGCCCCAGGAGGAGGAGTGGCCGACGACAAGATAATATACGCCTACGTTGAGAAGATAATAAAGTACTACCTCGGGGAAGACCCCGTGATCCCGAACGTGCCGACGTACATCTGCGAGGAGGATGAAGCCAGGAAATACGTGCTTGACAATATCGAGAAGCTGGTCGTAAAGCCCGCAAACGAATCGGGAGGATACGGAATAGTGTTCGGGCCCAAGGCAACGAAGGAAGAACTTGCCCAGGCGAAAAGAAACATAAAAGCCGATCCAAGAAACTACATAGCCCAGAAGACAATGTCTCTTTCCCGGGCTCCCGTAATAGCCGACGATCACTTCGAGGGACGCCACGTCGATTTAAGACCCTTTATTCTCTACGGAGAAGACATATTCGTTCTGCCTGGAGGCCTCACCAGGGTGGCTCTCCGCAAAGGTTCAATGATAGTTAATTCGTCCCAGGGCGGGGGAAGCAAGGACACATGGGTTCTTGCTCCCGGAAAGAACAACAGGGGACGGGGAGATAAAAAATCCTAAGCCGCGTCGCAGAATCGATATACTGGATGAGCCGCTACGCCGAGCGCGCGGGAAACACCGCGAGGCTTATAAGCGTTAACCTCGGCCTTGCGATCGACATCCACGACTCGGTGGAGCAGGAGTGGGATCCCATAGTAAGGGTTACGGGGGACATGGAGCTTTTCAGAAGCCTCTACGGCAGCGCAACCCGGGAGAACGTAATAAACTTCATGGTTCTTGACGAAAACAACCCGAACTCCATCATCTCCTGCGTTAACCACGCCAGGGAGAACGCAAGCTCGGTAAGGGAGATAATTTCCTCTGAGATGTGGCTTCTCATAAACCGCTTCTACCACAGGCTAAACGGCGATGAGGCCAAGGAGAAACTGCTCGACAATCCCGGCAGGTTCTGCGAAGTGTCGAAAGTGCAGAGCCTTCTTTTTCACGGGTCGGGGTACATAAGCATATCCCATGGGGAGGCTTGGCATTTCTCGGAACTTGGAAAACAGATGGAGCGGGCAGATAACACCTCTAGAATCCTTGACGTCAAGTACTACACCCTGCTTCCCAAGGCGGAACTCATAGGAACGTCGATAGACAACATGCAGTGGATAGCGCTCCTGAAATCAACAAGCGCCCTTGAGACCTATAAGGCGAAGCACCAGCAGATATCGATAGAGAACGTGCTTAACTTTCTCATCCTTGAGAACCAGTTTCCCCGCTCGATAATCTACTGCGTCGCGCGGGCCGATGAGTCTCTTCACTGCATATCGAACAGCCCGGCGGGCTCCTACAACAACGAAACCGAAAAGCAGATGGGAAGACTTCTCTCAGATCTTCGGTTCATAAGCGTCGAGGAGATAATAGACCACGGCATGCATCAGTACCTAAAGAGCTTCCAGTCTCATATAAACGACGTCGGAAACTGCATATACGACGATTACTTCAGCTATTCGGTAAAAGACAGCAGCCTGCCGGGCTTTGACGATATCTGAGAGGGAGAAACAAAATGACTTTCTGCGTGGGAATGAGACTAAAAGAAGGGATAATCGGACTTGCCGATAACCTCATAATAACGGGAAACGAAGCCATACGGGCAAAGAAGGTCACTACTCACAGGTCCGGGGAAAACTCCTTTTTCCTTATGACATCGGGACTTCGCTCCGCGAGGGACAAGACGATCACCTACCTCGATGAGGCCCTCGAGCACTCAGATGAACCCCTTGACCGCCTCTACAAGGCCGTGAACCTGT
The DNA here is from genome assembly GCA_965249045.1 of Thermodesulfobacteriota bacterium. Lineage (GTDB taxonomy): Bacteria > Desulfobacterota_D > UBA1144 > Nemesobacterales > Nemesobacteraceae > Nemesobacter. Next base: position 239,004 of record OZ252213.1, read on the forward strand.
TCTCAAGGGAGCTTCGGAGGGTAAAGGAGGAAGACGGAGAGGCGCTTTCCGAATCCGGGCTTTCCTTCAACATGTACTCCATAATAGGAGGACAGTTCGAAAAAGACCCGGAGCCCCAGCTTTTCCTGGTCTACCCCCAGGGCAACTGGATCAACGTGGGGACCACCTCTCCCTACGTTATAATAGACGAGTCGAAATACGGAAAACCGATCATAAAAAGGACCCTTACCTACGACACAAGTCTCGACACCGCGCTTCGCATCGCGTACCTGGCGTTTGATTCAAGTCGCATAAACGCCATAGACGTCGATTTTCCCATAGACATTATGGTCTACAGAACCAATTCTTTCTGCCTCGAGCAGTACAGCTTCACCGAAAACGAACTGGCGGACATATCCGAGTGGTGGCAGGAGAGACTTAGAAAATCGGCCGAAGAAATGCCCGCCGAATGGGTAAAAAAGGTTCTTAACGGAAACCCGCAAAGTGCTTCTTAGCATAGACCACAACACGACCTACTCCTACGGAAAAAAAGTCGTTCTGGCCCCACACACCGTGAGACTTCATCCAAGAGATGACGCCTCGCAGAGGACCCGTTTTTTCTCCCTTAAAACCGATCCTTCCGAAGCGGGAAGAAGCGTAAACTCAGACCTTGACGGGAACACCACTGTGACCCTATGGTTTGCGGGGGAATCCGAGCGCCTGGTAATCGATACCCACTGTATCGTTGAAACGCTCAGGGGAAACCCATTTGATTTCGTAGCCTCAGACGCAAGTTTCCTTGATCTGCCGATGCAATATCCACGGGAGCAGAAGGCCTCTCTTCGCCCGTACACAGCAGTGAGCAAAAAAACCGCCCTGGCGGTCTCAGAACTTCGCGAAACGATTCTTTCGCAGACCCGGGGGAGGACCACGGATTTTATTCTCACCCTCTGCGGGTACATACACAAGAACTTTCCCCATGTGGTGAGGGACTACGGCGCCCCTTGGCCCCCCGAGAGGACTCTCATGGAAAAAAGGGGGTCTTGCAGGGATCTCGTGGAGCTTTTCGCAAGCGTCTGCCGCTCGGCGGGGCTCGCGTGCAGACACGTAAGCGGCTACGCGCTTAGCAAGAGGAGAAAAAGAGGTGACGAGCTTCACGCCTGGGCAGAAGTCTACATCCCGGGCGGAGGATGGAGGGGATATGATCCTTCGTCGGGTCTTGCGGTCTCTGACCGCCACGTCGCGGTCGCAAGCGGGGCTAACCACGAACTTATCTCCCCCGTTTCGGGAAGTTTCTACGGGGATGGCGCACGAACCGAGCTTCAGTTCAAAATCAGGGTAAAGGAAACGGGGAAGCGGGAAAAAAAAGCGCTGGGACTCCTTTAAATACCCAAGCATTTACTTCTGCCAAGTCCGCCCTAAAAAGCCCTGCACCCAGAACCTGATTCATGCTATAATGGAAATTTGATGGAATAAGATTCGTGGTTTCAAGTTTGAAACGCAACTTTTGAGATTGATTAAAAGGGCAAGTTGCGATAGTTTTCGTAATTCTCTTTTAACCACCAGATCAAAAGGAGCGTTTGAATGAGAAACCCAGAGCAACTTACCCTGGTAAAAAGATATCAGATTGCCATTTTACGGAAAGCAGGTCACAACCAGACCCAGGTTGCAAGGCACTTGGGCGTACACAAATCCACCATAAGCAGGGAACTTAGCTGCAATCTCGGCAAACGCGGTTACCGTCCCAAGCAGGCCCAGAGGCTTGCGGATGCCAGGCGCAACTGTTCCCGAAACCGTATCCCGCAACAAACCTGGATTCGTGTGGAGCTGCTGCTAAGAGAAGACTGGAGCCCCCAGCAGATAACCAGCTGGCTTGCCCAGAACGAGGGGCTTGCGGTAAGTCACGAGAGTATCTACAAGCACTAAAGGACGACAAGATGAGTGGAGGGGGTCTCCACACCCACCTTCGCTGCCGGAGGAAGCGCAGAAAACGCTACGGAGCGCCCGCGCACAGGGGACATATCAAAAACCGCGTCTGCATAGATCAGCGCCCCGAAGTGGTGGATAGGCGCTCGCGCATAGGGGACTGGGAAGCCGATACCCTCCTTGGCTCAAGAAAAAAAAGCAAGGTGCTCGTAACCCTCGCGGAGCGCAAGTCCCGCTATTGCCTTATTCTCGTCTCAGAGGACAAAAAAGCCAGTTCCGTCTCCCGGGCCATACTCGAGGCGACTGTGCCCATGCACAACAACTTCGAGACGGTGACGTGCGATAACGGCAAGGAATTCGCGTCGCATGAAAAGATCTCCAGTGAGCTTCGTGCGGACTGGTACTTCGCCCGTCCTTACCACTCATGGGAGCGTGGGCTTAGTGAAAACACAAACGGACTTATACGCCAGTATTTCCCGAAGGGAATGGACTTCGCGGAGCTGACGCAGGAAGATGCGAACAGAGCTATGGACAAACTTAACAACAGACCGAGGGAGTGTCTTGGATTCAAGACGCCCAATCAGGTGTTCTTCTGTCCCTGACTTCAGCGGTTTTTTGCGAAGAATTCCCATGCCTTTCTTAGGACTGACTGTTCGGTATAGTCCTGAAATCACTTTACAATACCTTGACAATCGTCAGGATTTATTATCGAATATAGAAGTTGCATTTGATGCTTGAAATCACGGTTTTAAAAGACCTCAGGCGGAAATCCCGAAACTGCGCTCTATACTACGACAAGGATACAAGGAGGAGGGGATATTAACATGATTCGCGGGAAACTTAAATCTCGGTTAAAGGCACTTTTAGGCACCTTTGCCGCGGGCGTGCTTCTGACGCTTATCGGCGGTGGCGCTGCCCGGGCTCAGGATGCGTTCGGTGTAAGCAGCGTGCTTCTTGAAAAGATCACGGTCACGGCGCGAAAGCGCGAGGAGCCGATTCAGAACGTTCCGCTCTCGGTAACGCATTTCAGCTCAGAACAGATAGACACCCTTAAGGTAAGAGACCTAGAAGACCTCTCGGTGTCGATGCCGAACGTGGCACTTGATGATATCGGCACGGTGGGAGGAATCGCCAACTTTTCGATTCGTGGCCTCGGCATAAACAGCTCCATACCGTCTGTCGACCCGACCGTGGGAGTATTTGTCGACGGCGTGTACGTAGGGGCTACCAACGGTGCTCTGTTTGATACATTCGATATCGAGAGTATTGAAGTGCTCAGAGGTCCCCAGGGAACCCTTTTTGGCCGAAACGTTACCGGGGGCGCCATACTGGTGAATACAAAAAAACCCGGCGATAAGCTTGAGATGTCTTTTCGCACCTCGTTTGAAGGGGGCGGGGAGAGCCTTAACAGCTACTACATGGGTACCGTGGGGGGACCTCTCGGCGAAACCGTCAGCGCCAGGATAACCGCGTACACCAACCAGGATAACGGATGGTTCAAGAACCTTAACACCGGCGAAGCTTTCGGCGAGCTCGATGTCCGGATGGTGCGACCGGTGCTTACCTGGGATCCCACAGACGACCTGAGCTTGGTACTCCGATATCAATACGAAAGTGTCGACGGCGACGGCCCCGCGGCGCAGAGCCACACAAACGGGTTCGGGGTCACAAACGCGCTGGCGGACTTTGACCGTGACAGCCATGACTTCAGTGTCGATGAAGAAGGTAAAAGAGAAAACGACACCCACTTTTTCACCGCACATATGGACTGGGACGTAGACTTCGGCGGCGGCACGATAACCAACATCTTCGGCTGGCGCGATTCTGAAACGTTCTCTTCAGCTGACCTCGACTCTTCGCCGCTTAATCTCCTCCACGCGAAGGGATGGAGCAATTACAGTCAGTGGAGCAACGAACTGCGCTACGCCGGCAGGTTTTTCGAGAAACTCCACGCGACTACGGGAGTCTACTTCTTTACAAACGAAATTAACTATCACGAACGCCGCTCTCTGTTTACCTATGTCCTTGCGGCGTCGGGTCAGCTGCCGCCGGGAGCGGACGTATCCCAGTCCGGAGGCGGAAACTACGACATTGAGACTCTGGGACTGTTCCTGTCCCTGGATTATGACCTCACAAGCAAGTTGACGCTCACCGCGGGCACACGATACACGCGCGAGAAAAGAGAGGCCGAAATAGCCTTGATCGCTACCACCCCTCCCCCAGCGTCACTAGCACCGTCCTGCAACGTCGTTGAAGGCCCCGCCTGCGAGTTTGACTTTACAGGCGAAGAAACCTGGCACAGCTGGTCGCCGAAACTCGGTGCCGCCTACTACATAAGCGGCGAGGCAAACGTTTACGGACACTGGACCAGGGGATTTCGCTCAGGAGGCTATAATCTCCGCAACCTCTCGCCCAACCACTCCCCGGGACCGTATGATGAAGAGACAGTCGACAGCTTCGAGGCCGGATTCAAGATTTCAAAAGACCGCGGCCATCTCTACGGGGCGGTTTTCTACAACATGATCGACGACTTGCAGAGGGAGGTTAACTTCCCGGATGAAAGACTCGGCCCGGTTCAATTGATCGACAACACCGCCGACGTTGAGATCTACGGCTTTGAGCTTGACGGATTGTTCGCCATCGCGGAGAACCTGCTTCTGGTCGGTTCGGTAGGGTACGTCAACCCTGAGTACACGAAAGTGAAATATGATCTTAACCTCGATCGCAGCATTGACGAAAACGATGAAGCTCTTGAGCTTCCCCGCGCCGCGAAGTGGACTTACAGCGTGGGACTTACTCACGACACGGGAGCGGCCAGCTGGGGCAGGATGACCTCCCGCATAAACTACGCTTACCGCGACAAATCATACTTCACCGACGACAACAGGGGGTACATCCTAGAGCAGAACATCCTTGACGCGGGAGTTGACATCATCCCCGCAAACGGGCGGTTTTCCATCGGGCTTTACGGAAAGAACCTGCTTAACGAAGTCAAGCACGGAGGTGACAGCCAATTGCCCCCTACGCTGCTGCTGGGTACACAGCCGATACCTCTTGGCGGCACGTTCTCGCCGCTTGCCAAGGGCAGAACCTTCGGCGTGCAGTTAACCTACCGGCATAAAAGCTGACGGAACCGGAAACATCGCTCGGGCGTTCGCAAATCACGGAACCGGGCGGTGTTTTCGCACTAAGATTCCACCGGGAAAGAAAATTAGTGAGCGGATTCAGCTTCCGAAAGCGCGCAAGGAAATTCTAAAAACCCGGTTCCCACGCCAACGCGGAGACTTCCTCAAGGACGCAAGCGCTGTGTATGCGTAATTCTGAATTGCCGTATATGATTATCCCCAGGTGTTGTAATAAAAACCCCGGTTGCTATATAATGTTTTTTTCGCAGAAAGGAGTTTCTCATGAAAAGTTCGGCAGAAAGGGCGGAGATACTGGTTGAAGCTCTTCCGTACATAGAGGCCTTTCACGGCAGAACCATCGTGGTCAAATACGGCGGGAGCGTCGCCAGGGAAGATCTCACGAATTTCGTGCGCGACCTCGTACTGATGAAATACGTCGGAATAAAGCCGGTAGTTGTGCACGGAGGCGGCCCCCAGATCCAGGAGCATCTTGACATGCTGGGAATAAAATCCGACTTCATAGCCGGGCTTCGCGTTACCAACAGGCAGGTAATGGAAGTAGTCGAGATGGTGCTTGTCGGAAAAATAAACCAGCAGATCGTAACGTCGATAAACCGCCACCAGATGGAAACGGTCGGACTTTCGGGCAAGGAAGGAAAACTTATAAAGGCAAAAAAATTCGACCTGCACAAATTCGCCGCCGATCACAGCATAGACATCCCCCAGGACGCAGACCTCGGCTACGTTGGTGAGGTTCTCGAAATAAACCCTGAGATAATCAAGGTTCTTGAGGGCAGGGATGTCATTCCGATCATAGCTCCCATAGGATGGGGGGAGGACGGGACCACTTACAACATAAACGCGGACCACGTGGCGGGAAAAATAGCGGGAGCGCTTCACGCGGTAAAGCTCATCCTGTTAACCAACGTGGACGGTATCCTTGATAAAAAAGGGAAGCTCATATCTTCGGTAACGAAAAGGCAGGCTCGGAAATTCATCAGGAACGGAACTATAAACAGCGGAATGATCCCTAAGGTAATGTGCGCGCTTGAGGCCCTGGAAGAAGGGGTCAACAAGGTGCACATAATAAACGGGACGACAAAAAGAGCTCTCATACTCGAGCTTCTTACCGATTTAGGAATAGGAACGGAGATAACCCTTTGAGGCCGGGGAAAATGGAAGATCCGCGGGAAAAATACCTGATGAAGACCTACGGCCGTCTTCCCTTGACTATGCAGAGGGGAAGCGGTTCTTGGCTCTGGGACACCGAGGGCAAAAAATATCTTGACTACACGACGGGGATAGCCGTTAACAACCTCGGGCACTGCCACCCCAAAATCACCGACGCCATAATCTCCCAGGCCTCTACCCTAGTTCACACATCGAACCTCTTTAACATAGAAAACCAGTGCGCCCTCTCCGAGCTGCTTGTTTCAAACTCCTTTGCCGACAGGGTGTTTTTCTGCAACAGCGGGACCGAGGCCGTCGAAGGCTCAATAAAACTTGCCAGAAGATGGGGAGCGCAAAACGGCGGAAGACACGCGATCATTTCAACCGAAGGAGCTTTTCACGGAAGAACTTTCGGGGCGCTAAGCGCCACCGGGTCAGAAAAATACAGGGAGGGGTTTTCTCCTTTTCTTGAAGGATTTCACTTCGCCCCTTACGCCGATCCCGACGCGATCGCCCGCCTGGCCGCCGAAACAAGCCCCTGCGCGGTGATTCTTGAGCCGGTGCAGGGAGAAAACGGGGTCATCGTTCCGCCCACGGGATACCTAAGGCGGGTAAGGGATATCTGCGGGGAAAACAATATGCTGCTCATACTCGATGAAATTCAGGTCGGAATGGGAAGGACTGGAAAACTGTTTGCCTACGAGCACGAGGACATAAGGCCGGACATAGTTGCCCTCGCAAAGGCCCTTGGCGGTGGAATGCCATGCGGGGCGGTTCTGGCCACAGACGAAGTAGCAAAACACTTTACCCCAGGGGCCCACGGAAGTACTTTCGGCGGAAATCCGCTGGCCGCGGGAGCTGCCTGCGCCGCGGTTCAGACGATACTTGAAGAAAATCTGGCCGAAGAAGCGGGCAGACTCGGAAACTATTTTCTCGCCAAACTTGAAGATATCTGGGGAAAATATCCTGAGCACATAAGTGAGGTAAGGGGAAAGGGACTTATAATCGGAGTGGAATTTTCGGATAAGGATTTCGCGCGGAACTGTTTTTCGGTCTCGGTTAAAAACGGACTTCTAGTTATTCTTACGGTCGAGCGGGTGTTTCGGATTCTTCCTCCGCTCAATACGAACGAGGAAGAGATTGATTTTGCCATTGCTGTCATAACAAAATCCATCGAGGAGGTAATTTCAAGTGGGTAGGAATCTTCTCGCTATCTCAGACCTTAAAAAAAACGACATCAAGGGGATAATCCACCGCGCGGGCGAACTTAAGGAACTGAAAAAACAAGGCGAAAACCCCAAAAGCCTCAAGGGCATGTCTGTAGGTCTTCTGTTTGAAAAACAGTCGACCAGAACTAGGCTTTCCTTTGAAGCGGGCCTTTTTGACCTAGGCGCCCAGGCGGTTTACATGAATCCGGGGGATACCCAGCTCGGAAGGGGGGAAACCATAGCCGACACGGCGAAAGTCGTCTCCTCTTATCTCGATGGGGTAATAATAAGAACCTACGGACAGAAAAAGCTCCAAGAATTCGTGTATAACTCGGCCGTTCCCGTGATAAACGCCCTTACCGATCTTGAACATCCCACGCAGATAATCTCCGATCTTTTCTCGATTTCGGAGCAGGGAATAGATCTTGGGAAATTCAAGCTCGCTTTTCTCGGCGACGGAAACAATATCGCCAACTCCTTCGTTGCCGCATCCGCAATAATGGGCTTTAACCTGTCGGTTTCAGTTCCGCCTGGACATGAGCCCGACGCCACTATAATGGGTGAGGCCATGGAACTCGGAAACTCCGAAATTGAGGTTACCTATAACCCAGCCTCCGCGGTTAGAGACGCCGACGTAATCTACACTGACGTCTGGGTAAGCATGGGGGAGCAAAGAAAGGGAACCGACGCCTTCAGGCCTCTTCAGGTAAACACGAGGCTCCTTTCCTACTGCCGCAAAAACCCATTTATAATGCACTGTCTTCCGGCGCACAGGGGAGAAGAGATAACCGCGGAAGTCATGGACGGTCTCCGTTGCATCGCCTTCACGCAGGCCGAGAACAAGCTTCACGCTGGAAAGGCCATACTTGAATTCTGTCTTCAGGATTAGCCGGATACAGACTCGGTTCCAAGTCCTGACCGGAAAATCCGAGAGTCATGATCCGATCCAGCGTTTAACCGGCTGTGACAAAAACTCTTCAGACGCGATTCCATCTCCTCCCACAAGCAGCTTGCGTACCGACGGGAAGTTTTTTTCAAAAGCCGCCATTCCGGGCAACGAATCAGCCGACCGGCTAGCGCAGAAACTCCTTTACGTTCCGCGCGGCCTGTTTCGTCATGCCCTTGACGGAGGCTAGTTCCTCGGCGGTGGCCCCTTTTATTTTCTCCACGCTTCCAAAGTGGTTAAGGAGCAGAAATTTCCTTTTCTTTCCTATGCCCGGAACGCCGTCCATCCGCGAAGTCAGGGCTTTGTCTTTCCTTAATTCCCTGTGATAGGTAATCGCGAAGCGGTGAGCCTCGTCCCTTACCCTCATCAAGAAATAAACGCCTTTCTTGTTAGACGAAAAATCGCAGGGTTCCCCGTTTCCGTGCACGTAAATCCTGTCGATCCCCGCTCGTCCTTCCGTCTTCGCTATAGAGGCAAGGTCTACCTCATTTTCCACCCCGGTGTCCCGAAGCGCCGCATAAGCGGCGTTTAGCTGTCCCTTCCCCCCGTCTATAAGTATCAGATCCGGAAGATCCCAGTTCTCCTCCGCCGCCCGAAGAGCCCTCCTGTAGACAACCTCGTACATCGACCGGAAATCATCCTGGCCCGAGGTGGACGTGATCCTGTACCTTCTGTACCTGTCCCTCTCCGGCCTCGCGTTTCTAAACCTGACAAGCGAAGCAACCGTCTGGTTCCCCTGAATATTCGATATGTCAAAACACTCTATCGCGTAGGGAATCCGTTTTATCCCGGCCGATTTTCTTATGCTTCGAAGAAGAGTGCCCTGCTTGGCTTTTTCCTCAGCTTTTCTCGAACAACTCTCCCGGGCGTTTTTCATCGCGAATTTTACAAGCTCGCTTTTAGGCCCTCTACCGGGGGTCTCCACGTAAACCCTCTTCCCTCTTTTCTCGGTAAGCCACTCTGAGTACCCATCGCGGTCCCTTATGGAGAGAGGCAGAAGGATTCTCTTGGGAACATAATGATCTGAGAAATAAAACCTGCCGAGAAACTCTCTCAGGCACTCGGCCTCATCGCCGTGGGGACTCTTTACGGAAAAATCAAGCTTGTCGACCACGGAACCTCCCCTTGAGAGCAGAACCGTAAACTCATACTGCTGGGAATCCCGATAAAAACCCACTATGTCCATGTCTTCGAATCTCGAGGAAGTAACCTTTTCGATCTCGGCGTTTTCTCTCAGGCTCGAAAGCTGATCGCGGTAGTAGGCCGCGTTTTCATACCTTCCCTCCTCCGAGGCTTTCTCCATCATCTCCCTGATCATTCTCACGAGTTTTTTTCTCTCCCCGCGAAGAAACGACGTTGCCTGGCGCACGAGTTCTCCGTAGTCCTGCTCCGAGATCCTGCCCGCGCACGGCCCCGAGCAAAGCTTCATGAAATAGTTAAGACAGGGACGGGCCCTGTGCCTCTCGAACTTGCCCCTGGTGCAGTCCCTCAGAGGAAAAAGTCTGTGGACAAGGTTTACCGTGCTCTTCAGAAACTTCCCAGAGGCGAACGGACCGAAATAAAGCGCTCCGTCATCCCGCACCCTCCTCGTGCGCGAAAGCCTGGGGAACTTCTCTCCCGCGGAGAGGCGAAGGGAAGAGAAAGTTTTGTCGTCCTTAAGCCGTATGTTGTACTTCGGCTTGTGGCGCTTTATAAGGGAATTCTCGATGAAAAGGGCTTCGCTTTCTCCCTCCGTCACCACGTAGTCGATCGAGTCGACCTCCCTTACCAGATAGGGAATCTGTCCTCTGTCCCTTCCCCCCTGGAAATAGGACATTACGCGGGAACGAAGGTTCTTGGCCTTGCCTATGTAAACAGGGGTGCCGTCCGCCCCTTTCATTATGTAAACCCCGGTTGTGGAGGGAAAAGATTCGGAAAGCTCAAGAATTTTTTCGCGCATAAGATACAAAAAATCAGAAGCCGCTATATGTCAAGGTCCTTACCACTGGTCTTCTAATTCCTTAATTAAACAATTTATTTGAGGCCTGTTGTTACCACTGACATTAAAATAAGAGCTGACCCTGCTTCTCAAATTCTTGGCTTTTCCTATATAAATAGGCCTGCCGGATGCATTTTTCATCAGGTATCCGCCGGTTTTCTTTCGGAATGTCCTTAAACAGCAATCTTTTCAATTCAATCATCTAAATATATTTTAAATGATTGAAAATACTTTTCAGATTATAAAGCTATAAAAACAGTACTAAGCCAGCGTGAAAATTGTTGGAGATATGCATTGAAAGGAATTTAGGCGGGACAGCCTTTTAATAATTTCAAGACAGCTGCTGGAATGTTTTATTTGTTTTTTTCAGTTCGATTAAAACCACTGAAACCGTAATCAGTGTAGTGACGGCAAGTAGTATCAAATCCGTGCGTAAACCCATTATCATTTTCGGTACGAGTCCAAAAAGCGACATTAAAAACACAACTAGGCTGATAGCTGTAGCAACTGGAATTACGGCATTGAAGCTTCTTCCTTTGCATAGAATTGAGGTAAGAACCATAGGTGCCATGAGAGCAGTCCCCATGAATCCCGATATAGCAAGAGATATAAGTCCCTGAGAACTCTTCATAGCAACAACGAAAGAGGCTATGCAAAATACCAGTATAACTATTTTCACAAAAACAATAGGAGATATTTTAAGCTTCCTGCTAAACCTGCCAAGAGCATTGTTAATTTCAGAGCCAAGAGCAAAAAACTGAGAGTCAGATGTGGACATAGCTGCCGCCAGAATGCCTATCAAGGCAATGGCACCTATAACAGGATTCTGTTCAAGTATCAGTTTACCAATGAACTCTGGACCCGTTTCAGCCGGTATTGCAACTGCACCGTATAAACCAATTATAAGCCCTGCTATCAGAAGCAGAAAGGTGAAAGACGCATGCAAAACCGGAATTTTGCGTCTTTCGTTCAAACCCTTCAGAATGCTGAGCCTCGCAGTCAACTGAGGTTGCGACACAGGTAGTAGCACAATTGATATAAATCCCGCAATAAGCCACTGAACCGAGAACAGCCCCTTGGGACCGGGAGTAGATAACAGTGCAGGTTTCTCCTCCGCTACGGCCTGGACTAACTTTCCAATACCTCCAAAGTTTTCCAAAACAATAAATGCCATTATCCATATAACGGTAAACAGCACAATTCCCTGAAGTGAATCACAGTACATAATACCCCTGAGTCCTCCTATGGAAGAGTACAGATACATAAGAAACAGTATGATTACAGCCCAACTCCACTGGGGAACTGGATAGGGAACAACGTTGACTAGAATGCCCGACGCTCCTTTTAGTTGAATTGCTATGTAGGGAACGAGGAATATGACAAGGCCCAGAACATACACGAAAATTCCGTAGGAACGAAAAGTTTCACGTAGCAGGCCCGACATGCTGCGAAAATCTGTTGAAGAGATCCTTTTCCTTAATTTGAGTGAGAGCCAAAGCGTGAAAACAGCTAAAGCCATATCGGTAACGCCAAGGAATATCCACGTTCCCACGCCGTGTACACGGAAGAAATTGGGCATCCCTATCAATATGAATGTACTGTAGAGAGTAGCAAAAAAGGTTAAGAAGCCAATTATAGTTCCAAGATTGCCACCCGCAAGAAAGAATTGGTGCTCATCCCCTTTGTTTTTCCTGTTTCCTATGACAGCAAGGGTTATCAGCACTGCAAGATATACTAGTGCAACTACAACAAATGCTATTCCCCTGTTCATGTCTATTTCTTCCTCTTATATAAGTAGACTATCTTTGGTTACCAGATGTCAGCATTGCCAAAACAAGCAGCACATATATGGAGAGTGATATTCCCAACCCAGCCCAGAGAGTCCTGGGAAGTCCTAGAAAATATGGCTCCGTCACTCCATAAGGGATTACCAGAGGAGTGAAAGACACCGCTGCCAGAATAGATACCGCCACCGCAAAGAATATCCATCGACTCTTATTATTCATGTCTAAAACACAACTGCCTATTAACGTTAGAATTTCTGAAGAAACCAACTTACTAAATCTACAAGAAAGTGTCAAATAGATTAAAACTAACTATAAATTTCTTTATAATTATAGACAAGTTAAATATGCCGATAACCCTTTCATATGTAAGTACCGTTTTCCTAATATTGATGTAACTGAAAAAATGGTTTTGCCATTTGATTTCTTCCGTTATACCCGCGACAGGCAGGGTTAAAAACAATCGAGGCCGACGCTGCTGGAATTTTCTTTCAGAAAAGCTCATCTCACCTTTCTTGATACTTATATTCCCATGCGTTAGGATTTCCCTTAACCATGAAGACCAATACCCTTTACCTTGAAACCTACGGCTGCCAGATGAATGAGTACGACTCGGACAGGATACAGAACGCCCTCGGCGCCAGTATCACCAGCAACCCCAAGGAAGCCGACATAGTCATCGTAAACACCTGTGCCATAAGGGAAAAGGCCGACCAGAAGGCGCTCAGCAGCCTGGGACGGTTCAAGCACCTGAAGGCGAAAAACCCGGAGCTCATAGTCGGGGTGTCGGGATGCGTGGCGCAGCTCTACGGGGAGGAACTCATCCGCAGGATGCCCCATCTTGATTTCGTGCTCGGGCCCCGCGCGATCCCGGGACTCCCGCGGCTCATAGAAGAGATAAGGGAGAAAAAATCAAGGCCCGTCGAAACGTCCTTCGATGTGGAAGAGCCCTTTGACATCCTTCCCTACCACCAGGAGGGAAAGCCCACCGCGTTTCTGTCCATACAGCAGGGATGCAACAAAAAATGCGCTTACTGCATAGTGCCCACGGTAAGGGGCTCTGAGGTGAACAGGCCGGTTGAGGACATAACCGCCGAAGCGCGTTACCTTATCGCAAAAGGAGTAAAAGAGATAACGCTCATAGGGCAGACGGTTAATTCCTGGAAACTGGGCCGGCTTAAGTTCGGGGACCTGCTTCGGGCCCTGGGGGAACTTGACGGTCTCCAGAGAATAAGGTTCACGACCTCTTATCCAAGAGACATAACGAAAAAGATGGTGGAAGCAATGGCCGAGGTGCCCAAGGTATGCCGTCACATCCACCTGCCCGTGCAGTCGGGTTCCGACAAGGTGCTGAGACTCATGAACAGGACCTACACCAGAAGCTGGTACACAGATTCGGTTAATAGGCTCCGCGACGCCATGCCGGACATAGCCGTATCTTCTGATATAATAGTAGGGTTCCCGGGGGAAACGGAAGACGACTTCGAGCAGACGATGAGCCTTATCGGGGAAGTGGGGTTTAACAGTTCCTTCTCGTTTAAGTACTCGCCGCGCCCCGGAACAGTTGGTGAGGAGCTTTGGAGATCAGACGAAAGGGTAGAAGACCAGACGGCAGGCGAGAGGCTCGCGCGTCTTCAGGAATACCAGCGGGAAATTACTCTTTCCAAAAACATGGAGAGAGTCGGGAAATCAGAACGGGTACTGGTTGAGGACGTGAGCAGAAACGACTCCTCGTGGCTTTCGGGCAGAACGGAGCATAACAGGATAGTCAATTTCCCAGGAGAAAAAAAACTTATCGGAGAAATGGTGGACGTAGAGGTAACCGAAGGACTTGCGAATTCGCTTAGAGGACAATATTTGAATTAAGCAGAAAGGGAGGACAGACAATGTTTCTTGAGATGAAGGTTTCCTGTATAGTTGCCGACCCGTTTACCGACATGCCTGTCGTTATTCTAAACGACGAGGACGGAGAAAAAAGTCTTCCGCTTTGGATAGGATTTGAGGAGGCAAGCGCAATAGCCATGGAGATCAAAAAAGCTCCGAGACCGAGACCTCTTACCCACGATCTTCTTAAAAACGTAATCGCCGCCACGGGCTATGAGGTCTGTGAAATAGAGATCACGGAGCTTCGGGAAAACACCTTTTACGCGCGTCTTCGCATCAAAAAAGACGGAGAGGAGCTCCTGGTGGATTCCCGCCCGAGCGACGCCATAGCCATAGCGCTTAGGACCGGGTGCCGCATCATGGTTGACGAAGAGGTTATAAAAGCCTCCCTGAGCGTAAAAGTCGGGGATAAAGACCAAAGCGCGGGCGATATACTCGAAGACATACCGGCTGAGGATTTCGGCAAGTACAAGATGTGATCAGCGGTTGCGGAGCATATATTCCTCAAGGAATTTCCTGTCTCCCTCAATCACGTCGAAAACCTCCCCGCAACGGTCACACTCTATGCTGATCCGCTTCGGCGGGTAGCTAATTCCGCAGCTCATCACGAACCAGCCGAAAAGAGAGTACCTCTGTTTCGGAACCACCCACGGGTCCTGGACGGAGTACCCACAGGCACAGACCATAGTTTCCCGTGCAGGAAGGCTCATACATAAACCATGCGGGCGCAGATCTCCGCTCCCACTCTAGATGCCGTAATAACCCGACTCTCCGTGATCCGTTATATCAAGACCTTCTGTCTCTTCCTCCTCGTTGACCCTGAGCCCGACGAGGGATGCAACGACCTTGAGCACTATAAAGGTTACGATAGCGGTATAGACGACGACGAATATCCCCCCGTACACCTGCACGCCTAGCTGCGCGGGTATGTCGAGGTCCACGATCGACCCGCCGTAAGACGTCGACGCGAAAATCCCGACCAGTATGATTCCGACCATACCTCCGACTCCGTGGACTCCCACGACGTCAAGCGCGTCGTCATAACTGAAACGGGACTTGATATAGGTGGCTGCTATGTAGGCAAGCACGGAAGCTACGGCTCCTATGACTATTGCTCCGAGAGGTCCCACGGTGCCCGAGGCGGGCGTTATCGCTGCAAGACCCGTGATAGCTCCTGTCGCGAAGCCGAGTGCGCTTGGCTTGCCCGACCTTACGTTTTCCAGGAATATCCAGGTAAGAGCGGCGACGCACGGAGAGATCTGGGTCACGACGACCGCCATGGCCGCCTGTCCCCCCGCCGCAAGGGCGCTCCCTCCATTGAACCCGAACCATCCGACCCAGAGCATTGCGGTGCCTATCATGGTAAGAGTAAGGTTGTGCGGAAGCGAAAGCTGATTGGGATAACCCTTTCTCTTGCCGACCAGTATCGCCGCCACCAGAGCAGCGGTACCCGCCGTGATATGGACAACTGTCCCGCCTGCAAAATCGATTACTCCCATATCTCCGAGATAGGAGCCCTCTCCTCCCCAGACCATGTGTGCGATCGGGAAGTAGCAGAATATCACCCACAGGGCACTAAACAGAAGCATAGCCGAGAACTTCATTCTCTCCGCGAACGCCCCGATTATAAGCCCCGGAGTGATGATCGCGAAGGTAAGCTGAAATGCAAAGAACAGAACTTCGGGAATCGTTCCCGAAAGAGTATCAACGCCAACTCCGTTTAGAAACGCTTTTGAGAAACCTCCCACAAAGGCGTTCACTCCAACCTCTCCCGCTACCATGCCCGTGGTGTCAAAAGCCATGCTGTAACCGAAAATCGTCCATATGACCGTTACGACAGCGGTAATCGAGAAGCACTGCATAAGCACCGAAAGAACGTTCTTCTTGCCGACAAGCCCCCCGTAGAAAAGCGCAAGCCCGGGAATCATCATGAAAAGAACAAGTCCGGTTGAAATCAGTATCCAGGCGGTATCGCCCGTATCAAGCTCACTTGCCGAAGCTGGATCTGTGAAAGAAAAAAAAGCAAAGACAAAAAAGAAAACCAAAAGTGAAACCGTTTTTTTGAAACCCATTGCACACTCTCCTCCTCTTATTCCGTGTTCCCGGTAAGTATATCACATAATGGAGCCACAAAAATGAAGCTTCAGAAAGCCTCATCCAGTCTGCGAAGCTGCTCCGGTGAAAGTCTCCACCCCGAAGCCCCGCAGTTCTCAACAGTTTTTGCGACCGAATCCGCCTTCGGGATAGCGATGACGTTCTCCTGGCAAACGCACCAGTTAAGGGCGACCTGCACTTCCGTTTTGCCCGTCTCATCCGCTATCTGGGATAAAATCCCGCCGCGGCGGGATCGGCAGAGCCTTCCGGCATCAAGCGGAGTGTAGGCCATCACGGTGATGCCGTTATCGCAGCAGTAGGGAAGCAGCTCTTTTTCTATGTCTCTTGATCTGAGGTTGTAGAGCACCTGGTTTGAGACTATGGGATAGTTAGGGAAATAGTGCTGTGCCTCGCGCATCTGCCTTACGGAAAAATTGCTCACCCCCACGTAACTCACGCACCCGCGGTCAACCAGCTTCTCAAGCGCGCTCATCGTCTCGTCTATAGGATAAACGGGGTTCGGCCAGTGTATCTGGTAAAGATCTATGCAGTCCGTGCGAAGCTTCTCGAGGCTTGCCTCACAGGACCTTAGCACGTTGTCGTGAGCGAGGTTCCTTCCCGAAACCTTGGTAGCTATGATGACCTCATCCCGAAAAGGCAGGACGGCCTCGCCGACTATGTCCTCGGTATAGTATCCTTCCGCGGTGTCTATGAGCGAGGCCCCAAGCTCTATTCCGGCCCTCAGGGGTTCGACTCCTCCCTTGTAGTTCCACGTGCCGAGCCCGATCTCGGGAACGAAAACTTCCGTGTTTCCAAGCCTCTTAAGGTTCATCTCGCGAAGTCCTTACGCTTTCCTGGAGCGCCGCCAAGTCACTCGTCCGAGTGGATGAGTTTGTAAATTGCCGCCGCTAAAAAACCCCCGATAGAATTCGCGCACAGGTAAATCCATATGGAGGAGGGCGCTGAGACTCCCATTACGATTATCCCAACCGCTACCGCGGGATTGAAAACGCCTCCCGAGACTCCCCCGACAGCGTACGTCCCTGCCATGACCGTAAACCCTATGGCTATACCGTAATAGGAATTGCCCTCAGTCGCTTTCGAGGTCGCGACTTCGAGTATCACGAGGCAGAGCGCGAAGGTGAAAAGGATTTCCGCGATGAGAGCCGGGAGGACGGATATCTCCATGGGCGGGGTCTCGGGGATTCCCTTTACGAGCAGCACGGCCAGGGCGGCCACAACACCCGCGATCACCTGAGTGACCATGTAGGGAAAAACGTCCCTCGAATCCATCTTTCCCCTGAACCAAACCGCGAACGTGACGGCGGGGTTATAGTGCGCTCCCGAGATGTGGCCCCCGGCATAGACCATCGCGGTTAGCACGGCTCCTATGGCCAGAGGCGCGAAAAGCTCGGCACCGGGGGTGGCCACGACATTTCCTATCGTGAAGACAAGAAAAAAAGTGCCTATGAATTCGACAAAATATTTTTTTATTGAAAATCCTCCGTCAATACGCTTTTTTGTCCGCCGCGCGAAAGCTTCGCCGATGTGTTACCGCGGAATTGTTTTTCCGTAACCGTTTAGATGAAAGACCTCGTCGGGACTTTTCCTCGATTTCCCGGAAGCGACCCGCCCCTTGTCGAAGTAACCGAACGGAAGCACCGTAAGAATATCAAACTCCTGCGGCACCCCGAGATACTTTTTAAGCTCCTCCTTCTCTATCCTTCCTATCCAGCAGGATCCGAGTCCGTGGCTCCATGCCGTCAGAACCATGTTCTGCGCCGCTCTAGTGCCGTCGATCTGGTGCCATTTGCTTTTGGGATCCACCAGAAGCACCACAGCGAAAGCCACCTGCACTATGAAGCTGCCGCTGGTGCAGTACTTCCCCATTTCCCGGAGCATCGCGCGATCCTTTATGAGCACAAATTCCCATGGCTGGCTGTTGTGCGCGCTCGGCGAGAACCTGCCCGATTCCATGACTTCCATAATGATTTCGTCCGGTACTTCCCTGTCTATGTAGCTTCTTACGGAGCTAAGGGATCTTACGCACTCGTAAACGTTCATAACGGCCTCCAGCCTGGAAATTGATTGGAAGTTAGTATACCGGCTTTGACCACGCGGAAGAACAGGCAAGCAGCTGAAAAACCCCTTACACACCCGCCTCTACGTCCAGACAAGCTTGGATTTTCCTCTGGTCAAAGAGGCGACCCTCTCTTCAAGACTCCCGGCGACGTTAACCGGCGCCGCGAAGTCGAAGCGGACATCCTCCCCGCGCCTGACGCCCGTTATGGTAACTCCCGATCTTTCAAACAGAACCCGTATGGAATTTTCATGAGCGTAGGAAAAAACCAGGTATCCAGTCCGCACCGGGACATGCTTTTTAACCGCAAGTTCCCCGAGAGCCGCCCGCAGGGAATCCGTGTACGCTCTTAGAAGCCCGCCCGGGCCAAGCTTTATTCCCCCGAAATACCGGCTTACGACAGCCACTATTTCCCCTATGCCGCTGTGTTCCAAAAGAGTCAGCATGGGACGCCCGGCGGTTCCCGACACTTCTCCGTCATCCCCGAAACCGATATCCGTCCCGCCCGGAGCACAGGCCAGAAACGCGTAGCAGTTATGGCTCGCCGCGGGGTGAAGAACTCTTACGCTCTCTATGAAGTCTTCGGCGTCCTGTCTTGCTCCCGCTCTGCCCACGGCAGCTACAAACCTGCTTTTCTTTATAACCAGCCGCGCGGTCGAAACTCCCGCGGGAACCTGGTAGGAAAGATCTTCCACGCTCTGTCCCTCCGCACAAAAAAATACCCTATTCCCTGCCACGCGGGCAAAAACCGCCCCCGAGGGCCGCGGATTACCCTCCCCCGGTTTTTCACTGTATAATGATTCGCGGCGGGTTCTGGCGCGCGTCGCCCAGATATTAAAATTCGCTTTTTATCCGACAGGACAGAGGCCGGGCAGCCACCGGGTTTTTCGGTCCGGCAAAAATATTTACACGTATACCGTTGCTAAAAAAAACAAGCATCCCCTCCCTCATCTTGCGCTACAGATACTCATTTCTAACGGGTGTCGCGTCCCTTACATTGGTGGATATGGCCCAGCTCTCAGTCCCGATAGTAATCAAGTGGATAATAGACGAGCTTACTTTGCGGACCGTGAATTTTTCTCTCATAACCAGGTACTCGCTCTACATACTCGGCCTCGGGCTGCTCATGGCGTTTTTCCGCCTCGGCTGGCGATACTTCATAATGGGCGGGGCGAGGAAAATAGAGAATTCACTCAGAAACGATTTCTTCGAACACCTGCAGAAGCTTAACTTCGATTTTTTTTCGGGAAGAAAAGTGGGCGACCTGATGGCGCACACGGTAAACGACATAGAGACTCTCAAGTTCTCATGCGGCCTCGGGCTGCTAATAGCGTATGACGGGATCTTTCTGTTTTTCTTTATCTTCGCCGCGATGTTCTATATTTCTCCGCAGCTCGCTTTCTATGCGTTTTTGCCGTTTCCCCTGCTCGCCGTTTTCGTATACACGTTCGGAAACATGATAGAGAGAAGGTTCCAGCGCTCCCAGGATTCCTTTTCCGAACTCACCGAGAGCGCAAGGCAGGCAGTCTCGGGAATCAAGGTCGTAAAGGCCTTCGGACTTGAGCGGGTCGAGGAGCGGGACTTTGACCGCGCAAGCGCGGATTATCTTGAAAAAAACGTTCACCTCGTGAAAATCTGGGGAGTTTTTCAGCCGTTTATATATTTCGTGCCATCAGTCGCGATGGCCCTGTTTCTTTTCTTCGGCGGAGCCGGCGCGATCGGCGCTGAAATAACCCTCGGGGAATTCTCCGCCATACTCGTCTACCTTATAATGCTCGCCTGGCCCATGATGGCCATGGGATGGGCGATTGATCTGCTGAAAAGGGGAAACGCGTCTATAAACCGGCTGAATAAGATCTTCGCGATTGAGACAAAAGAGACTGCCCGGGCGGAAGAGAAGGATTACGAACTCAGGGGAGATATAAGATTCTCCGGAGTTTCCTTTTCCTACGGCACGTCCCCTGCTCTGAGTGGCGTTAACCTCCACATCCCGCATGGGACAACTCTGGGAATAACGGGTCTTGTGGGCTCTGGGAAAACCACCCTGATGAAACTGCTCATGAAAATACACGAGCCCGGGACGGGAGGAATAACGGTCGACGGGATCGACATAAACAAGATATCGAGAAAAAGCCTCCAGGAAACCATAGTGTACGTGCCGCAGGAAATAACCGTGTTCAGCGGAACCGTCTCTGACAACATCACCTTCATAAACCCGGACATAACCCGCGAGCAGGTAGAGTGGGCGGCCAAAACGGCGGGGATTTACGAACAGATAATGGAGTTTCGGGAAGGATTCGAGACCGTGGTGGGAGAAAGGGGACTGAGCCTCTCGGGAGGGCAGAGACAGCGCCTGGCGATAGCAAGGGCGCTTGTTCTTAAACCCGAGGTTCTGATACTTGACGACGTGCTCTCGTCCCTTGATCCGCAGACCGAAAGCACAGTGATAGCAAACGTGATCAAGGCGATGCGGGGCAAGACGGTGGTAATAATCTCAAACAAGATATCTTCTGTGAACGGGCTCTCACAGATCGCGGTCATGAAAGACGGGCAGATAATCGAGAGCGGGGGGCGCGGGGAACTTATGGAGAAACGGGGAGTCTATCACGCGCTTTATAAACTGCAGTCGGCTTAGGGTTAAAAAATGAGCGATTTGGAAAAAAAGAGGAAATCAACCTACGACATCAAGATCCTTGGGTGGATACTGGGGTTTGTCGGAAAGTACCGGATTTATTTCGCCCTCTCGTTTCTGCTGATGACCGCTACCGCCGCGCTTGAGATCACGGTCCCGTACCTTATTAAAACGGCGGTCGACAATCAGATCTATCCCACCTGGAGCAAAACGGAGAGCGGGCAGCAAACAGATCAGACGCTCCTGGGGCTCGGAGAAGAAGCCACGCTTGCTCTTCCCGACGGAGGGCTTCTGGTCGATTTCTCAAAACTCTCCTCTTCAGAAAAAGACAGAATCGAACGCTCGGGCGTTTCGTTCTCGCGGATAAAATACATCGTGATTGACCCCGGGGAATTCGAGGGAGAGGAAAAACAGAGGGTTCTGGGGATAATCGCCCAGAACCCCTCTTTATTCGAGAAAACGGAGGGGGTCGCGTTTGTGGCCCACTCGGAGCTTTCGGGTCTTGGGAAAAAGGAAGTATCGCTTCTTCGCTCAAAACAGACAAAAAGACTAAGGACCCTGGCCTTCTACGTATTTCTCTGCGTAGCCGGAATTTTCATCTTCACCTCCTCCTTTACCTACCTTCTTTACTACTCGGGACACCGCATAATGCACGACATACGAAACCACACCCTCTCCCACATACTCTCCCTCCCCCAAGAGTACTTTGACCGAAACCCCGTGGGCAGGATAACCACCCGCGTCACAAACGATGTAAACGCCATAAACGAAATGTACACCTCCGTTCTCATACATTTTATAAAGGACATCATAATCATAATCGGCACGCTGGTGATCATGTTCACGATGAATGTCGGGCTCACGCTTATAATCGTCGCGCTTACCGTGTTTCTGGGTTTCGTGGTATCAATTTTCCGGATGAAGCTTCGGCTGGTATACAGGGAAATCCGCATGACCATCGCCAGGTTAAACACCTTCGTCGCGGAAAGCATGAGGGGTATAGTGCTTCTTAAGCTTTACGGAAAGGAAGAGAGGAACTTCGAGAAATTCTGGGAGGTTAACAGGGAGAACTACAGGGCAAATATTCAGCAGCTCTGGGTCTACGTCTTCTTCCGTCCCTCCGTAGAGTACGTAGGTATAGCCGCAACGGGGATAATTCTTTGGTACGGGGCGATCAGAGTTATGGATCTTGATCTCTCCCTGGGGGCCCTGCTAGCGTTTCTTTATTACGTAAGGATGATTTTCAAGCCCATACAGGATCTCTCGGAAAAATTCAACGTCTTCCAATCAGCCGTGGCCGCCTCGGAGAACCTCTACGACACCCTAGCGGAAGAACCGGAAGCAACGGGGTCTTCCGTACCCGAGAGGACCGAAGGCATCCTCGAGTTTCGAGATGTGTGGTTTTCGTACAACGATCGTGAATGGGTGCTTAAGAACGCGTCTTTCATAATAAGACCGGGGCAAAGCGCCGCTTTGGTGGGAATCACGGGAGCGGGAAAAACGACCATCGTGAACCTGGTTTTAAAATTCTACAAGCCCCAGAGAGGAGAAATTCTCTTTAACGGCGTAAACGTCGAGCAGCTCTCAAACCGCTACCTGCGCTCGAACATAACCGCTATTTTTCAGGACCTGTTTTTGTTCGAAAAAGACATATCCGACGAAAGAGACGAATTAGGTGGTTCGGTGTTTGAGACCGAAAAACTTTCTTCTGGAGAAACCCAGGCCCGCTCGATTGAAAAGGCGGTCAGGAAGAATTCAAAGCTCCTGATAATGGACGAAGCCACTTCCCACATGGACGCGGAAACGGAGAAAAGAATACAGGAGGTAATAAGGAAAAATGCGGGCTCTCAGACAAGGCTCGTGATAACCCACAAGCTTGTGACCCTGAAAAACGTGGATAACGTGATAGTCATTCACAAAGGAGAAGTGGTGGAGCAGGGAACTCACGAGAAACTCCTTCAAAACAAAAATATCTATTACACTCTCTATGAGTTTCTGAGGAAAACTTCCGCGGATCCTCTCCCAAGCGGCGGCGCGTGAGAGCAAGCGCCCGCCCTGGGCCTAAAACACCCTGAGAAGCTTAAGAGCCATAAGCCCGACGGCAATGACAAGCGCCACCCTTATGTACTTCTCACCGCCCCTTGCGGAAAACGTGGCGCCGAACCACCCGCCAACAGAATTTCCCGCGGCAAGACAGATACCTATAAACCAGCTTATGTTTCCGCTTAGAAAGAATATGAGGATTGCGGGAACCGTGTAGAGAAGCACAATGATCACCTTGTGCGCGTTCACCCTGGCGAGAGATGCTCCCATAAGATGGTAAAGAACCGCCATTATGAAAAGCCCCACGCCGACCTGAATGAATCCACCGTAAAACCCTATCAAAACAAGGGCAGGGTAAAGAACCCACCCCCGTCTCTCCCCGTCGGGTCCGCCGAGGAGTTTCCCAAAAGAATCGACTTTAAGGAAAAAGGATGCGCAGACGAAAATAAGCACGACGGCCAGGATCTTCTCGAAAAGCTCATCTCCTACCCGAACCGCCGCAAAAGCTCCCACCAGAACGCCCGGGAGGGTAAAAGCCGCGAGCTTGACGCCGGTTTTTATGTCGGCAACACCTTCTTTTCTGAAAGAAAGAGTCGCGAAAAAATTCTGAAACAGAATCGCCACCCTGTTTGTTCCGTTTGCGACTGTGGGGTCGATTCCAAGGAATATGAGCACGGGAAGAACGATACTGCTTCCTCCACCCGCCATCACGTTTATCACTCCCGCCAGAACGCCCGTGAAAAAAAGCAGGGCTAAAGAAAGAAGATCGTATTCGTACATGTTATTCGGATTCGGTCACGACAGAGGTTAGGAGAAGATTTTGGGCCGTCGCCAACCTGCCCCGAGCCCCTTTCTGCAAACTGAACTCAGAGTTAAAAAGAATCTGCATCCGCCGCGACCATGTCTCGTGGATTTTCCCGGTTCTCTTGGGTGCTTCTTAAATGATACCCGAAACCCCGCAAATGACATTGGCTGCGGAAATGGCGAAAGTACAGTTTAAAAAATATTCTTGCTTATAAAAATTAGGTTTACAAATTTATATTTAATGTTATATTTGTAACCAAGAAAGCAGGAGGCTTATAATGGCAAAAAGAAATCAGCATGTTGTTCCGCATAAGGATGGATGGGCTGTTCGTGGTGCGGGAAGCCAGAGAGCAAGCTCAGTTCACAGAACTCAAAAAGATGCGATTCGTTCCGCAAGAAATACCGCTCTTAGGCAACGCACGGAAGTGGTTATCCACCGGCCTAACGGTCAGATCAGAGACCGTAATTCGTACGGGAACGATCCCTATCCACCGAAGGGATAACGGAACACCTGAATAAAAAGAACATAATTAGTAAACAGAGAGTAGGCTAATAATAGCATTTATATATCCCCGTGGATTTTACTATCGCTCAGTATCTTGTTTAGGTATTTGTAGCGTTACTAATCGGAACTTCCAACAAACTGTCCAGAGATATCCAATTTTATCTTATGCGTTTGTTAAACCCGGCAGATCAGTAGCAACCTTATTTCCTTGACCATCTTCGGTTCGCTCTACCAACAGGATTTGCCATCAAAAGGAGAAGAACAATGTTTAGTGAACGTTTGAAACTAGCCCGTAAGAAGGCCGGTTTTTCGCTGCGCAAACTGTCTGAGGCACTTAATAGAAATGTAAGTGCTCAGTCAATAGGAAAATATGAACGCGGCGAGATGATGCCGAGTTCCGCAATATTGATACAGTTAACCAACGTACTTGGCGTGTCGCTTGAGTACCTGCTAAGCGAACAGGTCATGGAACTAAAGGAAATTGAGTTCCGCAAGCTATCGGGTGTCAACGCAAGCAAGAGGGCACAAGTTGAAGCCGTGGTTATAGAAAAACTTGAGCGTTACCTGGCAATTGAAGAAATTCTGGATATTGACAGTTTCTACTGGCACCAACAGAACCTTGGCAATATATTTCTCGGGAAGGAAAATGAGGGAGAAGTGATGGCCAACGACCTGCGAGCAAAATGGGGACTTGGAATCAATCCGATTCCGAACATGACCGCCCTGCTTGAAAATCGCGGCATCAAGGTTGTCTTTATCGATCTGCCCAAAAACGTGTCGGGGCTTACCTGTCTTGCGCGCAAATCGAACAGAAAGCTGACCGTGCCGGTAATCGTAGTTAATCAAAATATGACTCTTGAACGCCGACGCTTTACTCTCGCACACGAATTGGGACACAGACTTATCAATACCGAGTCCCCTGTTAATCACGAGAAGGCATCAAATGTTTTCGCGGGTGCTTTTCTAGTCCCGAAGAATCATCTCGTCCGTGAAGTCGGCATACGCCGCAACGCTCTTGCCTTCAAAGAATTCATGCAACTAAAACGCAGGTGTCGTGTCAGTGCTGCCACCTTACTCCTGCGCCTCAAACAGGTTGGAATCATAAACCAGTCTACTCTTTCGTATGCATTTCAAACTTACGCCAAAGGATGGCGTTCATCCGAACCGTCTCCATTGGAATCCGGCGAGGATAAGTATGAGGTCCCGCACCGATTTGAGTTGCTCTGCTATAGGGCTCTAGCGGAAAAACTGATCGCGCCAAGTAAAGCCTGCGAACTTTTGCAACGCCCTCTGGATGAAATCGCGCGAGCTATGAAGGGACCAAGCTATTAATGCGTACGATAGTCTTTGATTCCTCCTGCCTTATCGACATGCACAAAGGCAGATTACTCATCTCAATGCTTAATCTGCCCTATAACTTTCAAATACCTGAAGTCATGTTCAAGGACGAACTTCTCAGCATCGCTTCTGCTGAGAAAAATAATCTTAGAAAACATGGCTTGAAAGTTGTTGATCTGTCTGAAGAATCTATCGTACAAGTTCGCAAGTACTTCAAGCAAAATCCCAGACTTTCCTTAAAAGACTGCTTCGCGCTTGTTCTCGCGGAACAAATCTCCGACTCTATCCTGTTAACAGGTGACGCAAACCTCCGAGATACCGCATCAGATGTCAGAACTGAAGTGCATGGGGTTTTATGGATAATTGACCAGATGCGCGATCACAAAATTGTCAACGCATCAGTTCTCTATAGGGCATTGTCTATTTTTAAAAACGACGAGATGGTCTTTCTACCGGAAAACGAAATTGAAATGCGTCTAAGAAGTCTGAAGCGAGAACTATAAATATTTCACGGTCACAGATTACAGGACCATAATCAAAAAAATCCCAAACAATAGCCTAAATATCTTAAAGACTTTGTGGGCATTTAAATTCTAAGCATTTTCTAGAAAAACCATTACGAAGCCAAAAAAACAATTACAAAATGCTATTTCTCCGGTAAAACAGTTACAAAACACCTTTTCTTTCAAAAAACAGTTACAAAACCTTCTTTTTCGAACAAAACAGTTACAAAATCCGGTTTGCCTCATTGAAAAGTCTCAGGTAGAAGCCGCTTCATCTTCTTTTATTGTCTGCCTTCGGGAGTTATCGTATTCGCATGGACAGTTTTAAAGTCGCCCTTGTTCAGACCCAGGCGCATAAAGACAGAGAAGAAAACCTGAAAGAAGCTCTATTAAGCGTAGAAACCGCTTCGGCCCTTGGAGCAGATATAGTATGTCTTCCGGAGCTTTTTCTTACGAGGTACTTCTGCCAGTCAGAAGACACAAACTGTTTTGACCTCGCCGAGCCCATCCCCGGTCCCGCTACGGACAGATTCTGCGTGGAGGCGAAAAAAAGAGGGGTTTTCATCGTATGCCCACTTTTTGAGAAAAGGGCCTCCGGCATATATCACAACTCCCTTGTCCTGATCAATCCTTCGGGAGAAATTTCCGGTATTTACAGAAAGATGCACATACCGGATGACCCGGGTTATTTTGAGAAATTCTATTTTACTCCAGGAGACACGGGGTTTTCCTGCTTTGAAACCGGCTTTGCGAAAATAGGCACGCTTATCTGCTGGGACCAGTGGTATCCCGAAGCCGCACGCATAGCTTCGCTCAAGGGGGCGGATATAATCTTCTATCCGACCGCCATAGGGTGGTACACGAACGAGGACGAACGCTCAAAAAACACCCAGCTTGAAGCGTGGAAGACCGTTCAGCGGGCCCACGCTATCTCAAACGGAATCTACGTCGCGACGGTAAACAGGGTGGGGTTCGAGGGATCAGCGGAAAACGGCAAAGGAATAAATTTCTGGGGAACCTCATTTGTGTGCGACCCGGAGGGGGTAGTGATCTCAGAGGCTTCGGGCGAAAAAGAGGAAATCATACTGGCCGATATTGATCTTCGAAAGCTTGAGGAAACCAGAAGGAACTGGCCGTTTCTTCGGGACAGGAGAATTGACGCCTACTCGGAACTTCAGCAAAGATTTATCGACAATGATTCCGGGACCTGAAATTGAGTGATTCTCGGGCGGTTCGCTACAGACTTCCCGCCGAATGGGAGCCCCACGGCGCCACATGGCTTGTGTGGCCACAAAATGTAACTGACTGGCCGGGGAAACTTTCAAGGATCAAATGGGTCTACAGCGAAATCGTAAGCCACCTTTCAGAATCAGAGAAGGTAAGAATAATCGTTAACCCCGGGGAAGCGCGAAAGCAGGCTGAGAGTTTTCTTAAAAAAGAGTCAACTGACCTTGCCAACGTAGAGTTTTACGATTGCCCCACCGACAGATCCTGGATACGGGACTCAGGACCTTTTTTCGTAAGGGAAGATTCCGCGGAGCTAAGAGTCCTTGATTTCGGGTTTAACGGATGGGCAAAATATCCCGACTGGGAAAACGACAATCTAGTCCCAGAATTCATCGCAAAAGCACTTGATTTTGACTCGCGAAGCCCAAACCACCTCGGAAGGAAAATCGTTCTTGAGGGCGGAAGTATCGATACAAACGGAAAGGGCTCCCTCATCACGACGAAGCAGTGTCTTCTGAGTCAAGAGAAACAGACGAGGAATCCTTCTTTCGGGAAAAAGGACTACGAGGAGATATTTTCCGAGTATTTAGGCGCAACAAATGTTCTTTGGTTAAACGGAGGGATTGAGGGGGATGACACAAACGGCCATGTTGACGACATATGCCGGTTTACGGATCCCGCCACGGTTGTTCTATGCCTGGAGGAGAGTCCCGAAGATCCAAATTACTCCCCGCTTCGCGAAAATCTGGAAATACTCCAGGACTTAAGACTTGAGGACGGAGGAAAAATTAAAATCGTCCCTATTCCGATGTCCTCCCCGCTTTTTTTTGACGGCGAGAGACTTCCGGCAACTTACGCCAATTTCTACATCTCCAACGAAAAAGTCCTCGTTCCCGCCTATAACGATCCGAAGGACCGCGAGGCACTTGGGATACTGTCGGAACTTTTTCCCGCAAAGCATGTTGTGGGAATAGACTGTGTCGATCTTGTGTGGGGATTCGGAGCTATTCACTGCATGACGAAAGAAGAACCTCTTTCCTAACTCCGCAGACTTAAATCAAATTCGTCATTGCCAAATCGGGTTAGCCCCTTCGTACTCGAGAATCGCCTTCTTCACGTCCAGACCCCAACGGTAACCGTGAAGATCCCCCCCTTTACCTATGACGCGGTGGCACGGTACCAAGTAAGCAACCGGATTTCCCGCCACGGCGTTTGAAACGGCTCTTACGGCCGCTGGCTTTCCGATCGATTCCGCAAGATCCAAATAGGAAAGAGTCTCTCCCTCTCGGGTCTCAAGCAGCTTCTCCCAGACCTGGAGCTGAAACCGCGTTCCCAGAAGCAGTATCGCTGGCCGCGGTTGTTTTCCCCGGGAGAAAAATATCCCCTTTAGTGCTTCGATAGTCTTTCTGTCATCCCTTTGGTTCTGCGGGTTTGGCCATATCTTCCTGAATTGTTTCATATGGGTTTCCGGGTTAGAGAGGAAAAAACTCATATGGCATATCCCCTCCTCGCAGACCCCGATTAGGCATTTTCCGAACGGAGTGTCGTGGATTCCGTAGACAAGAGGCATCTTGGCCCTAGCTTTTTTCTTTTCCTGCGAAGAAAGCTCTTTTGCGTTTACTAGGATTTCACGCCAGAAGCGGTTCTGTTTTTTTCTTTCCATGCGAGTTTTCGACACACTCTTATCGTAGGTTCCAAGACTTATTAACCGCAAAGCAAGACTACCTTTTTCCGAAAATCGATCTTGCTATGATCATCTTGTGTATCTCGTTTGTGCCTTCGTATATCTCCCCGACCTTGGAATCCCTGTAAATCTCTTCAACTTTATAGGTGGAGGAGTCATGGGCGAGTTCCACCATAAGCCCGAGACCTCCGAATATCTGAACGGCGTCACGGGCCATGGTAACGCTTATTTCCGAACCGTAGTACTTGGCAGCGGACGTCTCGAAAGTCGGGAAAGGATCCCCCTTGTCAAGGCATAGCGCGGCTTTAAGATACAGGTTTCTCGCGTTCTCTATCTCCACCGCCCTTTGCGCAAGCAGAAACTGCCAGTACTGAAAATCCGCTATCTTCTTTCCGAAAGCTTCTCTTTCGTTCATAAACTCAACGCACTCATCAAAGGCCGACTGCGCCATCCCCACCCCGCTTGCCCCGATTCCGGTTCTTCCGTAAAGAAGGGAGTTAACGGCAACCCGAAGACCTTCTCCTTCCTTCCCTATCAGGTTTTCCCGGGGCACCTCGACATCCTCAAGATATATGTCGTAGGTAAGCTCTCCCCTGTTTCCAAGTTTTTTATCCGGAGCGCTCACGGAACAGCCAGGCGAATCAAGATCGACCACTATCATGATGGATTTATCGCCCGCGCTTGCAAGCAGGGTTACAAAATCCGCTACCCCAGCGTTAGTTATATAGCGCTTGCGGCCGTTTATCACATACTTTTTTTTGCCCTTCTTGCGGGCTTTCGTTACAAGAGACTCGGTCCTTACGTCAGAACCCGACTGGGGTTCCGTCATCGCAAACGACCCCACTGAGGTTCCGTCGAGAGCCGAAGCAAGATATTTTTCCTTTATGTGGGGCGATCCCATGGCGAGAGTTTTTCCCGAGAGCAGAAAGTGGGCGTTTATCGTTCCCGCCACACTGGCGCTTATGTAGGCAATTTCCTCGGCCATCACGGCGGCTCCGCATGCAGGGTAAGAAAGACCCAGTCCCCCATCTTTTTTTGAAAACGGAATCCGGAAAAACCCTTCGGCCGCCATTTTCTTGAAAAGCTCGCGGGGAAAATTCTCGTTTTTCTCGCTTTTCTCTCCTATGTCCCGGGCCAGCGGGAAAACTTCTTTTTCCGCAAAAGCCCTTACCCTTTGCCTGATCTCCCTCGTTTCCTCGGGAAAAAGGTGCTCCTTGTAAAGCCTTGTCTGCATTCTCGCGGGTAACTTGCGCATTTTGCTAACTCCCGTAGTAAAGGATTGTCTTTCTCCGAAGACAGGTTTGGTAGATGTCCTGCAAACAGTTTAACTAACTATCGGATGAACTTTAAAACCGTCTCCAGAAAGCCCGGTTCGGGGGCGGGGAATAAGAAGCTTAAGGACTTTGCGTCTTCTCCCGTTGTTTAAACTCAAGTAAAATAAACCCGAGCAAACCCGCGTGGAAGGAGGAAGCGATTGTCTCTCATCGGAGTTGTCGTGCCCTCCTGGGCCGACGTAAAAAAAGATGATCTCACTTATTTCTCGAAACTGGCCGAGGACCTGGGCTACCACTCCATCTGGGTTCCCGAGATGTGGGGGCGCGACGCTTTTCCCTTATCTCCCACATGGCGTCGATCACAGAAAAAATTAAGCTAGCCACGGGAATCATCTCCGTTTACAGCAGATCTCCGGCGCTTATAGCCCAGACCGCGGCCACCATGGATGAATACTGCGAAGGGAGATTAATTCTTGGTCTCGGAATAAGCAGCGTCTACCTCAACGAATACTGGCACGGCGCAAAATTCGAGAGGCCTATCCGGCGAACGCTTGAGTGCGTTGAGATAATAAGGACGATACTCGCTGGAAAGAGGGTTGACTACGACGGGGAAATTTTCAGGCTTAAAAACTTCAAGCTTCTTTTCAAGCCCTTAAGAAGCGATATTCCGATATACATCGCGTCGATGGGACCGAAGAATATCGAACTCACCTCCCAGGTCGCAGACGGCTGGATTCCCTACCTCTGCCCCGTAAGCCTAATAAATGAAAGGAAAGAAACACTCGATTCCAGCGGAAAAAAATAACGGTTGCCCCGTTTCTCCCTGCCATGGTCTCCGAGAACCGAAGCGAATCAAGAGAGATCGTAAGGGAGTTTGTGGCCCTCTACGTATGCTCTATGGGAGATTATTACCACAAGCTTGTATGCAGCTACGGATTCGGGGAAGAAGCGGACAGGGCAAAAAAACTCTGGCGGGACAACAGAACAGAAGCGGTAAAAAGCATAAGCGACCAACTGCTTGACCTAGTTTCCGTAAGCGGTGACCCGGAGGAAGCAAAAGAAAAGCTCGAGGCGTTCGCTGAGAGCTCCGATCTTCCCATTCTCATGTTTCCCTACAACGCCTCAAGGGAGCAAATAGCTTTTGCTATGAAAGCACTTGCGCCTTGAGAGGATAATTCGGCTCAAGGGTCAGGTCTTGAAATAATTTTTTGTTGCGTTATAATCACGCCTATGGCAAGACCTTTAAGACCGGAATACACCGGGGCGGTCTATTACATCTCCTCTGTCGGCAACAGGGGGCAGAGCGTCTTTCAGAACTCAGCTGACGGCAACGCTTGGATAGAAATCCTTGAGGGAGTGTGCGGAAGGTTCGGGTGCCGCTGCTTCGGCTACTGCCTTATGTCCGACGGATATCATCTCGTTATTGAGACCCCGAACCCGAATCTCTCAAAAGCCATAAGGCAGTTAAACGGCGTTTACACCCAGCGCTCAAACAGACTGCACGACACAGACGGCCATGTTTTCCGGGGAAGATATAAATCCATAGTAGTGCAGAAGGAAAAATATCTTCTGCCGCTTATGGCCCATATTTTTCTTCTGCCTCTTCGAGCCGGTTTCGTAAAACATCCGAACCAGTTCAAATGGAGCAGCTGCAGGTATCTTTACGGAAAGGACGAGATGCCGGCGTACATAGACCTTAAATGGTTCTCCGAAGGCTTTTCTTCGGACACGGACAGCTTTGATGAATTTCTGGAAGAGAACCGCTTGCGCGATGTGATCTCAGAGACCCGAAAGCAGATATATCTCGGGGATGACGAATTCATAGAGCTTGTCCAAGAAAAAACAAAAAAAGGTTCGCGGCCAAGAGATATTCCGAAGCATCAGGTCACAAAACCGGTATCAGGCATGATAAACGGTTTCACACAAAGCGGGCATTCAAGGGACGAGGCAATAGCTAAAACCTATCTTACAGGGGATTACACTCTAAGGGAGGTCGCCGACGCGGTCTCCGTTCACTATTCGGTTATAAGCAAAATCGTAAGCGAGTACGAGAAAAACTCCTCCCGTTCGCAATAAAAAGCTTCAGCCAAGCCCGGAAAGTTCCTCCACCTCATCCACCATCGCGCCTATCACGTCAAGTCCCGCCTGCCAGAAATCAGGGTCATTTATATCCACCCCGACTCCCAGAAGAAGTTCCGAGGGTGAGGCGCTTCCCCCCGAGCGGAGAAGCCCCATGTAATCGGGAACGAAAGATCTTCCCCGTTCAAGAAACATTCCGTAAAGAGCAAGGGTGAGCAATTCGCCGAAGGAGTACGCGTAGCAGTAAAAAGGAGAGTGTATGAAATGGGGAATGTATAGCCACCAGTAAGCGTAGTTTTCGGTGAGAGCGACTGAATCTCCGAACATATCGCGGTTAGCCTCGATCCAAAGCTCGTTTATTCTCGCGGTCGCAAGCTCCCCTTTGTCTCTTCTTTCGCGGTGCAGGCTCTGCTCGAACCTTGTCAGCACCGCCTGTCTGAAAACCGTTGCCATTATGTCCTCGAGTTTTTCCGCTACCAGAACCAGCCTGCCTTCCTTTTCCGTCTCCTCTTCCTTTAGCCTGTGAAACACTAGCATTTCCGCGAAAACGCTCGCGGTCTCGGCCGTCGTAAGAGGCGTGTGGGCCTGGAAATAGCCCTGCCGCCTTGAGAGATACTGGTGCACTCCGTGGCCAAGCTCGTGGGCCAGAACCATCACGTCCCTGGGTTTCCCGGTGTAGTTCATAAAGACGTAAGGATGCGCTCCGGGAACCGTTCCGTGACTGAAGGCGCCTCCTCTTTTTCCATCCCGAAGCTCAGCGTCTATCCAGTTTTTCTCAAAAAACAAAGACGCAGTCTTTTCCATCTCAGAAGAAAACTCTCCGAACGAAGAAAGCACGATCTCCTTTGCCTTCTCCCACGGCACCTGCTCCCTTTCCGAACCCAGCGGAGCGTAGCGATCATAGTCGTAGAATCTGCGGTACCCGAGAAGTTCTCTTTTAAGTGTGTAGTAGCGTCTTACGAATTCGAAATTCCGCTCGCATGATTCAAGGAGGGTGTTCACGGCCCCATGAGATATCTCGTTGCTCAGGTGCCGCGCCGACATGGGGTCTTCGTAACTTCTCAGCCTGTCATTTATCGAGTGGTCGTTTACAAGAGTGTTGAATATGTAGGTAAGCACGTGGGAGTTTCCCGTAAGTCCTCTGGTTAGGCCGCCCCAAGCCGCCTTTCTTTTCTTTCTGTCCGGGTCGTAGAGAAGCGAGAGGGTCCGGGACTGGTTGAGTTTCTCTGTTTTCCCCGAGAGCCTCACACGAAATTCAATATTGTTCACAACCTCGTCAAAAAGTCTTGAAAACGCCTTCTGCCCCGTGTTTGATTTTTCCTGGAGTATTTTTTCCTCGGCTTCTGAGAGAGTATGGTCCTTGTACTGTCTTTCCTGCTCGAGAAAATGCCTGTAACCCGAGAGTTCCGGGTGATTCATGAGTTTTTTCGCCCTTTTCTTCGGAACCGAAACCCATTCCACGTAAAAAAAGATGAGTTTCTTCTGAAGTTCAGTCGCCTTCTGCTGCATTGAGGAGCGAAAGGCCCCGGTTTTCGGATCCCGCGTGTCCGCCGCGAAAAGAAGATACGCAAAGGAAAGTATCTTCCCGATTCCCTCCGACAGGCGCTCAAGCTCCCCTACCGCTTCCGCAAGCTTGCCGGCGGTAAGGGAGGGAGATTTTATCTTGCCCCTGTACTTTTTTTCAAACTTATCGGCGCGTGCCGATATTTTCTTAAAGTCTTTTTCCACGCGGGCATCTGAAATTCCTTTGTAAAGATCCCCGAGATTCCATCTTACGCCTTCTGCTTTCGCCATATCAGTCTCCGTAAATCGCTCTGCATCAAACTACATCTTGTAGCAAGTATATATCCTCAAGGGCTCTTGCCCTGCCCATATAATCCATTCCGTAACCCACGAGAAATCCTTCGTCCACTTGGAAACCCGAGTAATCGGGCTCGGGACCCGTCATGTCTTTTCCCCTTTTGTCTATAAGTGCGCATATCCGAAGCGAACCCGGGTTTTTCGATTCCATGTGACGCAGGATAAACTTCGCCGTCTCTGAAGTGTCGATTATATCCTCGATAATTATAACGTCCCTTCCCTCTATACCGCATTCAATGTCCCTTACGAGTTCAAGGTGCTCCGGCCGCGTTGCTTCCCTATAGCTTGAAACCCTGAGAAACTGCTTTTCCGAAGAGATGGTCATCCGCTCCGCTAGGTCTTCAAAAAAGGGACGCGCGCCCAGGAGAACGCACACCAAAACGGGAGTTTTTCCCTCGTAGTCTTCAGAAATTTTCTTTGCAAGGTTCCAAATAGCGCTTTTTATCTCTTTTTTTGAAAGAACCTTCCTAAGAACAAGGCCTTCCAAGATTTCGGTTTCTTCAGGCGGGGCCGGCTCCTTCAGTGTTTTTTCAAGTTCGGGACAAAGCTCAATAACGGAGCGGCAGAGAAATTCCCGCTCGTAAACGTCGGAATCGACGATCTCTCCGTTCCAGGCAAGTATATCAAGGTCCATTTTCCTCGGGCCGTAGCGATCCTCCCCGACATTCCTTCCAAGAGCAATCTCCACTCCCTTGAGCAAAGCTTTTAGCCCCTTGAGGCCAAGGCGGGTTTTTATTAGCAGAGAACCGTTTAGAAAATCCTGCTGTTCCCGCGGTCCTATAGGCTTGGTTCTCACGAATTTCGACTCTCCGAGAACACTGAGTTTTTCCCCGAGCATTCGCTTGGTGATGCTCACGTTCCTCTCGGCATCTATATTTGAGCCGATTCCGATAATGGCCGTATTCATGTTCTGATACCTTCTCCTTGCAACGGCAAGCCGGACTGCAGAACACAAGACCAAGCTTTCCCAACTGCTTCAGCCCGTATCCGCTTCCAATCGCAACCGTATTTTACATTTAGACGACTGAATGTTAAGTATGGTTTCAAAAACCGCGGGGAAGTCTTCCACGCAGCGTTGCTTCTGAGACGACCGGTGAAAACGGCACTGAGCCCGTCTACCTCTCCCTTGCTTCGGTCACCGAAACGGAGTCGGCGAAGCGGAGCGCCCCGGGCTTTTCCACCTTTACCGACGCCCACATGACCGCCGGTTCCTCAAAAACTATATCGCATATGCCCCCGGCAACCCTCTCAAGCAGATTAAAATCGTTTGTCTCTACAAAGCTTATGATTTTTTTGTTTAAGGCCTTGTAGTCCAAAGTATCTTCTATGTTATCGCTCTCCGCGGCTTTGCGTCCGTCAAAATCGATGCTGGCGTTTATAACAAGGTCCTGGCGGTTTTCCTTCTCCCAGTCATAAACCCCTATTATCGTGCGAAGCCTGAGGTTTTCGATCTTTATTATCATCTCACCAAGTAAGGCTCTTTCCCCCGTCAACGAAAAGACACTCTCCGGTGACGTAATCATTTTCCAAAAGATAGTTAAACGCGTTAACTATATCCTCAATCGAGCCCGTACGCTTCATCGGAGCGCCCCGCGCCATCTCGCGAAGATAGCCCTCCCCCTGCCCCGGGGGAGCAAGTATGGCCCCTGGACACACGGCGTTTACCCGAAAATCGGGAGCAAGTTCTCTTGCGAGCATTTTCGTTAAGTGATAAAGACACTTCTTGCTTAAGTTGTAGCAGAAATGCTCGACGGGATTTTTCTTGACTCTCGTGTCAAGGAAGTTAACGATAAGCCCCCCGCTTGCCTCGGTGGAAAAAGACTGGGAGAGAAAGAATGGGGCCTTGAAGTTCACGGCCATGTCCGTTTCCAGAAATTCAGGGGTCACGTCACGGAACCCGACGTTCTCAAAAATCGAGGCGTTGTTAACCAGAACACAGAGCCCCCCGAAGCTTTTTATGACCTCGGGAACAAGCTCCCCGGCGTCTTTTGGGGATGAAAGGTCGCATCTGAAAAGCTCGCACCCCACGCCGGTCTTGAGAATCAGCTCCCTTGTCGCGAGGGCCTTTTTTTCCGAGGAGTTGTAATGAAGGGCAATGTCATAGCCCTTTCGTGCGAGGTTCAGGGAAACTTCCTTTCCTATTCTCACCGCCCCGCCTGTAACCAAAGCCGCCTTTTTCATTTTGCCGGGAAAGCAACGGTTTCCACGCCGGGCAGAGACCGGCGAAAACCGCTTCGGGGTATATGTTGATATATTATTACTATTGTTTATGATAAGTAAATTTAAAAGCGGCCCGCGCAAGCGAAACCCCGGTTGTCTTTTTACATGAATCAGACGCGCACTACAGCGGATTTTCAATGTTTCCGCGCGGATTTCTCCCCGAGGATGAATAATTGGAGAACCTTGTAATCAACTGCATAAGAACGCTCGCTATGGACGCGGTTCAAAAAGCGAAGTCAGGCCATCCGGGAACCCCCATGGCTCTCGCTCCCGCGGCTTTCGTGCTTTTCGACAAGTTCTTAAGGCATAATCCCGAGAATCCGGATTGGCCAAACCGCGACCGCTTCGTCCTCTCCGCCGGTCACGCTTCCATGCTTCTCTACTCCGCTCTTTATGTAAACGGATACGATATCTCGATTGATGACATGAAGAAATTTCGCAGCCTTCACAGCCGCTGCCCCGGTCATCCGGAGCTTGGAATCACCGCCGGAGTCGAAACCACAACCGGGCCTCTAGGCCAGGGAGCATCGAATTCGGTCGGAATGGCCATAGCCGGCAAGTGGCTTTCAGCGCACTTTAACCGCCTAGGCTACGACATCATAGATAACAAAGTGTACTCGGTCTGCAGCGACGGAGACATGATGGAGGGAATTTCCTCAGAAGCCGCATCCATAGCTGGACATCTGGGACTCGGAAACCTGATCTGGATATACGACAGCAACAGCATAACCATCGAGGGCAGCACCTCACTTGCATACTCCGAGGATACGGAAATGCGCTTCGGTTCCTATAACTGGCACGTGGAGAAAGTTGATGACGCAAACGATCTTGAGGAAATAGAGAAGGCCTTGTCTCGGGCGAGATCCGAAACCGAGAGGCCTTCAATCGTCATACTAAAAAGCCAGATAGCCTACGGAAGCCCCAACAAGCAGAACACGTGCGAGGCCCACGGAGCGCCGCTTGGAGAAGAGGAAGTCAAGCTGACAAAGGAGTTTTACGGATGGGATGCCACCGGGGATTTTCACGTTCCCGATGAAATCCTCTCCTACAGGAAGGATGCAATCGCCAAGGGGAACGAAGCCGAAGCGATTTGGGCAGAGAATTTCAGGAAGTACTCAAACGAATATCCCGAGCTCGCTCATGAATTTGAAATGCTTGAGAAAAGGAAACTGCCCGAGGGATGGGACAGCGACATCCCGTCTTTTCCCTACCCGGCCGATCCGGTCGCGACGCGCTCGGCGAACTCAAGCGTGATTAACGCCATAGGAAAAAAAGTGCCGTGGTTCATGGGCGGCGCCGCTGACGTAGGTTCTTCGACAAAAACCTATCTTAAGTGCGCGACGAGTTTTTCCGCCGAGGACCGGGAGGGGAGAAACTTTCATTTCGGAGTCAGGGAACACTCAATGGCGGCAATAGCAAGCGGCATGTGTCTTAGCGGACTCAGAGCCTACGCCTCAACCTATTTCATCTTTGCCGATTATATGAAGCCTTCAATAAGGCTCGCGGCCCTGATGAAACTTCCCGTAATCTACATTTTCACGCATGACAGCATAGGGGTCGGCGAAGACGGACCCACGCATCAACCCATAGAGCATCTGACGACCCTAAGAGTAACTCCTAACATTGACGTCATACGTCCCTGCGACGCGAACGAGCTTGCGGTTCTGTGGAAATACGTGATGGGACTCTCTGACCGCCCCGCCGCGTTTGTTCTCACAAGACAGAATGTTCCGGTAATAGACAGGGAGCGCTACGGTGCAGCCGAGGGAGCGCTTGCGGGCGGCTACGTAATAGCAGACTCAGACGGTACGCCCGACATAATACTGATATCCACGGGTTCTGAAGTCCATATCTGCCTTGAAGTGTATGAAAAACTGCGCGAGACGGGAATAAACCCGAGAGTAGTGAGCCTTCCCTGCTGGAGTCTTTTCGAAGCGCAGCCCCAGGAATACAAAGACAGCGTTCTGCCACCTTCGGCCACCGTAAGAATCAGCGTCGAGGCCGGAGCGACGTTTGGATGGGAGAGGTTCACGGGCTCAGGCGCTACCGCCAAATCCTACGGGATAGACTGCTTCGGAGAGTCGGCGCCTTACCGCGACGTGATGAACAACTTCGGTTTTAACGCGGACACCATCCGCAAAGAATGTCTCGAACTGCTTGGTGACTAGTACCGTGTCCGCTGAAAACAAAGCCGGTTTCGAGTCACGAAGCTACACCGAATACGCGGGCGATTACCGAAGTGCAATCGAATCCAAACTACTCGAGCTCGAGAGAAACCACTTTGCCGAAAGATTTTTCGATTGCGATTATCTGCTCTGGGCGGACGATCCTTCCGAGATCACAAACCGCCTCGGCTGGGTCCATCTTCCCGAACAGATGCTTCGGGTGACGGATGAGATTTGTGACTTCTCAGAATCGGTAAGAAAAAAAGGATATACAGATGTCGTGGTTCTCGGCATGGGGGGCTCAAGCCTCTCCTCCGAGGTGTTCAGAAACATATTCACCCCCCGAGACGGTTTTTTGCGTCTCACTCTTCTTGATACGACGGACCCGGACTTCATCCTTAAGACCCGCAACAGCATCAATCTTCTGAAAACACTGTTCGTGGTTTCCTCAAAATCGGGCTCGACCGTGGAAACCGTTTCCCTAATGAAATATTTCTACGGCGAACTCGCAGAAAAGACCGACTCTCCAGGAAAACATTTCGTCTGCATCACGGACCCAGGTTCAAAACTCATCGATACGGCCCGCAAACACAGTTTTAGGAGGGTGTTCATCAACGATCCAAACGTCGGCGGAAGATTCAGCGCACTTTCCTACTTCGGCCTCGTGCCAGCTTCCCTAGCGGGAGTCGATATACGCAAAATACTTCAATCGACCGCTTCTGTGCTGTTTGAACTTAAAAACACGGCCGGAGGAAGTTACCATGAGAGTCCTTCCTTTCGCTTGGGGACCTTTCTCGGGGTTATGGCGAGGGGGGGAAGAGACAAGCTGGGTTTCGTTTTTTCAGAAAAACTTTTTCCTTTCGGCTACTGGGCAGAGCAGCTGATCGCAGAGAGTCTGGGAAAAAACGGTGTCGGCATTCTTCCGCTGCTTGACGAGGCAAGCTCCGATGCGCCGAGCTCCAGTGAAGACAGGGCGTATATTGTTTTTTCCTTGAGAGGGGATGGGAGTACGGACGCCGTAGCGGGATGTCTTGCAGACTCCGGAGTTCCCTTCGTGCAAATAGTCGTTGACTCGCCTGACGCGGTCGCGGCGGAGTTTTTGCGCTTTGAGTTCGCGGTCGCCATTGCCGGAAGCATCATGGGGATAAATCCCTTTGATCAGCCCGATGTCGAATCCGCAAAGACTTTCGCCAGAAGTTTTCTCAAGCTCTACGGAGAAACCGGAGAGCTTGAATCCGAAAGACCCGATTTTTCAAGAGAGGGGCTTGTTTTTTCAAGTAACAGAAACATTGAATCTCCAGAATATCTAAGAGAGCTTGTCTCCTCAAAGAAAGGGGGCTACATATCGATTCAGGCGTACGTAGATCCCACAGAAGAAAATTCAAAGGAGCTTCTTTCCCTTCGCGCGCAGATCGAGAAGGTATCATCCGTGCCCGTAACTCTGGGTTTCGGGCCGAGATTTCTCCACTCAACAGGCCAGCTTCACAAGGGAGACTCAGGCGAAGGTTTTTTCATCCAGATCGTAAGCGATAACGCGAATGATCTGCACATACCTGATGACGTCGGCTCCGCGGAATCGGTATTTTCTTTCGGGATACTCAAGATGGCGCAGGCAAGAGGCGACTTCAAGTCTCTTGATGAGAAGGGAAGGGGCATAGTAAGAATCGGGACTCCATCCGAGGTCGCAACAAGCATCGCAAGGATCACCCGGTTTTTTATCACTTGAAATCTGGCTCTCAGATAAGTGTGTCTGATCTACTCCGCCCGCTTACCGCTAAATCCACATATTGATTTTTCAATAATCGCCACCCTTTGAGAACTGTTTCACTTCATACCGCCAATTTTTGACCAATGGTCATGAGCAACGGTTATGATCCTTGGATTTCTGGTCCCTTGGTAGGACTGACTCTTTCTTACTATATTGAAATCATTACTAAATTTCCTTAACTATCATAAAAGAACAAGAATATAATTGAGAAATTATTGTAAGGTAATTACCGGTACTACCAAAACACGCAAAGGAGATTTGAAGATGAAAACAGCACGCTTAGGAAAATGGGGAAGTTCCATTGATTACCCCTTATCATCTCTTGCTAAAGGTGTTGCACTTCGGAGTTGATAAGGGGCGGGAATACGCCTAGACTTGAAAACGGGAATCTGAATCTTGAGGACAAGAATAAATGCAAAATAGGGGATGAGATAATCAGGGTGATAGATGACGGAGACAGGTTGTGTAAAGACTTGGGTTTGCTGCCTGAGGACCCCAGAGGATTTGTTGAGTATCTCTGGGACGATCCAACAGATGATATAGACCCCATCATGGAAGAAGGCAAATCCCCCGGGGATGTTCCTAAGTTAAGCTATGTTGTAAGTTTTAGCGATGATAGTTTTCTTGGCGGCGAGAACCTCATAATCGGTGCTGGTTTCCATCCGGAAGTTAGCAGCGACGATGACGGATGCGCAATCGCTGGGTCTGGCAATACTGCCAAAGGCGCTTTGTTTAACCTGTTTTTGATAGTGTCCGTGCTGTTTTCGGCGGCTTTGTGGAAAAACCGCCCAGGCAGTTCGGGGTAAAAACGTCAACCTTTACCCAAAATCATGGCCTTGCGCATGGTTATGGCCGGTATCAAAGAACCGCCAAAGACTCAGAGAGATTCATTCGCGATAAGATGCTTTAGTCCGCGCGGAGAACCTATTATGATATCGCTTGCGGTTCCTATAAAAAGGCCATGCTCAACTATCCCCGCCCTTTGTGACAATCGGTCAGCGAAATAAGAGGGAGACTCAATTTGCCCGAAACTCCAGTCAACAATAAAATTGTTCTGGTCGGTTAAGAAGGGGGAACCGTCTCGCGCAAGTCGTAATTTCACTTCTCCGCCAAGGCTCTTGAGGTAGCTTTTTTCAGCCTCAAGGGCAAATTCAAGCACCTCTACGGGAACCGGAAAACGGCTGCCGAGTCGTCGCGAGAGCTTTGACTCGTCGGCGACTATTATGTTTCTCTCGCTGTTCTGGGCCAGCACCTTCTCCCTTAAAAACGCACCCCCGCCCCCTTTGATAAGGTTAAAATCGGAATCAATTTCATCTGCCCCGTCAATAGTCACGTCAATCTTCCTCTTCGAACTAAGCTCAACAAGATCGAGACCTAGGGTCTCCGCAAAATTCCTCGTTCTCTCAGAGCTTGGAATGCAGGATATGCCCGAAAGCCGACCGTCTTTTATCCGCTTTGAAAGCTCTTCTATGGCAAACTCCGCAGTTGACCCGGTGCCGAGTCCGACTAGCATCCCTGTGTGCACAAAGTCGACGGCTCTTACACCCGCGGCTTTTTTAAGTTTTTCGTTTTTGCCCATTATGAAAAAGGGTTAGCAAAGTTATTCTGCGTACCCAGACAGTTAACACAGACATAATACTATACGAATAATTCCGAGATACGTTAATAAAAGAAATGAAATATTCTGAAAGCAATTATAAAAAACATACGATGGTTCTCAGAACCCGACGCCCGCTCCAGTCACCCCCGCCTTTCGGGTGCGTATAGTTTTGTTTTGGCGGAAAAAACTTATATACTTGATAATAATACGAGACATAAAAGGCAGATTAGGTCATGGAAAATCTAAGACACATACTAAAACACAAAGGCAGCAGCGTATGGTCGATAGGACCGGATGAGACCGTGTACAGGGCCCTTCAGATGTTGGCGGAAAAGGAAATAGGCGCTCTGCTCGTGCTTGACGGAGAAAAGGTCGTCGGAATATTCTCCGAGCGCGACTACGCGAGGAAGGTTATCCTCCAGGGAAAATCATCGGCCAACACTACAGTAAGCGAACTCATGATCAGGGATGTGATCTACGCCTCACCCGACGATTCAATTCAGGAAAGCATGGCTATCCTGACGGAGAACAAGATAAGGCACCTTCCCATAATAGAAGACGGAAAGCTCTGCGGGATGGTTACAAGCGGCGACATCATAAATCACATCATTTCCCGTCAGAAATTCGAAATCGAGGCGCTTAAGAAATATATAACCGGAGGCTACTGATCCACTGGCTGGCTGTCATCGATAAGAAGTGGGATTTAAAAGCTCCCGGTGTTCTACGCGATTAACTGTTCCTGAACCTTTTCGCAGTCGGAGTGAAAACTCTTGGCGACTTCAAGGAACTCTATAGCTTTTGTTGCCGAGGCCTCTCCGTCCCTGTACTCGCTGAACCTGCGCGAGACATCAAGCCATTTCTCATCGGTCTCTCCAGTTCTCACGACAAGATTCTCAAACTCCCATATCGTCTGATCCGGTGTGAACGGATCTACAAGCTTGGTGTAGAGAGGAACATGGGCACTGTCCGAGCAAGCAAGGTAAAGCTCGTTCATGCACGCTTCGTAGTCGCCATGGAGAAAAAGCGCCTGGGCCTGCTCAATCCGCCTCTCGGCATTTGAGAACACGGGTATTCTTTCCTCTACCGTAACCCCCGCACACTCTCCCCTTACTCCCTGCTGAACGGCGAACTTTTCTTCTTCGTGCCCCCAGTCGGTGTAAAAATCGGGATCTTCCTCGTAGGAAGGAATAGTGTTGAACTCAGAAACCGCTTTCTTTATGTACTTGGCTCCGAGTCTTTTCATCGTGAGGTCAAAATGCTCACCGTCTTCTTTCTCCCTATCGTATATCTCAAGCAGTCTCTCGACAACCTTGGGAGCGTTTCTGGTCGGAATCTTGGTGACCGGCATGGCAAGGCGCGTGTCGTCTCCGTAAAGTCCTCCGCCGAGGAAAAGCATCTCCGCCGGAACGCTTCTTCCTTCTCTCGTTATGGAAGCTCCCTGGAACCCTATGCTGGCCGAGACGTGCTGGGCGCATGCGTTGGGGCAGCCCGATATCTTTATCCTCAGGCTTCCAAGAGTCTCCTTGTATTTTCCAAGGCCGTTACCCATCATGCCGGTAAGTTTCGTCGCTAGACCTTTGGCCGAAGTGA
Source organism: Thermodesulfobacteriota bacterium (assembly GCA_965249045.1). Lineage (GTDB taxonomy): Bacteria > Desulfobacterota_D > UBA1144 > Nemesobacterales > Nemesobacteraceae > Nemesobacter. The sequence continues at coordinate 282,470 of OZ252213.1, forward strand.
TGCCCAAACGGCAGGTATCGGCACCCGGGCAGGCGGTTACATCTTCAAAAGTGTCCGCGCCTGAGTTTGAAACACCCGCCTCTTTAAGCTCGGCGTAAAGCGAGGGAAGCCCTTGGTCGGGGACCCACCTGATCACTAAATTCTGCTGGATAGTTATCCGTATTGAGCCATCGGCGAAAGTATCTATCATGTCCGCAAGCGCTCTTGCGGTATCAGATGGAACATCCCCGAGAAGTACTCTCACGTTAACGATGGAATATCCATCGACTCCCGCCGGGGAAACGTTTTTTTGCCGCCACTCCATAAAATCCGGGTCATCCGCCACCCAGCTCGGAGCCTCGGCAAGGCCATGCCCGTTTAGCTTGGGAGCTTCGTGCTCCCGGTCAATTGCCTCAAGATAGTCATTCCAGGAAGGATCAACTTCTAGTGAAGCCCTTTCCTTCTCGACTACCTCCCTGAATTTTTCAAAACCGAGTTTTCTCACAAGGAACTTCATCCTGGCCTTCATCCGTACCTTTCTCTCCCCGTACCTGTCAAAAACTCTCACGACCGAGGCCGAAAAAGGTATCATCTCCTCAACCGGCATGAACTCGGTCCAAAGATGTCCGAGCGAAGGCGAAGCGCCAAGTCCGCCGCCCACATAGACCTGAAAACCGCGCTTTCCGTCCTCTTCCCTGACCCTGGCGCGAAAACCCAGATCGTGGATGCGTACTCCCGCGTTATCAATATCCGGATTGCTCTCAAAGCAGACCTTAAATTTCCTTCCCATGTTCTGGCATATTGGGTTTCGGAGCATAAACTCCTTAAACGCCTCGGCGTAAGGAGTCACATCGAAAGTTTCGGTAGGAGAAGCGCCGGTTATTGGGGAAGCAGTGACGTTTCTTATCGTATTGCCGCAGGCCTCGCGTGTGGTGATTCCCACGCTTGCCAAATCTCTCATCATGTCGGGAACCGTCTCAAGATTGACGTAGTAAAGCTGGACGTCCTGGCGGGTAGTAAGGTGAAAGAAACCGCTTGCGTACTTGTCCGAAACGTCCGCTAGTTTTCTCAGCTGAGCAGAGCTTAGTTTTCCGTAGGGAATCTTTATCCTCTGCATCTGGACTCCTTCCTGGCGCTGGGCGTATACTCCCAGCTGGAGTCTTATCTTCTGGAATTTTACCTCGCTTATCTTTCCGTTCCTGTAATCGGAGACCTGACGCTCAAATTCGTCGATCTCGTCCTTTACAAGTTCGGGCAGCGCGATTGCTTCTTCGTCCATGTCTTCTGGCTCCCCAACATAAAATCTCTTGATATCTCCTGATATTCTAACATAAAACAAAAATTTTTTGGAAATCACCCTTGCGGACCGCTCTGGGCCGAAAGCCACCTCTCAATCACCCTGAGAATATAATCAAGTTCCTGTTCCGTAAGCTCTTTTTTCTTAGGGAGCCCGTGCCACTTTAAAAGACAGCTCCGACAGCACGTGGCCGTGGCGTGCTGTGCCCGAAACACCGGATGTCCGCCCCAGGGAGTCTGCTTCCCGTCATTTGCGGGCAGGGCGGGGGCAAGCCCTTTTTCGAGAAAATCCCTTCCATGCGAAAGCACCGTAGGGAGTCCCCTTTGCTCAAGATAAAGCGCTTCTTTAGAATCAAGCTTAAAACCCGAGCGGAACCTAGATCTGCCGAGTCTTCTAAAAACAGTATCCAAGCGCTCTTTTTCTCGGTTCTCTCCTCTCTCCATGGAAAAAATTCAGTGGTCCTGCCCCTTGAAGAAAAAATTTCGCATCCTCCCGAGTACCTGTTCCGTTTTCCCGCAGAAAAAATCGCTCCCCGCAACGGAGTTGATAAAGAACTTCCCGTAGTACTTCGACACTATGCGTCTGTCAAGAACCATAACCACGCCGCGGTCCGTCTTCGTGCGTATGAGTCTTCCGAAACCCTGCTTGAATCTTAGAACCGCGTGGGGAAGTATGTATTCGCGAAACGAATCGACATCCTGCTTTTCCATATACTCGATTTTCGCCTCTGTGACCGGGTCCGTGGGAACCTTGAAAGGAAGCCTGCATATGACGACCATCCTCAGGGAATCTCCGGGAATATCGACTCCCTCCCAGAAGCTGTCGGTCGCGAAAAGCACAGAGTTTCCGAGCGTCTTGAACTTCTCGAGCAGCAGGCCCCTCGGCATTTCTCCCTGCTTGAAAAGGGGAAAGTGTCCGAACCCGCTTTTCTCAAGGATCCGCCCCGTCTTCTCATAAACCCTGTTAAGCGAAGAATAAGATGTAAAAAGCACCAATGCGTTTCCGTTCGTTACGGATATGGAATCGGATAATATCTGCGAGAGAGAATCTTCGTATCCTTCTCGCCCGGGCTCGGGCATGTCCGCCGGGACCAGCAGCAGGGACTGTGTACGGAAATCAAACGGGGAATCAACGATCAGCCCCCTGAATCTTTCGTTATCCGAAAGTCCGATGTTTTTTTTCTGAAAATCAAAATTCTTATCAACGGCAAGCGACGCGGAGGTCATGACGACGGTCTTAGTCTTTGAGTAGAGTTTTTCTTCAAGCTCTTTGGATACGTCAAGTGGAGAAAGGTTGATGGAGCAGAAAATCGCCGCGCGTCTGCGGTTCCCTTCAAACCATCTGATGTAATTCTCGTCCCCCTCGCCGAAAAACCTTCCTATGACTTCGCGGAAGGCAACGGATCTTTTAGCGATGCCGCCAAGTTCGGCGGTGAGCTTTATGTAGGAATCCGCGCGCGGTGAGGCTTCAACCACTCCCAGCAGGTGGGTTATCTCGTTTCCAAGCGAGAAAAGAGATTTTTCAAGTGCCCCGAAGCGCTCCTTCACACCAGTCCATTTCTCATGCCCCGAAACCTCTTCTGTAAGCCTCAGGCTTATCGCCGTTTCACCCGACATCTCCGCTCCGAAGCTGTAAAGCGAATTAAAGACTTCCTCGCTTACGGCTTCGATTCGCTCAACGGCCCTCGCAAGACCACCGCCCGAGCGCTCGAAAATCTCCCTTAGAACGGGATCCCTTTCCTTCTGCGCAAGATGCGAGATGTAGGATACAATTCCCTTGTCCCCGCCTTTGTTTTTCCGGGAGCGAAGCCTCGAGAGCGTCTTCATAATCCCGTGCTTGCTCAGTTTCAGACTGAAATGTGAAGTCGCCGCCTCGGCAATATTGTGCGCCTCATCGAAAACAACCTTCGCGTAGCGGGGAATTATCCCGAAATCCGAATCGGGTCCCGCCGTCCCCTTTATCGCGACATCGGAAAAAAGCATGTGGTGGTTAGAGACCAGCACAGAAGCCCTAGAGAGTTCCCTGCGGGACTTAAAGAAAAAGCAACTCGAATAGTGGGGGCACTTGGTCGCCGGGCAGCTTTCGCTTTCCGCAGACACCCTGTCCCACACGTCGTCAGGGGGCGTGAAGGCGAGATCGGAGAGTGAACCGTCCGTAGTAATGTTCGCCCACTCGAGTATGTCCTTCATTGACCCTCTTTCTCCGTCATCTATAAAATCGAAAAGATCCTGCCCCACTGCTTCACCGCGCAGAAGACAGAAATAGTTTCTCATTCCCTTAACGAGCGCGTAATCAAACTTCTTCGGGAAAACATCCCGAAGAAGCGGAAGGTCCTTGTTTATCAATTGCTCCTGCAGATTAATGGTGTTTGTGGAGACCAGCACCCTCTCATTGTTGTTAATTGACCAGAGGATGGAGGGTATGAGATAGGAAAGAGTTTTTCCGGTACCTGTGCCAGCCTCTATCATGGATAAGTATTCATCGTTAAAGGCCTCGGTTACGTTTGAGAGAACTTCAAGCTGCTCGTCTCTGTATTCATACTTCTCCCCCAGAACTTGGGCTACCGGGCCTGCTGGCAAAAGATATTCCCTTGCGGATTCATTATCAACGCGTACCTTCTCTCCCGGAACAAAAGGCTCGACCACGACGTATACCTTCTCGACCTCGCTGTCCACTATGTAGAAACCGACCCCTTTGTTTCCGAAAGCCGAAGCGACGGCCACATCCTGCGGCGAGGGCTCAAGGTTGCCCGAGGGATGGTTGTGTATGACCACGTTTCCCAACTTTGCCGCATCAAGAATCGCCGGAACCGCCTGGCGGTTACCGCGGGCAAAGACCCTGACGTCGTAAACCAGGGAGCTTTCGTTTATCTTCCCGACGAAAAAAACCTCGTTTCCGTAGGCCTCGGTTATTGCATCCCTAATGAATTCGACAGCCTCCGGGGTAAAGTAACTTTCGATCATATCCACTTAATATTACACAGAGGCATTAATAACAAAACTTCCTAAGAGATGTTGCCTTGCCCTTCAGGCTTCGGTAGCCTGTTTTGCGGGTCGGGAGGGATGGCCGAGCGGTTTAAGGCGCTGGTCTCGAAAACCAGTGGGGTCCTTGTGGCCCTCGTGGGTTCGAATCCCACTCCCTCCGCCATTAGCTTATCTCGAACTCTTCTATCCCGAGATAGCGAATTCCGTGGGAAGCCCAGCATTTGCTGACCCAAGCCCGTTCCCGGGAAAAGCAAACTGTATCGAAACGTATCTGTCTGATAAGTGGGCGATACCGCTCCAAGCCTATGTAACGTCATAGATGAAGAATTGAAAAAAGCCATCCGTGCTGCTGTGCGGTGAATAGCGATCTTATTTGCCGCATATTTTGCGGTGATTTCTCTTGCTTGTGCGGTGAATAAAGGTTATAATCACTGCAAACAATGCGGTGATTAATATGTGGATACATGGACATAATAACTGGCCGAAGTTCACTTGGGATGCCGAAAAACTCACTTCCAGGCTTGCCGATGTGCGATACCGTCAGGGTCGCCTGTTAGGCAGAATGGAAAGATTAGGTTTTGAACTCAAGCGAGAGGCAACCTTAAGCACGCTGACAAGCGATGTTGTTAAATCAGCGGCGATCGAAGGAGAAAAGCTGAATCCCCAGGAGGTTCGTTCGTCAATCGCTCGCCGATTAGGCATTGATACTGCTGGTCCTGTACCAGCAAGCCTCGATGTTGAAGGTATTGTTGAGATAATGCTGGATGCGACCCAGCAATTCACTAAACCCTTAACAAAAAAAAGGTTGTTTGACTGGCATGCCGCACTATTTTCAACAGGTCGCAGTGGCACGCGTCGCATCACAGCCGGTAGCTGGCGCTCCGTCGAATCCGGTTCAATGCAAGTGGTTTCAGGCCCTATCGGACGTGAAAAAGTTCATTTTGAGGCTCCAAGTGCGGAGCGGCTTGCGCATGAGATGGCAGAATTTCTGGCATGGTTTGAGGGCAAAAACGATGTTGACCCTGTGCTCAGAGCTGGCATCGCCCATCTGTGGTTTGTGACGATTCATCCATTCAAGGATGGTAACGGCTGTATTGCCAGAGCAATTACCGATATGGCCTTGGCACGTGCTGACGGCATGCCGTATCGCTTTTACAGTCTTTCATCACAAATTGAATCTGAGCGTAAGGATTATTACGATCAACTGGAAAAGCAACAACGCGGCACACTGGAGATAACAGGTTGGCTCAAGTGGTTCTTGGATTGCCTTGGTCGCGCAATTGTCGGCGCCGAAGACACACTGAGCGCCGTATTGTTTAAAGCAGGGCTATGGGAAAAAATTAATCGGCAGCCTGTTAACGAACGTCCGCGTCTGATTGTTAATCGTATGCTCGAGGATGGCTTTAAGGGCAATATGAACACCTCAAAATATGCCAAGCTGGCCAAGTGCTCCCCAGATACGGCACTACGGGACATTCAGGACTTAAAGTCACGCGGCATCTTTATTCAGAATCCCGGTGGCGGACGAAGCACAAGCTACCGTTTGACAAGTAACATCTCCGAGTAAGTCGTGAACGATCCCGAACATGGATTAGAACCTGGGGCGGATACCTTGCGCCACGCGGGCGTTTCTAATGCACGGATTGAGTAGTCCGAATCGCGGTCATAATGGTACAATTAGTTCCTGTAAAACCACGGTTTGTTTTACAGGGCAAAGTGTCGCATTTACTCTGATGATGCATGGAAAGCTCAAAGCATGAGCGGGACTGAACACCGCCATAAATTGAGTCTTCCGTAGATTTCACACTAATCTGGAACCAAACCCGGAGAGTTGGGAGAGTTTCGCACGGCTTCGTTTTTTCATCGAACCGAAAGAGGCGGTCAGGATACAAGATCGAAGGTAAGCCTTCTTCTCTCCGTATCCGCCGAAACAAGCTTCACGCGAATTTCCTCTCCGAGTTCAAACCACTTTCTTTTCCTGCCCCTGCCCTTGTAAGAATGCTCGGGAATAAGTCCTTCGACGAAGTGTTCCTTTGTCTCTATGAAGACCCCGAAGGGATGTATGCTGAGTATTTTCCCGTGGAATACGTCGCCCACGCGGGTTTTCATGAAGTTCACGGTCTCAAGGTTCATGAACTGGCGCTCCGCGTTTTCGGCCACTCTCTCCAAGATCGAGCAGCGTTCGGCGATCCGTTTTAGAAGGGCGGAGTCGTAGGAAGGGTCTTTTTTCGCCAGTATATCGTTGAGAATCCTGTGGACAACAAGATCGGAATACCTTCTTATGGGTGAAGTAAAATGAGTGTAATCGTCTATAGCGAGACCGAAATGGGGGACATGTTTTGTCGAGTAAACAGCTTTTTTGAGTGCGCGCAGAATCATGAAATTTATCTGTTCCCGGTCTCTTCTTCCCGAAGCAGCCTTCATCACCGCCTGGATGTCCGGCTGCTTCGCTCGTGCTGCGAGATTAGCTTTGATACCTATCTTGAGAAGGCTTTCGCGCAGTTGCTCTATGGAATCCGGATCCGGAGGTTCGTGGATTCTGTAAATCGATTCGAAACCGGTTTTAAAAATAAACTCCGCAACTACGGAGTTGGCCATGATCATAAACTCCTCTATTATCTCATGGGCAACGTTTCGCTTAAACCTGTCGACATCCCTTACCTCTCCTGTGGAATCGCGAAGCAGTACGGCCTCGGGGAAATCAAAGTCAAGACCGCCTTTTCCGATTCTAAGCTCCCTGAGTTTGGCATAAAGCTCTCTCATCAAAAGCAGGGAAGAAGCGATGTTTTTGCTAAGGGATGACGAGACGGCGCCGTTTCCTTCTAAAACGGCCGCAACTTCGGAGTAGGTGAGTCTCGCGGAGCTTTTTATCACGCTGTTGTATATCCTTGAGTCCTTAAGCCTTCCCGAGGAATCGAAGTCCATCTCAACCGTCTTGGTAAGCCGTCTTTTTCTCGGACGCAGGCTGCAAAGATCGTTTGAAAGTTCCTTGGGAAGCATGGGAATCACCCTGTCTGAAAGGTAAGTGCTGGTAGCTCTGCGTGCGGCCTCATCATCACACGCGCTTCCGCAAACCACGTAATGAGAAACATCCGCGATGCTTACCCAGAGTCTGTACCCTTTGCCCTTTCGGATTCTTTTTATGCCAACGGCGTCGTCAAAATCCTTAGCGTCATCCCCGTCTATGGTGAAAATGGTTTCTTTCTCAAGATTCACTCTTGCCGAAAGATCTCCGTTTGAAAGTTCCGCGCTTAGAACCCCGACTTCCTTCGTCACGTCACGCGAGAAACCCGTCGGAAGACGGTACTCGGAGATAATCCCCTTTTTTTCGGTTTCAATTTCTCCAGATATACCGAGACGCTCGGTCACTCTAGCTAAATTCTTTCCCAACTGAACCTCTATGATCACGAGTTCTCCGTCGGAAAAGTTCCCTTTCCCCCCTTCATTTTCAATCTCATACTCGGGAATCTCCGCTTTTCTCGGGCAAGCAACGAACCCCTCCGGGGTTTTCCTCAGGTCGGCCAGGACTCCAGGGGATTTCCCGTTGGAAAAGCTGTCTAGCACGGTTTTTTTCCGGTTCCCGTTTACAGGGGAACCGGAAAAACTTGAACGCCGACGGTCTTTCCCATCTGTCTTTTTTCCGGGTTTTCCAAAGCGGTAGCGGCCCTTGGAAGTCCTTTTTAGCTTTCCCTCAAGGATCATCCGCTCCAGTGTAGCCCGGAGATCCTCTCTTTTTTTCTCCGGAATGTTAAGTCCCCGGAGAATATTGCCCTCGGAGAGGCTTTTCCCCTCTTTTCCGCTGAGCAGTTTTAAAATCCCTAGTTCTCTTTTACTCGTCATGATGTGAATTCAGGTTCCTCGCCGCGGGAAACTCTCTGCTTTAAGAATTGAAATTTACGCGGTCTTGTATACAATAGTGCCGTTTTTTATTAATTCTGCTTGTTGGAGTTTCGTATGCTTAGAACAAACATTCTCGGAGGAATTCTTATAACCGCACTTGTTCTTTTTATAGTTGGTTTCGGGATTTCCCTCAAATTTTCACTCGACTGGTCTTTTTACTTCAAGGTTCTTTCGGTAGTCGGCGCGGTCGCGCTTACGGTTTCCTTGATAATCCACCTTATACCTTCAAGAAACTGAGTCCGGTACGCGGAATTTCTTACCAGTTTTTTTTCCTTTTCACAAACCCCTCAGCGCAAGACCTACCGCAACTGCCATCTTCGGGGCCAGATGCTCAATGTACTCTGGGTCAAAACGCGAATCCGAAACGCCGATATTCCGAAAAGGATTTGAGATCTCAACCGGAACCCCCGTGGCTTGCCCAAGAGTGTCTGCCATAGTCGCGATTCTGGAAGATCCCCCGGAAATAATCACGCGGTCAAGCCCGCCCCCGCCATCGTCAAGAACCGCTTTTATCTCGCCCGCGGCGCGTGTGGCGAAATCAGAGAAAACGGCCTTTATATCTTCGTATCTGTCGTACCCCTTTATGCTGCACTTTATTCTCTCCGCCTCCTCATAGGTGATTTTGAACTTCTCCATAAGACGAAAGGTAACCCATTGTCCTCCAAGCGGAATATCCCTTAGCATTAAAGGTACGCCACCCTCCAAAACGCTTAAGTTGATTACCGACGCCCCGATGTTCACAAGAGCTACTTTTTCACCACGACTTCCGCAAGAAACTGCGTAGGCGCTTGAAAGAGCCATAGCGTCAATATCAATTATCCGGGCGCGGAGGCCTGCGGAGAAAACCGAACTTTTATATTCCTGTGCCGTTCTTTTTGAAACCGCCGCGATCAGTACCGGGACCTCCGTGGATTTTCCATTTTGCCGGGAAAGCGGTGTGTAACTGTAATTAACCCCGCCAAGGTTTCTGAAAAGACTGGCGTTCACAAGGTCCGGAACAAGTTTCTCCATGTCTTTTCTGAGAAAGGTTCCGGGAACATTGACGATGTTTGAAGCAACGGCTTTGCCGGAGATGCCTATCACCACCCTTTTAGTCTTTATGCCAAGCCCGGAAACAAGATTTGAGACAACCCCGGAAACCACATCACCTCTTGAAATCGATTTGCCGGTTATGGCGCCGCTTGGAAGCATTGCCTCTCCGATATTCTCAAGCCGGTAATTTCCGTCCCCATATGCCAGTTCCACAGCCTTAACGGAATTTGAACCTATATCTATCCCAACCATGGAGTTTTTTCCCTCAGAGAACGAATCCGGCGGCGAAACTTACTGAAAGCCAACTTTTTTAGTGGAGAAATCAACAAACTGGGGATGGAAGACTACTCTTCCACAAGGTCGTAATATACTTGTACTTCTCTTGAATAGTCCTCTTCGGGAAAATTATCGAAACTTGCCGTGAAGAAAAAGCTTTCCCCCGGGTCAAGTCTATCCCCTTCCTCAACGAGCACGGAGGTTACGGCAAGGGCGTTTCCATCTGAATCTTTTATGAAGATAACTACGTAAACCAACTGCACGGGAAAATCCGCCGTGTTCTCGACGGCGCCGTTAAAATCCACGCTACCGTCAGAGTTTTCGGTCTGGAGAATCGGTCCACCAAACTTGACGACGGATTCATCCTCCGCGACACAAGCCGCAAGAAAGGAAACCGCAAAGACAAATGATATGATCAGAAAGCTTTTTTTCATTTTTCCTGCTTAGTGGCCGCGTTTGAAATCGAAATGACGTTCGCCGCGTCCGCGGTTTTCTCCTTCGGGGATTTTTTATCTTCCAAAGCGTGGTCCTCTATTATATCTCCGAGCACCTTGTGCATCAGTTTAAGCGCGCTTATGGAGTGTTCCTTTAGATAGCCCTCTCCTCCGAAAGGTATCTCTTCCTTCCTCCTCTTGAAAAACAGATGAAGGATGAAGGCCTGGTTATTAAGCACCACTAAAATGGCTACGTAAAGCAAAAAGTTGTCGGCGAAAACCTTTTTCATCAATGTTTTCGTATCAGAATCAATTTTAACTATGCCAAGTGGCCCCTCGGCCTGCGGAACGAGAAACGGAACGGAAACGGAAATTTTCCCGGCGTATTTCTCAACCGAGTATCCCTCGGGCGGATAGGAATTTTCCATGAAATGTCCGGAAGCCATTTCGCTTTCCTGCTGTTTCGTGAAAGTGACACTGAAGAACTTGGGGGAAACTCCGAAGGTGTTAAACAGTTTTTCCCTGCCAAGCCTCTGGTCAAGAAAAAGGTAGAACTCGTCGCTTGTAGGCGCCTCTCCGCGGTCCTGATAGAAGCTGGTTGCCTGGTCGCCTATCGTTTCTGCGATGGCTCGTGTCTTTGTGACAAACTCTTTTTTCGCGTTGTCAAACTGGAAATAAAACACCCCCCCTATAAGGGCGATAATGCCCAGCTCAACCATAGATATTTTGAACAGCAGTCCAAGTTTCTGGTTCAGGCGCATTTTACAAACTCTTCAAGTATCTTGCGTAGCTTTTTGTCCTGGGAATGTCGGAGAAGCATGAAGACCATTCCGGTAAAATCCTTTTTTATTTCTCCGTCAAGACTTCTGTAAAGCTTAACGAGCATTTTCTCCTCGTTTGTTAGAACCTCAAGCTCCTGCTCGGATATATCTTCTTTCTCAATAAATCTTTTGAGTCTCTCAGCTCTTGAAACGCTCCAGATTTCCTCAACCTTGACTTCCAAGATCGAAGATATCTGCTGGCAACGGTCAAAAGAGGGCGCGTCAACCTTTCCAGTTTCAAGCTGATGTATGTACACGCTTGAAACGTCAAGAGATCGAGCAAGGTTCTCCTGCGTAATTTTTTTTCTCTTTCTTATGCTCTTTAGGTAATCGCCAAATCTCATTCAAAGCTCCTCCGCGAATAGAATAGTCCTATGTACGCTAAGTTTAACCTAATGTATATAACAAAACAATCCGGGCGGATGCAGCTTAGCTGAGAGGTTAGAGAAGGATCCAGGCGATAGGATCAGAACGACGCGCAGGTAGCTTTAATCTCGCGCAAGACCCCCTGCTGAGCAAACCTGTTTTTGTATTCTTCAATAATCCTATCTATTCCGGGAGTGGAATCTGCATCCGGAGGAACGAGGATTATAAGCAACTTAGTGTCCTCTTTTATCAGCGTTCCTGTAGAATCGGTGTACTGTCCATAGGCGTCCAAAACGGTAAGACCGTCTGGGAATTCTATGGTGATAGTGTCTTCGAGAAACTCACTCCACGCTTCATCACTCACAGCTCGGGGATTATCCGCGCTCCCACGTCCGAAAAAAAGCCTGTATTCGGTATAAGGTTCTGTGCCGTCGGGACACGGGGTTGTCTGTGCCTGTGAAGAACATGAGAGTATAAAAGCGCAGGCCGCAAGAACCGCAACGGTTGCGAGAGCGCCAGTCCTCCGATTAAGCGTCTTTAACATAAGCCGACCTCATAAGAGCGGAGAGACGGAAGGATTCCGTTTCACCCATAAGAACACGACAAAGATGATGTGCCCGGAGGCGGAATCGAACCACCGACACGAGGATTTTCAGTCCTCTGCTCTACCAACTGAGCTATCCGGGCAGGAACAAACGGGCTTTAATTCTACCCGAAGAAAATATTTTGTTTCAAGGAGTCTGTCGGTCTTGAGTATGAATCCGGTGTAATTTCAACTGACTTGGGCTCGTTGGACATAATATCGGTAAAAATCAGTAAATCTTACTTCTCAAACCACCCCCGAACTGACTGATTTCTCCCAATTCGTCCGCATTTCGCCCCTTTTCATTCGCTCAGGGCATACATCTTCTTCAAGTTGTAACCAATACACACCAAATTCCATTCTCCTTGTACAACTCCAACCCCCCGCAATAGAAACTGCCGGAATCCCATCACATGCTTTATCACCCCGAACGCGGGCTCTATAGTAGACTTGCGCTTCGCGTAAAGCTTCCTCCCCTCAGACGTCTTCATCCGCCTCTTCATATCTTCAACCGCACTCACCGGCTCACCGGAATCTTCCTGCTCACCCTGAGCGAACCTCTCCCAAAACGGCTCGTTGTGCTTCTCCCTGCTCGTTGATATAAACGGCTTCACTCCTTTTCTCCCGCAAGCCTCCACATTGCCCCCGGAGAAGTAACCCGCGTCGGCAAGCAGGTTCTCCGCCTCTCCCAGAAGTCGCTTCTGGTACCCCAGCTGCTCAAGCGTCGGCTCTATCTCCCGCTTGTCGTTAGTGTTCTGCGTAACATGCCGGGTCACTATCAACTTGCTCTCCACTTCCACGCCCGCCTGCGCGTTGTAGCCCTGCTCAAACCCACCGCCCGCGGGCATTATCCGCGAATCCTCGTCCACAAGATTCACCTGGTCCTTGTCCCCAGGACCACCCTCAGGCTCCTTCGGCTCCCTCCCCCTCGGCCTCTTCCCCGTCTCCTCCTCGTACCGCCTTCGCTTCCCCATCTTCTCCTTATGCTCTTCAAGCTTCCCCTCATACCGCCGCTTCGCCCGAGCTTCTATCTCCTTCCTGGCCTCCCTTATTACTTCAAGCCGACTCTCCCGCCTGCGCAACTCCCCCGGTATATCCACATCCTCGGGCAATGAACTGTTGTCGGCCTCCTCGGCTAACCTCATTAGTTCCTTAACTTCTTCCTTCAACCCCTTCTCTATCTCCAACACCCTCTTCCAACTCAAAGCCTTGTGCCTGCTCGCGTTAGCCCTTATCTTCGTTCCGTCCAAACTCACAGTCCCCATCTTCAACATCCCCACCTCCCTCGCTATCACCAGTATCTCCACAAACATCCCCTCAAGCTCCTTCATGAAACGCTTGCGAAAACTGTTTATGCTGTCATGATCAGGATTCCTGTTCGCGCAGATATACCTGTACGCTATGCTGTCATACGTAGCACGCTCAAGCTTGCGAGAAGAAAACGTCCCCGTCGCGTACCCGTAAAACAACAAAGCCACCATCATCGCAGGATGATATGCCGATGACCCCCTGCCCGAATACGCTTCCACCAAACCCCTCAAATCCAACTGCTCCACTATATCCACCACGAAACGGGCAAGATGATCTTCCGGTAAATAATCATCTATCCTTGCGGGAAACATCTGCGGTGTTGTGCGGTCTACGGAAATAAACCTCTTGCGCATAACCTCGTGTCCTCCTTCCACTATCTCTTATGTTATTATTTTACCCAAAACAACACGCTAAAGTCCGACAGACTCCAAGGAAGAGTTCTTCTTCATTCATAAACAAAGGGGCCTCGGCCCTTTTCTAAAGAACCGAAGCCCCCCTGAACACAGAGAAAGAGGTATGGAGAGATGGTTTGTTCTTCTGCGTTGTGTTTTTTTCCTTTATCTATACGTCAAGCCAGTAAAGAAGCTGTACGGCAAATCCGTGCTGCTCATCGCTCTCACCGAAATAAGCGTCGTCCCCGTCCGCCTTGTCGTACCTGTACTCAAGCCTCGTCTCGAAATTCCCCATGGACTCGAAAGGCGTCAATATGAGCGTCGAGGTGAACTCGTAAAGCTTGACGTCCGCTAAACCCGTGAAGTTTCCGTCATCGTCAAAGTTTCTTATTTCCTCATCATCAACGTATTCACCCCGAAGAGCAAGAGACATGGCGTCTGAAAGACTTACAATCGCGTAACCCGCAAAACCCCAGCGGTCTCCGCCCGCATCATGCGACGTATACTCGTAATCAGCGACAAGCGTCACTTTCTCGGCTATAGCCACCGTACCCACAACTGTAATAAGGGTTCGGGTATCGCCATCCGTATCGCCGAAGTAACCGGTAACGCCGAGCCAGCCGTCGTTCGCGAAATTAAGCGCTATCTGCGATTCAAACGTCTTGCCGTCGTCTTTGTCATCAATCGCGTCCCAGTCGTTGCTCAGGCCAAGAGCCAAATCAAGCGACCCGGCGCTGAACATGGCCCTTACGCCGCTGTGCGCAAACGGAATCTTGTAGAAAAGCAGAGATCTCGTTATGTTGGTGTTGTCCTTTGCCTCTATGAGTTCCCAGCCCGCAAGCGTGGTGAACTGACCGGCGTAGATGTTAAGACCGCCGCCGGCACCTGATGGAACAAGCACGTTTATATAAGCCTGATAGGGGCTTACCGCGCCGTCGCCGTCGCTATTAAAACCGAAACCGAGCTTTTCAGCCTGTTCGCCGAAAAGGATATCCGCCCTGAAACCCACCAGATCCATTACTCCTTCGCCAACGGTTGGAACCTTTTCAAGCGAAAGTGTAAAGGCGTTTATCGAAAAATCGTTATGTTCGTCATAAAGACCCCTTGTAGGAATATCCACTCCGACTTCCCCATTCGAAACATACTGATAGGTTGTGTCAAGTGAAAACCCGAGTCCGATCGACTCGAGGTTCCCAAGATCAATGGCATTTGCCCTCGGGACCGCAAACTGGGTCCCGATCAGCATAGCCGCCGCGATCATCATCAATGAAAGTTTGGAAACTATACTTCTCATTTTTTCTCCTCCTTTGGAGTTATTATTTTTCTCTTTTTTCCCTGTTCTCATGCTATTAAGCCTCCGATATGGCTTGGAAATCCGGATAGGACTCCATTCCATGCTCGGTTATGTCCAGTCCTCTTCTCTCTTCTTCCTCGGTTACCCTTATTCCCATAACCGTCTTTATGGTGTAGAAGATGATAAAGCTGCAGGCGACCGTGAAGGCGCCGTAGGCCAGAACTCCGATAAACTGAGTCACAACACTGAAATCGGGTCCTCCGAAAATTCCCACAGCAAGCGTTCCCCATATACCACATACGAGGTGAACAGAAATCGCACCCACCGGGTCATCTATCCTTATCCTGTCAAAGAAACTGACCGCAAAAACCACTATTATTCCGGCTACGAGTCCTATGATGACTGCCTCTCCGGGACTAACCACGTCGGCTCCTGCCGTAATTCCGACAAGACCAGCAAGCACACCGTTTAGGGCCATCGAGAGGTCAGGGTACTTAAAAGTTCCCCACGACGTGAAAGCTGCTCCCAAAGCGCCCGCAGAAGCCGCAAGGCAAGTCGTCACTATGACCAGTGAGATCAGTTCCGGATCCGCGCTCAGAACCGAACCGCCGTTAAAACCGAACCATCCGAGCCAGAGCAAAAACACTCCGATGGCAAGAAGCGGAAGAGAGTGTCCCGGAATCGGTCTCATAGCTCCCGAGGAAAGATATTTCCCTACGCGTGGGCCGAGAAGATACGCCCCGACAAGGCCTCCCCATCCGCCGACGCTGTGAACGAGCGTGGAACCGGCGAAATCGTAGAAACCCATCTGATCAAGCCATCCTCCGCCCCATTTCCAGGATCCCGCTATGGGATATACGATCGCGACGAATATGGTCGCGAAGATAAGGAAACTGGAAAGCTTTATCCTCTCCGCCACGGCTCCCGAAACAATGGTGGCCGCCGTTGCGGCAAACATCGCCTGGAATATGAAATCGGTGTAGTAGGTGTAACTACCGTCGGCATACTCTATAAGCCCTTCAGCCCCAGCCGGCGCCGAAAGACCGAAACCCGCGAACCCGAAGATGCCGCCACCTATAAGGTTGAAATCTCCCGGGTACATAAGGTTAAAACCCACAAGGGCGTAAGTGAGAATACCCGCCGAGATGATAAACGTGTTTTTGAACAGTATGTTTACCGTATTCTTCGATCTGGTAAGTCCGGTTTCAAGAGTAGCGAAGCCGAGATGCATTATAAAAACAAGAAAAGTAGCAAGCAGCATCCACATATTGTTCGCCACGAAAACTGAGTGCGCTGAACCATCCGACGCAAGAGCCGAATAGCCCCCCAGAACAATAAAAGCGAAAACCGACAGAAACAGCACGCGGCTGCATCCGAAAGGTTTTCTCAAAAAATCTGCAATATTCATAACCAACTCCTCCATGTTTGGACAATTCTCTTCTCAACACATTTTGCAATTAAGGGGCCATAAGAACAAAAGAGGAGGAGCATCCGTGTTAACTCTCTGGAATAATTAGAAAAAATTAAATTCCCAACAGCCCCGGATTTTCGAGTAAACTTAGACTTTGTAAACCATGCCTAAAAAATGTGCACAGCGTGCACCGAAAAAAGCCGCTTAGAGCAGGAATTGCGCTCAGGCACAAAAATGGAGACCGAAGCGATCGCTTCTCGTAAGAACACGCAAAAATGAGAATTCTTTTCGCCGGAACGCCAGCATTTGCCGTACCATCGCTCGTGGCGCTTTGCGACTCCCCCCACGAGGTAGCCGCGCTTCTCTCAAGGCCGGACAGGCCCAGAGGCAGGAGCCGAAAGTCCGTATGGCCGGAGACAAAAAAAGTTGCCACGGAGCGCGGGGTGCCCGTTTTTCAGCCTCAGGACTTAAAAACACCCGAGTTTGCGGAGACCCTCAAGGCTCTTTCCCCAGACCTGATAGCAGTTGTGGCCTACGGAAAGATATTCCCCTCTGCCGTACTGAACGCGCCCCCGCTTGGCTGCGTAAACGTTCACGCATCGCTGCTTCCCAGCTACAGGGGAGCCGCTCCTGTTAACTGGGCCATAGCAAAAGGAGAAAAAAAAACGGGAGTCACGATCATGCAGATGGACGAGGGGATGGACACGGGAGACATTCTCACTCAAAGGGAGGTTCCTATAGGAGAGGAGGAAACCGCCGAGGAGCTTTTAAAAAGACTTTCCATTGAGGGAGCCAACCTTCTTTTGAAAACAATCGACCGCATCGCAGAAAATGATATATCTCCCGTAAAACAGAATTCGGAGGCGGCCACCTACGCACCTCTTCTCTCGAAAAAAGACGGCGAGGTGGACTGGAGTCAGGATGCAGAAGAGATAAAAAACCTGATCAGGGCGATGACTCCGTGGCCGTGCGCCCATACCACTTTGGAAGGAAAAAACCTTAAGATATTCAGGGCGCTTGCGGGCCCCGGACAAGGAAGGCCCGGAGAGATAGTATCGGTCGGGGGTGAAAGCATGGACGTCGCCGCGGGTAAAGGGGTTCTGCGGATATTGTCTCTTCAGATCGAAGGCGGGAGAAAAATGGATGCCTCTGAATTCAAGCGGGGCAGAAAAGACCTTCGGGAAGGGCAGTTCGTGGGAGTTCCGGGAGGCTCCCTATATCCTGATTGAGATTTCGAAAGTTCCTATATTCACTTTGCCCGCGAGTCCGCATTTCCAGCAAAGATCCGTAACGCGAGTTTTTGACTTTGCGGGAACCAGCAGGACCAGTTGAGCGGAAAGCGCCGAGAGTTCTTTCCAGTACTCGCTTCTTTTCTCGTCGATAGTGGCTTCGGTCTCAACTTCAATGATCTGCACCACCTGTCCGTAGGAACCGAGAATTATGTCGGGGAAAAAACCCTCGAGCTCACAGAGCTGTTCACCCCCAGGGTTGGTACGGATCTCCTTATAAAGCGAGGAATACTTGCGCTCAACCTGCTTTATTACCCAGTCATGCATAAATTTCTGCTCACTCGGAATTTTCATATCTCCCGCTCCACATAAGTTTTGTTTTCAGGATATTGAAATAATCCCTGAAAGGAGATTTTATGATATTCACGAAACACTCAGAACTTTCAACGATAACCTCGTCTCCAAGATAAAGAGGCACTCCCACCTGACCGTCAAGCGTGAGATAGGTGTTCTGTATATCGGTAAGCACCTTTGTCCTTATTTTTTTCGTGTTGGGCACCACAATAGGCCTGTTAGTGAGAATATGCGGACATATGGGAGTGACGGTTATCACGGGCAGCGTGGGATAAATTATCGGTCCGCCCGCGGAAAGAGAATAAGCGGTTGAACCTGTCGGGGTCGCGAAGATGATTCCGTCAGCCTTAAAAGTCGTTACGTATTTTTCCTCTATATATATGGAGAGGTCCACAACCTTGGAAATGGGACCGTTGTTTATCACGATGTCGTTTAGCACCGTAAACTCATCCCGCGTTCCGTCCTTTCTGGCTACGCAGCACGATATCATGTCCCTCTTCTCGATCTCGTAATCTCCGGCGACTATTCTTTCCATCATTGGAAAAAACTCATCCACGGTAAATTCCGTGAGAAACCCAAGTCCGCCGAGATTGCAACCGAGTATTGAGACGTCGTGTCCCTGCGCCACGCGGGAGACCCAGATAAAGGAACCGTCACCGCCGAAAACAACTATTATGTCGACGGCCGCTGCCAGGTCTTGCTCCGCAAGCAGATTTTCCGCGTCTATGCTTCGGCCAAGCTTCTCCTCAACGAAAAACTCTATGTCCCTTTCGCAAAGCCACTCGCACAATCGTCTGGCGATTCCATAGACTTTCGTACTATCCTTTTTTCCCGTTACAGCAAATTTCAAGTTGCTCCCTCCCTTGGATTTTCGGTCGCATCATGCAAAAGATATGATTCTATGAAATCCCCTATCTGTCCGTCAAGCACCGCGTCTACTCCTGACGATTCGAAATTCGTACGGTGATCTTTCACCATGCGGTAGGGATGCATAACATATGACCTTATCTGACTTCCCCAGCTGATATCTTTTTTTGAAGAGTTTAGCTGCTCCTCTTTTTCTCTTTCCTCCATTCTCCTAAGTTCATAAAGCCTCGCCTTAAGTATCTTAAAAGCGCTTTCTTTATTCTGGCGCTGAGATCTTTCATTCTGACAGCTTACCACGGTCCCCGTGGGAATATGCGTGATCCGCACCGCGGAATCAGTCTTGTTAACGTGCTGACCACCTGCCCCGCTTGCACGGTAAGTGTCAATCCTGAGGTCTTTTTCTTCTATGCTCACCTCTATTGAATCATCAATCTCGGGAGAAACGAAAACCGAGGCAAACGAAGTGTGCCTTCTTTTGTTTGAATCAAACGGAGATATTCTGACCAATCTGTGAACTCCCGTCTCCGCCTTGAGGTAACCGAATGCAAATTTCCCCTGAGCAAGTATAGTGGCGCTTTTTAAACCGGCTTCCTCTCCGTCCTGAGTTTCAAGTAACTTTACGGAAAACCCTTTCCTCTCGGCATATCTAAGGTACATGCGAAGAAGCATCTGGGCCCAGTCCTGAGCCTCGGTTCCTCCCGCTCCGGCGTTTACCGACACAATGGCGTTTCGTATGTCGTCTGCCGCACCGAGAATCCGCTCAAATTCAATTTTGGAAACCCTTGCGTCAAGAGAAGCTAGCATCTGGCTTACCTCCTCAATAGAATCCGTATCGTCCTCGCTGAGCGCAAGCTCAAAAAGAAACGACGCGTCTTCCATCTCGGAGCACAGTTGCTCGAATCCCGAAACGCGATCTTTGATTTGGGACTGCTCTTGAAGCGTTTTGCGCGCTAGCTCGGAGTTATCCCAAAAGCCGGGACCAGTGGCAATTTCTTCAAGTTCTTTGAGTCTTTTAATCTTGGCAGGCAGGTCAAAGACAGTCTCCTGTCCTGTGGATTCTGCTTCTTAGATCTTCTATCAGACTGTGCAGTTCTTCTTTCATCTAAGGTACCTCCTTAAAGCTCACCGAAACATAGTACGTAAATAACCTGCGAATTCAAAAAAACAGCGTGCGGATCAATTGAAACAGTATATGTTTGTGGGTATTTTATCCGCTTTGATTCAATCCCTTAATCATGTGAGGAGAAACACCAAATGAAAAGATTGCTTCTGACCCCGGGGCCCGTGGCGGTTCCAAGCGAAATAATGGTTGAGATGGCAAGGCCGCTTATTCATCACAGAACCAGCGAGTTCGAGGCTATATTTGAGCGGGTCAGAGAAGGACTGAAACAGATTTTCCAGACTGAAAACGAAGTTTTCATACTGGCGGCTTCGGGAACCGGCGCCATGGAAGGAGCGGTTGTAAATACTCTTTGCGCGGGCGACAAGGTGATTACGGTAAACGGCGGTAAATTCGGAGAGAGGTGGGGAAAAATCGCAAAGGCCTACGGACTCGAGGTGGATGAGATAAAAGTTACGTGGGGAGAGACGGTTTCACCCGCAATCATAGAGGAAAAACTTGATAGCGACCCCTCGATAAGGGCGGTTTTGATGCAGGCAAGTGAAACCTCTACAGGCGTGAAGCACCCTACCGAGCAGGTCGCCGCGATTACCTCGAAAAGAGATGACGTGCTGCTTATAGTTGACGGCATAACGGCAGTCGGGGTGTTTTCTCTTCCGTTTGACGAACTGGGAATAGATGTTCTCGTGGGCGGCTCGCAGAAGGCTTTCATGCTTCCCCCAGGGCTTTCATTCGCGACAATGAGCGAAAAAGCCTGGGAATTTAACAAAACCTCTGATCTTCCGAAGTTTTATCTCAATTTTGCCGATTACCTAAAAAGTGCCGAGAAAAACACGACGCCCTGGACTCCGGCCGTCACGCTCATAGTGGGCCTCGGTAAAGTTATAGAAGGATTTATGGAAGAGGGAATGGAAAACATATACAAAAGACGTCAATTGATGTCTCTTGCAACCCGCGAGGCGCTTGGAGCGATCAACATAGATCTTTTCACCACAGACGAAGCAAGCCCAGCCCTTACCGTAGGTGTAGCGCCCGAAGAGATAGGGGCCAAGAAAATTATCTCCGAACTCCAAGCGAAATTCGGTATGACCGTCGCTGGCGGACAGGATCACGCCAAGGGAAAAATCTTCAGAGTATCCCACATAGGAGATGTTGACCGAAACGACATGGTAGCGTTTGTATCGGCCCTTGAATCCGTTTTGGACTCCCTGGGGCACGATTTCGCAAGCGGAGCCGGCGTTTCCAAAGTCTCGGAAATACTGGGAACTGCATAACTGCTTCTATCATGCAATGCCTGAACTTCAGGCAGGCTGAACCAGGAAGACTTTTTCATGAAACACTTCTCCGCAGAAACTTTCCGTTTTCTAAAAGACCTCGGCAGTCTGCGCGACAAAAAGTGGTTCGAAGAAAATCGCGAGCGGTATGAGGGAAGCCTTCTTGGTCCGCTGCGCCAGGCCGTTACCGATATTGGCCCGAGCCTTCGCGAAGTGATCAAAGACTGCGAGATACGCCCCGCAGTCAATAAAACGATTACCCGGATTAACAGAGACATGCGTTTTGCCAAGGGGCAAAGTCCTTACAAAGACAACATGCTCGCCCTTTTTTACAGAGAGGGACGTAAAAGACTTGATGCTCAATTGTTTTTGGGTCTTCAGCCGGAAGGCGTCTGGCGAGGGCTTTACGTACCCACCCCGCTGCTCGCCTCGGATGCCCCGATGGCCCGGGAAATCAAAAATGATCCGCAAGCCGTCGTCGACCTCACCCAAGACATCGGCATTGGAGATGATATAGATTTAGTTGCGTGCAAAAAGTACGGGGAAGTTGACCGGGCACTCGACCCCGCAGATGCGGAAAGTTTCCTCGAAGGCCCACACCTTTGCGCTCTTCAGACATGCGAACCGAATGAAGTTGCAGCCAACGCTGCCACCTTTATCCGCGAAACCCGAGACCTGCTAGTCCGGCTCGTTCCCCTCTGGAAACTCTATTCGGGAACTGTAAAATAAAGATGGTTCGCTTACAGTTTCAATTGTCTCTGTTCCGCTTTGTTCGCAGGATAGATCGTCACAATTGTTTCTTACCTGATTACTTCAAAACTGATTTTGAGCCGTGTACCGGTTGCCTGCGCAATTTTCTTTAGCGTATTCGTAGAAGGATGAATCCTTCCACTCTCGAACCTAGCCACAGCAGATTGTGTCGTCTGAATTCTTTCGGCTAATTGTGCTTGAGTCAGCCCTGCCTGAGTACGAGCTTCAATAAGCAGGCGTGCAACTTCAAATTCCGGCCTGAGTTCCTCATACGCAGACCTATACTCCGGATCCTTGCTCCATTTTTTGTGTAATTCGCTTACCTTACCCACTTGGACACCTCCTGTAATATCCATTTGGACTCCCTTTAAGGTTCGCAATGTCCTTTTATTTTTACTCTAATCAATTTACTTCTTATAAATTTCTCACCCCGCTTCTCCTAATATGTTTTTAGCGCGTTGCAGCGCCAAATCAATTTCTCGCTTCGGTGTCTTCTGCGTTTTCTTCATGAAAACCCGCGCCGCTATAACCCGCTTGTGCGGAACCTTTACGTAGAGTGCTCGTGATGATTTCATGCGCATCTCCCAAAGGGGCCATCCAGATGCTTTACATGAGGCATACCAACTTGCTCATAACCAAACTCTTCAATCAACTGGGAGATGTGTATAAACTTAGCACGCACCTCTACAGGCAGATCTTCAAGTTCTTTGTCTACAGAATCACTTAGACTTTCCACCGTCCAAGCCATAGCCATTACATTATAGCATATATGCTATAATGTCAAGATATAAAACTTCAAAATCTTTCAGAAATCATCAAGACCTTATGACAAACTATAAATTTCTTGAGAAAATTACTGGCCTCAAATTTTACATGGATAACTAGACGCTTCCGTATTAAGAAAGGTGGGAAATCAGGAAAAATGCTTTGAGACAAGCGGGTCGTTGTCTATTTCCGAGATCAGATAACCGGTTCCGTAATAATCGCCCGAGTTGTGGTAGAGTCTCACTCCTTGGGGAGTCGTGAGGTAGCTTCCCGTTTTTACGGTTTGTTCCGGAAGATCAACTTCGTATACCGTGTAGCCGATCGTTCCAGAACCGATATCAACTTTTTTCCGCTCTTCTCTGAGCTTCTTAACGCTTTTCGCGATCTCCCAGGCCTTGGGATAGATGTGTCCTTTAACGAGAAATTTCATGACAACCAGAAAAACTAAACGACATCCATCTCCACGCGGTCTATTAAGCCGATACACATCATGATCTTGTCTATCGCCGGATTCCTCTCATGAATGAAATTTTCCGAGATCTCGCCTCCGCAGTCCCCGCAAGTTTCCTCCTCGTCGGATTCCTTCTCGCAATCCCCGCAGTAATATGTCTTGAGGTTATACCAATGTAAAGAGGAATAAAGAAGCTCCCTGAAACCGCTTTTGCTAAGACATTCTCCCCACTCGGAAATTGCCTCAACCAGATTGCTGCGGTAGTAATCCGGTATGTCCTCCAGGTGTCCCGAGTATATCTCCGCCTCTCCTACGTAAATTCTGAACAGTTCCGACATGGCAGTAAAATCAAATCGTTGACAGTTTTGAGATCAGCAGATGATCAACCAAAACGAGATTGACCATGGCCTCTGCTATGGGAACCGCCCTGGGGCAAAGACACGGGTCGTGTCTTCCCTTTACCCGCAGTTCCTTTTTTTCTCCTTTTTTATCCACTGTGTCCTGCACCTGGGATATGGAAGAAGTGGGTTTTATGGCGATTCTGACGACCAGATCCGCCCCGCTCGTTATCCCGCCGAGAAGCCCACCCGAGTTGTTAGTTTTAAAACCGAGAGTTCCGTCTTCCTTTTTATACATAAGATCGTTTACCTGCGAACCTTTTTTCTCAACGACCCCGAAACCCATGCCCACTTCAAAGCCCCTTATTCCCCCTATGCTCATAAGAGCACGGGCAAGATCTGCATCAAGCTTGTTAAAAACGGGCTCGCCGAGACCCGAAGGAAGCCCCTGGGACACAACCTCAACGGTTCCTCCTACGGAATCTCCCTGTTTTCTCACAGATTCTATAAGATCAATCATCTTCTGGGCGGCTTCTTGGTCAGGACAGCGAACCGGGTTTTCCTCGACACGGTCAAAATCAATATCCTGAGCGACGATGTCTCCCACCTGCTTTACGTATCCCGTGGTAGTCACTCCGTGGAAGTTCAGGATTTTTTTCGCTATCGCGGCCGCCGCTACCCGACCGACTGTCTCCCGCGCTGAAGAGCGGCCGCCGCCACGGTGATCCCTGCGACCGTACTTTTCATCGTAGGTGAAATCGGCGTGGCCGGGACGATAGACGTCTTTTATGTCCTCGTAGGATTTCGATATGGCGTCTATGTTTCTCACCATCATGGAGATGGGAGTTCCAAGGGTTTTCCCGTCAAAGACGCCCGAGAGTATCTCGATTCTGTCAGCTTCTTTTCTCTGGGTGGTGATCCGGCTTTGCCCGGGACGTCTTCTGTCAAGCTCGTACTGTATGTCCTCAGCAGAGATCGCAAGTCCCGCGGGACAGCCGTCAACAATCACTCCCAGAGCCAAACCGTGGGACTCTCCCCAAGTGGTAATCCTGAAAAATCTTCCGAAACTGTTTCCTGCCACTTTACTCTCTTTTTTAGCTCAGATGACCGTTCTCTCTGAACCACTCAACGGTTTTCCGTATAGTCTGCTCAATGGGAGTTGTAGTAAATCCAAGTTCCCTTACAGCCTTTGAATTGTCAGCGTGCCAGTTGTATCTTGAAAGTTTTATGGAATCAATATCGAGCGTGGAATAATTCGGAAATCCTAGCCCCAGGACCCTCTCAAGCAGAAACGCCGTGGTATAAGCAAACACGTAGGGGATTTTGATTTTGGGGGCCGAGACGCCGGTTATTTTCTCAAGAAGAGCAAAGTAACCGCGCACGTCAACGTTTTCGTTTGAAAGTATATAGCGCTCTCCAGGCTTTCCATTCTTCTCCGCTAGCAGGTGTCCGTTCGCAACGTCATCAACGTCAACAACATTAAAGGTGCCGTCCATGTAACCCGGGAATCTCTTCTTGCAGAACCAAAGAACCGATCCCGAGCTTGAAAGGTAGATGTCCCCGGCGCCAAGAACCACCGAAGGATTCAGTATGACCACGGGAAGTCCTTTTTCGCTGAAGCTCACGGCCTCTCTTTCCGCGAGATACTTGCAGTTCATATACCCTATTCCCTCGGAGTAAAGGTCATACTGGGTAGATTCAGTTACCGGAGAACCGTCCCGCTCAACCCCGATTGCGGCGAGGCTGCTTGTGAAAACGACCTTCGACATCCCCACATCCATGGCCACGGAAAGAACGTTTGAAGCGCCACGCACGTTTATGTCCAGCATTTTCTGGTGATCGGATTTTTTAAACGATACGAACCCCGCGGTATGGAAAAGCGTGTCGCATCCGGAAAAAGCGGCTTTAAGAGAATCGGGGTCACCGACATCCCCGTAGACCTTCTCCACGTCAAGAGAGTCTATATTTTTCGTATTGCTTGTTTTCCTTAGGAGAACTTTGACCCTGTCGCCCCTCTCAACCAGTTTCCTCGTTATATGCGATCCTATAAACCCGGTCGCTCCCGTAACTACTGTCGCCATCTGCATTTCCCTCCGGGAAAATTAATTGAAGAAAAACCCTATTTGAAGAGTATAACAATTCCGCCGGATAATGTACAAGGACACGAGGCCGCGTACGGTTAAAACCCCTTCACGCTATTATCATCGAGTCACCGTAACTCAAGAACCTGTAATCGCGTGACTTCGCTTCCTCGTAGGCGGCAAGTGCAAGTTCCCGATCACCGCAGAACGTGGAAACAAGCATAAGAAGGGTTGAACGCGGCATATGAAAATTGGTTATAAGAACGTCGACAAGTCTGAATTCGTACGGAGGTCTTATAAAAAGATCCGTTCTTCCGGAAAAAGGCCTCATCTTGCCTCCCTCGCTCCCTGCGGACTCAAGAGTCCTTGTAACAGTAGTTCCGACGGAAATAATTCTCCTTTTCTCCGCTTTTGCTTCGTTTACGGCTTCGGCAGTCTCCCTTGGAACCGAGATGCGTTCTGAATGCATCACGTGGTTATCTATCAATTCTTCCTTTACGGGCCTGAAAGTCCCTTCTCCGACATGGAGAGTGACATATTTCATCAAAACACCCTTTTCACGAAGATCCGATAGAAGTTCCAGATCGAAATGAAGACCGGCTGTCGGAGCGGCAACAGCTCCCTCCTGGGTCGCGTAAACGGTCTGATAGGTTTTTTTATCCGACGGTTCGGGTTCTCTTGTTATGTAGGGCGGAAGCGGCATCCGTCCCGCGCTGCCAATAATCTGCTCGACGGGCTCGTTGAATCTTATTGTCCAGTTTTTATCGGGTTCCCTTTTCAGAGTGCCCGATACTCCTCCGTCAAGCTTTACCTGAAGACCATCGCTCGGGTTTTTAAAAAGTACTTTCCACTGAGTCTCATCCTTTTTCTCGGTAAGAAGAAACTCCACGATTCCCCTTCGGTCCACGTGTCCCGCAAGCCTTGCGGGAATAACCTTGGTGTTGTTTAAAACCATGAGGTCGCCGCGGCGGAGCAGATCCTTAAGATCAGAGAACTTGGCGTGGGAAAAACGCTGCGTTTTCCTATCAACCACAAGAAGTCGGGAGGAGCTGCGCTTGGAAAGCGGGTAGTGCGCAATCAGCCGCGGAGGCAGATCATAGTCGAATTGATCCGTTTGGGAATTATATACTTGTTTACCCATAGGGTAGTCTCGTATCAATTTCACGGTTCATCGGGACTGTGCTAATACCAAAAACCTCCCCGTGCAGTCGCGCCATTCCCAGACGCCTTATGTTCATTGCCGCATTCATGTCCGCATTGAACGCAAAGCCGCAACCCACACATAGGAACCGTGCTTGGGTTTTACGGTTCTCTTTATCCACATGCCTGCATTCGGAGCATGTCTGACTTGTGTACGCGGGATTTACTTCTATCAGCCTCCCGCACTTGTACTCAAGATTCCTTCTAAATCCCCCGAGGGCGGTATCCTGCATTGCCCTGTTAAGTCCCGTCTTCTGCTTCACGTTCTTTCCGGGATTCTCTATCGTACCCTTTGCAGAAGCCGTCATGTTCATGACCTTTAAGTCTTCCACTATCACGGTTCCGCATTTCTCGGCAATCTCCTTTGTAGTCTGATGAATCCAGTTCTTGCGGATATTGGCTATCTTTCTGCTCATCTTCGCAAGCTTCTTCTTTGTGTTCTTCCGCCTGTTAGACCCCTTGACCTGCCTTGCCATCCTTCGCTGATACCGCTTCCGCCTTGCTTCTTTCTTCCTTAAATCGGGCAGGAAATAGAAATGTCCATCCGAAGTGGCAACCTGGTGGACATTCATGTCAACACCTAAGAACTCACCATCGTCCTGTCTCCGTTCCACTTCAACCTCGTAAGAGACAAAAGCACGCCATCTGTGCCCGTCATGGCGAAGCACAACCTGCTTGGGTGCGCCGTCCTCGTAAGGATTGCCTCCCCTGCGGGTCAGGGTTACCCAGCCGACCAAGGGAATGCGGAGGAGGCTATATTTTCCGTCCAGCTTTTTTATCCCGAAATTCTCCTTGCTGGGAAGTGTGAAGCTGGGGGCGGTTCTCTTTCTGCTTTTCGGCTTCGGGAAACCCTTTTTGCCGGCCATCGCCTCTTTCAATGCGTCAGCAAAATACTTGAGGGTATGCTTGATCGGATTGGCGGGGAGTTCTCGCATCCACTCCGTCTCATGCCTTAGCCTGGTGAATTCCACATCGAGGCTGAAATAACTGGTCTGCGGTCGCTCCCCCTTGCCGTTTTTGAATGCTTGGTAGTCGGCAAGGTTCTTCTCCCGAAAATGGTTCCAGACGTACCGACAAGCTCCTGCTATCTGGAACATCTTCCTTGCCTTAGCCCTCGCAGCAGGTAGGACGACAAACTCTACAGTGCGTATTTCTTGAGTCATTACAGTATGTTATACCCAATTGTCATGTGATTTGGGTAGACAAGTCTATAATTCCCATCCGTTTTCATCCGCGAAAGAAGCTATTTTGCCTCAAGAAGTTTTCTTACGGAAAGCCGAAGCGAATTCAGCCTTATGAACCCTGTGGCGTCTGACTGGTCGTAGACCGAATCTTCCTCGAAAGTTGCCAGGTTCTCGCTGTAAAGAGAATTCGGGGATTTTCTCCCACAAACGATAATGTTTCCCTTGTAAAGCTTAAGCCTTACGGTACCGCTTACGTCTTTTTGACTCTGCCGGACGGCGGCGGTCAGCATTTCCATCTCAGGAGAAAACCAGAAGCCGTAATAGATAAGCTCCGATATTTTGGGGATCAGGGAATCCCTAATGCGCATCACTTCCCTGTCCATGGTAATCGACTCAAGGGCCCTGTGCGCCGCGTGAAGAATCGTGCCGCCGGGGGTCTCGTACACTCCTCTTGATTTCATTCCGACGAACCTATTTTCAACAACGTCGGCCCTTCCTATGCCGTTTGCGCCGGCAAGCTCGTTTAATCCGGCAAGAAGAGAAGATGGAGAGAGTTCCTCTCCATCTACGGAAACGGGGATGCCGCTCTCAAATCCGATCTCCACGTAAACTGGTTCATCTGGAGCCGCTTCGGGAGAAACTGTCATCTCGAACATATCCTCAGGCGGTTCAGCCCAGGGATCTTCCAAAATTCCGCCCTCATAACTTATGTGAAGAAGGTTACGGTCACAGCTGTAGGGTTTTTTCTCGGTCACCGTAACATCTATTCCATTTTCCTTGGCGTAATTTATTAGGTCAGTTCTTGATTTGAAATCCCACTCGCGCCACGGGGCTATAATCTTTATATCGGGGTGGAGGGCATAGAAGGTAAGCTCGAAGCGGACCTGATCGTTTCCCTTGCCGGTTGCTCCGTGGGAGACGGCGAAAGCTCCTTCACGCTTGGCTATTTCAATCTGCCTTTTCGCAATAAGGGGTCTCGCGATGGAAGTGCCCAGAAGATAACTGCCTTCATACACGGCGTTTGCGCTTATCGCGGGAAAAACATAATCCCTAACGAATTCGTCTCTTAAGTCTTCAATGAATACCGCGCACGCTCCAGTTTCCCAGGCTTTTTGCTCCGCCTCCTGCAAATCTTCTTTCTGTCCTATGTCCGCCACGTAGGCTATAACATCGGAGTCGTACTCGTTTACGAGCCACTTGAGAATTACCGAGGTATCAAGTCCCCCGGAATAGGCAAGAACTATCTTGTTTTTCTCAGACATTTTACGGCTGCTCTAGGATTTCTTCGCATATGTAAAGCTTAATCAAGGCTTATCCTGATTCTGCTCGGAGATCGAGCGAAGATCTAGAAGATAGAATTTTATCCCCTTGTTCTGGTAGAACTTTTCGAGAGAAAGACCCGTATACTCTATTTTCTGGATGTCGTCCCCTGTGTAGTTAAGCTTTTTTACCTCGTCTGAAAGCTTGCACGAAAACGGTATGTCCTTATTAGGTCTTTCCTGACAGATAAAACCCATGTCTATCTGCCCGCTCAAATCCATGCTCAAAGGAACAACGAATCCCACTACCAAATTTGCGCTCTGCAGTTCGACCACCATGATTCTTATCCTGCTTGAATCTTCCTCGTCTCCGACCTCCATCATGTAGCCGTAGTAGTTAATTTCCTTGTTCTGCTCGCTAAGGGAATTCACGTACCAGTAATCTTCCGGATCGAGCCAGCACATTATCTTCATTGTTTTTTCCTCCGAGGGTTCACATGGATATTTTAGGAAATTATATACTACTTTCCTTGGGTAACAATACCAATTTTACACCGTTACACATCAAAGCTGAGTTTACTTATTGAAAAGAACAATCTTAGACTGAAAACCCGTAAGATTACGCCACTGTAGCGAGAGGAAAGAAGAACGCCCCAACCCCTAAACAGAAACCCCGACAAAACTAATCATCTTGTCCGTACCGGAACCATCTCTTCTGTATGAAGGAAGATCCCGACAACAAGTGCACACGTTCATTGTCTCGATTTCTGAAACACCTGCATCGCAAAGTTCAATTCTGTTAAGTTCCGCAAGATCAAGAAGGAACTTCCCGTCGCCTTTTTCGGAAAGCCAGTTTCCATTGCCAGCGAACCTTGACCCAAATTTCGACACCACATCGTCCCGAACTTCGTAGCAGCATTTTCCTATGGCCGGACCTATCACAGCCAAAGAGTCTTGGGGTCTCAAAGAATATTTTTGGCAAACGGCTTCAAGACAGTTTCTAACCGCGTGCAGGGAGGTTCCGCGCCACCCCGCGTGGACAGCGCAAACGCACCCTGAATCGGGGAAACAAATAAGAATCGGAACGCAGTCGGCAGTAATAATCCCGACCCCTGTACCTCTTTGCCTAGTAACGATCGAGTCAGCTTCAGCAAGTTTCTCCCCAACGCAATGGTCGGCGAAAAAAACGGAATTCCCATGAACTTGGTTAACGGTAAGGATATTTTCAAGCCCGCAGGCAGAGGCGATTTTCTGAAGATCAGGTCCTCCCGGATCATGCACGAAACCGTGAATCACGCCGTTACATTCCTCAAGCAGGGCCGAACGAAAAACCTTCATCCGTTTTTCCTCCTTAAAAAATTGATTGTGGAAACCATGTCTTCGGGGATTTCTGCAGAAAACTCAATTCGTTTTTGCGTAACCGGGTGAGTAAATCCTAGGCTTTTTGCGTGAAGGGCGTGCCTTTTTATTAAAGCTTCTGAGGTCCCGGAATTTCGAGGGCGGCTTTTTTTGCCCCCGTAAACTTTATCGGCAAGTACGGGAAACCCGTTTTCAGAAAAATGAACCCTTATCTGGTGGGTTCTTCCAGTTTTTGGCCAAGCACTCACAAGCGTCGCGCCGCGTAGTCTCTCGACCACTTCCCACCGGGTCTCCGCATCCCTTCCCGCCTTTGAAAAAGAGGTCATTTTCACCCTGTTCGAGGGACTTCTTCCTATCGGGGAACTGAAAACTCCCAAATTTTTTTTCATCTCCCCAGAAACAATAGCCGTGTACTCCTTTTTTGTCTCTCTGGTCTTAAACTGATCGGAAAGACTTCCGTGGGACCGGTCGTTTTTCGCGACAACCATGACCCCGGAGGTCTCCTTATCAAGGCGGTGCACAATTCCTGGGCGCATCTTGCCCCCTATTCCCGAAAGATCCCCGCACATATGGATAAGAGCGTTTACAAGCGTACCGCTCTTCACCCCCGCTCCGGGATGAACTACCATGCCTGCGGGTTTGTTGACAACAATTATATCGCTGTCTTCATAAACAACTTCGATATCAATTTCCTCTCCCTCAATTCCACAAGGCTCAGGAGGCGGGATCTTCACGCTCAGGCTCTCTCCGCCGCTTATTATCTTAGAGGGCTTAAACGTTTTGCGGTCAATAAGTATGTTTCCCTGCTCTATATGCCTTTTTATGCTCGAGCGGCTAAGCTCCGTGAGCAAACCCGAGAGAAACACATCCGCTCTTTGTCCCGCAAACTCCCTAGGTATTTCCGTTACGTTCTTTTCTTCAGGGGGCTTCATAAATTCCTCTCAGTTGTTCTACTCAATAATAATAACTTCAGGCGGAGCTTCACCGAAAATATCACACGCCCGGCCTTGGTTAACCGATATCTCGATATATCCGCAGCTTCCTCCGACGGCAACAATCTCTCCAAGTTCGGCCGAAGAATACGATTCTGAAATTCCTTTGATGCTTTTCTCCCCGACGGTCACAACGGCCTTGGCCCTGTTCCCAACTGCCTCCATCGGTATGCTGGTTATAAGATTCCCGAACTTGTCGGTGTAAACGACGGTTCCGCGGATCTTGCTTCCGTTTATCGAGTATCCGCCGTGGGGAAGAATTTCGGGATCCTGGATCTGCGGCCCGATCTTGGAGAACGAAGCCCCGAGTGAGAGATGCGCCGCAACCGGAGAGAATATGTCCCTTCCGTGAAAAGTGGAGCTTATCTTTTCAAGGAAATAGTCGCGGTTTTTTATTTCGCGGGCACAGAAATCTTCACAGGAACGAATGACCGAGCTGAAAACACCGTTATCGGGTCCCACAAAAAAATGACCGTCGGCGAAAACCGCCAGAGGTCTTCGTTCGCTCCCGACTCCTGGATCAACAACGACCAGGTGCACGGTGTTTTTCGGAAAATACCGGTATGAATTGCCGATCACAAAAGATGCCGCGCTGATGTCGTGAGAATCAATGCAGTGGGTTATATCAACCGTGTGAGCGTTTTCGTTTACAGAAAGCATTACCCCTTTCATAACCCCCACGTAATGATCTTTTGACCCGAAATCGGTTGTCAGTGTTATAATGCTTCTCATCTAAACCGCCCCGCGAGTAAGATTATGGAACGGAGACGGGATTATATCAAGTCAGATGGTGAAACTTACTGTTTTGGGTTCAGGCACCTGCGTGCCCCACAAGAAAAGAGGTTCTTCCGGATATCTTCTGAGTACTGATACCGGCGCGGCCCTCTTTGACTGCGGAAACGGCGCGGTATGGAAACTTGAGAAAATAGGGGTCGACTATCTCGAAATCGACAATGTTTTCATAACCCATTTTCACCCCGATCACACCTCCGACCTTATCCCCCTTCTTTTCGCCACCAGGCATCCCTACGGAAAAAAAAGGGTGAAACCACTTGGAATATGGGGACCCGAGGGGTTCTCGGAATTTGTCGAAAAGCTGCGGGCACCATACGGCGACTGGGTAAGACCCGAACTTGTGGAAATCCACGAAATGGGAAAAAAGAAGCAGGAAATCAGCGACCTTGAAATAAAGACCTTTAAAACCGTTCATACAGAAAACAGCGTCGGTTATGTTGTACGCTCCGGCGGAAAGAAAATCGTTTATACGGGAGACACGGGTTATTTCCCCGGACTTCGCAAGGCGGCAGAGGAAGCAGACATATTCGTTACTGAATGCGCGCTTCCGGATTCAGAGAAAATGGCTGTTCACATGACCCCTTCGGATATAGCTGAGATTCTTCGGGGAAGCGGTCCCAAAAAAATCGTGCTCTCGCATCTTTATCCGTCAATGGACGGAAGAGATCTGCCGGAAGAAATAGAAACGCTTTCAGGCAACAGCGAAACGGAAATAATAGTCGCTGAGGACCTGATGGAAGTCATTGCATGAGTTGTACCGTAAGCGCCTGCAATTTCCGGTGTTAAATTCAGGATTCTTCCTTCTTACCTGCTTCTACGAACTCGTGGATCATATCAGAATACTTATCCCATCCCGGAGCGTGGCTTCGGATCTGATCAGGGTCACGCTGCCTGTTGAAACGGCCCCAGTTGGCGGGATGATAGGTGTGCAACCAGAAAACTTCGCGGCCACCCATCTCTATTGGTCGACGCGTATTCATCAATGGTCTCAAGAATTTCGTAAAACGACCCAACGGCCTCTTTAGCCTCTTTACCCTGCGTAACGATAATGTCTGGGCAAAGTATTTCCAGTTCACCCGGTAAATACTCTTGGCAGTTTCTGAACAGAATCCTATTGGCTTTTTTTCTTCCCGGCTTGTTCATGCAGCATTTGGCGGAATTCGCGTGCGCGAAATGTTTTTTCGCATCCTCAAGTCTTATACAAGGATCAAACCGCTTGAATATATACCAAGCGAGCTCATGCGTTCTGTACCAGTGTTTGTGCTTTGGGAGCGCCAGTACGTCCCTGTCTATTTCTTCTTGCTGCCGCAGCGCCTCTGGTAGCCTGTTTCCATCGTTTTTATCTCCGTCACCGGAATCAAGCGACAAAAACAGCAGGCGAGGCAAATTGCAGCTTTTATTTTCATATCCAGTGCTTACAAACGCCGACTTAGGACCCGTAAACTCTTTAGAACCGCCCTTGCATTGTTCCTTGTGGTGACAGGTAAACGAGGTTGAAAGAATCCCGTTGTCTTTGTAATAACGGTACAGTCGCTGAAACATAGTTTCAGTCATCAGCTCCTATCGGCGAAAGCTGCGTTGGCTTCCCTGATTATGCCATCAGCAACCTCAAGACTGGTTTCTGCCTCAGTAACCGGACGTCCCACAATCAGATAATCGGCTCCATACTCAATTGCCATAGCGGGAGTAAGCGCTCTTTTGTGGTCGTTTCTTTCTTTGCCCTCGGGGCGTATTCCAGGGGCAACTATTACGAGGCGGCTCCCGAATTCTCGCCTGATTTCCCGTATCGAATCCCCCGAAGCCACAACCCCGTCACAACCGGCTTCAATCGATCTTCGCGTAAAGACCCTTATGTATTCATCGAGTTCCAGATTCTCGTTCATCATGAGCGCCCTCAGATCATCTTGGTCAAGACTCGAGAGAAAAGTGAGGGAAAGAATAAGCGGACGATCCCTTTCGCCGCGACCTTCCTTCGCGGCAGCAACCGTGGCTTTTCCGCCATTTATGGTAACAAACTCAACCCCCTCGGGCACCGCCCGCAGCGCGGCGGCGATAGTACGGTCTATGTCTCCCATTTTAAGGTCAAGAAAAACCTTCTTTCCAAGTGCTATGAGTTCCTTCACGAAACCCATGCCTTCGCGCATAAAAAGCTGGTACCCGACCTTGTAGATACAGACCCTTTCGCCAAGAAGCTTGACAAGTGCAAGTGCCTTTTCCCTTGAGTCGAAATCAAGCGCTATTATGAGCCTATCGCAACTCTGCGTAGCGTTTTCTCCGTTGTTTTTCTGCGTCACAACTTAAAATTCCCTTCAGTGTGTTTTTCTGGTCGCACCCAGCAGCGACTATAAAACCAGAACAGGGAGTAAAGAATACCCGGCAAACGCATGCCGCGCTTGCATACAAAACCCAATTCCCCCATGTTCTCCCGCAAGCCGTTTTGCTTGACCTGTGTTGCCACGGCGTTATCATCTAGGTGACATGCGAGTCGTAGTCGCTAAACCCAGAGGATTCTGCGCCGGAGTGGAAAGGGCAATCGAAATAGTCGAAAGGTCCCTTGAAGTGTATGGCCCCCCTATCTATGTCCGCCACGCCATAGTGCACAACAAAAGGGTAGTCGATTCTCTAAGAGAGAAGGGCGCCGTTTTTGTCGAGGAACTGGACGAAATCGAAGACCCTGATGCGCAAGTTGTTTTCAGCGCCCACGGTGTAAGCCCCGCAGTCATTGACGAAGCCAAAAGACGAGGCTTTCAGATAGTCGATGCCGTCTGTCCGCTCGTTACCAAGGTTCACAATGAAGTAAGGCACTACTCCGACATGGGATACACGATAATACTCGTAGGTCACAGGGACCACGTTGAAGTGATAGGAACAAAGGGCGAGGCGCCCGAAAGCGTAGTGGTGGTGGAATCGGTAAGCGAAGCCCTTTCGGTTAACGTCCCGGATCCTGAAAAAGTAGCCTACGTGACACAGACCACCCTCAGCGTCGACGACACTAAAGAAATTGTGACCGCGCTTGAAAAACGCTTTCCGAAAATCGCAAAGCCCTCGAAACTCGATATCTGCTATGCGACCCAGAACCGCCAGGACGCCGTAAAGAAGCTTGCGGAGATATCAGATGTCATCTTCATCGTGGGATCACCCGAAAGCTCAAATTCAAACAGGCTGGTCGAAGTAGCCAAATCATGCGGAGTCAGAGATGCCTACCTTATTGAAGATACAGAAGGGCTCGGCGACGTGGAAACGCTTGAGCGGGACATGACGGTGGGAATAAGCTCCGGGGCGTCAACCCCCGAGGTAATAATCGAAGAGTTGATTTCGAGGTTAAAGGAAATGGGGGCAACAACCTTCGAAGAGTTCAGTTTGAAGGAGGAATCCACGAAATTCCCCTTCCCCCATTCGCTTGAATTCTCAACCGGCTGAGTCTGCTGAAAATGCAAGAGCAACCCCTAAGGTACGTAGCCGACATAGAAGTCCCCGAGGGGATAGTGTCGGTGGACTGTGAAGTGAAGAGCGGGGAGAAAACAGAGGTTCTCTTTATTCTTAACAGCTCAACATGCGAGGGAAACGAAAACCCACCCACGGGAGATTTCCGAGGCTCTCTTGAGAGCCGCGGAGAAATCCTCGTTGAAACCGAAACAAATGACCCCGAGGCCTTTATAAGAAAGACTCTTTCGGCCGCGTACGGATCGCTGGCGGATATAACCCTTACAGACACCGATACCGACTGACGGGGCGGGGATGAAAACGCTCTAGTTAGCTATCCAGCCGCCGTCAACCGAAAGTTCCGCTCCCGTCATATACGCTACATTCTCGCTGTCGCAGAGAAAAAGTACCGCGTGCGCTATTTCTTCGGGAGTAGCGAAGCGGCCCAGGTGTCCGGTTATAGGCTGAAGTCCCTTCAGGAATTGCTCAAGCTCCGGAGGTGAATCATCAAGGAAAGCCACCACCATTGGAGTCAAGGTAGTACCGGGACATATGGAGTTTACCCTGATGCCGTTTGCCCCATACTCAAGGGCCATGCTTCTTGTAAGCTGCGACACCGCTCCTTTACTAGAGTTGTACGCCGCTGTGCCCGGTATGGCCTTAATTCCCAGTATGGAGGAATTGTTAATTATCGTTCCTCCTCCATGTTCGATCATGTGCGGAATTGAGAATTTGGACATCAGAAAAGTGCCCCTTACGTTAATAGCGAACACCTGGTCCCAGTCCTCAACAGAGGTTTCGTGAGTAATAGCAAGAGGAAGTACCCCGGCGTTATTAAACAGTATGTCAATTTTGCCGAAAAGCTCTATGGCGTGCTCAACCGCATCCTTGCAGTCCTGCTCCTTTGACACGTCGCTCACAAGATACTCTATTCTGCCGGGAGCGTCCTTGCCCAGTTCGGCAGCTTCCACGAGAGTACTTTCAGTCCTGCCGGTTATCAGAACATCGGCGCCCTCGTTCGCGAAAAGAAGCGCCGTGACTTGTCCTATTCCCAAGCTCCCGCCCGTGATTATCGTAGATTTACCCTTAAGTTTCATTGCATGTCTCCTTGGTGTTTATTGAGGCAAAAACCCCGCCCCAAGGTTAGTTTAAACATCATGGGTAGTCGCGTCAATTCTCAGGTGACTTTTTTCGTTGTCCCATATGCAAGGGACAGAAAAGAAGGAGAACTTCGTCGAAAAAAAAGCGGAATTGGTAGCCCCAACGGGATTCGAACCCGTGTTTCAGCCTTGAGAGGGCTGCGTCCTAAACCCCTAGACGATGGGGCCAAACTCAAAGAAACTATCAAACTATCATAAAAAGAGTTCGATTTCAAAAAATGTGGCATGAAAGTACGATTAAAACCTGACCCGGTTCCGTGTGGTTTTTCGCCGGGAATATGCTGTATAATTAACCCACGGCGAAAACAGCCTTACCGAAACCCCTGACCGAAAAAACGAACATGAAAACACACGCAATCGAGGCAGAGCTTCAAAACGGGAAAAACATTTTCTCAAAAAGCACCTACGACGCGGTTCTTTTCGATCTTGACGGAGTGATTACAACAACCGAAAAGATTCACTCGGCCTGCTGGAAAAAAACGTTCGACGAGTTTCTTCGCGCCTGGGCAACCGAGCGGGGGGGAAACTTCATTCCCTTCAGCGAAACGGCCGATTACCTTGAGCATGTAGACGGCAAACCCCGCTATGAAGGCGTACGCTGTTTTCTGCTCTCGCGCGGAATAAAACTTCCCGAGGGTAATAGAAGTTCCCCTCCGGGCGAGTTGTCTGTTTTCGGACTCGGAAACCGGAAGAACCAGTTGTTTAAGGAAACTCTTGGAAAAGATTCGCTTGGGGTCTACGAAACATCCGTCGCGCTTGCGCGCCATCTCAAGGAAGCCGGGTTTCGCCTGGCAGTCGTATCTTCAAGCAGAAACTGCCGGGCCGTGATGAAGGCCACGGAAATAGAAAACCTTTTCGAGGTTACAGTTGACGGGGTCACGGCGGCCGAAAAAAATCTTCGGGGAAAGCCTGAGCCGGATACGTTTATTGAGGCCGCTTCGGCGCTTGGAAGCGAGCCTCAAAGGAGTATCGTTATTGAGGATGCGGCTGCCGGAGTTGCAGCGGGCGCGCGGGGGGGCTTCGGACTCGTAATCGGCGTCGCGAGAAAGCGAAACGAAAAAGAGCTGCTTTCAAACGGGGCAGATGTAGTCGTCAGCGACCTAGGAGAGCTCGAGTTTGGAGGATAGGGGGGGGGGGAATCGACATGATAAAAAGAGAGAAAAAGGGCATATACACGGCGCGGCACATATATTCCCCGGATCCGTGGAAGATAACCGAAAAGCAGTTTTATCCTGAACTGATCGGACTTGCGGAAACCATCTTCTGCACTTCAAACGGCTACATAGGAATGCGGGGAGCTTTTGAAGAGGGGAAGCCCAACTATCAGAATTTCACTATAGTCAACGGTTTTTACGAATCATGGCCCATCATATACGGAGAGGAGGCCTTCGGTTTCACGAAGATGGGACAAACCATAGTGAACGTCCCGGACTCAAAGATAATCAAGCTTTACGTGGACGATGAACCCTTTTACATGCCAACAGCTACCCTTCTTCACTTCGAGCGGTTCCTTGACATGAGAAACGGTGTGGTCGAGAGAAACCTCATATGGGAAATGTTCTCAGGAAAACAGATATCGATAAGGTCGAAAAGACTGGTTTCAATGGAGCACCGCCACCTCGCCGCCATATCTTATGAAGTAACGGTCCTTAACGATAAGGCCCCCGTGATCATATCTTCGGAAATAATCAACCACGAAAACTACGCAGAAGGTGAGGAAGAACTGCAGGGGCAAGGTAACGGAGGAGATCCGCGAAGGGCAAGCAGGCTTGAACACCGGGTTCTGGAACCGTGCCTGAACGATGTGCAGGACACAAGCGTGATTCTCTGCCACTCAACCCGAAACAGCAAGATGACTATCACCGCGGGAATTGAACACACGCTAGAGACAAACTGCGATTTTTCCTATACAAGCAGGGCGGCAGATGACCGCGGAAAAGTGGTTTTCATGGTCGATGCACGCAAGGGAGAACCAATAAGTCTTACCAAGTACATGACATATCACACAACCAGAACCGCGCCGCACACAAACGAGGAGCTTCGAGAGAGGGCGAGAAGAAGCCTTAAAAGAGCCAAAAAGTTCGGGTTCTCAGATCTGCTTGAGGGGCAGCGCAAGTATCTCGATGAATTCTGGGACAGAAGCGACGTGCGCGTGGAGATGGACAGCGATGAGCAGACCGTGTCTTTTCAGCAGGCGCTAAGATTCAGCCTTTTCCAGATGTATCAGTCGTCGGTAAGGGTTGAAGGAGCCGGGGTGCCGTCCAAGGGACTGACCGGAGCGGGTTATGACGGTCACTACTTCTGGGACATGGAAATATACTTGATGCCTTTTCTCATCTATACCTCGCCGATAATCGCCGAGAACCTTCTTAAGTTTCGCTACAGCATGCTTGATAAGTCGAGGGAATACGCAAGGAGGCTTAACCAGAAAGGAGCGATGTTTCCCTGGAGAACCATAAACGGGGAAGAGGCATCTGCTTACTACGCGGCTGGAACCGCACAGTACCATATAAATGCCGATATAGTCTATGCGCTGAGAAAATACGTAAACGTAACGGGAAACCACGATTTCGTCTCCAAGTACGGAGCAGAAATTCTGATTGAAACGGCTAGGCTCTGGAGCGACCTTGGATTCTACTCAAACTCTGGAGAAGGAAAATTCGAAATACACGGCGTTACGGGCCCGGATGAGTATAACACTGTGGTAAACAACAATACGTATACGAATCTCATGGCCCGGGAGAACCTAAGACTCGCCGCCGCCACTATAGAAAAACTCAAGGAAACCGAACCCGAGCTTTTCAAAAGCCTCGCCCACAAAACCGACTTCCGCGCCTCGGAAATCAAGGGCTGGGAAAAAGCTGCCCGGCTCATGTACATACCGTATGACGAAAAACTCGGAATCCATCCTCAGGACAACTATTTTCTCAATAAGGAAAAATGGGATTTTGAAAATGTGCCGGAAGATAAATATCCGGTACTACTACACTACCATCCGCTGGTCATTTACCGCCATAAGGTGATTAAGCAATCAGATCTCGTGCTCGCAATGTTCCTTCTAGAAAAGGAGTTCTCGCAGGAGGAGAAAAGACGGAACTTCGATTACTACGATCCTCTCACCACGGGAGACTCCTCGCTTTCAGCGTGTATACAGGGAATAGTGGCCGCCAAGGTCGGACACATGGACAAGGCGATGGAATACGCGGAATACGCGGTTTTCATGGATCTCGGAGACATGGGACGAAACACCGTTGACGGCTGCCACATAGCCTCCATGGGGGGAACGTGGATGATGTTTGTCTTCGGATTCGCCGGGCTCGCCAACACGGGGGGGAAACCCAAGTTTTCTCCCAGTCTGCCCAAAGAAATGCTGAGGCTCGATTTTTCCATCACAATTCTGGGGAATCTGATAGAGGTGGACTTAAACCACTCGGAAGCCAGATACACTCTTAAAGATGGAGACGGAATAGCGCTTTGTCACGCGGGAGTCGATTTTGAAATTTCCCCGGACAACCCGACATTCACAACGAAAATCTGAAAACCCGTTACGGCTTTGCTCTAAGCACGGATCTGAGACAAATGGGCTTTGAACTGGAGAAAAAGGTGGGTTTGGGCGCGGTAACCAAAGCGGCAAGGGCCTGCGCGCAAATGAGCGGGGAACCCGAGTTCCGCGAAGCACTTTATAAAACTGATGATTCTCCGGTCACCCTTGCGGATTTTTTCGTGCAGGCGTTAATAAACGAGGAACTCACGGCCGCTTTCCCCGAAATTCCCATAGTCGCCGAAGAATCTTCCCTTTGTCTTGAGGGCGGTTGCGGGGAAAAGCTCAGAAATCATCTTGGGAGACTTCTGCCCGAAAAAAACTCAGACGAAATACTGCATATCATCAATAGAGGAAATCACGGAGGCGGAGGCCATGGGAATTTCTGGACGCTTGATCCGATTGACGGAACCAGAGGCTTTCTCGCGAAACGCCAGTACGCAATCGCGCTTGCGCTGATTGAGGATGGAAAAGTCGTTCTCGGAATCCTGGGGTGTCCGGAACTGGGACCGGACGCAAGCGGTAGCACAGGCGGAGAAAAGGGATTTATCTTCTTTGCCGAAAAGGGACTGGGTTCCTACCAAGTCGGACTCTCGGGGGGCACGCAGACGCGCATTTCGGTATCAGGCGTTAAAAAAGCCTCGGACTCCATCATGTGCGAATCGGTTAAAGCTCCGGATTCATCCTATGAATTCTCGGGAAAAATCGCCCGGTTCCTTGATATAAGCGCAAAACCTCTAAGAATGGACAGCCAGTGCAAATACGCAGTTTTAGCCAGGGGAGACACTTCCATTTACCTTCGCCCGCCGTCGCAAAAAGACTACAAGGAAAACATATGGGACCACGCAGCGGGCTACATAATCGTCAAGGAAGCCGGAGGAACTGTTAC
Source organism: Thermodesulfobacteriota bacterium (assembly GCA_965249045.1). Lineage (GTDB taxonomy): Bacteria > Desulfobacterota_D > UBA1144 > Nemesobacterales > Nemesobacteraceae > Nemesobacter. The sequence continues at coordinate 323,581 of OZ252213.1, forward strand.
GGACTCTTCAGGTAAACCGCTTGATTTCTCCGTCGGCAAAAAACTCCACGAAAACAAAGGGATCTTAGCGACAAACGGTGCCATCCACGAAGCAGTCTTGCAGGCGGTAAAAAAAACCGTTTCCCGAAAAAACATATAAGTTAGCAGACCAAATTTCACTCAAGCGAAAAAACGGCATTTCCCGAATCCGGTTTAACTGAAGTCCCCTAAAAAGTTATTTTTACACTTCACCGGACTTACAAGCATAATTATTGGGAATTATATACATAACTACACATATACTATTCTTGGCCGAACGGGAGTACTCTCCCGCTTATCTTCCACCCTTCCGGCCATGCGGCTAAGATTCCCGCCCGCAATCGAGAGACCCCGATGAAGGATATTTAATGCTGCGTTTACATCCCTGTCTGCCTCGTATCCGCATGAGCATTTATGCGTTCGCACAGACAGGTCTTTTTTTACCATTGCTCCGCAACTTGAGCACTTCTGCGAAGTATTCTTGGGATTCACATACACCATCTTAACGCCAGCACTTTCAGCCTTCTCGCTAAGCAGGGTCATGAATTTGCCCCAAGTCTGTTCCGAAATGCTCTTTGCCAAATGTCTGTTGCCAAGCATGTCTTTTGTCTTTAGTTTTTCTACTGCTATGAAGTCGTACATCTTGGTTAACTCCGATGTTAACCTATGCAGATAGTTCCTCTCCCCGTCCGTGAGTCTCTGCCATTCCTTCGCGAGCAACGAGACAGCCTTTCTCCTGTTGTTTGACCCTTTAACCTTTCGGGACACGGAGCGTTGCAGTCGTATCAGTTTCTTTCTGTCCATCTCTCGCTTCTCTACAGCCTCTCCATTGCTCATAGTCAAACGCTTCGATATGCCTGCGTCTATGCCTACGGGATTGCTTATCTCTTTGGAAGGTTCTACGTCCGTCAGTTCGTAGGATAACGCCACTTCCGTGCGCAACGGCTTTCTTGTAATCCGTATTGCCTTGAGCAGACCATTCGGAGGAAATTCTCGGGATGGTTTTAACTCTATCCGAGGAAGTCCCTTGACCTTAATCACAAGCTTGTTTCCTTCCTGCTTGAGCATTCGCCGAGATATATGCAAATCTGGTGTTCAAGGACATGATCAAGCGGCGACCTGATCGTCTGTCGTCACCTCCGCTGTTTTCTCTGTTGTCTCTTCGATCCCATCTCTGAACTTCACTCCCGTTATCACTTTCGCCAGGAAATCAAACCCGTTAATTTTGCGCCAGTTCTTCTCCGCGCACATCCCCAGCTTGAATATCATGTGCAACATGCCCTCGGAACTCAGACAGCCTTTGCAGCGTCTGGTCCGATGCCGTATTGTGCCGAAGGCCGACTCAATCGGGTTCGTTGTCCGAATGCTCCGCCAGTGGTTGGCGGGAAAGTCGTAAAACGCCAGCAACTCCTCCCTGTCCTTCACAAGGCACTGTGCCGCTCTCGGGTACTTGTCTTCATATGTCTTCAAGAACAGATCAAAGGCCCTCTCCGCGTCTTCCTTTGTCTCCGCCTGCCAGATATCATGCAGCTGCCTCTTGGCCTTGGGCTGGGAGGACTTGGGCAGGTAGTTGAGTACGTTCATTGTTTTGTGCACCCAGCAGCGCTGCTGACGGGTTTCTCCGTAAACCTCTTCAAGAGCGGGCCAAAACCCAAGCGCTCCATCTCCAACAGCAAGCTTCGGGGCTTCCTTCATCCCACGCCCTTTGAGATTCACCAATACCTCACGCCAGCTCTGCTTTGATTCTCGCACACCGTCTTCGATAGCCAGGAAGTGCTTCTCCCCACGTTCGTTTACCCCTATGACCACCAGCACGCACAACCGAGGGTTATCTCCTCGTATGTTGCTGTATATGCCGTCTACCCATATATACACCCAGCGACCCTCGCTCAAATCCCCGGTCCTCCAGGTACCGTATTGCTCGGCCCACTGTTTTTTGAGCCGCGACACCGTGCTTTGCGAAAGCCCCCTGGCCTCAGGCCCGATCAGCGCCTCTAGCGCAGGCCCCATCTCCCCGGTGGATACTCCCTTCAGATACAGCCAAGGCAAAGCCGCCTCAAGCGTCGCGGCCTTGCGCACATAGGGAGGCACCAATACCGAGTGGAAAGTGACGGGTTCCCCGTCCTTGGACCTCACCTTGGGAACTCGTACCTTCACGGGACCAATGCCGGTCTGTATCTCCCGCTCGGGCAGGTATCCGTTGCGCACAACCGCGACTCTCCCATTGTCCAGAAGACGATCCTCGTATTGCTTGAGGAACTCTTCGAGCTCGCACCGCACGGCTGTGCCGAGAAGAAACCGGGCGCCCTCTCTCAACATCTCGCTGAGGGGGTCAGCAACCGCCCCGGGGCCTTGAAGCCCGTTTCCCATGTGTCCGTCAAGCTTCAATTCTTTGGCAACCGCTCTCTGTCTTTCTGAGTGGACAAATTTGCTGAACAGTCCGTTCAATGAATCGATTGTCTCTTTTTGACCTTTGAGGTCAAAAACTTTATCCTTCTTGCCCATAGTGGCGTATCCTCCTATTGGTTGTTTTTTTGAACTCAAACAACAAATCAACCGGATACGCCGCTTTTTTTCAAATCACTCTGAACACCAGATTTAGTTATAACTCGCATTCGCCAGCACTGATCGTTTATCTCTATCGTTCGCCAACGCCGACTGCTCTTGAAACGGGGGAAGCCTCCATGCTTAAAGAACCGCTTGTATGCCTTGTGAAGCCTGGACAATGCGCCGCGGAACACAATAGTGGAAACAGCCTCATACTCCGGCAACTCCGCCCTGACCTCGGTGAGTTCCTTGCACTGGTCATAATACGAGCGGCCCTCGCCTGTCTTCTTGTAGCAGTCAATGCGAGACTCCAAACCTGCATTGTACAGTTCAGTGCACATGCGGAAAACTTGAGACAGTCTCTCATGACCTGACCTCGAGACCCTCACTCGACATTTGTAAGTCCTTACCATTACTGTATATTATACCTCATTGCCCAGTTGTTTTCATGGTCGTTATCTGAATCTGTGTAGTTATGTATATAAGTCCCCAATTATTCAAGCGCCCATAAATACACCGCAATTATCACAGCGGAGAGAATCACTCTGTAAACCACAAAAAGAGCAAATGATCTTGTCCTCACGTAACCCAGCAGAAACCGGATGGCGAAAAGTGCCGAGATAAAAGAAGTTGCCACACCGAGAGCAAAAGACCACCTGAACATCTCCGCGTACCCGAGATACCTGATTTCAAAAACTCCGGCCGCCACTATGACAGGTATGGCCAGAAGAAATGAAAACCGCGCAGCTTCGTCTCTTCTGTAGTTTCTGAAAAGCCCTCCGGTAATCGTAACGCCCGCTCTTGAAGCTCCGGGCAGAATCGCAAAAGCCTGCGCCACACCGAAAAAAAGCGCATCGGCAAGGTTCATGTCCCGAAGAGTCTTCTTCGCGGTCGTCTTTCTGTCCGAGATGTAAAGAAGCACACCGAAAACCAGAAGAAATGCGGCGACCGGAACCGGACCGCGAAGCACACCGGATGCGTACCCCTCAAACAAAAATCCTGCCGCAACCGCGGGCAGCGTGGCGATTACGAGGTAGACACCAGTTTTTCCATTCTGGCGACCCTCGAACGAAAAAGATCCTAGACCGTGGAAAAACTCCCGTATTATGAGCGCAAGTTCACCCCTAAAGCAGTAAAGGATCGCAAAGAGGCTTCCTATGTGAAGCGCAACCGTGAAAGGCAAACCGTGGTCCCGCCAGGAAAAAAGCCATGGAACCAGAAACAGATGAGCGGTGCTGCTTACGGGGAAAAACTCGGTTATTCCCTGTATGGCTCCGAGGATTATAGACTGCACTATTTCCAATTTTTAACTCCCCGCAAGCCCATTTTCTAAAACACCTTTAAGATAAAAAGCCGTGTGTGAACCGCTGACCCCGCATATCTGCTCGGGGGTACCGCAGGCCACAAGCTCTCCTCCAGCCTCCCCGCCTCCAGGACCGAGATCAATCACATAATCCGCGCATTTTATGATGTCCAGATTGTGCTCTATCACAACAACGGTGTTTCCGAGATCCACAAGCCTTTGTATTACCGAAACAAGCTTCTGTATATCATCGAAATGAAGCCCGACCGATGGTTCGTCAAGTATGTAGAGGGTCTTTCCAGAGGCTTTTTTTCCAAGCTCCCTGGCAAGCTTTATACGTTGCGCCTCCCCTCCGGAAAGAGTCGTTACCCGCTGACCCAATCTTACGTAGCCGAGGCCGACGTCGTTTAGCACCTTGAGCTTGCCCGAAATCTTCGGGATGTTCTCGAAGAATCCCACCGCCTCTTTTATGGTCATCTCAAGAACGTCCGATATGTTCTTACCCTTGTATCTGATCTTCAGGGTCTCGTCGTTATATCTTTTGCCTCCGCACACCTCGCACGTTACATAAACGTCAGGGAGGAAATGCATCTCGATCCGCACGGTTCCACTTCCCCCGCACCCAGCGCAACTTCCCTGCGAGAGGTTAAAACTGAACCTGCCCGGCCCGTATCCCATTACCTTCGACTCAGGAAGCATGGAGAAAATTTTTCTTATCTCGGTAAGCACCCCGGTGTAAGTTGCGGGGTTTGATCTCGGGGTTCTGCCTATCGGACTCTGATCGACCTTGATGACCTTGTCGAGATTTTCGGTGCCGATAATTTCTCCGTGGGGAGCGACGCGGTTTCGGCTTTTGTTAAGCTTCTTTGAGAGACCACTGTAAAGAGTATCAACGACAAGAGTGCTTTTCCCCGAACCCGAAACTCCCGTAACGCATATAAACGTTCCGAGAGGAAAATCGACGTCGAGTTCCCTTAGATTGTTCCCAAGGGCTCCCCGCACCCCGACCCGGACGTCGGAGAACCGTCTTGAGGCAGGCACCGGAATTTTCTTTTTTCCCGAAAGGTATCTTCCGGTAACTGAACCGGCGCAGCGGGTAATTTTCCTGACGCTTCCCGAGCAGACAACCTCGCCTCCAAGCTCGCCAGCCCCCGGGCCAACGTCGAGCACGAAATCCGCGCTCTTTATAGTTTCCTCGTCATGCTCGACGACAATTACCGTGTTGCCCATGTCCCTTATGCTCTTTAGCGTCTCAACAAGCTTTGCGTTGTCCTTCGGGTGAAGCCCTATTGAAGGTTCGTCAAGCACATACGTTATTCCCGTAAGCTTGGAGCCCATTTGCGTAGCAAGTCTCACCCTCTGAGCCTCTCCACCCGAAAGAGTAGGAGCCGTGCGGTCAAGACTCACGTAACCAAGTCCTATATCACCCAAAAAACTGAGCCGGGAAGAGATCTCCTTTATTATTTCTCCCGCGATCTTTTTCTCTCTCTCGGAGAGCTCAAGAGATCCGAAGTAAGGGATGAGGTCGCAAACCGCCATCCCCACAAGATCCGATATGGTCTTTTCCCCGAAAAGCACGGAAAGGGCAATCTTATTGAGCCTGGCTCCGTCGCATGTTCTGCAGGGAACCGTCCTCATATATTTTGAGAGTTTTTCCCGAAGTTCTTCCGACTGGGTCTGTGAGTACCACTCAGTGAGCATGCCGACGATTCCCGGGAAAGTCGCGGCGTATTCCCTTAGTCTTCCCTTCCTCGCTTTCCTGAAGGTTATACTCTCCGTCCCTGAGCCGTACAGTATCTTTTCTTTGTGCAGAGCGGAAAGCCTGGAAAACGGCATGTCGAGTTTGAACCCGTAATGCTCGGAGAGTCCCTTGAGTATCCGGGCAAGATATTTCGAATCCTCAAACGGCTTGATCGCTCCTTCGGAAAGTGATTTCCCTGAGTCTTCCACTATGAGTTCGGGATCGAAAAACGTCTCGAACCCAAGCCCATGGCAGTTAGCGCATGCGCCGTAGGGACTGTTAAAAGAAAAAAGTCTGGGGGATATCTCGGGGTAGTTTATCGCGCAGCGGGGGCAGGAAAAATGTTCGCTGAAAGTAATAGTTTCCCCGTTTTCGATCTCACATTTTAAAAGCCCGCCCGACCTTTTAAGAGCGAGAGAGACTGCGTCTGTGAGCCTTTTTTGGGACCTCTCCCCCCGCAAAACTATATTGTCCACCAAAAGTTCGATAGTATGTTTTTTGTTGCGGGAAAGTTCTATATCGTCTTCAAGGTCGTAGGTCTCTCCATCAATTCTCACCCTCAGAAAACCCTCCCTCCTCATGTCCTCAAGCTCTTTTCTGTATATTCCTTTTCTTCCCTGAACTACAGGGGAATACACGCTCACAGGTTTTCTGCCCGCTTCTTCGCAAATCTTCTCGATCATGCTCAAGGGGGTCTGGGAAGATATTTCTTCCCCGCACTCATAGCAGTGCGGTTCTCCGACTACGGAGAAAAGCACACGCATGTAGTCATATATCTCCGTTATAGTCCCAACGGTTGAGCGCGGGTTTCTGTGAAAAGTTTTCTGATCGACCGAAACGGAAGGGGAAAGACCTTCGACGAAATCAACGTCCGGCTTGTCAAGCTTTTCCACAAACTGCCTAGCGTAAGAGGGAAGTGACTCCATGAATCTTCTCTGAGCCTCGGCAAAAAGTATGTCGAAAACAAGAGAAGACTTTCCCGAACCGCTCACTCCCGTGACAACGGTAAAGCTGCGCCTCGGTATCTTGACGTCTATGTTCTTGAGATTGTGCTCTCGCGCACCAACTATGCTTATGAACTTCAACCTGAAGGCTCCCCGGGGCAAAAATACGCAGATAAAATTACCCGATACTAGGGGAAGCGTCCGCCGTCCGCGCGGCCTCGGAAAGGAACCGGGTGAAAATCAGTTCTGAGAGCCGGGTCCGCTCAAGCTCAGGATGCCACTGAAAACCCATGACGCGACCGTCAGCAGACTCAAACCCCTCGACTATTCCGTCCGGGGCCAGAGCACTTACCCGAAGACCCTCTCCCACCCTGTTTATCGCCTGGTGATGGTAGCTTTTTATCTCAAATTCCTTCCCTTTTGTAAAACCGCCGAACACCGTGTCCGGAAGAACCGTGACGCCGTGAACCTCGCCCCCCTCGTGACAAAGCGCGTCGGGTAAAAGCGCTTTTATGTCCTGGTGAATAGAGCCCCCGTGGAAAACATTTATAAACTGCATGCCTCCGCATATCCCGAGAACCGGCATATCTCTTTTGAGCGCAAGGCGCAGGACACTGAATTCCGTTTCCGTTCTCTCGGGGCTCATCGGCTTTATGGCGGGGTGCGGAGATTCACCGTAGAATTTCGGATCCATATCTCTTGAACCCGGTATCAAGAGCCCATTGATTGCGGAGACTATGTTGAACAGAAAATCCGAGCTTGAAGATTCAGCAACTGTGGGGATCAGAACCGGCGCGCCGCCATAGAACTCAACTGCCTTTGAGTAGGCAGACTCTATAAGATTGGATTTGTCCTCGAGATCAGTCGTTATACCGATAAGCGGTCGTGCTTTCATGTGCTCTTTTTTAAAGAGTTTTTTCTTCTAGGTTAAAGAGAAGCGCTACCGACCATGGCTTCCAGCCTGGCAACTCTCTCTTCTGTCGGAGGATGAGTGCTGAAAAGCTTTGCGAAACCTCCCCCGATCATTGGACTCACTATCATCATGTGAGCCGTACTTTCGGCCGTCTGTTCGCTCACCTGCAGGGGGATTCTGGACGCTCCCGCCTGAAGTTTTCTAAGTGCGTCGGCAAGATAAAGAGGGTTTCCGCATATCTCGGCCCCGGTTTTGTCCGCTCCGAACTCCCTAGTTCTCGATATAGCCATTCTTACGATCATGGCAGCCATAGGGGCGATAATTGCCATGGCCAGAAGTCCCAGCATCCCGCCACCTCTTCTATTACCCCCTCCTCCTCCGAAAATGGCCGCAAACTGCGCCATATAGGCAAGATAGGTGATAGCACCGGCGATTGTCGCCGCTACGGAACCGATCAGTATGTCCCTGTTTCTTATATGCGCAAGCTCATGAGCGATTACACCTTTAAGCTCACTGCGGTTTAAAAGACGCATGATTCCCTGAGTGACCGCGACGGCTGAATGGTGCGGATCCCGTCCCGTGGCAAAGGCGTTTGGAGCCTGTTCGGGAATCACGTAGACCCGGGGCATCGGAAGTCCGGCTATCTGGGCAAGTTCTTCGACGTCGGAGTAAAGTTCAGGAGCATCGTCCCTTCCAATTTCACTTGCCTTGTACATCCTGAGAACGATTTTGTCGCTCCACCAGTAGCTTACGAAATTCATCACCCCGGCAAGAACAAGCGCCACCAAGGCACCGTTTTTCCCTCCGATCACACCTCCTACCAAAACCAGGATGGCGGAGAGAAAAGCCAGCAGAAAAAGACTTTTAAGAGTATTCATTTTCTAAAAACGCCTCCGAGATATTTTCCGTTTCCCCGAAAAAACCGTGGTTTCCCCTTACAAGATATAATAATACCGGTGGTGGTAAATTCAACGGAAAGTTTGAATCGCTCCGTCGCGGGCAACTTGCGTGTCTTGAAATTCAGCCATCCGTTCGTAAAAGTTGTCTTTCGTTTATCCGTCGGGTTTTGACGGTTATACTTGGCACTGAAAACCCCTCGGGTGATTTGGAAAAATGTCTATTCTAAGTTCGAAAAAATACGAAGTTATAGTGATCGGAGCCGGTCACGCGGGCTGTGAAGCTGCGCTTGCAGCAGCCAGGATGGGCTGTACGACCTTGGTTCTCACGGCGAACATAGACACTATTGGGCTTATGTCGTGTAATCCTTCAATAGGAGGCGTCGGAAAAGGACATCTGGTAAAAGAAATAGATGCGCTTGGCGGCGAGATGGGAAAAGCTGCCGACACCGCAGCCATACAGTTCAGGAGGTTAAACACCCGCAAGGGAGCGGCAGTCCAGGCAACCAGGATACAGGCCGACCGCCAAAGCTACAGAACCTACATGAAAAAGGCGCTTGAGAGCGAACCCAGCATAGAGATAAAACAGGCGATGGTCGAGGAGTTTTTGGTTGACGGCAAAAAAGTCGCGGGGGTTAAAACCGCCCTAGGGGAGAAGTTTTTCTCAGATACCGTCGTGGTTACCCCTGGAACATTTCCCGGGGGACTCATACACATAGGACTTACACGGATTTCATCGGGCCGGGCGGGGGAAGCCGCCGCGGGAGCCATATCGAATTCCTTTGCGGACCTGGGTTTTACCACGGGCAGGCTTAAAACCGGAACCCCTCCGCGCTTTGACGGAAGAACCATCGACTGGGACAAGCTTGAAAGACAGGACGGAGATGAGGATCCGGTGCCTTTTTCCTTTTCCACCGAAAGGATCACCACAGATCAGATGCCGTGCTATATAACCTACACGAACGAGGAAACCCACCGCGTGATAAACGAAAACATCGACAAGTCTCCTCTTTACTCCGGCCTCATAAAAGGAATAGGACCAAGGTACTGCCCTTCAATAGAAGACAAGGTGGTCAAGTTTCCCGACCGGGACCGTCACCAGATATTTCTTGAACCGGAGGGAAGAAACACCTATGAAATCTATCCCAACGGAATTTCAACCAGCCTTCCCATCGAAGTTCAGTACGAGTTCTCAAGAACTATGGAAGGACTTCGCAACGTGGAAATAATGAGGCCGGGGTACGCGGTCGAATATGATTTTCTCGACCCTACGCAGCTCGGAGCGAATCTTGAATCGAAACTTCTCGCGAACATATTCTTCGCGGGACAGGTAAACGGAACCACGGGCTATGAGGAAGCGGCGAGCCAAGGACTCATAGCGGGCATAAACGCGGCACTTCAGATAAAGGGCAAAGATCCCTTTGTGCTCGGGCGTTCAGAAGCCTACATAGGAATCCTGATTGATGACCTAGTCACAAAAGGAGTCGATGAACCCTACAGGATGTTCACTTCAAGGGCCGAGTACAGACTTATACTGAGGGAGGATAACGCCGACCTAAGACTCGGGGAGCTTGGACACGGAATAGGACTTCTGAGCGGCGAGCGAATGGAGGAACTCCGAATCAGGAAAACAGCCCTTGAAAACGAACTTTCGAGGCTTGAGAATGAAAAGGTATTTCCTAATGAAAAGACAAACAGGATTCTTGAGAATCTTGGCTCCCAGAAAATCAAAAAGCCCCAGAGCCTGAAGGAGATACTCAGAAGACCCGGCTTCACCTATGAAATGCTGGGCTTTATAGACTCCGCTACGAATCCGGACATCTCCCCGAAACTGGGAGCTCAGATAGAGATGGAAGTAAAATACGAGGGCTACATAAAAAGACAGAAAGAAGAAGTCGGAAAATTACAAAAATTCGAGAACATGAGAATCCCGGAGACGTTCGAATACGGAAGCATCCCCGGACTTTCAAATGAAATCGTTCAGAAACTATCAAGGATAAAACCCGAATCGCTAGGGCAGGCAAGCCGCGTTTCAGGTATAACGCCCGCCGCTATATCGGTACTGCTTGTGCATATCAGAAAAATGCGGGGGCTTGAGCAGGAAGCTCAGTTGAAATCAAGTTCCCCGTCGTAAAGGCTGTCGGCTCCCTCCATCTCCTCAAGCTCCTGCTCGTAAAGCTCCATGGCGTCGCAGTCGCTTCCGATGTAGCCGGAACCGTCGGGATCCTGCATCATCTCGACAAGATCTCTTACTTTTTTCTCATTCCTTCTATTGTTCATTTTTTCCCCCCTGGAAAAATTTTACATAGATTATAGGAGTAGTTTTCACAAATGCAACAGTCTGAACAAAAAAATTTACATCCCAAAATACCACTACTCAGAAACTTTCTCAGGATCTCTGCCTTCTCTTATAAGCTCGAGCATCCGGGCCGGGTCGTCCGTCGGCAGCCGGCACTCGTAATTTGAGCACACGTATGCCACGGTTTTTCCGTCAATGGGTTTGTGGTTCTTCGTGTAGGGGGTGATTTTTGAAATCTCCCTATCGTTTGCTTCATCTTTTAATATCACGACCTTGTTCGGTAAGTACTCGCCGGAGAGGGCGTCGAGAAACCGGCGGGTCTCGGGGGAGTTTCTGTCCCCAGCTATGACTATCTCGAAAGAAGGCCCCAGCATGAAATCAAGAGAATTCATGTGCATTGAAAAAGAAGCGGGATGCTTTGAGATCTGCGGGGAAAAAGCCGCGGCCATCCGGGCCGCTTTGTCCTCAAGTTCAGGGTCGGCAGTCAGCCTCGCTATTTTCAGGATGTTAAGCGTCGAAACCGAGTTTCCGGACGGAAGTGCTCCGTCATAAATTTCCTTCTGCCTAGTTATCAGGGCTTCGCCGTCATCGGCCGTGAAGAAAAAACCCGCAAACTCCTCGTCCCAGAAATGTTCAAACTGATCCCGGCAAAAAGAGATCGCCAAAGCGAGATATTTTTCGTCGAAAACGCTTTCATAGTATTCAAGAAGCCCCCATATGAAAAAGGCATAGTCATCAACGCTTGCCATTATGCCCGCTTCACCCTCACGGTAGCGGTGAAAGAGCCTTCCGTCATGAACAAGGTTTTGCCTTATGAATTCTATCGAACCCCGCGCGGCGTCAGAATACCTTTTCTCCCCGAAAGCCGCCGCGGCCTTTGAAAACGCCGCTATAGCTATTCCGTTCCAGTCCGTGAGCACCTTATCGTCCTTGTAGGGATGAACTCTTTTTTCCCTGCAGGCAAAAAGCCTTTCTCGCAGGTCCTCAAGTCTCTTCTCAAGCTCTTCGGCGCGGATTCCGAGTCGAGAGGCCGAATCGGCCAGGGGTTCTTTCAGGTGAACTATGTTTCTGTCGCTTTGCTCTCCCGTCGCCTCGTCACTGAAATTTCCGTCGCGAGAGAGATTATAGACCTCCGAGAGAAGCTCTGCGTCCTCCTCTCCCACAAGTTCCTCTATCTCCTGTACGGTCCATATATAGAACTTGCCTTCCTCTCCTTCGCTGTCGGCATCTTCGGCTGAGTAAATGCCTCCTTCGGGGGAGGTCATGTCCCGAATCAGATACTCGAGTATTTCTCTCGCCTTTTTTTCGTAAAACGGGTTTTTCGTGATCTGCCATGCTTCTGTGTAAGTGATTGCCAAAAGCGCCTGGTCATAAAGCATCTTCTCAAAATGGGGGGTGAGCCATCCGGCGTCGGTCGAATACCTGTGAAAGCCGAAACCCACATGGTCGTATATGCCGCCCCTTCCCATGGCAAGAAGCGTCCTCTCGGCCATTCTCAAAGAAGCTTTCTTCCCACTGCGCCCGTAATATCTCATCAAAAACATCAGGTTGTGGGGAGTCGGAAATTTGGGGGCTCTCCCGAAACCGCCTTCATCGGGATCAAAGGTAGAAAGAAAATAACCGTAAGCCTGATCGAGGGTTTTTTCGTTAAGCGGGGAAGTCTCGGCTTTTCGAAGAGAATCCCCCAAGCTGGAGACTGCGTCGGTTATCTGCCGGGCCGATTCCAGCACCTCTTCTTTTTTATTATCCCAGAGTTCTTTTATCGCCGGTACAAGTTCCTTCATTCCGACTCTTCCGTAACGGTTTTCCTTCGGTATGTAGGTTCCGGCAAAAAAAGGCTCTCCCTCAGGCGTCATGACTATGTTAAGAGGCCAGCCGCAGCTTTTCCGTGAAATCACGTGACAGACTGTCATGTAGATATTGTCAATATCCGGGCGCTCCTCCCTGTCAACCTTGATCGAAACGAAGGTCTCGTTCATGAGTCCCGCAACCTCGGCATCCTCAAAGGATTCGTGCTCCATCACGTGGCACCAGTGACAGGTCGAGTACCCTATAGAAAGAAATATAGGCCTTCCCAGTTCCCGGGCTCTTCCGAACGCCTCCTCTCCCCACGGATACCAGTCGACCGGGTTCTCCGCGTGCTGAAGAAGGTAGGGGCTTTTTTCGTCTTTAAGTCTGTTTGACACTTAAACCTCCGTCGCTAGGGAATGGACAATTATACAGTCTGGTTAAAAATAAACCCCTTGTAATTCAAATGGAACCCTGCTTTGAGAAACGCCCCGGAAAATTTTTCCCGATCGAGAAAAATGGTATTTTCTTTCTGTTCATATTCGATTTTTAGGCTAACATTCTCATCTAAATGCGTAAACCCGTACAGAAAGCCGGAGTTGTCGCTTACAGAAAAAACAGCCGCGGGGAAATCGAAGTTATTCTGGTGAGTTCAAGAAAGCTCAATGATTCATGGGTTTTTCCCGCCGGAGGAGTCGATTACGGTGAAACTCCCGCCGAGGCGGCGGAAAGGGAATGTCTTGAGGAAAGCGGATACAAAGTGGAAATAGAGCAGCCTCTTGACATAATGGTTATTGAAGGGGGGAAAAGACACATTCTCTATACTTTTTTCCGCGCCAAGGCCATTGAGGATACGGGAGATTACGAAAGGGACAGGAAAAGAAAATGGTGCGGGATTGACGACCTTCCCGATACGGTCGCTTACATGTTTCGGGAAGTCGCGGAAAGTTTCCAGAAAAATATCCTGAGTCCCCAGTCCCGCGGTTAAAGCCTTAATCGGCCAAGCAATAATCGGAATTTCATACTCATACCGGAGAGGAACAAATGAAAAGCCAACAGTTCGTAAAAAAAACACAGAGTCATTACGCGCGGATAGCGGATGTCTACAGGTCTTTGAGGGTTACCGACTCAGAACCCGTGCTCTACATAAAGGAGATAATAGGGGACAAGGGGAAAATAACAGCTGCCGACGTGGGAGCCGGAGCGGGGCGGTACGCGAGACTTTTCTTTGAACATCTGGGCAAGGAAGACCTGTTTCTTTACTGCTACGACACAAACGAGTTCATGCTCGAGAGCCTCGAGAAGTATCTAGACGATCACGACATCCGAAACTACGCGACCAAAATCGCCATGGCGCAGGAGCTTCCCATCGCGGACAAGGCGCTTGACGCAATATTCTGCTTCAACGCCATACATTTTTTCAACACCCCGAAATTTCTAAGGGAAAGCGCAAGGGTGCTGCGCAAGGGATCATTTCTTTTCATTTACACAAGAACCAAGACCCAGAGCATGAAAAGCATATGGGGAAAGCATTTCCCGTCTTTTAACCAGAAGGAATCGGACCTTTACAAAACCGACAGCTTGGAGTCGGAGATCGAAGGAACCCAGGGACTGGAACTCATGGAAATGAAAACCTTCTCTCTCTCTCGTGAAAATTCCCTAAAGGAACTTACTGAGAGAGCGCAGAGCAAGCATTATTCGACTTTCTATCTCTTCGAAAGCCAGGAGTTTGAAAGATCCCTCGCGGAATTCAGGGAAAATATCCGCGAATCCTACAAGGACCCCGGCAAAATCAAATGGTCAGACGAAAAAACCATGTACACCGTGCTCCGAAAATAACGCGTGAGCCCCGTCGGTTGCAGTTGAGTTAACGCCCGGATATTTCCGACCAATATAAAATTGACTTTATATTAGTCGGGTTTTTTGTTTTGCAGTACGGGCTGTCATGGCGGGCGATGGGGGATTCGAACCCCCGACCCCAGGCTCCGGAGGCCTGTGCTCTAATCCGCTGAGCTAATCACCCGTCAACAGGTATCCCGAGTTCCTTCATTACAAGCTTCATATCCTCCCAGACGGGCTTTTTAAAAGCCGGGTTTCGCAGAAGTGCTGCGGGATGGTACGTAATCATAAGTTTTGAGTTTCCGTACTGGTGAAAAGTGCCTCTTAACTGCCCCATCTTGAAGTTTTTAAGCTTGAGCATCAATCCGGTAGCGACGCTTCCGAGGGAAACTATAACTTCTGGATTTATGCTTTCTATCTGTTTTGTAAGAAACGGCTCACAACTTGCCACCTCATCCGGTTCCGGGTTTCTGTTTCCTGGAGGACGGCATTTTACCACGTTGCATATATACACGTCCTTTCTCTCAAGCTTCATAGCCTGGATTATCTTCGTAAGCAACTGCCCGGCCCTTCCGACAAAGGGCCTTCCCTGAATGTCTTCGTCTCTTCCAGGGCCCTCGCCGACAAACACGAGCCTCGCCCTAGGATTGCCCTCGCCGAACACTATGTTCTTTCTCGTCTCGCAGAGACGGCATCTCGTGCAGTCCCCGAGTTCTTCCCTTATCTCGGAAAGCGTCTGCACTGATGCACCCCGCGCTTTGCCGCGGCCAGATAAAAGAGCGGTTCCATTTTTCTCCGTGTCCTCTATTTCGGTCCCTCCCGCGGCAAACCCCGCCGGCAGCTCCCCTATCCCGATTTCCTTGCAGAACCGAAGATAATTCTCAAGCGCCTGCGCCGTCTCGTAAAATTCATTGGAACTCATGGCTTGCCGGGAAGGAAGTTTAACACAAACACCGGGAGGGGCGAAACGGTTTGAAAGCGAAGCGGGTTTTAATTAGAATAAGACCGCGCTTGCGAAAACCTTGCAACTAAATCAGCCAGGCGCTTTCCCCTCACGCATGGAGAGAGAATACATACCGCAGGAAATCGAGAAAAAATGGCAGGATTCCTGGGCGGAGAAAGATATCTACAGGGTCTCGGAGGAAACCTCCGGGAAAAAGTATTACGTCCTTGAGATGTTTCCCTACCCGTCGGGCAGAATCCACATGGGACACGTGAGAAACTACACGATCGGAGACGTCGTCTCGAGATTTAAAAGATCCAGGGGCTTTAACGTTCTCCACCCAATCGGATGGGACGCCTTCGGTTTGCCCGCAGAGAACGCAGCGATACAGAACGCCATACATCCCTCGGCCTGGACACGGACCAACATAACGCAGATGAAAGAACAGCTCATGCGCCTTGGGTTCAGCTACGACTGGAGCAGGGAGATCGCCACGTGCGATGTTGATTACTACCGCTGGGAACAGTGGCTTTTCACTAGACTTCACCGTGAAGGACTCGCCTACAAAAAGACTTCCGTTGTAAACTGGGACCCGGTTGACCAGACGGTGCTCGCAAATGAGCAGGTGATTGACGGAAAGGGGTGGCGTTCAGGGGCAGTTGTCGAAAAAAAGGAAATACCGCAGTGGTTCCTGAGAGTAAGCAACTACTCCGAGGAACTGCTGAGTGAGCTTGAGAAGATGGAAGGGTGGCCCGACGCCGTGAAAACCATGCAGAAAAACTGGATAGGAAAATCCGAGGGGGTCGAGGCCGAATTCCGCGTGGACGGGGGAAAAAGCGTTTTGAAGATATTCACCACGCGTCCGGACACGATCATGGGTGTAACCTATCTGGCCCTTGCTCCCGAACATCCGCTTACAAGCGAGGTGGCAAAGAAAAATCCCGAGGTCGCGGATTTCATCGCCCAGTGCCGTAAAGCTCCCGTTTCCGAGGCGGAAATCGAGACCATGGAAAAAAGCGGCGTCCCGCTCGGAATAGACGCCATCCACCCCATAAGCGGGGAGGAAATACCTGTATGGACCGCAAACTTCGTGCTTATGAGCTACGGAACCGGAGCGGTGATGAGCGTTCCGGCGCACGATCAGCGGGACTGGGAATTCGCGAAAAAATACGGCCTCGAGATAAAACAGGTGATATTCCCAAGGAACGGAGGCGTCTTTGATATCGGAAAAGAAGCATTTACTGAGAAGGGAACTCTCGGGGATTCGGAATGGCTCTCGGGGTGCACCTCGCAGGAAGCCTTCGGAAAAATAGCCGAGTTTCTCCAGAAAAACGCTGCGGGAGGAGTGAAAACCAACTACCGTCTTCGGGACTGGGGAATCTCTAGGCAGCGCTACTGGGGAGCACCAATACCGATAGTGTACTGCGAGCGGTGCGGAGAGGTTGCGGTTGCGGACTCAGATCTTCCGGTGGAACTTCCCCTCGAAATAGATATTGACGGAGAGCGTATCCCCGCTCTTTCCGGGATTGAGAGCTTCATCGCCACCAACTGTCCCGCCTGCGGAGGACCTGCCAAGCGGGAAACTGACACGATGGACACGTTTGTCGAGTCATCCTGGTATTTTCTAAGATACGCGTCTCCTGATTTTAAAGACGGCATGTTTGAACCCAAAAGCGCTTCCTACTGGCTTCCTGTGGATCAGTACATAGGCGGAATAGAACACGCCATACTTCACCTTCTTTATTCAAGATTCTTCACGAAGGTGCTTCGGGATATCGGCGTCTTCGAACTTAACGAACCCTTTGCGAATCTCCTCACCCAGGGGATGGTGGTAAAAGACGGAGCGAAGATGTCAAAGTCTCTTGGAAACACGGTTGACCCCGATGACATGATAGTTCGTTACGGAGCCGACACCGTGAGGATGTTCATGCTCTTTGCCGCTCCCGTGGAAAAAGACCTTGAGTGGAGCGAGCAGGGAGTGAACGGAATGTTCAGGTTTTTGGGCAGGGTCTGGCGTTTTGCGGTTGAGTTTTTCTCCGAGCGGGAAAACGAAACAAAGACCCAGGAACACCCGGCAAAAGGAAAACCGGCTGCCCTCGCCGCTACGACAAACCGGACGATTAAAAAAGTCACAGAAGACATAGAGAGCTTCAAGTTCAACACCGCGATTTCGGCCATAATGGAGCTTTTTAACGAACTCAGCGCGCTTTGGAAAGAAAAAAGCGTGGGAAGGGAACACGCCCGCGCGTCGCTGCTTGCGGTCACGAGGCTTATCTATCCAATGGCTCCCCATTTCGCAGAAGAGCTCTGGGAACTTTCGGGGGAAAGCGGAACTCTGGTCGACAAGGAGTGGATAAAATGGGACGAGAGCACTTTTGAGAGTGCGAAAATAACCATCCCAGTAAGGGTGAATTCCAAGGTCAGAAACCAGATTTCCTTAAGTGCGGACGCTGATGAGGAAACTGCCAGGGAAATCGCTCTTTCTGACAGTCGGGTAAAGGAATACATAGCGGGGCGGAAAATAAAAAACTTCGTCTATGTGCCTAAAAGGCTTGTGGACATAAGGGTTTAGCAGGGAGAGAAAGAACGTGAAGGACAACTCTGGCTATCTCGGCAAAAAAGTAAAAGCGATAGAGGTCTCGCCCGAAAAGCCGATCTCGAGACTGCTTGAAGAAATGGCGGAGACGGGATTTCAGGGCAAAAACCTGGGCAGGGTTGTGGATGTCTTCTGCAAGATGGTAGAGGCTGAGGATCTCACGATCTTTTTCGGCTACGCGGGTTCTCTTTCCACCACGGGACAGTGGAAAATAATAAACTGGCTCATTGAAAACAGGTACATAGACGTTCTTATCCCCACCGGCGCGAACATCTCAGAAGACATAGTGGAGGCGATGGGTTTTTCGTACTGGCAGGGAAGCCCGAACGAGGACGACGCAAAACTTTTTTCCGAGGGAATAAACCGCTACTACGACGTCTACGGAACCGAACCCGACTACCTCGAGATGACCGAGCTTCTGGCTGAATTCATAATGACCCTCGATGAGTCCCGAAACTATTCCTCAAGAGAATTTCTCAAAAGATGCGGACAGTGGCTCGATAAAAAAAACATAAACAGCATCGTAGCCACAGCCGCGAGAAACGAGGTTCCCGTTTTCTGCCCCGCCATAGCGGATAGCCCTTACGGAGACGCGGCGCTTATCGCGAAAAGCAGAGGACATCATCTCACTATTGACGCCATACAGGACTACGTGGAATTCATGGGAATGGGAGAGGGCGTGGTTGACACCGGAGTCGTCTACATAGGTGGGGGAGTGCCGAAAGACTTTATTCAGCTCTTCGCCGTCACTGGCGACCTTCTTTACGAAGACAGGAAGATTCCGGGAAGAGCTGCCGGGCTTAACCGTAAGGGAACCGGGGAGCAGGAAACCTATTATCCTCATAAATACGCAATCCAGATTACAACCGATTCTCCCCAGTGGGGAGGACTCTCGGGGTGCACGTTTGAAGAGGCGGTTTCATGGGGAAAAGAAAACCCCGAAGGCAGCCTGGTTCAGTGCTATTGCGATGCAACTATAGCTCTTCCCATCGTCTCCCACGCTCTTTCGGAAAAAACACAGGTAAAAAGAAAAGGAACCGTTTTAAAATTTGACGATTAAGCTGCATTCTCACAGAATGTAATGCAGGAGATTTTGGGGAGTCAGATTTTGGATTTTACTTGAACTGATTACTAGACATCATTATTTGACCACATTAACCAGAAAGATTTTAGCATCTTCAGCGCAATTAAGCGTCTGAAGATATGAAGGTCAAATCATAATTCTAAACCCCCGATATCTTAGCTCTGACCGTCTGCACGGTTTCGCGCCGAAGGAATTTGAAAAAAAATTTTAAAACCATCCGATGTTTGTGATAGAATAGGAGTTGTTTGAGTGGATGAATTTTATGGACTGATTGCAGTATCGGACCTAATAGACCTAACTGCTGTTATCTCCAAATGGTTTTCAAAGCCACTAGAGGATATTTCGTCTTGAAGAATCGGACGTGTTTTAACTAACTGAACATATTTGACCTTATGATAGAAGGAGAAGAAAAATGAATTACCTTATCAAAAGGGTTTTAATGATTTGTCTGCTGGCATCCGGTATGTTGGCAGTGCCGCTCTCAGCATTTGCGGGCGGGGGAGGAGCCGAGGAACCGATGGCTGAAGAAGCAATGGCTGAGGAACCGATGGCTGAAGAAGCAATGGCTGAGGAACCGATGGCTGAAGAAGCAATGGCTGAAGAAGCAATGGCTGAAGAAGCAATGGCTGAAGAAGCAATGGCTGAAGAAGCAATGGCTGAGGAACTGATGGCTGAAGAACTGATGGTCGGTGAAGCTATGATTAAGGATACCGACGTTTCAATTTACGGCAGGTTCTGGCCTAGGATCACCTATAACGACGTTGATGGGGGGGACTCATCAACCGACATAACCGACGCGCTTTCCCGGGTCGGGATCAAAGCCAATACTCAGATAACTGAAACTCTCAGCGCAGTGTTGCACGGGGAGTGGGATGTTGATATTGAGAAAAACGGCAATTTCGGCGACGCGCGTCAGGCTTACGTGGGTTTGCGAAGCGAGGGTTTGGGTATGGTAGCTATCGGTAAGCAATGGGATCCCTATTTTAATGTCGTTGCTGAAGTAACCGATATTTTCTATCATCGCGCAAGCCCCTTTGGATATGACCAGCAGGGTCCTTTCCGAAGCAGCAATCTGGTAACCTACGCGAACAGTCTTGGGGGTTTAAGCATAAACGCGGGCATGCAGGTAGACGGCACGTCGGGAAGCAATGATGGGGGCACTCATTCCGACAATGTCGACGCGGCTTCAGTCGGCGCGAGTCTCCGCTCCGGTCCGGTTTATATCGGCGTATCCTACTTGCGGCAGAATCAGGACAATCACATGATCGAGGTGAACGATATGGACGTGCTGCAGCTGCACCCCCGTGAGAGAAATTTCTTCGGCGTAGGCGGCAGTCTGAACGTAATTGACAATCTCTACCTCGCCGTTACCTACCAGTACATAACAGACAATTACGATGACGGCAGTGAGCTTAACCCCTTTACTCTCGATGTAGCCGCCGCTTACTCTTTTGGTGGCGGGGTTAAAGTGCTTGCGGGTTTTTTCACGTCTGATCCAGATGACGGAAACGAGTTAATGGGCTATAACGTTACTTTGATTAAAGAGGTGCATCCTGCCTTGGATGTCTTTGCCGAATGGGTATTAAGTGATTACGATCAGGAAGATGACGACAACCAAGACTCCAACACTTTTAGCCTCGGTTTCCGCTATGACTTTGACGTTCAAATCTTCTAGCTGCTAGCGGACTTGAAGAACTGAAAGTCAGATCATGACGGCGGCTTTGCCGTGATCGATATTCTCGGGGACATATTTAGAAGTTTTCTTCAGATATGTCCCCGATTTTTTTACCTTCCCGTCGCGCAACCCCGAAAATTCCTTTCCGCGACCGTACCAAGCGTTGTGTTCAGGCAGTTAAAGTGTAGATTCAATTACGGAAATCCTTTGAAAATCCAAGCGGAGGAAACATACGGCAGATGAGCGAAAAACGGATAGGAGTAGATTATTCTGAGCTTCACCAGCTTGACAGCCCGGCAAACAGGCTCATAAGAGAATCCATATGGGGAACAGAAGACGACATAGGACAGCAGTCGTTCATTACCCCCCGTTATCTCGATCAGCTGATCCCGAGACTCGGCATAGAAAAAACGACTCACATGCTTGACGTTGGAAGCGGAGCGGGAGGTCCTGCGATATACATAGTGGACAAAACCGGATGCAAAGTCTCCGGGATAGAGATCAACGAAGTGGGAGTCGACGTATCGGGAAAACTTGCGAAAAACTCGGGACTTGAGGACAAAACGAAATTTCATCTGGGCAACGCAACGGACATGCCGTTTGCGGAAACCACGTTTGACCTTGCCCTAAGTCTTAACGTGATGAACGTGTTTGAGGACAAGACGGGACTTTTCAAAGAGGTTCACAGGGTGCTTAAACCCTCTGGAACATGGGCGTTTTTAAGCGGCACCTTCGAGATATACGGTGACGAGGAAACGAAACAGAGAATGGCTAGGGGCTATCTTATCCCGCAATATTACGATTCGCTTGAAAGTTACAGGGAAAAGCTCGAATCGGCCGGTTTCCGCATCGAGGAAATAACCGAATACGTGGCAGATTTTCGTGTTCAGGTTAAAAAATGGGGAGACGCTTACAAAAAGCACTCGACAGTGATTGCCGAAGAACAGGGAGAAGAGAACACCCGCTATCACATTGAGTATTTTGATACGTATCTGAAGCTGGTTGATGAGAGAAGAGCTTCAAATCATCTCGTCATATGCTCAAAGCCCGAATAAAGTTTATCGGCCGGATTGTCTTCTTAATTTTTCGGTTACCCAACATAGATATTCCGCTTGACATAGCCGGAGCAAAAAATGCAGAATGTCAAAGTGAGTTTAGAATCCTAGGAGGAATGAATACCGTGCAAATATATGTTCTAGAATAGTTTTTATCTTGATCTTGGCAAGCGTCTTTATGGTTCTTCCGGCTTCTGCCAGTACAGTAGCTGGCGATGTAACGGACAAAGAGACTCTGAAAAGTTTTGGTATGAACGCAAAAGATCATCTTAAGGGTACTAGCACCGCGAGCGGGCTTTTCGCTACCCTGAGGAATTTCAGGGATAACAAAGCCTGGAAGGATGGTTCCATTTACCTGTTTATCATGCAACGGCCCAGGGGCCCCAGGGAGGCGAAATAGTTGCTTTTAACGCGCACAAGCCCAACCTTGAGGGGACAACCCTGCATGTCATGGACGCAGACGGCAAGGATGTCGGCCATGAAATTGATAAAGCGGTATATCAAGGGGATGGCTTTCTAGAATATAAGTGGGATAACCCAGCGGTTTCCGGAGACGAAATGAGTGAAGAGGGAAAAGCCCCTGGGACTTCGCGGAAGATTGTCTACGGCGTAAATGTAAAGCTTTTTGGTGAAGATTTCGTGTTAGGTTCCGGTTTCTACACGGATCCGCCGCCAGCTAGCAGCGATAAAAAAGGATGCACGATTGCGACAACGGAAACCGGGAATTCTTCTCAAAGCGCTATATTCAACCTGCTTTTGATCGTATCTGGCATGTTTCTCCTGGTCTCATGGAAAAACCGCCTGGAGGAAAAATAATTCAGACGGGTTTTTGTTTTCCTGACCCGATCAAAAACCGGTAGTAACGACGACAAGTAAAAAGGGGGAGCGCCTGAGAGGTCGCTTCCCTTTTTTTTTCTCGGTCAGTTTACTTCTATTTTTTCGAGGCTTGCTCTTAGTTTCCTCAGATAGTCAGCCGGCCACGCGGTTTTCAAGAACGGAGGAAAAGTCCCTCGAAGCCTTCTCCGGGTCGTCTGACCCGAAAACGCTCGTTATGACAGCTATACCGTCCACTCCGGTAGCAAGCGCCTGCGCCGCGTTATGGGGAAATATACCCCCTATAGCGAATATCGGAATTTCCGTGATGGCAGTTTTCGCTTCGACTAGAGTTTCGAAAGGAGTGGGAATCCTGCCGGGTTTTGTAGGAGTAGACCAGGGCGTACCGAAAACAACGTAATCGGCTCCCATTCTCTCGGCGTGGATGCCTCTTGGAAGAGAACCGTAACATGAAACGCCTATGATGGCGCCGTTACCCAGCTTTTTTCTCGTAGGTATTATGTTCGGATCGTCCTCGCCCAGATGTACTCCGTCGGCCTTTATTTCCATCATGAGTTCAGGCGAGTCGTTTATTATAAGAGGCACGCCGTATTTTTTCGTAATACCGAGAAGCTCCTTGCCCAAAGCGACGACATCCGTATGCGGGGAGGTTTTATCCCTTAACTGAACGATTCGAGCTCCTCCCACGAGGGACTTCTCGACTGTCTCAAGAAAAGAGTCACGCGGAATCAGCCCCTCATCGGTAATCACGTAAAGTCCCTTAAGTTCAAAACCCATGGCGTATCGGAAACAAAGCGAAAATCAATTCAGAACCCCTTAAGCAAAAACCGGCTACATGCATCTTTTAAGGAACCTTTTGGCATTTGCAATTTCTTTTCTGACGTTTGTGGTCGAAGTGCCACCGAGTGAATTCCTGCTCTCAACGGAACCCGACAACGTTATCACCTGGAAGATGTCTTCATCGATTTCCTCAGAAAACCTGCGGAACTCGGAAAGCTTGAGATCGGAAAGCTCCTTTCCCTCTCGCTCCGCGTAAAAAACTATCTTCCCCACGGTTTCGTGGGCCGAGCGGAAAGGGACACCTTTGCGGGCCAGATAGTCCGCCACGTCGGTCGCGGTGACGAATCCTCCCTCAAGCGCTTTTTTCATGTTCTCTTCGTTAAATTCCAGCGTCTTCAGCATTTCGATATTAACCTGGAGACAAAGCTTCACCGTGTCAGCTGTATCGAAAAGAGGCTCCTTGTCCTCCTGCATGTCCCTGTTATAGGAAAGCGGAAGTCCCTTCATCAGCGTTAGAAGTGTATTCAGGTTCCCGTAGACCCTGGCAGTTTTCCCACGGGTGAGCTCCGCCATGTCGGGATTCTTTTTCTGGGGCATTATGCTTGAACCCGTGGTGAATCCGTCTCCGAGGTCCACGAAGTCAAACTCCTTTGCGCTCCATAAAACAAGTTCTTCAGAGAACCTGCTGAGATGCATCATCAGAACCGAGCAGCAGAATACGAACTCCGCACAGAAATCACGGTCGCTCACCGCATCAATACTGTTTTTGGAAACCGACTTAAAACCCAGAGCTTCGGCGGTCATCTCCCTGTCTATCGGAAACGAGGTTCCCGCCCCGGCACAGCTTCCAAGCGGGCTTACGTCCACCCTCACAAGGCAGTTAACAAACCTCTCGCGGTCGCGCTTTAGCATCTCGTAGTAGGCCAGAAGATGATGGGATAGAAGCACGGGCTGGGCACGTTGCATGTGGGTGTAGAGAGGAAAAATCACTCCGAGGTTCTTCGCGGAAAGCGTTACGAACTGTTCCGCCAAGGCACACACAAGCGAAATTATCTCTTCTGTTTCCCTCTTTAGATAAAGCCTCGTGTCGGTTAGAACCTGATCGTTTCTGCTCCTGGCCGTGTGTACCATGGCTCCCGAAGAACCTGTTTTCTCAATAAGCCTGTTTTCTATATTGAGATGAATATCTTCGTAGCGCTCGCTGAAAGGAAAATCCCCGCGGTCTATTTCCTTTTCGATCTCCCGAAGACCTTTGGTTATACTAGCCACGTCCTTGCTTGAAATAATCCCTGTTTCGCGAAGCATCTTTACGTGGGCGATACTGCCCCGCACGTCTTCTTTGTAAAGACGCCTGTCGAAACTTACCGATTCCGAAAACTTCTCGGCAACACTGTGTGTATGGGAAGCGAAGCGGCCTCCCCACGCTTTTTTGGCCAACTCAGTCTCCCGACGCAGAATCCGTCGATTCAAGAAAAACCTTCCGAGTGGGATAAGCGAACTCTATTCCCTCCTCGGAGAATCTTTTGAATATCTCGAGGTTAACGTTCTGCTGTATATCCATGTAATCATCAAACAAAGGAGTAAGAACAAAGTAAACTATATCGTAGTTAAGGGCAAAATCACCGTAACTGCTGAAATGCGCCCTGCCGAATTTCGCCTTCGGTTCTGTGTCTATTATCTCCTTTATCAGCCCGGGTATCTTCACAAGGTCTTCGTAGGACGCCTCGTAAACGACGCCGAGCGAAAAAAGAATCCTGCGGGTATTCATTCTCTTGTAGTTTTTTATACGGCTTTGCAGCAGGTCGTTATTCGACAAAACGAGCTGTTCGCCCGAAAGGCTCCTGAGGCGCGTGGTTTTAAGCCCTATATGCTCCACATCCCCGCTCATACCGTCTATGACTATGTAATCCCCGACCTCAAAAGGCTTGTCCAAAATAATGGAAAGCGAGGCTATCAGGTCGCCCAAGACGTTCTGAAGCGCAAGCGCCACAGCTATACCCCCGACGCCGAGTCCCGCGATTATAGTGGTCGGGTCAAAACCCAGGTTGTCAATCGTTAGAATTACGAGAACTACCCAGAGAACCGATTTCACGAAAAAACCGAGACTTTTTATATGCGTTATTGAAGCGCCGGATCCGGCGCCGATACCCGCAAGCTTTTTCGCGACGTAATAGTCAATGAAACCGCCTCCCCAGAAACCGACCTGAACAAGAAGGCAGATGACTACCACGCTTTTTCGGAATTCCCCTACCTGCTGGTTGAGGTCAAGGAAGAAAGTCGCCGCGTAGACCGAGAAAATTATGATCAGCACTATGCTGGTTTTCTCTACGAGTGCGGAAATCAGATCGTCAAGATCAGTTTCGGTCTTCTCCGCAAAGCTGGCAAACGACCTCACGAACCTTTTAAGAATTAAGTTAAAGACAAAGGCTAAAACGATCGCCGCTCCGAGAGCCCAGAGCCACGTCTCAACGGAATTGCCAAGGTAAGGACGGCTGAATATTTCCTCGATGTTCAATCAAACGTTCTCCCTGATTCAAAAATACGCCCGTCCTCCGCTACGGCCATCATATAGATACCCGCTCGCTTGGCCTTAAACAACAAAGAAGGAAGCGAAAAGAATCAGAAGGAACTTCCAGGCTCTTTTAGAAATTCTGTTTCTTCCGGGGTGGATTCTCTTCCCAAAACCGAGTTTCTGTGGGGATACCTTCCGAATCTTTTTATTATGTCAGAATGCCGTCCCGCAAAATCCGTAGAACAGGCGAGAGTTTCCCTGATTTCCGGGTGCGGGGCGTATTCATTTTCAAGAGCGGAGTATTTCTCAATGCTTAGGCGCTGAATTTCCGGATCCTCCGAGTGCATAAGGGGCAGGTAGAAAAACACCCTGTGCATGGGGTGAAGACCTTGGTCAAATTCCTTCTCAATACCCTCAAGGCATGCGCGAAGCGCCAAGGCGTCCCTTAAAAACGCTCCCGAGGTGTCCCTGTAGATGTTCCTTGGGAACTGATCGACGACAATTATAAACGCTACGGTGCCCAAAGGCGTTTTGAGCCAGTGCGAAAGATCCCCTTTTTCGGCAAGCAGGACATATTTTTCAAACCTCTGCCTTACAAGATCATCAAACTCCCCTGACTTCATCCACCAAGCCATCTGCTTTTCTTTATCAGGCAGCTCGCCCTCATGCAAGTCACCGAACCAGAAACGCAGTACCCCGGAGATTTCTTCGAATTCATCCGCCGCCGAAACTTCTTTTTTCATGCCGCAAGATTATAACACGCAGAAGCGGTATCCCGCCGAAACCATTTCTCGCTTCAGAACAAATTCAATATGAAGTCACCCCTTTAAAGCAGATTTAAAAGCGGTGGGCTACCGCATGCATTTATGCCTGAATTCATACGAAAAAGGTAGGGAATTATATACTTTGTTGCCCAAAAAATTTTAACTTGCTTGAAAATAACAGGCTAGTTATGACGATTTGACGATCAGCTTTCTCATTGCTCCGCAAGCAGCCTCAAACGTATCGACGGAATTGTCGACCTTCGATAGGAGTATGGCTCCTTCGATCTGAGAAATCAATAGACCGGCTGCCTCTTTTGGATCAACTTCTTCCTTAAAAAATCCCTGCTCCACGCCGTCTCTTAAACATTGCTCAAAAGAGTCCTTCCATTCCTGGAAAAAATCACTGAGGATGGAACGAAACTTTTCGTTTACGGCGCTTTGCTCCAAGGCCAGATTTCCGAAAAAACAGCCCGGATAGGATGGCTGAGAAAAAAGAAAACGTTGAAGAGAAATTGCTTTCTCATAAAAGCTGTCAAGACGTTCAAGCGGGGTTAGGTCGAAATTTAAGATAGTCTTTGACAAAATGTTTTCTCTAAACTCTGAAGCTACTTTTTCAATTGCTAGCAGCCCCAAAGCTTCCTTGCTTTTAAAATAGTAATAGAAATTGCTTTTGCAAACACCAGATGTTTCCATGAGCAGGCCAATGGAAGTTCCCTCAAAACCATGAGAGTGAAATAACTGGGCAGCAGTGTCGATCAATTTGTCTCTGTTGCTCATAAAACCTAATCTCTCCTCAAAGAAAAAATGGTTGATATGAAGGCATATGTTCACACAATTTTCTTTCAAAAGCAAGCATTTTTAAGTAGAACCGGCCAACCGTATTATACTAAGTAGAACCGGTCAACCGTATTACCTCTAAATAGAACCGGTCAACCGTATTATACTGAAATCACTTAATAATTTTTCCAAAATTCCCTTGACAACCATAGACTCTTTTTATAAAATCAAGAAGAACAATTTGAAGAATAACGGTGATCGGACTGCCCAGGAACAAGACTACGAAATTTAATATATGTCCGTAACCTCACTAAGGCTGTATGTATGCGAAACCTCTCAAACCTCCTTATATCAGTCCCCATCTACGCCGCGGTTGGTATCGGCATTTATGCCGTTCCGACCGTGAGCGTGGAGGGATATTTGGTACGGGCAAATCTTATGCAACGTGACACTAGGTGAAGGCATATGTAGGAAACAAAGAACAGACTGAAAAAAGAAAATATCTGGAAACAGATCCGCCAAGGCAAAAAACCTGAGGCGATGTAGCTGAATAAAACCGCGTCAATCTGAATTTCATTTTCCCATAAGTTGTCGAAACCTAAATTGCAGAAACACAAGAATTCAGATTTGTGAAAATTACCCGAGCGACTGACTGCTACTTCACATTACATCTTCGTAACTAACAAGGAACTCAATCGGAGGCTCCATAGATGATAACTAGAACACCTATAGAACCAGAAAACCACCCGTCAAACAAAGAACACGGAGGCGGGAGCGAAGCAAAAGACGACGTAAAGCATACGACAAAACAATCACTTTACTCGCGCGCACGATTCTCCCAAGCTACACTGCTGCATCTGGGAATAAGCTTTTTGCTTGTGATTGCTCTTGTGGGCTTCCTAAGTTCCTGTGGGTCAACCGATAATGATGAACCTTACAGAACCATTGACGGAAGCGGCAACAATAAACGAAATCCTCAAATGAATCAGGCTGGAGTCCAGTTGATTCGTCTTGCGGACCCTGACTACGCCGACGGAATCAGCTCTCTTGCCGGCGCAAACCGTCCCAATCCCAGAACAATCAGCAATAAAGTAAACGTCCATCCACTTCCCGGAAGCAATCTCGTGAACGAACAGGGATTAATCCCCAACCCAGATTCAGCAACCAATTTCGTGTGGTTATGGGGACAGTTTATGGATCACGATATTACTTTCTCGGAAGACAGAGCGGAGCCAGCCAACATTAAAATTCCGAGGGGCGATGACATTTTCGATCCGCAACACACCGGTATGGCTGAAATGTTTTTCAATCGTGCCATCAATGATCCGGCCACCGGAACGTCAATGGACAACCCTCGCCAACAACTCAATAAAATCACCGGGTGGATTGACGCATCAACCGTTTACGGTTCCGACTCAGAACGCGCAACTGCGTTACGGACAAACGACGGGTCAGGCAAGCTTAAAACATCTCCCGGAAACTTCCTACACTATAACGAACTGGGATTGCCGAATTTTCGTTTTCGGGGACCTGATTTTTTTCTTGCCGGGGATGAAAGGGCTAATGAAAATATCGGTTTGACATCGTTGCATACGCTTTTTGTCCGTGAACACAACAGACTTGCTGAGCAAATCGCCGAACGCGACGACAGTCTGTCCGGAGAGAAAATCTATCAGATGGCCAGAAAAATAGTCGGCGCTCAGATACAGGCGATTACCTACAACGAGTTCCTGCCCATATTGTTGGGACCTAACGCTTTTCCGCCTTATTCTCATTACGATGATTCTACTCCCTCAGGTGTTGCCAACGCATTCTCCTCGGCCGCCTATCGCGTAGGGCATACATTGCTGAGTCCGAAAATCAGACTTGTTGACGCACAAGGTAACGAGACTGAAGCAATACCATTAAGAGACGCTTTTTTTCAACCAAAAAAAGTCGTTAACGAGGGCATCGAACCTATACTCAGAGGCTTTACCTCCCATCCGCACCAACGAGTGGATGTGTTTATTATTGATGATGTCAGAAATTTCTTGTTTGTAGACACCGAACCGACGGGAACTCATGGGCTGCGCGGGTTTGACTTGGCAAGCCTAAATATTCACCGAGGCCGTGACCACGGATTGCCGAGCTACAACGATATGCGCGAAGCGCTGGGATTTGGGAGAAAGAAAAGTTTTTCTGATATAACCAAAGATCCGGAAGTGCAAAGAAGGCTTAGGGATGCCTATGGCACCAAGGATGACGGTACGGATAATACAGATGATATGGATATCTGGGTTGCGGGACTTGCAGAAGACCGTTACGGCGAATCCATGCTCGGCGAACTTTTCCACACAATCGTCGCTCGTCAATTCGAAGTGCTACGCGACGGAGATCGTTTCTGGTACCAGCGCACCCTGTCTGAAGATGAATTGAGGGAAGTGGAAGAAGAATCAACTCTTGCCGAGGTTATCCGCAGAAATACGGATGTCGGCGATGAACTAAGCGACAATGTGTTTATCGTTGAATAATTAGCCCGACACAATGCGTGGGCAACAGCGCGACGCCGCGCGAAAGCCTCAGTATCTTCAACTTGTGCCACGGCAACTGAGATTAATTTTTAAGAAATCGCTGACAGTATCTTCGAAAGCTTAATTCACAGCGATTCCGCCTGATATCGAGGTGAAAAAATTTACGGCAACAAGAAACTTTAATTGCTCGGGGCTAATTGATTGATCTTATTGAAATTTCCGTCCGCAAAGAGCGATTCCCCCAGGGACTTTCTTAATTTACCCTTAACGAAAAATAAATATTTCTTGACAATAATCAATATATTGTGTTTAAATAAATTTCACGCACAATATAAAGAGTTGCCAGCAAGCTCTGAAGATGTGCTGACCGGTAAGGAAGACTTAAAGGAACAATGAGTAGGAGCCCCTTGAGGAGGAACGGATAACGGATGCCCGGAGATAAAAACCAACCTGAAATCGCTGCGAATGGAACCTCGGATCATGAAACAACAGATGTTAATGAGCAGGAAACTCAAACCCAGGAAGCTTCTCCGGAACACGTAAAAGCTCCAAGCGACACAATAGATATCCCCGCGGAGACCATTGATGCCTTTGGCGGAGACAAACTCAGGGCCCGGGTTTTCTACGAAAAATATGCTCTTTGCAACCTGAGGGGGGAAACAATAGAAAAAACTCCGCAGCAGATGTGGCGGAGGGTTGCGAAGGAAATAGCGTCTCCCGAAGAAAAAAAGGATCTGAGAAAGCAGTGGGAGGAAAACTTCTACTGGCTCCTTTCCGATTTCAAGTTCATCCCCGGCGGAAGGATTCTCTTCGGCGCAGGTCAGAAAAGAAGGGCTACACTCCTTAACTGTTACTACATGCCAATAAAGGAAGACTCCATAGAGGGGATATTCGAGTGGTGCAAGGAGGCTGCCAGAACTTATTCTTTCGGCGGAGGAGTCGGAACCGACATATCGATCCTGAGGCCGAAAGGCTCTCCGGTGAACAACTCAGCCATATATTCGACGGGAGCGGTGTCGTTCATGGATCTCCTGTCCACAACGACCGGGACCATAGGACAGGCGGGAAGAAGAGGGGCACTCATGATAACCATGAAGGTTAATCATCCCGACATAATGGAGTTTCTCGACATAAAAAATGACGTAGCAAGATCAAAAGTCCAGTTCGCCAACATCTCCGTGAAGGTGGATGACCGGTTCATGGAGGCAGTGGAAAAAGACACGGATTACGAACTCAGCTTCTCAAACGATAAAACTGAGATAAAAAGAACCGTACGGGCCCGCAAGATATGGGACAAGCTCGTTCAGTCCGCGTGGTCCTCGGCCGAGCCCGGACTTATTTTCTGGGACACGGTCAAGAGGTACTCACCGACCGAATACGCTAACATGGAAGTAAACGGGGTAAACCCTTGCAGCGAGCAGGCCCTTGAGGATTACGGGAACTGCTGCCTCGGAAACGTGAACCTCTCCATGTTCGTTAAAAACGCCTTCGAGGAGGAGGCCGCGATTGAATGGGAGGATCTCGAGAAAGCTTTTCAGTACAGCGTAAGGTTCCTTGACGACATCCTGGATTACAACATCGAAAAACACCCTCTCGGCTTCCAGACAAAAGCATCTTTGAGGTCAAGAAGAATAGGGGTCGGATTCACAGGCCTGGGGGACATGCTTGCGAAGCTCAACATAAAATACGATACGCACGAAGGTATAAAGTTTACCGACGAGCTTTTCGAGCACATAAAGAACATCGTTTACGAAGCCAGCTCCGATCTTGCCCAAGAAAAGGGGGCTTTCCCCGTGTTTGACCTTAAAACCCATATCGCGAATCCGTTCGTGAAAAGCATGCGCGATAATGTGATGAGCAAAATAAAAAAGCAGGGCCTGCGAAACGCGTGCATACTTACGGTTCCACCCGTCGGAAGCGGTTCGGTTCTCGCGGGGACCACAAGTGGCGTCGAACCCATTTTCGCCCTGTCTTACCTCCGGCGCTCGGAATCCCTGTCGGAAGGAGAATTCAAGGTCTATCACCCGCTAGTCTCTGAGTACATGGAGAAATTCGGACTGGATGACGAGGCGGATCTTCCGGACACGTTCGTTACCTCTCACGAGATAGAGCCGGAGATGCGGGTCCGCATGCAGGCCGCTATTCAAAAGCACATAGATTCATGCATATCAAGTACCGTAAATCTTCCCAAGGACATAAGCCTTGAGGAAGTCGAGAAGATATATTTTCTTTCCTGGAAACTCGGATGCAAGGGGGTAACCGTCTACAGAGAAGGTTCCAGAGAAGGGATACTGATAACCGAAGAACAGGCAAAAGAAAAAACAAACTCTCCACCCAGGGATGAAGGGATGTCAACCACCCACTCCAACCTCACGCCATCCCCTCATCCCTCTCAAAAAGAAACGGTAAAACCTGTCACAAGACCCCAAGTCTTGGAAGGTTTTACTGAGGCGATAAAAACTGGGTATGGGAATCTCTACGTGACTGTCAACAGTCACGAAGGCAAGCCGTTTGAAGTTTTCGTCCAGATTGGAAAATCCGGATTTACTACGATGGCGGATGCCGAGGCAACTGGAAGGCTGATATCTCTTTCTCTGAGGTCTGGGGTCGATGTCAGGGATGTCGTGGAACAGCTGGAGGCCATTGGAGGTTCCTCACCAGTTTTTTCAGGGGGAAGGGTTATAATGTCCGTCCCCGACGCCATAGCCAAGGTGCTGAGAAGCCATTTCGTCACGAAGGAAAAAACCAGCAACGAAGTCGGCCCGGCCATGAAAGCAAACGGTGGCACCCGGAAGGTTTCAATGGATCTTATGCTTGAGCAATGCCCTGACTGCGGAAGCAGAGCTCTTGCGTTTGAATCGGGTTGTGTTACCTGTAGGGGTTGCGGATTCTCGAAGTGCAGCTAAGTCCCCCACGGGGCGCCAAGCCCTGAAAAGAGGTTACTCTCCCACCCTAGCGCGTGCTATTCTAAGCTTTTTATCAAGTTTCTCTCTTTCCGAAGCTTCCGTGTCCTGAAGTTCATCAAGTTCCCTCTGAAAAGTCTCGGCATCTTTTTTAGCGGCCACGACGTCAACTTCTTCGGGGTCCTCCGACTGATCGGTAAGGACGCTAACGGTATCGTCTTTTACGTCCGCCAGACCACCATGGATTATAAGAGTGTTTTCCCCCGACTCCTCAGTCTTGAACCTGAGCCTCCCAGGAAAAAGCACGGAGAGAAAAGGTACATGGCCCGGCAAAACGCCGAATTCCCCCATCTGCCCGGGAGCAACCAGTTCCGAAACCTCGCCGTCAAACACGAGCCTATCGGGGGTTATTATTTTGAGTCGCAGTTTTTCAGCCAATTTTCAAGTCTCCCGTCAGGAGGCGATTGCCGCCGCCTTCTCGCGCACTTCGTCAAGATTGCCCACCATGTAGAAAGCCTGTTCGGGAATATCATCCATGTTGCCCGAGATAATCTCGCCGAAGGCCTCTATGGTCTGTTTGGTAGGCACGTATTTTCCTGGAGTGCCCGTGAACTGCTCGGCTACGTGGAAAGGCTGCGAGAGATATCTCTGGACCTTTCTGGCACGAGAGACTGTGAGCTTGTCCTCTTCTGAGAGTTCATCCATACCGAGAATCGCGATTATCTCCTGGAGCTGTTTGTAGCGCTGCAGAACTTCTTGAACATCCCTGGCCACCTTGTAATGATCATCGCCGACTATTTTCGGATCGAGAATATTAGAAGTGGAGTCAAGGGGATCCACAGCGGGATATATTCCTAGCTCGGTGAGCTGTCTTGAAAGAACGATTGTACCGTCAAGGTGCGCGAAGGTAGTCGCGGGGGCAGGGTCCGTAAGGTCGTCCGCCGGAACGTAAATCGCCTGCACAGAGGTGATTGAACCTTTCACAGTCGAAGTAATTCTCTCCTGAAGTTCTCCGAGGTCAGTTGACAGAGTCGGCTGGTAACCAACTGCGGAAGGCGTTCGTCCGAGAAGAGCCGACACCTCAGAACCTGCCTGGGTGAAACGGAAGATGTTATCAATGAAAAGAAGTACGTCCTGACCCTGAGTGTCGCGGAAATACTCCGCGAGCGTAAGCGCCGTAAGCGCGACCCTGGCTCTCGCTCCAGGCGGTTCGTTCATCTGTCCGAATATGAGTCCTGTGTTTGCAAGAACTCCCGATTCCTTCATCTCCCAGTAAAGGTCGTTTCCTTCCCTGGTTCTCTCTCCAACTCCGCCGAAAACCGAATAACCGCCGTACTCCTTGGCTATGTTGTGTATAAGCTCCATGAGCAAAACAGTCTTGCCTACCCCGGCTCCGCCGAAAAGACCGATCTTTCCACCCTTAAGAAAAGGAGCGAGGAGGTCTATAACCTTTATTCCCGTCTCGAAAAGCTCCATTTTGGTGCTCTGCTCGACGAACTCGGGCGCAGGACGGTGAATGGGCCAGCGCTCTTCCGTCTCTACGGGGCCGGCTTCGTCTATTGGCTCTCCAATCACGTTAAGCAGTCTCCCGAGAGCTTCTTTGCCGACGGGAACTGTTATTCCCTCACCGGTGTTAAGGGCATCCTGTCCTCTCTTCAGACCCTCGGTCGAATCCATGGCGATGCATCTTACACGGCCTCCGCCGATCTGCTGAGCAACCTCTAAAACCAAGTTCCACTCAGTTTCCCCGAGCGCTGGATTCGTTACCTTAAGAGCCGTAAACACGGTGGGAAGAGCTCCTTCTGAGAATTCGATGTCCACCACGGGACCCATTACCTGAATTATTTTCCCCATCCCCTCGTCGGCTCCACCTGACGTATCGCTGCCGCCACCGCCTGCCGTAACCGCTGCTTCAATACTCATTTTTACTCGTTGCCTCCTTTCCTTTGAGCTTCCGTACCGTTAACGATATCCATAAGCTCCGTTGTAATGATCGCCTGCCTGGTCTTGTTGAAAAGCAGGGTAAGTTTCGCTATCACCTCGTCCGCGTTGCTGGTTGCGTTTTCCATCGCGGTCATGCGCGCCGCGTGCTCACTCGTGAGCGACTCGTTCATCGCGCGCTCAATCCTCACCTGAACGTACTTCGGAAGAATCGAACCTATTATCTGTTCTTTTTCGGGCTCGAATATGTAATCTGAGGAACTCTCCGCACCACCGTCGTCGGTTTCCTGCGCCGAGAGCGGAAGAAGTCTTTCAAACGTCATCCTCCGCGAAATAGCGGAAACAAAGTGGTTATACGCAAGCACTATTTCGTCGCTCACCCCAGTCCTAAATTCCTCTGTGAGCGCCACGGCCAGTTCCTCTGAGAACTTCCTGGAGTTTTTTTCGCCCACTCCCGTGTAGTATTTGCCGGTAGCGACCTCGTTTTTCGAAAAATAATCCCGTCCCCGCCTTCCGACGAAACTCAGTTTTACGTTCCCGAAAACCTCCCTCTGCTCCTCGACGTAACGCTGCATGTTTCTTATCAAAGCGCTGTTGAAACTTCCGCAAAGCCCCCTGTCGGAAGTAAAGAACAAAACGTGCAGGTTCGTTTTTTCCTCCGGGACCCGAAGAAGGGGATGATCCTCTGGTTCTGAAAGCGCCGCTACGTTTAAAACCACGTCGCGGTACGCATCCGAATAAGGTCTGTAGGCCATAAGCGCAGCCTGGGCCTTCTGCAGGCGCACCGCGGCTATGAGTTTCATAGCACCCATTATCCGCCGCGTGCTTCTCACGCTTTTTATCTTTGTCGTTATCTGTTTAAGACTCGGCATTATCTTTTCCCGTTAATGTGTCAGACAAATTCGCCCAGCTGGTTTTTAAGTTCGTCAAGTGCAGCCACAAGCTTTTCCCTAAGTTCGTCCGAGATGACTTTTTTCTCCTTTATTTCCGCTAGGTACTCAGGGTGCTTAGATTCAAGGAAAGAAGACAGCTCCCTTTCGTATTTTCTCACCGCGGAGGTCGGATAGTCGTCAACGTAGCCGTTTGTAACGGCGAATATGATCAGAATCTGCTTTTCAACCGCCTGCGGCTCGTACTGATCCTGCTTGAGGGCTTCAACAAGCCTGCTTCCCCGGGCGAGCTGATTCTGGGTTATCTTGTCAAGGTCGGAAGCGAACTGCGCGAACGCCTCGACCTCCCTGTACTGGGCAAGCTCAAGCCTCAGGGTTCCGGCGACGTTTTTCATCGCCTTTATCTGCGCGTTTCCCCCTACCCTGGAAACTGAAAGACCGACGTTAATCGCGGGGCGGACACCCGAGTAGAAAAGATCGCTCTCAAGGTATATCTGCCCGTCGGTAATGGAAATCACGTTTGTTGGAATGTAAGCGGAAACATCACCCGCCTGCGTTTCGATTATGGGAAGCGCCGTAAGCGACCCGCCTCCGTCTTCGTCTCTCATCTTGGCAGCGCGCTCAAGGAGTCTTGAGTGAAGATAGAAAACGTCTCCCGGGTACGCCTCGCGTCCCGGCGGTCTCTTGAGAAGAAGCGAGAGCTGACGATACGACCACGCGTGTTTTGTCAGATCATCGTATATTATGAGCGCGTGGCGTCCGCTGTCCCTGAAATGCTCTCCCATGGCACAGCCGGAAAAAGGAGCCAGAAACTGAAAAGGTGCCGGCGTGCCGGCCGTGGCGGAAACTATGGTCGTGTACTTCATGGCGTCATGCTCCTTAAGCTTGTCGACGACCTGAGCCACGGTTGACTGTTTCTGTCCTATGGCCACGTATATGCAGTGAACGTCCTCTTCTCTCTGGTTTATTATCGTGTCAATCGCGATAGCGGTCTTTCCGACCTGACGGTCTCCCAGGATAAGCTCCCTCTGCCCCCTTCCTATCGGTATCATGGAATCAACGGACTTAAGTCCGGTCTGAAGGGGTTCGTTCACCGACTGGCGATAAATGACTCCAGGGGCCTTTACCTCAATCTGCTTTGTTCCAGCGGCAGCTATTTCGCCGAGACCGTCAATCGGTCTTCCGAGCGCGTCAACCACCCTTCCGCCAAGAGCGTCTCCAACCGGCACCTCAGCTATGCGCCCCGTGCGCTTTACCGTCCCTCCTTCGCTCAGGTGGGAGTCTTCTCCGAAAAGAGCGACACCGACATTATCTTCTTCAAGGTTCAGGACAAGTCCGGTGATTCCGCCGTCAAATTCGACAAGTTCTCCCGCTACCGCCTGGTCAAGACCGTAGACCCGGGCGATACCGTCACCGACGGAAATAATCGTCCCGACTTCATCAGTATCCACTTTTCGTTCATAGCCTTTTATCCTGTTTCTCAGAATCTCGCCTATACTTTCTGCTTTCAGTTCCTGCATTGCTAACTCCTTTGGAATTATTAACTGTTGGGATTAGGACGGAGAAAGAACACCTCTTATTCTCTCAAGCTGTGTCCTGACGCTGTTATCGTAAACCTTGTCCCCTACCTGTGCCTTTATTCCACCTATCATTGAAGGCTCAACCTTAAGCGACACCTCGACCGTCTTTCCGGTGGCCGCGCGAAGCGCTGCGCCGAGTCTCTCGACATCGCTTTGGCTAAGATCCCTAGCCGAGGTAATCTCGGCCGTCACTTTTCCCACCGCTTCGTCAAGTCTTGCAAGCACAGCTTCCTTTGAGCCGAGAAGCGCTGCGACCTTCCCCATCTCCAAAACGAGCAGAATAAATCTTTTCGTAATCTCAAGTGAAGACGCCGCCGCGAGAAAATCCTCCACGACCGCCTTTTTCTCCTCCATCGAAAACACCGTGCTTAAAAGAACGTCTCGTAACTCCCCTGAACCGCAGAGCTGCTCAAGGAAACTCCCCACGTCGGCTCTTATCCCCGAAAGTTCGCGCTCATCAGCCGCGGAATCCACAAGTGCCGAGACAAGATCTCTCAGTGTCGCAACTGTTGCCATTTTCCTTCCTCGATCATTTTTACGAAATCGTCAACCGAATCGGTCGTAAAACCCGCATCCACCCGTTCCTTTATCATCTTTTCGGCAAGCGCAAGCGCCGAGTCGACTACTTCTGACTGTATCTCGGAGACCGCCTTTGTGGTTTCGAGACGGACCGTATCCTCGACCTCTTTTTTTATCATTTCACAGCTTCTCTCAGCCGCAGACACAAGCTCGCCCCTTTCGGTCTCGCCCTGTTTTCTTATGTTTTCCTGAAGAGCCGCTACCTCGGAGGCCACCGCATCAAGTTTCGCCGAGTATTCCTCAAGCGTCGTTTTCGCCCGCTCAGCCGCCGTCGCTGCTCTGTCCACTTCTGAGCGGAGCCTTTCCTTTCTGTTTTTCAGAAAGGTGAGAAAGGGCTTTCTGATAAGGTATATAAGAAGACCCAGCAGCAAACCCAAGTTAATAGCGTGCTTTATTACGAACACCCAGTTGAAATGGCTATCCAATTCGTGTTTCTCCCGAAAAATTAAAATCCACGGCCAGCTTCAAAGCTACGCCCCCTTCCTCAATACGCGGTCGCCTATTTCCGCGGCAAGCGACTCCGCCTCGCCCCGCAAATCCGCCCTTATCTTTGCGATTTCGCTTTCAAGGATCTCTCTCGCGCCTTCAAGTTCCGCCTGAGCGGCCTCTCTTGCCGAAACGAGCATCTTTGAAGATTCGCTTTGCCCCTGCTGTCTAAGTTCGTTTCTGGTCTCCGTCGCCTGAGTCCTCGCCTCGGCGAGTTTCTCGTTGTACTCGGCAATGGCGCTCTCGGCCTTCTGAGTCATCTCTTCAGCTTCCCTCAACGTGCCGGCGGTAAGCTCATCCCTCCTGTCCCGGACCCCGAGAAGGGGGCGGAACACGAGCCTGTTAAGGAGAAAGAGCGCTACCAGAAAAATAAGGAGCTGGATTACTATCGTTTCATCTACGCTAAGCAGGTTCTCCGCGGCATTTGCCGAAGGAACGACCGCTACGGCCAGAATCACAGCATAAAGAAATGCCTTAAGACCACAGAATCTCATGTTTAACATAATTTCAAGATTATTCGCTAAACCCCGCTTCCGGTCAGCTTACGCTCCTTGCTTTCGTTTTCAAACATATGTTTTAAAAGCGGGGGTACTATGAAGGTTGTCAGTATGACCATAGCAGTGATGGCGGAGAAAAGATCGGTTTTGAAAATGCCGTGCACAAGACCGATCTTCGCGAAAATAAGCCCAACCTCACCTCTTGGGATCATTCCGACGCCAATTATACTTTTTCTTACGCCTTTTTCATAGACCACGTAACCGCTCGCGTACTTGCTTACAACCGCCACCGCGAAAAGAATTAAAGCGATTGATATTACCATAATATTTTCAGATACAAAGGGGTTGAACACAGAAATATCCACGGCGGCCCCCACCATCACAAAAAATATTGGGGCGAAAAAGTGCGAAACGGGCTTTACGCCGCTCTCAATAGCCTTGAACTGATCCGTTTCGCGAAGAACCAGACCGGCCGCGAACGCCCCCACTATGGGAGCGAGAGAAAAAAGATTCGAGCAGTAGGAGTAAATAAAGCAGAAGGCTATTCCCATGATCCAAACGAGGTTGTTATTGTCGATCCGGGCGAAAAACCCGAAAATTCTGGGAGCGATGATCTTGCCCAAAAATATTGAAACGGCGAGAAAACCGAAAGCTTTTACCGTTATAAGGGCAATCGAGCTCAGGGTCATCTGTCCCGCCCCCGCAGCGCCCGATTCAAAAGAACTCACTATGCCGCTTACGACCCCAAGAATTATAAGCCCGAGAACATCATCTATTATGGCGGCGGTAAGCACTATCCTGGCCTCTTTTGTCTGGAGCCGGTCAAGGTCAGCAAGAACCCTAGCCGTGATCCCGACACTTGTCGCGGTTAGCGTCGCACCAGTCACTATGGCCACGAGCCCGACCATCCCGGCCTCAAGATTAAGCAGAGAGAACTCCTGGAAATAGATCACACAGAAGTACCCCATTACAAACGGCAGCACCACACCGACTATGGCTACGAGGGCAGAAACGGGACCCACTTTTATCAGATCCACAAGCCTGGTCTCAAGGCCTATTTCGAAAAGAAGGAGAACAACCCCTATTTCCGCAAGCAGGTGGAAAACATCGTATCCGACCATGCCTTCGGTAGATGGAATAAGCGCCAGAACGCTCGCGCTCAGAACGACCCCGGCAAGAAGTTCCCCGAGAACTGAGGGTTGTCCAATTTTTTCGGCTAGCCTACCGAAGGCCTTGGCGAAAACAAGAATTATCAGAAGATAAAGAATGAATTTTTCCACTGATAAATGCTGAATGTATTCCATTGTCTCACCTTGGGAAATTCGGGGATTTCGTCAGATTAGAAAGCAGTTTATTATCACAAAACAGGCACACTGTCAAAAAAGGACTGGATTGTTCAGAAAATTTCGAAAAATTCAGTCGGCACGGAAACCGTGTTCAGGCCCTTTGGTTTAATTTTCCAAGAGACCTAAAAGCGCGAATTAAGAAACCAGCCGAAAAACGATTATGGAATGTGCTTCAGCAACCCACATCCTTCCTGTCATCTCGGTATATTAACTTCGAGTTAAAAGAACTTTGCATTTTTTTAATTTACCGACATATTTCCCCGCTTATGGAACCTTTTAGAAAAACTAAAATAATCTGTACCGCCGGTCCTTCCACAAGTTCGCACGAAATGCTGATGAGAATGTACGAGGCGGGAATGAACGCCGTACGCCTCAACATGTCGCACGGCACCCACGAGAGCCACCTTGAAGTAATCAAAACGGTGAAGTCCATCAACAGGGGAATTGAAGACTCAATCGCGGTAATACTTGACACTCAGGGACCCGAGATCAGAACTGGGGTTCTGCAAAGCGACCTGCATATAAGTGAAGGAGATGTAATTACGGTGTCCGTAAGGCCTGATGACGTTGAAGAGTCCTCAATTCATATTAACTAGTGTCTGCCAGAAAAATCTCTAACCTACTGAAATAAAATAAATAATTGGCAGTTTTTTGTGGCGAAGATTGCCAATATATGGTATAATTACACCTGAATCATCAACATATAGGCCTGTTTTAAACAATCTTCGGGAGAATCGGAACCATGAGAAAGATAAAAGAACTCCAGCTTCAGCTCGGTGAAGTTGCGATTGAGGAAGTCCGCTTTAACCCCAAGTCGCGAGACGATATCCCCGCGATACTCAGGGGTCTTCAGTACATTTACGCAAACCCCCGGACGCGCGAACAGTTGTTTTCGCTTCTTGAGAAGCGGTTTCTGCCCGAAGTCAATCTCAACGTGGGCCGTCGGGGGATGGACATCTGGAGAGTCCTGGTTCTCGGGGTGTTGAAGCAGGGGCTCGGGTGCGATTTCGACCGGCTTCACTCCCTTGCCAACAGTTACAGTGAATTGCGCCAGATGCTGGGTCACAGCGATTACGGCGGTAAATACGTTTACGAGCTTCAGACGATGGTAGACAACGTGTCGCTGCTCACTCCCGAGCTGCTGAGGGAGATTGGGGCCATAGTGGTTAGAAGCGGCCATGAGTTGGCAAAAAAAAAGCCTGGAGAAGGGTTGCGCGGGCGGGCTGATTCGTTTCCGGTAAACACCGACGTGGATTATCCCACGGACGTAAAGCTGCTTTGGGACGCCACGAGGAGCCTGGTTCGAGAGGTGGCCGAGGGGGCGGGGGTGAACAAGCTTCCGGGCTGGCGTCAGCGGGGACATCTCATCGAAAAAGTGAAGAAGCTTTTTAACGGGTTAAGAACTTCACGCAAGCGCAAAGGCGGGGAGGATGAAGTGAAGGAGTATCTGAGGGTTTGCGGTGATGTGGTGAGACGCGCGGAGCGGACGCTTCTGGAGTTGGTGGCCCTTGAGGCTGCGCCGTGGCGGCTTGAGAGGATCCGGAAATACATAGGGCACGCGCGCAGGCAGATGGATCAGATCGGTCGGCGTTTGCTCAAGGGGGAAGTGATACCGCACGGGGAGAAGGTGTTTTCGGTGTTCGAGGAGCACACTCGGTGGATATCGAAGGGCAAGGCCGGGGTCCCGGTGGAGTTTGGAGTGCCGGTGTGCGTAATGGAAGACCAGCATCAGTTCATTGTGAACCACAGCATTATGTGGGATGAGGATGACGTGGACGTGATAGTGCCGTTTGTTGAGGATACGAAGCGAAGGTATCCCGATCTTCGCGTATGCAGTTTTGACCGTGGTTTCCACAGTCCGCGAAACCGCGGGGAGCTTGACAGAATTCTGGAACTCAACGTATTGCCGAAAAAGGGGAAGCTGAATTCAAAGGACAAGGAGCGCGAGGGGGCGGTGGAGTTTGTGGAGGCGAAGAGGCGGCATCCGGCTGTTGAGTCGGCGATCAACGCTTTGAACCACAAGGGGTGTGAGCGTGTGAGGGCGCATGGGGCGGATGGTTTCGCCCGGAGCGTGGCTTTGTCCGTGCTTGCCGCCAACGTGCACCGACTGGGGGTGCTTTTGAGGAAGCGGGAAGAGGAAAGAAGGCGACGGCGGCTAAGACCCGCGTCGCTTGCGGCTTAGCCGGACTGTTTATCATTCAGATATCCGTTTCTGAACAGAGAGAAGAGGATGGTTGCGTCCGATTTTGGCCATATTCGGGTTTGTTTTTCAAAAATCGTCGTGTTGTGGTACACTGCCGCCTTGGAAGCGTTCAAGACCTGGAATGCGGCAGAAATATTTGCGAAAAAAAGGCTTTCTCTGACAGACACTAACTATGAGGACATTATCAACGAGGTTCAGGTAGGAGAGAAAATAACCGTGGACAACGGGCTCATAAACTTGGAAGTGCTGAAAAAAGATCATGGGACCATGAAATGCAAGGTAATTGACGGCGGAACCATGAAAAGCAACCGTCATGTAAATCTGCCCGGGGTAAAGGTCAATCTCCCCTCAATAACGGAAAAGGACAAGGCGGACATAGAATTTGGAGTCAAAAACGAAGTTGACTACATAGCTCTTTCTTTCGTCAGGGAAGCTCAAGATGTTTCGCAACTCAAGGAACTTTTAGGAGCCGACGCCGAAAAAATAAAAATTATTTCTAAAATCGAAGACCAGGAAGGGGTGCGCAATGTGGAGGAAATCGTTGACGCGTCAGACGCGGTTATGGTCGCCAGAGGAGATCTGGGCATTGAAATAAGCATTGAGGAATTACCGGACGTACAAAGAGTGATCGTGGGCAAATGTCAGGAGAAAGGCAAAAGAGTCATAGTCGCCACCCATCTTCTCGAATCAATGATTGAGAACCCCATTCCTACCCGGGCGGAAGTAACGGATGTCTCAAACGCGGTCTATGAACAAGTGGACGCGGTTATGCTCTCGGGCGAAACGACAATCGGGAAACATCCCATAAGGTCAATAGAGCATATTGACAAAATAGCTTTAAGGGCGGAGAAGCTCACAAGCCTGCAGTTGAGCAAGCTTCTTGTTAAAAAAGATCTCAAGCAGCATATAGCGGCCTCAGCGGTTGAACTCGCTGAATCAATTGACGCCAAATCGCTTGTGGTAATAACAAAAGGAGGACTGATGGCTCAGCTAGTAACAAACTGCAGACCGGCCAAAACGCCTATTCACGCCGTAACTTTCGATAACAGAATAAAACGGCAGCTATCTTTGAATAGAGCTGTAATCGCGCATCGCATGGACAAGTCTGAAGATCCTGAACGGAGGATACAAGGCGCCTTCGGGCTTCTGAAAGAAAAACAGGTGTTAAAGTCAGGCGATCAAGTCGTGCTCGTATCCGACGTTATCACAACCGCCGGTATCGATTCAATCCAGCTAAGACAAATAGCATAAGTCCTTCAACTCAATCAGAAGCAGTAGCGGTAAACTTGACAATTCTTATCACGGACTTGGGGAACTCGCTTCCCTTTGACGCTATGACCAATTTATCTCCCAATTTTGTTGCATATTTTTTACTCCCTTGTTATCCTTACATGTAAGGAGGCGTGTTTTTATGGAAATTTCTAAAATCACCTCAAAAGGTCAAGTCACTATTCCCAACGCGTTGCGTAAAGCGGCACACTTTAAAACAGGGGACAAGCTTGTTTTTGAGCTAGATGGAGACCGTGTTATTGTAACCAAACTCAAACCTGCTAAAGACGCTTATTTGGGCAGCGTGTCTTTAAACCTTGAAGAATGGCTGTCAGATGAGGATGAAGAGGCATGGCGTGACCTTTAAACCCCATGATATTGTAGTTGTTTCTTTCCCCTTTGCTGATTCCTCCGTTAAAAAACGCAGGCCCGCTTTGGTTATATCATCCGAAGAGTTCAATGAAAATCATGATCAATTGATTTTAGCAATGATTACGACTGCTAAACATAGTTCCTGGCAAAGCGATACTGAATTGAAGGATTACACCGACGCCAATTTAACCTTACCGTCAATCGTGCGCTTGAAACTCTTCACGTTAGAAAAATCGATGATTATTCGGCGACTGGGATATTTATCAAAGAAGGATAAAAATGCCGTTAATGCTTCTTTGAAACAGTACATGTTCAACTTATCTCACTAACCCTCCCTATCTAAAGCATAGCTACGCATACGGCCGTAATAATAAACACGCCGATAAAATTAAGCGCCAACCCTTCTCTTGCCATCACTTTCGTCGGGAATGCTCCCTCGGTGAAAAAACGCCCAGAACCGGGAACAAGGCAAACGGCAAAAGGGAAGTTGCCGGAATCGGTACGGGTTCAAACACCCACCACACCGCGCATACGGCAGAAACCGTGGCAGTCAAGCACGCGTCACTTTCCCAGCCAAGGGATTTTAAAGTAAAGAAAAGGGCAGCACCGAGAACGGGACCTATAACGAAAAAAAAAGAGAAATCCTGCCGGTCGGAAACTGTTTCTGTTTTCCGGACATTTCAGCAATCCACGTCTCTCAGGACCTTTTCTATTTCGTAGCCCGCGGCAATAGTGGCGACCTTTGAAACAAGGTCAAACACAAGCGGAATCCCGTTTGGCAAAGAATCGTCGCACGGCAAAAATTCCATTCCCTTAGAGTTAAGGTTCTCAAGCTCGCCCCGAAGGGAGTTAACCCTGTAAAACATCCCCGCCACTCGGGACTGAACAAGGTAGACAACGGGCTCGCCGACAAGACCGTTCCCGACGCGAAGCGACGTGGGCACCCCTTCCTGTATAACCACGTCCCGAACAGGCAGTCCTCCTTTGGAAACCCGCATTCTCTTGCGGTCGCGCGAATTCAT
Source organism: Thermodesulfobacteriota bacterium (assembly GCA_965249045.1). Taxonomy (GTDB): domain Bacteria; phylum Desulfobacterota_D; class UBA1144; order Nemesobacterales; family Nemesobacteraceae; genus Nemesobacter. The sequence continues at coordinate 368,487 of OZ252213.1, forward strand.
CTCCATGATACTTCTGGGGTCGCTGACACTCGTAACAGCCATGCCGTAGGTACCTGAATTGCTTTTAACGAAAAGCGAAGGCTTGTGATCTATGTTTCTTTTTGAATACTCGCTTTTGACTATTGAGAGAATTTCAGCGGCTCTCGTGGAAACCCTCTCCCTGTCCTCGGGAAAATCAAAATCAACTCCGCTTTCCAAAACGGTTTCAACGGACATCACCCAGGGGTCCACTTCCAGTATGTCAGCAAGTTCGCCGCAGAGATGGTTATAAAACTCGAAATGCACGTCTTTTTTTCTCGCGTGCCATCCTATTTCAATGGGCGGTAGAACCGGCTGGCGCAGATTGTGAAGGGTCTTTGGACATTTTTCTGAAAAATCGTTATTTATCATCACGATATCAGGCACAAAGCCGTCTATCATCGCCGAGCTTTCCTCCTGAAAAACCCGCTTCGCCTCGATTATCTGCCCGCTTGCCGAACTGAACGAAGCGCTTTCCCTTCGAAATTCCTCGTTCGCGATACCGACCCTGACTTCGTAGCCCTCGTCCTCCAAAACAGACTTTATTACCCAGATATTTTCCCAGTAATAAGCGTTTTTGGTATTAAGCTCCGGGACCAGAAGGATTTTTTTTGCGCTCGGGTACCTGGAAAAAAGATATTCCCTGAAAAGCTTTCCCGCATTTTTCCTGAATCCGGCGGAAAGGTTGTTAAAGCCCGCGGGAAAAACGTTGGTGTCTATCGGGGCAATTTTATGTCCGGAAAAACGCAGATCGACGGAGCTGTAAAGCGGCACCATCACCTTTTCGCAGTGGGAATCTATCCAAGATGAAATTTCCCCCCGTTTATTCTCGATACTTTTTTCAAGCTCTTCTATAAGCATCTTATTAAATTAGGTCCTCACGACAAAAGTGCCGCAGAGGCGGTCGCTGAAAGTTTTACGTTGCGGGTCAGACAGCGCCAGCGCAAAACCCAGAAAAACGGTGGCCACGGAAAAAACCCAGCCGGCCCACCTTAGGAAGTTTGCCTGGGGACCGGCAGGCGAACCGTCCTGCCTCACCACCTGGATACCCGCTGCCGCGTTTCCAAGAGTCGTTCCGCACCAATAGGGAAGAAAAATAAAATAAGTGGTCGCCAGCACGTAAACGCAAAGACATATCCACCCCCATATGGAAACAAATTCTCCAAGACCCGGGAAAAAAGTCTCTCCGATTAGGTTCGCTCCCGAGAGAAGCGCCACGGCGGCCACGCAAAGTGTAAAAAGAAAATCCACGGAAAACGCGAAAAACCTCTCCCCGAAAGTCGCGGGCACCATTCCGTGGGGCAGGGGCGGGGGGCTCTTCTTTTCTATTTCCTGCGGCTCTGCTTCCGTCTCTGCTTCCGCTGTCTCCTCTCCCAAGTCCCGCTCAAAGCTGAGAAAATCCTCAAGTCCGCCCGCAGGCAACCCTTCGTCGTGAAGCTCGCCCGCAGGGCTGAGTTCAAACGTAACCCCGGCCGTCTCGACCCCAGCTGAGACATCGGCAAGAACGGGCCGCGCACTTCTGTCAATAACCACTTCCGTGCTCAGTTCGTCTTCATAGAGATACTTGAAAATGGGTACGGGAGACAGAGCGGCCCCGCATTTTTTGCATTCCTCAAGATAATCAAAGCTCGTGTAACCGCACTCAGGACATTTCATGGTCAGGACCCGGCGGAAGCTACTTCCCGGACTTATCGGAGTTTAGGGAAAGACGGTAATTCACGGCGTTTTTAAGCGCCTTCATGTTAGCCCCTCCCGAGATCACAAAGCCGTCAACGACAAATGTCGGAGTGCCGCTTACCCCGATTGATTGGCCTTCCTTCATGTCCGAAGCTACCCTCCGTTTGGCTTCCTCGGATTTCACGCACTCATCGTATTTTTTCATGTTAACCCCGAGACCGCGTGCCATGCCCGAAAAGGTTTCTCTGGCATCGGCAACCTTTATTTCGCGCTGCTTTTCGAAAATGGCGTCGTGGATCTTCCAGAATTTCTCGTTTGACTGGTCATAGACGCAAAGAGAGGCGATCGAGGCTTCTTCGGCCCACTTGTGAAACGATAGCGGAAACTGCTTGTAAAAGAATTTGACTTTGCCTTCGTAATCCTTGAGAAAATCAGCCACCTGGCTTGCGGCTCGCGCGCAGTAGCCGCATTGAAAATCCGAGTACTCGACCACTGTTACTCCGGCCTTAGGGTCTCCTTTTAAGGGGACGTTCTCAAGAGAAATCTTCCCGGAGGTCTCGGCGGCTGGATCTTCATTGAGATTTTCAAGTTTGCCGACCATTATTGTTTTGCGGTCGCCGGAAACCAGAATCGGAATCTGCCCGCCTTCAGATGCGAGAAACCCTTGCCTCACTCCGGAGATACCCGTTTCCTTCATATCATCTACTTTTACGGTTGGAGGGTTGCCCATTATCAAAAACTTGCCATTGCCGCTTACAAGAAACGGAAAGGTCTGGCTTCGGCCATCGGGAAATCCGATTTTGTATTCGCCTTCCTTGAATCCCTTTATCTCGGAATCTTTCCCTTTAACCGCCTTTACCGTGAAACCGCCGGGAAGATAAACCCCGTAGCGGCTCTTGAAGTGCTGCTCAAGTTTCCCGAGGTTAACGTTATCGAGCGCGAAAAGGCTCTCTGGGAAAAGAAAAAACACGGCTAGAAGAACCGGGACAACTATCGTTAAAACTGATTTTCTCACTTTTGAAGCAAATACTTTTTCCATCACGAACAAAGCTCCTTGTTAGTTATGACTCGTCGAACACCGCGGCGAAGATATGGTCTATGTTCTTAAGATCCTCCTTCAGTTCAAAACACGAATCGATCTCTTTTTCCGAAAGAATATCCGTTACCTGTTCGTCGCTTTTGAGCATTTCCCGGAAATCCTTTTTCCCTTCCCAGCACCGCATGGCGTTTCGCTGAACGAGCGAGTAGGCATCTTCCCTTGAAACGCCCTTTTTTACAAGCTCAAGCAGAACTTTCTGAGAAAAAACAAGTCCGCGCGTAATCCAGATGTTCTCCTCAAGCCTGTCGGGATAGACCCGCAGACCTTCTAGGAGACCGCAAAGCCTCTCAAGCATGAAATCAACCAGTATGGTTCCGTCGGGACCTATGATCCTCTCAACAGAGGAGTGACTTATGTCCCTTTCATGCCAGAGCGCTATGTTTTCAAGGGCCGCAATCGAGTGGGACCTTACTATTCTTGAGAGCCCGCAGAGGTTTTCCGAAAGCACCGGGTTTCTTTTATGGGGCATAGCGGAAGACCCTTTCTGGCCTTCTGTGAAGGGCTCCTCCATTTCACCTACCTCGGTTCTCTGATAATGCCTTATTTCAGTAGCGATTTTCTCCACCGACGCCGCTATGAGGGAAAGACAAAGAAAATACTGCGCGTAAATGTCTCTCTGTATCACCTGCGTCGATATTCCCGCGGGACGGAGCCCCAGCAGTTCGCACGCATAACGTTCCACCTGCGGAGTGATATTGGCGTAGGTACCGACGGCACCCGACATCATTCCCACGCTCACGCCCTCCCGCGCAGCACTCATCCTCTCAAGGTTCCTTCTCATCTCGTCATACCAGAGGGCAAACACAAGACCCAGCGTCCTGGGTTCGGCGTGTATGCCGTGGGAGCGCCCGATCATCGCGGTGTCCTTGTAGTCAAACGCCTTCTTGCGAAGAATCCCGAGCAGCTTCCGAAGACCCCCGACTATGAGTCCTCCCGCCTCTTGAAGCTGTATCGAAAAAGCGGTGTCAAGAACATCCGAAGATGTCATTCCGAGATGAACGAATCTCGAATCGTCTCCTACGTACTCGGAAACGCAGGTGAGAAAAGCCAGGACGTCGTGCTTAAGCTTTATTTCAAGCTCGGCAATTCTGTTTACGTCGAAGGAGGCTTTTTCCTTTATGTTGGAGAGGGCTTCGGCAGGAACCTCCCCGTAATGCGCCCACGCTTCGCACACGGCAAGTTCCACCTCGAGCCAGATGCGGTAGCGGTTCTCATCCGACCATATCCGCGACATTTCCTCTCTGGAATATCTTGAGATCAAACCGTTATAACCTCCCCGACAGTGTTTCGCGGAGCAACGTCCACAGCAACGCGGCCGTCGGCACCGTTTCTGCGCAGAACTTCAAGTGAACATCCAAGTGCCATCTCGGGCGTATTGTTCCTTGAGCTCAGGTGAGCAAGCAGAACATATTTTAACCCATCGTGCAGAACGTCGCCCAGAAGGGATGCTGACTGATCGTTTGAGAGATGCCCGTGCCCCCCGCTTATTCTCTGCTGAAGGTACGGAGGGTAGGGACCTGAGAAAAGCATTTCCCTGTCATGATTCGACTCAAGAACTAGCGCGTCGCAGTTTTTAAGACTCTCTATTACAAGCGCCGTGGGTTTTCCTATGTCGGTTACTACTCCTATTTTGACACGGCCGTCGGTTACGGTGAAACCGACCGGATCAATAGCGTCGTGCGCTACCGAGAAGGGAGTTACGGTAAGATCGTTTACGTGAAACGGCTCCTCGGAATCAAATTCCCTTAGTTTGTTTATTGCACCGTTTCGAGAACCCCCGGTCTTTGAGGAACCCGCGCCGTTTTTGTGACTGTACCCGTTTCTTTTTTCTTCCCAGAAACCGACGGTTTCCCCTGACACGTAAACAGGTACCTCAGACATTTTCCCAACGGCTTTTGAGTGGTCCTCATGCTCGTGGGAAAGCACCACCGCGTCAAGATCGGTTACGGCTACCCCAATATTCTCGAGACTCCGCGAGATCCTTCGGAAACTAATACCCGCGTCAATCAGTATTTTCGAGTATTTCGACTCAAGATAAAGCGAGTTGCCAGAACTGCCGCTGGCAAGAGTGCAGAATTTCATAATGTTCCGTCCACGGGAAAAACCGGCTGTGTGGAAAACCAAAAAACCGGATCGTTTCACCCGGCAAACTGTAATTATAACTGACTAGAGAAAATCGGGGGAAGATCATCTGCCGCCGTCTACACCCGAAATGGAAACCTTGTTAAAACCACAGCCTTCATATATTCTATAATTTGCTCCCTCGGAAGGGCCGGATTATTAATGAAACTTTTGATTACACTTTCCATAGCATTTGCGCTCGTGGCATTCGCCCTCGGCCCGGACTACCTTTCACTTCCCCGCTCGGTGCTTACCGCAGTTGGCTGTGGAGCATTCGCTTTTGTGGTTCTTGCGGGCTTCCGGGTGCTTTTCAGGAAGATCTCTCTTCGCTGCGCGCTCGGAATCTCAGTCGGCATGCTCACGGGTATTTTCATATACCTCGCGGTGCTCACGATTCTTAACAGTTTTCCGATAGCCGGACACCTCCTGCCCCACGTAAAAGCGGGAATATTTCTGCTTCTCGTATGCATCGGCGCGGTAATAGGCTATGACAAAACATCCCTTGCCGCAGCGGCGTCGGACTCGTTTTTCAAGCAGCCCGAGGCTCTTGCTCCGAAAATACTTGACACGAGCGTGATAATAGACGGACGCATCGCCGATATCGCAGAAACGGGATTTCTCCAAGGAGAGCTCATAATACCGAAATTCATCATACAGGAACTCCAGTACATAGCGGATTCCCCGGATCCCGCGAGAAAAACCCGCGGCAGAAGGGGGCTTGATATCATTACCAGGATGCAAAAGGAGATGCCATTGATAAGAGTCACCCTCACAGATCATGATTTCGAACACATAAAAGATGCCGACATAAAACTCATCGAGCTTTCAAAGAAACTGAACGGAATACTCATCACCAACGACTACAACCTGAAAAAGATCGCCGACCTGGAAAAAGTAACCGTGCTCAACATAAACAACCTGAATCACGCCCTAAAGCCCGTAGTGGAACAGGGGCAGACAATAAGAATAAACCTTGTAAAACCCGGCAAGGAACAGCATCAGGCGGTCGGTTATCTTGATGACGGAACCATGGTGGTAACGGACAACGCCTCAAGACAGATAGGAAAAGACGTGGACATTTCGGTCAGGAGCATGGTGCAGACTCCGACCGGAAGAATAGTCTTCGCGAAACTGAAAAAAGAGGGCTGACCCCCGTGAGTGCCCCCAAAGTCTCAGCCGTAGTTCCCGCTGCCGGTCTCTCGAAAAGATTCTCCCCGCGTGAAAAAAAGCAGTTCTCCGCACTCGGCGGAAAACCTCTTCTGACCTACTGTCTTTCCACTTTTGAGTCAAGCGAATTCATAACAAGCATAGTGGTCGTAGTTCCCGAAGATGAAATCTCGCGTTCAAGGGAACTGCTCGGGGACTTCGGGTTTGAAAAAATCGCTTCGGTTGTTGGCGGAGGCGAAAAAAGACACATATCCGTAAGAAACGGTTTCCGCGCCGCGCCCCCGGATAGCGACATGGTGCTCATTCACGACGCCGCAAGACCTTTTGTCGATAATGATACGATAAAAAGAGTCATAGAGCAGTGCGCACGCACGGGCGCCTCCATCTGCGCCGTCCCCGTTACGGACACGCTGAAGAGGACAGAAGAGCACGGCTCGTTCGTGGAGGAAACGGTTCCGAGAGAAAAACTCTGGAGGGCACAGACTCCCCAGGTTTTTCGCCGGGAAATACTCGAAGAAATTTATCGCTCAGCTAGTACCGCAGAGCTTGACGCGACCGATGAATCAACGCTTGCGGAAGCAAAGGGGATAAGGGTAAGCATAGTAATGGGAAATGACCTTAACATGAAAATCGCAACCGCTGCCGATTTCAAAATAGCAGAACTTATCGTAAGCAAAGGAGAAGCGGAGCAATGTACAGAATAGGAACGGGGTTTGACGTGCATGGGTTTTGCGAGGGAAAGGCGCTTATACTGGGCGGTGTCGAGATACCGGGCTGCCGGGGGCTTGAGGGCCATTCAGACGCCGACGTTCTCTCCCATGCGGTTGCCGACGCCATTTTGGGAGCTATCGGCGAGGGGGACTTAGGAAAACACTTTCCGCCGGGGAACCCTGAGTACAAAAATGTATCAAGTCTCCTTATTCTTTCCCAGGTCGCGCGGTTGATGACAGACAAGGGGTTCGGGATAGAAAACATAGATTGCACGGTAGTGTGCGAGGAACCGAAAATATCTCCTCACGCACCCAGCATGGAAAAGAAAATCGCGGATCTCCTCGGGATCTCACCCGAAGCGGTAAACGTAAAGGGAACATCGACCGACGGCCTCGGTTTTACGGGCAGGAAAGAAGGAATAGCGGCGATGGCTTCGGTACTTCTTAAAAAAATGCACGAGTCCGCGATTCCCAGATCTTCGGCTTCTACATCTTAGAGTCCAGAAAGTTCCTGAAGGTGGAGATATTGCTCTCGCGGGCCTCGGGGACGGTTCCCGTGAACACAATTTCTCCCTCGTAAAGAAAAGCTACCCTGTCTGAAACCTCGTAAGCGGTTCCGATGTCGTGGGTAATGACAATCCCGGTTATCCTGAGCCGGTCTCTCATGTTTTTTATGAGCCTTGCGATCCTTTTTATGTTGGGAGGGTCAAGACCGGTCGTGGGCTCGTCGTAGAGAAGAATCTTCGGGCGCGTGGCAATTGCTCTTGCTAAAGCCACCCTTTTTTTCATTCCTCCGCTGAGTTCTCCCGGGTACTTATCCTCGATCCCCGGAAGATCAACCAGCTCGAGGTTCCGTGCAACCGCCTTTTTTATCTCCTCCGGAGAAAGGTCCGAATTCTCAATCAAAGGATAGGCTATATTCTCTTCGACCGTAAGGGAGTCAAAAAGGGCCGAGCCCTGAAACAGCATGCCCGTTTCCTTTCTTATTCTCACGAGCTGTTTTTCATCCATCTGCGCCGTATCCTCTCCCAGAACCACGACCTTTCCGCTGTCGGGTTTAATAAGACCGTTTATTTCCTTGAGCAAAACGCTTTTCCCCACTCCGCTCTCCCCCAAAACTGTAAGAATCTCCCCCCGCCTTACGAAAAGATTTATTCCCCTGTGAACAGTTTTTCCGTTAAAGGACTTACATACGTCCGTCATTTCAATTATGTTCTCTGGCATGGCGGCCTCAGGACTTAAATTTACTTTATAGTCGCTATATGTAAAAACGCGAATGATTTATGGTATAATCTACTTGCAATTGCCTGCAGTTGCGGATATAATGGCAAGCTTAGCTTTTTATTTCGAGAGAGTAACAGGAGAGAAAAATGGCGCACGAACTACCTGATCTTCCTTATGATTATGACGCCTTGGAGCCGCATATAGACGCGGAGACGATGAAAATACATCATTCAAAGCATCATCAAGGGTACGTAAACAACCTAAACGCCGCCCTGGAAAAGCATCCAGAGCTTGCGGATAAATCGCTCGAGGAGCTGCTCGGCGATCTTGACTCCGTTCCAGAAGACATAAGAACGGCGGTAAGAAACAACGGTGGAGGACACGCGAATCACAGCCTTTTCTGGCCGTGCATGGCTCCCGATTCCGGGGGAACACCGTCGGGCGAGCTTGCCGGTGCCATAGATTCCGCGTTCGGAAGCTTCGACGCTCTTGCCGAGGCGTTCTCAAAGGCGGCCGCTACCAGGTTCGGAAGCGGCTGGGCGTGGCTTTGCGTGGACGACAGCGGAGGACTCGTGGTAACATCCACCGCAAACCAGGACAACCCGGTTTCCGAGGGGCTGAATCCGATTCTGGGTCTTGACGTCTGGGAGCACGCGTATTATCTGAACTACCAGAACAGAAGACCCGACTACGTGAAGGCGTGGTGGAACGTCGTGAACTGGGAGCAGATTTCCGAGAACTTCGCCGGGGCGAAATGACCCCCGCGAAACTGTTTTCGGAAAAAAACGCTTACATTTTAGCACGAAAAATCTTATAATTACCCTTAGAGATGGAAGGTGTAATTTTCATTGCCCGCTTGGGTTCTGAAAACTTTTTTTGTCGCCTCCGTATTCCACTTTCAATCAGGAAATTGGTGAAAAAACAAGTATGGACATAAAATACAAAGATTTTCAGGGTGCTGGGGGACCCGACGCCGGGTTTGAATCCTACGATGTCGACGACGACATTGAGGAAGATGAAGTCGAAAAGGATTTTGACAGCCCGGAAGAAGAGGAACCGAAACCCAGAGGGAAGCAGAAAGAGAAGGACAAGTGGATTCCCGATGAGCAGTTGCGCCTTCTTTATGTCTACTTCAAGGATATGGCCGTTGAACCTCTCTTCGCCGCAAAGCAGGAAGTCGAAATATCCGCAAGAATCAAAATGTGCGAACTCAGGATGGCTAAAGTGCCTAAAAGCATTGAAAAATATGAAAAAATCCGCACGAGAAAAAACTCGGCCAACGCGTGCGCAATACAACGCAGAATAGCAACTTTGCGCGCGATGGAGAGGATTTACGTCGACTGGGCGCTTAAACTCAAACAGAAATTCGTAAAGGCGAACCTAAGGCTCGTAATAACGATCTCGAGGAGATACATGAGCAGGGGACTGCCCCTGCCGGATCTTATTCAGGAAGGAAATCTCGGTCTTATGCGCGCGGTTGAAAGATTTGATTACACCAAGGGCTACAAGTTCTCCACTTACGCATCTTGGTGGATACATCAGGCCATACTGAGGGCTCTTCAGGGACAGACGAGAACTATAAAAGTTCCTGTCTACCTGCTGGAACAGGCAAACAGGGTTTACAAGACAAGTGCGAAGCTGAGCAAGGAACTGGGAAGAAAGCCGACGCCAAAGGAAATAGCCGAGGCCTCAGGAATTTCAGCCGAGGTTATAAACAGGATTCTCAATTCCACAAACGACGCCATAAGCCTCGACACGCCGGTTTTGGACGGAGAGAAAACCACGCTTCTCGATTCGGTCGCCGACAAGGAAGCTAAAATCCCCGACACGATAATAGCAAAGATGTGTCTCGCGGAAAAGCTCAAGGAAGCGCTTACACTTCTGAATGCAAGGGAAGAGGAAATCATCAGGCTTCGCTTCGGCATAGGGCGCCAGAGCACCTACACGCTCGATGAGATCGGCAAGAGGTTCAATCTAACCAGAGAGAGAATAAGGCAGATAGAAAAAGCCGCCCTTGGAAAACTCGCCAGTTCAGGCGTGAGAAAAGATCTGGAAAGCTTCCTAAAACAGTAATTTCCCGGAACGCTTAGCCGAAACCGTAGTAGTCAATTCCCAGATGGCTTATCAGCTCCTCTCCCTTCAGGTAACGGAGCGTGTTCTGCAGTTTGGCAAGCTGAACGAAAAGATCGTGCTCTGGATAGAGCCTTTTATCAACCATTGGACTTTTGAAATAAAAGGAAAGCCATTCCTGCACTCCGTAGATTCCGGCTCTTTGAGCCAGGTCGAGGAAAAGCACCAGATCCAGAACCACGGGAGCGGCAAGTATGCTGTCGCGGCAGAGAAAATTAACCTTTATCTGCATCGGATAGTCAAGCCACCCGAAGACATCAATATTGTCCCATGCCTCTTTTTCATCCCCCCTGGGAGGATAGTAGTTTATCCTTACCTTGTGGTAGTAATCCGAGTAAAGTTCTGGATAGAGATCGGGCTGGAATATGTAGTCAAGAGCGCCGAGCTTGCTTTCCTCCTTCGTCTTGAAAGAGCCTGGGTCGTCAAGGACCTCTCCGTCCCTGTTGCCGAGTATGTTGGTTGAGAACCACCCGTTGAGCCCGAGCAACCTGCTTTTAAAACCAGGGGCCAGGATGGTTTTCATGAGAGTCTGCCCGGTCTTGAAATCCTTGCCGGCTATGGGAACCTTGTTTTTAACCGCCAGTTCCTGCAACGCCGGAATGTCCACGGAGAGATTAGGAGCCCCGTTTCCGTAGGATGCACCGCATCTTATAGCCGCGTACGCGTAGATCATGCTGGGAGAGATATCCTCGTGGTTTTCTCTTAATCCCTTCTCAAAACTCTCTATGGTTTCGTGAACCTCCGACGGTTCAAGATAAATTTCGGTACTTGCGCACCAAAGCATTACAAGCCTTTCTATGTCGTTTTGCTTCTGGAATTTCCTTATGTCTTTTATCAACTGCTTGGCAAGATGCATTTTCGTCTTGCCTCTTTTTACGTGAGGACCCTTGAGATTTTTCACGTAATCGTTATTGAAAACGGCTCGCATCGGAGACTCTTTTTGAAGATCCGGCTTTATTTTCTCAATAAGGTCCGACTTCAGCACCCCGGCGCGAAGCGCGGAGGTATAGCAGTCTTCGTCGTATATGTCCCATCCGGCAAACACCATGTCCTCTATTTTCGCCAGTGGGACCAAGTCTTTTATTAAAGGGAAATTTTTCTCGGTTCGCAGCCCAATTCTGATTTTCCCCATCTGCGTAAGAGAACCTATGGGTCTGCCCACGCCCTTCATTACCGCTTTTACTCCCGCTATGAAGGTCGTGCTAACCGCGCCGCTCATTCCGGGAATCAGAACGCCAAGCTTTCCGCTTGCAGGGCGGATATCAAATTTTCTTTGAAACTTCTCAGGTTTATCAGACAAGTAGAATTACCTTTTGGAGAACTGCTGTCCCCTTCTTGCCTTGCGCTTTCCGTACTTTTTGGTTTCAACCATCCTCGGGTCGCGCTTTAGCAGTCCGGAAACCTTGAGCTTCTTCCGAAATGATTCGTTGGCTTTAAGAAGGGCCCTGGCAAGTCCGTGGCTCACAGCACCTGCTTGGCCGGTAAGGCCTCCTCCCTTCACCCTGACCATCACGTCGTACTCCATGGAAGTATCGGTGACGCTCAGAGGTTCGCGAGCCTTTATCTGCCACACTTCTCTGGGAAAATAATCTTCCACGGATTTCTTGTTCACGGTAATGGAGCCGCTGCCTCTTCTAAGCCAGACTCTGGCAACTGACGTTTTTCTCCTCCCCGTGCCATTGTAAATAACGGTTTCAGGCATAATGAATCAGACCTCCAGAACCTCGGGATTTTGGGCCGTGTGCGGATGCTTGTCGCCGACGTAGACTTTCATTCGCTGTATAAGTTTCTTCTGCCACTTGGTCTTGGGAAGCATTCCCCAGACAGCTTTGCGGATTATCTCGCCCGGCTTCTTCTCGGCAAGTTTATCCGCGGTCACAGATTTAAGTCCTCCAGGGTAGTGGGAATGGCTGTAATAGGTTTTCTGCTCCCACTTCCTGCCGGAGAATGTAGCTTTATCGGCATTGACTATAACGACGAAATCCCCGATATCCGAATGGGGAGTAAACTGCGGTTTGCCCTTGCCTCTAAGAATCAAGGCCACTCTGGTCGCAAGCCTCCCAACGGGTTTTCCCCGCGCGTCAATCAGGTACCACTTCTTTTCAAAATCGCCGCTTCTGGCCATGTATGACTTCATAATATTCTCTCCCGGACAAATTAGGGATCAAAGTTTTACTGAATGTAACTTTAAAGTCAAAGAACTTTACGCGGACCGGGGAAAACTAAAAATCGTAAATGGCGATAACAAATATCTTTGAGAGAATAAAGTCGAAAAGTATTATCAGAAAAAGCGAGATCACAACCGTTTTGGTGGTGGCGTTTCCGACTCCGCGCGTTCCTCCCTCGGCTTTCATCCCCACGTAGCAGCCGGTAATCGCCACTATGATTCCGAAAAACAGCGTCTTTGAAATACCGGTCATCAGATCTTCAAGAGAAACCCAGCCCCTTATGCTTTCGATGAAAAGAGTGGGTTTCACGTTAAGTTCCATCTGCGAGATAATCATCGCTCCCCCTATGCCGGCGAGGTTCGATATGACGGCAAGCAGCGGGAAGGATATGATGCATGCCATAAGTCTCGGAGAAACAAGCTTTCTGATCGGATCGGCTCCCAGGGTCTTTATCGCGTCTATCTGTTCCGTTACCTTCATCGAACTTATCTCGGCCGTAATGCCGGAACCGACCCTGCCTCCCACAAGAAGAGAGGTTATTATTGGCCCGAGTTCCCTTACGAAAGAAAGGGTGACCACCGGACCCACAAGCCCTTTTGCCCCGAACCACGCGAATCCCCAAGCCATCTGCACTACCATCACCATTCCGATCGCCATGGCGGAAACCACGACTATCGAGATGGAACGAAAACCTATCTCGTGTATCTGGGTCGTCAGAAGACCATAATCATAAGGAGGGGTAACAGTGGCGACAATCGAATTCCACAAGAAAAAGCAGACCTCCCCCACGCCGAGAATAAAGTTAAGGCAACCGCTAGCCAGTTCGGATACAAATCTGGTCATTCCGCCAGGAGCTCCTCAAAGCCTGAAAGAAAATCGATGAATTTTCCAAGATTCGCCTGAAAATCGGCCGGGTCCGCGGAATAGCTGAAGTCGTAATCGCACTTGCGAGACTTGTGCACGACTGTCGCAAGAGCGAAACTCTCACCGTCAAGCGATGTCTCATACTCCGTGTAAAGTCCCCTGGCGCCACCGATCTCAATATCTTTTCGCAGTTTAATCCGCTTATTACCTAGGCCAACCACAAGAGAATCCGACAGCGTTTCAAGATCGTAATCCCGATCCGTACAGACCGAACTCACCGTGAACATTATATCTTCCCCAGAGTTGTAAAAAGCGATGTTCCCGCCTTCTATCGGCACTCTCTCCCAGTCCTGGGGAAGCGGCGCGACACGGTAGCTGTTGCGCTCCGTGGTGTAAACCCAGTCCTTCATCTTTCCGGGTTTTCTGTCATCTCCCGAGGCGTAGTTCAGCAAAAACTTCGTTGCGGAGCACGAAGTCGTAACGAAAATCAGAGAAAGCACAATGAAAAAAACTCTTTTCCGCATAATATAATAACCCCCTAGCTCTCTTGGGAAGCGTAAAGGCTTAAAATACTTGAATACCTACTAAAAACCAAGCATCATAGGACCTAAAAACAAACCGAGGTGTAAAGTTGAGTTCCGTAACTATATACACAAGTTATTACTGCACTTACTGCAGAAGGGCAAAAAAGCTTCTCGAAAAAAAACAAGTGGGTTACGAAGAGATAAGGCTTGATGAGGACGTAGAAAAAAGAAAAGAGCTGGTTGAGAAACTAAACTGGAGAACCGTGCCCATCATCTTCGTAAACGAGAAGTTCGTAGGAGGCTACGACGAGCTTGCAGCCCTTGAGCGTTCGGGGGAACTTGACCGTATGCTCGGCCCCGCGGCCCCAACAAGCGATTCCTGATTACGTCTTCTGCCGTTTGGGGGCCTTTTTGACAACCTCTGCCTCAAAATGTACGATTACTTTTAGATTCAGGTTAAGGGAATCGGGTGAGAGTCCCGAGCTGTTCCCGCAGCCGTAAAAAGGGTTATTTTCCGTGCCCATGCGAAGCGTGCTCGCGCTTCGGGTCACTGGCTTAAGGTAGAGCCGGGAAGGCCGCATCCGGAAAAGTCGCTCTGTTTCGATAACAGGCGGCCCTTTAAGTCGGAATACCTGCCTGCGTCAATCTAGTAGCTTTGCCTCGGGAGTTAGGCGTATGGTGTTTAGAAACAAATCTTTGATCCTCCGCGCGTCCGCACGGTCTTTGTTTTCTGTCCCGCGTGTTCATTCAGGTAACCACTCTTCCAGGGAAAGCTATATACAAGCATCTGGAGGAGCTAAGAATGAACAGCTTTAAAATATTTTTTGCCTTTATTTTGATCCTAGGCCTTTTCCCGCCCACGGGTTTTTCCGAGCAGAGAGAGGTGGAAAAAATTATAGTTACGGGAACAAAAACCTGGATTGACGCCGAGCGTCTCGGGTCTTCCGTCACAGTCATTGACAGAGAGGAGATCGAGAAAAGCGGGGAAAAAGACATTGCATCCATACTCTCGAGAGTCCCCGGATTCAACGTATCCAGCACAGGGAGTCGAGGAGGCAACTCTTCGATTTTTGTAAGGGGCGGTCAGTCAGATTACAACCTTGTGATGATAAACGGCGTTCAGATAAACCAGGCCGGAGGAGGTCTCGATATCTCTTCTCTTACCACTGAAAATGTAGAGAGAATAGAGATAATAAAAGGCGCGCATTCCTCCCTTTACGGTTCCGACGCGGCGTCTTCCGTTATAAACATAATAACAAAGCGCGGGAGCGGGAAAATCAGAAAGACAAGCTCCGTGGCCCTAGGGTTCCGCGCCGAAGACGCAATGATTCTGGAGCATTCCGCAAGCATATCAGGCGGCTTGGAAAACCTGAGTTACTTTCTTTCTCACCAAAGAATCATTGATGAAGGCATTTTGGAAATCAACAACGATTACAGAAACAATAACTTCACGGCAAACATGAACCTCGAAGCGAATGATAATTTGAATCTCTCCTTTTTCTCCATATACAGAAATTCAAAGTTTGAATTCCCGACCGGAGGTGCAGGAGACAGGTTCGATGCGTTCGCTGACCCCGACAGTCAGACGAAAGAAAAATCACTTGTTACGGGCTTCGATATTATTTTTTCCCTGACAGAGGGGTGGGAGAACTCATTTAAGGTCGGCTATACAAGACTTGATCGGGAAAGTTACGATGGTCCCGAGTCTGCAGAACTAGACGGGTTCGAATCAGAGTTTGATACTCTTGATAAAAGAATATCGGTTGAGTACGGATCCAGTTTTTTTGTAGACTTCGATCAGATCTCGAGCATAACCTCAACGGGTTTTGAATATGAAAAAGAAAGTTTCAAGACGGACTCTTTAAATGAATCAAGAAAAAACTACGCCTTCTACGCCCAGAACAACTTCGTGTTGCTTGAGATGTTCTTCGTAACAGCGGGAATAAGATATGACGACAATGAAGCGTTCGGGAGCGAGTGGAGTCCGAGTGTCTTTGCCAAGTGGAAGATAAAAGAATCCGGAACCGCGATAAGAGGAGGCGTCAGCAGAGGAATCAAGGAAGCAACTTTTTTTGAAAACTTCAGCGCAGCTTTCGGAACAATACCTAATCCGGATCTGAAACCCGAACAAACCCTGACCGCTGAAATAGGCATCAACCAACCGTTGCTCGATAACGCGGCCGAACTTGATTTGAGCTTTTTCCAAAACAGATTCAAAAATATTATCGCATACAGTTTCTCGCCATTCGAAAATGGAACTAACTACGAGAACATAAGCCGTGTAAAGTCAAAGGGAGCTGAAGCCACCATCCGTTTCTACCCAATCGACGCTTTAACCCTAAGCGCAGCCTACGCGTACGTCAAAACCGACGTGACCGATGACGGCGGCCTGGGGTCTCCGTCCTTTTCCGAGGGGGAAAAGCTCATACGGATACCCGAGCATTCGTTCTCATTTAACGCGGGATATTCAAGAAACGCTTTTGGCTTTAATCTGTCGGGAAACTATATCGGCAGCAGGGATGATGTGAACTGGAGTGAGTTTCCTTCCATCAGGGTTAAAAACGATTCTTTTTTCATCGTTGACGCGGCGGCTTCCTATGAAATCAGCTTGAAAGGCTTCGTTAACAAAATCAGGCTGTTTTCGAGAGTCAACAATCTGTTCAATGTAGATTATGAAGATGTTTTCGGTTTTTCATCCCCGGGGTTCAGTATGATTTCAGGAGTTTCAGTAGTTCGGTAGTGAATTTAAGTTCAGGGCGCTGTCCTAGGCGATCAAAATCGAGGGCTAAACTCAATCGGCTTGGGTGGTTGTTTGGGTCGACATTGCCAAGAAACTGAACGGTGTCGCATCCATCAGGCAGTTCCCTGAATTTATCCTTTTTAGGAAACCCCTCCTCTTCATGCGCACTACAACCAGACAGTCCGCTAAGATCTGAATTCGGGAATCACTTCTTTGCCGAAAAGCTCAATTGAGCGTGCTATAACTTCGCTTGGAGCTTGAGGAAAAACCATCCTGCACATTATGTTTCGGATTCCCGTTTTCTCCGCATATTTTTTTACCTCTTGAGCGCAGTGTTCAGGGGTGCCGATCATGAAACGATCTTCTGCCATGTATTCAAAGAAAGGGTCGTCGGGGTCAGTTATGGTTTTTCCTCTTATCACTATTTTGACTCCGAGGCTAAGGTAAAACTTGTACATGTTTATTATGTACTCGGTTCCGCCGGTAAGGGCTTCTTCCGTGCTTTCGCCCACGTAAGTTTCCCGAAGCAGTACGTGCTCCACTTTGGATGGGTCGCGACCGGCTTTTTCAGCCTCATCGTTATACCACTCCAGGGTATCCATGATCATGGGAACCGTCCTTCCGGGACCGACAAGAAGCGGGTACCCGAACCGTCCGGCCCTTCTCACCGCAGGTTCCTCGAAAGCTCCTATATATATGGGTATGGGTCTCTGCACAGGCTTGGGAGTAACATCTATGTTCGAAAAACTGAACCTTTTGCCACCGTAGGAAAAAGGTCCGTCCTCCCAGCATTTTTCGATTATCTCTATACCTTCTTCAATTCTCGAGGGTCTTTGCACCATCGGGATACCGAACCCCTCGAATTCCTCTTTTCTGTAGCCTATTGCCACTCCCAGATCGAATCTTCCGTTTGAAATCAGATCGACGGTAGCGGCATCTTCGGCAATCCTAACGGGGTTATGAAGCGTGAGTATCAAGGCTCCGGTGCCTATTCTCACCCTTTCGGTCACAGCGGCCATCGCGGCCGCCATCGTGAGGGGAGAAGAGCAGTAACCGTCCTCAAGAAAATGGTGCTCGGAGAGCCATACGGAATCGAAATTCACCGCTTCGGCAAGTTTCACGTGCTCAAGGGAATTTCTGTAAAGGTCCGCGTGGTCGTAATCAAGATCCTTGTGGGTCTGCATGCTGAAGAGTCCGACTCCGAATTTCATTTTATACCTCCGGGATATTCGCTGGATTATTTGCCTTTAAGCGGCAAATCAACAATAATTTTACCAAGATTGCAATCTACTTCCAAAACTATCCATGAGGTGCCCCACAATGGGAAAAGAAATAAAATTCGGACTCTCAGCTCCGATGCCAGGAGCTGACGTTGAAGGACTCGTAAATTTTTCGGTAAAGGCCGACCAGCTTGGATTCGACATGATATGGTACCCTGACCACTTGCTTTTCGTGGCGCCGGGAGCTATAGCTCCGGAGGCATGGACAGTGGCTTCGGCGGCGGCAATGAAAACAGAAACCATAGCTTTGGGAACGGTTTCTGATCCTCACAGGATGCATCCCGCCGTTTTCGCCCAGAGGCTAGCGACTGTCGATCAGCTTTCAAAAGGTAGGGTAGTGCTCTGCCTTGGGGTCGGGGAATCCATGAATCTTGACGCGTTCGGAATCGAGTGGGGAAAACCTCTTTCAAAACTCAGAGAATCCATGGAAGTCATGGAACTTCTGTGGGAGACCGACGAGCCCGTGGACTTTGACGGGCAGTTCTACAACCTTGAGAGCGCATTTTTGCAGATAAAACCCTACGAGAGAAACAAAATACCGTTTTACATGGCCACCCACACGCCAAAAGGACTTCAGCTGACGGGAGAAAAAGGCGACGGCTGGCTTCCGATAGATCTCAATCCCGATCTCTATTCCAGTTATCTCGGGGAGATAAAGGCCGCGGCGGATAATGTGGGAAGATCACTTGATGACGGTTTTGACCCCGCTTTGTGGGTATTTACCTCACTTGGAGAAAGCGTTGATGCCGCCTACAAGACACTTGAACCCTTCAAGTACGTACTGGTTATGCAGGACCAACTGCTAAAGGCCGGATACGACGTTGAGATCCCTGAAGAATATCACGGACTTAACTACTTCAACATAGTGCCGACGGATGAAGAGGGTAGGCAGAGGTTCAGGCAGCTCGGACAGCTTTTCCCGAGAGAAGCCATACTTGATTTCACCATTACTGGATCGAAAAAAGACTGCATAGAGAAAATTGAGAAATTCATAGACGCGGGGGTAAGGAATTTCGTCTTGTTCTACAGGTTCAGCCCTGATCCTGATCTGGCACTTGAAACGTACTCAAAAGAAATAATTCCTTACTTCAGATAAAGTTTCTGGTGTTTTCAACGGGTTTTTTGCAAAGAGCTTACACGCCCTTGTTAAGACTTACTGTTTCGTACCATCCTGAAATCGCTTTATATCCTTGACAATTATCAAAACCTCTTGTCAAATATGTAAAATAGTGTTTGCTACTTGAAACTACCGGATAAAAAACTCCGGGAGGAAAATGCTCTTGAAGAAAACGGTTGCCACTATAGTTTCCGGGGTAATCCTGCTTGCTTGGGGCTTTGTGTCATGGACGGTTCTTCCATGGCATCAGATGGTAGCCAATGAATTTACCAGCGAATCCGAAGTCGCCGAAGTCATAAAGGAAAATGCCCCAAAAGCCGGAGTTTATTACCTGCCGTTTGCGCATCAGGATCACAAGGAGGGAGAAACGGCGGCGTTTGTAACCGCCCTTCCTCAGGGCTATGACCCCGGCATGATAAAGCAGCTTGTCACACAGTTCATCGGCAACCTGATAAGCGCCCTGATCATTATCTGCCTGCTCTCCCAAACGGCAGGACTGGGTTATTGGGGGCGAGTTGGGTTTGTCGCCCTGGTCGGAGTAGCTATAGGTTTTGTAAGCCATTTCCCCTACTGGAACTGGTTCGGGTTTCCGACTCCGTACATAATCGTTACCATTGTTGACATTCTGATCGCTTGGCTTCTCGCGGGGCTCCTGATAGCAAAACTGGTCGCAACAAACACGAAAAAGATAACCAGCAGCATAATAGATGGTTACTAATCTATTCTAACACGGGTATCCGCCTCGCATACAGCGTTCTGGACCCTCAACGTTCACCGGGCGCGGAAGGATCCGCGAAGCTGACTTTGCTGAAGTAAAGAAAGTTGAGGCGGTCGGGTTCAAGCCCCTTCACATATGGCTTGATCATGTTCTGCTGAACCGAGTTCAGGTAAGGAACTATCGGGACGCCCGTTTCCGCGAGGATCCTCTGAGCACTGTTATAAAGACCTGTTCTTTGTTTCCGGTCCAGAATCCCGGCGGCTTTTTCCACCAGCCGGTCGTACTCCGGGTCGCACCAGCCGGTACGGTTGTTCCCGCTTCCGCATTCAAAGAGATTCATGAAATTGTGAGGGTCCGGGAAATCCGCCTGCCATCCAGCCCTAAATACGGACGGGGGATCCGTCCTGAGCGTGCTCAGATAAACAGTCCATTCCTGGTTAACAAGCTTGACTTCTATGCCCAAGTGCTCCTTCCACATACCCTGGAACGCCTCGGCGACAATTCTGTTATTCCCGGTATCAGGGTAGAGGAAAGTGGTCTGCGGAAAATTCTCTCCGTTCGGATAACCGGCCATCTCAAGAAATTTTCTCGCTTTTTGCACGTCAAACGAAAGACCAATCCGGGGATTATGGGCAAGCATGTCAATCGGTATCCATGAAGTGATGGGCGCTCCCGCCCCTTGGAGAAGTCCAGCGAGGCTTTTTCTGTCTATCGAGCTTGCAAAAGCCTTTCTCACCAGAGGATTGTCAAACGGGGCTTTTTTAGTGTTAAATCCTATGTAGTTGTTTCTGAAAACCACGCTCTGCTTAAAATCCGGAAGTTTCACGAGCCTTGGAACTTCAAGCAGTGGAATTCCTTTGCTGTCAAGAAAATCGAGTTCCCCGCTTTCATAAAGCGCGAGAGTGGATACAGGATTTTCGTTCATTATCATCTTTACTTTCTTCGCACTTTTCGGCTTCTCTCCCCAGTAGTTCTCATACTCTTCAATAAGAACTTCCTCATGGTGCTCCCATTTTTTCAGTCTGTAAGGTCCCAGGGTCACTATGTTCGCGGCTTCCGTCCACTTGGTTCCGTATTTTTCGACAACATCCTTTCTCATTGGGAAAGTGGACATGAAAGTGACTAGGTTCAGAAAGTAGGCCCTCGGCCTTTCCAGAGTAACGATGAGAGTATAGTCATCCGGTGCTCTTGCCCCGACTTTGCCGAAGTCCTTTATTTCCCCGGAATTGAACTTCCTGGCGTTTTGTATGTCGAAAAGAAAATAGGCGTAACTCCCGGCGGTTTCGGGCTGAAGAATCCTCTTCCATGAATAAAGAAAATCACCGGCCTTAAGGGGTTTTCCGTCCGTCCAGAAAACTCTTTTCCTTATCTTGAAAGTATATGTTCTTCCGTCCTCGCTTATCCGCCAGCTTTGGGCAAGAGCGGGTATGGGCTCGTATTTTTCATCAAACGCCGTAAGACCGTCCATTATGTTGTCTATGATGGTAAAAGAAGTGACGTCAGTAGCCAGAGACCAGTCAAGGGTGGGAGGTTCGGTGCCGATGTTTATGTTAAGCGTATCTTTGCGGGAAAGACTCTCCGCATCAGGAGTTTTGTTCCCAGAACCGCAGGAAAGAAAAAGCAGGGAGGAAAAGACCAGAAAGAAACTTTTCAATATTTTCATACAACACCTTGAAAACCCCACACCTGCAGATTGTTTTAGAAAAACTGTTTTCAAGCAGAAAGAACCGAGTTTAACATGCTAATTAGACGACTGCTCGAAAAATTTAAATTCGCCGCCCCTTACTATCCCCACAATCGGTTCGTAAACCGCATCCCCGTTGCGGTCAAAATAGAACTCGCCTAAAATCGTGTCCACTGGCTTCTCTTCATCGATATCGGCCATTGCGTCGCGTATGGCTTCCGGGTCGGTTGAAGAAGCATCTGCGATGGCTTCGGCCAGTATATAAGTGGAGGCGTAGGAAAGCGCGGCGAAAGCATCAGGTTTGGGCTCGCCGTAGTATTTTGCTTGGAAATTTTCAAGGAACCTGAGGTTCGCAGGCGTGTCAATAGCCGCAATCCAGGTCGTAAAGGTAATCGCGCCTTCGGCCGCATCCTTAGCTTTGCTTACGTCATCCTGGGTAGCTAGGGTTAGCATGAAACGAATATCCATATCCATTCCGAGTTCCATTTCGAGTTGCCGTGCCTGAACCATAATTCCTTCGCGGCCCCGAGCCAGAGCTGATATGAAAAGAGCCTCGGGAGCAGGAACGGCATTTATTATGTCGGTTAACTGCGTGGTCAGGTCGGGAAGTGCACCGGTTCGTCTAGAATAAGTCTGCTCGCTCACGATCCTGACACCATGCTTTTCAAGCTCCTCTTTTACCTTTTCGTGGTTACTTGAGGAAAAACCGTCGGACTCATTCACTATCGTGGCCACATTATCGTAACGCAGCCGCTCCCTGGTAACCCTGACGCCAGCCTGCACAAGCGGGTCAACAGTGAGGGATGCACGGAAGGCAAAATCATCTTCGGCGTTGAACTTGTTACCGTTGCTGTCTTTGCTAGCAGCCGAGGTCGGACTGAATGATATAACATTGTTTTCGTTTGCGATGGGAATAATCCTCTCGGTAGCACTCGAGGTGAAGGGACCGAGCACGGCAACCACTCCATCCTGCTCGATAAGTTTTCTGTAAGCCCTCTCTGCGCCGTCCGGGGTGCCCTCGGAATCCTCAACAATAAACCGAATTTTCTTTCCGCCAAGCCGCGACGATTCGTTAATCTCCCCAAGGGCAAGCTGCATACCGTTTTCCATTTGCAATCCGTTTGAGGAAAGCGTGCCAGTGCGAGGAACGACGACACCGACGGAGATTTCTTCAACTTCATTCTGACCGCAGGAAATAAAACCGAAGATCAGAATCGCAACAGCCCCTAAAGCAAGCGTGTAAGCAGTTAATTTTGATATCAGATTTCTCTTCATGATCATTATCCACCGCTAAGAAAAGTATCCGTTTAAGAACCCAAGGGCAATCTTTTGATGAATGATTAAGCGATCATCAAGATTACTCGAAAATCTCAAAGCTTCCATCTCTTACTATCCCCACGATCGGGTTGTAAACCGCGTCGCCATAGGCGTCAAAATAGAAGTCACCGAATACCGTGTCCTCAACTCTTATATCGGCCATCGCATCGCGAATCGCCTCCGGATCAGTTGAAGAAGCGTCGGCGATGGCTTGTGCTAGAATGCGGGTCGCTCCGTACGACCGCGCAGCAAAGGCGTTGGGTTTTTCCTGTTCATATTCTTCCTGGTAATTCCTCTGGAAGATGCGGTTCCTCGGAGTGTCGGTGACGGCGAGCCAGACCGTAAATGTAATTGCGCCCTCTACGGACGCGAACCCGGTCAATTGGGCGTTTGCCTTGTTCACTTCATCCGTCGTGAGCAGGGTGGCGATAAAAGGAGCTTTTATATCCAACAGACGGGCCTTAACCATGATTTCCGTGCGTCCCGACGACAGGGCCGAGATGAAAACGGCGTCGGGGTCCGCATTCTTTATCTCCGTTAACTGAATCGTCAGGTCAGGAATCGGGTCGCCCGAGGGTCTGGTATAAGTCTGCTCGCTCACAACCGTGATGCCTTCATCTTCAAATACCTGTCTCAATTGTTCAAGATTGCTTTGGGAAAAAGTATCGGTAGCATTTGTTATAGTAGCCACTCTGCTGTAGTCGAGCTCTTCCTTGGCAACCCTGACTCCCTCCGGTACGAGGCGTTCCACGGTCAGGGATGAACGGAAAATAAAATCATCCTCGGCGTTGAATTTGTTGCCGTTTCTGTCCTTGCTTGCAGCCGAGGTCGGACTGAAGGATATAACCCGGTTTTCGTTTGCAATGGAAATAATTTCTTCGGTCGAGCTGGATGTATAAGGACCGAGCACGGCGACCACTCCGTCCTGCTCGATAAGCTTTTCGTACGCTTCCTTAGCGCCCGCCGAAGTACTCCCGGAATCCTCGACGATTAACCTGAGTTTGATCCCGCCAAGCAGCGACGATCCGTTAATCTCCTCAAGGGCGAGTTCCACACCGTTCCTCATGCTCATCCCCGTTGACTCATGCACGCCAGTGAGAGGAACCACAACGCCTACCGTAACCTCTTCGGCACTATCCTCGTCGCAGGATACAAGAGCGAAAACCGCAGCCGCGGTCGCCATGGCAAAAAACAGAAGGATAGTTGTTCTTTTCACGTCGAAACAACCTCTTCCCTGATTATTATTCACTATCGGAGAGGGTAACAAGAACAGAGTCTTTTTCAACCGTATCCCCTTCCTTAATCCTTATCTCCTTTATGCTGCCCGAAGCGGAGGCCTTAAGTTCGCTTTCCATCTTCATGGCTTCGACGATTACGACACTGTCACCCACTTCGATGTTGTCGCCCTGCTTCTTCAGGATCTTCACTACCCTACTGTGCATCGGCGCCGTTATGTTAAGACTTCCCGCGCCTTCTCCCTGGGAAGCACCCCTTCCAGAAAGAGCCTCTATTTCGTGGAGGTCGCCCCCGTGGAAAACCTGTATTTTCTTTCCTTCCCTGAATATCCCTACGGTGATACTTTTGTTATCAACCAGAATCGAATACGTATTCTCGTCTATACGCAGAAATTCTATCTCTTTCTGCTCGCCGTCGATGCTGAAGAGACTAAGTCCTTCTTTCTCTTCGAAGTCTACCTTGTAGGTTTTGTTTCCCAGTTTGAAAGTGTACGTCATAAAAGCGGATTCCCGGATACGCCGGCTCTTCTGGCAAAAAGCTTCCAGCCTGAAGAAGCAGCTCTTGTTCCCTGCACGATTTGGTTTGAACCGCCGTTCATGGCAACTGCGGCTGCCATAAGTATAAATTCAGGATCGGATTGCTCGGGCACAAGAAGTTCAGGGTGTCTTTCTATAAAACCGGTGTCAATCTGCGCCTTGCGGAACTCCGAGTTCTGCATCATTCTGATCAGAAACCCGAGATTGGTTTTCACTCCCAGAACCACATATTCCCTGAGGGCGGAGAGCATCCTGTTTACCGCGTCCTCCCGAGAATCTCCCCAGACGACAAGCTTTGAGAGCATTGGGTCGTAGAAAGATGTTATCTCACAGCCGCTGTAAACAGACGAATCGTCCCTCACTCCCGGACCGCTTGGAGCACGCACATACTGAAGGACACCCGGAGAGGGAAGAAAATTGGTGGCGGGGTCCTCCGCGTAAACCCTGCACTCAAGGGCGTGGCCTTGCATTTTTATGGCGGACTGCTTGAATGGAAGTTTTTCTCCCGAAGCTATCCTTATCATCCACTTCACGATATCGATTCCTGTGATCATTTCCGTGACAGGATGCTCGACCTGCACCCTGGTGTTCATCTCCAGAAAATAGAAATTTCCCTTCTGATCCATTATGAATTCGACTGTGCCGGCCCCGAAATAGTCAACCGCCTTTGCTATGCGAAGGGCAACTTCGCACATGCTTTTTCTCGTCTTCTGGCTTATGAATCCCGAGGGAGCTTCCTCTATCACCTTCTGGTGGCGCCTCTGTATTGAGCATTCCCGCTCAAACAGATGCAGCAGATTCCCATGCTTGTCCCCGAGAACCTGGATTTCAACGTGTCTTGGTTGCTGAATGAACTTTTCTATGAATACCGAATCGTCTCCGAAAGAGGAAGACGCCTCGCTTCTAGCCATCCGAAGGGACGATTCGAACCCCTCCTTGGAATTAACAAGCCTCATTCCCTTCCCGCCCCCACCCGCAGAAGCCTTTATCATCACCGGGTAGCCGATTTTCTTCGCCACCCTCGAGGCCTCAACATCGGATACGGCTCCCTCGGATCCGGGAACAAGGGGCACGTCCGCGTCCCTTGCTATTTTCCTCGCGGTGACCTTATCCCCCATAAGCCTTATCGCCTCCGCGGAAGGCCCTATGAAAACTACGCCTTCTTTCTGGCACAGCTCGGCGAAGGAATCGTTTTCGGAGAGAAATCCGAACCCGGGGTGTATGGCTTCGGCTCCCGATTCCTTGGCAACCGCAACTATTTTCTCCCCGACCAGATAGCTTTCCGAGGGTTTTGACGGTCCTATGTGGTAGGCTTCGTCCGCAAGCATCACGTGAAGAGCGTCTCTGTCGGCATCCGAATAAACAGCTACGGTAACGATTCCAAGCTCCCGGCACGCCCTAAGGATTCTTACCGCTATCTCTCCCCTGTTTGCTATCAGTATCTTCTTGAACATCTTTTTACCCGGTCGCTCAGAGAGGAATATTCCCGTGTTTTTTTGGCGGAAGCGTCTGTCTTTTTCCGCCGAGCATCTCAAGCGCCGCTATCACTCTGTGTCTCGTGTCCTCGGGTTTTATAACTTCATCTATGTAACCCAGGCTCGCAGCGCGATACGGATTTGCGAAATTCTTTTTGTACTCCTCAATAAGTCTGATTCTTTCGGCATCGGGATCGTCCGCGGTCGCTATTTCCCCGCGGGAAATTATGTTCACCGCTCCGTCGGGTCCCATGACCGCGATTTCAGCTGTGGGATAGGCAAGGTTCACGTCCCCTCTTATGTGCTTTGAGGACATGACGTCGTAAGCCCCTCCGTAAGCCTTTCTGGTTATCACCGTAATTCTAGGAACCGTGGCCTCGCAGTATGCGTAAAGCAGTTTTGCGCCGTGTCGGATGATCCCTCCCCATTCCTGTGAGGTTCCCGGAAGAAAACCCGGCACGTCGACAAAAGTAAGAAGGGGGATATTAAAAGCGTCGCAGAATCTTACGAACCTAGCTCCCTTAACCGAGGCGTCTATGTCAAGACACCCCGCCAGCACCTTGGGCTGGTTCCCCACGATACCGACCGGCTGTCCGTTCATCCTCGCAAACCCTATAACTATGTTTTTCGCGTAATGCTCCTGCACCTCGAAGAAATACGAATTATCAACTATGGGTCTCACCACATCCAGTATATCGTAGGGCTTGTTGGGGTTATCGGGGATAAGCTCGCAAAGACTCATCTCTTTTCTGTCCGCTGGATCATCGCACGGAATCACCGGCGGGTCCTCCATGTTGTTTGAAGGAAGGAAACTGATGAGTTCCTTTATTATCTCTATCGAGTCGCTGTCATCCTCCGAGGCAAAATGCGCGACGCCGCTTACGGAGTTATGAACCATGGCGCCGCCGAGCTCTTCTGAGGACACCTCTTCATGGGTAACGGTCTTGATTACGTCGGGACCCGTCACGAACATATAGCTTGTGTTCTTTGACATGATCGTGAAATCGTTCATTACGGGGGAGTAAACGGCCCCTCCGGCGCACGGACCCATGATCGCGGATATCTGCGGTATGACTCCCGAGGAGATCACATTTCGAAGAAATATCTCTCCGTAAGCGCCGAGACTTTTGACTCCTTCCTGGATTCTAGCCCCGCCGGAGTCGTTAAGCCCTATGATAGGCGCCCCTGTTGAGAGCGCGAGATCCATTATCTTGCATATCTTTTTTCCCTGCTCAAGACCCAGGGAACCGCCAAAAACCGTGAAGTCCTGGGCGTAGACAAATACTTGGCGCCCTTCAATCTTTCCGTAGCCCGTAACCACGCCGTCACCGAGGATTTTCTTTTTATCCATGCCGAAATCGGTGCAGCCGTGCAGGACAAACTTGTCGAACTCGACAAAAGTATCTCTGTCAAGAAGCTCGGTTATTCGCTCGCGGGCAGTGTGCTTGCCGGAATCGTGCTGTCTTTTGATTCTGGCTTCGCCGCCGCCGAAGCTTGCCTCTTTTTCCTTATCTTCAAGAATTCTGACTTTTTCTTTCATTTGGATACTCTCCGAACCCACTCCCAGCTAAAAACGAATCAGTCAATCATAACACGCAGAAACACCGTTTCAAAACTCCGTGGCGCAAAGAGATTCGAACAGAATGTGCACCTGAGCGCGCAAACTACGCATGTCTGAGGAGTTTTTTATCAGAAAATCGGCCTGAGACGCCTTTTCCCCTTCGGACACCTGTGAGTCCATGCGGCGGCGGACTTCCTCGGGCGCCATGGAGTCGCGGGCCGCCACCCTGCGTTCCCTCAGTTCCCCGGGACACGTAACTACCACCAGTCCGTCGATCAGGTCATTAAGACCGCCTTTTTCTCGATCTATAAGAGACGCCTCAACAAACACCATCTGCTCGCCGCTCCGCCCAGAGATCTTCTCTTTTATCCTCTCAAGAATCCTCGGATGGGTTATCCGGTTGAGTTGCTCGCGGTCCCCCTCGCTTGCAAACACTACTTTGGCGAGGGCACCGCGGTCAAGCGTCCCGTCCGCATGGAGAACCTCCCGGCCGAAGCAGGTAACGATTTCCGCAAGCGCAGGCTCCCCGGGCCGTACGATTTCCCTCGCCACTTCGTCCGCGTCCACGGTGAACGCCCCGAGTTCGCGCAGCATCCGCGCCACTGTTGACTTGCCTGAGCCTATGTTTCCTGTAAGCCCGTATATTCTCATCTTCAGGCATTCCGGGACCGCATAAAGTCAATCGCCCTAGTTAGGCGCCGCGCGACGGTGTCTTTGCCGAGTATCTCGACAACATCAAAGATTCCGGGACTCTTTGTCGAGCCGGTAAGCGCGACTCTCACTGGCTGGGCTATTTTCCCGAGCCCAAGACCCGTGTGTTCCATCACGCGCTCGAAACCCTTGTGAATATTATCATGGGAAAAATCCTCGACACGGGAAAGCTCCTCTGCCAGAAGCTTGAAAATCTCGCCGTTTCGTTCCACCAGGAATTTCTCCGTCGCCTTTTCATCGTATTCAAAATCATCGGTGAAGAAGTAAAGGGACTGCTCCACGATTCCGTTTAGAGTCTCTGACCGCTCGCGCATCTGCGCGATTATTTTGCGAAGCCGTGCGGGAGGCTGCTCAGGAAGTTCCTTCTGTCTGATAAGATGGACTACTTCCTCGGATATCTGCTCCTCGGGCAGATCCCTTAAGTATTTTCCGTTAAGCCAGAGGAATTTCTGGGAATCAAACACAGAGGGGGATTTTCCAATACCTTTGAGGCTGAATTTTTCAACGAGTTCCTCTCTTGTAAAAATCTCCTGGTCCCCGAAAGACCACCCAAGTCTCACGAGATAGTTAAGAACCGCCTCGGGAAGGTATCCCCCCAAGCGGTACTCAGTGACGGATTCTGCGCCGTGGCGCTTGGAAAGTTTTTTTCCGTCCGCGCCGAGTATCATCGGAACGTGGGCAAGCTGCGGCTTCGCCAAGCCGAGCGCATCGGCTATCAGTATCTGCCTCGGGGCATTTATTATGTGGTCATCACCCCTTATGACGTGAGATATTTCCATCTGCGCATCATCAACCGCCGCGGCGAAATTGTAGGTCGGAAACCCGTCGGCTTTCAGTATCACGAAGTCTTCTATTTCCGAGGAATCAAAAACTATCCCGCCGCGGACCAGGTCCTCAACGGAGATCTTTTCTCCTGGGGATACCGAAAGCCTTACGGCGTAAGGTTTTCCGGGGGCAGCACCCAGCTGCGACCACTCCCTCCTGTATCTGAAAACCTCCCCTTTCTCCCTGGCCTCTTCTCTCTTCCGCCCGAGTTCTTCGGCAGTAACGTAGCATTTGTATGCTTTTTCCTCGTCAATAAGCCGCTCTGCAAGCCGCCCGTAAGTGTCTAGCCGCTCTGACTGGCGGACAATTTCCCCCTGCCACTGAAGTCCGAGCCACTTGAGCGATTCGATGATCTGCCGTTCGAATTTCTCCTCGGAGCGCGCGCGGTCGGTATCCTCAATCCTGAGCAGAAAATCTCCGCCAAGACTCGCGGAAAAAAGCCAGTTGAAAATAGCGGTGCGGGCTGCTCCCACATGAAGAGCGCCCGTGGGGCTGGGAGCGAATCTTGTTACGATCTTCACGAAGACTATTTTACACGCCGAAGCGGTAAAAAAAGAAATTCGCAGGTACGGCTTGGGGATTCTCCCCCGCGGATTGTATAATAAAGGTCATGAGGATATGTTCACTTCTTCCAAGTTCAACCGAGATAATATTCGCCCTCGGACTTGAGGAGAACCTAGTCGGAGTAACCCATGAATGCGATTACCCGCCGCAGGCGCGTGACAAACCCGTAGTCGTAAAAAGCATTCTCGAAGGAAAGGAGAAACTCTCAAGCGCACGCATAGACGAACTTGTAAACCGCAACCGCTCGGAGGGAAAAAGCGTCTACCTGATCGACTCGGAACATCTAAGTGAAATGAAACCGGATCTTATCATAACCCAGGGTCTTTGCGACGTCTGCGCCGTATCCGAAAACGAAGTGACGGAAGTCTGTGAGGTTCTTGAAAACAGTCCCGAAATACTGTCCCTAAACCCTACCACAATCGGGGAGATTCTGGATTCCATAGTGCTTCTGGGAGAAGTCACGCAAACTAAAGAGAAGGCTTCGCAACTCGTAGATGACCTTCGCAAAAGAATCGAAACCGTCGAGAAAAAGCTTTCGGGCGAAAGATACCGCCCGGGGGTCTTCTGTCTTGAGTGGCTCGACCCTCCTTACGCTGCCGGGCACTGGGTGCCTGAAATGGTAAAGACAGCTGGAGGAGAACCGCTGATCTCAAGGGCGGGAGAACCTTCGTTTAAGACAAGCTGGGAGGAGATACTAGAGTCTTCCCCGGACTACCTGATAATAATGCCCTGCGGGTTCGACATAGAAAAAACGCTTGACGGGATAGAAGAGATAACGGGCGGAGCAAGCCAGTGGCACACGCTACGCGCGGTAAAAAAAGGCCACTGCTACATAGTGGACGCCAATTCCTATTTCAGCAGGTCATCTCCCAGAGTCGTTGACGGGATTGAACTGCTGGCGGGTGTAATCCACTCCGATATATTCACGCAACGACCGAGGAAGGACTCGGTTCTAAACGTGAAAAATTATTTCTACCTGCAGACTTTTCTCGGCTAGGATTACGGAGCCTGAAAAGGATCCTGCGCATCACCCGAGGCATCGCCGGAATCTGAAGGAGCCTCTGCACTTGCGGGCGCTACCGCGGACCGAAAAGGATCCACATCGTTTTGGGGCTCTTGAGTTTCAAGCGGAGCGGGTGGTTCGGTACTTGCAGGCACTACCGCAGACTGAAAAGGATTTACATCTCCTCTTCCATTTGACATAAAAAACACTCCTAATTATTAAAAATACTCAACTGCTAGCGGAGCGTAACCCACCCTGATATATTCACGTAACGACCAAAGGACAACTCGGTTCTAACCGTGAAAAATTATTTCTACCTGCAGACTTTTCTCGGCTAGGATTACGGAGCCTGAAAAGCACTCTGCTCATCACCCGAGGCATCGCCGGAATCTGAAGGAGCCTCCGCACTCGCCTGCTGTGGCGCCTCCTGCGCAGACGCAGACTGAAAAGGATCCACATCGCTCTGGGGCTCCTGGGGTTCAGGCGGAGCGGGTGGTTCGGAAGCCTGCTGCCCTCCTCCTTCGTTTAACATAAGGAATATCCCTATGACAAGAATTACAATAGCTAACAGCACTAACTCATTACCTTGGATTGTCATAAAATCTATCTATCCTCCTGATACTCTTTATACTACATATGCTAGGACCACGAACCTGAAAGTCCGCAAAAACCTGAATCCTATTTTTAATCATACTGATTGACTGAGCGATATGTCAAGGATATTTTCCGCACCTCATATAGCGTACGAAGCGCTTGAGCCTGATATGGAACTGCAAATAGCGCTCTCGCAAATCCGCTACGGATGCGTGTCGCACGCAACGGACGAAGGATGCGTGATGATTTTCAAGGAGGATCCGGGAAAAGTCGCGGCGATTGCCGATACCAAGGAAATATCAACGCGTTTTTTCACGGTGGACAAAGAGGAATTCCCCTCAGTCGCCATGGAGATAAGGATAAAAACTGGCAGAAATCTCAGGCTTAAATACGAGTACTTCTTTCTCACCGAGTCCTCGGAGGAGACCTTTTTTCTTTCCACCCTGGCAAGACTCGGGTTATTCTCCCTTCTTTTTCTCTGCGACGAGGCACATCATATGATCACGGTGGAGATGACCACGGCGGAGATGGAACCGCTGAAAAACATCGTTTGCGAAATCGCTGATTGATTGACAAAATCAAGCCTTTAAACTATTATTGCGCTAATCGCTTCGGAGACAGATTCCAAATTGAAGTACGTAAAAATTATAGGAACCGGTTCTTCGGTTCCCGACGCCATACTTTCCAATTCCGATCTGGAAAAGATGGTCGAGACCTCCGACGAGTGGATCACGTCCAGAACAGGAATAAAGGAACGCAGGATTGCGGATGAGAATACCGCTTCTTCTGATATCGCTTATGAAGCCGCCGAAAAAGCCCTCAAGGCTGCCGGAGTAAGTCCACAGCAGATTGACGTAATCATAGTCGGAACCATTACCCCCGATTTCCTTTTTCCTTCAACAGGCTGCGTGGTACAGAGCCTTCTGGGAGCAAAAAACGCCTACGCTTTTGATCTTATGGCTGGCTGTTCTGGATTTCTTTACGCGCTTCACGTAGCCCAGGGAATAATAAAGTCAGGCGGCGCGGAGAAAATTCTCGTAATAGGGGTTGATACTCTCTCGAAGGTCACCGATTTCGAGGATCGTTCAACCTGCATACTTTTCGGCGACGGTGCGGGAGCTGCCGTTCTTTCGGCTTCAGAAGAACCTGGGATTCTTTCATCCATTCTCAGCTCAGACGGAAGAGACTGGGATCTTCTCTATGTTCCGGCAGGAGGTTCAAGGACACCAATCGACGAGCAGACGCTTAAAACCAGAGATCAATACATAAAGATGAAGGGAAACGACGTGTTCAAAGTCGCCGTCAAGAGCATGGAATCGGCAACCATAAACGCCATTAAAGAAGCCGACCTTGAGCCCGAAGATATTGATCTTTTCGTTCCTCACCAAGCAAACCAAAGAATTCTGGAAGCCGTAAGAAAGAGGCTGAATTTCCCGGAAGAAAAAGTGTTTGTAAACCTAGACAAATACGGAAACACCTCCGGGGCTTCAGTTCCGCTGGCCCTTGACGAGGCAATTCGCCAAGGAAGGGTAAAAGAAGGAAACCTAGTGCTGTTCGCTGCTTTCGGAGCCGGTTTCACATGGGGAGCTTCAGTGGTAAGACTCTGAAGACCTTCACCGACTCCGCACCCCTTTTACCCAAGACGTAACTCTTTTTCTCCACGAAAAAACACAGAATATGACTCTTTCTTCAATCCCGCAGCTTGCAAACATCGTCCTGCCAGCGTTTCTTGTAATCGCCGCAGGTTTTCTTTTCAGCAGGACGAGAAAAATAGATATCTCTTCAATCAACGATCTTGTGGTTTACGTGACCACGCCGTGTCTAATAATCTCGTCCCTTTCCGATTTTACCATGGACCCGTCTGTAACGGCGAGGCTGTTTCTTTCGATATCGGCAGTCATTTTCGTTACCATCATAATCGGCGGGGCGCTTACGAGGGCTTTTAGGCTTGACTCTAGGGTATATCTGCCCCCCGTGGTTTTCGCAAACACCGGAAATCTGGGTCTTCCCCTCTGTCTTTTCGCATTCGGACAGTACGGGTTTAACATCGCGATACTCTGCGTCGTTTCGACCATGCTGCTTCACTACACGGTGGGAATCCTGATTCTCGGTTCCGGAAAAGACCTGCGCGAGATCTTCAAGCTCCCTCTTATATACGCCACTGTGGCAGGAATAATCATCAACTATGTCGGCGTTGATATGCCGGTAGTTATTGAGAGACCGGTAACCCTTCTAGGGGAGATTACGATACCCGCGATGCTTTTCTCGCTCGGATACAAGCTCTCTGAAATGAAGCTCTCGAAGCTTTGGCTTTCATTTCTCTTCGGCTCCGCCAGGATATTTCTTGGGATCTTCCTGGGAGCGCTGTTCGTAAACATGTTCGGTTTGAAGGGAGTCGAAGCGAAAGTGGTTATTCTCGAGTGCTCGATGCCACCCGCGGTTTTTAACTTCGTGCTCGCGGAGAAATACGGAAGGGACTCTCAGACTGTAGCGTCAATAATAGTGGCCGGAACGGTAGTCTCCCTTTTGGTGCTTCCGTTCGTTATTTCGTATCTGATAAATTAGTGAGGGATTAGCGGGTTATGTCCCTTAAGGTAAGACCTTTGTCCCTTAGGTAGGGCATAAGACCTTTTCTGGTGATCGTTCTGAGCGCGCGGGCGGAAATTCTTATCCTCACGTACCTGTCTATCTCCGGAACATATATCCTTTTCCAGTGCAGGTTCGGATTCTGGCGCCTTTTAACGTGGTTGTTCGCGTGGGAAACGTTGTTTCCGAAAAGGGGCTTTTTCCCTGTTATAGCGCAGCGGCGGGCCATCGGAATCTCCTTTGACTACTTGGTCTCCTTGAAAACGACATGCTTTCTTATCACCGGATCATACTTTTTCAGTTCAAGACGGTCGGGAGTATTCATCTTGTTTTTCTTCGTGTAATAGATAAAAGGACTCTCGGTGCTTTTCATCTTCACAAGTACTCTGTTTAGTGACTTTCCCATTTTAACCCTCTAAAAAGTGAATCGTTATTATCCATTAAAAAAAACTGTTTTCAAGAAAATTTTAAAATTTCTTTCATTTTATCTCAGCGAGCAACCCGCTGCATGCAATCAAGTTCTGTCCTTTCATGCCGCCAACTTGCGGTCAGATATTCAAAAAAAGGGCGTTGAGACTCAGTGCTCGCAGCCGTCTTTTCTGCAGAGCCTGAAATTGCGCAGATGGCCCAAAACCATGATGAAAGCTCCGATAAGAGTAAGTATCGACTCTTCATAGCCCGTAGCTCCGAAGGCTCCGACCAGGAGAAAAGAAAGTCCCAATATCCCGAGCGTGATCACGGAGAAATCCTTATGACGTTTGCAGCCAAGAAATATGGCGACGACGCTTGCGGGGACAACCAGCAGAAGCATCAGCTCGTGAAAAATCTCTTCGGAAAAAACCGTCGAACCCACGACCGGGAATAATATGAGCGCCACCGGCGTTAGAAAACAGTGAATGGCGCAGATGCCCGCAAGGGATAAGGAGGTATAATCGGTAAATCCCTGAAGTTTTGTCTGGTTCATTATATCCAATGTTAAACCACCTCTGCAGGCAACCCCTCTAACACGCAACCTGTTCCCTGCATTTCCCGCACTGGCCGAAAAGCTGTATGAAATGATCCTCCACACGAAACCCCTGTTTTTCAACGGAAGCGTAATCAAAGCTCTCCACCGGACACTCGGGAAAATCGAAAACCCCCCTGCATTCAACGCACACCATGTGATGAACGTGTTCGCCCTGGGAAAACGCGTAGCCGTGACCGCCGTCGGGAAAATGAAGACGTTTCACGATTCCCAGATCCTCAAACACCTCAAGTGTTCTGTAGATGGTAGCAAGCCCCGTGGCGCCGAGCATCTCTTTCACCCCGTCGTGTATCTCGCCAACCGAAAGCGATTTTCCGCTTGTGTGCAGAACATGAACGACGGCAAGACGCTGCGCGGTGGATTTAAGTCCCTTTCCCCGCAGAACCTCCTTGGCGTATGATTCCTGTGTGCACTCAAAATTTTTCAGCATAACGCAAGTTAAATGAGAATATTTTTCAATTGGGCTTTATTGTAATCAGTTATCGTGAGCCGTCAAGGGCGAAACGCCAAAACCAAAAATACGGGACCGCGGAAAACAAAAAACTTCTTTTACGATACATTTGTGGTTGGGGAAAATCCGGGCAATTCCCCGGCGCCATGGCATTTGTTTGCATAAATATTCAGGGTTATAATGTCGTTTAAGGTCAGGCAGAATCCGGTTTCCGTTCCCAGGGAGAGGTTTCAAACTGATACGCAGGTAAGTAGTTTGTCATGAAAACCGCAAAAGTGGCCTTTTTGATTATATCCTTTATCGTTACCGCCCTTCTTTTATCCCCGGGATGCGGCGACGGAACCAACGAGCAAGCCGATACCGGTTGCGAGGATGCTTTCTGCATAGGTGTGCTTCTTCAGACAACCGAGCTGCGTTATTCCCTGATAAAGGCTGCGAAACTCGCAAGAGACGACATCAACAAAGCCGGCGGAAACGTAAAGCTTATAATGGGAGACGTAGCGACTCCGCTTGCCTCCGCAAGGGCACTTCTGGACATGGGAGCAAGGGCCATAATCGGACCCGGAACCTCGGGGAACTCCGTTAAAATTTTTGATTTCCTGGTTGAAAACGGCCTAGTCGCGGTCTCGCCTTCCGCCACTTCCGTTACCCTTACCGAAAAAAACAGGGAGATTTCCGAGGCCGGGGGAACCTCCTTTTTCTTCAGGACCGTTCCCACTGATTCGTTTCAGGCAAAAATTCTCGTGGACCAGATACAAAACGAGGGCGAAGTGCTTATAGTCCATCGCGGCGATAACTACGGAGTGAAGCTCACGGAGCTGATAAACGAGGAACTAGGCTACCTGGGTCGCTCCGCCGCCAAGGTCGTGTCGTATGAACTATACGATTCTGATGACCCGGATTTTGATGAAAAGACCCAGGACGTGCTTGACGATATCGAGGCGGTAAGCGGAATCGGCAACGTAGGTTCCATAATGATGATCGTATCGGAAGGAGAAGGAGAAAAAATAATCAAAGGCATGCTCGACTCAATGGTCGTTCCATCCACCGCCAGGTATTACATCTCGGACTCGCTTGCGGTCGCGAACCTGCATGAACTGGTGGACCCGGACAACCTCGCCGCAGTTGAAGGCTTCAAGAGCACGACCCCGTGCGCACTGCCGGATCCTCCTGAAAGAAAAGACGAATTTGAAAATCGCTTTGACCCTGAAGAATTCCCCTCTCTTCAGTTCACCGTCCATACTTATGACGCGGTGGTAACGGTCGCGCTTGCGTCCCTGAGCGCCGAAAGCACGGATCCTTCCGAGTACGTTTCCAAAATGGCAAATGTCACTAGGGGAGAGAACCCGTGCATAAGCTACGCCGAATGCGCGGCGGCTCTTACCGATGAAACAGCTGCCAATAACGACATTAATTACGAAGGAGTTTCAGGACCGATAGAGTTTGATGAAAACGGAGACATAGGGGCGGGGTGCTATTCCGTCTACACATACAACGCCGAGGGCGGTCGTACAAGACAGGTTTTCAGTATTCCAGATTTAGAAAACGTAACGCCCTGATCAGTCCCCGTAAATTTTCAGATACTGTAAAAAAGCTCTTCGGGTCCGGTCTCCAGAAATCACTTGGCTATTACGCCGCCGTCCACGGAGAGCATCGAGCCCGTGTTGAACATGATTTTCTCATCACAGAGAAACAGAACCGCTTCGGCTATTTCGTAAGGGTCGGCAAGCCGTCCCATAGGGTGAAGCGACTCCATGAAAGCCTGGGCGGCGTCCGCATCCTCGGCCCTCTCGAGATAAGAATCGAACATCGGCGTCCATACCCCTCCGGGACAGACAGCGTTTATTCTGAGCCCCTTGTCCGCGTACTCAAGGGCCATGCTTCTTGTGAGCTGAACAAGAGCCCCCTTGGAGGCCGAGTAGGCTGAAAGTCCCGCAAAACCCTTTAACCCGATAACAGAAGAGTTGTTCACGATAAAGCCTCTGCCCGCAGAAATCATGTGAGGAATCGCATATTTGCACATCATGAACGCTCCCTTCACGTTTATGTCGAAGATTTCCTGGAATCTCTCCGTTTCGACTTCGTGAAAGGGGCAGGAAAAAATGATGCCCGCGTTGTTAAAAAGAATGTCGATCTTGCCGTGCTCGCAAAGAGCGGTTTCCACGGTTGCGACGCAGTCGCTCTCAACGGAGACATCACAGACCTTGTATCCTATCGAAAGCCCCTCTTGTTTCGCTTTGTCGGATAGCTCTTTTAGCTTTTCCTCTCTTCTCCCGGCAATCAGAACCTTGGCTCCGTTTCGCGCCAGCAAAAGCGCCGTCGCCTCCCCGATTCCGGTTCCCCCTCCGGTAATAATCGCCGACCGTTCTTTAAATCTCATCGCAGACTCGCAAAAACATCCTTTCTAACAAATCAGGAACTTACTGAAAAACCGCAAGCAGCATTCCCGCCGCCACGGCCGAACCCACGACCCCGGCCACGTTCGGACCCATGGCGTGCATCAGAAGCACGTTCTGGGGATCCTCCTTGGATCCCATGTCCTGGGAAACCCGGGCAGCCATAGGAACCGCGGAGACCCCGGCCGAGCCGATCAGAGGATTGATCTTGGTTTCGGAGAAAACATTCATCAGCTTGGCCATCAGCACCCCGGCAGCCGTGCCTATGCAGAAAGCCACAACCCCTAAGATAAGTATTCCCAGGGTCTCCATGGAGAGAAATTCGGAAGCTGAAAGCTTCGATCCGACCCCGAGGCCAAGAAATATTGTAACGATATTGATAAGCGCGTTTCTCGTCGTATCCGACAGCCGGTCGACCACTCCGCACTCCCTCATCAGGTTGCCGAACATGAAAAACCCTATGAGCGGCGCCGCGGAGGGAAGAAGGAGAAAACAGAGAGTAAGGGCAATCAGCGGGAACATTATCCTTTCTCTTTTTGACACGGGACGAAGCTGCTTCATCCTTATTTTTCTCTC
This sequence comes from Thermodesulfobacteriota bacterium, assembly GCA_965249045.1. Taxonomy (GTDB): domain Bacteria; phylum Desulfobacterota_D; class UBA1144; order Nemesobacterales; family Nemesobacteraceae; genus Nemesobacter. The sequence continues at coordinate 406,583 of OZ252213.1, forward strand.
CTCAGAAGAAGTGAGGGCCCTCATTATCGGGGGCTGGATTATCGGCACAAGCGCCATGTAGGAATACGCGGCGACGGAAATAGCACCGAGAAGCCTTGGGGAGAGCTGCGAGGAAAGATAAATCGCGGTCGGTCCGTCCGCTCCCCCTATTATTCCTATCGACGCCGCGTCGCTTAGGGAAAATTCGATTCCGGGCACGTACCGTGTAAGCACCAGCGCACCGATCAGTGTCGAGAAAATGCCGAACTGCGCCGCGCCTCCGAGAAGAACCGTTTTGGGATTGGCCAGAAGCGGGCCGAAATCGGTAAGTGCTCCGACCCCCATGAATATGAGAAGGGGAAAAACCCCGGTCTTTATGCCGATATCATATATGTAGTAAATTATCCCGCCGGGGTCGTTTATTCCCGCAAGCGGAATATTGGATAATATGCACCCGAAAGCTATCGTAACCAGAAGAAGAGGTTCGAATTTCTTCGCGATTCCAAGGTAGAGAAGAAGAAAACCGACAAGAATCATGAGTAACATCCCGAACCCGTGTATCCAGGAAGATGCGTTACCCGCAATGAACCCGTAGATACCGGTGCTGGTAGCCACGTTTTTCAAAAGCACGGGGAAAGACGGAAGTCTCTCGATTTGCTCCGCGGCGACGGTCCCCTCGCTCACCGTTTCCCCGAGACAAGTTGGGGTACCGGCGAACATTCCCAAGGAAAACGCAAGAACCGCGAAAATGAGTATGTAGTTTTTCATCCGCTCAAGAGGGAAGAATGGTCAGGATAAGCTGACCTGCTTCCACGACCTCTCCTTGTTCAACCTCAATGGACACCACTTCGCCGTCGCACGGAGAAGCAACCGGAGTTTCCATTTTCATGGCTTCAAGCAGAATCAGCGTTTCATTTTCCTTTACCTTGTCCCCTGCCCCGACGACCACCCTGTACACGTTGCCGGGTACGCTCGCCGTAACGGCCACAACATCGGGAGAATCTTCATCCATCGCGGAGGATGTTTTCGCGGCGGGAGCTTCTGCCACCGAGGCAATCTCTGAAGTTCCTTCCTTTACGGTTACGTTGTAGCTTCTTCCGTCAACCGTAATCACGAAGTTCTCCCCGGTGCCAGACACCTTCGACGCAACGCTCGTGCCGAGACCGCGTCTTCCCGAAGGCGAAGGCTTTTCCTCCGGCGCTTCCCTTCTGACGTTGATGCTGAAATCCCCCTTGAGAAATTCAAGACCCTTGTTTCCGCCCTGAGTCTGAAGCGCCCCGACTATGAATATGTTCTCCTCGGTGACAGGAAGGCCTTCTTTTTCAAGAATCTCGGTTGCCTTCGGAATTCCGGGCTCGAGTATGTCGAGCGGGTCGCCTTCGAAGCGCGGCTTGCCCACCTGCTCTTCCGCTATCGCCACGACTTCAGAGTCGGGCGGGACGGGTGTGCGTCCGAAGTAGCCGAGCACCATGTTTCCGTAACCGTCGGTGATCTTTTTCCAAGGTCCCTGCGTGACGTTCGCGTAGGCCTGCTGGAAATAAAACTGGGAAACCGGGGTAACCGAGGTTCCGAATCCTCCCTTGGCAACACATTCGCCCATTGCCTCGATCACTTTCGGGTAAAGATCCAGCGTACCCGTGTCTCTCATCATCATGGTGTTTGCGGTAAGCGCTCCGCCAGGCATCGGTGAGAGAAGGACCTCCGAGGAGACCCGAAGGGCTTCGGGCGGGAAATAATAGCCCGACATGCATTCCTTGAACACGGAATTTGCCTCGAGAATCTTGTTCACGTCCACATCCAGTGTATATTCGGTTCCCTTAAGGGCGTTCCACATGGCTATCAGGTCAGGTTGGGAAGTTCCTCCTGAAACTGGGGCTCTTGCGACGCAGATTCCGTCGCACCCGCCGTTTATGGCGGCCATGTACTGATTGACTCCCTGAGCGGCTGTCTCATGGGTATGAACCCAGAGAATGACGTTTTCTCCAACGAGCTTTCTCGCAGCTTTCAGGGTCTCGTAAACTTTTTTGGGATTCGAGGTTCCCGAAGCGTCTTTGAAGCATATGGAATCGTAGGGAAGTCCCGAATCGAGTATTTTCCTGAGCCTGTCTATATAGAAATCCACGTCGTGGGCTCCCTCGCAGCCTGGCGGAAGCTCCATGAGCGTTACCACGGCTTGGTGATGCAGACCCGCGTTTTTTATGCACTGGCCCGAGTACTCGAGATTTCTCACGTCGTTTAAGGCGTCGAAGTTTCTTATGTGCGTTATCCCGTGCTTTTTGAACATCCGGGCGTGAAGATCTATCATGTCCTTCGGCTGCTGGGACAGGGCGACCACGTTGATCCCCCTTGCTAGCGTCTGCAGGTTGGCATCCGGTCCCGCTGCCTCACGGAAGCGGTCCATCATATCAAAAGCGGACTCTCCGCAGTAAAGAAACAGGCTCTGGAACCTGGCTCCCCCGCCCGCTTCAAAATGGGTTATTCCGGCTTCCCTAGCGGCTTCGACCGCCGGGATAAAGTCTTCTGTAAGCACTCTCGCGCCGAAAACGGACTGAAATCCGTCGCGAAACGATGTATCCTGAAATAAAATTTTCTTCATGACAAGACCACGGGGGTTTCAAGATCAGCCGTCGCCGGCATGTTTTGCCCTGTAGGCCGCAACCGCTGCAGTTATGACCGGAATTACGTTCCTGCGGGATTTAGTGGACGCCGCGGCATCCGAAGACGCACGAGCATCGCTGTCTTTAAATAGCCTCGCAGATAAGATCACGCTCAGCATCAAGACAAGGAGAAAAACATATACTATGGCCATACCGATGACCATAAGTTTTACGCCTTCAAGGATCATAACGAACGAAGAATCTCAAAAACCATTTGAATTTGATAGCTATCAATTATTGACAACAACTTGTTTATTGTCAATTTGCACCCTGGCACCGGATTCCGAACCAGCCGATTTTATTGACCTTCAAATCCTTACGTGTTATTCTGACCCCCCATTATGAAAAGGACTTATCAACCGCACGTAAAAAAGAGGCTGAGAACTCATGGGTTCCGCGCGAGGCTGAGCACGAAGGGAGGAAGGAGCGTACTCAGGAGAAGAACGGCCAAGGGAAGGCGCGTACTCACGGTTGGGAGATGGAAGAAGTAGCAACTGAGTCCGACAACTCGTTCCCTCCAAAATTCAAGATAAAATCATCCCGCGATTTTCGCAACATATTCTCAGAAGGCACGAAAATCCATTCGGCAAACTTCATACTCTACGCAAAACCCAATTCTCTGGGTTTCCCCCGTCTGGGAGTGTCCGTCGGCAAAAAAGCGTCCTCAAGCTCCGTCAGGAGAAACAGAATGAAAAGGGTGTTGAGGGAGGTCTTCAGGAAAAACAAACCTGCGTTTTCCTCAAACGACGTGGTGTTCGTAGTAAAAAACGACGTATCGGATAAAAAGTCTTCAGAGCTTCGCTCGGAGATAAAAAAGCTCGCAAGCCGCATTAAATGAAAGAAAAACCCGCAGTCAGATTCCTCGTTTTTCTGGTAAGAATATACAAGAGAGCAGTTTCTCCCCTGCTTCCCTCAACCTGCAGGTTCCATCCAAGCTGCTCAGCGTATTCGATTGAAGCTCTCAAGGAACACGGAGCTTTTACGGGAACCTGGATGACTCTTAAAAGAATATTGCGATGCCATCCGCTAAGCGCGGGAGGATATGACCCCGTAAGGAAAAAAAAACGGTAAACAGGTTGAAGCGGGGACAAAAAACGGTCTATTACTATTGAAACTTATCGTGTATTATTGCTCTTATGAATTCTTACTCTTTAATTTCCTACTCCATGCTAGGATTGCGCACAGAAAACGGGAGCGGTTCCACAAGTGTTTCACGTAAATCACGATAGCGCCCCACACCCTGGATAAAGCCCGAAGAAATAACATATGAACAGCGACCTCAAGAAAAACTATATTGTCTTTCTGGTATTGTCAGTACTCGTAATAGTCGGTTACTCGGCGTTTTTCGCAAAAGCCCCCAAGGAAAAAAACCCCGCAACAATAGATAGGCCTGAGTCGGCACCTGCCGTCGGGGAGAATTTTTCCGAGGAAACAAATTCGGTACGAGAACTCCCGACGAAATTTGAACCCGTAGCACCTTCCTATGTTTCCAAGATCATAAAAGTCAAATCCGACCTTTACACCGCCGAGATAGACACTCTGGGGGGAAAGGTGGTCGGATGGGACCTTGCGGAATACAAAAAGACGATTGAGACGGATTCCGTGCCTGTGGGAGTTATAAATGAAGGGAAAAAGTCGTTTGATACTATCGTTAGAGTCAAGAACGAAAAAATGCCGGAGCTAATACCGTTTTCCTACAAAGGGGATACGAACTTGGTCGTGGGCCCCTATGGGCTTGAAGTCAATCTGGTCTGGAAAAAACCCGGCGGACTTTCGGTGAGAAAAACCTTTTCCTTTTACCCCGGTAAATATTTCATAAAGGAAAACCTCGAGGTCTTCAACGGAACGCGGGGACAGATAAACCATAAGGTATCCGTCGGCTGGGAGAACACGGTATATGAGAGCGGTTCAAGCACCCTTTACGAATTTATCTCCATGGTCGGAGGCGAGGTCAAGCGAACCAAAAAACCTCTGAAGGAAACCAAGACGTATAACGGAGAGATAAACTGGTTCGGTTTTGGCGACAAATATTTTCTTAGCGCATTTCTGCCGGAAATAGGAGGAGACCAGGGACTCTACCTGCAGCCCCTCGACTCAAAAGGTCTCGCCGGGGCAGGTTTTTCCTACCCGGAGCAGAGAACGGCCGCGGGAAAAAGCTACAAAGTCGGGTGGAAATCGTATTTCGGCCCGAAAAACGAACTGGACCTGAAGCAAGCTGGATACAATCTTGAAAAAGCTATCGACTACGGCTATGTAGGAGCACTTACCAAGATCGCCGTCGTGCTGCTTAAGTTCGTCAACAACTTTTTCAGCAACTACGGAGTCTCCATAATAGTGCTTACGATCCTTCTCAGAGTGGTATTCCTTCCACTTACCGTGAAAAGCATGAAATCGATGAAAGCCGTGCAGAACAAGATGAAGAGGCTAAAACCCGAAATCGACGTTATAAAGGAAAAATACAAGGACGACAAGTCGACCCAGCAAGCCGAGACGATGAAGCTTTACACGAGCAACAATATAAACCCTCTCAGCAGCCTCGGGGGATGTCTGCCCCTGCTAATACAGTTTCCCGTTTTCATAGCCCTTTATTTCGCGCTTTTGTATTCAATAGATTTAAGACACAGTTCGTTTCTCTGGGTAACCGACCTCTCCCAGCCCGAACACTTGTTCGATGTGATGGGAATACCGTTTCGGATACTGCCCATTTTGATGGGTGTGTCGTGGTTTCTTTCGCAGAAACTCACCCCCATGACCTCTCCGGGCAGCGAGACGATGGAAATGCAGATGAAACTCATGCAGTTTATGCCTATAATTTTTACTGTAATGTTCTGGGGCCTGCCATCCGGTCTGATTCTTTACTGGACCGTGAGCAACATTCTCTCCGTCGGTCAGCAGCTGTACATCAATCGACAGGTTCCGGATCCAGAAGGAGGATAAATAACAATGGCTAACGTAATCGAAAAGGAAGGAAAAACCATCTCCGAAGCCGTGGTGAACGCCTGCGAGGAGCTCGGAGTCTCAAAAGACGAAGTGGAAATCGAAGTAATCAGGGAAGGCTCCAAGGGAATTTTGGGGATAGGCGGCAGGAAAGCCATAGTCAGGGTGGAGATAAAAACGGGTGGGTTGAGCGAAAAGGCGTTTCGGGCGAAAAAAACTCTTGAAACCGTTCTGGGATTTCTGTTTTCAACTCCGCAGAGCGTAAAGACCGAGGAGACGGAAAACAGGATAATACTGGAAGTATGGCATGTGAAAGACAGGAAATTCCTTATAGGAAAAAACGGGGAGATGATAAAATCTCTTGAGTACATAGTCGGAAAGATAGCTTCGAAAAACAGCGCCGAGGGAAGGAGAAAACGGGTTGCTATAAACATTGCCGGACACGAGGACAAAAAAAAGGACTCTGACGTGCCGAAAAAAGTCGCCGAGACAGTACAGAAGGTAAAACAGAGCGGAACCTCTCACTCAATCGAGCAGCTCTCGTCCTACGAAAGAAAAATGGCCTATATCGAACTCAAGAAGCAAGAAGACATAAAGTACGAAACTGTCCCAAGCAAAGGCAACTCGAAAAAAATCGTCGTAAGTCCGCAGTCTGAATTCAGGAGTCCCGAAGCGTCCTGAAGAAATCCTCAAGAATGCGCGCGCACTGCTTGCCGCAGACTCCTCCCGAAAATTCCACCCGGTGATTGAGTTCGCCTCCGACGCCGATTCCGAAGTTGCTTACAAGCGCGCCGCCCTTGGGGTCGGGGGCGCCGAACACCACCCTGTTTATTCTCGCGTTAACGATGGCTCCCATGCACATGGCGCAGGGTTCGAGAGTGACATAAATAGAAGTACCGGAAAGTCTCCAGTTCCCAACAACCCCGCATGCGTGTCTTATAGCCAGAATCTCGGCGTGGGCAGTCGAATCCGAGGCGGATTCCCGTAGATTATGGGCAGCCGATATTATGGCTCCGTCTCCATCGACTATAACAGCCCCGACCGGAACCTCGCCCGCCGAAGCGGCCCGCTCGGCTTCCTTAATAGCCAAGGCCATAATACTTTCGTCGGACTGCCCGGTCACGGATAAACGGTCAACCTACTTTCTCGAGCTTAACCTAAGACCCGATTTGCTTCTGTCCCAGGTTTTGTCCGTGATTTCCTTTATTTCGGCGACCTTGACCTTCTGCGTCGCGGTTACCGGGAATCCCTCGTCGTAAACCTCTATAAACCTGGGCACCATGGCCACCATAACCCTTTCAGCCATCCATTTGGAGAACTCGATCGGATCGAATTCCTCACCCGCCTGGAGCGTCACGCAGAGCTTGATCTCGTCATCTGAAACGTTCGGAAGCCTTACCCCGACCGCCATGGCTTCCTGAATCGCAGGGTAGAGCATCGCCTCGTCTCCCACGGCTACCGGATCCACGTTTTCACCTGAAACCCTGATGCGGCTGAACCTTCCGACAAAATAGTATCTCCCGTCGATACCCTTCGCGAATATATCGTCGGAATTGAAAAAACCGTCCTGGTCAAACGCCTCTCTGGTTCTTCTCGCGTCCTTGAAATATTCATTGAGGGTCGTATGCGGAACAAGCGGCTTCACGAAAAGAAGCCCCTTGGCGTCATCAGGAGGAGTAATGTCGTCTGTAGGATCCCAAAACGCCCTTACAACGGTGTCGGTGTCTTCGGGGTCTCTGAGTTCTACGTAATATCCCTCCATAGGAAAACCAGACGAGCCAGGACGGTGATCCTCGGGATCTTTCCAAAGAACCATGCCCATCTCGGTCGAGCCGTACCCGTCTATTACCCTGACTCCGAATCTTTCCTGGAACTCTTTTAAGTTTCTCGGAGCCGGGGAACCCAGCAGTATCCTTACGTTGTGCTTCTGATCCCACTCACTCTCGGGCGCCGCCCACAGGTACTCGGCAACCGCTCCCAGCATGTTAATGGATGTCGCGCCGCACCCGGCCGCCCACCTCCAGAAATTGGAAGCGGAGAACCTCGGGAAAAACACGGCAGTGGCCCCGGCCGCCATGGCGCTGAAAAGACACATTACCTGGGCGTTTGCGTGGCCGAGGGAAAGTATGCTCATAAGCACGTCATCGCTCCTTATTCCCTGCTGCTGAATATAAGAACGGACCGTCATGATCACTCCTCCGTGATCCCTTGCAACCCCCTTGGGCATACCGGTGGTACCAGATGTGAACATGCATCTCTCCATGTCCGCGGTAGTAACCTCCACCCTGGGATTGGTGTCGTCGTATTTATCGAATTCTGAGAAAGAAAGGGCTTTTATATCCCCGATTTTTTCAGGAGGATTGTCAACCGTTACGAAAACCACCTCAAGATGATCAATGCTGTCGCCAATTTCTTCTATGAAAGAGATGCTTCCCTCGTCAATAACAAGAGCTCTCATATCTGAATAGTTGATCACGTAGGCAAGTCTTTCCCCTTTTTCATCCTTGTTTATAGGAACCTGCACGCCGCCGGCTTTGTGTATGGCTATAATCGATATCACGTACTCGGAACAGTTGAGCATGTACATGCCGACTTTGTCCCCTTTGTTTATGCCGAATTCCTTGGAAAGACCGGTTGCCACCCTGTTTGCCCAGGCGTTGGTTTCCGCGTAAGTGTAGCTTTCGACGACGTTTCCGTCCCTGTCTCCGACCTTGAACATCGCTTTTTCCGGAAAGCTTTCGGCACCTCTTTCAAGATTTCTAGTTATCGGTTCCCACAACAAAGTGTCCTCGAATTTGCCGAAAGGAAGATCTCCACTTCCCAGATAGGTAGCTTCGCGCGGTTTGAATAATAATTGCATTTACTGTAACCTCCTGAACAGTTTATATTGCTTGGAAATGAAAAAACGCAATAAAAAAACCCAAAGTATTATAGGGTAATTGGTGCTTCATTGCAAACCTTGTTTTTTCCCGGTTCCTGAAAAAACTCCTAACCTGCCGGATACGGCCTGAATCCTGCTTCTGAACATATGGAAATTTCAAATCTGCTGATTTTTATCCTGAGTTTCGTGGTTCTCTGGAAAGGGGCCCACTTTCTCGTTAAAGGCGCATCGGGAATCGCAAAGTTCACCGGCATGGGTGCTTTTTTCGCTGGATTCACCGTGGTAGCGCTTGGAACTTCTATGCCCGAATTTATGGTCTGCCTCGTGGCGGCCATAAAGGGTTCAAGCGACATAGCGGTCGGAAACATGGTCGGGAGCAACATCGCTAACATCGGGCTTATTTTCGGCCTGACGGTCCTTATAAGCCCCATAGTAATAAGCAAAGAGGCGTGGGGGGAACTGAAACTTCCGCTTCTTTTTTTAGTAATCATAACTTTTACCGCTTACGGTCTCAGCCGCACGGGATTTTCGCTCGGAAGAGGTGAAGGGATACTGCTGTTTTTTCTGCTTGCTGTCCTTTTGTTTGTCCCCTACGGAAAATCCACAGAAGAAAAAAACGAGGCTTTATCCGCACCGCAAGATAACGGCGGGTGGAAACTTCTTTTTTACGTGGTCTCAGGTTCAGTGCTTCTCGCGGTCAGCGCGCATTTTCTGGTTAAAAGCGCTATAGATATCGCCACGCAGCTTGGAATAAGCGAACTGTTCATAGGCGTAACGGCGGTAGCCCTCGGAACGTCCCTCCCGGAACTTGCCGCTTCGCTTGCGGCCGCGTGGAAAAAAGAGCAGAACATAGTCGTGGGCAACATAATAGGGAGCAACTTCTTTAACCTCGGGTATCTGGGTCTCGTTGCGGTTATACGGCCCGTAGACGTAAACCGGAATATGTTCGGAAACACGTCCGAATTCGCGTTTCTTATCCTGCTTACCCTTATTTTCGCGTTACTAATCGGAAAGACCTGGATTAGCAGGAACAGGATCGGAAAAAAGAAAGGTGCGCTTCTGCTTATCGGTTACGCGGCGTTTCTCTACTTTATCTCGGGCTCACTTTCTTGACCTGAGCTTGAGCCCGCTTTTGTGCCTGTCCCAGGTGGAATCCGATATGTTTTTAAGTTCTGAAACCGCTATTTTCTGCGTTGAGGTGAGCGGAAACTCCTCATAGACTTCAATGAACCTAGGAACCATGGCCACCATGACCTTCTCGGCCATCCACTCGCAGAATTCCACGGGATCAAAGTCCGCTCCTTCCTTAAGTATCAAGTTAAGCTTGATCTCGTCATCCGATATGTCGGGCAGTCTCAGGCCTACGGCCACAGCCTCCCGAACGGAAGGGTATTCCTCCGAGACGTCGGCCACGGCTACCGGATCCACATTTTCTCCCGAAACGCGTATCCTGCTGTAGCGGCCCATGAAGTAGTATCTGCCGTCGGTTCCCACGGCGAACAGATCATCTGAATTGAAAAAGCCCTGATCGTCAAAAGCGTTTTTCGTTCTTTTCTCATCCTTGAAATATTCATCGAGGGTCGTGTGCGGAACTAAGGGCTTTATGAAAAGAAGTCCTTTTTCCTCCTCGGCTGGAGCAGGGTTTTTATCCACGTCCCAGAACTTTTCCATGATTTCATCTGTGTTCTGGGGATCCCTTATTTCAAGGTGGTATCCCTCAACGGGAAATCCGCAGGAACTGGGTTCCTCATCCTCGGGATCTTTCCAGAGCGGCATCCCCATCTCAGTCGATCCGTAGCCTTCCACTATCTTGGTGTTAAACCTTTCCTCGAACTCGCGAAGCTTTTTCGGCGCGGGCCCAGAAAGCATCATCCTTATTCCGTGCTTTGAATCCCACTCCGATAGAGGAGAAGCCCAGATGTACTCGGGCACCGCCCCCAGCATGTTCGCCCCGGTCGCCCCGCAGCCAGCTGCCCACTTCCAGAAATTGGAAGCGGAGAATCTCGAGAAGAAAACAGCGGAACCACCAACGGCTATCGAGACGAAAAGACACATCGCCTGGGCGTTTGCGTGTCCCAGGGAAAGAACCGTCATCAAAACGTCCTCGCTTCTGAGTCCCTGCTGCTGTATGAAGGAGCGGACCGTCATGATCACTCCCCCGTGATCGCGGATAACGCCCTTGGGCATCCCAGTGGTGCCGGAAGTGAACATGCACCTTTCCTTGTCGGCTATCGTCACGTCGATTCCGGGGTTTTCGGATGAGTACTGCTCGAAAACGGAAAAAGGAAGCGCCTTTATGCCCCCGATGTCCGCCGGAACTTCGCCTGAGACAAGGAAAATCGCCTCAAGGTTTTCAAGCTTGTCCGCTATTTCACTTATGTAAGGAAGGCTCTGGGTGTCGACCACGAGCACCCGCATCTCAGAATAGTTTATTACGTAAGCAAGCCTATCACCTTTCTCATCTTTGTTTATCGGAACCTGGACGCCGCCTGACTTGTGCGTAGCGATAATCGATATGACGTATTCGGAACAGTTGAGCATATACATGCCGACCTTATCCCCTTTTTTTATGCCAAATTCCCCGACAAAACCGTTTGCCACCTTGTTCGCCCAGGTGTTGGTTTCCTCGTAGCTGTAGCTTTCCACCACATTGCCGTCCGAATCCCCGAGGCTGAACATCGTTTTTTCGGGGTAGGATTCTGCTCCTGCTTCAAGATACCTCGTTATAGGAAGCCATTTCTCGGTGTCGTCTAAGGGACCGTTGGGAAGAGTCCCTTTCCCTACGTATTTTTCGTTCCTCGGACGCAAAGGCAGTTTCATTTTTTTCCTCTTACGTATTTTGGTTTCAGAATATAAGTTGCCGGTTTTCAACCGCCGTTCATTCTGATCGTCCTAGTTTACCTGAAAAAAAGTGGCTAACGGGGCCCCATGTCCATACACTTGCTTGGACATTCTTGGACATTACAAAGAGAGGGTAATTGACAAGAAATATTGCCCGAAAAGCTTGACTAGACGCCAAAAAAACCTCGTCTAAATTCCGTACAATCTGAAAATACTACTTTCAGATTGTACGGAAAACCCCGGTAATTTGAATTCATTGGCTTTCTCAGGGCAATGCGTCATCCTAATTGCAGGTTTACAGAGAAGTTTTAATCCCCCGCTTTCAGGGTAAGAGGTTCAGAAATCACCCGTAGAAGTCAATAAAGTTTCTGAGAAGGTCTTTCCCGCATTCGGTAAGAATAGACTCAGGATGGAACTGCACGCCTTCAACGGGAAATTCTTTGTGCCTTATCCCCATGATTTCACCTTCCTCGGTCCAAGCGGAAATCTCGAATTCGGGCGGAAGAGACTCCTCTTCAACGAGAAGCGAATGGTATCTTGTAGCCTCAAAAGGATTCGGGAGATCACGGAAAGAGGTTTTTCCGTCATGGATAATCGGGGAGGTTTTTCCGTGTAAAAGTCTTTCAGCCCGGACTATGTTTGCCCCGTATGCGTAGCCCACCGCCTGGTGGCCAAGGCAGACGCCTAGGATGGGTTTTTTTCCGACGTACCTTTTTATTATGTCAACCGAAAGCCCTGCTTCTTTGGGAGTGCAGGGCCCAGGCGAAACCACTATCATGTCGGGGTCAAGGTCATCCACGAAATCAAAATCAAGGCAGTCATTTCTCCTCACCTCAACCTGCTGGCCGAGTTCGCCTAAGTAGTGAACCAAGTTGTAGGTAAAAGAATCATAATTATCGATCATCAAAATCGTCTTCTTTTTCCCTTTGGTCATCAGAGTCCGCCCTCCGCCAACTCAACGGATTTCACCAAGGCCTTTACCTTATTAACCGTTTCCTGGTACTCGGTTTCCGGGTTTGAATCGGCCACTATGCCGGCCCCGGCCTGTATGTAGATTTCACCGTCTTTTATCACGAATGTTCTTATGGTTATGCAGCTGTCCATGTTGCCCGAGAAACTGAAGTAGCAAACGCAGCCCCCGTAGGCTCCCCTCGTTCCCGGTTCGGTCTCTTCGATTATTTCCATCGCCCTTACTTTTGGTGCTCCTGAAAGTGTGCCCGCAGGAAAAGTCGCCTTTATAACGTCAAAGGCATCGGCCCCTTCGGCAAGCAGGGCCCTTACGTTAGAAACTATATGCATCACGTGGGAATATCTCTCCACAATCATGAACTCGTCAACCCTTACCGAACCCGTCTCGGATACCCTTCCCAGATCGTTTCTCGCGAGGTCGACCAGCATTATGTGTTCAGCCCTTTCCTTGGGATCCGCGATGAGTTCGTCTGCAAGGCCGTCGTCCTCGGAAACGGTTTTTCCCCTAGGCCTGGTCCCGGCTATCGGGCGACTCGCGATTCTTTTCCCCTCAACCCTCACCATGACCTCGGGAGAGGACCCGGTAAGTATCTCATCGCCCATCCTGAGGTAAAACATGTACGGCGAGGGATTAAGTATCCTAAGCGCCCTGTAGAGATCAAAAGGGTCTACCCTGAGATCCGTTTTCCACCTCTGTGATATAACCGCCTGTATTATGTCCCCCGATTTTATATATTCTTTCGTTCTCAGAACCGCTTCTTTGAACTGCGCGGGTTCGAAATTGGACTCAAGCTTGAATTCTTCCTCGGTATCGTCTGGAGAAAGATTGTCAGAAAACGTCGCAACAACGGAATTTCTAAGCCTGTCTTTTAGTTGGGCTATTTTCGCCAGGGATTTTTCATACTGCTCTCTCGCATCGTTTATGTCGGGAACATAGGCATTTGAAATGATTTTTACCTTGCTCGTGACGTTATCGAATGCCAAAACTGTATCCATGACCATGTAAATGGAATCCCAGAGCTTGAGATCATCAGGTGAAGTGTCGGGAATGTTCTCGATAAATCTGACCATGTCGTAACCGAAATAACCGACTGCTCCCCCATGAAATCTCGGCAGGTCCTCGGAGGAAACCGGCTTGTAGCACGAAAGCAGGTCCCTTAAGACCAAAATTGGATCACCCGTTAGCGTTTCGGATTCCCCGTCCGAGCGTATTATCTCGACGTTTCGGCCCTTTGAGCGGAGAACTATCGAGGGGGCTATGCCCAAGAAGCTGTAGCGCGCCCACTTGTCTCCCCCCTCTACGCTTTCAAAAAGAAAAGAGTAATCGGATGAGTCTATCTTTTTGAAAACCGAAACCGGGGTATCATAATCGGCCAAAAACTCCTCCCACACAGGCACAAGATTCCCGCGTTTGAGGTTTTCGAGGAACTGCTCGTAGGAGGGAGAAATCATGAAAGGAAATGATAAGACTCGAAAAACTAAAGTCAAGAAGGACGCCTTTTATAAATCACCGGGGACATTATAATTAAGGTCTTAAAAAATAATGGAGCGCATTAACATTGATTCTCGATAAAGCGATATTCAGAGAGTACGACATAAGGGGCATAGCGGGCGAGAGCATCACCGAAGAGGTAGTCGAGAGAATCGGAAAGGCCTACGGAAGCATGATAGCCGAGGCAGGCGGCACGGAGGTTTCCGTGGGATACGACTGCAGAAAATCCTCTCCCTCCTTTCGCGACGCCCTTTGCCAAGGAATAAATTCAACCGGCGTGGACGTGATTGATATCGGAATGGTAACTACTCCCATGGTTTATTTCTCCACCTTCGCATCAGGCGTTGACGGCGGGGTGATGGTGACGGCAAGTCACAATCCCTCCCAGTATAACGGGCTTAAATTGTGCGTAGGCCAGAACTCCCTTTTCGGCAAGGGCATACAGGAGATAAGAAGATCTGTTGAAAAAGGAAAATTCAAAACAGGGAAAGGGGAAACAAGACAGACGGATATAACTGAACAATACCTGGAATTTTTTGAGCAGAACCTTGACATAAAACCGGGGATAAGGGTCGCCGCCGACGGCGGTAACGGAACTGCCGGGGTCGCCTGCCCGCAGATACTCAAGAGATTCGGCTGCGAGCTTCACGAGCTTTATATGGACCCCGACGGAGATTTCCCGAACCACCACCCGGATCCCACAGTCGAGGAGAATCTCTCGGACATAAAGAAAAAGGTCGTGGAAGCCGGCCTTGACGTGGGTTTGGCGTTTGACGGGGACGCGGACAGGATAAGAATTGTCGACGAACGGGGAAACTCGATGAGCGGTGACATGCTGCTTCTCGTTTATTCGCTTGACCTTCTCAAAACGAATCCGGGAGCAACCATAATAGGAGACGTTAAATGCTCAGGGAATCTTTTCACCAAGATACGGGAAGCTGGCGGAAATCCCATCATGTGGAAAACGGGTCACTCGGTGATCAAGGACAAGATGAAAAGGGAAAACGCCGAGCTTGGGGGAGAGATGAGCGGTCATATCTTCTTTAAAAACAGGTTTTTCGGATACGACGACGCTCTATACGCGGGACTTCGGTTTCTCGAAATTCTCTCGAAAACGGGCAAAAAAGCATCGGAACTGCTTTCAGGACTCCCAAAGACTTTCGCGACTCCAGAGATAAGAATCGACTGTCCCGACGAAATCAAGTTCCAAGTAACAGAAGTAGTAAAGAAAAAGCTCGGAGAGAAAAACGAAGTAATTGACATAGACGGAGTCAGGGTTGAGTACCCAGACGGCTGGGGACTCTTGCGTGCATCTAACACCCAGCCAGCCCTTGTGCTTCGGTTTGAAGCTCAGACGGAACCAAGGCTCGCGGAAATAAGGGAAACCGTGGAGAGGACGCTTAAGGAAACGATCGCCGAGATTGGCTGATCAGGAACACTCTCTTACCGGGATAAACTTGTAGGAACTGATATCCGACCCGTCAGGCGCCATCTTTATCACCCCGACCGTAACGGCCATCTCCTCGCCGAACTCAAGAGAGTCGGGATCCTCAGTTTCAATCTGCGCCATGACTCTTACGCCTTCTGGAAAATCGACAAGAGCGAGAACGTAGGGCACCTTGAATTCCGGCATGCTTCTTCTCACGACCGTAAAGGAATGCAGAACGCCTGTGGGGCTGAGAAATTTCTCCTCTATGTCGTCTGTAAAACTCACGGGATCCGCGAGGTATCTTGGAAAGGTCCAGTTGTCGGATTCCTTGCAGTAACCCGCGATCAGCCTCACTCTGCCCTCATCGTCCGTTGTAAACAAATCCTGTCTGAAAAGATTTTCGCTCATGACACCCTCTCCTTAAACGATCGTTTAGCGTGAAGGGAAATTATATACAACTGAAAACAGTTTTCAATTCCCGCAAACCCCGCGCCGGAGAAGCCAGCGTCGGGTTTGTAAAAAAACGGGCGAATTTGTAGAATCCTTACGTGCCGGAAAAAATCCCAAGAGCGCTAACTGTCGCCGGGTCCGATTCAAGCGGAGGGGCGGGAATCCAGGCGGACCTCAAAACTTTTACCACACTTGGAGTGTACGGACTTTCCGTGCTCACCTCCGTTACCGCCCAGAACACCTTGGAAGTAAGCGGCATGCATGACCTGCCGGAGCAGTTCGTGGGGCTCCAGTTCGACGCCGTGATGAACGACATAGGCTGCGACGCGGCAAAGCTCGGGATGCTTTCCAATGAAAAAATCGTCGAGACGGTAGCTGAGAAAATAGACCGGTACGGAATCGAAAAACTCGTTGTCGACCCCGTAATGCGTTCAAAAGACGGAACCGCTCTTTTAAGAAACTCCACGGGACTTCTACGAGAAGAGATTATCCCAAGGGCACTTATAGTGACTCCCAACATACCCGAGGCGGAAATACTGAGCTCGGTGAGTATAAGCAACATAAGCGATATGAAAACCGCCGCCGAAAAAATCCACTCGCTCGGAGCAAAGACGGTTCTCATAAAAGGGGGACATCTTGGCAGAGACTATCCTGCAACCGATGTTTTCTTCGACGGGGAGAAGTTTGAAGAACTGGTTTGTGAGAGAATCGAAACGAAAAACACTCACGGAACCGGCTGCACTTTTTCGGCGGCCGTATGCGCTTTTCTGGCAAAGGGAATGTCTCTTTCGGTTTCAGTCAGAAATTCGAAAACCTTTGTCACAGAGGCGATCAGAAACTCTCTGGAAATAGGAAAGGGCAGCGGGCCCCTTAATCACTTCGGGAAAACCTGAAACTCTGCAGGGTTACCGTTTTAGTCCCTTGGTGAACCCCTGCGGTGACCTAAAGTTTTTCATATTCCCTGACCGAGGTTAACTGTGGTCGATAAAATACACCTTCGTACTCCAACTGTTCTCCGTTCTCGGCCATGACGCAGGGAGTATCAATAAGTGACAATTCGCTGACCTGCGCGGCGGGCAGATTGCCTTATTTCAGATTAATCAGGACGACTCCATTTCCCACAGCCGTTGAAAGTTTTTGTCAACCGATCCCCCATCTCCCTCGGCCGTCGCGTCAAACTCCGCATCGGCGTAAGCGGAAAATCCCCCCGATAAATCTGTTCAATATGGATTAACCCCCAAGAATCGATTATATTATGGCTTTTCCAGCCGATATCTTCCAAAGAAAGGAACCAGAACATGTCTGAAATCATGGACGGCAGAAAGGTCTCCCAAGAGACTAAAAAGGAAATCATCAGAAAGACCAAAGAGCTTAAAGACCGCACGGGAGTGGTGCCCGGTCTTGCCTCCGTTCTGGTCGGTAACGACCCCGCGTCCGAAATATACGTTAGAAACAAAAGAAGGGCGTGCGGGAAATGCGGGATGCATTCAGAAGAATACAATCTTCCAGAAGAAATCACAGAAGATGAACTTCTTTCACTTATAGAACAGCTGAATCTAGATGAAAAAATCCACGGCATACTTGTACAGCTTCCCCTGCCGCCCCATATAGATTCCACAAAAGCGATAAGGAAACTGTCTCCAGACAAGGATGTTGACGGTTTTCATCCGGAGAACATGGGAAAGCTGTTCCAGGGAGAACCCAACCTCATTTCCTGCACACCGTACGGAATAGAAAAACTTCTTGATTATTACAACATAGAGATAGTCGGCAAACACGTAGTAGTCATCGGAAAAAGCAACATAGTTGGAAAACCCGCGGCGGCGGTGCTGCTTAACCGAGACGCTACCGTCACCATAGCGCATCTGGAATCGAAGGACCTGGAGTCTATAACCAAGATAGCAGACATTCTGGTGATAGCGATAGGAGACCCCCAGTTCATAAAAAAAGAGATGATAAAGGACGGGGCGGTGGTCATCGATGTCGGGATAAACAGGAATGAGGACGGAAAAATCGTCGGAGACGTAGATTTTGAAAACGTAAAGAAAAAAGCTTCCTACATAACGCCCGTGCCCGGAGGAGTCGGGCCGATGACCATAGCGATGCTGCTTTGGAACACGCTTGAGGCAGCACAAAGTTTTGCGGAAGGCAAATAGAGCCGCTTGGGAAACCAGGGTCTTCAGAACTCAAGAGGGCCGTATCTTATCGAAACTTCCTGCGACTCCCCAAGCTTTGAAGAAATCTCTTTTACCGACATGTTCTTTGCCGGATGCCACGCGGACGGTTCTATCTCCAGTAAAGGTTCAAGCACAAACCTTCTTTCATGGGCCCTCGGGTGAGGTATTACGAGAGAATCGGTGTTTATTACAAAGTCCTCATAAAAGATTATATCGAGATCGATCACCCTTGGCCCCCACCTGACCGTTTTTTTTCTTCCAAGCTCCTTTTCGATTGCCTTCAGGCGATCAAGCAGCTCAAAAGGGGAAAGTTCCGTTTCCACCTTAACGACGGCGTTTGTGAACTTCGGCTGGTCCTCCAACCCCACGGGTTCTGATTCGTAAAGAGAAGATACGGCCACCAAACGCGCGCACTTTTCTATGCTCCTTACTGCGCGGGCGAAATTCTCGCGCACGGAACCGAGATTAGCTCCGATACCTATAAAAACGGCTCTCGGCGACGCTTCAGGTTCATTCAATGGAATACTACCCCCGGTTAATATATAATCTCACAAGGAGAACTATATGGCACTTTTAACCGAAAAAGAAATTTCTTCCGGGCTTCAGGGTCTTGACGGGTGGCAGAGGAAGGGGGAAGAAATAGAAAAGACCTTTGTTCTCAGAAATTTCGTTGATTCAATGGGTTTTGTGAACAAAGTCGCGCTTCTTTCCGAAAGAGCCGATCATCACCCCGACATCCTCATCCGGTGGAACAAGGTTTCCATCACGCTTTCAACCCACAGCGAGGGGGGAATCACGGAAAAAGACATAGGTCTTGCGGGGGAAATAGAAAAGGCGCTCTGATACTGACCCAGTCCGCCGTTTGGGCGGGCTAGTCAACATCCCTTATTTCGTAATCGTCCTCCCCGAGGGTAATAGTGTCCCCTTCGGGTCCGCCCACGCGGGGGCCGGCTTTTTTATTTTTTCCCGGAAACAGTTTCCTTAGAACCGAAGCTCCCGCTCCCAGCACGCCGAGCGCAATCAGGGCCAGAACGCCGAAAAACGCGAAAAGGCAGATTGCCACGACCACGAAAAGCGCGATAAAGGGAAGAGAGAAAAGAGAGGCTCTACCCTTGCGAATGTAAATTTTTCCCGCCATTAAAACACCTTACTCCAAATATTGTTACCGGCCGCAGCACCTTTTGTACTTCTTGCCACTGCCGCAGGGGCATGGGTCGTTTCGACCGACTTTTTTCTGCGTTCTCCTGACCGGGGTCTTGGCCTTTTCCTCTGAACCTTCTCCCCGCCCGAGCACCATCTTTTTTTCCTCAAGCTCCCTTTCCCTCTCAAGTTCCTGGATCTGCTCTTCGCTTGCAGGCTGTATCTTGAAAAGATTCGCGCAGACATCCATTTTGAACTTGTCCATCATCAGAGTGAACATATCAAAACCCTCTTTGGTGTATTCCCGAAGGGGGTCTTGCTGCGCGTATCCCCTGAGCCCCACCCCTTCCCTCAGGTGATCCATATTAAGAAGATGATCCTTCCAGAGGTAGTCGATGTGCTGAAGCATGACGTAGCGCTCGATCTGCGTGAGGTTCTCAGAACCTATCTGCTCCTCTTTTTCCCGGTATGCCACGATCAGCTTGTCAACGACTTCATCCGTTATTGCATCGCTGTCCGCCTTGCCGGAAACCGTTATGTCGACCTGCGTTCCGAAGATTCTTCCAAGAGCTTCGGAGAGCTCGGAGAAATCAGACTCCGAGCGGTCTTCCCGCTCCGCAAGGTAACTGCCCACGACCTCCCCCGCAACGTCTTCTGTAGATGAAAAAAGCATTTCCCTCAGGTTCTCGCCGCCTTCCAGAATTTCGCGGCGCTGCTTGTAGACAACATCCCTTTGCGTGTTGAGAATATCGTCGTATCTTAGAAGATGCTTCCGTATGTCAAAATTTCTCCCCTCGACCTTTTTCTGCGCATTTTCAATCGACTTGCTTATCATAGAGTGCTCGATCGGCTCCCCTTCCTCCCAGCCGAGCTTGTCCATGACACCCGTTATCCTCTCCGAGGCGAAAATGCGCATCAGGTCATCTTCAAGGGAAACATAGAATCTTGAAGACCCGCCATCTCCCTGCCTTCCCGCTCTTCCCCTAAACTGATTGTCTATTCTTCTCGCCTCGTGTCTTTCGACCGAGAGAATATGGAGACCGCCGAGCTCCTTCACTTTTTCCTTTTCCGAATCGCAGATCGATTTCGCCTCGAAAAGCGCTTCCTCGTACTGCTTCGGTTCCGCTTCGTCGGGCTGGATGCGGAAATTCTTCCTGAGAACATCCCTTGCGAGAAACTCGGGGTTTCCGCCGAGCAGTATGTCCGTTCCCCGCCCCGCCATGTTGGTCGCTATGGTTATAGCTCCAATCCTGCCCGCCTGGGCGACGACCTCGGCCTCCTTTCCATGCTGTTTGGCGTTGAGAATATTGTGCTTAAGACCTGTTTTCTCAAGGTAGTCACTCAGTTTTTCCGACTGCTCGATTGAGGAGGTGCCGACAAGCACCGGACGGCCAGCGGAATTCATTTCCTTTATCTCGGCGCACGCGGCGTTGAACTTTTCGCGCTCGGTTTTGTACACAACGTCGTTGTAATCCTTTCTAATAAGGGGCTTATGGGTCGGTATCACGGTGACGTCAAGATTGTATATATGGTTGAACTCAAACGCTTCTGTGTCGGCGGTACCGGTCATCCCGGCAAGTTTTCTGTACATCCTGAAATAGTTCTGGATGGTTATGGTGGCCATCGTCTGGTTCTCGCTTTCGATTTCCACCCCTTCCTTGGCCTCAACCGCCTGATGAAGCCCGTCGCTCCACCTGCGCCCGGGCATAAGCCTTCCCGTGAACTCGTCGACTATCACCACCTTTCCATCCTGCATCATGTAGTCGACATCGCGGCTGAAAAGGGTGTTGGCCTTAAGGGACTGGTTCACGTGGTGAAGAATCTTGAGGTTAACGGGGTCGTAGAGGTTCGGGACGTCAAGGGCCTTTTCCACCTTGGAAACTCCCTCTTCGCTCAGGTCCACCTGCCTTGATTTCTCATCCACAGTGAAATCGCTTTCCTTCGAGAGTGTCCTTACCACCCTGTCCACATCGTAGTAAAGATCGGTTGAGCCCTCCGAGGGTCCGGAAATTATAAGCGGGGTTCTCGCCTCGTCTATAAGGATGCTGTCGACCTCGTCCACTATGGCGAAACTGTGGCCGCGCTGAACGTAATCCTCAAGGGAGAATTTCATGTTGTCGCGCAGGTAGTCGAAACCGAACTCGTTGTTGGTGCCGTAGGTAGTATCCGCCCCGTAGGAATCCTGTCTGGATGAAGGCTCGAGGCATGTCTTGAAGGAATTCATGATCTCGAGGTTTTTTTCGGGAAGAATGTCGCTTGCGATATACTCGTTCGGCCACGCGGTCAGGTTTTTCTCTATGGACTCTTCGGCCCGCTTCGGATCCTCCCAGGCAAGCACGTAGGAGGCGTCGTGATTTACAACCCCGACTTTCATATCCAAGACCATGAAAACCGGCGACATCCAGGCGGCGTCCCTAGCGGCCAGATAATCGTTTACAGTAATCAAGTGGGAACCGAGCCCCGTGAGGGCGTTTAGGTAAAGGGGCAGGACGGCCACCAGGGTCTTTCCTTCCCCGGTTCTCATCTCCGCTATGCTGCCCTTGTGAAGAACCATCCCGCCTATCATCTGGACGTCGAAATGCCTCATGGCTATCGTTCTTCTCGACGCTTCCCTTACGGCGGCAAACGCTTCGGGCAGGATCTCCTCGAGAACCTGCTCCATCTCCGCGAAGTATTTCTCGTCGGCCAGATTTCCGTTGGAACCGAGGCGGGAGCGGACCAGTTCCCGGAACTGCCCGGTTTTCGCGCGAAGCTCCGGGGTAGGAACTTTAACCAGCGTTTCTTCAAGGGCGTTTATCTGCTCGGCCAGAGTGCCGAACTTTTTCACTTCCCTCTCGTTCTGGGAGCCGACTATTTTTTTTAGCAGATAAGAAATCATGCGCCGAAGCGGTCTCCTTTGCTACCGGGCCCCGGAACATCCGGGAACAGCCCTCCTCAAACAGTCTAATAATCCGTTGGAAATAGACAAGGAAATTCTCCCGGGGCGATCTCAGGCGTCAAGCTTTACGCTTACAACCCTTGATGCCGCGGTGCCGTCTGCGGTTATGCCTATAAGCGCGCCGGCTTCATGCATGGTTCTTCTGTTATGGGTGATAACGGCCACCTGGGAGTGGACCGAGATCTCGTTTAGGATCTTGTTGAACCTCACGGTGTTCACTTCATCAAGAGCGGCGTCTATCTCATCTAGGAAGACAAAGGGGACCGGCTTTACCAGGCACGCGGAGATTATGACCGCGATGGCCGAGAGCGCCTTTTCTCCTCCCGAGAGCAGGTTTATGGGCTGGAATCTCTTTCCTCCAGGCCTGATCATGACCTCCACTCCGGTTTCAAGCAGGTTAGCGGGATCGACAAGCTCGAGGCGCCCCTCTCCGTTTTCGAAAAGCTTGCAGAAAATATCGCTGAATTTCCTGTTCACAGTCTCAAACGCCTCCCTGAACCTCGAAACCGACTCCCTGTCGAGTTTCCTTATCGCGCTTTCGAGGTAATCAAGTGCCCGGGCAAGGTCGTCGGTCTGGCGCTGGAGAAAACCGTTTCTTTCCTCAAGCTGCTCGTATTCCTCGGGCGCCAGCAGGTTGACGGGACCGAAATTCTCTATGCGCCTTCGAAGCGTCTTAAGCTCCCTCTCTCCCTCGGGTATCGAAACGGCGGAGAGATCCCGCTTTGCGAAGGTATCGGGAAGATTGTCGCCGAATACCGTGTTGTACCGTTCGTTAAGATACTCAAACTCGTCCTCCGCGCGGTCAAGCTGCGCCTGCGCCGAGGCAAATTGCTCCCTCCGCGACGAAAGTTCCCCGGAAGCGGCTTCAAATTCCTCTTCGCATCTTCTGAGTTCCTCTGCGTAGCGCAACACTTTTTCCTCAAGTTCCCCGAAAGATTCCTCTCTTGAGTCGAGGTCGCGGGAGATTTTCTCAAACTCCTCTTCTGACTCGCGTCTTGACAGAGCAAGAGCTTCCCCTTCGCCCTTTTTAAGCTCCACGTCTTTTTTTCGAAGCAGAAGCTTCTCGTTTATAACCGCCTTTATTCTTTCGGCCTCCGATTTCTCGTTCTCAAGGGCCTTTTCCCTTTCAAGAACCCCGGCGTTATCTATCCTGAGCTTCGTGATGTTCTCCTGAAGCGCGTTTTCCTCATCCGCAAACGCAAGCGCCCGTTCTTCGATTTCCTCGTATTTTGACTCAAGGGCACTTCTTTCGCCGTCAAGCTGCTCTATAAGCGATTCCATTTCCTCAACGGTGCGGTTTTTGCTCCCGAGCTTGCGCTCGAGATCCTCGCGCTGCGCGCTCAGGTTCCCGATTCTCGTCCCCAGCTCCTCTATTCTGGTCTCCACGTTCGAGAGGTCCTTCACGTTTTCAACAGAGCTTATCTCGCAGCGCCGAAGAAGCTCCTCGACCTGCGTGCGGCGGCTCTCGAGCTTATCCATCTCCTCGCGAAGCGCCTTGCAGGCCGCCTCCGATTCCTCGATATGTGCCGAAAGGACCCGCGTCTGTTCCTCAAGCTCCTCGATTTCCCTTTTTCTCTCAAACACGCCCGCCGAGGATTTTCCGCCGGTTATGGCCCCGTGGGAATCGACGTAGTCTCCTTCGAGCGTGGCGAAGCATGCGCCGTTTCCCGTCCGGTTCTTAAGCTTGATAGCTTCCCTTAGGTCTGAAGTGACATAGACTTCCTGAAGCATCGAGTCGACAAGGGTCTTACCTATTGTTTTCACGTCAAGAAGGCTGTTGAGCGAAGTGGCATCGGGCTTGCCGTGGCCATTGCTTGCGCCGTTTCGCACGGCAAACCGGTCTGTGGCCGGTATGAAGGTTCCCCTTCCCGCGTCAAACTCCCTTAGAAGCTCAACGGCGGCGACCGCCTCCGTGCTTCCCTCAACCACTATCCAGTTGAGTTTCTCCCCGAAGGCCGCCTCGACGGCTCTTTCGTAGTTTCTCGGAACGGAAACGAAATCGGAAACGACCCCGAGCACGCCCCTTTGCTTGCGCTCAACCACGAACTTGCGCATGGCGTCGGGAAGCCACTCGTAATTGCTCTGTATTCTGTTAAGGGCCTCCGTCCTAGAGACACAGTCTTTTTTCCTGCCCTCAAGGGCCCTCAGTTCCCCGAGTTTTTTCTCGTGCTCAACCCTAAGATCGTAAAGGCACGAATCGATTTCTTCTTTTTCCTTGGCAGCAGAGGTGAACTCGCTTTTTATTTCGCCCTCAAGGCGGCGAAGGGAAGCGAGTTTTTGCTCGCAGTCGAGTTTTTCAAGTCCCAGGGCTGAAACTTCCCCGTCAAGCGCCTCTTTTTTCTCCGCAAGCTCTTCAAGTTCCTTCGAGAAAGCTCCTATCGTGCTTCCAATCGAGCTTCTCCTGGTCATCACGTCCGAGAGATGGTTTCCCGTTTCATCAAGCTCCTTTTTGCTGCGCTCCCATTCGCTTTTTAGAAGCGCAAGATTCTCTTCCTCGCGCGAAATCTCCTCGGAAGCCGAGAGACGGGTGTTTTTAAGCTCTCCGGACCGGCGCTCGGCGCGGCTGCTTTTCTCCTCCATGTCCGAAATTTCGTGCCCCAGGCTTTCTATCTCGGCCTCGATGTCCTTTACGTAGCCCGAAATCCCGGCGATCTCCCGTTCAATCGAGGCTCTGCGGTATTCGTTTTCCTTTTTCTGCGCCCGAAGCTCGTAGATTTCCTTCTCAAGGGATCCCAGTTGCTGGCCCGAAACGGAGTTTTTCTCCCTCGCGCTTTGAAGCAGCCCGTGTTTTTCCTCTTTTCCGGAGTCGGCCGAGAGGACGAGTTCCTCTGCCCCAAGCTTTTTTTCAAGAAGCGTTTTCCTGCGCTTCTCCGAGTTTTCGAGCTTGGCCGAGAGCACATCGAATTCAAGCGAGCGGGCCCGCCCGGTAAGTTCCCCGTACTGTCTGGCACGCTTTGCCTGCAGGGCTACCGCCTTGATGCGGTCTGACACCTCCCGCTTCATGTCAAGAACGCGGGAGAGGTTCTCCTTGGTTGATTCTATTCTGCTTCGGGTCTCTTTTCTTCTGAGCTTGTACTTCTCGATCCCCGCTACTTCCTCTATGAATTTTCTTTTCTCTTCGGGCTTTGACATTATGAAGGACTCGATCTGCCCCTGCTCGACGATCGAATAGGCCCTCGCGCCCATTCCCGTGTCAAGAAGCATCTCGGTTATATCCTTTAGGCGGCACTTAACCCCGTTTATGCTGTATTCGCTTTCACCCGAGCGGTAAAGTTTCCTTCGGATTCTGACTTCCTCGAAACCGAAGTCCTCGACCCCTGCAAGAACCATGGAAACGTCGGCCATGCCCAGTGGCTTGAGCTCAGCGCTTCCGTTGGAAATAACGTCTTCCATTCCCCCTGCGCGCAGTTGTCTGGGATTATGTTCGCCGACCACCCATCTGATGGCGTCGAGAATGTTGGATTTTCCACAGCCGTTGGGACCGACTATGGCGGTTATACCCTCGGAGAAGTCTATCTTCGTCTTCAGGTAAAAAGATTTAAAACCTGCTATTTCAAGCGCTTTAATTCTCATGGGAGAACCGTAGTCCGGCATCGTGACATTCACGCGTGCCGCAGCCCGTTTTACGCAAAACCCTTGCCGTAACCGGGAAATTCAAACTCCCGTGTCTATTATAGAAGCCCTGAAGGGGCCAGAATCCTGAAGAAAGCCGCCGGGATACAGCTTCGGCGGTATGTGAAAAAAGATTCCTTATCAATCATGGTCTTCCGGTCAGTTTAGATTATACCATAAATCCCGGAATATTTCCAAGCTTTCCGCGCGGGAACTTACCCTCCCTGGGAAAGGAGGTTTTTGTTGTGGGAGATTTTGGAGTTTTCTCTCAGATTCTCAAGCAGGCGTTCGATCACAAGTGTCTTTCGCGCCGAGAGTTCCCGCTGCCTGAAATAATCCTTCTCAAGCCCAAAAGCCCCGCTGTCAACGGGTTTTATCTTGGCAAGCGACACTATGTAGAAAGTCTTCCCGGACTTATAGACGCGATCCGGCGTCGGCCGGTCGCTTCTGAGTCCGAAGACATCGGATACGAAATCCCCGGATTCAATCCCGAGAGGGTTATCAGACCTTGAGAAAAACCCGGTCTGCTCCACCACAAGGTCAAGAGACTTGGCGGTCTTGGCGAAACCTTTGCCCGAGGCCCGTATCTCTCCGAGATCGCTTCCGGCGGACTCCCTTGCCCGCTCGACTGCTTTTTCCTTTTTGAGAGCCTCGAGAATCTCCCCGAGCGCGGACTCAAGCCCCGAGCGCTTCGAGGGCTCGACGTGGGTTACCTCGAAAAACCAGGTGAAGTCCCGAAGAACCACGTTTGAAAGCCTGTTTTTCTTAACCGAAAAAGCCTCTCTTCTTACAGCACCGGGAATGTCTCCTCCCCCATACCCAAGCGTAAACTCCGCTGTTTCCTTAACCTCAAGGGAGCTTCTTTCGGAAAGAAGGTCAGAGAAAGAGCGTTTCCCCCGAAGAAATTCCTCAAGGAACCGGTCGTAAAGAAGGGATGACTTCCCATCAACGAGCTGTTTTTTTATCTCCGCCTTTACGTCCGAGAAAGGCTTTATGCCCTTCCCGGAGGCGAATTCATCGGAGTAGGTCCTGTAGTAGGCCTCGATTTCTTCATCGGAGACCTCGGCGTCTGCGGCAAAATCCTCGGGAGCGAGCTTAACGTAGCGCGCCTTCCTTTTCTCCGGTTCCCAGAAAAGATCGGTGTTCCCCCTGTAATACCGGGCGATTTCCTCTACGCTCGCTTCCTTGCCCTCAAGATAGTCTTCGGCCGCAAACGAGACGTAATTGAGATCAATTTTTTCTTCGCGCGTCCTGTAAATGCTTAAAAGCTCCTCGTCGCTTGCAGTCACCGAGCTGTCAATGACCGAAACGAGCTTCTCCACCAGCAGATCCTCCCTGTAGGAATCCTCGAAATCCTTAACGGTACGGTTAAGTCCCCTCGCGATAAAGTCCCTGTAGCGCTCAAAACCCACGAAAGCGCCGTCCACCTGGAAACCGGGATCGTTTCTTATGGCGCCTGAAAGCTCTTCCTGGCTTACCCTGATTCCGAGTTCGTCCGCCTTCTGGGCAAGCAGTTTTTTGTTGACCAGTGAATCGATCACGGAAAAATTCACGTATTCCAAAAGCTCGTCTGAAATTTCCTGATCGCTCCGGCGCAAGCGGTCAAGCATCGAGTCTCTCAGGTTATAGAACTGCGCGAGGGAAACGTTGTCCCCGTTTACCTCGGCCGCCGCTCCGCCGCTAGGGCTGCGCCCGCCGATGCTTATTCCTCCCACGTATCCGAAACCGATAACGAAGGTAAGGGCGAGCAGTAGGAGTACCGCCCGGGTAAGGAAGTTCTGCTTGTTTCTTATGATATCAAACGCCAACGGGGTTTCCTTGAAAAGACGAACTAAACTCTATACGAGCCGGTATCAACTTTCAAGCCGTCCGAAGGGGGCGCGCGCCGCTTCGGCTTGACACGGATAAGTCGCTTAAATAGGTTACAGGTGGAATGTCCGGGGGCACAAACAAACTCAGATGATAACCGCGCTTGGCGGCGGGAGCGGAGCCGCAAAATTCCTTAAGGGACTCACGGGGGTAATTCCCCCCTCGGAACTCACCGTAATAGTGAACACGGCGGATGATATGGATCTTTACGGGATGAGAGTCTCTCCTGACATAGACACCATAATCTACAGGCTTTCGGGAAGCATAGACGAAAAAAAGGGGTGGGGACTTCGCGGCGATACGTTCGAGTTTCTGGGAGCCGCCGCGAGATTCGGTTTTCCGACATGGTTCGGACTCGGCGACAGGGATCTCGCCACTCACCTGTTCAGAAAATCCATAAGCGACGCAGGCGGGACTCTGAGCGAATCCACCGCCAAGATAGCGCAGCGCTTCGGCCTCGGGGAAATGCGCATACTGCCCATGAGCGACCAGAGGGTCGAGACATGGATAGAGACGGACGAGGGCGAAATGCATTTTCAGGAATACTACATAAAGCACGCGATGCGTCCCGGGGTGCGTGGGGTTAAAATAAAAGGCGCGCGCGAGGCCTCCGCGGCACCTTCGGTTCTTGACTCGATAAACGGCGCGGACCTTGTGATCATATGCCCGAGCAATCCCATAATCAGCATCGGCCCATATTGGAGATAAGCGGGATAAGGGAAAGGCTTGCCGGCACGCCGGTACTCAAGGTCGCCGTAAGCCCCCTTATGCGCGGAAAACCCCTTAAGGGCCCCGCAGACAAGCTCATGAGGGGGTTAGGGATGGAGGCTTCTTCAACCCAGGTGGCCAGGCTTTACGCCGATTTTCTGGACGTGCTCGTAATCGACCGTTCGGACGTGGGAGAGGCAGCCGCCATAGAAGCGCTCGGAATAAGCGTTTTCGTTACCGACACCATAATTCCCGACGAGCAAAGCTCAAAACGTCTTTCGCGGGAGATTCTTGATTTCACTGAATCCCTTAGACGCCGCCGCGCTTCGCAGTAGGAAAACCGGCGTGATCAGGAATCCTCTTCTTCTCTGACCGGCGGCTCATAGGGTATCAGGCTGTAGAAATAGAACTGGGGCAGTCCCTTTACCTCCGGTTCATCGCAGCTTGTCTGGAGTTTTATGGCCTGGTTCATAACCACGGTGTTTATGCTGTAGACCGTGGTTTCCCCCTCCACCCCGAATTCGGCCGCAGTGTAGTCCTCGCGGTCCTTCTCAAATTCCCACCTTATGTCGTAAATGCCTAATTTCCCTATCTCTTTTCTCAAAAAATAGTCCGAGACCTGCGAAGTCTGGGAAAAACATGACCTTCCCCTGTAGCAGTCAAGAAAAATCTCGCCCAGCAGATGGGAGGAAATGACATCTTCCAGATTCTCGCCGTTTACCCTTCCGTAATATATCCCCTCGGGAAGCATGACGAGGTTGGCGGCGAAGCGATGGGCTCCGACATGGGTGGTTCTCCATGCGCAGATTCCATCTTTTTTGAGAAGTTCCTTGTAAACTCCGGATCCCGCAACCGCGCAGCATCCGTCGTGCGCTCCGTGGGTGCAGACCAGAACAAGCTTCTCCGCACAGGAGAATCTCTCTATTTCCCCGGTGCGAACAAGCTCGGGAAGATCTATCGAGAGAAGGTCCTCGTAAGTTTCTATTTCGAACCTGTAGAGTTTCGGGGAAAACTCAGAAGAGCGCGCGTAGTAAAAAACGGGGTTGCCCTCACCCGGGCGCGGCCCTCCTATTAGCTGAAGCCTGGATTGCTCAAAAGACGAAAGAAACTCTCCCAGATGCTCCTTTACCTCTTGGGGCAGCACGCTTTGCGCAAAAGCGTCTCTTCTCCATATCCCGGAGTACTCGAGTGCAAACCAGTTCTTTACCTCGACAGCGGTTCCGTAGAGGTGCTCTCCGCTAAGAGAAGACATCTCGGAACATGTAAGCGTTTTTTTGTCAGCCATCTTATCCTCCTGGGCTCCGCCCGCCGTTTTTTTCCCTAAGCGCCACGAGAAATTCCCCCTTCGGCACCAGATAGAAGAATTTTCCCCAGTTTTTCATGACTCCCGCGTGACGGGATGCGTCTCTTCCTTCCCCCCAGAAAAGGTCGACTCGCCTGGCGCCCTTTATCGCTCCTCCGCTGTCGTGGTTTACCACGAAGCGGGAAGTCGGCTTCCAAAGCAACGGCTCGACGGAAACAGAAGTTTCGAAAACCGGCCTTTCAAATTCCATGAACACGAGAGATCCCCTGGGGAAAAAGGCTTTGTCCGTCGCTATGGTCCGGCCGTCAACGACTTCCGTTCCGAAAGAGGTCTGGGGCTTGCCGGGAAGTCTGCGGAAGAAAATGTAGCTCGGGTTTTTGTAAAGGATATTCATCCTCTCCGCGTAGGAGAGGGATCTTAGGTGGTTTTCTATGGCCCAAAGGCTCATTTTTTCCCTTGGGATCCACTCGAAAAGAAATTTCCCTATAGCCACGTAATCATGTCCGTTCTGGGCGGCGTAGCCTATGACCCGCTCCTCTCCGTCCGCAAATCTTATTTTGCCGGAGCCCTGGATCTGAAGAAAAAATCCATCGACGGGATCAACCCACGCGATTTCGAGCTTTTTCCCCCTGAGCTTTCCCCCGGAATCGATTTCGCTTCGGGAATAATAGGGGACGAGTTCAGAAGTTCTGCCCGGACCTCCCTGCTCAACCCTTCCGTAAAGTGACTGCAGCTTTCCCCGGGCGATCTTGTCGTCTTCAAGAAACGAAAATCTCTCGAACCGTTCGATGAACCTGTCCATTCTGAGACGCACCAGGTCGTCGGGCACCCGGTAAAGGGGGTGAGTATGTTTCGGGGTTCTCGCCTGGGAAGCGGGAAGCACCGGAGAGAAGTAAGAGGTTATGAAAACCTTGCCCCAGGGCTTTCCCGGAAAGCCGTAGAAATCAAAATTCTTCCTCACGTCTTTTATGAAATCATCCTTGGTCACGCCCGTTTCAAGCTTGCCGAGAAGATAGTTAAGGGCCAGGGCGTAATCCCCCGCGGAAACGGTCTTCTGTCCGAAAACGAGCTGGGAATCCTTTGTTTCCGAAAGTTTCTCAACGCTTGCGCCGATAGACTCCTTGAGTCCCTCCGGGAAAAGGTCGTCGTCTATTTCCGGAACGAAGGGGACAGGGCGCATGGACTCGGGGCCCGGAACCTCGGGAGGTCTTTCGCAGGAGATGTAGAGAAAAAGCAGGAAAACGGCTGAGAGTATGCTTGCGACTTTTAGGTTCATTTCAACCTGTTGGTTCTCCATAAGAGGAAATAACGATGAGAGACTCTTGCGGATAAGAGTAAGTTTATACCCTGTTACACGCGCCTTGCGCAAAAAACCTATGGCAGCGGGAGAAATCCTGTGCCTTCAGACCCAGCCGCGGTCGATATTTTTCCGAAAAGACAGGGTAAAATAGAAGTTCCGGGGCGGCCCGGTAGCGGCCGCCTGCGGTTTTTCACGATTTAAAAACGGAAAAATGAAGCGGAAATTCCTTGGCATAGACATAGGGGGAACCAACCTCAGGGGAAAAATCATTTCCGAGAATGGAGACATGCTCGGGGAGAAAAAAACCCGCTCGGACGCCCATATGGGCATTTCGCCGCTCATGGAGAACCTTGCCGGCTTCATAAAAGGATTCGCCGGGGAGGAAATATCGGCAATCGGGATAGGGATACCGGGAACCGTCGACCGGAGAAACGGTATGCTCGTCCAGGCCCCGAACATAGCCAACACGAAGAATTTTCCGTTTACCTCAGACCTTTCGGACAGAATCGGAACCGCGACGCCCGTTTTTATTGAAAACGACGCTTCCTGCGCGGCTCTCGGAGAATACCGGGCGGGAGCGGGCAGAGGCTCAAATTCAATGGTAATGATAACCCTGGGAACCGGATTCGGAGGCGGAATAGTCCTCGACGGCAAGCTTTGGTCGGGGGAAGACGGCTTCGCCGGGGAAGTGGGGCACATGACCATCGACCCTTCGGGACCCGGGTGCGCCTGCGGGGGGAGAGGCTGCATTGAGACCTACGTTTCGCAGGTAGCGATAAAAAGAATCGTCCGCGAGCACCCGAAGCTCCGTGAAAAACTCGCCGGGACCGAAGAATCGGCCATCCCCGAACGCTTGGCGGAGCTTGCGCGCGAAAAAGACCAGGCTGCAATCGGCGTATGGAACGATTTCGGAGCAACCCTGGGAGTGGGAATATCGATTCTCGTAAACGTCCTGGACGTAAAAACAGTGGTCGTGGGCGGGGGGCTCTCGGGCGCCTGGCCGCTTTTTATCGGGAAAACCCGCAAGGAAGCCGAAAGAAGGTGTCTTGGCGGGGCGGCGAGGAAGCTTCAGATAAAAAAAGCTGTTTTGGGAGACAACTCAGGGATCTTGGGAGCGTGCTACGTCGCTAAAAGCGGGCTTGGGGAGGATTCCTAGGACGCTTTAGGACTTTTAACCGCAAGGTCAAGCAGCTTCTGCGAAGAACCGCAGACCCTTATCCTAAGCCACGGCCCTTTCATCCGATCCGCCTTGAACCTGTTGTCCGTTCTTAGCCCGCCCACCCAAATTATTCCGTCGCGGGTTTCAAAAACCGGCACTTTTTTTCTGAGGAATCTCGGTATTTTTTCGTCAATGAAAAAATCCTTGAGCTTCTTGGCTCCCCTCATTCCGAGCGGAACGAACCTGTCTCCCTCAGAAAAGCTCCTAAGCGCTATGGGGAAGCCGACTTTTTCGGGCGAAAAGTACCCGACATCGGGTGCACCCCAGAGAGAGGAGTCGTCTGTAAGCTCAACTGTGACCTCAAGGTCCCGAGAGACTCTATGAGTTCCATGGTTTTTTATCTCGGTCGGCGGGAATTCGCGTAACTCATCTTCGCGCGTGAAAAAGAAAACTCCGTGGCCCGTATGAAAAACGACTCCGCCGGGAAGGTTCACCTCTGCCGAGGACTCACCCGAGCACACCACCTCGTCAATCGAGAAAAGATGTTTGGCGGAAACCGAGTTAAGGTCTCCTTTTACGGCCAGAATCGATTTTCTCATTACTGAGAACCTGATCGCCGGGGGTTCGCAAAGAAGCTTTTCCGTGTCTCCGAGCACACCTTCGCCCACAACACGGGCGAGTTTACTGAATTTCCTCTCGGCTTCGGCCGAAATAAAATCCGCCTCCGCGGCGCAGACCGCCGCCACCCGGGAGAGAACCTGCTCGATGGCAGGATTGTAGCTCTCAAGCAGGGGAATAAGCTCGTTTCTTATCCTGTTTCTTAGAAATTCATTCGAACTGTTGGTCGAGTCTTCCCTCCAGGACACGCCTTTTGAGCGAAGGTACTCCCTGGCTTCAAGCTTGGTGACGTTTATGAGCGGGCGTATTATGTTGCCGACCGAGGGTCTTATTCCGGCAAGACCCCGGGAACCGCTTCCCCTTATGAGTCTCATTATGACCGTCTCTGCCTGGTCGTTAAGGGTGTGGGCCGTGGCGATTCTCTGAGCCGAGCGTTTCGCGAGAATATCGTTAAAAAAGTCGTAGCGAAGCTCCCTGGCGGCGTCTTCAAGGGAAAGTCCGCGTTTTTTTCTGAAGCCCTCTGTGTCAACCCGCACGCATTCAAACGAAAAGTTAAGCCGGCCGGCCGCTTCCCTTACGTACTCGGCGTCTTCGTCCGATTCTGCGCCCCTGAGCCCGTGGTTGACGTGGGAAACGATCACGTCGATATCCGGATAAAGCTCCCGCAGGTCACAAAAAGCGAAGAGAAGCGCCATGGAGTCTGATCCTCCGGACACTCCCGCAACAATTACGTCCCCGGGACTGAGCATCCCGAAAGAATCAACTGTTTTTTTTACCTTGCCCAAAAACATCAGAATCGCCTTGAGAAATCCCGGCGGAAACTATAAGCCGAAACGCGTCTTCCACGGAAATATCAAGTTCCTGCAGTTCCTCTTCCGGAACCATTATGTAAATACCGCTTGTCGGATTCGGCGTTGTGGGAACGAACAGACTGACGAGCCTTTGGTCCGTCGTGTTATGTCCCCGGCCTGCCTCCGTAACTCCCGTTACGAAAGCTATGGCACGGATACCCCTTCTCGGGTACTCGACCAGCACGACTCTTTTCATGCTCTGCATCTGGGAGGTGAGAAAAAGCGTCTGCACTACCTGCTTTACGCTCACGTAGAAGGCTCTGGCAAGCGGAATCTTCGAGATAAGCGATTCACCGAACAGGAGCATTCTTCTGCCCACGAAGTTTCTGGTCACGGCCCCCAGAAAAACGATCAGCAGCAGGGTGGCCAAGATTCCTATAACAAAAGATATTCCCTGAAACACGTAAGGCGGGACATCTATAAAGTGGCGGAGGATTCCGGCGGGGCCGTTGCTGAAAAAGAAAAGCATCCACTTTATCAGCTTGTAGAGGACGAAAATGGTCACCCCGAAAGGAACAATAATCAGGATGCCGGCAACGAAGCTTTGCTTGAAAAAGGAAGATTGGGGAGGTTTTGGCTCTGGTATTTTAACCCCCCCGTTCCTGGTCAATCTTTTTCCTTAGAAACCTGCTGGGTTTGAAAACGACCGTGAGGCGGGAAGGTATGCTTACTTCCTCTCCGGTGGAGGGGTTTCTTCCTATCCGGGACTTTCTTCTCGTGACCCTGAAGGTTCCGAACCCGGGGAGTTTCACCTCTTCGCCGGCCATGAGCCTCTCTCTTATCAGCTCGAAAAAAAAGTTGACTATTTCCGCCGATTCTCTTCTTGAAAACCCTATCTCCGAGTACAAAACACCAGCCAGATCCTTCTTTGTCATGAAAATCCCCCCTTTTTTAAACCGAACGCAATTCGGCTCCTATTGTTTTTCCCAAACTTTTGAGAACATCCTGCTGAACCCTGTTCGCGTCCTCGTCGGTAAGGGTCCTCTCCCTGTTCCGAAGAATCAGCGACAGCGCGACGCTCTTTTTCCCTTCCTCAAGGGAATTTCCCTTGTAAACGTCAAACACCCAAGCATTTTCTATTATACCAAAATCTGCCTTTTTTATAACTGAAAGAATTTCCCGCACAGGAACTATGTCATCGACCACAAGCGCTATGTCGCGGCGAAGGGATGGAAATTTGGGAAGCGGGGAAAATTTCCTCTTGAAACTCGTGTAGACGACCGAGAGAAGAGATAAGTCGAGTTCAAGCACGTATACGCTTTCGCTTATCTCGAGTTTTTCCAGAAGATGCGGGTGAAGCTCCCCGACCACCCCCAGAACGTTTCCGTCAACCAGCACGGCGGAAGATTTCCCCGGCCAGAGAAATCCATGGTCAGAGGAAATGGACTCAAAGTCTATCTTGGAATCCACCGAAAGGACCTCCAGGCTTCTTTCGAGCACGCTTTTGATGTCGAAGAAATCGAATTTTCCCCCGCCCCATATCTCGGGAGCCCTTTTTCCGGTCGCAATCGCGGCGAATTTCTTCACTTCGGTTGGGAGCTGGTCCATATCTTTGGGGTAAAAAACCTTGGCGGACTCGAAAAGCCTTACGTCCTGATTCTGCCTCGAGAGGTTGAGTCTCACGTTTTTCACAAGAGAGGGAAGAAGGCTAGTTCTCATTTCCGAAAGTTCCCGCGATATCGGGTTCATAACGCGCATCGACTCCTCAAAGCCAAACGTCCTGAGAAGTTCAGGGGACTCGAAACTGTAGTTTATAGCCTCGAGAAAACCGTAGGAAACAAAAATGTCCCTTAGCCTTTTCTCCATGACGGTTATCACGTTGGGTTTCTTAGCTACCATTGGAACCTCTGGCAGGACGGAGGGAATATTGTCGTAACCCAGAAGACGCGCAACTTCCTCGACGATATCTACCTCACGCTCTATGTCCACCCTGAAAGTCGGAGCTCGAAGCAAAAGCGTGTCTACGGAGAGGCTGAGAACCTCAAACTCAAGGCTCTCGAGAAGCTCCGCTATTTCTTGGGAATCGGTGGATATGCCGACTAGGCCACAGACCCTGTCAACTGACAGGGAAATCTCCTTGGGGCTCACGGGGTCGGGATATACGTCGATAATCCCCTTGGCGACTGTTCCTCCGGATAAGCGGCTTATAAGCTCGGCCGCGCGGTCAAGGGCAAACGAAACGTTGTTTATGTCAATGCCTTTTTCAAACCTGCTCGAAGACTCGCTCTTAAGGCCGTTTCGCTTGGACGTTTTCCTTATGCCTACGGGAGAAAAGTAAGCGGCCTCAAGCAGAACGCTGCTCGTCTCATTCTCTATTTCGGTGCCGGTGCCGCCCATGATCCCGGCAAGCGCGACGGGGGAATCCCCGCTGCAGATAACCAGATCATCGCCGAGCAGTTTTCTTTCGACGCCGTCAAGCGTTTCTATCGTTTCTCCGGCCCTGGCTTTTCTGACGGAAATCCGGCCCCGATCAAGCTTGTCGTAATCAAAAGCGTGAAGAGGCTGTCCCTGTTCAAGCAGAACGAAGTTCGTAACGTCAACAACATTGTTAACGGAGCGGATTCCGCAGTACTCAAGCCTTTCCTGAAGCCATGCGGGGGAGGGCTCGATTCTGACTCCTTCAATGAGCCGGCAGCAGTATCTGGGACACGCCTCCGCGTCCCCAACCTCTACCGTGACCCTTCCTGAAATGTCATCTCCCTGCTCTTTTATGGAGAAACTCGGTTTCTGAAGATTCTGGCCCAGTATTGCCGAGACTTCTCTTGCGATCCCGAAAATACTCATGCAGTCAGGACGGTTGGGAGTAATTCCTACCTCGAAGATAACGCCGTCGTAGCTGATCTCGTCGCTCATACTGGTTCCAAGTTCAGCCTTGGGGGAGAGAATCATTATCCCGTCTTCGCCGCCCGAGAGACCCATTTCGTCCGCGGAACAGAGCATCCCCTCCGAATCTTCACCGCGGATTTTCGAGCGCTTTATCTCGACGCCTTCCGGAAACTTCGAGGTAGCCGGAAGAACCGTACCCGCCTTGGCGAAAGCGACCTTGTCCCCCTCTTTCATGTTGTCCGCCCCGCAGACAACCACGTAGCGGGTTTGTCCGTCCGTAACATCACAGATACTCAGTCTGTCGGCGTTTGGATGTTTTTCGATGCTGTTTATCTGAGCGACGCAGACATCTGCAAGCGCCTTGCCCTTGTCTTCAAGGGCTTCAAGCTCAAAACCGGCCATGGTGAGCATTTCCCCCAGCTCTTCTGGAGAAACATCGATTTTCAGGTAGTCAGTAAGCCATCCAAGAGGAAAAATCATAAATTCACCCAGCGAGTTAGATTACACGCTATAAAAACCCGGTCAATAGTTAACCCGCTGAAAATAAAAGACTATTTAAGAAAAAACAAGTAAGCACTGAACACCATCGACGAAAATCCTGCCGGCCGAGGGTCGGTTCCGCCAGCAAAAGGAGATTTTAACCGCTCGCGAAGCCCAAACCACTGAATTCCCGGGGCGCGGAGAAACATGTCTGCGCATGAAGTTCCCGGCGAAGTTTCGTATTGTTAATAAATCATTAAAAATTCATTTGAAATGTCTTAATTAACTGATATGAAACACTTTTTTTTGTTGATAGATTGTGAATAAAATTTTGCGAATTTCCAAGACTGTATTATAACTCCCTTAAATAACTCGATAATTGGGAAAACAATCCGATTCGTTCCTCTCGTTTGTACTGAACAGTTTGTGAAATGTTTGGGACTTACATACTTAGGTTGACAGAGGGGCGGGGTCAAATGAATAACGATGTTTTGCAAATGGCTCTCGCTTACAGTAGCCCTAACTTTGTGAAGTTTGTTCTCTTTAAAAACGGAAAACCATTGACGAAACCTTTGAAGGCAAAAGTTTTATCAGACCTCGTAAGGTCTTTCCCACTTCCGAATCGTAGCGAGCTTCCTTTGGAGTAGCTTTTAAACTTCTGCCATACTTGTTAGCAGTTGTCTTGACTTGCCCATATTCTTCTATCGGGAATTCCGCCTCATACCCATCAGGAATCCTCTTTATGGTAAATTCTCCAGCCATAACGACCTCCTTCTATATCTCGAGAGCTCGGTAAAGGATGTCAGTGGCTCGGTCTGCTCCCATTGACAACTGCCATGATTCCCCATCCTCCAGAGCGGTTACAAGGAGATACCATTCTTCACTTCCTTCCTCGTATATCAGTGTGAAGCTGAAAGTCTTTTGGTCGAGAGTTATTTCCTGAGTAGACATAACGACACCTCATAAATCGATGGACCATCTGACCGCAGCCTCAGGATAAAGTAGATGCTCTTGAATCTTCTCCACAAGAGGTATGAGATTCTTATAATGGATCAGGTGACAGCAGCTCTGAGTCTCACCCGTCTTCTGGTCTTGACCGGTGATGACCAGAGCGCACCTCTTCTTGCTTACCCTTATCAGGGTGTATTCCTCCAGGATCAATCTTGGATCCTCTGCGATAGACTTCAGCAATTCTCTATCTGTTTTTTCTAGCATAATGGACCTCCTAAATTTAGCTTGGAGATCATCTTAAATAATGCTGGTGAGAGTTCAATACCCCTTGGAAAAGTTAATGGGGTCAGCTTGTTCTAACCGCTTTATTCTCTGTTCTCATCCAGCCTGTCGTAGTAGTCGTAATACTCGTGAAAAGGAGCTACAGGGAACAATGGTTCCAGTCCTTCATACATCCGCTCTATAATGCCGCAATCAAGATTCCCGATAGAAGAATATGGGCAAGTCAAGACAACTGCTAACAAGTATGTAAGTCCCAAATGTTTCACGTGAAACATTTTGCTCTCGCTTTTACTTTCCAATACAGAATCTGGAGAAAATTCTGCCCAGAAGATCCTCCGTGGTCACTTCCCCGGTGATCTCGCCGAGCGAGTTCATGGAGTTTCGCAGTTCTATCGATAGGATCTCGGGATACTCGTTCCGTTCGAGAAGTCCGAGGAATTCGCGCAGTTGATCGCGGGCCTTTTCCATGGATTTTTTATGGCGGAGATTAGTCAGCACCAGTTCCGAGGCGTCTACGCCGCGAGGCGAGCCCGCAAGGGTCTCGAACATAGCCTCCCTGAGTTGTTCTATCCCCTCTTTTGTAAGCGCCGAGGTCTTCACCGGCTTTTTCCGCCCGAGAATCCGGCGAAGCTTCGATTTTTCAAGCTTCTCCTCAAGATCCATTTTGTTGATTACGACAAGATGCTTCTTTTTAGCAGCGGTTTCGAGGATTTTTCTGTCAAGGGCGTCCAGTTCTGTGTTCTGGTCCAAAACGACGAGTATGAATTCGGATTCCTCGGCTTTTTTGAGAGAAAGCTCTACCCCGAGTCTTTCTATCTGGTCCTCAGTGTCTCTTATGCCGGCCGTATCCGTTATAACGAGGGGAATTCCTCCGACATTCATTCTTTCTTCAATAAAATCTCTTGTGGTTCCGGCGATCGGGCTCACTATCGCCCTTTGAGTCTCGAGCAGACGGTTAAGTATGCTCGATTTCCCGACGTTAGGCTTCCCCAGTATTACCATCGTCACCCCGTCTTTGAACATTCTGCCCGTATCGTAACTCTCGATGAGCGCCGAAAGCTCCTTTTCCACGGATTCGGATGCTTCCTTGAGACGGTTTTTTGCAAGAGGATCTATATCTTCTTCGGGAAAATCGAGATTCGCCTCTATTTCCGCCAGAACGTCGAGGACTTCATCTTTAAGTTCGTTCACCTTGCCCGAAAGGACTCCCTCGAGCTGCGCCTCAGCATACCTAAGACTCTGTTCCGTCTGGGCGCTTATGATATCAGAGACCGCCTCAGCCTGGGCCAAGTCCATTTTTCCGTTAAGAAACGCCCTCTGGGTAAATTCACCCGGGGCGGCGAGAGCCGCTCCGAGGCCGATTAGGATCTCAAGTATCTTCCGGGGAACAATGTGTCCCCCGTGAGAGTGTATTTCGGCTATGTCTTCCCCGGTATAGGTATCAGGGGAGCTCATAACGGTGCAGAGAACCTCATCCACCGTCTCGCCGGTCTCGGGATTGATTATTTTTCCGAAACAGAGTTTTCTTTCGGAAAAACCGGGATTTCCAGCAGAAACGAAGATTTTTCTCACAATCGCGTGAGATTCCTCGCCGCTTATGCGGATCACGGCCACTCCTCCCTCCCCGGGCGGGGTCGAAATGGCGGCTATGGTGCTTTGGCGCTCGGGAATCTGCGACGACATGAAAGAGAATCTACCATATAAAACCCCGTTCAGTCAGGGGAGAAGGGGCAAAAAAACCCCTGAATGTTTGGGAACTATATACTTAGGTTGACAAACCCTTTTTAGCTTGTTATAATTATAATACACGTCAAGAAGGAGATAACGATGCCTAAGCAAAAAAGACAAAAACTTTCTCTTTACGAACTTCTAGAACACTTCGATACGGAAGAGAAAGCCATGAGACATATTGAAAAGGTAAGATGGGAAGGGGAAAGACATTGCCCACGTTGTGGATCCACCGAAACCACTGAAGCCAGTCATAAGAAAATGCCTTACTGGTGTAAGGCTTGCCGTAAGTATTTCAGTGTCCGTACCGGAACACTCATGGAAGATAGCAGACTTCCCTATCGCAAGTGGCTAACTGCCATATACCTTATGGGAACGTCCTTAAAGGGCGTATCCAGCACTAAACTTGCAAGCGATCTTGGCATTACCCAAAAGACGGCTTGGTTCCTCGGCCATCGTATAAGACAAGCCTGGGATGAAAACGCCAGACAGTTTTTCGGTTCGGTAGAGATTGATGAAGCCTATCTCGGCGGACTGGAGAGAAACAAGCATAAGGGCAAGAAACTAAAGTCCGGCCGTGGCCCTACGGGCAAGAAACCGGTTATAGGTTTCAAGGAACGGGGAACTAAGAATGTCAAGGCCGTGACCGTGGACAGTACGGACCAAGGGACTGTGGCCAAAGTGGTTATAGAGAATGTCTCACGCAGTACCAACATATACACTGACGAGGCGGCAATGTACTCGATACTCACACACTTGGGATATGAACACTGTAGGGTTAATCATAAGAGCGGGCAGTACGTAGATGGGGAAGCCCATACAAACGGCGTTGAATCGTTCTGGGCTTTGCTGAAACGTGGGTACTACGGCATTTATCACAGGATGTCTGTTAAGCACCTTCAGAAGTACATTAACGAGTTCGCTAACCGTACCAATGTCCGTCCTATGGACACCATAGATCAGATAAACCTAACACTGAAAGGACTGGTAGGGAAAAGACTTACTTACAAGGATTTAACCTTATAATTATGATATGAAGTTTTTTGATATTGCCTAATTTTTGACCGGACATACAGCTTTTTTGTTGTTTCCATGATGTAGGTCGAACCAAAGGAGGTTCAATGCCCGTCTGTCGCGAATTCCATAGATACGCTTCGTACTGTCTAGACGTAAAGAAAATAAATGTGACACATCATCCTGTTCTAGGTATTCCAATCGCTTTTTGGCTTGTTTAGTGAGTTCCTTTGCTTCCACAAAATGACTGTTGTTACCCTTGCCCGGCTTTTTGGCTCCGGACGCTCTCATTATCTCTTCCCATGTCATACTCTCAAAATCTTGCAACTTTGGCAAAATTTCATTCCACCAACTATGACTAGCTACTGTTCTCCACCCCCAATCGCCATCTAGATCTACAATACTAAACCGCCATACGATAGTATCGTATTCTTCTTGAGCAAGAATCTTGGGTGTTCCTGTGCGTACTTCCTTTCGATTTTGGGGAGGAGGGTTGGATGCCTTAACCCTTTTCCGGGGTTTAGCCACAATTACAAACTACCGTAATATTCGCCTAGGCTTTCCTTTGAAATGATCGAATTTCCTCGAATGCCATCTGGAGTTCCCTCACGAGCCATCTTCCATGGGTCTTCCATATGGGTTAGGTCACTTAACCATTGTGGCGCTTTGTCGGCGTAAAAGTTTAATACAGCATCCACAGTTGAGCATTGTTTTTTTGTAAGCACCTTTGTATTGCCCTTTCGGAACTTACTCACTTTGTATTCGCCACGATGGGCCTCATACAATTTACGCACAACAGGCCCGTTTGCCCATGCTTCAATCTCCTCTGGGAATATTTCATCATCATCCCATACCAAAGACCACGCCTGGCAATAGTAAACAAGCTTCTGAAGTTTCCAAGTTGTCATCGGACCTTGTTTCTTTAAGACATAAGATGCAACATCAAAAACGCTAGCCATTGTTATTGTCCTCAAACTTATTGGTAGATTCTGACTCCTCGTAAACAGTGATTTCTTTCTCTTTCCTTTCTGGGGAGACACCCAACAGGACTTTCAAACGAGTATCAAAATCCACTTCGGAGATGTCAGGAATTTCCTTGTCTGTTTCGTTACTCATTATTAATTGATAGGTTATCTTCGTAATCTTGATAAACATTATAATCGATACCGGACAGAAAATGCAAAAATATTTTCACGATTAAATTTCATGTATAATCCCCAAACTCAAACTTGGAGGTCATTATGGACAATAACGCAGAAATAGTTGAATTATTACAGCAGATTCTAAAAATTCTCGAGAAGATGAACAACAATCTAGAATCTATAGAATTAACTATCCAGCTCAACGGGTAAGGTGTTCTTTTCCTGTTTTTCTATAAGTTGATAGTCAAGTTCTTCTCTTTGCCTGGCTTTCCACCATTTTATGACTTGCTGTCTCAAATCTTCGGGCAAGTCGGGTAGATAAAAATATAAATTTCTCTTTGCATCACTCATTGCATTCTCCTTGTCAACCTAAGTATATAGTTCCCGAATGTTTCACGTGAAACATTCAGGGGAAATGAGGAGGATTTTTAAAGAAACCGTCAAAATTATTTCTGGAGACTTTTAAGCGTGTCCATGGCGATGCTTGTATGGGCGTAACAGGAACCGGCGGTCATGACCATGGCAACGTTTATGGCTTCAGCCATCTGCTCCGCGGTTACGCCGTCGGTGCGGGCGTCCTTCACGCATCCCCTTATACAGTAGGGACACTTCGTCACATGGGCGCAGGCAAGGCCTATTATGCCTCTTTTCATTTTTTTGCTCAGAGCCCCGTCGGCAAAAATCTTTTTGTGAAGCTCCATGAAATGCGGAGATATGTCTCCACTGCATTCCCTGAAACTGGCAATTTCCTTCGCTATGTCTTTCTTGAAAAAGTGCCCTTCGGTAAGCGGAATTTCGTTTTCCAGAGTGTCCCAAGCCTCAAAAGCCAAGCTTGAAAAGGCAAAAGGGGCCCCCATTGCAAGCCTGAGTCCCACATATATCGATTCGACTATCTCCTGGTCGGTCGCTCCCTGTTTTTTGCTCGCAAGAACCCTCGACCTTATGCAGTAGGGACAAGCCGTAATATGCGCTACTGCTACCGCGATGAGCTGCTTTTCCTTCGCTGTAAGCGCCCCGTCCTCAAATACCGAATCGTGGTAACTCATCCAAGCACCGTATAGGTCCGGGTTAAGCTCTTTGAGATAAGCTATATCTGCGCCAATATTGGATTTCATTATCGTATCAGACATGTTGTTGCCTCCTTTGTTTTTGACGATCGGCTTTCTCCGCAACCGAACTGAAGGACATCTGGTTAAAAATCCCTGATGTATCTCTTCTATTGTACACTGCTTGACAGAGTTTTCCATTTATCGAAAAAATTGTCCGGAATGGAATTCCCCATCTACAGCACTTTACTCCAACGCCAGATTTCCGAAAAAACTACCTAGCCTGGATTTCTCATAAAAGTAGTATAAAAAAGGCTCTTGTTCGTGTATAATATAAGTGAATTCAGCATGTTACAATACAAAAAACAGCTCGTGGGAGAGGAGACTTGCTGAGAATACAAACGGAGTAATACGCCAGTATTTCCCCAAGGAAATGGACTTTGCGAAGCTTACGCAGGAAGATGCGAATAGAGTTGTGGACAAACTGAACAACTGACCGAGGAAATGCTTCGTAAAAGCGTGCGTTTTCAGTTGATTACAATGTGGAAATGGAGAAGCCAAGAAGAATCTTAGTCAAAGTCTGGAAGAAGATGCTGCCACTCTTCTTTGACCATCAGGCTCCTTACTCCCTCATAAGCCTCCCGTATCGGGTCATAGGAGTTATAGACTTTCGCCATGATTATAGCTCCTTTAACCTGAGAAACCAGGAAGTTGGGAAGCAGTTCCGTATTAATTCCCTCGCGAACCATTCCCAGTTCCTTGCATTCTTCTATGCACACTCCAAAAGCTGCTACGGTTTTTTCGAAATATATCTCAACAACTGAGCGAAATTTCTCGTTTATGGAACCTTGCTCTAACGACATCTTTGCGAAAAAACTGCCCGACTCTAAAAAAAGCTCTCGCTTAGAATAAACTGCCGCTTCGTAAAACCTGACCATGCGCTCAAGAGGATTCATATCGGTGTTCAGGAGAATTTCTGATATGCGTTCCTCCTCAGAACGCAGTATGTTCCCCAGCACCTCCAACCCCAATTCTTCTTTACTTTCAAAATAGTAGTAAAAATTGCTTTTGGAAACACCCGCGGTCTTTATAAGCCTATCAATGGAGGTTCCATTGTATCCAAAAAAACGAAAAAGCTTGGTAGCGGTCTCTACAATTTTATCTCTGTTGTTCTTCACGTTGTTCTTCACACTTATTACTGAACCTTTCAAAGAACCTCTTGTCAATAAGCCGCTAAACAGATTTGGAAGTGATTACAACGCAATACGGAACGGTTGGTACTTGCAGAATACCTCAAGCTCTTCGGGCTGAAAACCCTTTGATTGGAGCAGAGCCTTGAACCTTCTCCCCATGAATTCAGGCATGAAAAGGGTCTTGGCGGCGAGACGGTCCCCCTGATTCTGCGGCTTATCGTATGTCTTGAAAATCTCGAGGATTCCCCAGTCGACGAGAAACTGCCCCTGGGTAGTGTACGTAACTGTAGAAAGATCCACGGCATCCCCGACCCTCATCAGCTCGGAAAAATTAACGTCGGCGGTTATATCCTGCTCTCCAATTCTTATGTAGGAATTGGAACTCAGTTCGTGTCGATAAAAGCACCTGTAGGTTCCCTTTCGTTTTTCGGGTGAATAAAGCTCGGGAGCGAGGGAACCGTAGTCAATGCTGAGAACAAATCCTTTTTGAAGCGCCATCCCCACCTCGGCAAGCCACTTGCCGGCGAGCAGGCAGGCTTCAGCCTCTTCGCCCTGCACGTACTCATCCAGATACCGTTTTGAAAACTCATAAATCTCCTCGGTTTCGGGGTCCCGCAGAACTTCCTCGATTTTACCGTCGCGAAGGGAAAGAAAAACCTCCCGGATCTCCCCACCGTCCGACTTCAGCCTGTGGAAGGGGAGGGAATCGAGAAATTCGTTCGCGATTACGACTCCGCAAAAGCCGTCTTCTATGATTTTTAGGGGGCTGTCAGTCCATCTAACCCTTTCGCCGTGCCCCTTGAGTTTTTCCTTAGCCGCCTGGACCGCCGCCGGGCTTACCTCGCTCATTATGTAATCGGTCTTCAAGTAGAGATCGGGGTGGTTCTCGCGAAGGGCTCCGAGTATGTCTGAGGCAAGCTGAC
Organism: Thermodesulfobacteriota bacterium; assembly: GCA_965249045.1. GTDB lineage: Bacteria > Desulfobacterota_D > UBA1144 > Nemesobacterales > Nemesobacteraceae > Nemesobacter. The sequence continues at coordinate 451,478 of OZ252213.1, forward strand.
CTCCTGAGGCTCCGAATTCCACGACTACGAATTTCTCCCCCTCGAGCAGAAGCGACGCCCTAGCAAGAAACCGCGAGATAGTCTCCCCGAAAGAGCGGTGAACCGAAGGGGCGGTGTAGAAATCCCCCTTTTTTCCAATTCTCGCCTTTCCCGAGGAGTAATAGCCGTGCTGCGGGTGAAAAAGGGAGAGTTCCACGAACCTGCGGAAGGAAATCGGTCCGGATTCCCGTATCTCTTCTTTTATAATATCAAAAAGGGTCCTCATATTTTCTCAGCTGAGGAAAACAACAGCTCGGAGATTAAATTACACAGCTTTTTCGGGTTTTGAAAACGGGGCGAGATCATCCCGAACCTCCTGAAAAATAAGGGATAAGAGGGGTTTTCGCAGATAAAAACGGCGTTTGTACCGAGTAGTAAGTATTTCACAGAACGCTAAGAGAGCCCTTGGCAGGTCGAAAAAAAATATTGAGCAATTTCAGACAGTTGCATCTTTTGAACTGTGTCGGATTAAAACATTCCACAATCTATCAACAGCAAAAAATTGTTTGATTTCAAGTAATTACGCAAACTTAGGGTCCTCTCGCGGCTTCGGCCATGGCACAAAGCGCAGCAGGCGCAGAGGGCGACCGGTTGCGTTCATCGCCAACTGAGGAATCCAGGTCGATTCGTGCCCGAAAAACACTTGGGAACCGGTGCAAACCCCGTGTTCTCCGCCGGTTTACTTGCTCGAGAATCTTTTGCCGATGCTGGCAAAGGCGTTGTGGCTGTGGATGCTTTCGTAGTTAAGAACCCTGAGTTTGTAAGAGTCGAAACTGGGGTTGCCGTGAAGTTCCGAAGCTATGTTTCTCACGACGTCCTCGACAAAGCACGGCTTGTTGTAGGCGCTCATTGTGACGTGGCGCTCGTCTTCCCTTTTTAAAAGCGGGTAAAGCGGGGAAGATGCCCCCCTTTCCGCGATTCCTATGATTTCCTCAAAACATATGTCTATCGGATCGTTTTCCTTCTTTTCTTCGTGCAAAATGGTTATGAAAACTTTGGAGCGCTGGTTGTGAGCTCCGTAATCGCTTATCTCCTTGCTGCAGGGACAAAGGGTCTTGACCGGTACCACCACGCTCTGAGTGAGACGTATGCCTTCTGAATGCATTTTGCCGAGATACGCGCACGTGTAGGGCTGTGGGGATATCTTGCCGCTTACCGGAGCGTGACGGTTGAAAAAGTAATCAAACTCTATTTTAACGTCAGAATCTTTCGAGCCCTGCCTGTCGCAGAGAGCGATCAGGAAAGAAGCCATATTCTCCAGGGAAAAGGCCCCGTTAAAATCAAGAGCCGTTTCAAGCAGCCGGCTCATGTGAATCCCCTTCTGGTCTGGACTCAGGTTAACGCTTAGGCTCAAGGAAGCCTGAACGCTCTGGTCTTTTTCCGAATCGATCTCGCAGCCTTTTATCGTAAGCGGAATCTTGAGGTCGCAGACGCCGACTCTGTCTATGGAGATATTCCTGTAGTCCTTTCTCGCCTGTATGTCTTCAATGGGTTTTTCTTCAAATTTCATTTCCAAAGTAATTTCCTCTTTCTTCGATAGAATAACTGTTACGAATCAAAGGCGGATTCTTCTCAAGACGGGGAAGGATACCACAAGGAAAGACCTTTGCAACAACCGAAGCACAGGACGCGGACGCCGGCAGAACACAAGGGCCTTCAGCGAAGTTTGGGATTGTCCGCATGCCGTTTCCCGTCCCTCTGCGTTTTTTTCTCAAAGTTCTTTCTCAAAACCTCCGTAAGATCAACTCCCGTCTGGTTCGCTATGCACGTTAAGACAAAGAGAACGTCGGCAAGCTCATCCCCGAGTTCCCGGCGATTTTCATCTCCCTTGAAGCTCTGTTCCCCGTATGTTCTGGACATTATTCTCGCGACTTCACCTACCTCCTCGACAAGCTGCGCGAGGTTGGTAAGCTCAGAGAAGTAGCGCACTCCCACTTTCTTTATCCACTCGTCAACTTCCCGCTGATACTCCCTGACCGTTATCTCGCCGGACATAAAACCACCCTAGGTTCCTTAAGAGCCGGTAACAAACCCGAAAAAATTTCTCCGCATCTTTAATTCCACCACCCGAACTCCAAGAGAAGCGATTTCCTCATAGCCTCGTAACTCCGGGGAGCGGAAGGCATCGCATCACCGTCCACCCCGCTTACGTAAACAATACCCGCAACGGCGTTGGTAAGAAAAGCGTAATCGCTTGAAAGAAGCTCCTCAAGGAGAAAACCTCCGCAGACGGGCTCATAGCCCAGCCGCTTGGCCGAGCGCAGAACGATTTCCCTGGTTACTCCCGGCAAAACAGGACATTCAGAAGACGGAGTGAAAAGTTTTTTTCCTTTTACCCAGAAAACATTATGGCACGAGGTCTCGGTCACCCTGCCGTCTGTATCCAGGAAAAGGACTTCGTCAAACCCTTTTTCGCGAGCCTCCCTTTTCGCCACGACGTTTCCCAGGTAGTTAAGGGTCTTGTGCGAAAAAAGACGGTTCTTCGGGGGCCTTCTCTCCCCGCAGACCCAAAGAGAGACGGCCTCGGGACCCTTCGCCCGGGGTCTTACGGACACGAGGAGCGAAGCCGTCTGGGGCCGCGAGTGAAAAACCGTGTCTCCTTCGCCGAGAAGACATGCTTTTACATGCAGGTCATCCCCCGCGGCTTTTTCCGCGGCGTCTTCGATCCGAAGCCTCACCTGAGTTTCTGCGGGAAACGGGATGCCGAGAAACTCAGCTCCCCTGCGCATCCTCTCAAGATGCATGGAGAGGAAAACCGGAGGGGACTCTTTCCACCTGAAGGTCTCAAAGACCCCTTCTCCGTAAAAAAGGGCGCGGAGCGCAGGCGGATTCTTGAGTCTTTTTCCGTTCAGAAAGAAAAGTTCATCCATGGCCGATGATTATAGCATCTGTCGGGACGCGACCGACATAAGCGCCTTTGCCTTAAGCTCCGTTTCGCGGTATTCCTCGTCCGCTCTCGAATCCCACACAATCCCGCCTCCGAACCAGAAATCCGCGCCCTCGGGACGGTTCACCCCCGTGCGGATCGCAACGCTCATGGTGAAATCCCCGTTCGGGGGGAAAAGACAGATCACCCCGCAGTAAGGACCCCTCAGGTGGGGCTCGAGGCTGTCTATTATACGAAGAGCCTCTCTTTTTGGGGCTCCGGTAACGGATCCCGGGGGAAAGGTGCTGGCGACTATCTGCGAGAGTCCTACGCCGGGGCAGAGGCGCCCCTCGATTTCAGACTCCATCTGGAAAAGGGTGCTGTAGCTCCGGACGGCGAAAAGCTCCCTAACCCCTATGGAACCGTAACTGCATATTCTCCCGAGGTCGTTTCTCATGAGATCGACTATCATGAGGTTCTCGGCGCGTTCCTTGGGGTTTTTCCCGAGCACCTCGGCAAGTTCCCTGTCGCGCCGGGGATCTGGGTCCCTTCGGATCGTCCCCTTTATGGGCCTTGTGGTAATCCTGTCGCCCCTTTTCTTAAGAAAAAGCTCCATAGAGCCGCTTACGAGCTCAAAACCGGGAAAACTGATAAGGGCGGCAAAGGGAACGGGCTGGGCGCGGTAAAAATCCAAAAACCAGGAAAGCGGTTCGCCCATGGGCCCGAAGCGGAACCTGCGCGAAAGGTTTACCTGATAAACGTCGCCCGCGGCTATATGCTCTTTTATCGCCGAAATTTTCCGGGCGTACTCCTCCTTTTTAATGTTCGAGCACGGAGGACCCCCAGGGCGCCTTTTCACCGAGGGCGCGACCGCGAAAGCCTCCTCGCAGGGAGCAAGGTAAAAACCGTCTTTTTCGTAAAAGTGGAAAAATACAAAGGGAAGCCTCTCTCCTTCTTTCCCCTCCGATGTGGCAACTCCGGGAGTCGTGTACCGAAGGTAGTCGTAGCTTATGTAGCCAAGCGCGGTGTACCCCTCGGCGGCAAGCTTCTCAACGAAACAGATGGGGTCTTCTGAGAAAGTCTCCTCTCCGGAACCGGAAAACAGTTTGGTTCCGTCGCCTGAGAAACAGAGAGTGAGGGCCGGGTCGCCGAAAACCCCAGCCGTGGGAGAGGCGCCTGAATCGAACCATCCTCCGCCTGAGTCTATCAAAAGGGACCTCGGTTTATCAAGCTTCATAGGTTCCTCCTGAGACTCTCAAGGCCCGGTCGGGCGCGCGCGGGGCCGTTTACGATGGGGGAGGAGCATCTGATGAGTTAACCGAACGGTTAAGGATCTCGGCTATGTCCTGGATGGCGATTTCCTCCTCTTTCCCCTTGAACCGCGCGGCGTCGTCAAACATCGTGTTGCAGAAGTAGCACGCGGTAGCCAGAGTGTCGGGGTTAGTCTCCGCGGCCTCATCAAAGCGGTTCCAGTTAACCCTGGGAGCCTCTTCCTCCATCCATATCTTTCCGCCTCCGGCACCGCAGCAGAAACTCTTGGTCCTGTTCCTTTTCATCTCCACAAGATCGATTCCGGGAATGCTTTTCAGTATCTCTCTGGGGGAGTCGTAAACGTTGTTGTAGCGGCCGAGGTAGCAGGAATCGTGGTAGGTTATCTTCTCCTCGATCGGGGCGTCGGGGTTAAGCTTCCCTTCCTGGATGAGCTGGAAGAGAAAATCGGTGTGGTGGACAACTTCGTAGTGCCCGCCGAACTCCGGATATTCGTTCTTTATGGTATTGAAGCAGTGGGGGCAGTTAGCGAGAATCTTTTTTACTTTAAGCTCGTTCATGGTCTCGATGTTCTGGACGGCAAGCATCTGGTAGAGGGCCTCTTCCCCAAGCCTTCTGGCGGGGTCCCCGGTGCAGGTCTCCGCGGGGCCCATAACGGCGAAGTTGACTCCGGCGATTTTAAGCAGGGTCACTATCGCCTTTGAGACTTTCTGTCCCCTCGGGTCGTAGCCTCCGAAACATCCCGTCCAGTAAATCACGTCAAATTCGCTCGCGTTCTCGGCGGAAACGCCCAGTATGGGAACATCCATCTCGGAGAGCCAGGCACCGCGGTCAGCCTCCGGGAATCCCCAGGGGTTTCCGTTGTTCTGAAGCTTCTGAAGAGTTCTCGTGGCGGTTCCGCTCAGGCGGCCCTCAAGAGTCAGAAACCTTCTCATGTCCATTATCTTCCCCAGCTGGTCGATGAAAAGCGGGCACTCCTCGACACAGGCGTTGCACGTGGTGCACGCCCAAAGCTCCTCGGGCGTTATCCACTCGGTGTCGGGAAGGTCGGGCTGTTCTTCCTGGGGTTTTCCGGCAAGTATGTCCTTTCCCTCGCTTGAGATGTAATGGCGAAGCTTAACGACTATGTCTCTCGGGGAGAGAACCTTCTCGGTGTTCCATGCCGGGCAGCTATCGGTGCACCTTCCGCACTCGGTGCAGGTATAGGCGTCAAGTATGTCCTTCCAGCTGAAATCTGCTATCTTCGAGGAACCGAAGTGGTCAAGATCCTCGGGGATTTCCTCGAAATCGAGTGTCGAGAGCTGTCCGCGGGGTTTTAGGCTCTGGAAAAAAACGTTGAAAACCGCCGTCAGTACGTGACTGTGCTTCGAGTAGGGAAGGTAATTCAGAAAGGAAAGGACTATCAGTACGTGAAACCACCAGAAAAACTCCTTCCAGAAAAAGGTGTTTCCGACGCTCATGCCGTCGTAGAGCCCGGAGAACGCCCCGGACACCGGCAGCATGGCTGGGCTTGCCTCGGCAAGCGCTATTTTTGCTCCGGTGGTGAGAAATGCGGTGATCATGAGGCCGAATATAAGACCCAGTATCACGACCGCGTCGGGCCCGTTAACCTCCCTTTTTCTGCCTATTGTGAGCCTGTTTGTTATGCCCATGGCTATGGCCACGAGAACCAAGGCCTGCACTACGTCAAGAATAAGTTCGTAGATTCCCTGCGCGGCTCCCGGCAGAAGGTAAAACCCGGGAATGACGCCGCTTATCAGCATCTCCACCGTTCCCACCATTATTATGATGAAACCCCAGAAGATCATGGCGTGCTCTATGCCGGCGAAACGGTACTTAAAAAGCCTTTTCTGCCCGAACACGTAGACGATGACCTTCCTTATCCTCTGGGGAATGTCGTCGAACCTGTTGTCTTCCTTCTTACCCAGGGTAATCAACCTTAACAGAAGACGGATGTTGTAGGCGAAAAAACCGAAGGCGGCTATAAGCACCAAAAGCATTATCGCGGATTTGGGGTTCATCAAGTTTCTCCGAAGCAAAACATGGAAAAAGGCAGCATAAATTATATTGAATCCGCGGGGTTTAATCAAGCCGCCCGGAAAGTGATAATTTTAATTGCCATTCATGTACAAAAACGCCTTTCTCGGGAGTAAAGACGTCTTTTTTACCGTATTTGAAGATGTAATACTTGACGTTATTAGCAAAAGAACAGGTCCTTTGTTTTGCTCCTGCCAGTGCAGTTTGCTACAGGTGGAGTAGGGCTCTTTATAAACCGGTATCGGGTTGCTATTAAAACGCTCAACCGGTTTTTTAGTAATCCAGACTATCTTCGAAAAGCAAACCTAAATCGAGTTTTTTGTGTAGCTTGAGATTTGCACAAAGTGTTTTGTGTAGCCTGAAACGAAAAATAGGCTACACAAATAGAATAGGGAAGCCTCTGGGCGACTCAAGAACCTCTGTTTCGCTCCCCGTGGCGTGCTCTCTCGGGCTAAGTTTAACCTTTCCGGCACCTGTCCTTCCGTAGCGCCCGCAGGTCCCAAGTCAAAAAGTTTGCGCCTGGGCGTGTTCCCCCAGAAACCGCCAGAAACAGAGCTGCAGTGATTAAAAACAGGTTAAAAGCCGCACCCTCAAGCTCGTTCCCACTCCCGGCAGCAATCGCACATCCTCCGCCACCTTCACCCGCTTGCGGCTTCGGATAAATACCGGAACCGACAACGTAATAAGTTTCCCCAACGCCGAAGTTTGTGCGTATGAAGTACCCACGCTTAACCGACCTGCCGGTGGACCTGCCGGGGATAGGGTTCCCCGCCTCACAAGACACATCTTCATCCTCCGGGGACGGGCCGGAAACAGGTTCTGTCTCCTCACAGACCACCTCGTCACCCCCAACAGTCGGATCATCCCAAAGGTAAGTGAGAAAGCCCCGGTTCGGGGTATCGTCTTGCTTGCGCACCTCTTCTAAAATGCGTTCGGCAATTTCAACTCCGTTGTCGTCTCTGAGACGCAACGTCTTATCCTGAAGTTGCGGAGTGTTTCCGTTAAAAATCCCATACATCTTATCCGTACAATCGCTACGACTACGTCGAAGCAGGCCGCACGTTCATTCATGGGCCGATAATACAAACCGCTCTTCAAAACGGAGATTACGACATACAGAATCCGTTTTCCGAAGCCGAAGAGCATAAGACCGCAATCAGCGAAAGCAGCGTGCGGAGCAAGCTGAAAAACGAAATCGACTACATTGAGGCGGGGGTGGCGCTTGACGGCCCGTTGTTTGAGCTTATGGGCAACAATCTTCGCTGGAGCGCCGGCCTGCAGGTCGCCGAAGAAGACGTAAGCAATGCCAGGGAATATTTCAATCTTCTGGGTGAGCCGGTTGACGTGGAGGATGTGTTAGGGGGAACTTCGCTGTCGTTGATGGCTGATCGCCGACGCTGGTCAGTTTTCGGTGATATTCTGGTGCCTTCAGGGGATGCGCTGGATATGTCGTTTGCCCTTCGCCACGATGATTTTGACGATGTCGGGGGAGCGTTTTCGCACCGGATAGCGACACTTTATCGTGTAATACCCAATCTGGCGCTGCGCGCATCCTGGAGCGAAGGAGCACGGCCGCCCGGCTTTGCGCAACTACATGCACAGGAATTCGCCTTTTACCCTTTTGTATGCGACGCGGATACGCCGACTCCCGACTGTTCCAGAGATCAGGTACGGGTGGTCACAAGCGGTAATCCAGAGCTGGAACCGGACAAAGCCGAAAGCTTTGGCGCCGGTGTCTCCGCGGGCTGGGGTCCGTTTTCGGCCGACTTCGTCTGGTTCCGGCTTCGTCTTCACGAAACGCCGAGCATATTGGACACGCAGTTCGTCATCAGTCTTGAAAGAAGCGGAAGGCTAAACGAGTATCCGGGACTGCGTGTGATACGTCTTGACGGTCGATTAGACGAAATCCACAACCCGCTGACCAACAGCGGAGAGGCTGACATGGACGGGTTCACGGCCCGGCTTGGCGGCGACTTGAAAATCGGCCTGGCGAATTTCATGCTCAATGTCAACTGGCTTAGGATAACGAATTACGAGAGACGCATAGGGGGGAAGTGCAGCCCGGAGATATTCCGCGCAACCGTATTCATGTTCTGCTCCGCGCCAGCCACAACGACTTGGCCGTGCAGTGGAACACGCACGCGGTTACGTCTTTCTGGAACTCCACCAGAACTAAACGCGTCAGAAGGTGGGTAGGGCACGATATTGCGCTTAACTGGAGAAATGCTTTTGGCTTTAATCAGTTTGAACTCACGGGAGGCGTTCTGAATATCGGCAACGAGGGCCAGTCCCGCCCTGATCTCGATGAGGATCACATATTGTATCTGGATTCGATCCTGGGGCGCACACTGTTTCTGACTGCAAAGTTTGAGATCTGATGCGGGCGGTTGCTTTTTCCCGAAAGTGAAACTTCCTCTGGTGTCCGGATCTGCGGCTACCACAGAGGAGCTATTGACACTTCCTTTCAGCATCTCGTCCGCAAGCAGGCCCTGCATATGGTTCCGCATGTTCGTTATCCGGCAAGAACAGAGTGGAAATCAAATTTTATGTGAAACTCAATCGGGCGTGAATAAGATGGATTGTTTCTGGATGGAAAAGACCTGACCCTATACGAAAACCCTTTCTTTCGGAAAAAACCGCGGTCGTGTATCCTCAAAGGTGCGTGAAGATTCTCCTTTACTACGACTATATCTGTCCTTTCTGCTTTATGGCCACTGAAAGAGTGCTCGGCCTTGCAAAGGAGTTCGACCTCGAAGCGAAGTGGCTGGGAGTGGAAATCCACCCGGAATACCCGGCCGAGGGGAAAAGGCGTAGAAAAACGGAGAGAACCCTCCGCATCTCGAAGACCCTCGAGAACGTAGCCGCCGAGGCCGGAGTGGAAATAAAGCTCCCCGGATTCGTCACCAACTCGAGGCTGTGCCTTGAAGGAGCCGAGTTCGCGAAGGAGAAAAACAGGTTCATGGAGTTTCACAAGGCCTGCTACGCGGCTTACTTTCGGGAGGGGAGAAACATAGGTCTTCTCGAAACCGTCCTTGAGGCGGGGGAGAAGGCGGGGCTCTGCCCCGAGGAGCTTTCGGACTCTCTTCGGAAAAGGAGTTTTTCCGAAACAATAGAAAAAAACATGGAAAGCGCCAGGCAAAACGAGGTTTTCGGCGTCCCTACCCTATACCTGGGAGAGTTAAGGATACACGGGATCCAGCCGGTTGAATCATACAGAAAACTTATAGAAAAAGAACTCGGGCGGGAGAGGTCTCTGCACTGACGGCGGCGGGGGAGTTTCTCTTCTCATTTGTCCGGAGGGGCAAGTTTCCCGGCGCGGCGCAGGTGTCTCTCCGCTTCGTCGTGGCGACCCATTTCCCGCAAGGCCTGTCCCATAAGAAAATGTAATCTGGGCGCCATCGGCAGATCGGGCTTCAGCGAGAGAGCCTGTTTCATGCTCGAAACGGCCTCTTCATACCGCTTAAGTCCGAAAAGCACATAGCCCATTGCGACATAGGGAAGCGGGTAATCGGGATCTATCCTGGCCGCGGCGAGATACGCTTCAAGCGCTTCTTTGTAGCGATTTCGCATCCTGAAACTCTCCCCGAGGTTCAAAAAAGCCGGTGCGTAGCGGGGATTGAGCTCAACGGCCCGGCGCAGAGTCCTCTCTGCTTCTTCGTACCGACCAAGCCCCGATAACGCCGCCCCCAGAACATTATGGGAACTGTAATAAAGGGGACGCTTTTTTACGGCAGCGCGGGCAGCGGCAAGAGCCTCTTCGGATCCGCCCTCGCTGTGCAGCAGCGCGTAGGCAAGATTAAGGTGGGCAGTATGAGCCTGCGGGTTAAGGAAAGTAACATGCCTGAACAAGGTAACCTCATCTTTGTAAACACCTGCCTGATTCCATGTCGCCGCGCCCAGCAGGAAAAGCAGCGCCAAAGCGGCGCCCTTTGCGGTTTTTCTCAGCACATCCGGCAATTTATACGAACCATATGCGGCGGCTCCGGCAAAAAGCACGATTACGCCGATACCCGCGAGATACTGGTAGCGGTCGGCGACGAACGAATACCGCATGTAGCCGTAGTCAACGAAGCCGAGCGTTGGTAAGAGAATGACCGCGAAAAACAGGGCGCAGGCCAAGGGTCCCCGTCCGACCCTTCCCCGCAGGAACCACAGCGCCGCAACCACGGCAACCGCCGCGATGACATACCCCCAGGCCAACGGATCCGCCACATTAACGTCCCAATGCGGATAGATAACCACCAGTCCCATGGGCCATAGAAGCTTGCCCACGTAGAACCAGAGCGCATGCGCAGCGATAAGCACCCTTTCAGCCGCAGAGAAGCCCAGAGAGAGAGGCTGCACGTTCTGGTAAAACAGCATGTCGCCAACCGCTATGGCAAGTCCCACGAGGAAAAACGGTGCCACCCGAAGCAGGTCCGCCCGGGTGAGGCGACCCTCTTTCCACCACTGCAGGATCAGCAAGGTCGCGGGGAAGAGAACCACGACCGACTTGCAGAGCATGGCGGCCGCGAACAGCAAAAGCGCCGCCGCCCAGGCGACTCAATGAAGCGAAGCCAGATCGCAAGTGAGGCGAGACAGAACAGGGTTGCCAGCATGTCCTTTCTCGCCATTATCCACGCGACGGATTCTGCGTGTAGCGGATGTACGGCGAACACAGCCGCCCCGAACCACGCGCCGGGAACCGCCAGGCGCACAAGCAGACGCCAAAGCAGAACGGTGTTTGCAAAGTGAATCAGAATATTGACTATGTGATAGCCAGCGGGGGAAAAACCCCAGAGCTTGTGCTCAATCCAGAAGGTTGTATAAAGAAGCGGCCAGTAATGCCCTTCCTTCCGTGTGCCTCCCTCAAGATAGGCGTTTACGGGATCAAACCAGAGTTCCCAGATTCCTCCCCATGTCGAAACGGCGCGGAGTTCTCTCATTATGGAATCGTCCCAGACGAATCCCGCCAGGGCAGCAGGAAAGTAAACGACGGCTATAAGCACGCCGAGGACCAGAAAGGAGAAAGCGTCCCGCCGCGAGACCCCAAGACCCGGAACCGCTGTCCTTGGCTGTGAAGCCTGGTCTTGGGCCTTTTTTTTCTTTCCAGTCGTCATTAACCCGCCTTCATTCCCCGCGGTCCCTCTCGCGAAACGTCCAGCGGGAGTTCAGATAATAGTTAAGCAAAGCCCCGGGAACAATCCCGCACGCCTGAAGCAACACGGGGAAGACCCGGGGAAACAGCATCGAGAGAGCGACAAAGATCGAGTAGCTGAGCAAAAGCGTCACAAAGGAAACCAGGGCGAACTTAACCCCCCTTACGGACTCGCGGCCGACCATGGCGCGATCGCCGAAAGTCCAGTAGTTATTCATCAGGAAGTTCAAAAAAATGGAAATCATTATGGCTGCGGGCGACGCGACAAACTTGTGAATGCCAAGCTTCAGCATCAGGTAAAAGAAACCGAGATTGATGACCACTCCGCAAAGACCCGTTACGCAGAACTTAATGAAGGTAAGGTGGTCGCTCAGGCGAAGCCACAGGACGCTGAGGAAAAACTCAAGCATGGTTGCCATGCCGAGCTTTGTTTCTCCGCGCTCGCGGTCGCGGAAATGGATCGGCTCCTCGACCACCTGTGCCCCGCAGCGGATCAGCCGGTGCAAAAGCTCAACCTGGAACACGTAGCCCCGCGCTCGCATATTCCCCAGTTTTGCCGCCCTGAGCTTCTCCGTCCTTATGGCTTTAAACCCCGCGGTGCAATCGGAAACCCCCCTCAAGTCGCCAATCCATCTGGCCAGCCGGTTTCCCCACCGCGAGAGCAGCCGCCGCCTGAGGTGCCACCGCTCATCAAGAGAACCGCCCGCAACGTAGCGACTGCCGATAGCCACATCCGCCCCTTCCGCAATGCGCTCAAGAAGTCTTCCCGCATCGGCGGGGTCATGCGAGAAATCGGCGTCCATCTGCACCACAACTTCAGCGCCGAGGGCATCCATCGCATGGGTGATACCGCGCACGTAAGCGTCCCCAAGGCCACGCCGCTTTCCCTCAAGCAGGTGCACCCGTCCGTCCTCCCCGGCGGCAAACTCCCGGACCAGGCGCGCCGTGCCGTCTGGGCTTTCGTCGTCAACAACGAGAAACGCCGTGTCTGCGTCCCCGTAGAGCTGCGTTAGGCGCGAGAGCAGCGAAGTGATGTTAAGCGCCTCGTTGTACGTGGGGATAACGAAGCACGTTTTTGCCTTGTGTGGATTCAATCAGAAGCCCTCCGCAGCGCAGAAGCGGATAGAAAGACAAAATGAACCGAGCATGTTTTTCCCGTCTAGTGTCAGCACTCTGCGCAATTATTTTACCGAACCCGGGAAAAGGAGCTATTTTTCTAGCCGCAGGCGGACTTCGCTGATCATCCTCGCGGTCGAGGAAACCACGGTGAAAGTTTTTCTCCCGAAAACTATCACGGTTCCCGGGGCGGGAATCGACCCGTACCTGTAAAGAAGAAATCCTCCGAGCGTCTCGTAATCCTCGCCTTCGGGAATGGCGAGCCCGAGTCCGTCGTTAAGCCGCCCTATCTCGACCGTGGGATCTATTAAGTACTGTCCGCCGCCGAGTTTTCTCCACGGGGTCTGCCCCGTGTCGTACTCATCCTCTATTTCCCCCACCACCTCCTCAATTATGTCCTCAAGGGTGATGATTCCGACCGATCCCCCGTACTCATCGACCACGACGGCCATTCCCGCGCGTCCCCCTTTCATCTCGTCCATAAGCTCGTTTACAAGCTTTGACTCCGGAACGTAGAAGGGAGGAAGGGCGTACCGTTCCACGCTCTGGTCAAGGTCCTGCTCGCCGAGAACGTAAAACGAGTTGAGTATGCCGGTTATGTTGTCGACCCGGTCGCTGAAAATCGGGATTCTCGAATGGCTTTTTTCCGCTATAAGACTCTTTACATCCCGAAGCGTGGACTTTCTCTCAAGCGCGTCCACCCTCACGAGAGGAATCATTATTTCTCCGACGGTGGTCTCGGAGTACCCGAAGATTCTGCGAAGAACCCTTCTTTTGTAATCAGCACTCGGCTTGTTCTCGTCCTCCTCCATCACGTCCTCAAGTTCCTCGCGGGTTATGGAACTCATCTTTTTGCCGGGGCGCCTCAATATCCCCCGGGTAAAGAAGTTGACGAAGAAAAGCACAGGGGAAAGAAGCTTGGAGAAGACCCAGAGCGGATAGATAATCCAGAGCACTATTGAGTTTCGCCTGCTCTCGAAAACCGCCTTCGGAACCACCTGGCCGAAAATAATGATGAGCGGGGAGAGCATGGCCACCGTGTAGATGCCGCTTCGCTGCCCGAAGATATCCTCTAAATAAAAGGTGAGCACCAGGGTGTTTATTATGAGCGAAAGGTTGACCCCTATAAGCGTGGTGCCTATGAAGCTTTCGATCTTCGAGTGTGCATCAAGAACGAGCCCCGCGGCGGCGGAACCGTCCTCGGCAAGGGACCTCATCTTTATCTTGTCGCAGGAGATAAGGGCTATCTCCGAACCGGCGAAAAAGGCCTGCAGAACCAAAAACAGAAAAATCAGGAGAATCACAAGTTCAATGGACATCGCCACTGGCCTCCCTCCGAACGTCAACTCTTATCTTGGAAATCCTTTTCCCCTCCTTGCCCTCCACCGTGAAAACCAGTCCGCCGAAATCTATTTTCTCCCCTTCGGCCGGCAGCCTCCCGAAAAGATCGAATACGAAACCGCCCATCGTTTCGTTTTCCATTCGAAGCGGAATCGCGGCCCCTTCCAGTATTTCTCCCAGGTTCTCAAGCCCCGCCGTGCGGGCAACCGAAAAAAGATAGTCGCCGTTGAACTCCTCTATTCTCATTCCCCCGGGAATAGTAATAGCTCCCCCGCGGACCGCGGGAGCGGCCTTCTTGAGCACCGACCTCTCATCCTCTATGTCTCCGAAAAGTTCCTCCAGTATGTCCTCCATGGTTAGGAGCCCGTCGAATCTTCCGTACTCGTCAACCACTATCGCTATGTGGATTCTTCGCATCTGGAATTCGCGCAAAAGCGCCCCCGCGGGCTTGGAGCGGGGAATGAAATAGGGCTTTCTGAGACACTCGCTTACCGCGGCGGCGGAGTTCTGCTCGGTAAAATTCCACTTCAAAAGATCCTTGCCGTAGAGAACGCCGGCTATGTTGTCCCTCTCCTCCTCGTAAACCGGTATCCGGGAGTGGCCCATCTGGCGGACCTTCCCGACGGCCGCTTTGACTTCAATGTCGTGGGGAAGCGTGAAGCAGTCTATGGCGGGAGTCATTATCTTGTGGGCAGGCAGGTCCTCAAGCTTGAAAAAACCGTCCGCGAGATATTTTTCCACCTCGTTAAGCACTCCCTCGTCCCTCCCCATTCCCACGAGAATTTCAAGCTCGTCCGAGGAGATGTTGTTTCCTTCCGCGCGGTGGCCCAGGTCCGCCCCGAAGGCCCTTATAAAAAAACCGGAGATAAACATGATCCCCCACCTAAGCGGGGTCACCGCAACGTGGAAGAAATAAAGGGGAAGCGCGACTGCCTTCGAGATGGTTCTCGGAAACTTCACCCCAGCGGTTTTGGGGACGATCTCACCGAACACAAGAAGCGTCGGAGACGCTATGGCCAGAGAGATAAGAACGACTGTCTGCTCAGGAGTGTCCTGAAGATATTTTCTCGCCGTAAGAGCTATGACGCTCGAGTAGGCTATGTTGAAGATCTCGTCCGCCAAAAGAACCGTAGTTATAAGCTTGTGGGAATTGGACAGAAGCTTTCCTATGGCCGCAGAAACATTGCCCCGCTGCTTAGATATGCTCTCTCTCTGTGGACGGCTAAGGGAAAAAAGCGCCCCCTCGCTGAAGCAGAAAAACGCAGAGCAGGAAAGAAAAAAAAGAATCAGAATTAAATTTTCGCCCAAAAAAATCTTACCCCCGTGGAGAAGTCAGCAGAAATGCTCAAACCCCCCGGCATCGTAAAAAACTTCCTCTCCCCCCTCGTCAAGAAACTTTACTTTCCGACCTCCGGTGACCGACCCGATTTTCGAGATCGCGACCCCGCAAAGACGGGAAACCTCCTCTATCGCGGCATGGTTCTCCGCGGGAGAGGTGAAAAGAAGCTCGTAATCCTCTCCCCCTGAAACCGCAAGGCGGTAGACATCCTCGGAAAATCTGCGGGAGAGGGAAAGAAAACCGGGGGAAAGCGGAAGATCCCCGAGGCTGACTTCGCCACCCAGTCCGTGCTCCGAGGTGAGCTTCTCAAGATCGCTTAGGAGCCCGTCGCTCACGTCTATCATCGACGAGGCAATCCCGCGCTCTGCGACCATCCTGCCTACGGCGAGCCGCGGCGTCGGCTCAATATGTCTTAAAACCAAATCCTCGCATCCATCAATCCCAGGGTCGCTTGACAGTATCCTGAGGCCGAGGGCGGAATCCCCCAAGGTTCCGGTCACATATATGTCATCTCCCTGCGTTGCGCCCGAGCGGCGGATGATGCTGTCCCTTGAGACCTCTCCAAGTGCCGTCATGCTTATAAAAACGGTCTGCGATTCCGAGAGGTTTCCCCCGACCAGACAGACCTCGAACTCCCGGCAGCCATCTCCCACTCCCTGCGAGAGACCCTCGATTAACCCCATTGCGTCCGCGCTCCGACAGCCAAGGGAACAGAGCAGGTACCTCGGCACCGCTCCCATCGCCCCGATGTCGCTTACGGCGACGCAGACCGCCTTTTTACCGAGCTGCCTTGGGGTCTGTGTTTGAAGACGGAAGTGAACACCTTCAACCAGAGTGTCGGTTGAAGCGACAAGGCAGGAGTTGTCTCTGAGTTCTAAAACAGCGGAATCGTCCCCTATCCCCATCAAAACTTCTTTCTTAGTAACCTTGAACCTTTCGGCTAAGAATCTCAAGGCTTCTGTTTCGCCCATTTGCGGTTAGAAATTGTATTGTAAACGCGGTTGAGTGTCAATTGAGCCGGGGCGCCTGAAAAATTTCTTTCTTCCCTAGCCACGGTCGCAAAAACCGGTTTTCGGCCAGGGGAAAAACCGGTTTTTCTTGACACGAAAAGCCGATGTAATTAGAATTAATTTCACTTTCCGAAGGGTGGGTTGGACTTTTTTCTGAAGTACCTGATTTTTAGGCAGTTTTTTGCTTTTCAGGAGAAGCACTGTTGAAAAAAGCAGAGGTGGTTGCGCACGGCAACCTGGCTACTGAAACTGACAAATCAGAACAAAAAATAGAATTTGACTGGGACGTGGTTCTTGACCACGTGAAGAAAGACCTTTACTTTCCCCCGTCCTGGCTGTTTTCCATAAAAATCTCAAAGACGGAAGACAAGCTGATCACTCTTGAGGCCAAAACCCAATTCCAAGCCCTCTGGGTGAAAAACCACTACCTTCAACTGATAAACGAAACCGCCAGCAGCCTCTACGGAAAAGAAGGTTTCGAGGTAACCATAGATGCGGGCGAGGAGAATTCCTCGGCGGGAGAATCGAGAAAAAGCAAGGCCGCCGGCAAGGAGAGTTCCTTGGCAAGAAAACCGAGAAAAAGCAAAACCGCCGGCAGGCCAGAGCGCGCGGGATTCCATGACCCAGAGGCGGCAAGCTTTTTCAGCTCGACCAACACGTTTGAGAACTTCGTCGTCGGACCAAGCAATCAATTCGCTCACGCAGCCTCGTTCGCGATAGCCGAGAACCCCGGGATAGCTTATAACCCGCTTTTCATACACAGTGGCGTGGGCCTCGGGAAAACCCACCTTCTCCACTCGATAGGAAATCACATACTCAAACGGTACGGAAACCGCCTGAACACCTTCTGTATATCCGCTGAGCACTTCACAAACGGGGTGGTGCAGAGCATAAAAACAGGTTCGATGGACAAGTTCAGGAATCTCTACCGGTTCAACTGCGACGTCCTCCTGATAGACGACATCCAGTTCATCGCTGGAAAAGACAGCACCCAGGAGGAGTTTTTCCACACCTTCAACTCCCTCTACACGGCGAAAAAACAGATAGTTATAACCAGCGACAAGCCCCCGAGCGTGATGAAAAACTTCGAGGAACGCCTAAAGTCAAGATTTGAGTGGGGACTCACTGCAGACATACAGCCTCCGGAGGTGGAAACCAAGATAGCCATTATAGAGAAAAAGGCGGAGGAAGAACAAATAGAGATCCCGGGCGACGTGG
This sequence comes from Thermodesulfobacteriota bacterium, assembly GCA_965249045.1. Taxonomy (GTDB): domain Bacteria; phylum Desulfobacterota_D; class UBA1144; order Nemesobacterales; family Nemesobacteraceae; genus Nemesobacter. The sequence continues at coordinate 468,850 of OZ252213.1, forward strand.
CCTCTTTCATAGCGCAGAACGTTCTCTTGAACATAAGGGAGCTTGAGGGCTCGGTGAACAAGCTATTTGCCTACTCAAAAATGTTTGGAGAGAGGATAACCCTGGAACTGGCGAAGCAGCTCCTGAAAAACCTGGCGAAAAAAGAAACCCCGAAAATAATAACCATAGAGCTTATTCAAAAAGAGGTGAGCTCATTTTTCGATCTAACGGTAAAGGACCTTAAATCGGGTCAGAAACAGAAAAAAATCTCAGAACCCAGGCAAATAGCAATGTTTCTCTCGAGAAAATACACGTCATCCTCGTTCCCTGAAATAGGGAGCAGGTTCGGCGGCAAAAACCACTCCACCGTGGTCCACGCGGTAAAAAACGTCGAAAAAAAGATTGTTAAGGATCCCAATGTCTCAAGCGCCGTGACGGCGCTTTCGGCGACCCTTGAGAAGTTTATTACCTCCTAGGCACCCCAAAGCCCTGTTAAGAAAAACTGAAAAAGCTGTTCAAAGATTTTGACTTCCTCGCACCCTCAACCGGAAGAAGAAAAAAACTGTTAGTACCTGTCAATAGACAGAGGAGTTATAAACATATTTATGAATCAGAAAATCTCATAGTTTCAGACAATTCCGCCAATTTCACTTTTTTCACAACGACTACTATTACTACTACGAAGAAATATATTTAATATTTAAATAGAAATAACAGTAGGGGGCGTTGGTATTTGCGGGTTGTGGTTTTGTCATGGAAAACTGGTTATTATTTCCCGATAAAATATTTTTATATGACGGGAAAAGAAATGTCTTTTAGTTTTTTCCCGGAACCGGAGGCTTTTTTCTCAGATGATGTTTAAAATCAAAGGCGGGGATTTTTCAAGAAAGCTTGGAATGATCCAGGGAGTTGTCGAGAAAAGAACGACTATGCCAATTCTCTCCCATGTTCTCATGAGATCTACTGACAAGGGCCTGCTTCTGGAAGCTACGGATCTTGAAAACACGGCTACTGTTTTCTGCGATGCGCAGACAGAGGGAGAGTTTAAGGTGGCGGTTCCCGCCGGAATCCTATCTGATCTCGTCAGGGAGATTCGTGAGGAGGAGGAAATTTCGGTTACCGCTACCAAGAACAACTGGATCGAGGTTGTCACCAGCTCGGGTTCTTTTAAGATCGCGGGGCTTGCGGCCGATGATTTTCCTAGGATTCCGGAAGTTTCTTCGGGAGATCTTTTCCAAGTTTCCTCCGAGAGGCTTGAGGAAATGATATCCAAGACGGTTTTTTCCGTATCCGAAGATGAAATGAGAAGAAGTCTCTCAGGGGTGTTCTTCGAAAAAAGAGGGGAGCAGACCCTAAGACTGGTTGCTACCGACGGTCACAGGCTGAGCTTTGTTGATCAGAAAATAGAGGGCCTTAACCTGTTAAAAGATATCCTGATTCCCAAAAAAGCGGTTATGGAGATAAAAAGGCTTCTTCGCCTTTCAAAGGAAGTCAGAATCGGCAGCAGCGGCAATTTCTTCGTTTTTGAACTCAAGGATGAAAACTTAGTTTTTATTTCAAGGGTGATTGATGCCGAGTTTCCAGACTACATGCAGGTGGTCCCAGCCTCGACGAAAAACACAGTCAGAGTGGATACCGCCAGTTTGCTGCTTGCGCTTCGGAGGGTTTCCCTTTTTTCCGCCGACAACGTAAGGGGTGGAGGCAGGTTTGTGGAAATGGCTTTCGCAGAGGGGAGGTTGCTTCTCGGTGCCTACCTCAATACCGGTGAGGGGAAGGAGAGCATACCGATTGAGTATTCAGGGGAAGAAGTCAGGCTCGGTTTTAATTTCACGTATTTTCAGGATGTTCTAGACGCGGTGGGATCGCCGGAGGTTATCGTTGGTTTTTCCGGCCACAAAAACCCGGTGTATGTGGTTCCCTGCAAGGAAGGAGAGAAACAAGACGGCTACGTGAATGTGATAATGCCAATGGAGCTTGACGCCAAAGCGGCGGAAGGGCAGGCGAGGGGATAATTCTCATACCTTTAAGATGCTAGGTGGATTCATCGGGGTTGATTTTTCCGGCGGGGAAGTCAGAACCGTAACCATAAAAAGGGGACTAAAGGGAACCGAAATTCTCAAATCCTCTTTCCCGGGGGAACTTGGAAACAGCGACACGGCAGGGTTTCTTCAAGGAGAAATTTCTCTTGGAACTCGAGCTATTGCTGGGATCAGCTTTTCTCCGCTTCTTCTCAGGGTTCTTAGATTTCCATTCTCGGATTCCAAAAAGCTCAGGAGAGTTTATCGCTTTGAGCTTGAGAACTCGACCGGGTTCACCCTGGGAGAGGATGTTCTATCCGACTACCACGAGGTAAAAAGACCGGAAGGAGCCGAGATCATAGTTCCGGCCTTCAAGAAGGAAGCATTTGAAAACTATCTCGGTTCCCTGAGAGAGTCCGGCGTGGATCCGGACCAGGTGACTTTTTCCCCCGTTGCGGTTTCCTCGTTGGAGAAGTTTCTGGGAGAGAAGAGACCGCTTCTTCTGATAGACATTGACCAAGACCACCTTAATTTCTCATTTTTTGACAACGGGGGGCTGAGAAGGGTCAGAAACTGCGACGACGCATTAGAAAGAATGAAAAGGGCCCTTGCCGTAAGCGCTCTTGATTTTAGGCAGATCAATGGCGATGAGGGGAGAAAAAAGGCGTTTTTTGAAAGCTGCCGCTTCATCACAGACGAGATAGAAACCACCGCCCGCTACTTTGAGAGCGAAACCGGGGAGGGAATAAAGAGTCTGGTTCTTACTGGCGGAATATGCGAGGTTGAGGGAATTGCGGGGAAACTCGCAGAGCAGCTCGGCCAGGAAGTGGAAACTATTTTTATACCGGAGCTTGGCCAGAAGGACTCTCCCTTTTTTGCCAGGGCGTACTCCCTGGCGCTTTATGGCGGATCTTCGGGCAGGAGCGGAAGGCTCAATCTGAGAAGAGACGGGTACAGGCCGCGTGGAGTCGCAAGGGGTCTGCTCAAGGAGTTTAAGGTTCCCGTCGTCTTGTGCGCAGCCCTGCTTCTGATAGCGGTTTTCGGGCGTGCAACGGAAGTCGTCTCCGCAAAGAGCAAGATTAGCTCCATACGCTCCGAGATGGAAATGGATCTGAGGAAGGAGTTTCCTGAGGCCGCCGGGACCCAGGATCCGGTCGCTTTTTTCAGGGGGAAACTTGAAATCATCAACCGTAAACTGGACATACTGAAGCAGGTAAGAGGAGCCCACAGCCCGCTTGAGGTGCTGACGGCGGTTTCGGCTGCCGTTCCGAAAGATATAAGTTTCTCGATTAACGAGATAAGAATCGAAGACGGAGGCAAGGCCAAGATATGGGGCAGGTGCGACTCCTACGAGGAAATAGCGTCTATAGAGAAGGCTTTCTCTGAGTCAGGGAGCTTCACTCAGGTGAAAATGGGACAGGTCGGAAAGTCGGTTAACAACAGTTTGAAATTCGAGATTTCCATGGTCGTCAGGTGAAAATGCAGAGACTTATACAGAGACTGAAATCCCTCATGGGAGTTGTTCTGGGAGAAACTGAGCCCTTGGCAAGAAGGATCAGGGGTCTTATAGAAAGAAGGGAATTTTCCGAAAGGGACGTCCGCGCCCTGAAGATAGCTGCTGCGGTTCTCGTCCTGTTCCTCGTATTTTCGATCTACAGGGCCGTTTTTCCCGCGGGTTCGGCCATTAGAAGCGAAGTCAGTTTGATGCGGGGGCAGTTAAACGAGATAAGGGCCATTAAGGAAGAGTACCGCTACTCAAGGGATATTCTCGCCAAGGTGAGCGGCTCTATGAAAGAGGAAAAGGAAGCGCTGATTTCAGTAGCGGAAAAGGCGCTTATCAAAAACGGCATAGACCGCCGCTCCTTTTCAATAAGGGGAACCAACCCGTCGGTGAGGGGCAAGGGGATAGAGCGGGAAAAGGCCGTTCTGGTCAGTATAAACAAAGTGCCGATTCCAAGGGTGATGAACATCCTGTATTCCTTTCAGAAAAGCAAGACCATACTTAAGGTTTCAGACCTGAGAATAAAAACCAGATTCGACAACCCGAACCTGACGGACGTTTCCTTCCGCCTGTCGACTTTTTCTTTCAGCGAATCGTGAGCTAGGAAAAAATGAAGATAAAGACCAGGATCAAAATACCGGAAAAAATCTCTACCTCTCTCTACGTCGGGGTTTTCTTTGTGTTCCTTGTGATTTTTCTTCTCCTGGGGTTTCCGTGGGACTCCGTTGAAAAAAGGGTCGTCTTCGAGATACAGAGCAACTCCCCGGTTCCGGTTCTGATAGGCGACGCGGATATTCGGGGTATTTCCTCGATCGAGCTTAAAGACGTCCGGGTGATTTTGGGGGACAGGGAGCCGCTTGTGATTGACAGGGCCAGGGTGGGCGCCGGACTTTTCTCCGTTGTTTTTTCAGACGACGCCCGGGTTTCCTTTTCGGTGAACGCCTACGGAGGAAAGATAGAGGGCAAGGTTTCGCAGAACAAGAAGGAAAACAAGGTCACAAGTGCCGAAGTGGATATAAATTCCGTCGAATCTTCGACCGTTTCCCGTCTTTTTCTCGAGGGCGAGGGGATTTCGGTGGGCGGCAAGGTTGACGGGAGCATAAAGTTTCTTGGAGAGGGGGAAAGCGGTGGGATTTCCAAGATGGAGTACCTGATATCTTCTCCTTCTCTTTCGATTGCGGTGGAGAAGGTGCGGGGTTTTGAGGTGAAGGAGGAGTATAAAAACCTAAGCGCGGTGCTTCGCGGCACCGCGAACCGATTTGAATCGCGCGTCGATAGGTTTTCCCTCTCGAACAAGCAGCTGTCTTTGGAGGCCGAGGGAAAAGCCCCGTCTTTGCTTCGGTTCAGAAAGGGAGCGGCCTTGGATCTCTCCGTTACCTTCAGGCCTTCTCCGGAGGACGCGAAGCTTGCTCTTATCGGCAGTTTTCTGGGCTCTCGCGGAGACGGCAGTTTCTCCGGGAAAATTCAGGGCACGTTATCGAAACCCGAGATAGTAAAGGCGGATGGGGGCAGCTGAGAGGCCCGTTTTTACCGCCGCAGGCTATTTGACTTTGCCCTGCCCCCTTGCTACTCTTCTCGGAATATTCTCCTCAAGGCTGGATAATGGCTCCCAACAAAGAACTTGCCGCCGTAAGAAGGGAAATAGACGCCCTTGATTCCAAACTGCTCGAACTTATAAACAGGCGGGCCGAGCTTGCCATAGAGGTACGCGGGCTCAAGAAAAAAGATTCTCTGGGAGTTTACGACCCGGGAAGGGAAAGGGAGATAGAAGCCAAGATAACGGGAAGCAACCCCGGCCCCCTTTCGAGCGAGGACATCCTTTTCGTTTTCAGGGAGATAATATCGCGCTGCAGGTCCCTTCAGCACGACGAGAAAGTCGCCTACCTCGGACCCGAGGGCAGTTTTTCAAACCAGGCCGCATTTCGAAAATTCGGCATATCCTCCGAGTTTTTTCCCGTACCGAGCTTCGAGGGAGTGTTTGAGGAGGTACACGGCAAAAGGGCTGATTTCGGCATAGTTCCCGTAGAGAACTCGGTTGAGGGCTCGGTGGGAGACGTGCTTGACATGCTCCTTGAGTGGGACCTGAGTATTTCTGCCGAGTGTTTTGAGCGCGTTGAGCACTCCCTGCTTTCCCTAAGCGGGGAGATTAAGGAAGTAAAAACGGTAGCTTCGCATCCCCAGGCGCTTGGGCAGTGCAGGAAGTGGGTTGCCGCGAACCTCTACGGCGTCGGGCTTCTTGAAACCCCGAGCACCGCGGCGGCGGCGAAAATGGCTGCAAGAGACAAAGACGTGGCCGCGATAGCGAGCGAGTTTTCGGGATCGATATACAACCTCACGACAATACGGAGTCACATAGAAGACAGCCCGCGCAACACGACCCGGTTCGTAGTGGTGGGCAGGGAAAACCCTCCCCCGAGCGGAGAGGACAAGACTTCGATCGCCTTTTCCGTAAAGGATGAGCCGGGAGCGCTTCACAAAACATTTTTTCTTCCTTTTTCCGAAGCCGACATAAACCTCACCAAGATTGAGTCGAGGCCCTCGCGGGATGGGCAGTGGGGGTACGTGTTTTTCGCCGACTTCTCGGGACATCGCGAGGAGAAGGCGGTAAGGGGTGCTCTTGAGAAGGTGGAAGCCAACTGCGTTTTTCTCAAGGTGCTCGGATCCTACCCTGCCGGAGCGTCGGGCTGACGGCGGTTTGCCTGACAAAATCCCCATGGAACCGAAAGCAAGCGTAAAGAACCTTATTCCCTATGTTTCGGGAAAGCCGATCGAGGAGCTCGAGCGGGAGCTCGGAATCCGGGGCGCGGCCAAGATGGCCTCTAACGAAAATCCCCTCGGCCCTTCCCCTCTCGCGAAAAAGGCGCTCGCGGAACACATCTCGAAAGTCAATCTTTATCCCGACGCGGACTGTTTTGAGCTCAGGCGGAAACTTTCTGAGAAACTCGGGGTCCCCGAAGACACGATAATAATCGGCAACGGTTCAAACGAGGTGATAGAGATCGTCGCCAGAACCTTCCTCGAGCCCGGAGACGAGGCCATATACGGCCGCCACGCGTTTATCGTCTACTCGATAGTCACCCAGTCGCTCGGATGCTCGCACGTCGTTTCCCGGATGCCCGATCTCACCCACGATCTCGAGGACATGCTTTCCCTCGTTACGGAGAAAACGAAAATCATTTATATCGCAAACCCGAACAATCCCACGGGGACCATGGTCAGAAGGGACGAGTTCGAGTGGTTTCTGGAGCGGGTCCCGGAGAACGTGATAATACTCGTTGATGAGGCCTATTTCGAGTACGTTGACGACCCGGAATATCCCGACACCCTGCGTTACCACTCGGTTCGCGAGTCGCTTATGACCGTGAGGACCTTCTCCAAGATTTACGGGCTTGCGGGACTCAGGGTCGGCTACGGGGTGGCGTCAAGCGACGCTGTTTCCTACATGAACAGGGTGCGGGAGCCGTTTAACGTGAACTCGGCCGCGCAGGCGGCCGCCTGCGCCGCTCTTGACGACGAGAGACACGTCTCCCGCTCAAGGAAACTTAACCGCGAGGGAAAGGAATATTTCCGCGAGAAGCTCGCAGAGCTCGGGGTCGGGTACACTGAGTCTCACGCGAATTTTTTTCTTGTGGACCTGGAAGCGGATCCGATGCCGGTTTACGAAGCGCTCCTTCGCGACGGGGTGATAACCAGGCCTGTGGGCGCCTACGGACTGAAAGCGCACCTCAGGGTAAGCTTCGGTCTTGCGCGGGAGAACGAAAGGTTCATCGAATCGCTAAGGAGAATTCTCGGAAGATGACTTTTGAAAAAGTGGCGGTGATCGGTCTGGGCCTCATAGGCGGTTCTCTCGCGGCCGCCCTTCGGGACTCAGGAGAAGTGGGAGAGGTCTTCGGGGTGGAAAGGGACAGCGAATCCCTTCGCTTCGCCCTTGAAAACGGAATCGCGGACACGGGCTCCTCTGAAATCGGCCCTGGGATATCCGGATCCGAAATCGTCGTCGTAGCGACCTACGTCGACACTATAGCACAGGTGGCCGAGGAAGTTTCCGGCGTCGTTTCCCCGGGTACGGTCGTGTGCGATACGGGGAGCGTGAAGGCTCCGGTAGTCAGGGAGATGGAAAAGGACCCCCGGAATATCCGCTTCGTGGGAGCCCACCCTATTGCGGGAAAGGAAACTTCGGGAGTGAGGGAATCAGACCCCGGCCTTTTCTCAGGGAAAAAATGCGTTGTTACCCCCGTGGAGAGCACCTGTCCGGAAGCCCTCTCGATGGTCAAAACGTTGTTTTCGCTTGCGGGAAGCGAGGTAGTCGAGATGGACCCCGAATCCCACGACGAGATTTTCTCCCTGGTAAGCCACCTTCCCCACGCAGTCGCCTATTCGCTTGTAAGCGCTGTGGCTTCTTCTGGGGGAGAGAGAAACCTTTTTGATTTTTCAGGCGGAGGACTGGCCGACTTTACCAGGGTCTCTGAGAGCTCCCCCGAGATGTGGGCCGGTATTTTTATCGAGAACCGAGAGGCTGTCCTGAGAGCCCTCCGGAGTTTTGCCGGCAAGCTCGGGGAGATTGAAAAAGCCATCACCTCCGGTAATGTAGAGTATCTTGAGACCCTTTTGAGGGATGCCCGGGATTCCAAGAGGGATCTTGGGGTGTGGGGAGGGAATGTCTGATAAGGTAAAGAAAACCGATGAGCAGTGGGTACAGCAGCTCTCCCGCGAGCAGTTTGCGGTTGCGAGAAAAAAGGGCACCGAGAGGGCCTTTACCGGCGAGTACCACGACCATCATGAAAAAGGTATGTATGTCTGCGTCTGCTGCGGACAGGAGCTTTTCCGTTTTTCCGAGAAATTCGATTCCGGCACGGGATGGCCGAGCTTCTGGGAACCCGTTTCGCAGGAGAGCGTAGCGGAGAAAACCGACAGTTCACACGGGATGACGAGAACCGAAGTGCTGTGCTCAAAGTGTGACGCTCATCTGGGCCATGTTTTCCCTGACGGTCCCGAGCCCACGGGGATGAGATACTGCATAAATTCCGCCTCTTTGGATTTTGAAGAGCAGAAAGAGAAATAGGGAAGTGGCGACGGGTGGATTTGAACCACCGACACAGGCCTTATGAGAGCCCCGCTCTACCCCTGAGCTACGCCGCCTCAGGAAAAACCAAGTAAATCGAGAAACAGCAATTATACCGAGAGTCCGACAGGATTCAACGCATTAATCCGGGAAACGTGTTATGTCTCCGGCCGTTTCCGAAGACAAGCTGGTGCGCCGGCTCTAGGTACTGCATGATTTCGTCTGGATGCAGAACGAAATCACCCGACAGCGCCACGGCAGCACGGGCGACGAAACCGAGTGCGAGCACAAGCGGCAGGTATTTCTAGGGGCGCTCGTCAGGGTCTTTGGGGTGAAGCAGGGAGTTTAGGGGATACGTTTGCCCCTGTGGGTTTTTTCCGTTTTCTTTTGCCATTGCGGTGAGTTCTCTCTTCGGGGCTAGCCGGGCGTTTGAGAGCGGGGGGTTTTAACGGAAATCGCCGTGGTCTCGGTTTTTCCCCGAATCAGCCGGCGGCCGCACCGTTTTTCTTCGTTTCTTCCCCGATGAGTCCGAGTTCCAGAAGTTTTCTGTAGGTCTTGGTGTGAGAACCGTGGAGGGAGAAGGTCTCTATGTCTTCGGGTTCGTCAATATCTATGCTGATATTGAAATTTTTGTAGATGTCGTAGGGCACGTATCTTCTCTCCGCTTCCTCCATGTGTTTTCTGAAACTGTCATTCCCGAACATCGAGGGTATGCTGTCAGGCGGCTTTCTGAGTATGGCGTTTGTGCCGAGTTCGTCTTCTGAAGGCACGAGGATAACGGACTTGCCCTTTTTTTCCTTTTCCAAGACGAAATCGAGATCCTCGCCGGTTATTAGAGGAGCGTCGCCCGGGATCACGAGCACCGATTTTGCGCCCATTTTCCTGCAGACCTGCATCGCCAGGTCAACCGACGAGCTTTCCCCCAACTGGGTTTCCTCCCTTATGACGTCAAACCCTTCCGCAAGAGCCATTTTTTCCGCTTTACGATCAAGCGTTACAACGACCCTGTTATCAGCAAGCTTTGACTCTCCGACCGCGGAGAACACGTCTTCGAGCATCACGTAGGCAAGCTCGGTCCTCTGTTTTTTGCTGAGCACCGAGGCAAGCCTTTCGTTTGCCCTTGAAAGATCTTTTACTGGAATCAATATGAACTTCAAAACCGCCACCTCACAAGGTCACTATTCTATCATAAGTTCGTTCGGGTTCACATTGCTATCACGCGAAACGCTTTTTCATAGTGCACTGAAAAATGCGTGACTAGAACCATTTAATGATATTTGTTTAGAGCCAGGGCAATTTCCACAAATTTGGAGAATATTTGACAACAACTTGCAATAACTATAATTTAAATGCTGTTACAGGTCGTTTTTGATAAAAACTGTTTCCCGACAGAGGATGTTCCATATGGAAGACAAGCCAGGCGACATTCTTACTATTGAAGAGTTGTCCGCTTACCTGAAAATCCCGGAGTCGACGCTCTACAAAATTGTGCGTGAGGGCAAGATTCCTTCCCAAAAAGTAGGACGTCATTGGCGTTTCCGAAAAGAAGCGATCGACAATTGGCTGGACCAAATGGGGAGGAAAGAACCGGAGCCCAAAAGAGAAAAATGAAAGGGGCTACCTTTTTGCTTCGGTGTGAATATGCCTTGACTGGAGCAAGTGAGAAAAAATGAGAGAATGGAAATGGAAAGGTTCGCATTGGTGGAAGTTTGACTTCCATGCCCATACTCCGGCATCTGATGATTATGGCAAGGGCAAGGATCAAGCAGCTTTGAAGAAACGCGGACCGAGAGACTGGTTGCTTGATTACATGCGCGCTGGTATCGATTGTGTTGCAATAACTGATCACAACAGTGGTGAGTGGATTGACCGTGTCAAGGAGGAACTTGTTCTGCTGGAGTCCGAGCGTCCCGAAGGATTCAGGCCTATTCACGTGTTTCCCGGCGTGGAAATTTCGGTTAACGGCGGCGTTCATCTTCTAGCGATTTTCGATTGTGATAAAAAGACATCGGACATAGACTCTCTTCTCGGGGCTGTTGAATTTGACGGCGAAAAAGGTTCAAGCGACAGAGTTACATCCCTTTCTCTTGTTGAGGTCGTTGATAAAGTCACTTCACTGGGCGGAATAGCAATTCCCGCTCATGTAGACAGAGAAAGGGGGCTTTTTAAAAAGTTAGACGGAGCAACTCTGAAGCAGCTATTGGACCGTGAAAGTATTTTTGCAATGGAGTTGATTGACCCTGATTATGAGAAGCCAGGAGTCTATACTGACAAAAACCCTCGCTGGACGGAGGTGCTGGGATCGGACAGCCACCATCCCTCTGGAAATTCAGAAGAAAGATATCCTGGCAGCCGTTTCACTTGGGTCAAGATGGGGTTACCTAGCATCGAGGGATTACGCTTGGCTTTGCTTGACGGTCCGCTTTCTGTGATTCGGTCCGACGGGGAGAAAGACAATCCGAACGAGCGCGCGAAGATAGTGTTGGAATCCATGGAAGTTTCGCACGCACGGTATCTGGGCCGTTCCAAACCCTTCACTGTTGAGTTTAATCCGTGGCTCAACTCTATCATCGGTGGCAGGGGAACGGGCAAATCGACCATTGTTGAATTCCTGCGTATTGCTCTGCGAAGAGAGAAAGAATTGAAAGAATTGCCGGAATATTTGCAAGAGGAGTTCAAAAAATATCAGAAAGTTTATACGGACAAAGCAGAAGTAGGTCTTCTCACAGATAAAGCCACGATCAAGGTAGTCTATCGCAAAGACGATTCACGGTTTCGTGTACAATGGGGCCATGCTGGGAATCTTGAATCCATTGAAGAGGAGATTGAAGAAGGAGAATGGAAACGCACCGAAGGTGATATTCGACAACGGTTCCCAGTGAGGATTTACAGCCAGAAACAGATATTTAATCTTGCGAAAAGACCGCTTGCCTTGCTCAGTGTGGTTGACGAAGCTCCGGGAGTTGATCGTCGCTCATGGGAAGAGAAATGGAGACAGGCAGAAAATAGATTCCTTTCACTGCGTGCAAAAGCTAGGGAGATGGAAGCCGGGTTCTTTGAAGAACCGCGTCTTCGGGGTGAACTGGAAGACGTAAAAAGAAAACAGGAGATTTTTGAGCAGGCCGGATATGCCGACGTGTTGCAGAACTTTCAGAAACTGAGCCGCCAGCAACGTAGCGTTGAGACTTGGGAGGAAAGCTGGGCTAACGTTGCAGTGCGGTTGCGGCAGGTTGCGGATGAAATGGTTCCCGACCCTCTTGAAGATAAAACCCTCGATATGGACTTAGAGGCAGATGCTGAATTGCAAGGTCATGCCGTTACAGTATGTAAAAGTTTGGGTGAACTATGCAAAGAAGTTAAATCTCTTGCTTCTCAAGCGGATAAAGTTCTTGCTGAATGGCAGAAAAACAGGGACGAATCATCTTGGAAACAAGGTGCTGTTTCCGCTGAGCAAGATTATCAGAAGTTGAAAGAGGATCTGGCGAAAGAAGGAGAAGACGACCCTGCGGGCTACGGTGAGCTAGTGCAACGCCGACAGGTCATTGAGAAGAGACTTAAAGAGCTTGAGGAGTGCAAAAGACAGGTCAAGGAACTTGAAAAGCAGGCGGACGCGCAACTGGAGGAGTTGGTGGAAATTCGCAGGGAACTGACTGAACTTCGCCGTAATTTCCTCAACAAGGTTCTGAGTGAAAACCAATATGTCAGAATAGACGTTGTTCCTTACGGGGCAGCCGATACCGTTGAAACAGAGTTTCGTAGCTTGCTTCAAAGGGAAGGTTCGAGCTTCGAAAAGGACATTGGTTCGCCAAACGGCGGAGGATTGCTCGGAAAGCTTTATAAGGGTAATAAGTGCAGTGAGAACATCGAAAAGAACCTTGCGGAGATCAAAAACAACGTCAGGGATATTGCCTCTGGCAAAGACGATTCACAAGTTGTGTATCAACGGTTCACTGCGCATGTTTCTAGTCTCAAGCCTGAAGCTATTGATCGTATAGACACATGGTTTCCAGAGGACTCACTTGATGTCCAATACAATGCAACGGGGGAGGGTGAGAATTTTCTCTCAATAGAGGAAGGGTCGCCTGGACAGAGAACCGCCGCGCTTCTGGCTTTTCTTCTCTCCTATGGAGATGAACCCTTGATTCTGGATCAACCCGAGGATGACCTAGACAACCTATTGATCTATGATTTGATCGTGACCCAGTTGCGGAACATGAAACGCAGTCGGCAGATCATTGTAGTGACGCATAATGCCAACATAGTCGTCAACGGTGACGCGGAACTGGTTGTGGCTCTTGCTCCGCATAATGGCGAAACGAAGAAAGACTGTAATGGAAGTCTTCAGGAGAAAAAAGTGAGGGAAACTATTTGCGCGATTATGGAGGGAGGAAGCAAGGCATTCGAAGATCGCTATCGTCGCATCGCGCCGGAAAAAGACCATGTTTAACAGCCCGGAAGAACTGCTGCGTAAAATACGTCTAGGAGAAGACAACTCGCTTGAGCTTAAGACCGTTGCGTTCAGAGGGAGCCGGATTATCGGACCACCGCGCGACGAACTGGCCGACAAACTTTCCTCTATAGCCAATACTAGCGACTGCGTAGTTGTTCTAGGCGTGGACGACAAGACTCACGAGATAATCGGTATCCCGGCAGACCGTATAGAAGCCGTTGAGCGTTATATATATGAAATTTGCAATGACAGCATCACGCCGCCTGTTTTTTTTCGATCATTCCGCATGGAACTCCCCGACAGCACAGGCGCTTTGCAGATTGTGCTCAAGGTAGAAGTTCCGCGCAGTCTCTTTGTCCACGAAGGCCCGGGTGGCTACTTCCATCGCCAAGGGAGTTCAACACGGAAGATGTCGCCGGAATATCTCGCCCGCCTGTTTCAGCAACGCAGCCAGGCCCGATTGATCAGATTTGAAGAGCAGCCTGTTCCCCAATCAAGCATAGATGATTTATCCAAGGAGCTGTGGGGAAAATACACCACGCGGTCCAGTGAACCTGCAGAAGTTGTTCTACTGAAGCGTTCTTTATTGTCCAGGGAGGAAAATGGGGCGGTGGTTGCCTCGGTAGCAGGCATATTGTTTTGCTGCGAACACCCAGAGCGCTTTTTACCTAGCGCATTTATTGAGGCCGTACGCTACAGGGGAACGAGACAGGACTCCAACTACCAGACTGACGCCCAAAGGATTCGCGGACCACTGGACCAGCAGATAAAGGAATCCATGGCTTTTCTCAGAAGGAATCAGATTGTCGGGGCTACCAAGAAACCTCATCGGATGGAAAAACCGCAGTTCAGCGAGCGAGCTATATTTGAAGCTATCGTAAATGCCGTGGCACATCGTGACTATTCAATCTCCGGGTCGAAGATTCGGTTCTTCATGTTCGATGACCGGCTGGAAATCTACTCGCCGGGCGCTCTTCCAAATACCGTAACCATTGACAGCATGCACCTTCGCCAAGCGACCCGGAATGAACTGATTACTAGTCTGCTTGCGGAAACGCCGGTGGCAACGGCGATTGGGGATGTGGGACGTGGTTTCTACATGGAAAAACGAGGTGACGGAGTTCCAATTATTTTGGATGAAAGCGAGAAACTTTCCGGGGAAAAACCGGTTTACAGGCTTATTGATGATTCCGAACTTCTACTCACCATTTATTCAGCGAAAGCGCAATGAGTGAATCGAGATCGATTCCGAACCGGTATCATGTGGGAAGGTAATCGGGTGAAGACTAGGGCAGGTCCGCATACAAACAAACAGCTTAGAAAGTAAAAAAAGCAGCCCTCCTTGCCATATCCGGTTTATTGACAATAAAACACGCCTCTATATAAAATGATTACCAGAAATTCGCCGAAAGGCCGCAAAAAAAGGAGCCCAGTTTAACCAATGACCCGCCAAGCGGTTTTGAAAAGAAAGACATCCGAAGTCAGCGTCAGCGTTGAGCTTGACCTTGATGGAACCGGGAAATTCGATATCTCAACCGGAATACCGTTTTTCGATCACATGCTGAGCCAGTTTGCAAAACACGGCTACTTTGACCTAACTGTGAAGGCCGAAGGAGACATTGACGTCGATTTCCACCACACCGTGGAGGATGTCGGGATAGCGATTGGAGAAGCTTTCTCCGAGGCCCTCGGAGACAAGAGGGGAATCACGAGGTACGGACACGCCATAATCCCCTTTGACGACACGCTGGTTGTGGCGGCGGTCGATCTGAGCGACAGGCCCTGCTTTGTCTTCAAAGCGGACATTCCCGGGGGCAAGGTCGGGGACTTTGACGCGGAACTCGCCGAAGAGTTTTTCAAGTCTCTTACCAACTCGCTTCGCTGCAACCTGCACATCGAGTTTCGCCACGGAACGAACCTGCACCACATAATAGAGGCCATGTTCAAGGCACTGGGGAGATCCATGGACACCGCCTCGGCCCTTGACGGCCGCCGTGACGATATTCCCTCGACCAAAGGGACGCTATAGTGATTTCCATCGTAGATTACGGAATGGGAAACCTAAGGAGCGTTGAGAAGAGTTTTACTTCTCAGGGCATAGACGTTCGCGTGACCGCGGACCCGGGCGACATAGAAAGTTCAAGCGGTGTCGTGCTTCCCGGAGTCGGGGCTTTCGGCGACTGCGTGAGGAACCTGCGCGAGCGCTCCATGACCGGGCCCATAAAGGATTTTATCGGAAGCGGCCGGCCCTTTCTGGGAATATGCCTCGGTTTTCAGGTGCTGTTCGAATCGAGCGAGGAGGCTCCCGGGGAAAGGGGGCTTGAGGTCTTCAGGGGAAAGGTAGTGCGGTTCCGCCCCGAAGAGAAGGAAATAAAGGTGCCCCACATGGGCTGGAACAAGGTGAGCGTGCCTGCGCGAAGTTCCATACTCGAAGGTATACCGCAGCGGAGCTGGTTTTATTTCGTTCACTCCTACCACGTGGTCTCGGAGGAGCCTGGGATCGAAGTTCTCGTTTCCGATTACGGGGGCGAGTTCGAGGCCGGGGTCATATCGGGAAATCTTTCCGCTTTTCAGTTCCACCCTGAAAAAAGCTCTGACTACGGGCTCATGATCTTAAGGAATTTCTCGAAGCTCTGCCTTGAGAACTGATCTTTTTCCCCTCCGTAAACCGCTTCGTACGCGGCGTAGCTCCTGAGAATTTTCTTCACGTAGTTTCTTGACTGCTCGAAGGGGATTTCCTCTATGAATTCGTCAACGGCGAGCGAGCCGTTTTCCTCGTACCATATCTTGGCGCTAGTGGGGCCGCCGTTGTACCCGGCGAGGCTTACGGCGAAGTTACCCTCGAAGATCTCAAGCAGCCAGCTTAGGTAATAGCATCCGAGATCGAGGTTGACGTCGGGGGAGAAAAGCTGCGGGGTCTTGAAATTCGAAAGGCCCGCCTTGGGCGCAGTCTCAAGCGCCGTTGAGGGCAGAAGCTGCATGAGTCCCCTCGCGTCGGAAACCGAAACCGCTTCCTTGTCGAAATGGCTTTCCTCCCTTATGACGGAATAGACCAGAAACTCATCAAGGGCATATTTCCGGGAAAAAATCTTCACCCGCTCCCCAAAGCCCTTCGGAAAAGAGAAACGCAGCGCCTCGGGGAACCTGATGCCGTTTGCTATGGTTATGGAGCTTTTGTAGTCTCGTGCCTGCAGGTAAAGCGAGGCGAGATAGAGCCGCTGCCCGACCGTTTTCGCCTGGGGCCGGAGCAGTTCGGCTTCCTGGAGAGCAAGATCGTATATCCCGGCTTTTGCGAAGAAAAGGAATTTCTCAAGCGCGGGGTTTTTCCCGAAGGGATTCTCTGCGTGAGCCGTGGCGGGTCTAGTGGGCAAAAGCAGGTTTTTTTTGAGCCTCAGCTTCGCGAGAGTGGAGTAATAGGTGATTTTCGGGGAGTCGACGAGCTTTCCCAGCGCGAAAAGCGCTCCGGGTTTGTCTCCCGTTTTCTCGGCCGCCCTTGCGTACCAGTAAAGAAAGCGCTGCCGCTCGCCCCAGTTTGCCCAGGCGCGATTGGAGAAAATCTCAAGGGCCTTTTCGTACTCCTTGTTCCTGTAGTGAAGCCACCCCAGGTTCCATGCGCTTTTCGAAGCTTCTTTTCTTCTGGGGTATTTTTCAATGATAAGGCTGTAGAGCCGCCTTGCTTCTTCTGATTCTCCGCCTAGGTGGCGAAGCCTCGCGGCCTTAAGAAGCGATTTCCGTGTCCAGGAGCTTTGGGGGTTAAGCTTGTAGAGAAGCTCGAAGGTGCCTATGGCTTCTTTTTCCCTCTCCATGCTCATAAGGGTCTTTCCCTTCCAGTAAAGCGCCTTTGGGGAGTCGATCCCCGAGAAAACCTTGAGGGCTTCCGGAAACCTAGAGAGCCTGTAGAGGCAGATGCCGGTTTTCATTTTAACCGCGGCCGTCTGTGAAGCCTTGCGGAAAGCCCAAAGCGCCCCTTCCCAGTTTCCGGTCTTGAACATGACGTTCCCTCTTTTTACGAACTGCTGCGGGGAGGGAGTGAAGACTTTTTCGTTTTTTTTGTGAAGGTCAAACACGTAATCCGAAAAACTCACTTCCGGGTGCTCCGCCCATATTCTCTCAAATACCCCCGTGGCAGCAGGAAACAATCCCTGTTTTTCCTTTATTTCGCCGAGGTTCTTTAGGTAAACGGCCTTTTTCCATTTGCTGTCGGTTCTTCGGGCAAGGTGGGAGTATATTTTTTCCGCGTCCGTGTGCCTTTCGTTTTCAAGGTGGATTTCGGCGAGCCGCTCGTGCGCGTCATGGCCGATTGCCGAGTTCGGGTGGTGTTTCAGGATTTTAAGGAAAAGCGCCTCGGCTTTTTCCTTCTGCCCGAGACCAAGCGCCGCCTCCGCTTCGTAGTAAAGCAGGTAATCCTCTATAACAATAAGCTTGTCCTTTATCTCGGCGAGGACCTCATGCACCTCCGCGTGCTGTTCGTTCCGTGAGTGGCAGTGAAGCTTCAAAAACCGCGCTTCAAGGGTTTTCCCGGGAGAGAGCAGGATTTTTTCGCAGTCTACCTCCTCGGCGCGCGCGCCCTGCGCCGCGGCGGCAAGGGGAAGTAAAGCGAAAAGAAAAACGCGGAGCGCTGCCTTTTTCACTCCCATTACCTCGCAGTCTCCGAAGCTAGAAGGTCTCTTATCCCTTCTCCGAAAAGATTGAACGAAAGCGCCGTCACGAAAATCGCGAGGCTCGGAAAAACTATGAGATGCGGAAATGTCCTTATCCCCTGCCACCCGGTACTCGCCAGGGTGCCCCAGCTCGCCTCAGGCGGGGAGATCCCAAGGCCGAGAAAGCTCAGGGTGGATTCCGTAAGAATCGCGTAGGGAACAGAAAACGTGACGGTGACTATAAGGGGACTGAGCGTGTTCGGAAGAATGTGTCTTACCAGAATGGTCCGGGGCGAGGCTCCAAGCGCCCTTGCCGACTCCACGTACTCAAACGACTTTACCTGAAGCACGCTTCCCCTCACTATCCTCGCCACCCTCATCCACGATATCACCCCGAGGGATATGACTATGCCCGTCACCCCGGTTCCGATAACGAGAGTGAGCAGGACGATCAGCAAAAGATCGGGAACGGCGTAGAACACGTCCACCGTACGCATTATCAGCTCGTCGGTTTTTCCTCCCGCGTATCCGGAGACCGCCCCCAGTACCGTTCCGATGACAAGAGCCATAGCCGCGGTCCCCACGGCGACGGCGATCGATATCCTCGAGCCGTGAATGACCCTGCTCAGAAGGTCGCGGCCCTCCTGGTCCGTTCCCATCAGGTGCACGGAGTCAGGGGCGCGAAGCGCGTTTGGGAAGTTCGTTTTGTCGTACTCGTAGGGGGAGAGCGCGGGCGCGAAAATCGCGACCAGAATTATAAGGCATATTATCGTTCCCGTAATTATTATCTGGGTTTTTACGTACATGTTACCGTGGGCCCGAGAAGTTCAGGCGTCCTTTCGGTGCGTGGCCCGAACGACCGTCTTTATTCCCCCGCGGACGTTAAAATCTCCCGTGACCTCAACCGACCTCGGGTCGCACACGGAAACAAAGTCGTTCAGTATCCTGTTGGTCACGTGCTCGTGGAACTCGCCTGTGTTTCTGTAGGAAAACATGTAAAGCTTAAGGGACTTAAGTTCCACGCAGAGTTTGTCGGGAACGTATTTTATCGAGATCGTCGCGAAGTCCGGCTGCCCGGTCTTGGGGCACACGCAGGTGAACTCCGGGCAGGATATCTCGATTTCGTAATCCCTCTCCGGGTTTTTGTTCTCAAATGTCTCAAGAATTTCCGGGTTTGGTTCGTTCATGGTTCAACAAGGGCGCAGGGATGCGGTTTTTGCAAGCTTCCCCCTAATGTATCAGATGTCCCCGAGTAATCAACTTCGCCCGCGGTTGTTCAGTAAATTTTTTGATAAAGACACTTTGGTTACATCCATATGTGTTTTGCAACCGCTTAAAGAGATTGAAAGGAAGTCAGAAAAGCGGCGAACGAGTTTTTATTCTCGAGGTGACTTTTTTTCCTTACTTGTTACACTGTTTCAACGGAGACAATAAAGAGAGATTATAAAATCGGGTCAGATCCTAAATCACGCGTTGAGTGGTATGAATACAGACCAGATCTAAATCTGGAACAATACAAGACCACGGGAATCGGACACGGATGCTGATAAATTACAGAACAGCTAAAAGTTGTGTCTAAGCAATCTCATAAACCTGCTTTCAATGTTATATTCAAAACCGAATTCGTGTCGGATGGGAACTTTGCTTATTAACTTGTAAATATTTTTAAGGGAACAATGACAATAAAATTCCAGAGTCCTCCAATAAATGAACTTGTTATAACGACATACTTTAATCCACCAATTTCTACCCTGAGAAATGAGCATGTTGGTATTTTCTGGTCTCGGATAAGGGACCATTTCCCCAAGTCATCACAGCAAATTCCGATAGGTAGTGTTGAACCAATTGTGGATGTAGAAAATGAGATTTCCCCTATGCCTCGCTACTGGTTCATTTCAGAGGACGAAATCAATCTACTCCAGATTCAAAAGAATGCCTTCATGCTTAATTGGCGTAGAGGCGAGGAAGACTACCCACGCTTCAACGCACGTTTAAAACCTACTTTTGACAAATATTTTTCAATTTTTTCGGATTTTATCCGTACTCATACGGACACTTCTGAACTAACCATAGACCTTTGTCAGCTTACCTACATCAATGTGATAAAGCGTTGCGAATTCTGGTCCGGTCCAGAAGACACTCAGAAGGTTATTCCATCATTCTCCGTGCCGGATTCTGGTGTCGTTTTTCAGAGCCCACCTGCTTTCAATTGTAGTTATATATTTGACATATCACCCGATCTGCAACTTGTGGTTAAAGTAAGGAATGTTGTTCTATTACCGAAATCGGACGAAAACGAACCCGTTTTAATCATGGAGATTCAAGCAAACGGTCGTCTTGGAAAGGCAAGCAAACTGGAAACCGATCCATGGTTTGACCGTGCACACGAAGCAATCAACAAATGTTTTACAGGAATGACAAATACGGAAATCCAACGGCAACACTGGAAGCTAATGGAGGAAAACCAATGAATTCACCCATGCCCCCTGATATGATCCAATTTGATCCTAGCTATTCGCGGGACATCTTCAGTGAAATTATGCCGGTATCTGCTTTTGGGCCTGAGAGGAAAGAGGGACAAGCGGATAAATTTCTTCTTTCGGATTTTGGCAATTTAAACATTTACATAACCTATAAGGTTGGGCATACAATCATTCCTAAGTTGCGGGCAAAGCCAAAGGCGACCGAGGAGATACACTCTTATCATGATACGCCCCCGATAAGAATGAGTCATAGTCCTTTTGTGGCAGGTGGTTTCAGTTCGGAGCTTGGTACGAACTTAGAGTTCTTCCAGATTGATTTTGAGAGCCTAGTCATTTCGGAGAAGGCTGCAAAAGTGAAAGCGACCAAGGAAATTCATAGTTCCTACGCTTCCCGAATCGAATTTCTTCAAGAGGAAGCAATTATGGAGGGTGTAACTTTCAACAAAGAGTCCGAACAGGATTTCTGGACGTTTGTCGAGTCAATTCCATTTCTTCGAAGGGGAAGTCTGTTCCTGATGGACAACGGTGACCTTCGAGTTGTTTGGGATGACGATGAAGATGACCTTGTTGGCCTTCAGTTCTTGGGAAATTCCTCGGCCCGGTATGTTATTTTCAAGCGTCGTGCGGAGAAGGTACCTGTATCGCGCGTTGCCGGAACCGATACACTGAAGGGTGTAAATGCCCAGATTCAAGCATTCAAACTAGAAACTCTCCTTTCCGCATGAACGGCAACGATCTTCCAGAAAATGATCATATCGTCCGCTACGTGAAACCGAGCAACCTTGAGTTTGGGAAGGTGAATATTGCTGAATTTCGGCTACGGGAGGAGAGGCCGGAAGACAAAAGCGTTTCGGTTAATTGGCTTGAATACTATGAAAATCTTTCAAAAGAAGAACAGTTAGCGGAAGTGCGTAAAGTATCTCGTCTTAAACTACGAAAGAACGGTAAATTTGCCGAATTAAATGTAGGGAAAATCAGGAGACTTCTCACTGAAGAGTTGCCTGACTTGCGGATCATCCACGCTCCGCTTGATGCCGAGGGGAAATTTCTAGCTGATCCATCTCATAGTGAAATCATCGGATTTCCATCCGGGAACCCTGAACAAGCAGACCTGCTAGCACAAATTATTGTGCAAAAATGCGTCTGCGACTTACATCCTGCTACGGTTGAATGACTAGGGAATTACAGATAAGAGACGAAAGCAATCACTTATAAAACTCCAGTGACAGTTGTGGGCAGGAAGAGCAAATAATATAGAAGTTTGCCCATCAAAAATAAGGAGATGTATTTGTCAAGGATTACGAAGCTGTAAGTGCCTCATGTTAATTGTCTTGCTGGCCATCCCTGTAAACAAGGCGTTTGTTCTTTTTTCTATCCTTTGCAAGACTCTCTTCCGTTTGACACCATGCGGTTTGGAGTAAATAATCTTCCTCCGCTAACTCTGGGGCATAGTATAATGGCAGTGCAGCGGACTCTGAATCCGCCAGTCTAGGTTCGAATCCTAGTGCCCCAGCCACCTTCCGTTTTTGACGAGTTTTTTAGCACGGCAATGTCCAGTTTACTCGTCCTTGCCTGTCGGCAGGGAATGGGACGTCACTGAATAAATAAAGGCGGTTCGGCCGAAACAACGTCACTCCATTATCTCGAAGCGGAATATGTCGGGTCTTGAAAAGTGCCCCACGGAGTCTATAACGGTCTTTGCCCTTATTATCTGGTCAAGCTCGATTTCCGCGTAGAGGATCTCTTCTTTTCCGTATACGGGACCGGCGATGTACTGTCCCCTCGGGTTTATTATGCCGCTTCCCCCGGGGTAGTCCCAGATGGTCTGCTTTTTCAGGGGAAAGGAGTCGGGGACCATGTTCTCTTCAATGAAGCCGGCTGACATTATGACGAACACCTGTCCCTCAAACGCGTACTGACGGCTTGCAAAATCCATCGTGTCCTTAACGAACCAGTGCCCTCCCCAGAGCCCCACGTGCACCTGCTCCCCCTTGGTGAACATAGCGTACTTCTCAAGGGTCATGTGGTGCTCGTAGCAGAAAAGCCCCCCTATTTTTCCGACTTCGGTGTCAAACACCCTAACGTCCTCGGCGGTCCCGTTAGCCCAGACGCATTTTTCGCTGTCAATAGACATGAGCTTCCGGTGCCTTCCGAGAAGGGATCCGTCCTTGCCGAAATACAAAATGGTGTTGTAAAGCGTTCCTCCCTCTTTTTCGTTAACCCCTATCACGACGTATATTTTCCCCTTCCTGGCGGCTTCGCCGATTTTCTTGGTGTCCTCCCCTGGAACCTCGACCGAGTTTCTGTGAAGCTCGACGTGGGCGTCCATTGTGAGCTTTTTTTCAGCGCCGAATCCGAGGTCCTTGGGCCAGTAGGGATAGGTGGGTATGAACGCCTCGGGAAAAACCACAAGCTCAGCCCCGTTTCCCGCCGCCTCCTTTATAAGCCTTACGACTTTTTCAACCGTACCCTTCCTGTCGAGGAAAACGGGGGCAGCCTGCACCGTCGCCGCCGTAAAAGATTTTCCGTTGCTCATAATGGGTTATTATATAATGACTTTAGAAAAAAAACAGGGTTTTAACCCGAAGCAAGGGAGATAAAAATGGGAAGACTCACTGGAAAAACGGCACTCATAACGGGCGGGGGAGAGGGAATAGGAAAAGCTACGGCGCTTTTGTTCTCCGCGGAGGGGGCCAATGTGGGCATCATGTCTAGAACGGCCGCGAGGCTTGACGAAGTGGTAGCCGAGAACCCCGGTCCTGGGGAGATAAGGGCCTATCCCGGGGACGTTTCCAAGGAAGAGGACGTAAAAAGGGTGGTCGAGGCCTTTTACGGCGATTTCGGAAGGGTGGACATACTGTTTAACAACGCCGGGATTTTTGAGGGCGGAACCGTTGTCACCACTTCGGACGATGTCTGGGAAAAGACGATCAATATAAACGTGAAGGGGGTTTTCCTGGTGAGCAAGTACGTCGTTCCGTTCATGGCCAAGCACGGCGGGGGTTCCGTAATCAACAACTCAAGTGTGCTCGGCATCGTTGGGATGGAGGGTTGCGTCGCATACAACGCCTCCAAGGGGGCGGTGAGGCAGATAACGAGAAGCATGGCCCTTGATCACGCGAAGGAGAACATAAGGACAAATTCCGTCTGCCCCGGCTACATAAAGACCAAGATGGATCCCGAGTTCATGGGAAACCCTCCTGACGCCGAGGAGCAGCTTGACGCGATAGCGGCCGAGATGGTTCCCCTGGTTAGAAGGGCCGAGGCCGAGGAAGTGGCACACTCGGTGCTCTACCTGGCTTCTGACGAAGCCCGGTACGTAACGGGTTCCGATCTCGTGATAGACGGCGGCTGGACCACGCTTTAGACGCGGAGCGGGGGAGAGACTTGAAAAAACAAACTAGAGACAAAGGAGGAATTTCACATGGAAGTTTTTGAAGCTATGGGCACTAGGAGGAGTTTCCGGTTCTTTAAGCCTTGGAAGGAAGTTGAGGACTGGAAGATACAGAAGATGCTTCAGGCGTCGCGGTACTGCTCCTGCCAGGGCAACTGCAACTCGACCGAGGCGATAGTGATAGACAAAAAAACCTATCCCCCCGAGAAGTTCGAGCAGATAGTCGAGTGCGGATCCCCGTTTAACGAGATTCACCTGCGCCAGGCCCCGATTATCGTGGCGTGGCTTATAAACATGGACGCCTGGTACAAGGAGCTGATTCAGACCTTCCAGGTGCTGTTTCCCGCAAGGGCCATAACCGCGGCCCACGGCTGGACCTACAAGATACTGACCGAGAGCACCTACCCCCGGCTGATGAGCTTTCCAAAGGACAGGGCTGAGGACCTCCTGAGGATCGAGGCGGGCCAGGCGATTGCAAACGCCATGCTCGCGGCAACGGACATGGGGCTCGGATGCTGTCTTATCGCCACGGGGAGAAAGCCGGCCGAGTTCCCGAAAGTTTTAGGGACTCCCGAGAACATAGTTCCCATCTGGCTCATGGCCGTGGGATACCCGGCCGAGGACCCCGGGCAGAGACCGAGGAAGAGGTTTGACAGGCTCTATCACTACAACCAGTACGGAACTCCGCTTGAGGAGGACCAGGATGTGCGAGCTGAGCTTGAGGGACAGAAGCTTATACAGCCCATGGATCCGCTCCCTGGAAGGGAGGAGGAGCTTCGCCACATATGCAGGATGTTCGGTTTCACAGAAGACATGCCGGATATGCCGAAGGAGAGAATCCTTGAGATGTACGAGGAGGAGTCTCCCTATTACGGCGAACTTCCCCCGGGTCTTGAAGAAAGGGGAGTCTGAGCGCGTATATAATAATAAGGGAAAGGGGCACGGCGGTCTTCGGGGCCTCCGCGCTTTTTTCTGATTTACTTCTTATACTGGCCTTACAGATGTTTTATCTTGTGTGCGCCACAAACCAGAGGGTCATAAATAGGGATAATAAGCAGAAGGAGCAATGATGGACGGGAAGGATAAAAAATACGGGATGCGGAAACACCCGCAAGATCGTTTGAACGAAGGTGCTGAAATTTTGTCGTGGTCATTTTGGGAATCTATGACTGTTGAGGACCTGGCGCGTTTGCAGAACGTAGGTCCAATAGAAGGTGTAAGCGTTCTTTACGGTACTTGGCCCGGTGAGCTTGACGACGGATTTGAGGAGGCGATTGATCAGTTGCGCCACGGAGTTGTAAACAAAGACAGCAAAAATTGAGAGACAACTAGCAATTCTTGATACCGAAAGGGAAAATCAAGTCATTGATGGGATGTGACTTTCGGCGAATTCTTGCCCGAAGCCTCTCGGGTGTCGGTTTTTTATTGGCTTGCGGTACGGCACGGCATGAATAAGTCAGGAGAGCCAGGGAAGATCCTCTGTAGATATTACTCCTTTATCTTTTCGAGGTTTCTTTGTCGAGAATAGCCGCACCGTGAAACGTTCGTTTTCTTCGATCAATTGCGGGTCGGAACCGTTGTGTTCCTTCATTCCTTTTATGATTTTTCTGGGTACTCCCATACCCATATGTTCCAGATATCTATAGTCGCGCATAAAATCCTTAAGGAGGTTGTTCCGAGCGGTTCGGGTTCCCAGACGCATGCGTTGCGGAGTTGTGCCGTTCGGAAGCTTCCCGGGCGAGACTACTTCCAGGCGGTCCTCGTAAATCGCCAGCTCAATATCAGTGCCCGAAAGAAGATAATCCCTGTGGATCAGGGCGTTTACTATGGTTTCCCTGATTACTTCTTCCGGGTACGTAGGAGTATCCACACGACGTGCACCATCTTTGAGATAGGAATGTACGGGTGTATTTCGGCGGACAAAACTCACCGCTTGCTCCACTAGACCCGCTTCCAGTAGATTTTCGTTCCTGTCCATAAGCGGTGTCATTGCTCCGCGCAGTTGGCTTCGTTCTTTTGCCTCGTATTCTTTTTCCGTTCCCTGATATGCGACGGCATCAATTCCGGCTTGGGGCAGATACCGGTTTGGCGTGATTCCGAACAGCAGCATGCCGGCGAGGGTTACTCCATCTTCAGTCATAATGTCGGTGTTTGTCAATAAATTCCGCCATCCCGCGTCGTCGCCGTCATCGGGAACATCTTGCTGGCGGATACGTCCGAAGTAGTCTTTAAGACGGCGACGGTCCAGATCATTGATCGTCGTTCCGGAAACTGGTTGCATTTCGGCGCGAACCATGCCTCGTTGTTGAAATAACCGCCCCAGTTCCTCTTGAGTTGGTTCACGGCTTTGCGTCCCCACCCTTATATAGTAGGTGTGTCCGTTATTATGCCATTGGCTGTGTACGTAGCTGCCGCGCGGGACACGGACAATCGCAACGTCCTTGCCGGGTTCCACTTCTTTGATTATTTCAAAAAACGGGATTATGCCGGGTCTGATTTTGTCCCGGCACGCAGTCATTACCCATTCTTCAAGACGGTTTCGGGTCAGGCCTGAGATGCTTCCGTCATCCTCAACGCCGAGAAGCACCATTCCGCCGTCAAGATTGGAAAAGGCGACAAGTTCTTTTGCCAGATTGTAGTTTCGCAGGGTGTCGCGTTTGAACTCGACGCCTGAATTCTCGCCGTTGGCTATAATCTCCAGAAGTTCTGTCCTTGTTATCATGGTTTAGAATCCGTACTTGGAGCTAGGGCCGAAACTGCGCACCATCTGGAAGATCTAGTGCCTCTTTTAGGACTTTAGACTGTACTTGCATAACCCCTCTGTCTCTCCCACTCGTCACATTTAACGCTCCACGAACAATACATCAGGAAAGTATATCTGTTTCAAGAAGTCTATGGTAAAGTCCGCTACCCGCTTACTTTTTATGCTCGCACTTGCAGAGGTTCTGCCTTATGTGCGCCACCACGTTTTCTATGTCCTCGGGACTTACTACCCCGCCCCAGGGAGGCATGGCCGGGGATTTGCCGACAGCCATCCCGCCGTTTGTTATCACGTTTACGAGGTACTCGTCTGTATAGGTCTCAAGGATAGCGGCGCTCGAGAGATCTCTCGGCTTCGGGTCAAGCGCTGCGGCCCCCACTCCGTCGCCAAGCCCCGTGGGGCCGTGGCAAAGGGCGCAGTAGGTGTTGTAGACTTCCTGACCTTTTGCGCTGTCGGCCGCATCTGAAGGCTGGGCCGTGAAAAAAAGCGCGCACGAAAAAACGAGAGCTGCGAGAAAAATTCCGTTTTTCATTTTTTTGTTCTCACCCCGGGAAAAAGTTTGATTCAGGAAAAAGCTTCTCTAGTTCTTTGAGTATATCTTTTTTGCCCTTTATAATCAAACATGCAGTTGGCTTAAGGTAAGCGTTTCGAGGCAAAGGAGTAAGTGGTAAAGACGGAATGGTAGAGATAAAATACTGTACGCAATGCGGCTGGCTTGCGCGTTCTGTGTGGATGGCGCAGGAGCTTCTCGGCACTTTCGGGGAAACGCTCGGCGGGGTTTGCCTTGTTCCCTCAAGCGGAGGGGTGTTCGAGGTGCGGGCGGGCGAAACGCTTGTCTGGTCGCGCGAGCGGATGGGAAGGTTCCCCGAGATAAAGGAGCTTAAGCGCGCGGTGCGCGATATCGTCTGTCCCGACATGGATCTTGGTCATACGGATTCTGTTTGAGAATTAAGCGCGCGCACGGAGAAACTGTTTTTGACAAGCCCGCCGGGCGCGTGTAAATACCTGCCTTTACGGTGGTTAAAAGAGAAGGCCCCAAGATGCAAAACAACTACATACACATATTCGACACCACGCTTCGAGACGGCGAGCAGGCCCCGGGCTGCAGCATGACCTCCGAGGAGAAGCTCAGGGTCGCCACTCAGCTCGAGCGTCTGGGAGTGGACATAATAGAGGCGGGATTTCCCATATCCTCTGAAGAGGACTTCGAGTCGGTGAAGAAAATAGCGCAGAAGATAAAGGGCTGCCAGATAGCGGGACTCTGCAGGGCAAGCTTCAAGGACATAGACCGCGGCTGGGAAGCCGTGCGGCACTCAGAGAGCCCGAGGATACACACCTTCATCGCCACCTCCGAAATACACCTTAAGTACAAGTTAAGAAAAACAAGGGAGCAGGTCCTTGAGATGATAAGCGGCGCCGTAAAGCACGCTAGGAACTACACGGACAATGTAGAGTTCTCCTGCGAGGACGCGACGCGCACGGATATCGACTATCTCTGCACCGCAGTCGACGTGGCTGTGCGCTCGGGAGCCACAACGATCAACATCCCCGACACCGTCGGGTACACGATTCCCGAGGAATTCGCTTACATAATTCATACGCTTGTGAAAAACGTCCCGAACCTGGATGACGTGATCCTGAGCGTTCACTGCCATAACGATCTCGGCCTGGCTGTCGCGAATTCCCACGCGGCCATAAGCGAGGGGGCAAGGCAGGTAGAGTGCACGGTTAACGGCCTCGGGGAGAGGGCGGGTAACGCCTCGCTTGAGGAAATAGTTATGGGCCTAAGCGTAAGAAGCGACAAAAAGCCCTACAGTTTCGGGGTAAACACGACCCAGATCTATCCCACTAGCAGGCTCGTTTCCCAAGTCACGGGGGTTAACGTGCAGCCGAACAAGGCTATAGTCGGCGCGAACGCCTTTGCCCACGAGGCGGGCATCCACCAGGACGGCGTGTTAAAGGAAAGCATCACCTACGAGATAATGACCCCGCAGGAAGTCGGGATCCCTTCTAACAAGATAGTGCTCGGCAAGCACTCGGGACGCCACGCGTTTCGGGACCGCTTGGAGGAATACGGCTACTCCTTGGAGCAGGAGGCTTTCGAAAATGCCTTCACGAAATTCAAGGCCCTTGCCGATAAGAAGAAATATGTTTTCGACGAGGACATAGAGGCCCTTATAAACCAGGAGTTTCTGCGGTCCTCTGATTACTACGAGTTTGTGGCGACGAGCTACTCCGGCGGAACGGACACATCGCCCGAGGCAAGCGTCACGATTACAGCGGGAGGAGAGGAAGAGGTCTCGGTTTCCGAGACGGGCTCGGGGCCGGTAGACGCGATTTTCAAGGCGGTTAAGAAGGCAACGGGGCTTGACCCCAGGCTTGAGAATTTTTCGGTTTCCTCGATAACGGGCGGAACCGACGCACAGGGAGAGGTTACGGTCAGGATATCTGATGAGGGAGTGATATCGCAGGGCCAGGGAGTGGATACGGATATTTCAGTCGCGAGCGCGAAGGCTTTTGTAAGCGCGCTTAACAGGCTTCGCTGGAGAAAGGAGCATCCGCGCAGGGGCTCTGAACTCAAGGGAATTTAGCGTGGTTCGGATCGTGCAGGGACCCGAAGCTCAGGCGGGTGGATATCCGTGAAATGCGTTTGCGGGTCGGGGTTCTGATCTTGCTTCAAAGGGCTGTTCTCACGCGACTGAAGCAAAATGTGGCAGTGCTTGATTTGCCGGTGAGTTTCGGTTTTTATTAAATAGGTTGAAATTCGGTTTTGTTAGTGTTATTGTTTGAGTTAGACGGGGGCTTTCTGTTTCCCCAGAAGCTGCTATTTTCCGAGGCGGTTATATTTAATGGAGTTGAAAAAATATGTTGACACTTCAGTGTGTTTTCATGTAAATTAGTTAGCGATGATGTTAAGTTTTACTCGAAATACGGAAACAATTCATGAGGAGGTAAATGAATAAGATGTTTAAATTTAACGGAATGCCTTATAAAAGATCAGGGCGCGCGGGGGGCAAGAGCGTGTCAATGATCGGCATGTTAGTACTTCTTCTGGCCGCGTTGTTGGTTCTTCCGTCATGCTTTGATGATGACGACGATGAGACAACGATGATGACGCCGCCGACAGACCTAATGTGTGAAGCTGGTATGGAGCCCAATGCCGCTGGCGATATGTGCGTGCTGGTTGCTACTCCGGCTAAATATTGTGGAGCTGATACGACGCTTAATGAAGAGACTAATAAGTGCGAGATAAATGACGATGTCAGGTATGAATGTGGAGCTGATACGACGCTTAATGAAGAGACTAATAAGTGCGAGATAAATGACGATGTCAGGTATGAAACAGTCAGGGAAGGAACAACCGCTATGGATCCCCATATGGCCGGTGACGACGACGACATGGTAAAGGGTACCGCCGAAGCCGATTTTATCGAAGGTGGGAAAGGCAAGGATATAATCAAAGGTATGGCCGGTAACGACACGATTGACGGCGGCCCCGGTAACGACACGATTGACGGCGGCCCCGATGACGACACGATTGACGGCGGCCCCGGTAACGACACGATTGACGGCGGCGACAACGACGATGAGCTTATAGGCGGTTCCGGCAACAACGCGCTTGACGGCGGCGCCGGTGATGAGGATATCGTGATCTACCTGGGAGCTATGCAAGTAACAGTTGATCTGAGGACTGGTAAAGCCAGGGTTCAACATGAGACCGCTACCGACGGTGGCAACTACCTCTCATTAGAAGACAGCGTAGATTCCGGAACGGGCGATGATACCTTGGCGAACATTGAGAATGTCAAGGGCACCCACGGCCCCGACAGAATAGACGGTAATAAAAAAGCAAACCTGCTTAAAGGTTTGGATGATGCCGATATAATCAATGGTCACGAAGGCGACGACACGATTATTCCGAACCGCCCGATGGTAGTCGATGGCGAAACACCCGATGACGGAGTTGACGTAGTTGACGGCGGCGCGGACTCGGACACGATAAGCTACGAGGGCGAGGCGGCCGCAAATGGCGTAACCATCGATCTTAACACTGACAGTGACGCTTTTGTAGAGGCGGTTATTGCCATGCCGGATGAGGATCCTCCTGTAGAGGCGGTTATTGCTTACATTCCGGCTACAGTCACCGGCGGTGCAGTTGACTGGATCAAGGTTGTAGATGAAGGCACGGAAGATGCTCCAAACGTACTCAGCACGATCGAGAATCTTAAGGGCGGCGCAGGCGTCGATATTCTCACCGGTGATACCCGGGCCAACAGGATTTATGGCTTGGCTGGCGGCGACACGCTAAGGGGCGAAGCCGCAGATGCGGAGACCGGTAGTGGCGACATGCTGGACGGCGGCGCGGGCGCAGACACGCTTTACGGCGGCCCCGGCGGCGACACGCTCATAGGCGGCCCCGATGACGACACGCTGCTTGCCGGCGGCCCCGGCGACGATACTTACGTGGTCGAAGTTGGTGACCCAGTTACAGTTACAGAGACTATGGGTGAAGGCATGGATACTCTGCGCTACGCGGTGCTGGCTGATGATCCCGCCACCGATGATGTTGATGAAAGCAAGCTGGGCACTGGTCCGGTTACCACTCCTCCCAATGTTGAGACAGTTCTTGGCACGCCGAATGACGACGAGATAACTGCTGTTGTCGGCGGAGCGACCATTCTCGGCCGTGAAGGCGACGACGAGCTTAACGGCGGCACAGGCGAAGGCGTAGACACGCTTGTCGGCTGCACGGGTGAGAACAAGCTTAACGGCGGCGGTGGAAACGATATTTTCGGCGTTTTCAACGACGGAACTAACGCTGATACGATTGAGGATTTCACCACAGGCGAAGGCATGGCCGCAACCGACGAGATTCATCTCAAGGGGTTTGAAGGAGCGACGCAGGATGATGTAGGATTCGCCTCGGTCCCGGTAGGCGATGTCGCCCGCGCGGCGGTTCAGGTAGACGGTGTTACTGTTGCCATAGTCAATTCTAGTGGATCTAATGAAATAGAGGGCGTAACTGCAGCTCCTGATGCAGATCCTCCCGTTGAGGCTAAATCTAAGGTGCAGGCGATAATAGACGCGCTTGGAAAGGACAACGCTAGCGGCCTGCCAGTCACCAGGCTGGTCGACTTCGTGGTCGAGAGGTGCAGTTCAAACTAAACTGGCGGACGGCTGGCGGTTTTCACTAGAAAAGCTGTCGGTTGACTGCTGAGATTAAAAGGCGCCGGACCGGTTATCTGATAAGGGTAATCGGTTCGGCGTTTTTTTGTTGGTGCTTTGCGGTGCGGGTTTCAGGTTTTGCTTTTTGGCCGCCCCGTGCGTTTCTGGAAAATATCCCGTCCCGATCTCTACTGCAGTCGCGGTCCGGTCTTTTCCGTTTCCTTGCGCCCTCCTAGTCCGCCGCAGGTCTTGCGGCGGTTCTCGGGAATCCAGTATAATAGTTCCTTACATGAGTTCTAAGACTCCCCTTATGAACCAGTACCTAGGCGTAAAAAGGGAGTACCCGGACGCCATACTTCTTTTCAGGCTTGGGGACTTCTACGAGATGTTCTACGACGACGCGAAGATTGCGTCGGAAATACTCGGCATAGCACTTACCTCAAGGGACCGTTCGAAGAAAAACCCGGTGCCGCTCTGCGGCGTTCCCTTCCACAGCGTGGAACCCCACATATCAAAGCTTCTCGGAAGCGGAAAGAAGGTGGCCATCTGCGAACAGGTGGGCGACCCGAAGCAAGCAAAGGGAATTGTAGACAGGAAGGTCGTGAGGGTTCTCACTCCAGGTGTCGTCCTGGATTCTGAAAACCTCGAGTCAAAAAGCAACAATTTCCTAGCGTGCGTTGCGGAAGAAGGAAACGGTTATGCGCTTTGCTTCTGCGATATCTCTACGGGGGAGTTTCGAACCTCTTTCTTTTCCTCGCCGCAGGACCTTCTCTCTGAGTTGGCGCACATCGGCCCGAGGGAAATACTTATCCCTGATTCTGGTGAGGATTCCCTCTGGCTTAAGTCCCAGCTCGACTCAAACCCTCGCACGCTCGTAACCAAGGTAGATTCCTGGAAATGGGAGCCGCAGCGCTGCAGGGAAATCCTAAAAGACGGTTTTACGGTGCTTACCCTTGAAGCCCTCGAGATCGAGAAAAAACCCGGCTGCGTTTTGGCCTGCGGGGTGCTTTTTGATTACCTTCGGGAAACCCAGAGGGACTTCCTGCCGCAAATAGAGTTCCCAAGGTACTACGACACCGTCGACTACATGAAAATAGACGAGTGGACCGCGAGGAACCTCGAGCTTAGAAGCTCAACCGAAGGATCCCTTAAGCAATCACTGCTAGGCGTAATGGACGAGACCCGATCGCCAATGGGCGCAAGGCTTCTTCGCCGCTGGATGAGCTATCCGCTGCTTTGTGTCGGGGAAATAAAAAAAAGACAGGATGCGGTGGCGGAACTGCTTGAGAATCCATCCGGAAGAGAGAGCCTCATGGGAGCGCTCCGGCAGACAGGCGACCTTGAGAGGCTTATACACAGGATCGAAACTCCTTCAGCCAGGCCCAGGGATATTGCTTCGCTTCGCGATTCCTCAGTTCACATAAAAAATCTCCGCGCCGCGATGGAGGACCTTAGCTCTGAAGCTCTCGCTTCACTTAGAGAGAGGATGGATGACTTCAGCGACCTCCGCGATTATCTGGAGAAGGCCCTTGTCGAGACCCCTCCCGTTTTCGCGCGGGAGGGAGGGGTGATAAGGGAAGGATTCTCCCCCGAGCTTGACCGGCTTCGAAAAATCCAGAGCGACGGGCGGAAATGGATATCGGAGCTTGAGGGCAGGGAGAGGAAGCGAACGGGCATAAACAACCTTAAAATCGGTTACAACAGGGTGTTCGGCTATTACCTTGAGGTAACGAACTCAAGGCTCTCGCTTGTCCCTGAGGACTACTCAAGAAGACAGACCCTGGCGGGAAGCGAGCGCTTCACTTTGTCTGAGCTAAAGGAATACGAAGAGCAGATACTCACGGCCGCGGAGAAAATAACCGGGCTTGAAGCCTCGCTTTTCGAGGAGGTGCGCAAAAAAGCGGCCGCGGAGGCCCAGCGCGTCAAGACGACCGCGTCTGTGGTTGCGGAGACCGATGTTTTCTGCTCAATGGGCGAAATCGCCTCGCGCTACGGTTACTGCGCACCGGAGTTTATCCCGCGTCCCGTGGTCGAGCTTCGCGACTGCCGCCACCCGGTGGTCGAGAGGATAAGCCTTGAGAGGGGTTTTGTGCCAAACGACGTCACCCTCGATTCGGAAGCGGACCGTTTCATGATCATCACGGGGCCCAACATGGCGGGCAAGTCAACCCTCATAAGGCAGGTGGCGCTTATATCGCTTATGGCCCAGATGGGAAGCTTCGTTCCGGCCCGGGCGGCACGCCTCGGGATAGTCGACCGGATATTCTCAAGGGTCGGGGCGTCAGATAACCTCACGGCGGGGCGGTCAACCTTCATGGTCGAGATGGTGGAGACCGCGCACATACTGCAAAACGCCACCCCGAGGAGCCTTGTCATACTGGATGAGATCGGGCGGGGCACGAGCACCTTTGACGGGATGAGCATAGCGTGGGCGGTCTCTGAGTATCTCTACGACATGGGGCCCCTCACCCTTTTCGCTACCCACTACCATGAGCTCTCTAACCTTGCGGACGTAAAGCCCGGGGTCTGTAACTCAAACGTTGCCGTAAAGGAGGAGGGGGGAGAGATACTGTTTCTGCGGAAGCTTGTCCCCGGAGCCACGAGCCACAGCTACGGGATACAGGTGGCCCGGCTTGCCGGGGTTCCCCCCAAGGTTCTTAACTCGGCTAAAAAGGTTCTTTTCTCCCTTGAGAAGTTCAAGGCCTCCCTCTCCCAGTCGATGCTAGGCGGGCAGCTTCTTCTTTTCGACGCGGAGCCGGAGAGGGAATCTGAGGCTGAGTTTCAAAAGGAAGCTCTTTTAACCGAGGATCTCGCGTCCATGGATCCCATGAACATGACCCCAATGGAGGCGCTAGAGAAACTGGTGGAACTTTCTGAGAAAGCGAAAAAATAAAATGTTAGAGGCCCGGACGGTATACAGGTAGCACTCTTTGCAAACTGAGCCAAAGTATTTACTATCTAACCAACATCACCTCCGTAGCAGGACGGCTTGTTATGTCAACTGTAGAAGAAATAAAATCCGCCATTTCGGCTCTTTCCAAAGAGGAGTATATCCATCTGCGCGAGTGGCTCTCCGAGAGGGACTGGGAACAGTGGGATAAAGAAATCGAAAAGGACTCAGCATCAGAAAAGCTCGACTTTTTGATGGAAGAGGCGGTCGCGGAGAAAAACCAGGGACGACTCAGTAAACTTTAGATGCACAAAGCGACGAGCCGTTTCTGGTCCTGCTTGGAAGCTCTTCTGGAAGAAATAAGAGAATTAGCCCGTAAAAATTATGCTTTGCCGGAAAGCAATACTCGACATTCGATCTTACGGACGGTATTATTTACCTTAGCTAATCTGCCACGTGTAGAAGTAGTAACGAGGTCGTCGCGGCCAGCCCGCGGGCGGCCTCAGCTTTTTTAACCCCCTTACCGGCCGCCTTCGGGCCCTGTTTTTCCCCCCCATCCCTTGACACTCGCAAAAACGTGCTTACTTTATAATTGGCACTTGGCAGACAAGAGTGCCAGACCAGCTTTAAAAAGTTAAAAAGGAGGTATATGAGATGGGAATAAGACCGCTACATGACAAGGTCTTGATAAAGCGTCTTGATATGTCTGAGACGACAGAAGGGGGAATCATAATCCCCGACACCGCGGCTGAGAAACCCCAGCAGGCGGAGGTTGTTGCCGTAGGGAGGGGAAGGCTTCTCGAAAACGGAGATCTTCTTCCGCTTGACGTTGAGCCCGGCGACAAGATTATTTTCGGAAAATACGGTGGAAGCGAAGTTTCGCACGGCGGCGAGGATTACCTGATTATCCCCGAACACGAAATACTCGCGGTGATAGATTAACCAAGGAGGAAGTAATAAGATGGCAAAGGATCTGTTATTTGACACTGAGGCCAGAGAGAAGATTCTCGAGGGCGTTAACAAGCTCGCGGCCGCGGTAAGGGCGACGCTGGGTCCCAGAGGACGCAACGTGCTTATAGAGAAAACGTTCGGAGCTCCCGTCGTCACAAAGGACGGGGTTTCGGTTGCAAAGGAAATAGAGCTTGAGGATAGGTTCGAGAACATGGGAGCCCAGATGGTAAAGGAAGTCGCTTCTAAGACTAGCGACGTTGCCGGAGACGGCACCACGACCGCCACCCTACTGGCCCAGGCGATATACCGCGAAGGCATAAAGCTTGTCGCTGCGGGACACGACCCCATGAAGCTTAAAAGGGGAATAGAGCAGACGGTCGAGGTAGTGACCGGCAGCATAAGTAAGCTCAGCAAGCAGGTTAAGGGACGCACGGAGATAGCCCAGGTGGCCACGGTTTCCGCAAACGGGGACAAAAACGTCGGAAGCATCATAGCCGACGCCATGGAGAAGGTGGGAAAGGACGGGGTAATAACCGTAGAGGAAGGAAGAAGCCTTGATACCGAGCTTGACGTGGTCGAGGGAATGCAGTTTGACAGGGGGTATCTAAGCCCTTACTTCGTCACCGAGCCCGAGAAGATGACGGTTGAGCTTGAGGATCCGCTCATTCTTCTTTACGATAAGAAAATAGCTAACATGAAGGACCTTCTCCCGCTTCTTGAGGAAGTGGCGAGAAGCACGAAGCCCCTTTTGATAATCGCGGAGGACGTCGAGGGAGAGGCTCTCGCGACGCTCGTTGTGAACAAGATCAGGGGAACGATCAAGGTCGCGGCCATAAAGGCTCCAGGGTTCGGGGACCGCAGAAAGGCCATGATCGAGGACATAGCGTTTCTCACGGGCGGACAGGTTATATCCGAAGAGGCCGGCATGAAGCTTGAAAACGCGAAGGTAACCGATCTCGGACAGGCGAAGAGAATCGTCATAGACCGTGACGACACCACCCTAGTCGGAGGTGCCGGAACCAGGAGTTCCATATCGGGCCGCATAAACCAGATCAAAAGCCAGATACAGATGGCAAGCGGAGAGTACGACCGGGAGAAGCTCCAGGAACGCCTCGCCAAGCTCGCCGGAGGCGTGGCCGTGATCAGGGTCGGAGCTGCCACGGAAACCGAGATGAAAGAGAAAAAGGACAGGGTGGAAGACGCCCTTAACGCCACCAGGGCGGCGGTAGAGGAAGGAATAGTTCCTGGCGGAGGCGTGGCCTTCATAAGGGCCATAACCGCGGTCGACAAGTATGGCGGCGCGGACCCCGAAGAGCAGGCGGGAGTGAACATCGTCAAAAAAGCGCTTGAGGAGCCCCTAAGGGGAATAGCCGTAAACGCCGGATGGGACGGTTCCATAGTGGTAGAGAAGGTAAGAAACCAGAAGGGCTCAAACGGTTTTGACGCAGCTAAGCTCGAGTACACGGATCTCATAAAGGCCGGTATTCTCGATCCCGCGAAGGTGACCAGGACCGCAATGCAGAACGCGGCAAGCGTCGCGGGTCTTCTGCTCACCACTGAAGCGCTCGTCGTTGAGATTGTAAAAGAAGACGGCGGCGGCGGCGCGGGCATGCCTGGCGGACCGATGGGCGGCATGGGCGGCATGATGTAATA
Source organism: Thermodesulfobacteriota bacterium (assembly GCA_965249045.1). GTDB lineage: Bacteria > Desulfobacterota_D > UBA1144 > Nemesobacterales > Nemesobacteraceae > Nemesobacter. The sequence continues at coordinate 505,798 of OZ252213.1, forward strand.
ACCCTCTGCTTTCCAGGAAGCATATTTAAGCGGGCACGGCGCGCAGGCGCCCTGCCCGCTTTTTTCCGCCGTTTTAAATTTTTTTTAATTTTCTCTTGACAGTTTAAGTAAATTACTTATATTTTATAACAGTGTTGATTAGAAACATTGATCAATAACTCATCCTTCATCCTCCTTTTTGTAATAGAGAGCGCCTCGGCCCCCCTGAGGCGCTCTTTTTTTGTTTAATTGAAAAGGTGGTGTATATTTTCTTCCCTAACCTGTTTGGGAGTCGCTTAAAATGAGACGATACTACTTGCCTTTAACTGCCTTGGTCCTGATCGCCCTCGTGTGGCTTGCGGTCCTGGGGTTTCTTCGCACGGGCGAAGCGGAATTTCACGGGGACGAGTTCCGCCGCCCCGCCTTTGATTTTTCGCTCACCGACCACCGAAACCAGAAGTTTTCTCTTTCGGACCACTCAGGCAAGGTCATACTGCTTAATTTCGGCTTTACCAACTGCCCGGACATATGTCCCACCACCTTGGGAATTCTGGGCGCGGTGCTCGATCTCGTGGGAGACGAGAGGGTCGAGGCGCTTTTCATAACCGTTGATCCCTCGCGCGACACCACAGAAAAGCTCGGGGCCTACATACCCTTTTTCCACGACCGCATAGTCGGACTTACGGGCTCTGAGGAGGCCATAAAGCGGGTAAGCGACGCCTGCGGGGGTTTTTACTCGAAGGAGCAGGAGGTCTCGGAGGACGACTATCTGGTTAGCCACTCGCCCGCTGTTTACCTGATAGGCCCGGGCGGGGAGATCGTGCTTCGCTACCCCACGGACAAACTTGATCCGAAGAAAATGGCTGATGACATAAAACGCCTTCTTCTGTGAGCGCCCACGACCGTGAGAAAAACCCTTCTTGTTTTCCTTGTTTTCCTGCTTGCCGCCCCCTTTGTGCGGGGCGAGAGTGGAATATCGGTTAAGGATCCGTGGGTGAGGCAGAATCCCCCGGGCACTTCCGTTACCGCCGCCTACATGGTTATAGAGAACCCCGCCGGGGCCGACGAGCTTCTGGAAGTGAGCTGCGGCTGCTCCGCAGAGGCCTCGCTTCACGTTATCGAGATGAAGGAGGGCTCTGATTCCATGGTGATGAAGGAGGTTTCTTCAATCGCGGTTCCCCCCGGCGCTTCCGTGGCGCTTTCCCCCGGAGGCTCCCACGTGATGCTCATGGGTCTCTCGGGCGACATGGGAGAGAGCGTGGTTTTGGAGTTAAGGTTCCGCTCGGGCGCGCGGATATCGGTTACGGCCCCTGTTCTTGATCCCGTCGCGGCGCGGAAACGCGGCCACCACCACTAGTAACTAGTATTAAGACGGATTTGTCGCTCTGCGGTATTTCGGTTTGAAGTCTTGGTAGAGCAGAGCAATCAGCTGAAGCCATCCCCCTTTTTTCAGGATGTAGATATCTATTTGACATAATTGTCTAAAACCCATATACTAATTATGTGATTCGCGTTAGATTGTCACTTAATTGAACTTGGTGGTATAAAAACAGATCACCAAACCCATATGTTAACTATGGGAAATGCAACAGGAAGTCAAGCATGCCAGTCGTCAAGCATGAAGCGTTTTTCCGCAGACACCCGGTTTTTACCGGGGAGGAGCTAGCAGCACATCTCGGATCCCGCGGCAATGTGGGACAAAGAGGACAGGAAGCACTGCTGGCCTACTATACCAAAACCGGTCGCATCGTTCGCGTGCGAGGGGGGCTGTATGCGGTTATCCCACCGGGGTCTAATTCTGTTTCTTATCCTGTGGATCCCTTTCTGATCGCCTCCAGATTGACTAAAGACGCTGTCCTGTCACATCACACGGCACTTGAGTTTCACGGAAGGGCCTATTCAGTTTGGCAACGTCTTGTCTACTCGTCATCCCGCCCGGTCAGGCAATTCATGTTCCGCTCCAGTGTTTTCCGGGGGGCGAAGTTTCCCGAAGCACTGATGCGTTCCGCCACGGAGCGATTCGGCGTACTGACAAGGGAGCGTGCAGGCTTGACGCTCAGTGTTACGAGTCTTGAGCGGACCCTGGTGGATGTTCTTGACCGTCCGGACCTTTCGGGAGGATGGGAGGAAATCTGGCGTTCACTTGAATCGGTTGAATTCTTCGACTTAGACAAGGTGGTGGAGTACGCTCTTTTGCTTGACAATGCTACGACCGCTGCAAAGACGGGATTCTTTTTCGATCAGCACCGCGAGGCTTTCTCAGTGGAGGGATATCATCTGAAGGCTCTTTGCGACCGGAAGCCCCGGAAGCCCCATTATCTTGATCGCAGCAAGCGAAAGAAGGGATACCTCGTGGCAGACTGGAACTTGGTGGTTCCAAGAGACATACTTGAACGGTCATGGGGCGAGGTGCTATGAGAATATCTCCTGAGAGATTAGAGCATGAAGCTGAGTCTACGGGGTTTAAGGCGGATATACTCGAAAAGGTCGCACTTCTGCTTGGAGCGCTTGAAGCCATTTGTAATCACCCCGTTCTGAGGGGAAAACTGGTTCTCAAAGGCGGAACCGCGTTGAACCTCTTTGTTTTTCAGATTCCCAGGCTGTCTGTTGATATAGATCTCAACTATATTGGGGCTCAGAGTCGGGAGGAAATGCTCAAAGAGCGTCCTGAGATCGAAAAAGCGATTCAGGATGTCTTCAGCCGGGAGAACTTTACAGTCAGACGGATGCCGCAGGAACACGCCGGGGGGAAATGGTCTCTTCGCTATCCGAGTGCGCTTGGACAAAGCGGCAGGCTGGATGTAGATATCAATTTCATGTATCGAGTGCCTTTATGGACTGTAACCACCATGAACTCACGTCCGTTGGGAATATGGCAGGCAAATGATATTCCGGTGATGGAAATTCATGAACTCACGGCGGGGAAACTCGCGGCACTGTTGTCGCGGCGCAGAGCAAGGGACTTGTTTGACAGTTGCCAGATATTCTCCATGGACAATCTTGATTTCAAGCGGCTGCGTACTGCCTTTGTAGTTTATGGAGCAATGCACCGCAAGGATTGGCGTACGGTTTCGATCACGGATGTGGATTTTGACGTTGGGGAGATTGAAAGCCAGCTGGCACCCTTGCTCCATCTTGGTACTACACAAGGTTCCAAGAAGGAGGAGAACTACGGAAATATGCTTGTAGAAAAATGCCGAGGGGGGCTATCGGAGGTATTGCCTTTTAATGATTCTGAACAGGCGTTTCTCGATCTGTTGCTTGAAAAAGGCGAAATTGACGCGGCGATTTTGACCTCGGATACATCCTTGCAGAACCGCATTCAAGCCCAGCCGCTTCTCCAATGGAAGGCCATTAACGTGCAACGCCATAAAGGATTATGAGGTGCCGGTTTCAGATTCTCTTACCTTTTTTATCTTGCTCGGGGAAAACTTATTGCGGAAATCGTGGAAAAATCAGGTGCGAAACGGAAAACGCCGGAGGCAGCGACATAGCCGTATATATACCGACGCACTGCACTACACTTAGGTTGCCTGGCTTACTGCTTTGAGTAGGAGACTGTCAGCACCTGGTCCTCCGGGTCTCCTGTCTTCGCGGGGCCTTTCATTTCGCACTTGGCTCTCATAGAGCCCCCGGCCTCGGTTACCAGGGTCTCGACCAGGATTTCTCCGGTTATTCTGCCGGTGCTTTTGATCTCAAGCGCCCCGGCGTCTATCTTCCCGTTTACTTCTCCGAATATGATGACCCCTCCGGCGTTAATGTCGCCGGTGACCGAGCCGTTAGGGCCGACCACCAAGGTGTGGTCGACTTTAACGTCTCCCTTGAGAGTTCCCTCGACCTTCATCGATCCCTCGCACGAGACGTTTCCCTCGAACACGGCGCCCGCGCCGATAATCGTCTCGACGGCGTCTGAGTTCTTTTTACTACCTTTCTGCTTCTTGTACATGTTACAGCCCCTCCCCTTATCTTATGTATTTGCTGGGGTTGATTCTTCTTCTGTGCTTTATTATCTCGTAGTGAAGATGGGGCCCGCTTGAGCGGCCTGTCGATCCGATCTCCCCTATCTTCTCTCCCGCAACGACCCTCTGGCCCTTGGTGACCTCTATCTTGGAGAGGTGCCCGTAGAGAGTTTTGTAGCCTTTTTTGTGCTTGATGAGAACATGCTTGCCGTAGCCCTTCACGCTCTTGGCCTTGTCGACCACGCCGTCGGCCGTGGCGACGACTTCGGTACCTATCTTCCCCCTGAAGTCGATTCCGCCGTGAAATTCCCTCGCCTCCGAGAATGGGTTTTTCCTGTAGCCGTAGCGCGAGGATATCCCACTTGAGACGGGTTTTCCGAAGGGAGTGACCGCGAGGGTGTCGGCAAGGCGGTCTATGTCCTTCTCGACCGCGTTGAAGTAATCATCTCCGATGTCGTTTGTCCGGAACCCGCGCCCGCCTATCTGGGGAGTTCTTCTCTGCTTTTTAGTCGAGAGCCTCTTCTCCATGGAGACGAGCCTTTTCTCAAGCCTGAGAACCCTTTTTATGAACTTGTCCTCAAGCTTCTTGTCTACGATTATGTCGAGCGACATCCCCTCGACGGCGTCGAGCAGCTCGTTTATCTCCTCTTGCTTCTCCGCCCGTACCGTTTCCGCTTCTCCGTAGAACTTGTAGGAAAAGAAAAAGGAGAACACCGCGCCGAGCACGAATGTCCCCACAATTCCTAGGCCGAGCTGAAGGCGTCCCCTGCTGATGCCCCAGGATCTGGTCCAGCCGAACTTGTTGCAGCATACTATAAATGATAATCCGTCGTTTCTTCTTCCCACCCTTCACCTCTCCGCCGCTTCGGCGGCGGCATGTCATTCATAATACAAACGTTCGGATAAGAATAATCAATAAAAGTCCTCTGTCAAAGAACCGCAAGTGATCGTAAAGCCTTGGCGCAGGACGGGGGAGTTCTCACTCGTCCGAGTAGCCAGAGATCCGCCCGAGCTGCTCAAGCGTCCTTACCCCCTCGTAAAGATCCCCCCCGATCTCCCAGGTGGGGTAGCTCCTTATGTTCTTAGTCGCGCAGAGCGCGGGATTGGGGTCGGGGCCGGTGCGGCCGCATTCAACGTAGGCGACGTAGCCGAAGGCGCTTCCGAAAAGCTCCTTCTGCGTCTGGCAGTGACCGCAGCTGTAAGAGCCGTACATGGTCGCTCCCTGATCCGAGAGGTATTTCGCGAGACTCACCTGGTAAAAGGTGGCGCTTGACGGGGGATCCTCGCCGGGAGAAGGGGAGTGAATCGAGTAGGAGACGGCAAACACCAGGACTAATACCGCGGCCGCCCCGGCAAGGGACTTAAAGGCGGAGGCGCCCCCGGCCGTCTGGCGTTTCCAAAGCCCCGAGAGCGCAAGCAGCGCCACCGCGATTGCGGCTGAGGCGACGCACCAGGAGCAAATCGCCTCTATTATGAAAAGCTCAAGGTAGGTGAGGTAGGCTGAAAAGCCCACGGCGGCTGCTGAGAGCGGAAAAAGAAGGCTCCATTTCGTCCTGCGCCCAAGGGGCGAGAGCACGGCGGCTGCCATAGCCGCGTAACCCAGAACGCCGAGCAGCGGGACCGGGATGCCGCCCATGCGCGAGTACCGGCTCTCCCTTACCACGTCGCAGCCTTGCCCCGTGAGGCAGAACTCAGCGCCCCCGAGCAAAAAGTCCGCCACCAGCAGGTACGCCGAGATAAGTGCTCCGAGTACGCAGAGAGCTAGCGCCGCCGCACCCGCGCGATCGCGAAGAAAGCTGTTTTTCCATGTGGCCATCATCAAAACCGCCCGTGGGGATATTATACAGATTATGCGCGGGTTTTAGAAACACGGCCTCCCGGTAAATTTAAGGCAGTGTTAACGATTTTTAAAAAGGTGATTTAAAAACGCAAAACCTTTGGGTTTCCACTTGTTTTTTCCGCTCCCTGCGGTTTAATAGATTTTAAGAGAAAATGATTAACAACGATAACATAGTTCACAAGATCACGTTTCCGAGCCCCGCCGAGGGCGGCAGGGTTGCGGTCGCGGCGAACCTCATCTCCACGGTTTTCTCACCCGCGCTTGTGGTTTTCTACACGCTAATTCTCTGTTCCTATTCGATCGACCACTCCTCCAAGTTTCTCTGGACCTCCTTTTTCGTGCTTCTTTTCGTGCTCGCCCCGACGGCTTACATACTCTATCTCATAGGCCGGGGGAAGGTGACGGATTTTCACATAAGCGTGAGGGAGGAGCGGATAAAGCCTCTTTGCATTATTTTCATCTACTCGGTCTTCTCGCTTCTTCTCTACAGTTTCGTTGGCGGACCGGACGCCCTGGTCACGTTCGGCTATTTGTGCCTCGCGCTCACGGGGCTTTGGATACTGGTTTCGCTTTACTGGAAAATAAGCGGTCACTGCGCCGCCATGGGCAGCCTCATGGCGATGGTGTTGGTCTACCAGCACGAGAGTCTGGTTTTCGTTCTCCCGCCCCTGGCCCTGCTGGTCGCGTGGTCGAGGGTAAAACTCGGGTGCCACAGCTTCGCCCAGACCCTCGCGGGATTTGTTATGGGCGCCGCGGTTTTCTGGTTTTTCCTTTCCTGATTTTTTCCTTTGTACCGCTTTCGGATCAGAGAAAAAGGTCAAGCAGACCTTTTTTCTCCGCGTCTTCTATGGGGGAGCCGCTTGGGTGCTTGAACTCCTTTTCGCCCCCGTAGCGCTCGGCAAGCGCCAGTATGGTTTCTGATATGTCGGGAACGACGTCCCGGTAGGGTTCGGGTTTCGCCCGGGGAAGGTCTATCCACCTCTTGAGGGTATCTTCGAAGTCTCCGTCCAGCTTGTAGATTACTTCAAACCCCATCTGCTCAAGCGCCACGCCGTTGCATTCCTGTTCGTACTGTCCCTTCATCGGCACCACGAGCACTTTCTTGCCCAAAAAAAGCGCCTCAGACGGCGTCTCGAATCCGGCGTTTGTGAGTATCCCCTCGCTTCCCGTGAAGCTTTCTATGAACCTCTCGTAGCTTACCGGGTACACGGTGACGTTACCCTCGCTGTAGGGCTCTCCCTTGTAGTGCTTTGAGAAAAGCTCCCAGGGCACGTCGATATTCTTCAGGTGCCCGATCAGGTTGCGCTCGTCAAAGCTCGGGAGGTAGACGGTGTAGTGGCCGTTTTGGCGCACGTCGAAGCGGCGAAGCTCCTTTCTTATTATGGGGGTTTTTATGAAACTGTCGTATTCGCGGAAATGAAGCCCAAGCGGTATGCACACGGGAGCGTACCACTTTATTATGAACTCCATTATCTTGTTAGGCTTCTCGGGCCTCGGGGTCTTGGGAGACACAAACGAGGTCTGGTGGGACAGCGACACGCAGGCCTTTTTCTTGAGGCGGCACGCCCACGAGGATATGGGCTCGAAGTCGCTTACCACCATGTCGTAATCCGAGACTGGAAGATCGTTGACGTCGCCGAGCAGCTTGTCGAAGCGGGCTTTCTTTATGGAGGCGTAGTAGTCGATCCCGCCGTTTTTTCCGAAGACAAACCCCAGTCCCCGAAGGTTGTACTTCACCTCAAAGCCGAGATTTACCTCGTGCTGGCGCTCGCTTACCATTATGTCGATCTCGGCTGACTTGCGAAGCTCGGCTATTACGTCTCTTGAGCGGCTTATGTGACCGTTTCCGGTTCCCTGTATGGCGTAAAGTATCTTGGGCATTATAGTAACAACTAGACAATTGCCTCTACGGTTCTTGGCCGAACGGGCCCTAAATCAGCCCGCTTATCTTCTGTCCTTCCGACCATACGGGACTCTAGGTAGAGTTTCCCACCCGTAACCAGGGACAAGCCCCGATGAAGGATATTCTTTGCGGCGTTTACGTCCCTGTCCACCTCGTACCCGCAAGTACATCTGTGAACTCTGACGGACAAATCCTTCTTTACCTCCGCTCCGCAGTTAGAGCATTCCTGAGAGGTGTTTTTGGGATTCACACGCACCATCCTAACGCCAGCACTCTCGGCCTTCTCGTTAAGCAGCGTTGTGAATTTACCCCAAGTCTGCTCTGCAATGTTTTTTGCCAAATGTTTATTGTTGCGAAGCATGTTTTTCGTCTCTAACTTCTCCACCGCTATAAAATCGTACATCTTCACTAGCGCAGCGGTCAGCCGGTGAAGATAATTTCTTTCCTTGTCCGTAAGTCTTTGCCATTCCTTGGCGAACAGCAATACGGCTTTACGCCGGTTTTTAGAATCTTTCTTTTTTCGAGATATCGAACGTTGAAGCCTTATCAGGCGGGAATAACCCACCTCCCGATTTTTTACAGCCTTTCCGTTGCTCAAGGTAACCCGCTTCGATACTCCCATGTCTATTCCAACGGGGTTTTCTGCTTCTTTCATCTGCTCGGGTTTGGGCACTTCGTAAGATAACGCAACTTCGGTACGCAGAGGTTTCCTTGTGATTCGTATTGCCTTGAGCAACCCGTTGGCAGGCAACTCTCTGCTAGATTTCACCTCGATGCGGGGAAGACCTTTTAATTTGAGGATAATTTTGTCGTTCTGATGCTTGAGCATATGCCAGCGAGCGTCGTTTATCTCAATGGTGCGCCAGCGCTTCCCGCTTTTAAACCGGGGAAAACCACCATGCTTGAAGAACCTGTTATATGCATTTTCGAGCCTCGATAGCACCCCGCGGAACACAATGGCGGACACCGCTTCAAACTCGACAATACCTGCTCTGACCTCCGTGAGTTCCTTGCACTGGTCAAAGAATGAACGCCCCTTACCTGTCCGCTTGTAGCAGTCGATCCGGGACTCAAGCGCGGCATTGTACAGTTCCGCAGACATACTGAATATTTCCATCAGGCGCTTATGCCCTGCCCTAGAGACCTTTGCCCGGCATTTGTAAGTTCGTATCATCGCTGCGCTATGCATGATTTATCCGTAATTCCAAATGGTTGTCTGTGTCTAGTTGTTGCTATAATTCCAGTATCTTCAACCTGCTTTTCCGCGTGTGCACAAAGTAATTGTAATCTTTTTTGCGCGAATTGTTAACTGTGCCCCCGGAAAAAACCCACTCAGGATAATATTTCTCCCCGTTTTTGTCAAAGCAGCATAAACTCCCCGTTAAGGGGCGGTTAACGCTTCGCGCCGGCGGATTTCCCCGCACGAAAGCACTTGCCCATTTGGCGCCGTTAAGTTAACCTAAATGCTCCGTCAGGACCCATCTATCCTCGGGAGGATTTTACATGGAAATCAAATGGGCAAAGAGAATCGAGGAGCTTCCTCCATACCTTTTCGCCGAGATCGACAGGAAAAAGAACGAGCTTATCGAGAAGGGGGTTGACGTGATCGACCTCGGGGTGGGCGATCCTGACATACCCACGCCTGACCATATAATAGAGTCGCTTCGCGAGGCCTGCGGGAATCCGGAAAACCACCGCTACCCCTCTTACGTCGGTATGCCGGCTTTCAGGGAGGCAGCGGCCGAGTGGTACTCGGAGCGCTTCGGAGTCAGCCTCGATCCGGCAAAGGAGATAGTCGCGCTAATAGGCTCGAAGGAAGGAATAGCCCACGCGCCCCTGGCGTTTCTTGACCCGGGAGAGATAGCGCTTGTGCCCGACCCGGGATATCCCGTGTATCCGGTTTCAACGACGTTTGCGGGAGGAGTTCCCTACCCGATGCCGCTTCTTAAGGAAAACGGCTTTTTCCCGGACCTGGACGCCATTCCCTCTCCCGTGGCGCAGCGTGCCGTCATGATGTTTCTTAACTATCCCAACAACCCCACCACTGTTCTTGCGAACGAAGGGTTTTTCAGAGAGGTGGTCGATTTCGCACAGAAAAACAACATACTGGTCTGCCACGACGCGGCCTACACGGAGATAGCGTTTTACGGGAAAACCCCCCTGAGCTTCCTCGAGATACCGGGGGCGATGGAGGTCGGCATGGAATTTCACTCGCTCTCGAAGACCTTCAGCATGACCGGGTGGCGCATCGCGTTTGCGGCCGGTAATGAAAAGGCGATCGGAGGTCTCGGGAAGATAAAGACGAACATAGACTCCGGGGCATTTCAGGCGGTTCAGGTGGCGGGCATAACGGCGCTTAAAAACAGCTCGGTGGGGCTTGAGGAGAGAAAGGAAGTTTACAGGGAGCGCCTCGAGATATTCTGCCGCGGCCTCGAAGAAGCCGGCATAAAGTACACACAGCCCGATGCCACCTTCTACGTGTGGTTTGAGGTTCCCCAGGGGATGACCTCTTCTGAGTTCTCCGCCAGGATGCTTTCAGAAGCAGGCGTGGTTGTCACTCCCGGAAACGGTTTTGGGGACTGCGGCGAGGGGTACGCCAGGGTATCGGTTACGTTCGATACGGCGAGAATAGAGCAGGCGGCCGAGAGGATAGCTAATTTTAAGCCGTAGAGGCGAGCGGTTTCTTACCGATAAGAGGTTTTAAGAGTGTTTGATTTTCTTAAGTATTTTTGCACCCTGCTTTACGTTATATCTTCCGTTTTTCTCTGCGTGTTCGGTCTTCACCGCTACTACCTGGTCCGTCTCTACTCCAAGGCTAAGGCGCGCCGTCGCCCCGCTCCCGGCGCGACGGGGCCGCTTCCGCGCGTGACGGTGCAGCTTCCCGTCTATAACGAGATGTACGTGACGGAGAGGCTCATACGGGCGGTCTGCGAGATCGACTACCCGAGGGATCTTTTCGAGGTGCAGGTGCTTGACGACTCAACGGACGATACGAGCCGGATAGCGGAGCGTTGCACGGCGGAGCTCCAAGCCGCCGGCTTTGATATAAAGCATATCCGCAGGGAAACAAGGGAAGGGTACAAGGCGGGGGCGCTTGCCGCGGGCTGCGCTCGGGCAAGCGGGGAGTTCCTCGCGATTTTCGACGCGGACTTCGTTCCCCCTCGGGATTTTCTGCGCAAGACCATACCCTCCTTCGAGGACCCGCAGGTCGGGATAGTGCAGACCAGGTGGGGACACCTAAACCGCGACTACTCGCTTCTAACAAAGGCCCAGTCGGTGCTTCTTGACGGACATTTCGTCATCGAGCAGGCCGCGCGGCACTCAAACGGCCTTTTTCTTAACTTTAACGGTACCGCGGGGGTGATCCGCAAAAAATGCATCGAGCTTTCGGGAGGATGGCAGCACGACACCCTGACCGAGGATCTTGATCTCAGCTACAGGGCGCAGATAAACGGGTGGAAGGCGGTTTACCTGCCCGACGTCGTATCAGACGCCGAGCTTCCCGTCGACATGAACGCCTTTAAGATACAGCAGCACAGGTGGGTCAAGGGAGGAATCCAGACGGCCGGCAAGCTTCTGCCCTCGGTGCTTCGCGACGCGAAGATTCCGTTTAAGGTAAAGGTCGAGAGCATATTTCACCTTCTCGGCAATTTCAGCTACCTGTTTCTGCTCGCAACGATCATTCTCATAATACCCATGAATTTCCTCTGGGAGCGCCTCTGGCTAAACGACCTTTTCATCGCGAGCGTCACGGGGGTCGCGATCGGCACTTTCGCCATAATAAGGTTCTACATACTGGCCGTCCGCGAGGCTCACGGCCCCCGGGCGGGGGAATTTTACAAGTACATACCCCTTGCGCTAAGTGTCGGGGCGGGAATCGCCGTTAACAACGCCAAGGCTGTATTGGAGGCGGTTTTCGGCAGAAAGTCAGGTTTTGCGAGAACGCCCAAGTATGCTGTCGTGAACGGGAAGGATCGGTGGAAAACCTCAGCTTACGTTTCTTCAAAAGGGATGACGACTTTTATCGAGGTCATTCTTTCGCTTTTCTTCACGTTCCAGGTGGTGTATGTCGCGTACATGGGATTTTTCATCTGGATTCCTTTTCTTCTGCTCATGCAGTTCGGTTTTACCTACACTGCTTTTCTTTCCATATACCACGGTTCCTGAGCTGGGCGACGTCAGCAATTTCCTTCGTCTATAATCGTTTGCTATTCAGTTAAGCATTGTATATCTTAACCCGCCAACATGCTTTTCCTACTTAAGAATCTGGCTATAATCCAAGTACATGTTTCACGGTTAACACAAGCGGTCGTTGCAATGCGGCGCATCTATTTCTATCCGCTGGCTCTGGTTTTAAGTCTGGTCTTGGCCGCCGTGTCCATGACTAGTGCTTGGGCGTATCCATCTTTGCCTTTAGACTTTAAGCCTGAGGACTTTTACTCGATAATCGGATTGCTAGTTCCCGGTATGATTATCCTGTTTGTGCGTTCACAGTTTGTTCCCGGTAGGCTAAACACCCCCCATCCTATTTTGTCTTATTTGGCGGTTTCCAGTGTCTATTATGCACTGGTGTTGCTGGTAATCAATCCTGTTCCGTATTTTCAGGGACCTGACCAAGGGAACCCGTGGGTTTGGCTTTTACTCGTATTCTTATTTCCGGGAATTTCTGGCCTCTTGCTCGGGCTGAATATACAGGGGGACTGGACTCGTCGCTTTATCAGGGGGCTAGGTTTGAACCCGGTGCATGTTATTCCATCTGCGTGGGACTGGAAATTTGGAAACATGGAGGAGCAATGGGTTCTTGTAACCTTGAAGGACGGAACCCAAGTTGCCGGCTTCTGTGGAGAAAACTCCTTTGCGTCCTCCGACCCGGCCGAGCGCGATATTTATATACAGTGGATGTACGAAATTGATGAAGACGGCAACTGGTTTTTTGAAGAGGAAAAGGGTATTCTTATTTCTGCGGGTGAGATCGAAACGGTGAAATTTTGGCCTTACGAACCTGTGGAGACAAAAAATGAGTCAAAATAGGAAATCAGAAATACGTATTAAAGGGGCGGATGGTTACCAGCCCAGATCTTCTAAGAAAACGCCAGGGCCCGTTACGCATGGACGCGGACACCAGCCGGTTGCCCAAGGGAAACCGCCTGCTAAGAAGCCTCCATTAAACCCACCGAAAAAAAGGTAGTGCCGGGAAAAGACAACCGGAAGATCTTACCGGGTATTGCTAGGCCGCTTGTTCCCGTAATTGACATCTGATTGCTTCTTCAATCTTTCCTGGGCCTTTTTTTATTCTTAACATGTACCGCCTGACAATGTCTTCCAGCGCTGTGGACCCATTGCCTCGGAAGTGCCTATGAAGTTCGGGAGAAAAAACGGTATGTATATACCTTTGACATATCCCGGCGACCGGCTATTATGTATATACGTTAAGTATATTCCTGTTTGGAGGTAATGATGGAGAGGGTAAAAGTTTTCAAAAACAATAAAAGCCAGGCGGTGCGGCTCCCCAAGCCGGTTTCTTTGCCGGATACCGTAAAAGAAGTGGATATTATCCGCTTGGGACGTTCCCGCTTAATTACCCCGGCGGGAGAAGCCTGGGACAGCTGGTTTGAGGGAGAGGGCGTTACGGATGATTTTATGAATGAGCGAGATCAGACCGGGGAGCAGGAGCGGGAGCAATTCTGATGCTCAGATACATGCTGGATACCAACATAGTTATCTACACTATAAAAAATAAGCCCGAGGAGATCAAAAAGGCATTTGTCGCTCATTACGGGCAAGTATGCATATCAACCGTCACTTTGATGGAACTGGTTTATGGAGCGGAAAAGTCTGCGAATCCCAGGCGTAATCTGAATGATATAGAGGGGCTTGTCGCCAGATTGGACGTGTTGCCCTATGATTACGGCGCGGCCGTTCATTCCGGTGAAATCAGAGCGGAATTAGCCCGATCAGGCAGGCCAATCGGACATTATGACCTGATGATTGCCGGGCATGCCAGGTCGCTTGGGCATGTTCTGGTTACTAACAACACCGGAGAATTCAAACGCGTCGACGGTTTGCGCCTGGAGGACTGGAGCGAGTAGGCTCCTTTCGCTCCACGGAACGGAAGAGGTTAAGATTAGCAGGCCGAAATTTCGGGCAGCGGCAAATCCCTATGGCCATGCTAATCCGACAAATCGGTTTTTCTTATCTTGCCGGATTTCGATACGGTGGCTATGAAAGGCGGCGAATTTTTTTTGAGGAAATTGCACATAGGTTTTAAAGAGTTGGCGAAAATTTCAGCCATCTGTTCCCCTGTCCAGGTTCCTCTGGTAAGAACAAACATTCTTACACCATGTGTTTTAACCATAATTCTTTGAGATTTTTTCCAACGAATTCGCTTGTCTTTAGTTAATACCACAAGCGATTTTTTACCGGCGAACTCCAACCATTCTTCGTCAGGAGTGTTTTGATTGAAACCGGGGAAGTCCTCTAGCGTGTTTTACCTTGATTTCTGTTTTTTTCAGCTTTTCCCCTTCCTGAATCAGGCGCTCAGCGACCGTGTGCTTTCCAAGCGCACGATCTAGAAAGAAGGTAATTGATTCAGGCGGCTTGTTCCCATAGTTTGCATCTGATTGCTTCTTCAATTTTTTCCTGGTTGCATTCATAGTCCCCGGCCAGTTCCCCCATGGATTCTCCGGCTCTGTAGCGTTCAACAATAATTTCTACTGGGATGCTTATGTTGGATAAGATCGGGCGACCGAATGAAATCTTGGGATCGATCAGAATTGATCTAGGCTCATCTGGTTTTCCAGTTCCTGAAAACGGGTAAAGCTTTATGGGAAGACCGTACAAGTCTCTTTCTATTCTTTGCATGTACTCTTTAACGATATCTTCCAATACTATCTGCCCGCTTCCTCTGGAAATGTCGTAGACGAGACCAGACTCTCTTAAAAACAGGGATAGTCTGTCAGTCTCGAAATCCTTTTCGGCTAAGGGATTGTCGGAAGGGTACATTTGCGATATGAAATCAAGACCTTTTCTGATCTTATTCATGGAGAGTCTGTGCTCTCTCCGTATTGAGGCGAGGACATACGCTTCAACTAGGTTGATGAAAGACAGGGCTAAGGGTTTTTCTTGAGCGGGGGTAATTAAAGGTTCGAAATTGCTTTGTCTGCCAATCCACGCCCGCAAAGTGGACTCTGGAAGCCTTAAATATAAAGCTGCTTCCGCAACGCTGTAAGAAGGCAGATAGCGCACATCTTTCTTGGAAGAGATTCTCTTAGTATCACTCAATTTACTGAAACTATTGCTTGACTCCCTAGTTGAGTTTCCGGTCGGGCATTATAAATAATTTATCCTTGGATTACCAACATAAATCTGCAGGTGATCAGTCTTCGGGACATGGTGTCTTTTCTCAAGGAGCAGTAACCACGGTTTGTTATTCTCATATACGCGATTTTATAAAAAACAATGCGTCCCGGCTATATCAGCCCGGCCCGTCTTTCCGCTGCTGCGCCCTGCTGCTCTCAATCGCCTTTTTGATTTCGGACGTTTTCTGTTCCCGGGAAACGCTTTCTGATTTCGCATTGTCAAGACGCCCCCGCACCCCTTTAGTGGAGTGCTGAAGATGCTCCCTGCCCTCCAGTATCTCCGCCCGTCCCGCTCCGAAGCCTTCCGCTGTCTCTGTCTCTCCTGCCTCGATTCCTCCCCGTGCCCGCTCCCGCGCCTGGGTTACCTGCTCCCTCACCGCTGCGGAATCTTCCTCTATTGAGCTTCGTGTCTGCGCGATTCCCCCGCCGCCCGCTTCCCCGGCGGATTTTCTGTATTCCCCGAAAGCCTGCTCCGCGTCAACCTCGAATCGCTGAGCGTTCCCCAGTCCGTAGCCGTCTGCGGGCATCGCGGCGACCGATTCCCTGGGCCCGCTTCCCGCGCCGACCAGTTCCGAAAGGCCCGTGACCCTGTGTATCGATCCCGAAACGGCTTCGGCCTGCTCCGTGTCGTATCTTCCGTCGCGAAGGTCTGTAAGCCCCCCGCCGGTATAGCTATCTGAATATCCCCGCCCCCTCATGTCGGAGAACACCGCCTGTGTGTACTCCCTCTCAAGACCGGCGCCGAAGGAACTTTCCCCCGAGAGCACTTCCGAATACGCCCTGGCTTTTTCCCGGTGGGAGGAATAGTCCTGAAGGGAACTTCTGGCGGAGCGAAGTTCGGCCCTTGCTTCTTCAGAGTCCCGCGCGGTGAACTGGAGGCTCCCTTGTGCCTGCTTCGAGGTAACCGCGCCTTCAAGCTCGGAAAAGGCCCTTGAGAAATTCACCCGGGAGTTAGAACTCGAGGCAAACTCCCGGGCCTCCTCGTACCTCTCGGAGGCGCCTACGTCGGTCTCCCGCTTGCCCCTCGCCTTTATCCCCGCCCCGAGGGAAGGACCCCCGGATCCCCCGCCCGGAAGACCGACGGAAGTCCCTGCCCGGGCTCCCGCCTCGTAGACCATCGCCGTGTCCCACGACATCTTAAGCGACTCCTGGCGGGAGAGGCCGAACTTCTCCTGGAGTCCCTCGGCCGTCTCGAGCACGGTCGAGAGATCCTTTCTCTCTCCGGTGGAGCTCGACAGGCCCAGGATCTCGGAGTAGCTTTTCTCATCCGTCGCCGCCCGCGAGGTCCCGACGACCCGTGCGGACGCCGCCGCCGCGGAATCCGTGACCGTCTCCCTGCTCGCCTCCATGTTCCGCGCGGTGTCGGCAAGCTCCTCCCTTGCCGCGAACCTCACCCCCTCGCTCCCCGTTATCCGCATCCCGCCCACGCTTGAGGCCGCCTGCTCGTAGACGTTGTCGTAGCGCCTTGCCAGGTTTCCCGTCACCGTTTCGCGCGCGACATTGGATTTGTTAGCGGTCAGGGTGTCGTAGCGTCCTGTTGCGACCGACACGTTTCCAAGCGATATGTTCCCGGCGGCGTGGGCCCCTGCCGTCTGGGTCGAGATTGACTGGGTGGGTCCCATGAACTGCTGCACGGCTCCGACTACGGCGTGCTGGCTTGCGGAGACGACGTAGTAGGCGATCATGGGAACTATGGTGGCGGCAAGCCCCGCGACCGCCATGGCCATGTCGGATTCGTGGACGACTGATCCTCTGGAGATCACGGTGAGGGCGCCGTCTGTGTAGGGCTCAAGCGCTCTTCTGAGCTTCAGGTTCGAGAACAGGTTCACTATGGCGTATATGGGGTTCCATAGCTCCGTCCATAGCATCGCGATCAGGTAGGCGGGGATTATACGCGCCGCAAGGGGCGTCATCGCGAGGAAGATCACTGCGGGGAATATGCCGTAGAGCATCCCCTGGAGGAGCCCCCTTATATAGGGAAGGGTGTGGCGTGCCATCTCTCCCAGGACGAGAAACGAGTTTTTCTGCCTCGCCCGCGCCTCGGCGATTGAGAGGCTGAGAAGCGAGGCCTCGGAACCTCCGGCGACCGCGAGCGACTTAACCGAGCGGGAGTAGCTGTTTATCATGGCGTTCTGGATGATTATGTCCTTTGCCGACATCGAGATTCCGGCAAGCTCCCGGTACGATTCCCGAAGCGCTTCGGTAAAGCCGGTGGCGTTGACCGTGTTTGTCTGGCGGTTGACGAAACCCGATTCCTCTGCGAGCTCCTCCGCCCATCCGGGATAGTAGGCGTTTACGCAGGAGTTTATTCCTGCGTGCGCTTCACCGCAGTAGGCAAGTATGGGTCTCGGGGCCGCGGAGCAGTCCCCCGCGCTCGGCGGGGAGGCGTATGCGCCCGGGGGGAGGGAGACGTTTGTGTGGAGCTCGACGAAGCGGTAGTTCGAAACGCCCATGGAGGAGAAAAGGTCGGCTGACTTCTCAAGGTCGTCGGGACGTATCAGTCCCGAGGTTACGCCTTTCAGACCGCACTCCCTGACAAAAGAACTCATGGTGTTTGCAAGGTGCGGTTCTGCGACCGTAAATGCGGTAGAGCGCTTTATAAGTTCCGCGCCCCGAAGCAGGCCGTTTTTCGAGTAGCGAAGCGCATCGGGCAGGGAAAACGCGGTTTCCATAACCCGCGTGAGGCCGCTTCCGACCCCTGAGGTTGCCCAGGCGAACACGCCGACTCCCGCCGGTACCGCGGATATCACCCGGGTGTACGACGTTACCCTGTCGAAAACCGCCACGTCGACCCTTACCCCGAAAAGCATCATGTAGATCAGTATGGAGAGCGCGAACTGGTGGCCCGGCACCATCCTTCCGCCGAAAAGCGAGGACAAAACGGCAAGCAGTATCCCCGCGACGAGTCCCAGGCGTATCAGGCCCAGAAGCCCCGAGCCCGCGAGAATCGCTATGGAGTTTAGCACCTCGGCTATGAACTGCCCGTTTCCGTAGGTGTCTATCTGGAAGGTTCCCTGTGCTCCCGCCGCCTCCGGGAAACAGAAAAATACTGCCGCAAGGACAATTGCGCGCCGCGTGGTTTTTTCAGTCGGCACCCTGGATCACCTCATCACCCGCTTTCTTGCGGGTTTTTCTCTCGAACACTATCGGGGAGCGGGAGTCAAGGTGCTCTATTATTGAAATCGCGTATACAAGTTTTTCTATCTTGGTGTTTTCCTGCTCCATCATGAGCGAGATCTCTTCCCGAAGAATCCTCATCCGCTCGGCGATTTTTTTGCGGTCCATGGCCGAGAGAGTCCCCTTCCTCTCCGAGCTTCCGACGCCGCTCCAGAGGTTGCGCGTCGCCCGCTCAAGCCACGCCGCCGTGGAGAACACGGCTATCGGCCTCGCGAGGGCGGATACGTAGGTTCCGCCTATTTCGGGATCAACCGCCCCGGCCGAGGAGAGAAGCTTCCATGCGGGAAAGGGAAGGGCGTCGAGAAATCTTACCGTCTCGTCCCGCGGACGGCGGTTATCGACTATAGCCGCGTGGGCCTCGAGGAGTTTTTCCGAGACAAGTTCTGAGAACGGCTTGAAGGCAGCTCCGACGGGCACCGCCACGGGCGCTGTGCAGTCGGGGTCTGTCCCGCAGTCATAGACCCTTGCCGCGCCTCTACCGCCGGCCAGATAGTCGAGGCTTATGGTTGGGGGCTTGTACTCCGATGTGGTCTGCGTTGTGACGAAGGTTCCCGTGACGCTCATTATCTGCTCTTTCTGTTCTTTTGAGAGGCTTGCTGAGGGGATTGTCCGAAGGGCCTCCCACACGGTGTTTCTTACGGGCTTTACCAGTTCCTTGTCCTGCGCTACGGAACCCGCGTTTATGTCCGCAACGGCGCTTGTTATTCCGCTCTGGGTACGGCACTCGGAAAGTCCTTCCGCGGGATCGGTGAAAAGAGACTGCTTTACTCCCACAAACGCGCATCGCCCCGCCTGCTCTCCCCTGATTATTCCCCCTTGCCCGAATATCCCCTCGGCCAGGCTCTCCCCCGCCCTGCAGGTATTGACGCTCAGGGAGTTTGCGGCCCGCGATGCGGCCTCAAGCTTTTCCATTATGTTCTCGCACGGGGAGCATAGCGTCTTAAGCGCCATCATGAACGCGTAGCTTGCGAAGGAGGTCCCTATGGTTTTCATTTTCCGTATGAGGTCGTCTGCGCTTATGTAGGAGATCGCCCCCAGGAAAAGATCCACCCCGCCGCACCCGGAGCGGAGGTGGGGGAGGCTCACGGAAAGGGGCTGCACGGTTTCGTTTGGAAGCCTTACGGAAACCGAACCCCCGGTTATAAACCCCCTTGACTGCCCTTCGTAAACTCCGGAGGGGGTGGCGGTTCCCGAGAGCCCAAGGCGGTCGAACATGCCGCTGACCTCGCTCCCCAGGTCGGCGAAGCAGACCCCGGGAGAAAAAGCAAGGAAGAAAAAAAGGACTGCGGCTGAAAATGCTTTTTTCATTCTCCTTCCCCATTTAGTGAGAAAAGCTTTTCGCCGGTGCCTCGCCCTGTTCCGAGAACCTCTTCTCCCACGACGTGAAGTCTCCGTCTTATTTCGCCAAGCGTTAGGTAGCCCGTGCCTATCCGGACGATCTTCGCGCGTGAGGGAACGAAGAGGAAAAGCGCGGGCACCCGCTCGACGCCCAGGCGCGCGGCCTGCGCCGCTCCGTCAACGAAGCGGGGGTAGAGGGGGTGGAGGCCCCTTCCGTCAAGCGACGCCGCGAGAACCCCGATCCCGTGTCTTCTCTCAAGAGTTTTTATTATCTCTGCCTGTCCGCGGCAAAACGGGCAGTCCGAGCGGAAAAAGAAAACGAGCTTTCCTACGCGGGATATTCTTTCGATCACCGCGTCACGCGCGCTTCTTCTAAGGCTCTTTGATATCTCGGCCCCCGCCGCGCTTACGGGATGATCTACCGTCGTGTCAAGCGCCGGGCTCTCCCAGAGAACCCTCTTCCAAACCTGCGCAAACTCCTCGCTTCGCTCGAGCACTCGTTTCTGATGCTTCATGTACGCTTTCACGTTTTTTCTGGTAGGAGATAAAAGGGCGGTTTCAAAAAGCCTCTCGCCCCTCTTTCTTATTTGCTCTACCGTCATCTGTTTTTCCCGGCTTTCGGGTCGTTCATCCTCTCCGCGCGGGGGAAAAGGCTCGTACCAGAACCACCCCATCTCCCTCTGGTCGAAATAGGGCTCTCCGAGCGCCGCAGGCTCTATGGAGAAAATGAAAAACAAGGAGGCAAGCGTTGCTAAGGCCATTTTCACTGCTCCACCTCCCCGCCACAGTCAAGCGACTCTGAGTCCTGCGGGCATAGATCCTCGATGCCCTCTTCCGTACTCTCTGTTGAGCCTGCAAGATCCGGGATGTCCGCCCCATCGAGAAGCTCTGAGTAGATCTCCGAGAAATCCACCGCGTCAAAATCTATTTCCTGGAGCTGCTCTGCGGTCATGCCTCCGCAAAACGGATTCTTGGCTCGGCCCCAGCCGCCGTTCCCAGTCACATCCCAGAGCCCTTTTTCTATTAGCTGGCCCCTTGACTGCTCGTGGATCACCCTCGCCATCTTGGAATTAAAGCAGCAGTACACTTTTCTTTTCTTAAGGGTGACGCCGAACACCTTTTTCTTGTGAATCCCGACGTAATGGCAGGCCCGGGCCCCGTCCCTTCTCGCGCGGAGCTCCTTTGTGCTTGAGGGGCAGGCGCCCGAGAAAAGCCCTTTCTTCCGGCAGCAGTTCTGGATGAATCCCGCGAGATTGAGATCGCAGCGGTAGCGCTTTCCCTTGAATATGGTTACTTCCCCGCCCGAGGTGTCCGTGCAGTCAATCGGCCCCGCGGTCGTCCCCGCGGTGCCGTCAACTTCGATGGGTCCGTAACCATCGGCGGAACTCTCACCGTCCCTTGTCGTCGCAAGGCACTTCTCCATGTCGGAGAGCATCGCCATGCGCGAGGCCACCCTGGAGAAATCGACGCTCTGCTCCGCAGAAGTGTCAAAACAGTCGTCCCCCGAAGCGCAGCGAATTTCGCCGTCGCAGTCAAACGCGATGCTTTTTTGTCGGCAGAGGCTTATGTTTTTCGGGCAGGTGTAGATGTTTTCATGGATAAGGCACGCTCCAAGGTCGGCTCCCGGCGGGTCCGGAAGTTCTGGGTGCTCGCGAAATCGCATGACGCAGCGCGCCCCGGTCTGGTAGCAGCCGTCTGCCCGCAGCCCGGCGCAGTCAGGGCCTTTCACCAGAGGGCCGGCGCAGAGGTAGGCCTGCTCCATGTTCGTGCAGACGCTCTCTCCGTCGTGGGTCTCCGCGGTTTCCGTGCA
This sequence comes from Thermodesulfobacteriota bacterium, assembly GCA_965249045.1. Lineage (GTDB taxonomy): Bacteria > Desulfobacterota_D > UBA1144 > Nemesobacterales > Nemesobacteraceae > Nemesobacter. Next base: position 527,162 of record OZ252213.1, read on the forward strand.
GCGGGCGGCCGTGAGTTCGCAGTTTCGGTTCCCCTCGTGGTTCCCGCAGCGGTCATCGGTTTGTATGTCGGTTTCGTAAACCGTTCTGGTTGCCGTGTACGCCACGCGCCACCCGTTTCCGTCGCCGTCTCCCGCGCGGCATCGCCTGGCTCTGCCCCATCTGGCTTCGACCGTTGCGGTAACCCGCGAGCCTGGAGGCGGAGGGAATTTCGCCCTCATGGCTCCCGCAATGACGTTCTGGAGGCTTTGGTTCTGGCTGTCTCTCAGGGGGAGCCTCCCCGACGCGGCGGTAAGCCCGAAAGTTGCTACGCATGTCCCGTCTGGCGTCGCTGCGAATCCCGAGGGGCCAAGGGTGAAGCATCCTCTCCAGTAGGGTCCGCCCAGGGTGAATCCTCCGAAATCCCCCCACACGTCTCCGCTTCTTCGGTCGAGGCATCCGGGGGCGTAGAGGCTTGCGTCCGGGGACCCGTCGCCGTCTGTGTCTATGCTTGCGGAGAATCCGACGCCACCGTCGTTTCGATCAATCTCGAGGGTCATGTACCTCCAGGTCTCGGTGCTCTCTGTTACGGTCACGGTTTTTCTCACGTTGCAGGAGACCCTTTGAAGTTTCGCCTGATCGTAGCACTCCTCCCGCTCGTTCCATGAACTTTCTGCGTACTCCGTGCACACTTCTTTTTTCTCGCACTGGGTGACGGGGTTCTCGATGGCGTCCCTGGAGTTTCTGATCATGGGGTCGGTTTCGGGGTCTATCGTGAATGCGGGCCTCTGCGCGGAACTTCGCTTAAGAAACCCGGGAGCGTCAGAAGTAGACGGGTCCCCGCCCTGTACCGCGCCTTCTGCTTCGGTTCTCATTCCCTCGGGATCTTCCGTCCACCGGGATCCCTCGCGGCGAAGATCCTGCTGGGTCCCCGCCCCGTAGCCCGGAACCGCTTCGGGCGTGGCGGCCGAAGGGCGAAGCACATCCGAGTGGCCGGAGAGCATTTCCGCTCCGTGGCGGCGCCCCTCATCGAGGCCTGCCTCGAATTCCTCTCCTGTGTGCGCCGTAAGAACAGGCAGAAGCAGGAGGCTAATTGCCATAAAAGCCGCTTTTTTCAAGGCGTTCGATAAATACTCCGGCACTTGCGTCCTCCTTTTCCATGAGCCCGAGGGCGTAGGGAAGAGATACGTCCCCCGAGACTTTCACGTAGCGCAGATCTTCGCAGTCCCCTCCCGGCAGGTGGCCGTATGCAAGCACGAGCTGCGGCACGGCCCCTACCGAGAAGCATTCGAAAAAAAAAGGCTCTATCCATACTTGCGCCCCGATTTTTCCTATGAGCTCCGATATCCGCGAGACGGTTTCCCCGAGATTCTCTCCCGAAAGTCCGCGAAGAACCATCACCGCGCCCGCGGCGGCGCTCTCCCGTGCCGCCTCCCGAAGCGAGGGAAGGGGCATCGAGAATGAAAAAAAGTAAAAAAGTTTAGGCTCTTTATTTTGAGGAACCGCGCTTTTTTCAGGGGGAACTGCCTCGGGCGGGGGCTTGACCGACAGGAATTTCATTATTTCTTCGGTTTGCTTTTCTCCGGGGTAATTGTTTTTCATATTCGAAAGCGCCTTTTGCGCCCCCGCCATGTCGGGTTCCTTGAGTTTGCCAAGAAGCCTTTTCGTGCTGGAAAGTTCCGTTTCGTCGGGCCCCGTTCTTACTCCTAGAAGCGAGGCAGTATCTTCAGCGAGCGATATAACTGTCCACTATACGGCAAGTACAGCCGCGATCAGAGCAAACAGCAGTCTTTTTTTCTCCATAGCACCCATACCCAGTCTTCTCCCTGCGCGGGATACCATTTGCCCGGAGCCCAGCGCGCCGTCACCCTTCCTATCGGAAACGCCCGCGTGTTTTTAGGAAATGCGAGTTGAAGCTTGTACTGGTCTTTCACTATGACCCGGTGCGGTCGGGCTACGCACAAAGAACCCTCTCCCGTGGTCTTAAACGCCAGAAATTCGTTATGCAGTTTCGCGAGCAGCTTCACGGCCGACAGAGCGTAGACGGCCGGGAGGTCGCCCGTGGCCCCGTTGTTCCCGGTATGAGGGTAGATGCTTCCCCACGACCCGGCGCACCAGAAAAGCTCGTTTATCCCGAAGCCCCCAGCAGCGGCCACGGCGTCTGCGGCGCACGAGGCCTGGGCCTCTGGGTTTGCCACAAGCGCTATTTCGGGGTGAAGCAGAAACGAAAGCTCGTCGTTGCTCCAGAGAGGATCAAAAGCCGTGAGGTAGGCGAGATCGAATCCTCCCTGGGTCATGCACCCGAAACTTGAAAAAAGGTTAAGCACTGAGAACACAGGGTAGAGAAAATGGTGGACGTGAAGAAATGAAGTCTTGTCTCCTCGTTGCCCGCCTCCCTCTCCGTACGCCCCCGCCATTGAGAAGGAGGGAAGGGGAAGTTTGCGGCCTCCGAGCGAAGGGAAGCATCCCGGGTGCCTTACGACTTCAATGAGCTTCACCGGTTCCCAGAACGAGACCTTTATCCCGACGCGTGGAATCGGGGACCCGCAAAAACAGAGCGGAAAATGACTCACCGTGTTCGTTCCCTCCCCGGGCGTTACAGCTATTCCCCCTATCTTTATCGGGAACATTGCCCTCCAGTCGACGTCGGAAACCGGATTGAAGAACCTGCCGCCGCATTTTGCCGCCGAGGCGCCCTCCCTTGCTGCGCCCGCGAGCAGAGCGCCTAGGAAAAGCGCGAGGAAGATCTTTTTTCGAGCCATAATGGTAATAATGTAATACAAAACTGGGAATAAGGCAAGGAAAACCTGCTCAACTGGGCTAGGGCTGGTTTTCCGGCTTCCGGAGGTATCCGGGAGCCGGGGGAATTCATTTATTGCGCGATTGAGCGGTTTTTGCGGAAAAAGGCCGGAAATACGACGGATACGATCGCAAGCAGGTTAAACAGCGTACTTTTGGCATTGGCGGCTTTTTTGCCCGAGGCAATCGTGCATCCGCCAGCCCCGCCTTCTCCCGCACCACTCGGCGGGCGGGTGTCCCGTGGTTGCGGATTGTTCACGGGCGGCCGTTCCGTGGACGGCGCTGCGTCGCTTGACGGCGGTTGCGGATTGAAAATTTGGGTATTTGGCTGTGGCGGCGGAGGAGGAGGTGGCTGCGGCTGGTCGTTATCCCTTATGGTGCCGGTTGCCGTATCGCTGTTTTGTGCGCGCACGGCATTTTGTGCATTGTAGAGACTAACCGTAAAGGACTCGTTTGCTTCTCGTTCGTTATCATCGATCAGGGATACGCTTATCGTCTTTCGCGACTCCCCGGGAGCAAAGGCAACGGTGCCGGTTGAGGAAGCCGCTTCGTAATCTGTGCCCTCCTGCGCCGTGCCGCCCGTTATTGAGTATCGCGCCGTCACCTGCAGAACGCTTTGCGGGCTGAGACGCACGGTGAAGCCCATGCTGCCGGCTCCTTCCCCGGCGCTTACGTCGTCAATGTATAAAGTTGCTTCGTCGTTGTCCTTTATGGTGCCGGTTGCCTCATCGCGGTTTGGCGCAAGCGTCGCGTTTTGCGGGCTGCTTAGGGCAACCGTAAGGGTTTCGTCGCCGAGTTCGTCAAGATTGTCGTCGATCACGGGGATGCTGATAGTCGTTTCCTTCTCCCCGGGAACAAGCGTAACGGTGGCGTTTGAGGGGGCGCCTGCGTAATCTGCGCCCTCCTGCGCCGTTCCACCCGTTATCGTGTATTGCGCCGTCACCGCGTTGGCGGACCTATCACTCAGGCTCACGGTGAAGTCCATGGTGCCTTCTCCTTCCTCCGCGTCCGCGTTTCTGATGGAAAGTTCCGGGGTCCTGTCATCGTCTTCGTTTCTGATGGACACGAACTTAGGACCTAGGACTGCATAGAACCTGTCACCGCTGTCCGTTTTTAGTTCTACTTCATAGTCCTGTGAGCCGTCTTGAAAAATATCATCCACTCCCGTTACCGTTACTTCCTGAGGGTTCTCCCAGTTTGAGGGAGTGAACGTGAGTTCAAGCGGGTTCGGATCAGTGACTCCCTCGGATTCATTAAGGCTTGTTGCAGAGATTACGACGTTTTCTGCGGGTTTTGATTCAAGCTTCACCTCGAATTTCGCTACCCCGCCTGCCTCCGTGGTCACGAGTCCCGAAGTGGGAGTGACGGTTATTTCCGTAGGCTCACAGTCAGGTGGAAAACCGTCGGCGCTTACCCCCCAGCCCATGTCCTTCAGAATGCCCAGTGTAAGGTCCATGTTTTTCGGGGCGGGGATGAAGGCTTCCATGATATCTTCTGTGTTTTCGTGAGTGTGTATAACGGATCCGCCGGAACCGTAAGTCGAGGGGGCGTGGAGCCGAGGCTTACCGTCCTGGGACTTGGCGGAGCTTGTTTTGAGTTCGGCTATCCGCTGTCCGTAACTGCAGTTGTTCCTCCCGCCGTCGGTTCCTTCCCAGAGAAGACCGGTTCCGGAAGTGATCGCCGCCGCTCTCTCGGTGCTTGAGAGGTCTATTAAAAGATCGTCGTTCGTTTCCGAGTACAACTGCTCATCATAGATCGTCCGCGATCTTATCGTGACTTGGCGCTGGTTGATAATTATACCGTTTAGCGTTTCCGTGATATTGATCACTCTCAACGGGAAGCTGCCGTCGTCTTCTACATGCTCGAGAAATCCGATCCCGTGCATGACCTCGTGCAGGGCGATCTGAACGAAATCTATTTGATTTACCGGCGTCGATCCCGTAAATCCGTAATAAAACGGAACGCACTTGCCGAATCTTATTGCGATATCGGCGTTTTGTCCGTTGAACTCTTGCCCTGAAAGGGCTTCGTAAAGCGCGTAGGGATAAGCCGTTCCAAGCCCTGGGTTGTTTGTGTCTCCTTCGTCAAACCTGCTACCGGGATAATCGTGGCCTCTCGGTCTCGCGGTTGCGATCGTTAAAGTTCCTTGAACTGGTCCGCACTCGTCCGGATCGTTTGGGTCCTCCTGGCCCGAAAAGATTGCGAATTCCGCGCTTATCCTGATCGTGTTGGTGTTGGTAAGTCTGCCTTCGAGAATGGAGGTTGCATTTTCGAAGGCGTTTTTTCTTGCTTCGCCGACGGTCTCCGCGTCGTTTCCGCGTGCGGAGAGAAAGGTCTTCTCGGCCTGCGTCAGATCGGTTCCATCCTTGAATCCCTCTCCTGTGTCGTCATCGTATATTTCTTCGACTGTGACCGCGATGCAAGGGGGGAGTGGGGCCATGGCGGCCAGCAGAAGAAAAAGGATCCCGGGGAGGAGTTTTTTCGCGACGCTTAGTGATTGCATCTGATATGGGCTTTCCCCTTCTCGTCGAACCACGCCTTGGTTTCAACCATCTCAGATTCGGGGGCATCGACAACTATGACGTAGTCTCCGTTTCCAAGATCGACCTGCCTGCCCTGGAGCACAGTCGGTGTGCTCTCCGATTCAGCAGCGTCGGAAGAGGAGCGCGGAGCTGTTTCGGCTTCGTCGTTTTCGAGGCCGAGTTGCTGCCACTGCTCGTGGGTGAGAATTTCTCCCGTATCCGGGTGTATGAAGGCTTTTGATCTGGCGCTGGGCGCATTGGTGGATTGCGAGACCGTCGCTGGCTTCTTTGAATGGTCCCCGGGAGCGGGCGGGTCGCCGGCAAAAGCGCCTGTGGGCCAAATGCAGATCGAAAGCGCGGTGATGAGCAGAACTGTTTTCATATCAATAACGATTATAAGGGGTTTTCACCTGAGAATGCAAGTGGATTAAGTACCGGAAGGTTGTTATGAACCGGGCGGGAGATGCGTATGCCCTCCATGCCGTAGAATCGTGTGCGGAGGGGTATTTCGATATCTGCGGGATCCGTGGCAGCGGGGGGAATTTATCATACCCCCCCCCCATTTCTATGTGCACCCGATATTGATATCTAATAATATATCAGATACTATATATTATATAGATTAACAGATCAAATATTGCTCTTCTCTCTCCGTATGATATATTATATAGAAAACTATTTTTGATATAGAATTAGATATTAAAATGAATTATGCGACCGAACATATTGCCCGCGCGCTGAAAAAGGCCCGTGAGGAAAAGGGGCTCAGCCAGCGTGAACTGGGCAGGAAGGCGGGCGTGCCGCAGGGCCATATCTCAAAGATCGAAAACGGCACGGTCGACCTCAGGGTTTCAAGCCTGATAGCGCTTGCCCGCGCTCTTGATCTGGAACTCGCGCTTGCCCCGCGCAAGGTTCTTCCTGCCTTAAAATCGCTTGCGCGCAGCAGCGCTGCGGACGCGTTACGGGATAGTAAACTCCCGCGGCCGCTCTACAGCCTTGATGAGGAAGATCATGACTGACGTGTATGTCCTGGATGTCCTGCTTCACGGCGACTCCATCGGCACGCTGACCCGCGTTGGCGACGACCGCACTTTATTCGCTTTCAATGATTCCTATATTCGGGATGACGCAAGGCCCGTGATCAGTTTGGGGTTCAAGGACCGGTTCGGGGAGCTGATTACCAGGTTTCCACCTACGCAGACGCGGATGATACCGTTTTTTTCCAACTTGCTGCCGGAAGGGCGCATGCGTACCTATCTTGCGGGGCGTGCAGGGGTAAAATCCGTCCGCGAGTTCTTCCTGCTTTGGGCACTTGGCGCGGACTTGCCGGGAGCGGTCACCGTCAGACCCCTAGGCGGTGAAACATGGCCGTCGGATGCCCCCGACGATAGCGACGGTGGCGATGGTCGAGGTGAGAATGCGCTACGATTTTCTCTGGCTGGCGTGCAACTTAAGTTCTCGGCCGTCGAAGAGGCTCGCGGCGGTCTTACTCTCCCGGCTAGAGGCGTTGGCGGTTCATGGATAATAAAGCTGCCCTCGCTTCATTTTGCGGGCGTGCCCGAGAACGAGTTCTCGATGATGACGCTTGCCCGGCTCGTCGGCATGGACGTGCCGGAGGTGCGCCTTATCAATCTTGATGCGATAGGAAATCTGCCCCAAGATATTGGCAGCTTGAGCGGGCAGGCTCTTGCCGTCAAGCGCTTTGACCGCTCGGATGACGGAGGCGCGGTTCACGTCGAGGACTTCGCGCAGGTTTTCGGAGTCTACCCGGAGGACAAGTATAAAAGGGCAAGCGCGCGCAACATTGCCGGGGTGATCGGGGCCGAAGGCAGCGAGGGGGACGTCGCCGAGTTTGTCAGGCGCCTTACCTTCAACGTGCTTATCGGCAATGCCGACATGCACCTTAAGAACTGGTTGCTTATTTACCCTGACAGGCGCAATGCGGCGTTGGCGCCGGCCTATGATTTTGTTTCGACGATCGCCTACATAAAGGACGACGAGGCCGCTTTGAAATTCAGCCGGACCAAGCGCTTTGACGGCTATTCAGAAGACGAGCTTTCCCATCTTGCCGCCAAGGCCCTGCTGCCGGAGAAGCTTGTTCTGGATATGGCGCGTGAAACCGTCGCGTTGTTTCATCAGTACTGGAATGCGGAGAAGGCGAATCTTCCGTTATCGGGCGATGCTATCAAAGCCATCGAGGATCATCTCAAGACTGTTCCTTCGGTTGTGTGACGCTGGTACATCCGTTTTAGGGCGCAGTTCAGCACAAGGTGTTCACGCAAGAGACCCCTCACCGCATTTAACGCGGAATAAAGAGACCTTATAGGTAACAGAGTTTTTATGGCTTTTCACTTGGCAGTATAGAGAACGGTGACTTATGGAGCGATGATCAAAGAACAATTCTGGATTATTCGTCAGATTGAAGGATAACTCGGAGCAGTATTTTTCTTCTGCATTCTTTAGCCAAGCGAGAAATCGGGCCAAACGTTTAACCCAGCGGGAAGCGCAGAAATCGTGAGGTTTCATGGTCAAAGCCTTACTGGATTTTCTCCGGTTTAGTCAGCATTTTTCTTGGGGCCTTTAAGTGGTCGATGATCCAAAGGTTATATGCTGGAACTTCCTTGTTTTTTCTTCCGGCCACCGGTTTCTTCCGTAACCTCTTCTATTAGTGCCACCAGATTATCCGAAACGCCGAAGCGAACCGGGTCTTTGCCATGGTTCCGTCGCGCGCCGATTATAGCCGCGTAGTAAATTTCTCCCTCGGAATTGACGCTGACTGAAATCACTTCTTCGGGGGATCGGTACCATTCAAAGGAGATCGCTCCGTCAGGTTCAGCGGCTATTTGCGGCAGTTCGATGTCTGGGGGAAAGGACTCAAGAAAGGTTCTGGCGTTTTGCAGAACTTCTTTTGAGATCGTTCTCGCTCTCTCGCCGTCCCAGCCTTCAGATGAGCATTCTTCGAAGATTTTTTCCAGTTCCCCAAAAATGTTTTTACCTGTGAAATCGTGCATATGGTTTGCGCCACTTTAAGGTCTTCCCGTCGGATTGGTGGAAAAGGGCGTATTTCATCCCGGCATGACTCTTCTATACATGATAACGCATTCTCACTTTTCTACCTACTCTCTAGATTCTTCATTGTATAATCATTTATGATTATATGCCTCCTTGTTGAACAGGTGTTTAACGACACGGTAAGCTTTTAATTGAAGGTAATATCTGGTAATGGTGTTTGATCCGTGAAACGGATTTTGGAGACATGTCCATGAATGATTTACTGAAAGACCATCGCTTTGAGGTTAAGAACCTTGGTACTATCCGCAGTGGTGAATTCACCCAGAAACCACTGACGGTTTTCTGCGGCCCCAACAACAGCGGTAAAACCTGGGCTATGTACTCTTTGTACCATTTTTACAGGTTGTTACCCAGAGCGGTGAGGGCAGAGAAATCTAGAGTGGACAGAAATCCTAGGACGGTTGTTAGTCTAGAAAAATTTAACAAGTATATGTCAGATAGTCTTGGAGAATTGTTTAACACGTCTCCAGAAGAACTGGGGAATGCGACATTTCAGTTTAAAACCAGTGGCAATTGGCAAGAGATTGTTGAAAAAGCGGGGGATCCAACCTGTATTTTCCTGATGCCTGCCGAACGTAGCGGGCTGCATTTGTTTTTTCGTGAACTTAGTACCCGCCGCACTGCCTTGCTGCATCACGCTTCCAAGGAAAAAATCAATATCAGGGAGTTGCTGCGCGACGTTATTCATTCGCGTTATGCTCTTCCAATAGCTGATTATATCGATTGGCTGAACGATCTGCCTGAAAGGCAAAAGTCAAAAACGGGGGATTTTCACGAACATGCCGCATTGCTTAAAAAGAAACTGGTTAGTGGTACCTACAAGGTTGATGCCCGCAGTGGTACCATCCGATTCAAACCCTATCAGCTCAGGCGTAACGGAATAAAAACGGATTTCATGGGCTTACATATAACTTCCAGCATGGTTAAGAGCCTATTTGGACTCTGGTTTTATCTGGAGAATCAAGCAACTCAGGGCAATATTCTTATGATTGACGAACCGGAACTGAATATCCATCCGGAGAATCAGCGAGAAATAGCCCGGCTTCTTGCAAGACTTGTAAATGCCGGACTCAATATAGTTATTAGCACCCACAGCGATTACATAGTGCGTGAATTCAATTCGTTGATCATGCTCAGCCAATATAAGGATCAAAAGCTGCTGAAAAAACATAAGTACGCTCAGAATGAAACCCTCAAACCCGAACAAGTAGGCGCTTACCTTTATGATAACCAAACTATTACTCCTTTTGAGATAACACCGGAAGATGGCATTTATGCGACTACTTTTGATGAGGTAATTGGTGATATAAACACAACTAACGACGATATTTATTACAGTCTACAGGAGCAGCGTAATTTCCAAATCAATGATTGAAAAAATAGGAAAAACTATCCGTGGCAATTATCGATTATCGAGAAAAAATTACTGCTGGCTTCTCAACGACGATGTGAAACTATGCGCTCCTAACGTAAATTCTCTGGGTTTTTCGCTTGACAACAAGCGTAGGCCACCATTTGCTTTTTTTAAGGACGACCCGCCCGCTTATATGGCGAAAATGTGTGATGCCGTTATAGCTTTATCAATTGAACAGAAATTATATCTGTTTATTGTTGAACAGAAGACATCGGATCCTTGTGGATATGAAAAACAACTGTCCAACGGTAGATGTTTTTGTGACTGGCTGTTCTCTCTATACAAGGAACATGGATACTGCTCTGATGATCCCATCTATATAGGATTGTTGATTTGGCAGCCGCGTACATCTCCTTCCAGAGGCGGGACATCACACAAAAATAAACTTGCACCTATAACGCATCATCGTTTCGAATATTGTTTTGAAGAGAAAAATAAACAGAATATCGATCTTCGGGAATTTGTTCAGGGCCTATGATGTTTATATGCTGGAAAGTTTTCGGTAACCAGTAAAATTAGGTTATAGAAATAGTATTTTCCATTAATTACGATCTCAGAACAGAAACAATCCCTCCTTACGACTAAGTACGCTCGTATGCGGAGATCACAGTCCCCCTCAACGACATGCTGCGTGAATACGAACTCCTGCATGAAATATCCGCCTTCCCCGACGGTGTAACTCCATACACTTACAAGCAATAAGATTGTTTTTTAATCAAACTTGGGACCCGATGCTGTTTTGTCAACTTTCCTATATAAGTCCCGTATTTTGGCGTGTTATCGGATCGGTTTTCTGCCTTTGTCCTCAAGCCACCAATCACCATCATATTTGATAAGCTCACCGCCTACGAGCAGTTCTTTTCTGTTAAAATCCTGCATTCTGCGCGGCGTTTCGGATTCATCTTTAACGGTGCACAAGACACAATAGGACTTGGCCCCTTTCTCTATGAGGGCTACATGCTCCAACCTCTCCAGATAGCCAAGGTTTCTTGGTTTGTTGCCGGAAATTTTATTGTGAGTTAACCTCACAAAATTCTTTTCTTTCATTCTGCGGAACTGGTCCGTCCATACGGCCAAGTAGACATCACCCGATTCGGAGACCGCTCCCCAGGACCAGCGAGGATTTCTGAGGGGTGCTCCGAGTTTTTCAAACAGTTTCGACCGCGACATTCTTTTTGTTTCCGGCATGGCACATTCCTTTGGAAAACTGAAGTTAAGTCTTTTATTGTCAGGTATGAATTAAGATTTAAATCTTTATACACTCCCGCGGTGAGTTTATAAGATCTCGTCAAGAGATTGTTACCGTTTTTTTGGCCTCTAATGTCCAAGCGCGTATACTGGATAAAGTTTTTTTGGGTAGCCCAACGCAATATTCCACTAAACGACATCGATCGAAAACTATCCCAGCGACGACACTGTTACTTTTCCAAACGGACCTGTCTATCGCTTCCGAAACGCAAAACGCCCTCGTTGGATTGACGAGAAACGGTTCGTGTATCCAGTTTTTGATGAATTGCTCCGGCTGCAACTGGGAAGTGGTCTCTCGCCATGTTGTTCCTGTTTTGCATTGACCGAAGATAATCAGTTGGCTTGGCAGTCGATCAGCAAACGGAACCCATGCCACTGCATCAAGCTTGGCATCTTTTGCTTTGACAGGTGCGTTATCTAGGCTTTGAAACCTTGAACCTTCGCGGAGATTGTGGCAAAGCTTGTTGACTTTATCCTCAAAACTGCCTTCACCGGATGTTCCGAAAACAAGAGACTGCGCTTTGTCCCGCCCTAGGTAGTTCTTCAATACATGGGCGGACAAAGGTTCCAGAAGATTTGTACCATCAATTCCCGCGTGATTTCTATTATCTTTCATATTAAGACGTGTGCTGAGCAACAGGTAGAGATACACGACCTTTTGCGTCTCTTCGGGCTTCAAGATAGGGTACTGCAGTACGGTTCCTTCCTGTGTGAGAGCAAAGGGATAGCCGGAAGCGCACGCAGACTCTCTACGCTCGATTTCATTCATCGCTTCATCAAGTCGCTCGGCGTTTTCGTCATCATTATCTTCGCAACCCGCATTGCTGTCGTTTTCGTCAAGGCGTCCTAGGTATGCGACAATCTCCCTGGCGGAAGTGTTTCCGTTGATCCAGCACAACAATTCTGCGAAATCTGCCAGTTCCGGGATATTCGCATCTGGGGACGGTAGGTTGGGTAACTTGAACAGTGGTTACTCCTCCGTCAGACGGCCCTTATTTTCGGAGGGACTCCTCTTGCGTTCCATTTCCGAGTATATATCGTCGGCCATGTTGGCAACTGTACCCGCTATTCGCAAGAGGTCTTCGGACCCGTCATAACCTGTTGTCAGGTAAGCGCGGGCATTTTGAAGGTTGCGTTTGGACTTTAGAAGGGCTTCTTCAAAAATCGCAATCGGAGGACGACTTAATTCAAAGGCCGCCGTCAATTCTTCACCAGCTCGAAGTGCGGCAAGCGCCCCTCTGTTTTTCAAGACCTCATTAAGTTGTCGGAGATGAGGATTCTGAGTTTCTACAACTGGCGGCTTTTTCTCCTTTTTATTTCCGTAGAGCCAGACGCACAATTCACCAAGGTTTGCTACAGCCTCGTCGGGTACCGGGGTTGTGGTCTCGGCATCTTCCGATTCCAAGGACAAAAAATTGCTGATCCCGTCATAGTCAAGGCCCGTGTAGAGGTGAGAGAAGGCAAATCTCTGGCGGAACCGGTTCTCCCGGTCATAGACCCCTTTCTTTTCTGCCTGTTCTATGACCATCAGTCCCCGGTAAAGACGTTGCACCGTTTTGTGGCGGTCACCGATTTGCTCCGCGATGTCTTCAAGTGATATCTCGTATTCTCTGTGGACATCGGCAATGTACTTGGCCTTTGCATAACTGCTCCACTTGGCGGGTCCGTTTACGTGCTTGAAGCCTATATAGCGCCAGAATTCTTCGCGGGTGGAAATTTTTACTGGCAGATTCTCAAGTTTCTTGAGATCTGTCTTCTTGAGGGCTGGAATATCCCCACCCTTTTCCGCGACGAGTCCAGGGTCAAGGAGTGCTTTTACTGCCGCAAGCCGCCGGTTTCCTTCAATGACGACCTTCTTGTTGTTTTCCTCTGCGATGATCAGGGGTTCATGTTCGAAATACCCACTGGCGGCGATGGACTGTACCAGTTCCTTGATATCCATCGCGTCCCACAGTATTGAGATGACGTCATCGTCCTTTGCTGTCTTGGTGATTCCGTATTCCGCAAGCCGGGGGTTCTCCCTGTCGAAGTGCAAGTCGTTGGTGGGCAGTGAATTAATATCTTCCGTTTTTGCCATGAATTTCTCTCCGTTAAGCAATTTTCCGCAAAATGGTTTCGTTTTGTCCCATGCGACATGCTGATGGAATCACAATGTTGTCGGGCGCGATGATTAATTCCTGCGCGGAATGCTTCACCTGTAAAGTGTAACGGACCGGCAGCAGGACCATTTGGCATTCGCCGTAAAGATTTCGGACCAGATCGCTGTCATCGTAAGACATTATCCAAGGCAATTTTTTCTGGGTGCGGATGTATTTCGCCAACCCGTCATGATCTTTCAGTTCATATGCGTTGAGGTAAAGCCGCCGGCCGTTGCTTACGTAAGGTGGATCGAGATACACGAACACGCGTCCTCTTCCGCGGCCTCTGGGTAGAGAGCCCTTTAGGAAATCCACAGCGTCCTCGTTAAACACCTTTATCCGCCTACGATGTTTGCTGAGTAACAACACGCGTTTCACCAAAGCCTCGCGGTTAAAGCGAACATCCATTCTCCATGCACCTTTCTGCTCGTGGCCGCCGATTGGCCCGGCACCCGTCAAGATTCCAGACCTGTTGCAGCGGTTCATGTAGAAAGTCGCAAACCCGAGATCGAAGAAGCCGTGCCGATTGGGATGGGTGCAAATTTCTCTTTGCTTTTTCCATTCCTTGATCGTCAACGGAACCTTCGTTACTTTTTCCGCAAAACGCTCAGAGTGCTCAAGGGCTGCGCGCCAGAAGGCGTGAATCCGGGGATCCGCGTCATTCAGGCGAATCTCCGAGACAACTCCTGCGTTCAACAACGTCAGGGCGGCACCTGCCCCTCCCGCGTAGGGTTCGAAGTATATGCATCCCCGAAGCTCGTTCAGGTCAATTACATCTGCCAGAAACTCGGAAAGTACCGCTTTTCCGCCAGGGTATCGTAGTGGGCTGAAATGTTTTAATAGTCCTTTTTCCATGTGTTTCCGCCAAGGATCGATTGCGCTTGACTTCAAAAAAGAATGGATTGCTTTTGCCTCCATGGCCTTGCTTAAAATCTTGTTAATGGAAAAGCGCCTAAAACCATCCGCGAGTTTATTGTATAATCAAAGTCAGCAAATTACCAGTACGTAATATCAATCAAGGTAATGTGTGCAGTGGTTTTTGGACGTGACCCACGGAGCTTTTTTCGGGATCTTGAATAGGTGCCCAGGTAACCGTGGAGTGCGGCGGGGAGCTACTCCAAGACGATCTCTTTTATCCTGATCCTTCGTTCCTCCTGCGTTACTATAGAGGGCACTTTTTCGATTCTCAGTCTTCTTAAAATGAAAGGACTTGCCTTATATACGGTCTGCTTCGCAAGCAAGAAAGCTCTTTTGATATCGCCGTCTGTGAGCAGCAGGATTGGCTTTCCCCCACTTTTGCTTACTTCCTCAAGCGCTCTTTCCACTTGGTCTTCTCTGAGTATCAATATGCTTTTCGAAAGCGATACGTGATCAAGAGGATTTACGATGCCCGAGGGAGAAATCATTTTTCCGGTGTGGTCGTAGAGCGGATTCCGTACGTTCACCGAAGGGTCAATGTAACGTACCCGCTCTTCAGTAGCCGATGGAATGTCGAGAGAAACTAAAGAGTGCTCAGCGTAAGATTCTTCGAGTTTTTTCAGGATGCTTTCCCTAAGGGACTGCATGTCGATTTCCCCGGTCTTCCTCCTTACGTAGGAAAGCATGTCCTCTTCCCTTATCTCGTATAGTTTTCCGTGGACCCCGAGATCCTTTCCTGGGGACTGTGCCCATGCCACCGGCGATGCAAAAAGAAAAACTAGGGCTAAAGCAAAGGAAATCCACGTCCGACTACCCATGATTTTCTGACAAACCCCCAGTATCTTGAATCATAGCTCTTCTCACCGTCTCCCAGAACGAAATAGCTGCCGGGGGGAATCACCCCGTCAAACCGAAAGTTCGCGACGGCGACTCCCTTGGAATCGTGCCCGCTTGCGACGGCGATTCTCTCGCCGTTTAAGTAAAACTCCGCCCCTTCCGTCCGAAGCGCATCGCCCGGGCAGCCGACGAATCTCTTTGCGAAAACCGCCCCGTAATCCCAGTAGGGATTGCGCACTTTAAGGCGGAAAAGTCCTATGCTTCGGGGCCCGCAGGAAATCTCCTTGGTTCTGACCGTAACAAACACGCTCCAGGGAAGAGACCCTGAGATGTTAAACGAAAGACGGACCCCGCACAGATAGGCCGCCGAGAGGATTAAGCAGAGACATAAAACCAGAACGGTTCCCCGCGTTCCCCGCCCCGCCCGCAAAAACTTACTCATCCTCCTCTCCCCGAGCGGATATATCCTCGAGTATCTCACCCGTTATGTCCCTCCCGCCTCCGAGAACCGATTTTGAGTCAAGCACGAGATACCCTCTCTTCTCGTAGTCGGCAAGAACTTCCCCGAAACGTACGAAAAAACCCCCGACCCGCTCCTCCGCTTCCTCGCGCGACAGCTCCCCGCGAAGCACTCTTGAGAATATCCTTTTCTTCTCCTCGGAGATCACGGCCTCAAGGTCTATGAAAACCACTTTCTCCTCCCTTTTGTCCGCCGCACATGAGAGAACCGCGGGGGGGAGTAAAACCAGAAAAACCGCCAGCAGAACCGAAACCCTGATTTTTCTCATCTTTTCCCCCGGGAGGTCTCGACGCATCGCTCTATGGCCTCGTGCACTTCCATGCCCTGGGAGATAAAGCCGTTTAGCAGGGAGACGTCGTCGGGATTCGTGGTGTAGGTCCAGTAGGAAAAAGGATCCACGACAAGGCGGCCGAGGCCCATACCGCACTCGCTGTTGTATATGAACACCTCTGAGAACTCCCCGGGGCGGGTGGAAAGCGTGGAGACAAGCTCCCCGAAGTAATCCCCCAAAAGAAGCTTTCCTCCCTTCTTTATCTCCTCTACGCTCTCTCCCTTCTGGCGAAGCATGAACATCCAGGCGGAGTTCTCAAGCACAGATTCCCCGAGGTCTCCCGCCCTGTAGAAATCAAGCAGGCTCTGGGTGACGGAAACAAAAGCGCCGTTATACTTCCGGGCCCTCCGGTATCCGTGCGCTATGAACTCCCCCGAGAATCCCCCGCCGAGAAGGTCCCACGCCTCATCTATTATCGCGAGCTTGCGCCGCTCCCTGCTCCCGAGGTACATCTCCCTTTCTATGTGCCATATGATCATGAGCACCACCACGGTCTGAAGCTCGGGCTTTGCCTTTAGCTCCTCTAGTTCGAGTACGTTAAGGTCGCTTTCAAACGAGAGGTTGGAGGGGCCCTCGAAAAACCGCCCGTACTGCCCCCGGGAGGAGTAGGCGTAGAGCATGTGCGCGAGGTCATCTGACCTTTGGTGCGGATCTGAGATGCCGGAGAGCGCCTCCACAACGTCGTCTATCCGTGTCTCGGGGCCGCTTTTCTCCCAGGCTTTCTTGATCGCTTCCTCGAGAAGCGATTTCCCGAGGTCCCCTATTTTCTCAGAAGGAGAGGCCATCTGGGCGAAAAGGGGTTTTAGAAGCTCCATGTCCTCGTTTATGTCCGTCACGCGCGAGAATGGGTTAAGCGAGATCCCGCTTTTCTCGTCAAACACCACGAACTCCCCGCCCACGAGGCCGCAGAGCTTCTCGTAGGAGCGGCCTATGTCTATTACGAATACCTGCGCCCCCTCGGAGAGATACCCGGTGATCATGTCCGAGGTGAGAAAGGACTTGCCGGAGCCCGACTGGGCGAACACGGCGCAGTTGTAATTGGAAGCCGAGTCGAAAAGATCAAGCTTCATTATCTGTCCTCTCCTCGATATGAAGGTTAGGGGTCCCGAACCCGTTCCCTTCCAGTCCGACATGACGGGAAGTATGGAGGCCCCGGCCGAGGTCTGCATGGTTGAGTTCCGCCGAAGAAGACGGGTAAGAGCGGGTTCTGCGCCGAGTGGAAGGCTTTCAAGGAAAAGGGGAAGCAGTATGTATTTCTCCTCGCGAAGATCGAAGTTCCGGGCCCTCCATATTCCCGTTACCATCTCCTTTACCCGCTCGGCCTCCTCCTCGCTTCGGGTCTTAAGAAAAAGGCTTAGCGACCCCATTACAAGCCCCTCGTCCTCAAGCGCGTTTACCAGAAAATCGAAGTTTTCCGCTTTTTTCCTTAGCCTCGGTATGAACCTCGTAATGAGCCCGAAACTCTGCTGTTTCACCATGACGGCCTTTGCCCTGACTTCGGAGGTCTTTTTCCGCTCAGGGATTACAAACCCCGCCTGCAGGAAAAAATACGCCGGAACCTGCGAGAGTCCGCGAAGCGGATCTCCCAGCAGTTCGTGGAACTCGTTAAGCGAGAAGTACTCGGGCATGGATGCGGGGGAGTATCCCCGAAGCCGCGCGTCCCCAAGCGTTATCTCTCCCTCCCGCACCTCTACCATCGTCTCGCGGTCTATTATCTGGTTTCTTATCTCCTCGCTTCGGTCGTAAAGGCTGCCGGGCCGCCCAAGATAGTAAGGGTCGTCGTACCAGCGCGCGTCGGGATTAAGCGTTTCCCGAAGGAGGAGGATAAGTTCTTCGGGAGGGAAGTCGCGCGGGTAGAGCTGGGCCGAGTTAAGGACGCCCGTAACGTTTGCACCGAGCTTCCGGGCGCTTTCTGTATGCTTGTCCCACACTGATTCGGTTACTTTGCTTTTCCCGAAATCGGGCGGAATCCTTACCGATACAAGGAACCGGAAATCCCTCGCGGGAACCCCGACTCTCTCGCGCATATCCTGGGTATAAAGCCGCTTTCTCTCGGCGGCAATCTCCCGGCAGACTTTGTTCTCCGCCGACCCTCCCTCAGGGAAAAACGGGGATATGAGCTCCGAGGCGAACACATGGAACTTGACCGAGGATCCCGGGGGGAGCACCCGATCGCCGAGCACTCCGCCCAGGATCCTTTCTGCGTCCTCCCCGGCGAAAAGAAGCGGGTTTATCTCCCACATGAAGCCGAGGGACGCATCGGCGAGCACGTACATCCCTTCCTCCCAGGCAACGTAGGGGAGGTAACAGGAAAGCGAATCCCTCGCGGCAAGCTCCCGGAGCCGCTCTTTCGCCACGCCCATCAGGGGGCCCTCTCCGTTCCCCGAAGGCGTATTTCCCCGGGATACCCTTCTCCGGGCTCCCCGAGCGGAACCGTTTTTCCCCGAAGCGCCCACCGTCCCTTGCCTGCGAGCAGGTACACGTATTTTTCAGAGTGAAAGACGCCGCTGGTATCCTGCCACGGAGCTATCCAAAGGCGTATCACGCGCGGGGGAAGATAAACGGGCATCGTTTTCTTGTTCTCGGCCTCTGCCCCCGGGGCTTCCCCGTTGTCTGTTCGGTTCCTCTTATCCTTCCCCGAGCGGAACCGTTTGCCCTTCGGAGGATTTTTCCTTGTGTCCCCGGCTATTCGTGTGCTTTTTTTATTCCCTGGGAATTCGTAGAAAGGATCCTCTGCGCTCCTGCGCCCCGAAGTCACCTCGGCGTAAACTTCGGAGACGCTTTTGCACGAATAGCCGGATTTCGCCGGGCAGCCGTAGCGCGACGAGCCGCCGGCGCAGGCGACCGCGAACAGGGCAAGAAACAAGAGGAGCAGGCCAAATCCCCTCATCCTTTTCCCTCCCTTTTGCTGTAACCGTAGGTGGTTTTTCTCGGAACAAGCTCCGTTCCCTCGGTTATGATCACGTCGACGCGGCGCCCGGCGTCTATCTCTATTACCGGAAACACTTCTTCGGCGAGCTTGAGGTAATATTCCGCAAGGAGTTTTCCGGCTTCCCCCGCTCCTCCACCGATGCCCGTTTTCACCAGGTCTTGTGAGCTTCTCCGGCTTACCGTGAATGTCCCTCCCGCGACCACTCCGGCGGTAGAGTTTGAGCTTTCGACGGCTCCGCCGAAACCGGAGGCAAAGCCGGCCAGAATCCCGCGCGAGAGTATTTTCCCCTGTTTTGAAACGAGTCTTCCCCGGATACCCGTCTTTCCGTCCTCTCCGGCCACGTATCCTTTTATCTTGGTGTCTATCACGTCCCCCGAGCGCAGAACGCAGGCTATCCTCTCAAGCCTCACGTGGGCGCGTTCGCTTGCGAGCTGCCCGTACCCGGCTCCCGTTACGTGGCAGTGGGCTATGTCCATCCGCCGCAGGTTGGGTATGTGGGACGTCTCCACAAGGTGTATAAGCACGGGGTGGGGGTTTCGCGAGGAAGCGGTTCCGGTGGGGGCGTCAAGGCCGCTTACGAGCACCCCCGGGACGAAGCTTCCCGAGGGAATCCAGTTAAGAAGGGCGGGTTCTCCCGCAGGTCCCTCGGCCAGGGCGCCCCCGAGAGGGGTAAAAACCCGTATCGGGCTTTGCGTTTTCGGGGGCTCGGGCGGTTGTGCCGCCGCGCCCGGCCGGGGTGAGGCGGGAGGGAACTGCGCTTCGGGGAAGGGCTCGTTCCCGACTTGGGGAGGGGGATACGGATACGATTCGGAAGATTTCTGCTCAAGCGCCCCGAGCGCGGCAGAGACAGCCTCAAGTCCCTCTCTTATTTCCCTCTGCTCGGTCTCTATCATCCCGAGGCGCTTTTCTCCCTCTATGCGCCATCTCTCCCGGGCAAGGTCTACTCCCCGCAGGATCTTTATGCTTCCCCGTGGTTTTTTCTCCCCGAGAATACTTTTTTCCTCTCCACCGAGGAGGAGGAGAACAAAAGCCGCAATGGCGAATCCCGACACTATGACGGCTAGGGCTAGGGTCTGCCGTTTTCTCCCGGCGTAGATTTTCCTTAGCCTCCCGATCATCGCGACGGCTCCTTTTTAGTGACTATGAAAACCTGCGAGGACTCCCCCGGCAAAAGCTCGTCCCTCTCAATGCCTACCGCCACGGTTCCGGGGTCGGCGGAGAACATGCTCTCCGTGAGCGCGGCGCTTCGGGAACCGGCGTTTCTCACCACGTAGAGCGAGGCGAAAAAGGGAGGCGAGGCAGCATCCCCAAGGTGCACCAGGAAAAGGGAATCCGCAAGCTCGCGCCGCTCTCCTGGGATTTTCTCCGCAGGGGAGAGGCCCGAAGCGAGAGAGACCACCAGATCCGTTATGGTTTTTTCATAGGGAAGGGGCTCCATGTCTCCGGCACTCTCAGCCTGATGACCTGAGCCGGCGGGTGACGCTTTGCGTGCCGTGATGATGGCGGTCCGCGAAGGCACGTCCTCGGGTGCGAGCAGCAGGGTCAGCCTTCTTTTTTCAGTCAAAATTATAAGTTCCGCAGGGTTCTCGGTTCGTACGAGCGCCGAGCGGCCGATTATCTTTACGTCCATCGATTCGTTTGAACTAAACGCGTTTATTATTGTTTCGGGAAGCTCGATTCTGTTTGTGTCGGTGCGCGACACCCCGAGCGATATGGGCTTGGAGTCCTGGGTTTTCCCGAGATCTATAGTGAGTCCCGCCGCGGCCTGGGCGAGAATAAAAAGTGCCGCGGCGGCAAGGGAGAAGACGCGCGCCGGGAAATCAGGGTTCATCTGCGCTTCCCCCTCCCTCGTCTTCTATAAGCTCGGTTACGAGCGGGCGGTTCTTCGCCCCGAGTTCGAAGCGAATCCTGTAGACAACTTCCCTCTGGTCGGTCACCACGTTTCCGACCATCCTTGTGCGCCTTCCGCTTACCGTCACTACTGAGCCTTCCTCCTCCACGGCCACGGTCTTCGGGAAAAACGCCTGGGCGACCCCGCTTGTTTTTATCTCCTTTGATTTTTCAAGCAGAAATCCTGATATGGGGTGGTAGATTTCGGGGTGGACGTAGAGAAGGAACTGCCTTATGTTGAAATCGACGGTTTCGGCCGTGAAGGACGCTATGAAGGGAAGGAGGCTTAGCGCCCACTGCTCGGTGTAGGAAAGGGATGCCGTCCCCGCGGCGTCGAGGGTGAAGTCCTTTTGCATGTACTCGGGCACGTGAACGTGAACAGTCGTACGCTCGGAGAGCTTTTTCATGTAGCAGCCCTGAAGGATGACCGTGACGCAAAGCGCCCCGACGGCGAAGCGAAGAAATCCGTTTTCCCGGGCGAGGTTAAGCCATCTCTCTCGGAATGTGCGTATCAGCATCACTCAAAGAACCTCTCTTTGTGACTCTCGGGCCTTACCGCCGAAAGACCGTACCAGTAGGCAAGATGCAGGAGAAACGCGCTTCCCCGCCCGGACTTCAGGCGCTCAAGCAGCCAGGAGAGCGCAAAGCCCCCGAGCAGCCCCCCGAGCACCTGGCCTCCCAGCGCTCCCACCACGAACGCCCCGCTGAAAACCGCCACCTCGTCGATCTCCCACCAGAATATCTGGGGAGGGTCGTCTATGTATCTCGGGATTCTAGTTCTCATCTAGAACGTCCCAGTGGCTATTCCCTCTATGAGCGACGGTCCGAGCGAGACCACAAGCGCCACCCCTATTCCCGTAAGCGCGGGGAAAAGCGTCTGGCGCATTATGGAAGCACCGAGTCCTATTATGAACGTGCAGAGCGCCAGCAGCCTTCCCAGGTAGCCCGTGGACCATCCCTTCACTGTGGTGTAGATGCTCTGGAACTCGGTGCCCGTGGTTCCCCCAAGTGCCGTGTCCGGGAGAAACAGTGCCAGCACTACTGCGGCCACAAGCGCGACCGTCGCGGCGCGGGAAAAATTTGCTGCGTATGTTTTCATCTTAGCCTGCCTCCTTATAAGTGATTTTCGAGTGTCGTAAAATCTTGCTGTCCGTTTGATTGCGGATGCGGTATATGTCCGCCTGTTTTATTTTGTCATTTTGTCGCTAAGCCTCTTCGAGGGCAATGAAGCCTCCCCCGTCTCTTTCGTCCCTCAGGACGACGGCTTTTCAAGAGAGTTTCCACGCAGTCGCGCGTTATTCCCTTTCCCTTCGCTCGGGAAATCGACACCGCCCCACGCTTCCACCACGGCATCAAACTTTTCCCTTGAAAGCGGTCTCTCTGGAAGGGCCTCCGCCGAGAGCCCTATTATCATCTCGGCGCTCTTCTCCACCCCGCGACCGGTTTCTTCCGCTTCCCGGCAGAGAAGGGAATAGTGTTTTTCCGAGAGGGACATGGACACCACCTCCCCCGGGTCGCATCCTGTGTTAACGATGTAGTCCATCTCTATCAGCATCTCCAGGTAGTCTCCCGGAGCAAGCGCTCTCTTGCGGGCTTCGCGCTCGAGCTGCCCGTACGGTATCTGGTCAATGGTCAGTGTAACGTTCCCTGTTTTTTTATTTTTCATTTGGTTTCCTCCAGTAAAAAGTGTTTTTTCGAATGGACATATACCGCCCGGTTGAGTTTAGTTTATTTTTTCCGTCCCCGCGCAAGGCACGGCTCCACCGAAGTGATCCGGCGAAGCTCTGTATTCTTTCTTTTTTCGAGTTCCGAAAGCGAAATCTCAAACGCCTCCGCGAAAACGGGTATCCAGAATCCGCCTTTCTTTACCTTCTTTCCCTCGTACTCGTAGTTCCAGAAGGCGGCGTAGTAACCGTCGCGAACTCCTTCGCCAACCCAGTTGCGGGATTTAAGGGAGTTTGTGACCAGAAGCTTGGCCCGAAGCTCCCCCGGACGGGACGAGTCAAAAAACCTCATATCCGCTATATCCTCCCGCTCTATATGCTCCCTTACGCCCTCAAAGAGGTAGTGGGGGTCGATGTAGACCACCCCGTTTGTGGCGGAGATGGCTTGGGCAAAGGGCTTTTTCTCAAGCGTGGCCGTGTTTATCGCGGGCGCCACGTGGTCGTTCAGTATCCGGGGGATGTCGCGAAGCAGCCACTCGGGCGGCTCAGTGTCCTCTCCATCAGAGTGTACGGTAGCTGCGCGCGGGTTTTTCCGTTTTCCTGAGAATTCCTCCTCCCGCGCCGCCGTATCCGCTCTTTTAAGGTTCTCAAGAAGGGAGTCTGGTTCGTTTACGCTTCTGTGATGGTTCCTAACGGCGTCGACCACGGCGCGGAACTCAAGTGCGGCTTTTTCTCCCCCGCACTCCATTATCCACCCGTTAAGGGCCCGGGCCGAGGCCGCCGCGTGGTCATCCTTAACGTAGCGTCCTTCCTCCGGGCGGAGGTGCTCCATTTTTCCGACGTCATGGGCAAGGGCGGCGATAAGATGTTTTCCGTAGAGGATTCTTTCCGTGTAGACCACGTCGTGTATTTCCCTCATGCGCCGCGCCACGCGAAGCGAGTGATCAAGAAGGGTAACGCGCGAGAACCGCTTGGCCGTGGGCTCGAAGGTACTTTTTCCGTCCCCGGCCACGACGCTTGAGCAGATGCCGTGGCGGTCAAGCGCGATAAGAACTTTTTCAATTACCGGAAGTTCGCGGCGTCTCTCAAAAAGGCGGCGGTGAGGCTCTATCTCCTCGGCCCAGAAAGCCCGGGTCTGGAGATGCTTGAGGGCGGGCCCGGCTTCGGGCCCGGAATCCGAAAGCACCAGAACCTCGGGATCTCTCCTTAGCCAAAGACTCTCGGCCAGGGCTCCTATAGTTTCGGGCTCCGCGCCGTCTTGCTTCTGTGCGGATATTCTTTGCGCAGCCGTCGTAAACTCTATTACCGCTGATCCGGTCTGCTTTTCTCTTTTGCGTCTGAGCGCAAAGGCGCAAAGAGCCGCGCCAAGCGAGAAGCACAAAAGCGAAAAGACCGCGGCTGTCTCCCAGCTGATTGCCATTTGGGGAAGGTATTTCATTCTTTTTGCTTTTCTCCCTCTCATTCGTTTTTTATCTCCGGGAACCGTATTTCCCCGCACGGCGAAACGTCAAGGGTCCTCCCCCTGTATATGCCGTCGAAGGTGAAGGCGTAGAACTCCCTTCGGGCAAGCCTCATGAAGCTCTCGGGCGGCACCATGCTCTCCTCTACCTCCCTTACGCTGAGTCCTCCCCCGAGGCTTATTATGGGAGAGAACCTTTTTCTCGTCCCCGCCATGCGGGAGGCGTAGGCCGCGGTGTTGGGGTCGTTCACGCGGAAAACTATTTTCGTGTTCGTGTTGTCAAGGATCTTAGCGGCGTAGGCAGTGCCGAGCTCGGCCACGAGATCCTGCTTGCTCTGCGTCAGCATGTGAAGCCACACCCCGGCTCCGCCCGCCTTGTTGAAAAGATCGTCTATTCCGAAGTAAAGGACGTTTGATGCTTCATCGGCGTATATCGCGAGGGGAGGATCGATCTTCCCGTGGGAGCCGAGCACCCTTCCGACGAAGCTTTGCACCATGGAGAGAAGAACCCGCGCCATTATGTGAGCCGTTTTCCTGGTGAGAAGTGAGCCCGTCTGCACGACGAGTATCACACTCTTGCCGGCCTCGAGGCGCTCTATGAATCGGTTTGCGGGATCCTTGCCCATGATTTCCCCCACGGAGCCCGAGCTGAGAGACGTTATCACGGCGCGAAGACTCGAGGAAACCTTAGAGAAGTAGTCTTGTGGAGACGAAAGGATCTGGTCGAGGTTCATAAGAGTCTCTTCGGCCTCGGGACCATCTATCTCCGCTATCTGGGCCCGGAGCGACTCAAGCTCCCTGTACCCTATGTTCTCCTTTATCCTTCGAAACGTGAACACGGGCCGCTCGCCCATGGATTTCGATATGAGCATGAGGCTCTGCACCACCACGAGCGTCACTTCATAGGCTATGTTGAAGTAGAATTCGTCGCGTACCCGCACGCCCGAGACGACGTGGTTAACGACCTCCTCGGGCATGAAGTAGTGCGACAGGGGGTCTATCCTGACCGAGTAGCGGGGAAAAACCGGGGAGAAGAAAAGAAGGTCGTCTTCCCTTCCCGCTTCCCTGGCTACAGTCACTATCTTCGAGAAGATGCCGTTATCTCCCTTGGGGTCTATCCAGAGGATGCTCCGCCCCGCCCTTATGTCATGCTCTATCATCGCCTCCGCAAGGCGGGTCTTCCCGCTTCGCGTGGCGCCCATGGTGAATATGTGCCCCTCCCTGTCTGAGTCGGGGACAATTATCGGGGCGGGCTTCGCCTCAGGGTCGCGGTCAAGCGCGACGCCCGCGCCTATTGTTACCCCCTCGGGCGGGGGCGTTTCACGCAACTTTTCCGCGCCGAGTCCGATCAAGAGGTTTTTCTCCCTGGTTCTCTCGAAGTTTTATTCAAGGACATTCTTTTGTTTTCTCGTCCATTTTTAGACATTTGAAATACAATGTATTACATTTAGGACGGAATGTCCATAACTTTTTTCAAAATTTTTTTCGGGAAGGCGGATCCGGCGGGTTGCGGGGGCGGAAAAATCCCCAGTTTTCTTCGCCTTATATATAGTGGAGGAGACCTGTGAGCGGCGGGAGGGGAGGGTTCGTTCCCGTATCGTCTTCGCCCCACGCGTCACCCCGCAACATGATAGACGCGATATCGGAGATACAGCAGTACCATATAATAGAGCGCACGGGGCAGGACATACCTTCTGACTTTCTGACGATGAGGGGGACGCTCACTTTTTTTCTGGTGGGGGCAAGAAGCGGCTTATGGGAGGGGGCGTTTCTTGCGCTGCTTCTTCCCCTTGCCTGGGGAGTGTGGGAAGAGGTCATTCCGGCTTTCGGCGGGGCTTCGGATCTTTTCGGAAAGTGCCTGGTTTTTCTTTTCGGTTTCGGGATAAGTCTCATGATGACGGTAGTTTTTGGAGGGATACTTGCGAGGTACTACGGGGGGAACCTCACGAGAAAGGCCGTTAACTCGCTTGTGTGGGGAAGGACGCTTAGCTTGGTGGCGAAGGGGGTTCTTGTATTTTTGGTGTTTAACCTGATCGTGTTTCTCTGCAGTCCCCAGAACGTATTTTTCTTCTGCGAAGCCGCAGAGCGTTTTATCGGGGACCCGGCTTCGCTTTACTCTGTGATAATGGGTATGAAAGAGCCCCTCAGGAAAAGCGCCGCTACGCAGCTTGCCCTCTCGCCCGTGCTTGCCTTGGCTCCCTTCATCACTCTTCGCTTTTTCGGGTGCGGGCGATAGTGAAACGGGGTTTTGGCCGGGATTTTGCCAGTCACGGTCAGGGCGCGGTAATGCGGGGATTTTTGCGCCACTTGCGGTTCTGAGCGGAGATAAATCTGTAATGCTTAGAAAAACCCTTGCGGTTATTGGGTATTCGGGTTTTTCAGTCAAAAAAACCTTGACATATCCGCCTTTGTACTTTATTGTTAAAAGCGTATTGGGGAAGTGGAAGGTTTTCCGTTAAGGAAAAAAATGCTTGAACTAGGCTTGCTTTTGTAGTAAGCTTATAAGGAATTTGATCATATTCTGCGTCCGGTTAAGGGGGATCAGGGCATGATCGTTTACTTTGGAAATATAAATTTTACAGGAGGTAAGGAGAGATGATTCAAGCCAGATGGCTTATTATATTTTTTGCCGTTCTCGGTATGTCGATCCCGTCATTCGCCCTAGACTGGTCGCTTGGCGGATTCCCGAGCTACATGAGAACGAGAACTCGTGTCATTGACAATGCTACTACCAGCGGTGATAGGATTAATGTTACTGATACGACACTCAGAATCACCCCGCAGTTATCGCTCAGCGACGCGGTTACCGTGAGGGCGCAGGTTGATGTTGCGAACAACATGGTATGGGGTGGCGTTACCGATGGTTTCTTTGGCGACTATGACAGCGTGGTGCTTTCCGACCTTAGGCCGGACGACCGCTTCAGGGGTGCCATTTTGACTGGTGGTAAAACTTTCGACAGGAATTTCGGGTTTTTCAACGTACGCATGCTTCACGCGGACATAGTTCTTCCGAACAACCTTGGTTTCGTGAGGATAGGTCGCCAGCCTTTTGACTGGGGTCTTGGAATCCTCGCAAATGGTGGACACGATCCCCATTCGGATCTTGGTTTCGTAGTAGACAGGGCTCTTTGGCTCAAGTCTTTCCCGGCTGGAGCTGGAACTTTCACCCTTGTTCTCGTGTCTGACGTATTCACTCAGGGAACCAGTCTGTTCGCCAGTTCAACCGGGACAGGCTATGACATACTTGCCGCGGCGGGTATCTACAACCAGCAGATGGGAGACGTAAATGTTACCGTTGGAGCGTATGGATTCCCTTACTTGCATCAGAATGATGTACTAGAGAGTGCTTTTGAGACCGATATTTATGATGTTGATCGCAGTTCTCTATATGCCGGTCTGCTCGTACTTAAGGCTGCTAGCTGGAGCCTCACCTATGAGGTTCAGATGTTTGGAGGGGGGGAGTTAGAAAATTTTGCGGACTTTGATTACGCTTTCGACATGGCTGGCCGCCTAGAGCTCTATCCTTCGATGATGGCTCAGGTAAGCACGGTAGGCATTGAAGCCGGTTGGGCGCAGGGTGATGATGGTACTACCCCAGGAACGGTTGAAGGTAATGCCCTTCCGTTTAGCCCTGCCTATAACGTAGACAACCTTCTTTTCAAGCACGTCATTCCGACTATTTATGACATAGAGGGAAGCGTCATAAACGCTATCTACGTCAGGGCGTACGCGAACATGAAGCTTTCTGAGAACTTAGGGTTCACTCCTCAGGTTCTGTTCGCTTGGAATGATGAGACTGCTGCGGTTTCAGCCTTTGACAACCCGGGGCTTGGTGGTGCAGGTATTGGGAATGATGGGACTTTTGAAGCTGACAAGTACCTCGGAACCGAGATTGAAGGAACACTCAGCTGGACGCTTCATCCGGGCGTAAACCTCGACTTCATCGGAAGCTTGGTGCTTGCCGGAGACGGTCTTACGGACCTGCTTGTGCAGCAAGGCGCTACCGATCCCGAGGATACGATCTGGGCTGCCCAGACGAGGCTGATGGTTTACATTGATCAGTTCATGAAATAAAAACAAATCAAAGCTCACAAAGCTTGAATGAAGCGGGCTCCCTAACAAAGGTTGCCCGCTTTTTTTTTGCCCTGTTGGGACCGGGGAGAAATTTCCCCATCCCGGAATTAGGCTTTTTCGTCGTTGTTCCCAATAAACCCAAGAGAAAGAAAAAACAATGAGCGTTTCAGTAGAAATAAAAACGCGCCCGATCAGGCTCGCTTTTCTAGTTGACCCGAATGATTCCGAACAGGTGGGAGAGGCGATTCGACTGAGTTCTACTCTCTGGGGAGGTGCCTATTTTCCGATCATCGAGCTTTGCAAAAGGATTCCAGTAGTCTGGAATGTTCCATCGCCTCTTAGTCGCCGCGCGCTGTTCGCGGCACCATTGCCCGCAAATAGCTAATTTCATCTTCTGACAGCGGTTCTTTGCGCAACCCTTGTGTGAGCCAGAGGCCGCTTTCTCGAATTTTGCTTTTTGGAGAACATCTGCCCAGCCATTGCTCCGACGGTCGACAGCCGTCGCATAGTGACAAGGTGGATATAATCCTCGATTTGAGTTCGAACCGGGCATCCTTGTCTTCTACGGGGAATGCGACAAAGGAAAAAGTTCTCCGAATCCGGTCCGTCACGGCCTCCTCAATTACCCTCTGTCGTTTGAAGTCGACGGACGGTCCATGTTCCCGTCTCGCTTCCCTTGAGGTGAGGTCAAGCTTCCATTTCTCCAGAAAGGGATCATTGCTTTCGCGCAAAAGGGCCAGGCCGATATTCTTCCTCAATATGCTCCGGTCCTTGTTGGGACTATCGTGTTCCCGGAGCCTTGACCTGAGCCGCCGCTTTCCAGAGTGCGTTCCGACCTGAACGATTCGGTCGGTTCCGTGGGCGGTTTCCCCTGCCTCAAAGAGCAGATATATTCCGCTTTCAGGAATTCGTTCGGGTTCGAAAGGAAATTTATGCCTATCAAAATTCCCCGCAAGATCATGTATGAATCGGCATGCGTCACTCATAAAGTACGCGCCTCAACGTTCCCAGGAAGTTTGTCGATACTTCCCCGTTTCAGAAAGTCTTCCAACAGTTCGCCGTGTGTCTGCGGTGTCAGCCTTGTGCTGCCGCCAATGACGTGATACTGGATCGCTTTTTTAATCAGTTTCTCTTTTAACAGGGGTTCCCCGGCGGCTTGAGCCGCTTTCAGATAGTACGTGCTGCTTCCGAAAAAGAGGTGAATCTCCTTAATGCCGTTCGAAAGAGCATAGTTCCGAAGAAACCCTGGAAGGCACTTCTTCCATGTTCTGTAAGCAGGCTTATCGCTCATCTGCAAGTTGTAGTCCTGAATGCGGCGAGGGGGTGCAACGGTCCGTAGAGTGCCGACAGGATGAGAATCTGGCCATCCCGGTTGCTCCGTGATGAAAGAGCGGGGACGTTTGAGTACAGCGTACCTTTATATCTTTGTACGGCTGGAAGGTAAAGTCCAGATGCGCTCTGTCCGCCGAAGTCCGATCCCGGTTCCAGTCTCCTGTTCTTTTCGTATTTTCCGGACAGGTATCTCTCGTCTTGGCAAATGCCCGAGAGCACCTCCCTCCTGGTTTCCAGAATGCCGGAGTAAGTCGCCTCCGAAACCAAACGGCTTAAAGGCTCGGGCACGGCGGAGCGGGAATGACCATTATGTTTTTTGGAAGCGCAGCATGGTATTAGAAAGAGTTTTTTTTCAGGCATCGGTTCTTTGCTGACTCTTTGTGGTTTGGGTAAACAGAAGGTGCGTACCGGCTTTTAAGACGAGAAGCTTGTTTTTTAACCACGCCTATAGTTTAGCCTGAAAAAGTAACATATCAGGCTTAGCCGGTAAAGAAGTCTCTCGGTTTCCCCAAGGTGAGCAATTATTCTGTATTTCCTGCCAGAATTGTTTAAGATGATTTATTTTATCAAGAACATGGTTAGGAGTGGTTCATGAAACTGATTAAATTCCAAATCCAGAATTATAAGTCCATTAGAGACTCCGGCTGGTGTTACCTCGCTTCCGACATCACCATACTTGCGGGGCAAAACGAGTCTGGAAAAACCGCGATTCTTGAAGCTCTGCGGGACTTTGATAAAACGGCGGCTATTCCCCAAGATTCATTCCCTGTTGATAGCGACGACACTCCCGTGATTGAAATGTGCTTTGAAATTGATGAGGAGTTACGGTCCGAGCTTGACTGTGACGCCGTTGGCGAGGATGTATGGGGGCACATCTCGAAACACGGTGTCACCATCGTCAAATATCATGATGGACGTTATGCGTTAGGCGCCGAAATCAACAGGCTTCTTAATGAGCAACGAAATAAATCCGAGTCGGCTTTACTGGAAGTTGAGAAAATTGTAGAAGATTTATCTAGAATTGAGAAACTCTCGAGAATTGTAGTACCAGAAATTTCTAGAGGGGACTTGGTAGCTACCCGTCAAAGAGTTACTCGATATGTTGATACAATTCAGCCCTCTTTCCCGAATTTTCACTTTGATTTGCTACGCAGAAAAATCGAAGCCTTGGTTGGAGGGAATCAACCGGATCAACTTCTCAGCAGTATAAAGGGGCGCATACCCAATTTCATATTCTTCAGCGACCGGGGAGTTCTGCCTTATGAGATTCCTTTTCAAGAAGCGAAAGACAATCCTCCGCCTTCCGTGCAAGATTTTGTGGAAATTACCAATCTTGACCTGTATGAAGTAATAAATGCACCTGACTCGCAGAAACGAAGGATGATATTACGTCAACATTCTACAGAGATTCCTCGCGAGTTTTTGCATTGCTGGAAGCAAAGCGAGCTTGAGCTTTCCCTAAGTCAGGATTCAGGGAACTTGGTTTTTGATATAACCGAATCCGGGAATGCTTCATTATTCAAGCCGGAACAACGAAGCAAGGGGCTGCAGTGGTTTCTGTCCTTTTATCTTCATCTCAAGGCAAAGCAAGGCGGGAAAAACATACTTCTCATTGACGAACCCGGCTTGTATCTCCATGCAAGCGCGCAGAAGGACGTGCTGGAAGTCCTTGAAGATATTTCATGCGAATCACAGGTTATTTTCAGCACTCATTCACCTTATCTGATGGATGTTCAGCGTCTGGATAGAGTACGTCTTGTCTCGAAAAGCGATAAAGACGGAACGCGGATAGAAAAGATTAATAAGGGTGCCACCGGGGCGGCGGCGCTGACCCCGGTTGTTACGGCAATAGGGCTTGATCTGTCGAATTCCTTTTCAATCGTGGGCAAAAAGAATGTTTTACTGGAAGGGATTTCCGATTATTACTTTCTGCAGGCCTTTCGTCGCTGCTCAGAAACGGACGACATTAACCTTATCCCCAGTACTGGGGCCACAAAGATCCCGCAACTTGTTTCCTTATTGATTGGATGGGGCTTGGAATTTCTGGTGGTTTTGGACAACGATAAAGAAGGGATTAGGGTTGCGGACGAACTTAAGGATAAATTAATGGTGCGGGAGAGCCGTATTGTATTTGTATCCGAGCAGAAAGAAAGTTCCATTGAGGATTTGTTTACGCATGAAGATTTTAACGAGTTCGTGCTTGATGAAACAACAGCCAACAAAGACCCTGAAATTAAGAACTCAAAATTTTTGAAGAACGAAGATCCGGACAAAGTTTTACTGGCGAAGAAGTTTTTTGAAAAAATCGACAAGACTAGGAAGGATGGAAAAGAGATA
Source organism: Thermodesulfobacteriota bacterium (assembly GCA_965249045.1). GTDB lineage: Bacteria > Desulfobacterota_D > UBA1144 > Nemesobacterales > Nemesobacteraceae > Nemesobacter. The sequence continues at coordinate 558,626 of OZ252213.1, forward strand.
GAGTTGTCGAACCCTACGCTTAATAACTTTCAACGAGTGTTTGAGAAAATTGACAAGGAATTTAATCAAGGTTGAATGGAGGACGACATAAAGATTTCTCAGGATAGTTTCGCCATTGGAACAGGACAGCTTTATTGCAAACGCATGGTCAAACGGTTGGACAAATAACGAAACCGGGGTGGGGTACGGGTTAAGGATCAAAACCCGTGACCGTGTCAGAATCTTCAACGAGAACGAGAGGAGCAAACCGGTAACGCTGAGCCTTCTCGAAAACCGAAAAAGTTACGAGGTGACAGTTAGCATTGACAACGACTGTTTCTGGGATTGTTGCTGAAACCGCTCAGGCTCACTTTATCGAAAAACTCTCGGGAATTTTCCGCAAACCTGGACCATTCAAGCATTGTTTGCATATCCTCAGTGTCCGTACGGTTCAGCGGTCCGGTAATAAGTGCGATAACGTCCCGACCCTTTTTAAACATGCTGGTATTATTGAAGTCGTTCCATGCGGCCCGAACAACTTCCCAAAAGTCTGAATCCGCCTGCGTAATTCTTAAGGAACGTCTTACCTAGCCCAAGATTTTGCGGCATTCGTTGTCGGAATCCGCACCAACGAAAACTATCAAATCGTCGGTTTGGTATTCAGCGAATCAGCCTTGAAGCTTTATCTTGACTATAGGGCCCGCCCCCAATGCCGGCGCATTGCCTCCGGCGAGCATCAGAACGACGAAGGAAGCTTGAACGCAAGACTCGAAGTAATGACCCCTCTCCTCCACTGGAAAACGGACTAGAAAATTGTTTGTTGTTTTTAGCCACTCGGTCGCTACCCTAGAAAACACCGGAACTAATGGGATTTAATTCTGCTCTCTTTGATAAAGTATTCTTTCCCCGTAGTTCGCTCTAGAAAGTTTATCAGGTGATTGTTTTTAGTTAGGTAAAAGCAGTTATTAAGTTGACTGTTGTTCTTGAATCCCTTAATAATGCGTTTTACTTCTTGTTCTGACAGATCGTTAACAACCTTATTTAATCGGTCGAACCGGTCCCGCGTGTCATCCCAACTGGGTGACTCGATAAACGCGGTGATCAGGGTGCTCCGCATGCGTTTCTTATTGTTCAGCTTTTTCTCAACGAGCCTGTAAATCTCTGGAACTGAATCCGACGGGCGTTCAAAATTGCCTTTTAAGGCCTGTTTGCCGCTGACAAAACCCTTCGGGTCGGTATTTTGGAGTTTGAGAGATAAGATCGGGATATTGCGGGCAAGCGCAAAGCCTATTTCCTGATTGGTCCATACGCTTTTGTGGAAATCATCAGTTATGAAGGTCAGCATGATTTCCATTGTCTCCAGACCTTTCATGATTTCGGCCTGCCATTCAGTCATCGGCCCAATAGCGTCATGGGCTACAAATGAGGATATTCCATAGGCTTCCAGAGCGTCGGCCAGCTCTCTTGCTTCTTTCTTGTACTTGTCACGGTGACTTATGAAAAGTCTTACCAGCCCGGGTTTCCAGATATCCAGCGTTTCGGGATCAACCCGGGAACGTGCATTCAGTGAGACGGCCTGGCGGTATTCTTCATCATTTTCGTTTTCACAGGCAAAGAAAACGTTTTGAAAGTATTCATCTTCGACATCCTTGCATCTTTCAAGATCTTTGCGAATTTCTTCACGATAGGACTTTTCCTTCCTGAGGTCGATTTCTTCCATAACAGAAGCTGGAAGGAAAAACACAATGTCATAGTCGTGTCTGACCCCACCAAAATCTTCGTAGATTCTGGACGGTTCTCTGATAAACACTTTTGCCGAACCGGCGATATTCGAAAAAAACTCGTCTTCATACTGATCGTACTCAATCTTTAGTCGTCTCAGATAGGAAACAATTTTATTGGGCAATTGAAGTTTTATATCCATGTAGCGCTTTTCACGTGAAAATTCAGCTGAGATTTTCCGGTTCTGGAAAATCCTCTGCGTATTTTATGGTCTTCTGCAGGTTCTCGTTTTTAAAAAATCCGAAATTTTCGTTTTCCGTTTCGTAGAATGTTTGTCTTTTTTCCGTCCACTCGGAACAATCAAGGAGAATAAAGCCTAGAGAATTTCCATTACTGAATTTTGAAGCATACTGGCCAATTCCAATCACGGTATTTAGATTCGCAACCCTGTTCCTGATAACCCCGCATGCGACTTTGAGCATTTTTTGGCGAAGTGGACGATAACGCTTCTCGAAATCTCCGGTTTGCGGACATTTTAGCTGTAAAAATACGTATCCCTTATCTTTTTGAAGCGAAGACATGAATTTAACTTTGGGAAGCACAGCATGATCGGTTTCGGGGAAACCGCGTACCTCTTTCCGTATTTCTTCGGATAACAATCGGCGTGCAAAACGTGGTTCTTTTGCCATTTCGCATATAAGACGCTGTCCTCTTTCTAAATCAATATCGTTGAGTAAAGCCCCATCAAGCATATCCTGGCATACTTGCTGTATAAGTTTGTCCCAAAAATAGGAAATCTCATTCGCTTCTTTTCTCCTTTTATAAGATTCTGATTTGGCAAAATATTCCCAAAGTCCATCTGCTGCTATAATGGAAGAGTTCGGATTTCCGGGGTTGATACGATATTTGTTCCGACTTTCGTCATAGTTGAGAAAGTAGTGTGCGAGAAGTTCATGTTCTCCAAAATACAGAAGAGACTCGCATGTGCTGATTGTTTTTTCCTTATCGTTTATGAACTCGGTGAAATCGGAGATAGTGTCAAGTTCACGCAGGACAGTTTCAACGTTGGAACTGTCTAGCCCGCATTTCTCACAAGGAGGCATAGAAAAAGGCCGTTGTATGTGTTATAATACAGTTATTACAGTAACTTAAAACACAGGAGAACAACGGCCTTATGAGTACACAGTGTAACACGAAACAAATCGAATTTCTACCCTTCAAAAGTCTCGAAACATCCAGGAACAGCCCCGGTTCTAAAAGAACCCGCAAAGTAATTGCTAAATTTGACTCTGACAAAGTAAGTTCCGACGGCGGAGTGGCCCTGCTTCGCGAAGCGGAGCACCGTTTTGGAGTCATCAGGAGGTTCGCCGAGTGCTTCATCGATCATCGAAACCCCAATTACATCACCCATCCCGTATTCTCCATAGTTGCGCAGCGGGTACTTGCCATCTGCTGCGGTTACGAAGACGTAAACGACCACGACAGGTTCAGGAGCGACCCTCTTGCGTCGATGTTCTGCGGTACATCTTCTCCCCTTGCGGGCAAAAGCACGGTCAACCGTATGGAGCTGGGCGAGCCGGAGACAGACCGTTACAAGAAGATAGTCGCGGACTTCTGTGCGATAGAAAGGCAGTTTGTAGAGCTGTTCAGGAGGTTCCACGGTAAAGCGCCCAGAAAGATCGTGCTCGATATCGATGTAACCGATGATCCGGTGCACGGGAATCAGGAAGGGAAGTTCTATCACGGTTACTACGGGGGGTACTGTTACGCCCCTTCTTATATATTCTGCGGGCGCCATCTGCTAGGGTGTCAGCTTAGGGAGGCCAACCAGGACTCTGCGGCGGGAGCCACAGAAGAACTTGAGCGGATAGTCTCGCAGATTCGAGAGAAATGGAAAAACACTCGCATTATAATACGGGGGGACGCTGGGTTCTGCAGGGATGAGCTTATGAGCTGGTGTGAGGGAAACGGGGTCGATTACGTACTGGGCATGGGGAGAACGTCGAGGTTGATGAAAAGGGTCAAGAAGCAGGCGCGCAAGGCGCAGGTGGATTACATGAAGACCAAAAGGCCTTCGCGCAGGTTCGCAAGTTTTTGGTTCAGGACAAAGAAAAGCTGGAGCTGCAGACGGAGGGTGGTGTGCAAGGCGGAACATCTGGAGAGGGGATCCAATACCCGTTTCATAGTAACTTCACTTGGGCATCAAGAATATGACGCAAGGACTCTTTACGAGAAGGTCTACTGCGCCCGCGGGGAGATGGAGAACCGTATAAAGGCCCAGCAGCTGCAACTGTTCTCCGACCGCACTTCGACCCATTACATGCGTTCAAACCAGTTGAGGATGTACTTCTCTGCCTTTGCCTACATACTGATGGAGTGCGTGAGGAGGGAGGGGCTGAGGGGAACCCGCTATGCGATGGCGCAATGCGATACCATAAGGCTTAAGCTCATAAAGATCGGTACGGTGGTAAGGACGAGTGCGCGGAGGGTGGTGCTGTCGTTCTCCGAGAGTTATCCGTACCAGAACCTGTTCCGCCAAGTGTTATGGAAGCTTCAGAAAGTGTCCTTGGGTTGAATCAGGGTTTATGAATCTGGCTGTCCGGCAAAGTCAGGGGACAGCTATGTCCGTATACTGCTACGGACTGTGATTCGGGTAAAAAATCCCCCGAATTACCAACCTCTGTCCGGAAAAAACTCCTGACTACAGCAAATCCAGATGAAATACGGAATCTGATCCCTAAAAACTCTTCCCTCTTGTCCCTTTGTGAGAAATGCGGGTTAGTGTTAGTAAAACAAAACACAATGCTTGAACCAAAAACTCCTTTCTCCCTTCAGCAACTTCATGCTGCATCCCTCGCCAACCCGCCACCCAGACCTAGATGTCAGGCAAGTTGTCTCGATTTTTGATCGTGGTTTTAATTTTGTTAGAAAAACCCTTTACGTTATCATATAAGATGAATGTAAGTAATGAGGTTTTTCACGAATGGAATACGTAAAACTAAAAACCGTAAGTCTTAAAAATCACCTGAGATTAAATGAGCGATGGCTTCAGGATGTTATTGTCGAGGACCCTTCCGTGCTGGGTCTTGGTGATGTGGTGGTAAAGGATAAAGAGCGTGTTCATCCTGGAGCGGGCCGACTTGATCTGTTGTTGCAGGATGTTGACGGCAACGGTCGATATGAAGTTGAGATACAACTCGGCGCAACGGATGAATCTCATCTGATCCGGACGATTGAGTACTGGGATATCGAGCGCAAGAAGTACCCCCAGTATGAGCATACGGCGGTTATCGTTGCGGAGAACATCACTTCTAGATTTTTCAATGTGATTGGGCTTTTCAACGGCGTTATCCCGCTCATGGCCATTCAGGTAGCTGCGATTGAGGCCGCCAAGGGGGCGGTAGGCCTACAGTTCATCAAAGTTATAGATACTGTGGAACTGGGTTATCTTGACGATGACAAAGAGTCCGAGCCCACCGACAGAAAGTACTGGGAAACGGTTCGGGGCACCAAAGAGACGGTGGAACTTGCCGATCAGGTGTTTGCCTTGGCCAAGGAATTCGCTCCAGAAACCAAGCTTGAGCTAAGCTACAACAAGCATTACATAGGATTTAGGATTGATGGCCATCCCCGCAACTTCGCCACTCTGCGGCCTCAGAAAAGGGGGATGCGCTTGGATCTCAGGATTCCCAAGGACGAAATGATTACTGAAATAATTGTCGGGGCAGAACTGGATTTCATGGGTTATGATAAGCATTTTGGCACCTATAAGATCAAGCTTTTTGCTGAGGACCTAACCAAAAATAAAGAGGCTATAGATTCTTTACTTGAACTTGCGTATGATTTTTTCAGGTGATTCGGACAGAAACTATCTTAAACCACACATATTGAATTTTTGGAAACATGGTAAAGGAAACGGTAAAAGAAGGTTCCGCGGTCTATACGGATCAGAATGCAGGGTAAAGAGGGCGTAAAGAAAAACCACAAGCATGAGGCGGCAACCCACAGCGTAGAAGAGTACATAAAGGGGTGGCAAGTCCATCCTCTTGATAGAATACAAATGGACTCATACGCCGGTATTTTCCGAAGCTGACGCAATAGGATGCAAACAGAACCAAGACAGCAAAATATTATGTACTTGGACAACCTCCGTATGTTAGAATTAAATTGGGCCCTAGCCGCCCTGCATAGACGTTGAAATTGGTCGCATTCAGTTGACAGGCGCAGAGTATCGAAGAAATTTCTGTGGAACGAAGTGCTCTGGATGAACGACGTCTTGTTTTTTCGTTGGAACTGGGAAATGCGTACATGGATTAGGGTTAATACCGCTGGGGAACCTGCGCAGTCGTCGGCAGTCTGATTTCCAGTCAGAAGACGATTTACAGGTTTTGTGTATTTAGCCATGCCGGCCGGTTTTATCTGCTGTGTGCACGGGCCGTTGGAAGAAGTATTAGTGTCGTTGGAGGCGATAATTTAAGTGGCACAGTCGGATTTGATCATCAAGCTAATCAGAAGCGCCGCCGATTCGGATCAGACTGCTTTCCGGAAAGTGGCCGAGGATCTGATCTCGGAGGAAACCCGCAAGGGGCACCGCATTCTGGCGGAGCGCATGCGCAAGGCACTGAATCCCTCTTATAACGGCAACGAAGGCAGCCAGTCAAACGGTCACGCGTTGAAACCGCAGGGTGAACTGTTCTATGAAATTACGCCTGAGCGGGAACTTGGCAGCCTGCTTCTGCCTCTGGGAGTTGAAGAGCAGATACGTGAACTTGTAGAAGAACAGCACCGGTCAGAACTGCTGCATTCCTACAATCTCAGGGCGAGACACCGGCTGCTCTTCGCAGGACCTCCTGGGAACGGAAAGACGGCCCTTGCTGAAGCTCTGGCTTATGAATTGATGTATCCTTTGATCGTAATCCGCTATGAATCGCTGATCGGCAGTTACTTGGGAGAGACATCCGGTCGCCTTAAAAAGATTCTTGAATACGCTCGCACCTGCAGATGCGTGCTGTTTTTCGATGAGTTCGAAACCCTGGGGAAGGAGCGCGGCGATACCCGCGAAACCGGGGAGATAAAACGCATCGTCAGTTCACTGCTGCTGCAGACCGACCTGCTGCCGGATTACGTGGTGTTTGTGGCGGCCAGTAATCATCCCGAATTGCTTGACAGGGCGGTGTGGCGCAGGTTCCAGGTCAAAATTGAACTCCCCCTGCCTACCCACAAGCAGTTGCGCGCGCTGATTGACACCGTGGCGGAACGTTGCGGAACCAAGCTTGGCTATGGCACGGAAACCGTCGCCAAGGCACTGCGGGGCGCAAGTTATTCGGAAGCCGAGCAGTTCTGTCTGGATATCGCGCGTCGCGCAACATTGTCAAATCAAAGCGTCAATGCCCGACAAATCACCGGGCGCAAGTTAAAACAGTGGAGAGCGAGACTGCAGCCAAGCAGTTAAGAACTTAAGACATGCCAGCCAAGCTCCCGCTTTTAATCTTCCCCGAACCCATATCCATAAGTCCTCCTAGGGGCAGGGGGTATCCTCCTCAGGTTTTGCCGGTACCCGGCCGCTCCAGGCAGACTGAGCGATTGGATCCGCAGATGGATCAGGTAAGAGAAGAGTTTTCAAGGTTCAAGGGTCTGGTTGACGCGACAATGACAGGCGGAGAACCGGAATCGGTACTGGTGCTTGAACTGGCGGACAGAGTTGATGACTTGGCGCGGGCGGTTGAATCCGCGGGTCTTGAGTGGCTTGGCGAATGGGACATTGAAATAGATCCAGACGACGATTTCCCGGCCGAGGGCAAGAAAACAACTCGGGATGGACGCCTGTTTGTTTCCATGGCTGACGAGCGGGGAATGCAGGAACTGCTGTCGCTTTGGGATAAGTGGAAGGAAGGGGGGACTCTCCCTCGGCGCAAAACCAAATGGCGTGATATTTTTGCTTGTCTCAGAAACATTCGGCGCTGGGGAATGCAGGAAACCTTGGTTGAAACGGAAATCAAGAACTACATTGAAGATTTGTCGGATGAAGATACAGCCAGCATTCAGATTGAATGCTTCTACCGTAAGAGCCGGAGCAAGCGCAGGATTATTGAAGAAAGGATAAAAGCTTTACTTAGTGAAGCAGGCGGGGAAACAGTCAATGACTTTGTCCATATGCCCGAGATTGCGTTTCACGCCGTGAAGGCGCGCATCCCTGCGAAGAAAACCAAGGAATTGCTCAGCAAGCCTGATGATACCGCCGAGGAGCTCCATCTTCTTATATATCCAAGCATCATGTATTTTCGTCGCACGGGACAGAGCATGACCGCGGCAGTTGAAGGCGATGGAGAGGAAGCGGAATATCCGGAGACGCGACCCTCCGAACCGCCGATAGCGGCCATACTTGACGGTGTCCCCAACTTGAGACATAAAGCCTTGGAAAACCGCATAGATTTTGATGATCCTTTTGACTTGGCAATTAAGTATCAGCCGGGCGAACGCCGCCATGGAACGGCGATGGCTTCGTTGGTCATTCACGGCGACCGGTCAGGTAAAGCCGCGGAACCGCTTCGCAGCAAGGTGCATCACGTAGCCATCATACAGCCCGACACCGATGCTAGAAGTATTGGCAAGAAAAGGGAACATTTTCCCGAAGACTGCTTTTATGAAGACAGAATAGAGCGCGCTGTGCGCCGAATGCTGGAAAAAGACGGAGAAGTTGAAGCTCAAGCGCCTACGGTCAAAATTATAAATTTATCGCTGGGTGATTCAACCCGCCCGTTTCTCCATACCCTCAGTCCATGGGCAAGATTGCTGGACTGGTTCTCCTGGAAGTATCGCGTGCTGTTCTGCGTGAGCGCCGGGAATTACGACGGAAATTATGACTTCGCGATTCCCTATCCAGAGTATAAATCGAAGAACAATGAAGAGAAAGCGCAGATGCTGCTTGGGTCCATGCAGGCTTCTCTTTCTTTCAGGCGGTTGCTTGCCCCTGCTGAATCTATAAACTCGCTGACGGTAGGAGCGCTTCACTGGGATGAAAGAGGTGACGGCTACTATCCGGGCAATAGAGTCGACCTGCTTCCGGGCAACGAGACGCCAAGCCCCATATCACGTCTGGGACACGGATTCAGGCGTTCGATTAAACCCGAAATTTACTTCCCGGGCGGACGGCAGTTGTATAAAAAACCACTTTCAGAAGAATCGACCATTTTCGAAATCGATGATCATTTAATGGCCCCGGGACAAAAAACCGCTTGGGACAGTGACTTGGAGCAGGGAGCGTTATCCAAGGATGTGTTTAACAGCGGAACAAGCAATGCTGCCGCTCTGGCAACGAGAGCGGGTGTGCGGATTCATGAAGTTCTGAGTGAACTGAACGATCAGAGCCCGGACATTATCCCCGAGGAGTTAATCGCGGTGCTTATTAAAACCCTTCTGGTGCACGGCAGCATCCAGAGCGAGGAATCCAAGATAGCCGTAGAACACCTGAAAAACCAGAATAACTCAAGAACATTCAAAACAGTTCTGGCGCGTTATCTGGGTTATGGAGCGGTGAATGTAGAGAGAGTATTGGCTTGTACCGGACAACGCGGCACGGTAATCGGCTTCGGCGAGATAACAGCTGAAGAAATACACGAATATCGCTTTCCTGTCCCTGACGAATTCGGCGGTCAGAGAATGTTTCGTCGCATGGTAGTCACCCTGGCATGGTTCTCTCCGATCAATCCGGGGCATCGTTATTTCAGGGAAGCTAAGCTGGAAGTTAAATCCGCTTCTAAATGGGATGAAACCCCCCTGAGACTTAAGCGTATCGACAGTGATCATAATCAAAACAAACGCGGAACCGTTCAGCATGAAATCCTAGAAGGAAAAAGCGAATTGAGGGAGTTTCGGCAGAATGAAGAAATTGTTTTGCGGGTTATCTGCAAAAAAGATGCGACCGAAAAATTAGAGGAGAAAATCCCCTACGGTTTGGCGGTAACTTTAGAGGTCGCTGAAGAAAGCGAAATCTCTGTATATGAAAAAGTCAGACAACGGTTGTCACAGCAGATAGAAGTTCAAGAAGAACTATGAATGCTTTATGACAACCGTGTTTTCAAAAGGCAATGCAATCGAGACCTTCCGAGTTGTGGCAGATTTCTCTAGAATTGGTTGCAACATGGTCGTTGGCAGAAAACCCGTTATTCCGGTTGCCTGCGATGCGAAAGCATGGTCGCATCGGCCCACATTTCTAAGTGCGCCGTGGAAAGACGCCATAGACCCAGTAGATGCGAGACCCGTTTGGCGAACTGTTCCATCATATGCTGGCATGATCGCAAGAAGTGAGTTTTAAACACGATAAACGCAATAACCTAAAAATACCTTGACATAATACCCTAACGTGCTTTCAAGTTTGAAACGCAACAGGTGGATCAGTACCGAGGAATACCTGATTCGGGGTAGCCAGATTTCCAAAACATGAATGGACGGGGCCAATCATACGTTAAGACGCCGGGTGGGGCCGTAGCCCCAACGTGCAAGGTGACGCACTCCCAGACATTCATAATCTATCCATTATTCCTAACTTTGGCACACCCCGTGGTTTTGTGTTGTAGAAAGTAGATTAATGTCGATAGCAAATTAAAATGACCAGTTATATTATTTTTGATACATTTACCTATGGTTCAGGTATTAAAGAGACTATCCGCGTATTTTTACCGCTCAGAGAAAGGTCGGGAACCCGTTCGTGAGTGGTTGCGGAGTCTAGACCCTGTGGACCGCAAGATGGTGAAGATATAAAAAATGTTGAATTTTCCTGGCCGGTCGGCATGCCTTTGGTGCGTTCATTGGGACGAGATTTTTGGGAGGTACGCAGCAGGCTAACTGATGGAAAAATGTCGCGGATAATATTCTGCGTTGACAAGGGCAGGATGGTGTTGTTGCATGGCTTCATAAAGAAAAGCCGGAAGACCCCTAAGAAGGATATTGACCTTGCGGTCAGGCGAAAGAGGGGAGAGGGATTATGAAAGAGAAAAACATCGGAACGTCTTTTGACAGTTGGCTGGATGAAGAGGGTATCAGGCAAGAAGTTACCGCTAACGCGATAAAGCGCGTACTGGCACGCCAAGTGGCGGCGACAATGACAAAAGATGGTCTTACGAAGACTGCCATGGCGCGGAGAATGCGCACCAGTCGCGCCACTCTCGACCGGTTGCTAGATGCGGAAAACGGGTCGGTTACCTTGTCAACATTGCAGAAGGCCGCCACGGCTGTAGGACGTGAAGTGCGTCTGGATCTCGTGTAGACGCAGTTTCAAAAGCCTTCACTGTATTATGTATCTGCCAAGGTCACTGTCCTCCGCTACAGGCTGTTTTGTCTTCAACATAGTTTTCGTCTATACCGCTTTCCAGTACAAAGATATTCCGCTTTTCTGGTCATATTGTTAACTCACCCGGTGATTACGCTCTGGCTGCCGAGAGAATTGTCCAGATACTGAGAGGATATAGGTGAAACGCTTGTTGTTGGGGATGCGAGCCTGCTATCCGTGAGAGTTCGGATTCGGAGTTTTTCAACGGGCGCAGCTTCACCCTATGTCCGGAGTTGATTTCTTTTAATCAGTTCGGCGAGAAATTTCGTAAAAGGCACAATGTTCCGCCCGACGCTTGCATCCTCAAGCGTCTCCATGTAGCGACCGCGTTTTTCCACCAGTATCACAAGCCAGGGATAACCGCCCGCAGCCAGATCACGTTCATGAGAAAACGCGCCATCCGTCCGAACGGATGCTGAAAGTAATAGAGAAATTCTCCGAAACCATCAACGCCGCACCCCCGTTTTTTTGTAAAAGATGTACAAAAAGGGGAAAGTTAGTTCCCCTTTCCGTAGAGGCAAAACAGTGAAGATGTCGGCACTCATCGAATTTCTGGATCTGTTGTCAGAAAACGGGATATACGCTTTCACGAACGGGATGATTCGAAATATTTTCCCGGGCGAACCGGAAGGAAAACGCGTACGAAAGAAAACGCTGTGCAACCTCACTCACCTGCCTCCCCACATAATTGACGGCATAAGAGCCATGCTCAAGGGAGGAACGGTCTACAAGGACGCAAGGGAAGCTTTCCCGATAAAGCGCTCTTTACCCCACGGACACGTGACAGCCGTGCTCGCCACGGCGAGGAAGCTTGGGCTTGACCGGATACTTCAAAGGAAAGGTTCCCGCGTCCGGGATATAGCGCTTGGAACCATAGTAACGCGTGTTGTGTCCCCCGGCTCGAAGCTTGCCGCTTCCCGGGGGCTTTCGCGGGAGACGGCGAACACGAGCCTGGGAGTTGTAACGGGTCTTGGGGAAGTAAGCGGAAACGAAGTTCTCAGCATGCTTGACTGGCTTCTTGAGCGTCAGAAGTGGATAGAGAGAAGCCTTGGGAATCGTCACTTGGGCAAATCAACCATGATTCTCTACGACGTCACTTCAAGCTGCGTTGAAGGGAACAACTGTTCTCTTTCAGCTTTCGGTTACAGCAGGGACAGGAAGAAGGGGAAGAAGCAGGTGGTGTTCGGGCTGCTCTGTTCGGCGCAGGGCTGTCCGGTGGCCGTGGAGGTGTTCGAGGGCAATACGGCTGATCCGGCGACTCCGGGTCTTTGGGTGGAGAAGATACGCGAGCGTTTCGAGATAGAGAACGTTGCGCTTGTGGGGGATCGGGGGATGTTGACCGCCGCGAGGATAAAACAGGATCTCGAACCCAATGATCTTCAGTGGATATCGGCTCTTAGGACCAGGGACATAACAAAGCTTCTCAAGATACCGAAGGGGGAGGAGAAAGCGCTGCTTGTTCCCGAGGAGCTTTTGCCTGACGAAGTGGGAGAGATATCGAGTCCGCAGTTTCCCGGAGAACGCCTGATGGTGTGCTTTAATCCCCGTTTGAAGGAACAGAGGGAAACAAAGAGGGAGGAGCTTGTTTCGGACACCGAGCGTATTCTGGAGGGGGTGCGCAAAGTGGTGAGCAGTGGCGCTTTGCGGGGCAGAGACAGGATAAACCGGAGGGTGGGAAGGGAAGCGAACCGCAGGAAGGTGGAAAAGCACTTTGACATCAGGGTCACCGACGATGACATATCGTGGTCCCGTAATGAAGAGAAGATAAGGGCGGAGGGGAGGCTTGACGGTATATACATCATAAGGACCGGTATCGGAGAAAAGCATCTGGGGGCGGAGCAGGCGGTGGAGGCGTACAAGGGACTTTGCCGTGTGGAGAGGGCGTTTCGTTCGATGAAGAGTTCGTTGCGGGTAAGGCCCATATACGCGTACAGCGAGGCTCACGTGAGAGGTCACGTGTTTCTGTGCATGCTTGCTTATTACGTTGAGTGGCACATGAGGAAATTGCTTGCGCCGCTTTTGTTCGAGGACGATGACAGGGAGGGGGCGCGGAGGAAGCGTCGTACTCCGGTGGAGAGGGCCGTGGTATCGGACAGCGCGAAGAGGAAAAGCGATACGAAGAAAACTTCCGAGGGGCTTTGCGTTCACAGTTTCGCAACGCTTATGGAAGATCTGGGGACGCTCAGCCTCAACGAGGTGACTCCTCCGGGGAGTCCTGACCACCTGTTCCGTGTTATGAGTGAACCTACTGCTGTTCAGCGAAAGGCGCTTGAACTGCTGGGCGTAGATCAGGGGGAAATTGTTCCCAGTACGATGACAGGTTGATTTTACGGATCAGCCCGTCTTTATTGAGCAATGCGCCGTTTTGCTAAATGAAGTTCGGGCTAAACGGCTTGCCGCGGATCTCTCCGCCTATTACGGTCGAGGGTTCTCAGTTCGCAATGTGTGGCAAATGAAAGCCTTCTACCTCGCATGGCCGATTCTGCAGACGCCGCCCGCAGAATCGGCGGAATCAGAAGAGGAAGAGATTCCGCAGACACCGTTTGCAGAATCTTTGTTGTCCGGCGTCGCCTCGCGATTTCCGCTTCCGTGGTCAGCCTACGTGCGGTTGCTTTCGGTCAAGAACTCCCGAGCCCGCGATTTCTATGAAGTTTGAGGAAAGATTTTTAACGGAAAGTTTGCCTCTTGAGATGTCGCTGTCTATACCCATAAACTCGTGTACCATTAGTTTCTGCCTCCAGTTACACTCAATTTATCCTTGGTCGCTGCGTGCCCCCAGAATGTTTTCAACTAACCTGTAAACAGTCGTTCCGGTGTTTCGCGGCCAATCACGGCAAGCTGGCGCGTCTCTTTTCTTTGCCCGCTTGATAGCCTCCATAATCATATCCTCGGATATTTTTCTTACATTTATACCCTTGTCATACCCTGGCAGGTGAAGTTTCAGCCTTTCGGAACAAGTTTGCGAATTGCTGACACCGCCGCCATCTTCGAAATGCAAAAGCAGCCAGAATTCAAATTTGGGATTGCTCAAAGCGAAACCATGGTTGTCAGCTCCCTGTGCCCATTCATGAAGTTGTGAAAGCTGATCACCGGTCCATTGGTCTTTATCGACTACCAGCCACGCCTCATCTGAACTTTTAAGACCGTTCCTTTTCAAATAAGTTTTCATCCTCGCAAGCACCTGTGGAGGCGCGCTGCTATCTCTCCCCTTGAGGCAATTGATATGGACAACTAAGTTCTGGTCGTTGAAAATTGCGAAATACTGCAACTCTGTTTTATTGCCTTCAACGGCAAGCACGAACATTTTTCTGTAACGACGCTTGCCTAATGGACGTTGGAATCTCCTCCTTTTCCTTGGAGGCATTAGTTATTATCCTCGCGATTTATCAAGATATTATCTAAAAGAATCCGGGGAACACCGCCCAATCGACCCTGCAGATAACTTTTACGAATGTCTTTGTCATATCGAATATCCTTATAGTCGTTGAAGGAAAAAATATCTGAACTGCCCTTGGAGTTTCTCTCGGTGACCCACATTTCGTCGCGCCGAAGCAATTCTTGATCCATCAGCAGAACATCGTGCGTAGTGATCAGCAACTGCGCACGGCTTTCTGGGCCACAGTTGGCTAGATAAGTTTCAAGCAATTTTCTCGTCAACAATGTGTGCAGACTTCGGTCCACTTCGTCGATGACATGCACGGTCTTTGAACCGGCAGCGTGTTCCGCAAAAAAGGCCGGTAGAAGCTCAATTACCCTTTGAGAACCGTCTGATTCCTGATGGATTTCAAATTTAGCCTCTGTTCCATCAGCTTTAGGATGGAACGCAACCAGCTTTTTTGCCGTAAGCTTTCCAGCACTTCGGGTAAGGATAAAACGTTCGTTAGTCGGGCGGGAAAAAATCCCTAAAAACTTGCCTTCTTTGATGTCTTCCCGTAGCTTGCTTTTGAAGCTCTCTTTAAAAGGGATGCTGTCAAATGGCACCTCTTCGCCGCTCAGGTGAGAAATGCCTGTATCAAGCTGTGGCAGCAATTCGTTCATTTTGTCGTGCAAGGGGTGCTCTTTATCAAGAAAATACCCAAATCTTCCAAATATTGAATCTGGAGCAACCATGTGTAAGGTGTTTTTGAACCAGTCATGCACCGGCTTGAAATCGTTGACCTTCTGAGATACCGAATTCGTCAGAAACAACTGATTGTCTCTTGTCCCTTTAAAAGCGAAATGCAGAAACTGATCTTTATCCAGCGAACTGTGAAAGTTTGGATTGCCACCTTGCCGGTCATAGAGAGTCTTTTCACTTGTGCTTGTGATCTGAACAAGTTTTTCCTCGATTACAGACTTTCCGGTCGCGGCAAAACTGAATTCGTAGATTATTTCATCAATCAGTAACTCCAACTTGAATCGAGAGGGTTTTTCCAGACACCTGCTGTCAAGCCGATACGGCTCCACTAGAATCAAACTGTCCGGTTCTGTTCCCCGGACAACCAGATTTTTGATAAAATTCAGGGCTTTAAAAAAATTCGTTTTACCCGACGCGTTGGCGCCATAGATTGCGGCAATAGGCAAGATTCTTGTCTGGTATTTTTCGACCTTAGGAACTCGGTCCCCATGTTGCTTTTCACGGCTGGCAACCATTGAAAAAGAGACCGGATCACAAAAGGACATCCAGTTTTCTATTGAGAAGCTTACAATCATTTGATGTCTCCTTGTACGATATTAGCTCATTAAACACTATTAAAATACGTCAAATAAGTTTAAAAGTCAATAAGAAAGAGAAAATATCTCTTTAAACAAAATTCTCAAATAAGAAAGACTGAGTAAAATTTGGTGCTACTCTTGAGCTTTTTTAATAATGCTGGTCAACATGGAAGCGAGCCGTAGCCGATCATTTGGACGTCAATGCTGTTGGCGACTCGGTCGCCTCGATATCAGCTCAGCGTGTTGACCAGTTCTGCTTCGGTGATTCTGTGGTCCTGGGTCAGAAGTGTCGCGCCGAGCACGCGGGCGGTTGCCACGAGAATGCGGTCTGCCGGGTCGTGATGAAAGGAATCCGGCAACGAAGCCAACTCGTTCGCTACCGCCGGAGAGATGCCGTGTCGCCGTACCAGCGGAGGTGCGACCGCCTTCTCCAGCCACTCACGCAGGGGAATCGTCAGGCGAATACGCCCCAGACAGTGAAGCATTGCCACTTCCCAGAGCGAAATATCGGATACCTGCAACGGCGAGTCCGCGTCGGCGGCTGTGATAACGTCTTGCTGATCCTGCGATAGCCGGCCGCGGTCCCCGTGCCACCACAGCAGGATGTGTGTGTCGAGTAACGCATTCATCGCTTCAGACTGTCCCAGTGCTCTTCAGGGAACACCGGTTCCACAACATCGCCAGTTATGACGACCGTCCCCTCCAGTTCAGTCTGGGGATACCGGTTCCCCTCGCTGACCACACGTGATAACTCGGCAACCGGCTTACCGCGCTTCAGTATCACCACCCGTTCACCGGTCTCATGAACGCGATCGAGGATGGCGAGGCACCGCGCCTTGAAATCGGATGCGTTGATCGTCGTCATGTGACTAGTATTCATGACCGGTCATATTATGTCAAGGTACTTGTTCTTTGCGGTGTTGCTCTTGTACTCTATGGTGTCTGTCCCCCGCACATCAGCGCTTCGACCCGGTCGGCGATATGGACTACGCGCATTCACAGACCGCAAGGGACTACTCGCTTGGATGGAGAATCGGTTCCTCTATATGTCAGGGATGGATCTCCATGGACCCGGATGCGTGGACCCCGCGCGAAGGCTACCATGGACGATCTGGACTTCGGAACAATGCTCCGGTTTATCCGTACGGCCCGCAGGGCCAGACAGTTCCCGCTGACAGAAGATGTCTATCCGGAGGAACTGCTTGAGCATCTGAACCTGCTTTCCGGCGGGCGGCCGACGAATGCGGCGGTTTTGCTGGTTGGAAAGTCGCCGCAGCGCTTTCTGATCTCTTCTGAAGTCAGGTGCGCTCACTTTCACGGGACCGAAGTCGGCAAGCCGATTCCTTCCTACCAGGTTTACAAGGGCACGGCGTTTGATCTGGTCGACCAGGCGGTGGACTTCGTTCTAAGCAAGATCAACCGCTCGATCGGCACCCAGGCCGAAAGCGTTATGGCTCCCACTACCTATGAAATCCCGAAAGAGGTCGTGAGCGAGGCCGTAGTGAACGCGGTGGTTCACCGGGATTACGCGGACAATGCCAGCGTTCAGGTCATGCTCTTTGCGGACCGCCTGGAGATCCGGAATCCCGGCAGGCTTCCGCCGCCTCTTACCCTCGAGAAGCTGCGGACAGCGCACAGCTCTGTGCCCGCGAATCCGCTGCTGGCCGAGCCTCTTTACCTCGCCGAATATATTGAGCGGATGGGAACGGGAACGCTGGACATGATTCGGCGATGCGCGGAGGCGGGTCTGCCGGAACCTGAGTTTGCCGTTGCTGACGGGTTTGTCGCGACGATTCAGCGCCCCGCGGTCTAGCGGGAAATTCTGACGCGGCGACGCTTGGCCGGATTCTTTCGAGAAACCTTCGGCTACGCGCTCCTTACAATATCTGCCCGAACTTGACTATCGAGTGAAGAGTAGTTTTGAGAGGGGATTCCGCCGGTTGGGGACCGGGCGCACTTTGTGAGGGCGAAGGTGGTTGTGCATCAGTACGAGTGTGGGAGGATGGCGGTGTTTCCTCCTGTTAAATAGTTTGAAAATCCACGTTTTATTTAACCGGATTTAAAGAAATGCCGCCTTCTTCATTCCTTAATTTGCGAAAGATTTAAGACGTTATCCCGTCCCGCGATGGTCTTACGTTATCTATATGTCTTGAAGTTTTGCCCATTCTGGTTTCTCTCTGGGTGGTTAAATCTTTCATGGATTTAATTTCTTGCGCAATGCTTCAGCAACTTATTTAAATTGTTGAACAGAAAACCGGTACTGGTTGTTGAAACGCGGTCTTGCTGTGAGTAGCGCGGAATACGCAGGTTTGGACGACTTCTCAAGGTCGCAGGTTGTATCCCAGGTGTTCTATCTTGACATTGCCCCAACGTTCCTTCAGATATTCCGCCACAAGGCGCCTGTGGCAATAATCAGGTTCATCCTCGCTGCACAGCAAGCATGCGTCTTCAAGGATTTCCGGATCGATCCTGTCTTCAATCTGACGTTCCGCCATAAGGTCAACAAAGCGACGCTCGTAGTTCTTCCAACTGATGTGCCTTTTCTTGTAAGCATCAAGCATTTCTTTTGTTGGAGCGAGAATCGGAAGGTGCACGTAATCCATGGAGCAAAGCTGGTCCAGAAAATATGCCAGATCGTCCTTCTTGGAAAATCCCGCCAGCTGGGACGCGTTGTTCAGACGCACGTCCACCAAGCGTCTGGCACCAGATCGGAGCAAGGTTTCAAAAAAGCTCTGCGCGCTCTTTTTGGTGAAACCGATCGTAAAAATTCTCATGGTTAAACCTCCCGCGCTTCACCGGCTGACTCTTCATTGGAATAAGCAATGAGCCGTTCCCGCGCGACGTAAGCTTCATTCATCAACTGCTCTTCGGTAAAAAACAGATTCGGCTGCCTGTCCGCTCCCACCTGCCCTAACAAACGTTTCATCACTGCACCATGCGACTCCACTTTTCCATCAGGCAGAATGTGCGCGACATTCGATCCTGCTCTGACCAGCTCACGCGCGACGAGAATCGTTCTGTGGCAATCAAGCGGATCTTTTTCCGCGCACATTAAAACAATATTCCTGTGCCTGCTGCCACTGCGAACCCGTTCTATTCCTTCCTTGAACAGCTTGGTCTTGGCAAGCAATCGGTATTTCACCCTGCCATCCTCATAACACTCGGGATCATCTGTTCGCGCTCCAAGTTCCTTGCCGAGAAAAACATACGCGATGCCGTGCGTTTTGAGGGAGTCAATCAGGCTTTCGCGATTGAATTGAGGCTGCCAGCGGCTATATGGTACTGATCTCACATCCGCAACCGCTTCTATGCGGTGCCGTTTCAAAAGTGAAATCCAATTCTCAATTTCGTGAGTCGAGTGGCCTATGGTGTAAATCGTTTCTTCTTTAACGGATTCCGTCATTATGGTCTCCTCATCACAGCAGCAACCAGCTTGTGGCAGTTTTCCCTGAACGGTTCGCCCAAGCTGATGGTCAAGTAGCACTCGTCAAGGTCATAATAACCGTCTTCGCGCGCAAGATAGCGCCGCTCGATATCGGGGTCGGTGACCCACAAGGCATAATCGTTATCGCCGAATCGGAACCCGGCTTGAACTCGCCTCTTTGAGTTGCCGAAAGCCTGACCAGGCGCAAAAATGTGCAGGCGGACTTCGTCAACGCGAATCAATTTCAGTGAACTCGTTTCCTTCATCGCTTGAATTAGAGGTATCTGATCGTTAATACCGTTGGATGTATGAAATCCGTTTTGCCACAGGTCTTCCCCTGATTCAGAGAAAGGTTCCAGGTTTTCCCACGACAATCTGTCAACTTTTTCCCAGTAAAATTCAGGATCAAGCAACCAGTTTTCCCGTTGGTAATCCTTCGGGCGGTGTTCCAGCAACGGAATATCCAGAACATCAAGAAGCACCGGGTCGCTACCGTCCTGATACTGGCGTTCGTACTCCGAAACCTCCTGATTCTCTCGCCCGCTCACTGGCCGAATCCAATCCGTCGGACGGTTGGCAACAATCTCCCGCCCGGCAATACATCTGCCATGCAACTTTCTCGAGTTGGCCAAGCAAACAATTCTCTTCGTCGTAGGCATTATTCGTAATCTCACATCAACTTTAAAGTGCGACACTTTCAGCAAAAGATGATGCTCTCCGTGTATGGAACACAGTATAATCCCGCGGACATCTTTAGCAAGAGCCCTGTGACGTTTGCCGAAGGGATGGCATGACCCGACCGAAGGCAGGCGTCATCACATCTTCAAAAACCTCTTTCCCCTCGTCCCGCTCAATCCTCCCGGATCAAACCCTCACACCGAGGCATCGTTGAAAACCTCCGGCGGAGGACTGTAGCTCAAAACCTTTCGGAGGCCTCCGTATCCTACAGATGTTTGCCCGAAGGATGTGAACACTGATGCCAACCGGGTATAGTCCTCGGCAACTTACAACCCATGTTTTTTTGGGGTCATTGATGAATCATAAGCGCAAACGCGCGCGCAACCGTCGCGCGGGATGCAAGCTCTGTAAATTCTGGAAGGTCAACGGGTACAGGACCGAGCGACCCGAGGGCGAGCGGTTCTCCGACCATGTTCGCAGGTGGACGGCTGACGGGGATGCGTACAACACGGGCAGAAGGGGAGAACATTGAGATAGTGAAACGACGAGGTCAAAGGAACATGCGGTGTCCGGTAATGGCGCGGCCGCGCGAGGATGTACCGGCAATGGGCAAAAAGGTGTGTAATTCGCGTTGAGCCGCGAGGAAACGGCGGGTTCGCCGAATTGAATGCCGGGAAAGTCAGACGAACCTATACGCGGAAGAATTGCCCGCCTCGCGTATCTTCTCCGTGCTACGCTGGATGCCGGAGGTGGAACTGAAGCGGGTCCGTCCCATGGTGAAACCAGGGGTTTTCCGGCGCCGGGTTCCAACCAGGCTGAAATGATCTGGAGTTGGCAATCATAAAACGCGTCCACGTCCCGCCGTCGTTAAACGGCTGCCTGGCGTTTCTTCTCGTTTCGCAAAGTGGCGCGGGGCCCGAAAATAGGCTTTTTCCGGTTTTTTCAGTAGATTGTTATCGCGGATTCGGGGAGAACAACTAAGAATCCGGATCAAAACGTAAAACGCCGGGTACGGTTTCAGGTAAAGGAGTTATATCTGATGTCAAAGCATTTGAAGACTTTCTTGGTTTTCGCTGCGTGTTTTATCTTTGCCTCGGGCGGGGCTTTGGCTCTCACACTCACGCAGGCCAAGATAATGGCCCTTCAGAAAAATCACGACATAAGGGTCTGGATGCTGGGAGTCGACGCCGCCCGCGGGGAGCACAAGAGCAGATCGGGCGTCTACGACCCCGAGGTAAGTTTCATGGCCTCTTACTTGGACACCAAGACCCCTATCCCTAGCGCCCTTATTGAGGACGGGATAATAAACGCTGAAGTCCTCTCATTCGGAAGCGAACTCTCGGGGAGACTTCCCACCGGAACCTTCTACAAGCTCTACGACCTTGAGGTATCGAGAACCGAGACCGACTCCCCGCTTGAGAGCCTGAGCCCTTCGTGGACCGCGAGCCTCGGTTTCAGCGTGGGACAGGAACTGCTTCGCGGCTTCGATATCGACTCTAACAGGGTATCGGTGGTGCTCTCGAGAAAAGACAGAGACATATCGGTTTACGAGTTCAAGCGTGTGGTGTCAAAGACTCTTTTCGATCTTGAGAAAAGCTACTGGGGAGTCGTGGCCGCGGCTCACGACCGGGACCTTGAGAAAAAAGCCTACGATCTTGCCTTGGACCTTGAGCGGAGAACCCGCATAAAGGTCGAGGTGGGGGTTCTGCCTAGGGTGGCCCTTACCCAGGCGCGTTCTGAGAGCGCCGCGAGGAAGGTGAAGATGATAAACTCTGAGAACGCCTACGAGGCGTCTGTGGACGCGCTTAAGAACCTCCTTGCCATTCCCATGGAGGAAAGCGTTAGTCTGCTTGAGATAACCGATTTCATGCCGACTGCGTACGAACCGGTGGCGGAGCTTGAGGCCGTGGTGCAGGCGTTTGAGAAACGCCCCGAGATGCGCAGGGCGGAGCGGGAGATGGAAAAGGCCAGTGCTCTTAAGACCTTTCACTCCCGCCAGAGACTTCCCCGTCTCACAGTCGAGGGCAGACTTGAGTACCTGGGCCTGGGAGGCTCTGAGAACCCCGACAGGCTTGTTTTCGGGGGGCTTGGCAGCGTGTCCCCGCGCTTTACCGATTCCTCAAATGCCTATGACAGCATCGTCGACCGCGATTTTCCGAGCTGGAGCGTTACGGGGAAGCTCAGTTTTCCCGTTTTCGGAAGAAAGGCCGGGGGAGCCTACGCGAAGGCTCGCGCCGACTATGACCGAAGCGTGATAAACTACCAGAAGCAGAAAGACGCGGTGCGCCTAGACGTTAGAAACGCCATAAGGGAGATCGCAAGCAGCCAGAAGAAAATGGAAGCTACCCTGCTTTCTACCAACCTAGCCAAGGAAGTGCTCCGAAACGAGGAGGAGAAGTTCAAGGCGGGCCTTTCCACCACGAGGGAAATCCTCGAAGCGCAAAGGGATCTCATAAGCGCCGAGGCCAGCTACATAAGCGCCTTTGCGAGCCACCGGATCGCCCTGGCCGACCTTGAGCGGGCGAGGGGAACCATGATAGAGAGCAACTCCTTTCTCATAGAGAACCACTCGGATATCGCACCTTATCTTGAGGTTAACTGATTTGCCCGTTGGGTTAGCTCACGGGATGATAAGATCTTTTTCCCAAAGGCTCAATAGAAAATCCGTTTGGTTGTTTTCGGCTTTTTTATTCTCTGCTAACGATGGATCCAAGCGAAGTAGCCGAACCGCCTCCTCACTCTCCACACAGCGACAATAAGCGGAGAGGGAAATGTCAAATAAGAACAATTAATTGTTCTTATTTGACCGCAGGGCAAATAGTTTAATGATAACAGCGGATTGTAGACGTCAGATAGTAGCGACCGTGGTTAACTATGACGGATTCCGTGATCTTCCTACAACACGGGGTTTAAGCTTGTCCACCTTATAGATGCGACTTTGCGCCTCTAGGATGCGACGGAACGCGGAGGAGTAGATTCCCATATTTCTAGAATTTTTTTGTTCCTGCGGGCCATAGATAAACAACCAGATATTGGCGTCAAAAAATAATTTATCTTCTGATTGGAAGTGGTAGCTTTTCAAGCTCACCGCTTTATTCTTCATCAATTTAATCTTCGGTTGTTTCCAGAAGCGCTTGTCTGAAGGCCGGTTTGTCTTGAAAGTATTGCTTGGCAGTGCCTACGACACGCTTCAGCAGCTCTATATCGTCGTCCTCAATATCTTTAACTTCCAGCAATTTACGAATTCGATTTTCATCAAATTCACCATACAATTGACCGATCGCCGTATTGAGAAAAGCCGAAGTCAGTGCTGACACGTTGCGGAACGAGAGGGAAACACGAAGATTCTCGTTTAGTGCGGCGACCAGGCGATCATACACTTTTTGTCCGTCGTCCGACGCGACGCATAAAGGGCTGCCTATGATCTCAAATACGGATATTTCAATCTTTTTTTCCATGGAAGAATCCTTGAAAACAAATTACCTATATTAATTCTACTGGAATTTTTTCGATTTTCCCTTATTCCTTTTTCCGTTGTCGTCCAGTTCGGGACGGGATTGGAATCAAGTAATCAAACATGCAACTCTTATATGTTGGAGACAACAAAGTGTTTTTCTGTTTTCTAACATACTTTTATCGTAGCGGCAAATGCTCTGGGTTACGTCTCTTTGTTATGTAAGGCGAAGATGATTGCGCATAAGTGTTCGGGCAAGAGGATGGCGATATTTCGTGACCGCCAGAAAGCACAGTTTCAAAACAAAAAACTCAGTGCCTGAAGTGCCTTTTCCCGGTAAAGACCATTGCCATCGAGTGCTCGTCCGCGGCGGCGATGACCTCTTGATCCCTTACGGAACCTCCAGGTTGCGCTATGGCGGTGATTCCCGCCTGCGCCGCCTCGTCAACTCCGTCTCTGAAAGGGAAAAACGCGTCAGAAGCAAGTACCGAACCCTCAGTCGGCGTTTGTGCCTTCATCCCCGCTATCCTGACGGAATCGACCCTGCTCATCTGGCCAGCTCCCACTCCCACCGTCCGGAGATCCCTCACGTAGATGATGGCGTTTGACTTGGTGTGCTGACAGACAGCCCAGGCAAACCGAAGGTCGGCCATCTCATCCTCAGTGGGCTTTCTCTTGGTCGGGATCTGCAGGTCTGAGAAATCATCTCCCCATCCCCTGTCGCTTTGCTGTATGAGCGCCCCGCCCGTCACTTTCTTTATGTCGTAGGCTCCCGCCCCGCCTATGTCCATGCCGCCCGAGAGAAGCACTCGGAGGTTTTTTCTGGCCGATAGCAGCATGAGCGCCTTTTCTGAAAAACCGGGCGCTATCACGACCTCAGCGAACATGCCGGCTATCTCTTCGGCCGCGGTTTCGTCAACCTCCCTGTTAAAGGCGATTATACCGCCGAAAGCACTTTCTGGGTCGCACTCCCTGGCCCTTGAGAACGCCTCGGCGGGAGTGTTTCCAAGCGCCGCCCCGCATGGGTTGTTATGCTTCACTATTACGCACGCGGTCTCCTCAAGCTCCCTTACGAGCTCAAAGGCGGAATCGGTGTCGTATATGTTGTTAAGTGAAAGCTCTTTTCCCTGGAGCTGCTTTGCGTTTGCTACGCAGCATGAGTCGGCGATGCCGCTTTCCGCGTAGAAAGCCCCCTTCTGGTGGGGGTTTTCCCCGTAGCGAAGATCAAGCTTTTTTTCAAGGTAAAGGGTGTAGGTGGCGGGAAGCGGGTTTCTAGAGCCGTCCGGTTCCAGGGATGAAAGGTAATTGGATATCGCCGCATCGTATCTCGAAACGTAGGAGAAGGCTTTTACCGAGAGGCGGAAATTGGTCTCTGGGGATATTTTCCCCTTGTTCTTTTTGAGTTCCCGAAGCACCGCCCCGTAGTCGGCGGGATCGGTGAGCACGGTTACCGAAGCGTGGTTTTTGGCCGCGGCCCGAAGCATTGCCGGCCCTCCTATGTCTATATTCTCTATAGCTTCTTGAAACGTGGTTCCCTCTTTTGCTACAACTTCCTCAAACGGGTAGAAATTGACCACGAGCATGTCTATTGGCTCAATGGAATTTGCCTCCATCTCTTCTAGGTGGCGTTCATCGTCCCTTATCCCGAGAAGGCCCCCGTGGATTCTGGGGTGAAGCGTCTTAACCCTTCCGCCGAGTATTTCAGGAAATCCGGTGTAATCCGATATATCGGTTACCTTGGCGCCGCCGTCTCGAAGCCTCCTGGCGGTGCCCCCGGTTGAGAGCATCTCCACTTCCAGCTCCCCGAGGCCCCTTGAGAGCGCGGCTATCCCCTTTTTGTCGTAAACGCTTATTACCGCTCTTTTTATCTTTGTCACGAATGAAAACTCCTTTTTGGAATCGGGGGCGGTCGCGCGGGCCGCGCCGATCGGGCGAGACTTTTTTCGCCCCGGACGGAATCAAAATATTAAAACTATCACAGCCGGGCGGATTTTCAATTCTCCGCTTACAAACAATCCTGTTTTTCGGTACAATATCAGGAATAAACCGCGGCACTCGTGCCGGGGGAACGCAGATGGAAAAAGAAAGGTCCGCTCAGCTCAAGGTAGGGATTTTCGTCTTGGTATCGATCGCTATTTTCGTTTACGGAGTTTTTACGATAAGCGGTCAGGAAAAGCTGTTCGAGAAGGAGTACATCGTGAAGACCTACTTTGACAACACGGCGGGGCTCCTTGAGGGTGCCTACGTGCGCCTCTCGGGCGTGGGCGTGGGGTCGGTCTCCTCCATACGCTTCTCGGATGACCTGTCCCAGGGAAAGGTTCAGGTCGTAATGGAAGTCAACAAGCGGGCGCTTGCCAGGGTCTCAACAGACTCTTTAGCCACGATCAAGACCGAGGGGCTTTTGGGTGCGAAATTCGTCGAGATCATCCCCGGCCACGGAGAGAGCATAGGAAAGGCCCGCGACGGGATCGTGATCAGGGGCTACACGTCGCCCGAGATGCAGGAGATAATAAGCCAGTCAGAGGAGTTTGTCTCGAACCTCACGACCATCTCCAAGAACCTCGACAAGATAGTGGCGTCGTTTGCGGACGAAACCAACCCGGGAAACGCGAGAAATACCCTGCTTGCCATGCAGGAGAGCTTCCAGACGATCTCGGAAACCATGAAGGCCATTGAGAAACAGGAGGGTTTCCTGCATACTCTCATCTACGACGAGCAGTTTGCGACCGACATGCGAAGCTTCTCCTCCAACCTAGCCGAGGTTTCCCGGATGATCAGGGGCGGGGAAGGCTCGCTTGGGGCGCTTGTAGTCGACCCCTCGGTTCACGACGCCTTAAAGGGTGTGCTGGGGGAAGCGGAGAGAAACAGGTTCGTGCGCTCCGCGGTCAGGTATATGATTGAAGAAAAGGAGAAAAGGGCGTCGGAGCAGCCTTAGTGTTTCCGCGGAAACGGGCTTTGCTTCCTCAGGCGGCCGGGATATTAGGAGAAACAGTTTCAAGGAGGACATAGATCATGTCAGCTAGAAGATTCACCATTTTTTTAATTGCTTTGATTTTCTGTGCTGTTCCGGTCACGATCGCGCACTCGGATCAGTGCTCGACCAAGGCTGGAGGCAGTTCCACTTCGCTTCCGGGCCCGCAGCTCGTAACCGGCGCGTGGATGTTCATCGCGGCCTACAAGGCCGACCCGGAGGTCTTGAAGTCGATGCTTCCGGCGGGTCTTAAACCTCATCCGAACAATCACGTGGTCATAAACATGTACACGGTTCCGGACAAGAACCAGACCTCGGGACTCGGTGCGTACACGCTCACTTATCTTACGGTCGAGCTTGAAGGAAACGATTCGTACGTGATGGATTCCGACATAACCTACCCGGGAAGGTATTTCGTCCACTACCACAACAGTTCCCCCAAGATGAGGGAATTCACAAAGGCAGCCGGCATTCCCGCACAGGAGGGAATGACTACCACGGTGGTAAAGGATGGAGTGCTTAAGACAAAGCTTGAAATCGGCGGGGTGGCGATGATTGAAGCCACAGCCGAGGTTGGAAACGAACTCGGAGGATTCGGCGGAGGACACCTTAACTACTTCGGGTTTCTGAAGGAGAAGGGAAAGGTGGTTAAGTACCCGATTCCCTGGAACGGAGGAACGGTGTCTTTGGCTAACCCGAAAATAATGTTCAAGGCTCCCAAGGGCCATCCGCTTAACAAGCTTAAGCCGCTTGCGGATCCCACATGGGCGATCTGGACCAAGGGAAGCTTCGTCTATCCCCAGTACCAGATAGTCAACTGAACGTAAGGTAAATACAGTCTTTAGGGGTTGTATCCCGAAGCCTCCCGCTTCGGGGTGCGACCCTTTTTTCCCCATAGCCGGCCATGAGCAGATCGGATTACCCCGTTTTATTCGTAATAAGCGAGATAAACGCGCTTTTCATACTGTTTCTTTTCTTCACGCTTCGCGCCGAGATACCCGATGTCCACTCCACGCTTGCGGGGGTGCAGTGGGGGATTTTCATACTGAGTCCCGTGGCCACTTTTCTTTTTCTCCGGGTTTTCTCCCGGTGGTCCTCGCTGGTTCAGTTCGCAAAGTTCTGCGTCATAAGTTTTTCAAACCTCGTGATCGACTTCGGAATACTCAACCTGCTTATTTACTATTCCGGGGTAGCTGAAGGGGTTCTGTACTCGGTTTTCAAGGCGGCTTCCTTTCTTCTGGCAAACGTTAACGGCTATGCGTGGAACAAGTTCTGGACGTTTCGGAGCAGGGAGGTTGAGGGGTGGCTCAAGCAGTTCATAAGGTTCCTTGCAGTCGTGGGCGTGGGTCTCGTGATAAATGTTACGGTCGCTTCATATGTGGTCGCCGAGTTCGGCGGTTCCGGTGGTTCAATCTCGGCCGCGGTGTGGGCGAACATAGGGGCCGCGGTATCCTTGGTGTTTACGCTTTTCTGGAATTTTTTCGGCCTTAAGTATCTGGTTTTCGAGAAGAGAGAGGTGGACTGATTTTTTAAACAGTTTTTTTGTTTTTTTAAGTGTATTCCAAGCTTCAAGAATAACATCTTAATCATGATTAATAAAGAGAACCTGGCTTTCTGAAACGAAGGGAGGGCGTAGCCCGACCGGAGTTTCAGAAAGCCAAAATCCATATTCTCGCTTCTTGAGTTTTTCTTAATCATTTTCAAGCCACTTTTATCAGTCCATCGGGAAGCCCTTGGTAAACCTCGTCCGGAGTAAGTTCCCCAATTCCACTATGGCGCCGACGGCGATTATAAAAATCTATCCAGCTCCCAATCCCTTCTTTTGCACAGCGAACCGAGTCGTAAGCTTTAAGATAGACCTCCTCGTATTTCAAACTCCTCCACAATCTCTCTATAAACACATTGTCCACCCAGCTGCGCTTCCCATCCATGCTTATGCGGATGTCCTTCTCCTTCAATACTTCCGTAAACATCTTGCTTGTGAACTGACTTCCCTGATCTGTGTTGAATATCTCGGATACCCCGTAATGATTCAGTGCATCGGTCAAAGCCTCCACGCAGAACTCCGTATCCATACTGTTCGATACTCTCCAACTCAGCACTTTTCTTGAATACCAGTCCATAACCGCTGCCAAGTACAAAAACCCCTTTGACATCGGTATATACGTGATATCCGCTGCCCAAACCTGATTTGCACGTTCTATCTTCTCTTCACGAAGCAGATAAGGGTATATCTTATGCCCCTCGGCCCCACGTGTCGTCTTTGGCCCGGGAGACAGCCCCCGCAAACCCATAATCCCCATTAGCCTCTGCACCCGTCCGCGACTGACATGGACACCACCTCTGTCCCGCAACGCAAAACATATCCTGCGTGAACCCTTGAACGGATACTTCATATAGATTTGGTCAATGAACCTCATAAGCTTCTCGTCCTCTTCCGTTAACTCTTTGCTCTTGTAATAGAGGCTTGAACGATTTATCTCAAGCAACTTACATTGCTTTACCATGGAAAGACCATGGTTGGGGTTTGCTGACTGCTTGCGCCGCGCCCGGCCTAACGACCGAGCGCTTTGGATAAAAAATCGTTCTCCAAGGTCAACTGACCGATTTTGGTGAGCATCTCCTTTTTCTGCATATCCCCAACATCTTTTTTGTCCGAAGTACTTGTGAAAACACCCTTGGCGTTTTCGAGCAATTGCTTTTTCCAAGCACTGATCTGGTTGGGATGAATACTGAATTGCTGGGACAACTCTGCAATTGAGACTGTGAAGTTATTCTAGGGCAGTGAAGTATTTACGGAGCACCGAGACTCGACAGGATATTGGAAGAGTATTCCCCCCCCCCCTCCGATTCAAACCACCTAAAACAGCGTAATTATCTTTGTATTTCAGGCAGTTAGCCATTGATATCACCCCTTCTCCAAGGTACAATTACATTATTCATTCATACCGAGGTGGAACACAACATGAACCAACGCCGATACAAGCCCACGCTTGACCGTGAACAGAGACTGCTTCTGCCCGAGCGGGTGGAGGATTACGTGGGGGAGAACCATCAGATTCGGGCTCTGGACGCGTATGTTGATACCCTTGATTTGGCGGCCTTGGGGTTCAAGCACACAGAGACCGGTACCGTGGCGGGGCAGCCGCCATATAATCCCTGGGCACTGCTTAAGCTTTACCTGTACGGGTATCAGCATGGGATACGCAGCAGCCGCAAGCTGGAGGCTGAGACCAGAAGGAACCTCGAAGTGATCTGGCTTGTGAAAGGGTTACGTCCCTCTTACAAGAGCATTGCGGATTTCCGCAAGGACCACGTGCGGCAGCTGCGGGAAGTTAACAGGGATTTTGTTTTGCTGTGCAGGGAGTTGTCCTTGTTCGGCGGGGAGGATGTGGCGGTTGACGGTTGTTTCTTCAAGGGGGATGCTAGCAGGGCGAGCATAGAGACCGAATCTTACATAGACAAGGCGTTGGAGGAGGTAGACAGGAAGATAGAAGAGTATCAGCAAGCCCTTGAGGATACCGACGCTGCCGACGACAAAGCCGGTGCGGCAGATACAAGCAACGATGAGGTTTTATCGGAGAAACTTGAGAGGATGAAGCGGCGCCAGGCGGAGAAACGGGATCTTAAAGGTCGTATGGAGAGAAGCGGGGACACGCAGGTATCAAGTGTGGACCCCGACGCGAGGCTGCTGAGGAAACGGGGACAGGTGGTAGCCGGTTACAACGTGCAGATAGCGGTGGATTCAAAGCACAAGCTTGTGGTCACAGAAGACGTGGTTCAGGATGGGACGGATACTCATCAACTGGCCGGGATGCTTGTGGAGACAAAAAAAAGGCTTGGGGTTGAGGAGTTAACGGGTCTGGCTGACGGGGGTTATTACGAGAGCACAGGGCTCAAGGAGTGCGAGGAAGAGGGCATCACGGTTTATGTTCCGGTTCCTGACAAAAGCGCGGGGATAAGAAGCAGGGGGCGCTACAGCCTGGATGAATTCACTTATGACGCCGAGGGGGACCGTTATTATTGTCCTCAGGGGAAGCGATTGACTCCTTGTAGAAAGCCTGTGGTTCGAAGCGGGAAGAGATACGTTTTATATCGGAGCAGAAGCGTTGACTGCAAGGCGTGTTCGATGCGCAAGTATTGTATTGGCGACGGTGCAAAGACCAGGGTAATACAGCGCTGGGAATATCAGGAAGTGATAGAGAGGCACAAGCGGAGGATGGCGCAGGGGGCGGAGAGAATTAAGGAGCGGGGAAGAATCGTGGAACATCCGTTTGGGACATTAAAAAGCAGATGTGGTCTTCACCAGTTTTTGATGAGGGGGTTGGAGAAATGTCGGGGTGAGTTCAGCTTGATGGCGATGGCCTACAACTTCACTCGGGTGCTGAACATCCTGGGAGCACAAAGACTCAGGGAGTATTGCGTCGGGCGGAGGGTGTATGGCCCGCAAATGGCCTGAAGTGGACAGAAAAACCCTGCTGATTTGAGATTATGGCACCAGATCATGGGTATTGAAGCATATCTGGAAGGTTTTTAACCTCTTCAATCAAAAAATACACGCGTTCTTGACGATCCGTTCATTTTTTAGCAACCATCCACTCAATAACTTCACAGTCTCAATTGTCTTATCCCCTCTTAGTGCCTCCAAGGCAACCCTGGCCTTGAATTCCGGTGAATGATTACGTCTTTTACTTCTCATTGTATACCTCCTATATGTTTTGTACCATACCGAAGGAATACACTTAAGGACCTGTCTAGTTTTCCCAGTCCACTTCTGAGATCTTAAAGAGATGATGCCGAGCTTTTTGCCCGAACACGGTAATTAATCCAGTCTGATCTCCCCCATCATTCTCGAAGAACCATGAAAATTGGAAGGAAGACTTCCAATTCTCAGACTGAACGGACTTCCTTGCTAAATCCACTCATTACCCTGTTAGGAGTTCAGAAGGCAGACGAAGCTATACGATGAATTTTCTTGGAAACTTGTTCTCCGGTTTTGTCGACATTTCGTGGAAACTGGTGCGGAACATGCTATTATTCGAAAGAGAGAAGGCGCAAATATGATTAACCTGAAACCGATTCGCACCGATGCGGACTACGAAACCGCGTTGGCCCGCATTGATGAAATCTTTGAAGCTGAACACGGTAGTCTCGAAGGAAGGGAGCTTGATGTTCTGGTTGACCTTGTCGAGCTTTACGAGAGCAAGAATTTTCCGATGGAAGATCTGAATATTACGAAAGAACAGACCTGAGATACCCCTGAAACTAGAGTGTTTATCGTGTCTGACGTACTTCAGCGTAACCCGTTATGGCAGTTGTGTATATGCGGTCGTTTACCGAATGACGCTTCTTGCGATTAATGGGGTTGAGAGCGGGCGACGGGATTCGAACCCGCGACCCTTGGCTTGGGAAGCCAATGCTCTGGCCAGCTGAGCTACACCCGCAATACCCAGAGGAATTTATACGGATATCGCCGACAAATCAAACCCGCCACTGTGGATTGTTCTCGAGATAACCGCCGCGCGTTTCAGATATAATGTTCCTCGTGGACAAGACTCGCCGGACAGGACACCTGCTTACAGAAAAAGTAAACCCGAGAACGGTCAATATTGATGAACTTTCGTGTTCGGAAATCATCGAGCTTATAAGCGCGGAAGACCGGGAGGCTTTTGAGGCCGTCTCCAAGGAAAAAGATTCCATCTCCCAAGCGGCGGACATGGTTTTCCGATCGCTTGAGCGCGGCGGCAGGGTTTTTTTCGTCGGGGCGGGGACAAGCGGGCGGCTCGGGGTTATGGAAGCCGCCGAGTGTCCGCCGACTTTCGGAACGGATCCCCAAACTGTGCAGGCGGTTATGGCTGGAGGGCTCGGCGCGGTATGGAATTCGGTCGAGGGCGCGGAGGATTCCGTTACGGCTTCGGTGGAAGTCCTTCGTGGCAAAAAACTCTCAAAGGACGATATGGTCTTGGGAGTGGCGGCGAGTTCCGGGACGCCGTTTGTGATATCGGCCCTTGAGTACTCCCGGACAGTCGGCTGCGCGAACATACTTATAAGCTGCAGCGAGCCGGAGAACTCCTCTGCTGATTTGGTTATAACTCCTCTTGTCGGTCCGGAAGTGATAGTGGGTTCCACTAGGCTAAAGGCTGCGACCGCGACCAAGATGGTCCTTAACATGATTACGACGACCGCCATGGTGCTTCTGGGGAAAACTTACGGAAACCTGATGGTGGATCTTAAGCCCATGTCCTCAAAGCTTGTTGACAGAGCAAGAAGAATAATAATGGACATATGCGACGTGGGGGAAAAGGAGGCCGCTTCGCTTTTCCGGGAAGCCGACGGGAACCTCAAGGTTGCCGTGGTCATGAAACTCAGGGGGCTCTCGTCTGAAGAGTCCATCAGGCTGCTGCGGGAAAACAGCGGATCCCTGAAAAAGGCCCTTGGAAACATATCCCGCGGAACAGAGAATCCATAACCGTCGCACTTGGTACCCTAGTCCCGGCTAGACAAAACGGGGGGGGGGTGCGCGGGCAAGACCTAACTTTGACACCAAAAGGCGGTATGAGTTTTGGTACCGGGAAAATTTTTAGCAGGTGATACGTTCAGGTTCTTTCATCTGTCCTCGTCAATCTGATTGCCTGTGATGCCCGCAAACGCAAGCAAAGGTCCACAATCTCCTCTATCCGCTGCTTGCAATGCCTGAATATAGGTTTTTCTCCTGTTACCCATGGAAGTGAGATCGTAGCCTCCAGTCCAGTCGATCGTTGGTAATTTGTAGAATTTGATGAGCAGCGCGTCCGCCATGATTCTGGCGTGACGCCCATTGCCGTTGGGAAAGGGGTGGATTGCTGTCAGACGGTGGTGAAAGCGAATTACCGCTTCGCGCGGCGGATAGGTTTCGTTGTCGAGCCAATACTGCATGTCATCCAGCAGTGTGCGCAACTCCACGGCAATATGGAGCGGATCAACGCCGATATTTCTGCCCGTACGGCGAAATGTTCCCGCCCACAGCCAGACTTCGCCGAACAGGCGTTTGTGCAGCTCGCGCACATAGCTTTCCGACAGCAGGTTAGTGCGTCTGCTGCGGCGCATCCATGCGATGCCATTTTGGATGTTGGCTTGTTCCAGATGATTCAGTTCGCTGCGCGTGGTTATATGTTTGAATTTAAGGCCTTGCGCTTCATCGGCATCAAGCGGCGTTGTATCTTCTATGGGATGGTTCATTGTTGTTAAGCGTCGTCGTTCCACAAGTCCCCCGGCTGTTCCCTGAGAATATCTTCTGTGAGACGATCTATTTCAGACTCAATTTGACTTTGTGAAAGAGTTTGTTGTTCAAGCGCCATGTGCCCGGCGGCCTCCATCACGCGCTGCTCGGCTTTTTCTCTGGCGCGTCGTTTGATGACGGCCTCCGCGTTTTCTTCAGGCACGAAGGCGTAAACGAAACGGCAGTTTGCCGCCTCCGCAATGGATTTCATGGTTCTGAGAGTCACTCCGCCATCCAATTCTGCCTTTTCCGTGTTGGAGACAAGCGCGCGGCTTTTGCCGAGGCGTCGCGCCAGTTGAGCAGCGGACATGCCGAGGGCTTTTCTGGCCGTCCGAATCCAGCCTTCAGCAGGTAAGGCGGAACCCTGAAACTTCAACGCAGCTTGGTTAAGCTTCTCACGGTACTGTCTTGTGATAATTGGCTTAATGTTCATTGTGACTCCTCAATATTTACGCAGATAAATTTATTGTATAGTTATTTATATACATTATAATTGACAATGTCAAGATATAAATATACATAATATGGCACACTGAAAAGTCCGCCATGTCGGTACTGTTATGAAGTGTTCAATTCTCTTGGTGTTACCCAATGAGCTTTCACAGAGGCGCGTGCACTTGCTTTTGGCTGGACAATTAAAACGCCTGTCTGCTAAATCCCTTTTTCATCAGGTAGTTTTTTCCGTGTGAACTGGCTTCGTCCGATAATTTCGAAAAAGGAAAAACTGGTTGTCGGTCTCATTTCTGGGACTTCGATGGACGGTATTGACGCGGCGCTGGTAAGAGTTTGCGGCTCGGGAGAGGATACCGAGGTGCGGATTGAGGAATTTATCTGCCGTGAATACTCGGACGTCGCAAGAAAGCTTCTTCTCTCGCTCGGTTCGCTGAACGCGGGCTCAATCTCCGACCTGAATTTCCTGCTCGGCCAGGAGTTTGCCGCCGCGGTGCTTGATCTTCTCAGAAAAACCGCCTTGAAAACGACTGACGTGGATTTGGTGGGCACCCACGGCCAGACAGTTTTTCACAATCCTCCCTCTCTTGGAGGAAACATTTCCTCGACCCTTCAGCTCGGCGAAGCGGATGTTATCTGCGAGACCACGGGAATCACGACTGTGGGGGATTTTAGAACTAGGGACGTGGCGGCGGGCGGAGAAGGGGCCCCCCTTATCCCCTATGTGGACCATCTGCTGTTCTCCAAAACCGGGAAAAACGTAATCGCCCAGAACATAGGGGGAATTTCCAACTGCACTCTGGTTACGGGGAAACTCGAAGAGCTTCTGGCGTTCGATACGGGTCCCGGCAATTCCCTGATTGATTCGGTGGCGCGCCTTGCCTCGGGTGGCAAGAAGAGTTTTGACGAGGACGGCGCGATAGCGAAGCGGGGTTCGGTTAAAGAGGATCTTCTGCGCAAGCTGATGAAAAACCCTTACTTTGATATAGAACCTCCTAAATCGACCGGTAGGGAGCTTTTCGGAGAAGAAATGGTCGCAAGGCTTTTTTCAGCTACCGAAAGAAATAGCCTCTTCTTGCCCGATCTTCTCAGCACTCTTGTCGAATTTACCGTCTGCTCCATAGTCTCCGCATACGAAAGGTTCATTTATCCCCGCGCCGACATAGGGGAGGTAATATTGAGCGGGGGCGGCGCCCGAAACCCCGTCATGGTTTCAAGGCTCCGCGAAAAACTTGCCCCGACGCGACTTTGCCTCTCGGATGATTACGGCATTCCTCTGGATGCCAAGGAAGCCGTGGGATTCGCGGTACTCGCAAATGAAACAGTGTGCGGAAACCGGGCGAACGTGCCGGGAGTTACTGGAGCCCGCGACGCCACGGTTCTCGGGAAAATCTCAATCGGGAAGAATATCTTATAACAATGTATGAGAATCCGGCCGTGTTTTCATCAAAAGATCTCTCCGCACCCCGGCGCGCGGCGCAGTTTCTTATGCCGAGAATCGATTTTTCCGACCCCGGCTCAGTGGAGCGGGCGGAGCGCCTCGCGCGGGATTTCTGCGTCTGCGGTTTTATAATATTCAACGGGAACGTTCGGCAGGTAAGGGAAACCACGCGCAGGCTTGCCTCTATCTCCGAGCTTCCGCTTTTTTTCGGCTGCGATGTTGAAAGGGGTCTTGGTCAGCGGGTTTCTGGAGCGACCTTTTTTCCTTTCGCGATGGCCCAGGGGGCAATAGACGACGAGGAGTTTCTGAGACGCCAAGCCGTTATAACGGCCCGCGAGATGAAGTACTGCGGGCTTAATCTTGCCTTCGCGCCGGTTCTTGACGTTAATACCGAGCCGCGGAACCCGATTATAAACGTAAGGGCGTTCTCCGATGACCCCGCGGTCGTTTCAAAACTGGGAGGGGTCTTCGCGGAAACCATGCAGAAAGAGGGGGTGCTTGCCTGCGCGAAGCATTTTCCCGGTCACGGCGCGACCCTCGAGGATTCCCACGCGTGTCTCCCTAGCGTCAAGAAATCCCTCAAGAGGCTTATGGAATCCGATATTGCGCCTTTTCGGGAAGCGATTGCAAAAAGGCTTCATTGCGTGATGCCCGCCCATGTAAGCTTTTCCGCACTTGACCCGCTCGGCCTCCCGGCCACTCTCTCAGAGCCGATTCTACGCGGTCTTTTACGGGAAAAACTCGGATTCAGCGGCCTGGTAGTCTCGGACTCTTTTATGATGGATGCCTTGGGGGGAGAGGAGCGTGAAGAGGAAAACATACTTGCGGCGCTTGCAAGCGGGGTGGATATCGTTTTGGATCCCAGGGATCCCGAGGGGTTTCTCGCAAGACACGGAGAGGAAGACTTTTTTCAGGATCCCGCGCGGGGAGAGTCTCTTAGCAGGATATTTTACGCGAAAAAGCTTTTCGCCTCTGGCGGGGAAAAAGCCCCTGCGCCCGATTTTGAGAGAAACGCCGAGGAGGCCGAGGAAATTTCCCGCCGCTCGGCCTGCGTTCTGAGAGGAGGCGCTCTTTGCGGCAGGAAAGTCTCGGTTTTCCATTTCGGCGCCGAATCCGATGAAGAACTTCTGCGCGGGCTTACAGAAGGGCTCTCCCAAGGAGCAATAGAGATAGAGAAGCGCTTCTGCTGGCCCGAGACGCCCTCGCTTCGCGACGGCTCTTCGCTTCTCTGCGTTTTGTCTGCAGGTCCGGCTGCATGGACGGAGAACAGTCTTGTTCCCCCCGCGGTAACCGATTACGTAAACGGTTTCTCCTCTTTTCCGGGTGAAAAAATTCTGCTTACCTTCGGTTCCCCATATCCCGCCTCCGAGTTTTCCTTTTTCGATACTGTAGTCTCGCTTTTCGATTCCTCGCGCGTTGCGGGCCGCGCGGCCGCGGAAATTCTTACGGCGAAGCGGACGGCCACCGCTAGGCTTCCGGTGAAAATAAGGCGATGAAACTTTACGCGGTAGACTGGATACTCGTTGGCTGCTACCTGGCTTTTTCCTTGGGCGTGGGCTTTTATTTTTCAAGAAGAGCGTCGGGGAGCCTTTCAGACTATTTCGTTTCGGGGCGCGGGCTTCCCTGGTGGCTTCTCGGAACCTCTATGGTCGCCACTACTTTCGCCGCCGACACCCCCCTTGCCATAACCGGATGGATAAGAACCGAAGGGATATGGAAGAACTGGTTCTGGTGGAACTACATCTTCAGCCACGCTCTCGTAATAGTGGTTTTCTCAAGGCTCTGGAGAAGGGCGGAGGTAATAACCGACAACGAACTCATAGAGCTTCGCTACGGGGGCCGGCCCGCCGCGTTCCTGCGGGGATTCAAGGCGTTTTATTTCTCGACGATTTTCAATTTCATAGTCATGGGCTGGGTGATTACCGCGATGACCAAGGTTTTTGAGGTCTTTTTCGGAGTGGGGCAGATATACGCCGTTTCGCTCTGCGTCGGAATCGTGCTTATCTATACTGTCTTCTCGGGGCTCTGGGGAGTGGTGATAACCGATTTCGTGCAGTACATAATAGCGCTCGGAGGAACCGTTGTGCTCGCGGTCGTGGTGATAAACTCCGATGCTGTCGGAGGGTACAGCCAGTTTATAAGCAGAATTGCCGAACTCCCCGTTGAGCAGACGTCCATGTTCATCACGCAGCCCACCGGTGGCGAAGAGTTTTTCTCCTCTGACTTTTTCACCTTCCTTGTTTTCATGACCGTGGTCTGGTGGTCTTCGCACAATGCCGACGGGGGAGGGTATTTCATACAGCGCCTCTCTTCCGCAAAGGACGAAAGACACGCCCTTGCCGGCACCGCGTGGTTTGCGCTTAACCACTACGTGCTTCGCCTCTGGCCGTGGGTGCTTGTAGCCCTGGCATCGGTCGTAATCTTCCCCGAAGCGGCCGGGGTGGCGGGCGGGGACGATGAGGCTGTGTACCTGGTGATGATAAGGGATTTTCTTCCGCCGGGCCTTCGGGGTCTTCTTCTGGTTTCCTTTCTCGCGGCGTTTATGTCCACGGTCTCAACCCACCTTAACTGGGGCGCCTCGTATATTGTGAACGACCTCTACAGGAGGTTCGTGCGCCAAAGCGCTTCGCAGAGCCATTACGTGCGGGTCTCTAGGGTGGCGACCGTGGTGCTTGCCGTCATCGCGGGCGTGGTGGCGCTTCAGATAAAAAATATAGGGGACGCATGGATATTCCTCTGGGCAATGAGTTCGGGAGTGGGACTTGTGCTGATACTCAGGTGGTTCTGGTGGAGGATAAACGCGTGGAGCGAGATAGCGGCGCTTGCCTCCTCACTTGCGACCATACTCGCTCTGATTATCTACACGGGGGCTAAGGGCGTTCCCTTGGAACTCCGACACCAGATACTGGTTGTTCCCGTCTCGATAGTCTGCTGGGTTGCGGCCACTTTCGTTACCGCCCCCGAGCCGTGGGAAAAACTCTCGGAATTCTACTCAAGGGTGAGGCCCCCGGGTTTCTGGTCGCCCGTGCGCAAAAGAGCAGGGGTTTCGCGGGAGCGGGGAGCTCTTTCCCGGATTCTTCTTAACTGGTCGCTTGTCGTGTCTTTTCTTCTCTGTTTCATGATCGGAACGGGCAAGCTCCTTTTGGGAGACGGTGCAAGCGCGCTCTGGCTTCTTTTAGCCTCGGCGATTGCGCTTGCTCTGATTTTGCGCCGCCGCCACAGTTTTTTCCGCTAGCGGTTTCAGTATTTTCCTTTTCTGTGGTATATAGTTGGTTGCGATGGCGATTAACGTAAAAGTGCTCAAGCGGCCGCAGCTCTCCTTCTGGGAAAAACTTTACATTCCCCAAGTGCTTAAGGGCCTTATGATCACCCTGAGGCACATCACGCATTTTCAGCCGATAACCGTTAAATACCCCGAGGAGGTAAAGGCTCTTCCCGAAAATTACAGGGGACTTCATATACTGCCGGGGGATGACGACGGGGAGATAAGGTGTGTCGCGTGCAAGCTCTGCGAGATCGCGTGTCCCACCCAGGCTATCTCCATAGTTTCTGAACCCGCCGACGATTACGGCATCGAGAGAAGGCCCAAGGTCTACAACATAGATTTCATGCGCTGCGTTTTCTGCGGTTTCTGCGTTGAGGCCTGCCCGTGCGACGCGCTTAGGATGGGAATGAAGTATGAGCTTTCCTCCTACAACCGCGCGGGACTCGTTCACACCAAGGAGGTTTTCTTCGACCCTAACGTAAAAAGCGAGGCCCCGAGGGACAACGCGAATTTCCTCTACAAGATGGGAAGGGGGGAAATACTCGATTCTCCCGAGGAAATCTCAAGAATAACGGGCATGGACGGCACCTACTCGGAAAAGCCCGACCCGCCGCCGGCTACGTGAAGCGCCAGGCTGCCGGGTTCCTGATCAAACGTATTTTCATCCGATTCCATCGCATGGCCTTTCCAATCAAATCTCTGGCCGGGTACGGAAATCACGTCTTTAGGCCGTGTTTTTTACCCCGCCCGCTTTATAACCTAAAAATTAAAATCTACATGAATATCTTGACATTACTTGCTCATTTAACTATAATATATTATGTATGGAAAGGCGATTAGATAGGGGTTTCTCCTTAACAGGTTAATCGGAAGGATTCTTTTCATCTTGGGCGTGCGTATGTGCGTGCCGCAAGATCTGAAGTTTATAAAAAGAAGTCAGGCTGTCTTTTTTCTGATTGCCTGAATTTCTTTATAATAAGGCCGGAAATATGGTGGAACATAAACGGCTTGTCTCTTGGGTAAAGCGCCAGCGAAAATCTCAATCGCCCTCTTATCTGGACGAGAGAAAAGCTAATCCAAGCCCGGATCGGGCGAATTTCAGGTTACTTGAAACCTTATTGATGCTCTTTTGTCTGAAGGGGCCGGGTTTTCTGCGTCCGCTGTCCTTTCCGACTTCCGGGAAAACGAGAAACTTCAAAAGCGGGGCCTGCATCCTGCTGGCGATATTTTTGCCGCTGGTGTTTCTTTGCGTAACCGCGCACGCGGCCGAAGGAGATATTCGATTGGGGGGTGTAGAGCAGTCGGCGGAGAATGGCACCATCCAGGGCTACCTCGAAGTTGAACATAACGGGGTGTGGAGAGGAGTGTGCGATGATTATTTCACGGATCGCGATGCACAAGTCGCATGCAGGCATTTAAACCATGAGTCTCCGGGCCTGGGGAAGGCGCTCAGACATCTGGACGGACCTTCTGACGATTTCTGGCTTGACGACATGCTCTGTGAAGGTGATGAAATCAAGCTGAGTCTATGTCCTAGGAGCGTTAATCCCGGTGTTCCCGGTCAAGAGATTCAGCCTAGTGATTCTGAATATTGGGGTAATGATAATTGCAAAGCCTATGAGTATGCGGGCGCCGTTTGTTATCAGACGGTTACAACGCCTAAGGCACCTAAGAATCTAGTAGCGACTTCGAGAGAGCAAAACATGATTCTGCTTGAGTGGGACACCCCTTATTTCATATTGGAAGAGGTAGAGCAAGAACCCGCAAGCCACATGTATTCCATAGTCACCGGCTACAAAATCGAGGTCTCAGAGGACGGCGGCAACAACTGGGATGATCTTGTTTCCAACACTAACCTTGTTTCCAACACTAACAGTATGCGAACAACATATTTCCACCAAGGTCTTTCTCTCGGAGATACGCGGCATTACAGGGTCTCGGCGATCAACTCCGAAGGTACAAGCGATCCTTCAAACATAACAAGCGCCACCGTCGGCGGCACTTCCTCCGTGGATGAACCTGGGACGGCGACTCTGTCTTCTTCCCAGCCGCAGGTTGGCACGGCGGTGGCTGCGACTTTAAGCGACCCTGACGGCTCTGTTTCAGGGGAGACGTGGATTTGGGAGAAGTCAACCGACAAGAGCAGTTGGAGTGAGATTAGCGGTGAAACGAGTGCGAGCTACACGCCAGTTGCAGGTGATGTGGGCTATTACCTGCGGGCGACGGCTTCATATAGCGATGGGCAAGGTTCCGGCAAAAGCGCTGAGGCGGTTTCTCAAAACCAGGTGCAGGCGGCACCGGTGTCAAACAGCGCACCCGAGTTCTCCGGTACTACCACCACACGTTCTGTGGATGAGAACACTGGGGCCGGAGTGAACATAGAGGCACCAGTTTCTGCCACGGACCAGAATAACGATACGCTTGAATATTCACTCGGCGGTACGGATGCGGCTTCGTTTGATATTGTCGCGTCTTCCGGGCAGTTGCAGACCAAGGCAGCGCTTGACTACGAGGGGAAAAGTTCCTACTCGGTCATAGTTACTGCCAACTATCTGTCAAATGCGAGCGATACTATTACGGTGACCATCAGCGTAACCAACGTGGATGAACTGGGAGTGGCAACCTTTTCTTATCCGTCGCCGTTTCAGGTAAATGAAGTGTTGACCGCGACTTTGAGTGATCCTGACGGTTCCATATCGGGCGAAACATGGATTTGGGAGAGATCCCTCAACCAGAACAGCGGTTGGACTGTAATCCCGGGTGCCACAAGCGCGAGCTACACGCTGGTTGTAGCCGACGAAGATCATTACCTGAGGGCAACGGCGACCTATACCGACGCCGTTTTCGGTTCCGGCAAAACCGCGCAGGCGGTTTCTACCAAGGTGCCGAATCTGAACTGGCCACCCATGTTTGAAATTCCCCCACCCACGTTTTCTGTACCTGAGAACTCCGCGGCCGGAGTTGAGATCGGGACGCCGGTTACGGCTGCGGACCAGGAGATGGACCCGCTTACCTATTCGCTTGATTATACAGATGGCGCCTCGTTTGATATTGACAGTTCTACCGGACAGATAAAGACCAAGGCCCCGCTTGACTACGAGACCAAGGATTCTTACTCGGTCACGGTTACCGCCCGGGACCGGGATGTGGACGACGTGGAAGTT
Source organism: Thermodesulfobacteriota bacterium (assembly GCA_965249045.1). Taxonomy (GTDB): domain Bacteria; phylum Desulfobacterota_D; class UBA1144; order Nemesobacterales; family Nemesobacteraceae; genus Nemesobacter. The sequence continues at coordinate 600,455 of OZ252213.1, forward strand.
CAGAGTGATACGATTATGGTGACCATCAACGTAACCAACGAGGATGACCCGGGAGAGGTAACCCTGTCTTCCGTGCAGCCGCAGGTGGACACGGAGCTTGAAGCGAATTTGACCGACTCCGACGGTTCCGTATCGGGTGAAACTTGGGTGTGGGAGAAGTCAACCAGCCGGACAAACGGCTGGGGCACTATAAGCGGTGCAATGAGCGCGAGCTACACGCCGGTTGCGGGCGACGTGGACAATTACCTGCGGGTCAAGGTGACCTATACGGATGGGCACGGTTCCGACAAAATGGCGTACGTAGTTTCTGACCTTGTGGTACGTGTCGAGCCGCCGTCAAACAGAGCTCCCGAGTTCTCCGCGGCCACGGCCACGCGTTCCGTGGATGAGAACTCCGCGGCCGGAGTTGAGATCGGGACGCCGGTTACGGCTGCGGACCAGGAGATGGACCCGCTTACCTATTCGCTCGAGGGCTCGGACGCGGCTTCTTTTGCCCTTGCCGACCCGACTTCCGGGCAGATAAAAACCAAAGCCCCGCTTGACTACGAGACCAAAAGTTCTTACTCGGTTACGGTTAAGGCAACGGATCCTTCCGGTTTGAATGATACGATCGTGGTGACCATCAACGTGAATGACGTGAATGAATCTATATCTCCGCCTTCAAACACGAAAACCTCCAGCCAGGTGACGAAGTCCACTCCGACGACAGTTCCACATGCGCCTTCGGGTCTGATGGCTACACGGGGCAACGCGGAGGTAACGCTTAGCTGGGATGCGCCTGATGATGATGGCGGTAGCGCCATTGAGCGGTACGAATACCAGGTTGACAGCGGAGAGTGGGTCTCAACGGGAGGGACAACAACCACATACACGGTCACTGGTCTTACAAATGGAGATCCCTATGAATTCAGGGTACGTGCGGTAAGCGACGCCGGTGACGGCGCCGAATCTGAGCCAATAAGTGCTACGCCCGCCACTGTGCCGGGTGCGCCTCTGAATCTGGAGGGAGTGCGTGGCAACGCGGAGGTAACGCTTAGCTGGGATGCGCCTGATGATGATGGCGGTAGCGCCATTGAGCGGTACGAATACCAGGTTGACAGCGGAGAGTGGGTCTCAACGGGAGGGACAACAACCACATACACGGTCACTGGTCTTACAAATGGAGATCCCTATGAATTCAGGGTACGTGCGGTAAACGATGTTGGTCCTGGAGCCGAATCAGCTCCTGTAAGCGTCGCGCCTGCCACTGTGCCGGGTGCTCCGTGGAATCTGACCTTAACGCCGGGCGACAAGCATATGATGCTTAGATGGGAGCGCCCCGCGGATAACGGCGGTCTGCCGATCACCGGTTACCAGTACAGCCAGAAAGAAGAAGACAGATCGTTCGGCAGCTGGATCTCCATAGATAACAGCGCTTCTGGGGAGGCGAACGAGAGCAGCTACGCGGTAACGGGCCTTAAAAACGGCACTGTCTACTCCTTCAGGGTGCGCGCGGTGAACGCCGTGGGTCCGGGAGAAGCTTCCGCCGAAGCCACGGCCGAGGTGAGCAGTCCCACTTTTCGGCGTGTCAAACGCGCCAACCTCAGTATTCTTCCGACGTTTGGGCGGACTATGGCGAGGAATTCGGTTGACGCGCTGACTTGGCGTCTTGACAGTGTGCTTTCGGGATCCTTTGAGCGGACGGGAATGTTCAGACTTATGGATCAGCACGCGGGGCTTCACGAAGTCCTTGGAACTGATATATGGGATGATCCGGATCAGTGGGAAGAACTTAGCCTTGAGGAACTGCTTTACGGGTCTTCGTTCATAATAGAAGCCGGAGTGATGCCCAGAAAACCAAAGGAGTATCCAAAAGAGTATTCGACGGAATATCCGAAAGAAGATTCTGCGGATGAGAACATGTGGGTTAACGAGGATGAAAAACCCGTGGTTGTCGAGAGAAAAGGCGACATCGGATTCTGGGGGAAGGCGGATTACAACAATCTTTCGGTTTCCGGTGACGAATTGTTTGCATGGGACGGGAAGATGGTGAGCGGTTACATGGGAGTTGACAGGTGGGTGAACGAGAAGGTGCTGACGGGACTTTTCGTGTCTTTGACGAAGGGAAATTTTGATTATACGGATGCCACCCTTGGAGAAGAAGGGAGAGGAGATTACTATGTGAAGATGCTGAGCGTATCTCCGTATGTTTCCTGGTTCCTGTCCAATGACGTTTACCTGTGGAGCGCGCTTGGCTACGGTCGCGGGGGAATAGACATAGATGATGAAGAAGCACAGAGCGTCGCCACAAGCGACCTGAGCTACAAGTCGGTGGCTGTGGGAGGAAGCGGAAGGCTGTTTGATGTTGGAGACACGACGTTCTCACTTAAGAGTGAAGCGTTTAAGGTGTGGATGGATGTAGAAGGCGACGACTATTTGATCGACGAGTTGTCGGTGGACGTGCATCAGTTGCGCCTCAGCATGGAGGGAAGCTACGAGTACAGGTTCGCGTCTGGAACCTGGTTCAATCCCTTGGTCGAGGTTGCGCTTCGTCACGACGGAGGAGACGGGGAGACGGGTACGGGAGTCGAACTCGGAGGAGGCTTCCTCTATGAAAATCCGAACCTTGGTCTCAGCGTCTCGGGCAGAGGTCGCTGGCTTGCGGCGCACAGTTCGCAGGAATTTAGTCAGTGGGGAGTTGGAGGAGCCGTGATCTTTGATACGGGAGCGGACAAGCGCGGCGCGTTATTCAGCGTAGCACCCGAATGGGGGGACACCTCAAGCGGGGTTGAGGGTCTTTGGGAGCGGGGAGTGGAAGGACTGTCATCGAAGGACGGCGGGGATGCCGGTATGCATCTTGACGCGGAGTTCGGGTACGGACTCTCGGCTCTCGGGGGAGATGGGCTTCTTACTCCTTACAGCGGCCTCAGGCTCGGGGGAGACGGACGGCGTCAGTATAGACTCGGCAGTCGCCTGGATCTCGGGCGCTCGGCCAGCCTGAGTCTTGAGACCGAGCGCAGGCAGAGCGATACCAGGAAGCCTGAGCATGGAATTATGCTTAGAGGAAAGCTTAACTTCTGATTGGTTGCGTAGGAGCGTTTAGAGCGCCGATCGGTTCCCTTCTTCACAAAATGAACTTCAGGTAAGGATCTGCGTCTTTACGAAGGTTAGAGCCAGTCGTCTTCAGACATACCGGCGGGACGGTTGTGAAAATTTTCCGTGTCCACGCTGTTTTTAAAACCCCGGAACTGAAGCAGCCCCGAGATTGCGGGTTTTATCTGGCTTCTTTCAACTACGAGGTGAACCCCGCCGTTTTCCTCGTAGAACTCAGAGGACATTATTTTCGGGTCGACCCCGCGACCGCCGCTTGTGAGTTTTACGACGCGGTCCCCGGCAAAGGCGATGGTTGCTTTTTTCTCCGCTATTAGGAAATCTCCCTGCACCGCGTAGCTCGCCAGAGCCCCTCCCGTTGTCGGGTGAGCTAGTATGGAGATGTTCGGAAGCCCGTGTTCTTTCAGTCTCATAATCGCGGCTATGGTTTTCGCCATCTGGTAAAGCGCCACGGTTCCTTCCTGCATCCGGGCGCCTCCGCTTACCGTTACCGTTACCAGGGGAAGCCTGTTCTCTATGGCGTAGCTCACTACTATGTTCATCTTCTCGCCGAAAACGGAGCTCATCGATCCGCCCATGAACCGGAAATCGCAGACCGCAACCGCCACGGGTATGCCGAACATGGTCCCGTAGCCCGTTACGAGGGAATCTTTCGAGTCGGTTTTCCCGGCGAGTTTCTGCCTTGAAGAGGAATAGTTGAAAAACTTGAAGACCGGGTCTACATCTTCTAGGGAAAGAGCGGGTTCTATTTCGTGGAAAGACGCCTCGTCGAGGAGAAAGTCCAGATAATCATCGGAACTCAGCGCTTCGGGCCTGTTGCAGTAAGGACACGAGGAGTGGTTCGCGTGGAGCTCTTTTTTCGTCAGCTGTTTTTTGCAGCCCGGGCGTATGATTTTTCCCTGGCCGTCCTTTTCGTCGTTGCAGAAATGAGGTTCCGATCCGTAGATGGCTATCTGCATTTCTGAGATGTCGGGATTCTCTTTTTTTCCGCTGAAGTAGTAAGGGAGCCAGGCTCTTATTTTCTTTGAAATTCCCCCGTAGATTCTCTGTTGTTTTTTCACCCTTCCGCACTTTTCGATTTTCCTTCGCAGTTCCTCGCGCAGGTGCCTTACGTCGAAGCGGTCAAGTTCCTTTGAGGCGGCGGTAAGCGACGCCTGCAGGTTCTTGAGGGTCGAGGGGATATAATTGCTTCTTCCTAGAGGGGCTTCTTTTACCACTTCGTCTATTATTCCGTACTTCTTCATGTGAGTCGCTGTAGGCTGCAGCACCTCAAGTGCTTCTGGGATCTTGTCCGCGCTTCTGAAAAGAATCGCGGAGCATCCCTCGGCCGTTATTACGGAATATTCGGCACGCGAGAGCATCAATCTTCTGTGTCCTAGCTGTATCGCGATCGCGCCGCCGCTTCCCCCGAGCCCGAGTACGGTGGTTATCGTTTTCGTTTTTATGGAAATCATTTTTGACTGGCAGTAGGAGATCAGCCAGGACTGAAGTTTTTCGGCAGAGTACTCGTAGGGATCTCCGCCGATGGTGTCGATGAACGTGTAGAGCTTGAGGCGGTGCTGTTCGGCGTATGCCATCATGCACAAAGAGAGTCCGTAACCGTCGGCCTTTACCATTCCGTAGTTAAGTTTCGTTCTTTCTTTTTCGCTCGAAGGGGTCTGCTGGGCTATTACGGCAACTTCCTCTCCGGTGCCCTTGAACACGGCGGTGCCTACTATTACGGCGGGGTCGTTAACGAACTCGATCTTCTTGCCCGAAGGGCCATGGATAAAGTTTCTAAACCCGTAGAGCTTGTTCCAGGGAGTAAAGTCGGTAAAGAGGGTTCCGATCAGGTGCTTTGACTTGATCCTGTCGTAGCTCTTTGCCTCCTCATGGGCCTGAAGTATTTTTGCCGTTGATGCCATGGTGCACTCTGCGCGACTGCTTCGCAAATCCGCTAGGTGTATAAGTATATAAGTTAAATTTGTTTACGCGAAAAGGAACTTGTTTTTCCGGGAACCGCCTTTCATCTCCCGCGGGATTTCCGGGATTGCTGTCCGCACATCCGATTCCCGCGCCCCAAAGTCCGTTCTCGCTCAACTGAACTGCGCAGGTCTGCTACGGGATTTGAAAACGGTTTTGTGGGGGGAATCTGAATACTCCGGATTTTTGCTTTTTACGCCGTGAAAGACTGTCCGCAACCGCAGGAACCAGTTGCGTTCGGATTTTCGATCGCAAAGCCCGTTCCGTTAAGACCATCCTTGAAATCCAGAACCGATCCGTCGAGGTAGGTATAGCTAATCTCGTCGATGGCGACTTTTATGCCGTCGGATTCAATCATGTTGTCTCCTTCTTCGGCCTCGTCGTCAAATCCCATCTCATAGGAAAACCCGGAACAGCCCCCGGGCACTATTCTCACCCGGAGAAACGCGTTCTCGATATCGTCTTCGGCAAGAAGCTTCTTTATTTCATTTACGGCTTTGGGAGTTACGGAAAACATATTTCCTCTGCCTCCTCGCAATGTAAGTTTTTTACCACGCCACCTAACAAAATACAACCGGCAATCGCAATTGTCAAAGCAGAACAGGGAAGCGGATCGTTTATGCGACTGCGGGCACCCCCTGCGGTTTGCCCGGCTGCCCCGGTTTCCTGTATAGTTTTTCGCGTGAGCAGAACCGCCTACCTTATAATCGATTCGAGCGAGCGCAACTCGGATCTTTACCACAGAACCGGTTTTTTCGTTCCGGATCCCGTTATTTTTTTCGAGCACGACGGGGAAGGAACCCTCGTTCTAAGCGATCTTGAGCTTGAGCGGGGAAAGAAAGAGGCCAGGGTGGAACGGGTCGTTTCCCTAAGGGAGTGCGCTGCCAGGATTGGCGGCGGCGGGAGAAAAAGACCCGGTATCGCGGATGTGTCCGCAGCCCTCCTCAGGGAAAGAGGAATAAAAAGTCTGGTTGTCCAGAGAAGCTTTCCGGTCTTCTACGCCGATGCGCTTCGGGGGGCGGGTTTTTTCGTCAGGACTGCGAAAACCGATTTTCTTTTCCCGGGGCGCCTTAGAAAATCCCCCGCGGAAGTCTCGCTCATAAAAAAAGCGCTTTCAGTCACGGCCGAAGCCATGAGACTTGCAGTTTCCCTTATCTCGGACTCCGTGGCGAAAGGCTCCGTGCTTTACCGTGAGGGCAGGCCCCTTACCTCTGAGATCGTGCGCTCCGCGGCAAACTCCCACCTCGCTTCGCGGGGATACCTGGCTTCTAACACCATAGTGGCGGGAGGGGTTCAGGGATCCATGCCCCACGAGACGGGTTCGGGTCCTCTTGCGGCCGGATGGCCGGTGGTGATCGACATCTTTCCTAGATCCCAGGAGAACGGCTATTTTGGCGACATGACCAGGACAGTCGTTAAGGGGGAGCCTTCAAGGGAGCTTTCAAGAATGTACGATACGGTTCTTCGCGGTCAGAAAATCGCGTTTTCCATGATAAAAGACGGCGTAAGGTCAAAGGACGTGCACGGCGCGATAATGGATTTTTTCGCAAAGCGCGGCTTTGAGACCTCCGTTTCTCCCTCGGGAAAACCGGAAGGCTTCATTCATTCCACGGGACACGGCCTCGGGCTTGACATCCATGAGCCGCCACGGATCGGTCCGGGGAAAGAGATTTTAAGGGAAGGAAACGTCGTTACGGTCGAGCCCGGTCTTTACTACGAGCGCCTCGGGGGAGTAAGGATAGAGGACGTGGTTTTGGTCACGCGGGACGGAAACGAGAACCTGACCAGATGTTCCAAGAGATTTCGGGTCTGAGGCGCTCGTAGAAAATCATGATGGAAGAAAAAAAAACTTTTGAAGATATAGTTTCGCTCGCAAAGAGTCTCCGCGCCCCCGACGGCTGTCCTTGGGACAGGGAGCAGACTCTCGGGTCGCTTCGTGCGTACGTTCTTGAAGAGGCCTACGAGGTAATACAGGCAATAGAGCTTGGAGACACAGACGATCTTATTGAGGAGCTTGGGGATTTTCTCTTCCAGGTTGTTTTCATCTCCCAGATAGCAAGCGAAGAGGGGGAGTTCGACGTAAGCGACGTTACGCAAAGACTCCATGACAAGCTCATAAGAAGACATCCTCACGTGTTCGGGGAGAAAAAGGCCAAAGACGCCGCCGAAGCCGTAAGAAGCTGGAACGCCGAGAAGCTTAAGGAGAAAAAAGGGAAAGTCGCTCTCGAGGAAATACCCAGGGCCATGCCCTCTTTGATGAGAGCTCAGAGGGTCGGGGAAAAGGCGGCTCGCGCCGGGTTTGACTGGAGCGACGCTTCTTCGGTTCTCCTTAAGGTAAAAGAGGAGCTGCTTGAACTTGAGCGTGAGATGGAAGCGGGCGAGAAAGACAGATCCCGGGAGGAGTGGGGAGACCTCGTTTTTTCCGTTGTGAACCTCGCAAGGCATCTTGACATTGATGCCGAGACCACGTCTCACGGGGCTGTCGCGAAGTTTATGGAGAGATTCTCCCGCCTGGAGGAAAAGGCGCAGACGGAGAAAAAAGAGATAAAGGCGCTTTCCATGGAGCAGCTTGAGGAGATCTGGGAAGAGGTGAAAAAGAGATAGTTTTTTCTTCGTTTTTTTAACCGTGAACGGTTCGTGGTTTCAAGTTCGAAACGCAACCCTTGATGTAGATTAAAAAGGCAAGTTGCAGTAATCTTCGCAACTCTCTTTTAACCATCACATCAAAAGGAGCGTTTGAATGAGAAAACCAAGGCAACTTACCTTGGGACAAAGATACCAGATTGCCATTTTACGGAAAGCAGGTCACAACCAGACCCAGATTGCAAGGCACTTGGGCGTGCACAAATCCACCATAAGCAGGGAACTTAGCTGCAATCTCGGCAAACGCGGTTACCGTCCCAAGCAGGCCCAGAGGCTTGCGGATGCCAGGCGCAACTGTTCCCGAAACCGTATCCCGCAACAAACCTGGATTCGTGTGGAGCAGCTGCTAAGAGAAGACTGGAGCCCCCGGCAGATAACCAGCTGGCTTGCCCAGAACGAGGGGATTGAGGTAAGCGGTGTTTTTCAGGATAGTTGTCGCATATTTTGTTTCATTCGCCCTAACGATTACCTCCCAATAGTTTCCATGTCAAATTGTTTTCAGTCATAATCAAGCGGCTTTTTCGCAGTTGTCAGGATTAAGCCGAACCTCTCGTATCTCAGACCAGTCCCGCGTCTTGCCCGACCAGCGACAGGGGTTCTTCTCCCTGGCTTGTTTATACAGTTCATCGCGTCGTGAGAGAATTTCTTTATCAACACCCTCATGACGCTGCGCGGGCGTAACGAACTTTATGGTGCTGTGCAGGTGTTCCTCGTTGTACCATCCCACGAACTTCAACCCATCCGCGCGCCTGCGTTATATCTTCAAAATGCTTGTCCGGATAATACGGCACGTATTTCATCGTCTTGAACAAAGATTCAGAATAAGCGTTGTCACTGCTTACCCCCGGACGGCTGAAAGACGGAATCACTCCGAGCTTCCCCAAGGTCGCAACCAGAGCCGCTCCCCTCATCGCTCCTCCGTTATCCGAATGCAGGGTCACCTGATCGGGCTTGATTCCTTCTCCGCGGCAGATATCCGTCATAAGATCTGCGGCTCTGGCGCTTGATTCTTTCCCGTAGACCTGCCATCCCACTATCTTTCTGCTGTATATGTCCATTACCATGTACAGGTAAAAGTACATCCCCGTAATCCTTGAGGGGATCCACGTTATGTCCCAGCTGTAAACCTGGTTCGGTCCCGTTGCCGCAAGCTCCCGGGGTTTCTTTGCGCTCCCGGGTTTTGAGCGGTGACGATGGGTCATCTGTCCCCGCTCTTTGAGAACCCTGTAGAATGTCGATTCACTGGCTATATAAAGCCCGGAATCGGCCAGGGCGGGCACTATCTTGCACGGGGGCAAGTCCGAGTACCCGGGGCTGTTTGCAACCTCCACGATCTTCTCTCTCTCCTCCTTGCCAAGCTTGTTCGGGGGCTCATGTCGGGCGTCCCGACGCCCGTCATGAGCATTGTCCGGCTTTGTCCATCTCTGAAGCGTTCTTGGGCTTGTTCCCGCGATCTCACACGCCTTCGCGCGCCTCGCTCCAGCTTTCACCGCCTCATCAATCAAGCCGATTATCTCCTGCCTGTCTTCACTCACAGTCAGTCGTCCTCTTCTGTTTCCCAGAGCTGGTCGACTTTTTTTTTAAGAACAAGAAGAGCCGCGGCTTCGGCCAAGGCCTTCTCCTTCCTCCGCAACTGCTTCCGAAGAGACTTGTTCTCATCGGTGAGCTGTTTTATCCGAGCCTTGTTCTCGGACGCGGGTTTCGGGGAACTTCGCGCAAACTCCTTCTTCCAAAGTTCTACGTGATGGGGGAAGATTCCCCTCTCCCTGCACCAGGCGCTTGCCTGTTCCTCGTCCATGGACCCGCAGGCTATGACGGCCTGGAGTTTCTGTTCCGGGGTCCATTGCTGGGGTGTTTTCTCCTTGGTCATACTCTCCTCCGCGAAAGATTGGTTTTGAAATCTGCCGACCCACCTTCTCAGAGTAGAATGATCAATGCCGCAGCTTTGCGCAACGGAATTGAAAGAAACATCGGGCCCTCGGGAAAGAGCTTTTTCCACTGCCTGGGCCTTGAATTCATAGCTGTACTGCATGTCAGTTGCCTCCTTTTTTCAATTCTTCAAGAATTTAAATTCTTGAAGAATTGAAAACTCAAAAATCGCGACAACTTGCCTGACATATAGGGGGAGGCTCGTACGCCTCGGCTCAAGCAGTGATGACCCGCTTGATCTGAAAAGGAGCGAATGGAATGAGAATGATCCTCCTTCAGAACGCGTATATGATCTGAGCGCACATCACTTTTTCCTGAACGCCTACTACGATCTGCGCGGTGACTCACCTTTTACGCCATATATCGGAGGCGGCATAGGTATGGGCTCGACGCAAATGCGCTACTCGGCGAAATTTCTGCGCAAAGACGATCTGGGGACGGAACCGTGGCAGATGGCCGCGGCAGGCACACTCAGTTACATAGACACAGAGCTGGAAAAAACCCGCTTCGGCTTTCAGGTGATAGGAGGCGTTGATTACGCGCTCGGCGATGATTTTTCAGTCGGCGCCAAGGTCCGCTGGACGCGCTTCGGCGGTTTTGACCGCGACGATGTACTCTGGACGGAAATCAGAAACCACAGACCCGTGCGCGCCGACGGCGTTACGCCGTTTACGTCCGATTTAGAAGTGGAAGACCAAGACAACTGGACCGTCACGGTTGGGTTTAAGTATTATCTCTGAACCGCTTCCGGCCTTACTTTGCGACAAGCGTTCCCATGAGCTTCCAGCCTTCTTCCACGAAGGTTCCGCTTGCCGCGGCGCAGTCCTCGGTGTAAACAAGCGAGTCATCCCTTACTGAGAGGTTCTTGGAATCTAGTATGGCGAAGGGAACGGGTTCGTTCGTGTGAGTTCTAAGGTCTATGGGGGTGGGATGGTCGGAAAGTACGAGCACCCTGTATTCGCCGAACTCCTTCATCCCCGCGAGGGCTGGTCCCACTACCTTTCGGTCAAAGTCCTCAATTGCCTGTATCTTGAGGCGGGCGTCTCCTACGTGTCCCGTTTCGTCCGTCGCTTCTATATGGATCATCGCCAGGTCAACGCGCCGTAGCGAGTCAAGCGCGCCGCTTACCTTTCCGGCGTAATTGGTGTCGAGGTATCCGGTCGCTCCCGGAACCTCAATTACCTCCATCTCGGCGAATATGCCTATTCCCTTTACCAGGTCAACCGCCGATACTATGGATCCGGTGATTCCGTAAAGCTCGGAAAGAGAAGGCATATCGGGTCTTGTCCCCTCGCCCCAGAGCCATATGGAGTCGGCGGTATTTTTCCCCTCTGCTTTTCTTCTCTTGTTCACGGGATGGTCTTTCAGTATCTCTCTGGATTTTTCCATGAGGCCGAGGAGTTTTTCCGTCCCCTCTCCGGAGGGAAGCCAGGGGGCAATCTCCTTTCCTGAAATATCGTGAGGCGGGGTAGTGCGGATATCGCTGTTCCCTTCGCGCCAGAGCAGAAGATGCCTGTAGCTTACTCCCTGGCTAAGCGAGAATTCCGCCCCGTCAAGTTCCCTTTTTAGATCCTCGATTATACAGGCGGCGTCATCGTCCGTTATATGCCCGGCGCTGTAGTCCTCCATGAACGTCTGCCCGTTTTTCTCCGCGAGGGTTACCAGATTGCAGCGGACCGTGACGTCCGTTTCCCCGAGCGTGACTCCTATGCTCGCGGCTTCAAGAGGGGATCTTCCCGTGTAGTATTTCCTCGGGTCATAGCCCAGCACCGCGAGGTTTCCCACGTCGCTTCCCGGAGGGAGCGGGTCGGGAATGGTCTTTGCGGCTCCGAAAATCTCCGCACGCTTCGCGATCTCGTCAAGATTAGGGGTGTTTGCGACTTCAAGCGGAGTCCTGCCCCCAAGCTCGGGAATCTTGTGGTCCGGCATGCCGTCGCCTTGGAGGATAAGGTATTTCACAGAACGAAGAGGGTATACGCAAATTCCTGGGAATCAAGGATCAGGATACGTCGACCGCGTGTTTTTTAAGATCTGAGAGATCAATAATGCTCAGTACGGATTCGTGGGTTGACTGCAGAAAAACCGGGGGAGCCACGCCGCTGTCAAGAGCCTCTTTCCAGCGAAGCGCGCAAAGACACCACCTGTCTCCGGGGGTTAGTCCCGAGAAACCGAACTCGGGTCGGGGGGTCGTAAGATCGTTCCCCCTGGATTTTGAAAACGCGAGGAACTCCTCGGTCATCTCCGCGCAGACCAGATGAAGCCCCACGTCCTCAACCGCCGCCCTGCAGCAGCCGTCCCTGAAAAATCCGGTCATCGGATCCGTGCTGCATTCCTTTAGATCCTCGCCGAATATGTTTTTCTCTTCCGTTTTCATCGCGGGCATTCGGTAAAAGGTACCCCGGCGGGCTACGCCTTACAGAAATATTATTATATATTGTTTTGCTGGGTTAAGTATATAATTCTCACTCAGAAGATGGTCGATTTCATACTTAAGAAAAAAACCCGCGCGTTTTCAGGAGAGATAACCCCTCCGGGAGATAAATCCATTTCCCACAGGGCGGTTATCCTGGGTTCGCTCGCGCGCGGAAAGACCAGGGCGACCGGGTTTCTGGCTTCCCAAGACACCCTTGCTACCGCAAACGCGTTTAGAAACATGGGGATCGCGGTTGAAGTAAGCGCTGGGGGCGTGGTGGATGTTTCAGGAAAGGGGCTTTTCGGTCTTGAGGCGCCCCGGGAGATGATAGACGCCGAGAATTCGGGAACAACGGCCAGGCTGCTTGCGGGAGTCCTGAGTGCCCAGAGTTTTTCCTCGACCATTACCGGGGATTCCTCCCTGCGCCGCCGTCCCATGTCAAGGGTGACAATCCCGCTTCGCGAGATGGGAGCCGGTATCTCGGGAAACGGGGAGACCCTCCCCCTTCACATAACGGGCTCGGAACTTCGGGGGATAGACTATGAGTCTCCGGTGGCGAGCGCGCAGGTAAAATCGTCGCTTCTGCTTGCGGGACTCTACGCCGCAGGGGGGACCAGTGTAACGGAACCCGAAAGAACCCGGGACCACACGGAGAGAATGCTTCGCCACTTCGGGGTTCCCGTGGAGGCAAGCGGAACCCGAGTTTCGGTAAGCCCGGGTATCGAGTTTTCGGGAACCGAACTTGAAATTCCCTCAGATATTTCCTCGGCGGCTTTTTTTATTGTCGCCGCCCTTATAAACCCGGGGTCGGAAATCATTGTAAGAAACGTGGGGCTTAACCCGCTTAGAACGGGGGTGCTCGATATTCTGCGGGAAATGGGGGCCGACATCTCCGTTGAGAACCGCCGCGAGCGGTGCGGGGAGCCGGTAGGGGATGTAATCGCCCGCCACTGTGTTCTAAGCGGCGTGCGTATAGAGGGAGAGTCTGTATCCCGGGCCATAGACGAGCTTCCCGTCATCTGCGTTGCCGCGTGTTTTGCCGAGGGCGAAACGGTGATAAGCGGAGCAGGGGAACTTCGGGTAAAGGAAACCGACAGGATAAGCGCCATGGCGGGGGAGCTTTCGAAACTCGGAGCGGACATACGGGAAACACAGGACGGCATGGTTATAAACGGCGTAGCGCGACTTTCTGGTGCCCGCTGCGAGAGCCGCGGTGACCACCGCGTCGCCATGTCTCTTGCCGTCGCGGCCACTCGGACCCTCGGGGAGACGGTCATCGGGGACGCCGGATGCGTTTCCATCTCGTTTCCAGAATTCTTCTCGCTTTTCGATGCGCTTGGGAAACTGAAATGAAGCGAAACGGAGACAATATCGTTACCATAGACGGACCTTCTGGAGTGGGGAAAAGCACCGTCGCCAAGCGGGTTGCCGAGCGTCTCGGTTTTTCGTGTCTTGACACTGGCGCCATGTACAGGGCCGTGGCCCTTAAGGCAAGTGAGGTGGCGGTTGATTTACGCGACTCCGCTTTGCTCTCGAAGCTGCTTTCCGAAACGGCTGTGGGATTTTCCCCGACGGGACGAGTTCTTCTTGACGGGCGCGACGTCTCAGAACTTATAAGAATGGAGGAAATATCCTCTCTTTCGTCCCGGCTTGCGAAACTTCGCGAAGTCAGGGAATTTCTCATCGGGATCCAGAGAGAAATAGGGCAGGGAGGAAGCTTAGTCGCCGAGGGAAGGGACATGGGAACGTATGTTTTTCCCCGGGCGAAGTACAAGTTCTACCTTGACGCCACGGTCGCCGAGAGAGCGAAAAGAAGGTTTCTTCAAAGTGGGCGAGGGGATTCCGAGACTTCCCTTTCGGATGTTGAAAGTGAACTTCGAAGAAGGGACCGCCGCGACACGCTTCGCGCGGAGAACCCGCTTCGCCCGGCTCCTGACGCCGTGATAATAGACACCACCCAAATGAGCGCCGAGCAGGTTATCTCCAGCATAGTGCTTCGCGTAAAAGACACATCCCTTCTTGACGGCTGAGGATAATTTTTCTTCGGAAGTCTCTTTTTATTTTCGGCAGTTTTCATGTAACCTTGCCTCTATTAACAAATGACGGCGAAGGCGGCTAAACAAAATGATTCAGGATAATGGTATTACGGATTCAAATGAAAAAAGCTTTGAGGAATTACTTGATGAAAGCATGGAATCGCGCTTGAGCGAGCCCGAGAACGGGGAAATAGCGAAAGGAAGGGTCATAAGGGTTGATTCTGACGCTGTTTTCATAGACCTCGGGTTTAAGTTCGAGTGCATAGTTCCCATAAACCAGTTTGTAAACAAGGACGGCGAATATGAAGTCTCGGTAGGCTCGGAGATAGAGGTGCTGGTCGAAAGACCGAACCCGAACACCGTCAGGGCGTCTAAACAGAAAGCGGACCAGCTCAGGGAAAAAAAGGCAATCGAGGAGAAGTTCAAAAACAAAGAACCTGTCTCCACAAAGATTCTCAACAGGGTAAAGGGCGGTTTTAACTGCGATATAGGGCGGGGAAGCCCTTTTAAGGTTTTTCTTCCCGGTTCACAGGTCGCTCTGCGGCCGATTGCGGATTTTGACGAGATGGTCGGCCAGACGATTGAAACCCGCATTATCCAGAACAACGATAACGGCATAGTTGTATCGAGAAGGGCGATTCTCGAAGATGAGAGAGAGGAAAAGAAAAAGGAGACTATTGCGAGCATCTCAGAAGGCCAGACCGTTTCTGGAAACGTCGTGAAGATAATTGACGCCGGCGCTTTCGTGGATATAGGGGGCATAGAGGGCTTTGTCCCGATAGGGGAGCTTTCCTGGGGAAGGGTGAGGCACCCGGGAGACGTTCTCAAAGAAGGCCGGGACGTACAGGTCAAGATTCTTAAGCTTGAAATTGAAAACGGGAAAATAACCCTCGGAGTGAAGCAGACCACTGAAGATCCGTGGGAGACCATACAGCAAAGATACGATGTCGGTGGCAGAGTCACGGGGAAAGTGGTTTTCGCAGCTGAATTCGGCGTGTTTGTCGAGCTTGAGCCGGGAATAGAGGGACTTGTGCATGTAAGCGAGCTCTCGTGGGTTAAAAATTTCCGCCACCCAAGCGAAGTCGTTTCTGTAGGAAGCGAAATGGAGGTCGCGGTTCTTGGAGTAAAACCTAGGGAAAGAAGAATTTCGCTTAGCCTCAAGCAGATACAGGAGAACCCGTGGGATGAGTTCAAGCGGAACAACCCTCCAAACACCAGGGTGACGGGAACCATAAGAAACGTGACGGAACTCGGGGTCTTCGTAGAGGTCGCCCCCGACATGGTCGGTCTTGTGCGTCCCGAAAATCTCAAGTGGCAGAGGGAAGTTAGCCCCCTTGAGGTTTTCTCAAGCGCCGATGTGGGAAAGGAAATAGAGCTTGTGATACTGAACGTTATCCCCAGGCAGAGAAAAATCGGCCTTGGAATAAAGCAGCTTACCCCCGACCCCTGGAACAAGGTGCTTAGGGACTACAAGGTGAATGAGACTGTGGTGATTTCCAAGATAGAGAAAATTTTCGACAGCGGCGTTACAGTGACTCTTGCCGACAACGTGAGAGGATTTTACGCAATGCGCGAATTTCAGGACGATGAGATGAGCCGGGAATCTCTTAAGGTTGGCGATGAGATAAGCGGTCTAGTCACGGGTTTTAACAAGCCCAAGCACCAGGTGAACCTTAGCCGTAGAAGGCTTGAGAAAAAGCAGGAGAAAGACACAATGAAAGACTTCGTGTCATCCCAGCGGGAAGGTTCCTCCAAGCTCGGGGACATCCTGAATGAAAAACTCAAGGCCCTTGACTGACGGGTGATGAAGTGAGAGTCCCCGACCTGAATTTTTTTCTTAAGGCTTTTCTGTCCCTTCTGGTCATCTTCATTATATGTTTCGCGGGAATCCTGATAGGAGTGCTGATCTCCGATCAGAACCAGAGCCCCGGCGGGGACGGCGTGGCGGTAATAAACGTCAACGGCATAATAATCGACTCTGACCCATATATTAAAAGCATAAGGAAAATACGCGAAAGCGATTCCGTGAAGGCCGTGGTCGTGAGGATAAATTCCCCGGGAGGAGCCGTCGCCACCTCCCAGGAGGTATATGAGGAGCTAAAAAACCTAGGCGAGACGGTCCCGGTTATAGCCAGCATGGGGACGGTTGCCGCTTCTGGAGGTTATTATATTGCCTGTGCGGCTGCTACTATTTACGCGAATCCCGGTACCATAACCGGTAGCATCGGTGTGATAGCGCAGTTTGCGAGTTACGAGCAACTACTAAAGTGGGCTAAGGTGGAAGTCGAGGTGATAAAGAGCGGAGAGTTCAAGGATCTTGGCTCGCCGCTTCGCAAGATGCCTGAGGCGGAAAGAGCCTACCTGCAGACACTGATAGACAGCGTCCACTCCCAGTTCAAAGATACGGTTTCCGAAAAAAGGAATCTGCCTCCGGCGAAAGTCGCTTCGCTTTCTGACGGGAAGATATTCACTGGGAGCCGCGCGAAGGAGCTCGGCTTGGTTGACCGGATCGGAACCCTAGAGGCCGCGGTTGCCGAGGCGAGGAAACTGGGGGGTCTCGATGAGGATTCGTGGATCAGGGAATATCCCATAAAGAAAAAGACACTGCTTGATTTCGTTTTCCCGGAAACTTTGGCCGAGCGTATGATTTTTGCCTCTCCTGTGAGAACCGGGTTCGGTCTCTACTACATAGCCGACGTGGTTTACTAGTACAGCGTCATCCTTGTATTATCGGGTATAACGACTCAAGCCTGGTTCTCGTATCCGATGTGGTTCCATTTTTGTTGCACTGCCTCTGCCACGCATCCGTCGGCCTGCTCCCGCAAGGTTTCCCGGTTCAGGATACGACGGTCAAGACATTGACGCCGTTCACCCCGGGACGGCTTAAAAATGAAACTACTCTGGTCAACACTGCGCAATGTAACTGGTATTTTCTCGAAAAACCGATATTCTACAGCGTTATTGTCGCTAGGCGGGTTGCGCTGGTGTAGCGGAACCGTTTTTCAAACAACCGATGAAACACGTAAAAAGATTCTTTCTCTTGGTCATATGCTGTTTCGGAGCCGTTTTCTTCATCCAGAACCTCGAAATAGCCACGCATGTATTCAGGATCGAGCTTGGTTTTTTCTCCTATAAGTACACCTGGGCAGTTTACAATGCCGGGATACTAGGGGTTTCGTTTTTTCTGGGCGCGTTTGTTTTTTTCCTGCTGAGTTTTTCCGGAGGCCATTCCAGAAAATCTGAATTGAAACGGAGCAGGGAAACCGTAAAGAACCTAGAGGAAAAAGTCGGGAAGCTTGAGGTGGAGCTTCTCCAGAACAAGTCTGCCGGCTACCAAGAACAGTCTTCTCCCCCTGGGGTGTTCGGGGCGCCGAAATGAGATCTGTCATTACTGAGATCCAGGCGCCTGGCCGGACGGGCATTCGCAAAAAACCCGAATGGATAAAGGCAAAAATCCCGAGCGGTCCGAATTACACCAAGCTCAGGGGCCTTGTGCGCGAACTTGGTCTTCACACTGTGTGCGAGGAGGCGAAGTGCCCTAACATAGGCGAGTGTTGGGGGGCCGGTACGCTTACCTTCATGATTCTGGGGGATGTCTGCACGAGAAGCTGCGGTTTCTGCCATGTTAAAACTGGAAAAGGCGGTGAGCTTGATTGGGAAGAGCCTGCCAAGGTGGCGAAGGCAGTTGAAGAGCTTCAGAAAAACAACGCGCGGGTGACCCATGTGGTCATAACTTCGGTAAACAGGGATGACAGGAATTATGAAAGCGCATGTATATTCGCGCAGACAGTTAATGAAGTGAGGAATAAGGTTTCGTGCATAAAGATTGAGGTTCTTATCCCGGATTTTAAGGGGGAGGACGAGGCGATTGAAAAAGTGATAGAATCGGCTCCCGATGTTCTGAATCACAATATTGAAACCGTCCCGAGACTTTACTCCCTGCCCCAGAAAACCCAGTCGGGAAGAACAAGATCCGTAAGGCCTCAGGCGGTTTACCGAAGGTCTCTAGAACTTCTTTCGATGTCCGCGAGCAGGGGAAATCCCGCAATGCTTACCAAATCAGGCATCATGGTCGGTCTTGGGGAGAGCTATGAGGAGATCGTCGAAACGCTTGGCGATCTTAAGCGTGCAGGGTGCGACATAGTCACCATAGGACAGTATCTTCAGCCCACGGTTGACCATATACCCGTATCAAGGTTCTATCATCCCGTTGAGTTTGAATCTCTTAAAAGCTACGGGGAAAAGATAGTCGGCATCCCGCATGTGGAAGCCGGGCCTCTTGTGAGAAGTTCCTATCATGCGGAAAAGCAGGTTTTCGAACTTTCGCGCAACATTATGACTGGAACGTGAAAAAATATTTCCTCTTCAAGAAAGAATACAGGCGATGGAAGTATTTGGACCTCTCGACCGAGATGGATTAAGAGCATTCTAAAGGCTTTGGAATGGAGACTATCCAGAGAGCCTGCGGATAGAACCCGAAGAAGATTGAGCAATACGCAGTTTTGTTAAATGAAGTTCGGTCTATAGCGCTTTTTTCTTAAGGATTCGCCGTTCAGTTAATGAGCTTTCTGAGCTCTTCAGCGATCGCTTCCAGTTTTTCCTCGGAAACCCCGTAGTCCTCGGAAATTCTTTTTATCACCCTAGAGGATATCCATGGTTCCACGGTTTTTTCCGTTATGGGTTCCTGTTTTCCCCTGTCAATGAGAAGTTTCGCCACGTCCCACCTTGAATAGTGACCCAGCGAATCGAAAATCGCTTTTGTCGCTTTTATCTGGTTCGCGTAGCAGTCTGCGTAGAGTATGGCGTCTTTTTCGAAATGAGGAGGGAACAGATATCTGCCGGCGGGATTGACGATAGAGCTTCCCCCACGCGCCCAGTCGTAGTTCATGTGGTCCCCGTCGCGCACGTAATGCCATCTTTCGGGGAAATCATCATCGTCAAGGTAACCGCAGGCGCTTAGTACAAACGCCCCTGATTCAAACGCGTGAACTCTTATGAGCGATTGGAGGGTGGAACCCGCTGCGGGGTCCTCTGTTTCGGCGGCAAGCAGTTTTTCATCCCCTCTCTTCCAGTTTCCCGGCCACACCGCCACGTGAAAATCCTGCCCGCTGTAAACCATCGCGGCTCTTACGAGCACCATGTGATTCTCCCAGCAAACAAGTCCCCCTATCCTTCCTATGTCAGTGTCGTAGGTGGCTACGTCGCTTCCGTCCCCCTGGCCCCAGTAGATTCTCTCTGTGTAGGTGGGCATGAGCTTTCTGTGTCTTCCTAGCACATTTCCTTCGCGCGATATGAAAAGAAGGGAGTTATACACCGTGCGGCTTCCCTTGCGATCGTCAAGCTCGTTGCACCCTATCACCACATGAGTGTCGGCTGCACGGGCGGCTTCCGCGAGCATCTCGGTGTCGTCTCCGGGAATCACGATCGAGTTATCCTGAAGGGCGATCATGAAGTCCGTCCAGTCATGCGGCGAGGTTTCGTAACCGACTGTGTAGTAGGCCGGGTAGCCGGGTATGAAAGCTTCGGGGAAAGCTACGAGTTCCGCTCCGTTATCCCCCGCCTCCTTTATCACGCGACAGGCCTTTTCAAGTGTCCGCTCCTTGTCCATGAACACGGGAGCCGTCTGGGCGACCGCGACTTTTACTTTTTCCCTACCGCCTAGGACTTTCTTCATGAGTTTTTGGCCGCGAACGGTTCAGGTTATTATCCTGCTTCCGCCCTGAGGGTCCCCTCCGCCTTGCCTCTGCTGGTTCTGCTTGGCTCTTGCGTAGACAAGATCGAAAAGCCTCTCCTTGAAGTCGTTGTCAAAAGCGCACACCCCCGGGATTATGTATCCCATAAGCGCTATCTGGAGAAAATATTCGGTGTTTGCCTTGAGAAAGGACTCGTTTATCTCGCCGCCGTATGCCTGCGCGAAATTCTGGTATATTTGATTGCCGAGTTCGGTCGCTATCTCAACCACGCTTTTTGACTGACCTGACGACTGATGGGCCGCTACCCCGAGGTTAAAAGCCATGTTTATGGAGTTCATGAAGTTATCCGCAACCGTTTCTTTCGAGTTTGTTCCCTCTTGCGGCTTTGTATCTTCTTCTGACATTTTATCTCTCCCGTTATTTTGTATGGTTAAATCATCTTGCCGTATTATACTATATTGCTGCTTTGATTTTAACAATCTTGCTGGAGGAAAATCATGAAAGCTGACCACCTTATACAGAGACTCGGGCTAAAGAAGCTTCCCGGTGAGGGAGGATACTACAAAGAGACTTACAGAAGCGACGAGATGGTCGGAGACGACCGCAGTTTATCAACCGCTATCTACTACCTGGTAACTTTCGAGGCGAATTGCAAAATGCATAGGATGGGTTCGGACGAGATTTTCCATTTTTACTTCGGCGACCCTGTCCAGATTCTTCTTCTATATCCGACCGGGGAGTCGAGGGTACTGTTCATGGGCGACAACATTCCCTCAGGTCAGAAGCCCCAGCTAATCGTCCCCAAGGGGACATGGCAGGGAGCCATGGTGGTGGAGGGGGACTACGGATACGCTTTTATGGGAACTACAATGGCTCCTGGGTTTGAGTTTGAGGATTTCGAACTTGGCGCGCAAGAGAGTCTGCTGCTCAGGTTTCCCCAGCACGAAACCCTGATAAGGGAACTTACGTAAACGGGAGAGAGAGATCCCAGGTTCAGAGAAACCGGTCATTTTTTTTGACGGCGTGTGTGGGGGTTGCAACATGTTCGTTGATTTCGTTATGTGGACGGACAGCCGCGCGGAAATATTTTTTTCCCCGGTGCAGGGAGAGACCGCCGAGAAGTTTTCTCTTTACCAGAGTCAGCCCCCGCGCGAGTGGAGAATCGCGTACGTTGACGAAAAGGGAATTTACGAGGGTGCCGACGCCGTTTTGCTCGTTCTGAGAAGGCTTGGGGGGTTGTGGAAGATTCCGGCGCTTTTCATATATCTTCCCCGGTCAGTAAAAGGGTATTTTTACGGGATCATGTCTAGGAACCGCTACCGTCTTTTCAGAAAGAGAGAGACTTGTCGATTACCGTCTCCCGAGGAGAGGGAAAGGTTTTTGCCCTAGAGTGCTGCTTATTCCGATAAAAATGAACACCGATTCCGACGAATATGCACTTGCCAAGAAACACCCCTTTCAGAATTGCTCATTATGGTCGGTACGAGCCGATTTCGATTCGTCGACTACTTCGGTATCCGCCAAAGATCCTACACACCGAGACGGAACACGGTACTTCGGGGGATTAGGTTAGCTTTGGTTTTTCGTCTCCCGATACAGAGTTTCTGCACGAAGTTTTAATGCCACACCTACATCGCTAAAACCGCGGCGCATATAACTGCCGAAGAGTAGTGAGACGATTGGTGAAAGTACACCGCTCAATAGGTCGACATTATGGTAGCTGCAGCTGGTATCACTCATAGGTTCTAGATGCTGCCCTCGCACCGCAAATAAGAGCCAGGAAGTTCCGAACTTCTTGCTCCAAGAAATAAGGTGTGGTTTTTCAAATGCACATATACGTTCGGTTATTCTGACTTTCATCGGTCCCATTCTTACCAATAGACGAGTGGGCGATCCAATTTTAAAATCGGTTCTGGCTTGAGGTGTGAATGGATTCCACTCACCATATTTTTCAACGTTAGTCAGGACAGAAGTGGACCCCAATGTTAAGACAGTTTTTTTGTTTTTTTAAGTGTATTTCTGCCATCTTTAAGCCACTTTTGGTAATCCACGAGGCAGACCATAGTAACCCTGATCTGGCGTAGATCTATCAAGCCCCTGGTGTCGCCGACGAGTGTTGTAAAAATCTATCCATTCCCCAATCCCCTCCTTCGCCGAGCGAACCGATTCATAGGCTCGAAGATACACCTCCTCGTATTTTAAACTCCTCCACAACCTCTCAATAAACACATTGTCCATCCAACTGCGTTTACCATCCATGCTGATCCTTATGCCTTCTCTTTTTAACACCCCCGTAAACGCCTGGCTTGTAAACTGGCTTCCCTGGTCCGTGTTGAATATCTCGGGCCGCCCGTAGTTGTTTATTGCTTCCTCAAGTGCCTCCACGCAGAAACTCGTATCCATGGTGTTCGACACTCTCCAGCTAAGCACTTTCCTTGAATGCCAGTCCATAACAGCCACCAGGTACACAAACCCCCGGGACATCGGAATATAGGTCACGTCGGCCGCCCATACCTGATTTGCACGCTCTATGTTCATCCCTCCAAGCAAATAAGGATATATCTTATGTCCCTTCTCTATGCCAGTTATAGGGCTTACTCTCGGGAATTAGCGACTAAGGGCTCACTTGCTTCCCACAACTTAGTTCCGTTTTCCTCATCCAATGCCGTAGGAGACACGGACTTTCGCTGCATTAAATGTAAGTAGATGCCTGTGTCGGTACCAGCTTCTTCTGCACAGCATAAGTAAATTACCGGCCCAATAGCTTCTTCTGGAGATTGAAAAAAATATCTTAGCAATGGGTTAACTATAGGTTTCCAAATCGACGGTGTTTCTCGTGAAAGGTTCGTAGCAACGCCTCCAGGACACATTGAGTGAACTGCAACTTCAGTTTTGCTACCTGTGTTCAAACGGCGTGAGAGTTCAGTTGCAAACATACACAAAATAAGTTTACTGATACCGTAAGACTTCAAGCCATCCCTGAATCCATAGTCGGTAAATTTCCCGAGGTGGTCGAAATCGATAGTATGAGAGGACCGATGAGCCTCAGATGAAACGAAGATAATTCGCGGTGTCTTTCCAGCTTGGCTGGATGGACAAATCACGCCGTCTTTCAACCACCGGTCAACCATGATGCGATTCGACAAGAAATGAACCGCGAACATTGTTTCGTATCCTTGCGGTGTTTTAGTTGCCTTTTTGGGCGCTAAGCCTGCGTTCAAAACCGCAATATCAATTTTGATGTTGCGGTTACTCAGACCATCGCAAAGACAGTGTACCGACCGAAGATCTGAGAGGTCTACTTCCATCATTTCTACATTCTGAGAACCAGACAGTGTCTTTATTTCGCCGCATGTTTTCGTATGACCAGGTCGACAAGCTAAAATCATGTTTGCGCCACGCCTTGCAAGTTCGGTGGCAGCGGCTTTACCCAGCCCGCTGTTCGCTCCGGTTATCAGACAAGTTTTGCCATCAATACGTACGTGCTTTGGAACAGGATTTGCTTCCGATACCTTGGGTTCCGCCAAATCTCGAATTGCGATGGTTACAGCGCTCATGAAAGAACCATCACCCATTTGGTTTGTTTTTCGCTTCATGGTGAGTTTCTCTGCATTGTTTTTCGGTTCTTTGTGGTTGCTTGAATTTTCATAGACTATTCGAAAGGAATTTCATATTTCTCCCGATAAAAGGAGAAATAATCTTCAATAATTTCCTCGCTCAACCCGAAATCACTTAAATGGTAGACGTGCCTACCAAAGCGATTTTGCGGATTTGTTTTCATAAAAGTCTTGGCTTGCTGCACCGCCTCGGCATCAAAATCAACCCCCGCCTTTAGATAAATCCGGTGAAGCTGAGCAATCGGATCCTTTATCAAGTCATAGTACGAAACGTCGACAAATCGATCGGTATCTGCTTTAGCTCGAGATTGGATGGTTAACTCGATCATCCTGCGAGCCTTTCTGGACCAGTGTCTGGCGATTTCCTTTGGGTCCACATGATCGCTGAATATGCCGCGGTTGTGAGCAACCATACTGCAGAAAGAAGGCATGGTTTTTCGAGGGTCGCGGTGGGTTTGCACGACTGTCGCAGTGGGGAAAACTTTAAGAAATACATCCAGATATTCCATATGATGCGGCGTTTTGAGTACCCAATTATTGCTGGGGCGGTGCCAGCACAGAATCTTCAGCACCTTATGGAAATATTCGTAGGTCTGTGTATGGTCCTGTTCCTCCAACCACCGGGAGTAACTCGGCACATGCATTGTGGCTTCTGGTGCCTGGCTCATAAAGTTCAGATCAAGAAGCATTACATCTTCTTCCGGCTCATTATGGTCAAGAGGGTGAACTGCCATGAACTGCGGTGACAAATACGCAATCAGTCGTTGTGCGAGGACTGCATGCACATTTCGAGTGGTCATTCCTTTGGCTTTGTTGCCTGGTGGTAACGGGTTGAGTGCTTCCACCCCTGACACACCTCGAATATTCGGATGAGAATTCAGTAGCCTATGCAATATTGTCGTTCCAGTACGCTGCAATCCCGTGATCAGGATAATCTTCCCCAAATTGATGTCATGTATTTCAGGGCGTTGTTTTAGTAGTTCTTCAATTCGCAAGCGATGAACTAATGCGCTTGTAAGTCGAGATTTTTGTATCAGCCTGCCAGTTGGGGTTAGCTCGGCTTCGTTATTAATCGAATTTATGAGAACTTCCAACGCGTCAAAGTGACCGTCGTCACCAAAATCCTCAAGCCTCGTTTTTCGAATCGCGCTAGCAGTGAGCGTTTCAATATTCAAAGAACTCGACAATCCGAGGTTTTCACTTAGCTTCCCGATGGAATTGAAAATCTTAACTGGAAGAGGACGGTAGGGATTTTCATAGTCTGTAGAAGTCACTAGATTTTTTTTGGCCATCACGATTTGTTCAATTCAACAACTGCTTAAGGTCAGTTAACTTGATCAATCTGGTCTGCGGTTGAGGATGTTCCTTCGCGCGCACCCATCTAAAGCACATCGTGCCGGAAGAATGGCCAGCTGTTTCAAGCCAATTGGGATGACCGGGATTTTCGTGAGCTACTACTAGGCGCACAGAACTGTCATCTTCATAGTGGGCAAGATGTTTGTTAGTGTGTATCGTGTGATAGCGGTAGTCCAGCGATTCCATCCAATAGTTGTTTAATTGGAAGTTCCAATATTCGCATTCTGGCGGCATTACTTCTATCAAAAGTGCTTCGCCTGCCGCTACTGTCCAATGACTGTGGTAGTAAGCGATATTGGGATCACCCCCGGTAGCCAGCGATACTTCCGGATCAAACATTGGCAGTTCGTTGGTGTGCTTTTGAAAATCACGAGCCCACTTGGCAAACAGTAATGGTGCGCCTGCCACGAGCGTTCCCACCGCTTTCAATCCTTCGTCGAGCTGTTTCGGCGTCAATGGAGAAGGGTGGCGTTCATCTTCGGAACAATTGATCCGTTCTATTCGCAAGTCTGCTGGAGTTTCTGTTTTGCGATCAAGGAAAGTCTGACGTACCACTAATGTGCCAGTTTCTGGTGTCATAGGAAGCCAGTTCTTACTTTGAGGTTTGCAACAAAGTACCAGCTCAAAGTACCCATCTTCGTCGGTTTCTATTTGGTCAGACTCTATATACCCGGTGGGAGGCAGCCCTCGTCCTTGCCCATAGTTACCAGATTGAGTGCCAAAGCTTAAGTATGCAATATTGTTGCGCCACCCTGTGATTTTGTATTCATACTCGCCGTTTAGGGCTGCTGTCTGGTAGAAGTTATCAGGATTGTCCGCACCTATCTTGGTTGTTTCGTTGACGACGCGATGAAGTACAGGTGCTTTCGGGTCGGCATGCTCGATAAATGCGATCAATCCGGCCCGGGCGATGCGGCTTAAGTACCGATACCCTTCTGCCTGATTGAATGCGTCTTGAGGTGCCTTTGGAAAATTCAAAGATGCCCCCGCAGCTTTTAAAGTGTCGCAGAACTCATCCCAGGACTTTCCACTAACTACCCGTTGAGCGGCTACGTCGGCTTCCGTTGTGCCACGCAACTTCCAGATGAAAAGAGATGTCTGTCGAAACAAGGCGAGAAGACGGATTGCGAGTTTTCGCATGGCGTACCTCTAAGCGAAACTGATCTCATCGCTCGTAGCGGACTGCCACGAACCAATGATTAAATTGGGATTTATATACATAACTACACAAATTCAGATAACGAACACGAAAACAACTGGACAATGAGGTATAATATACAGTAATGATAAAGACTTACAAATGCCGTACTAAGCTGTCCCGGTCGGGGCATGAGAAGCTTTCCCGAGTGTTTCGGATGAGTGCCGACCTGTACAACGCCTGTCTTGAGGAACGCATTGATTGCTACAAAAAGACGGGCAAGGGACGCTCATACTACGACCAGTGCAAGGCTTTGACCGAGGTGAGGGCGGATGACCCCGAGTACGGCAATATAAGCGTTCAAGTGTTTCGAGGCGTTTTGGGCAGGATAGACAAGGCGTTCCAGTCGTTTTTCCGCAGGGTGAAGGCGAAGGAGAAGGCAGGCTTCCCCCGATGGCGGAAGGGTAGGCGTTGGCGGACAATAGAGATAAACGACCAGTGCTGGCGGATGCTAAAGCGTGAGGGCGGCAAGCTTGTTCTCAAGGTGAAGGGGCTTCCACGGATAGAAGTGAGACCGTCTCGGGAGCTTCCTCCGAACGGTCTTCTCAAAGCGATACAGATCACAAGAAAGCCTCTGCGTACGGAAGTTGCGTTGTCCTATGAACTGCTGACTCCCGAGGCAAAGCCGGTCAGCAACCCCGTTGGTATAGACATGGGAATATCGAGGCGTCTCACACTGAGTGATGGGAAGACGGTAGAGAAGCGGGAGATGGACAGAAAGAAACTGATACGCCTGCAAAGGTCGGTCTCACGCAAGAAGAAAGGAAGCAACAACAGGCGTAAAGCGGTATCCCTGTTTGCCAGGGAATGGCAGAGACTTGCGGACAAGGAAAGAGATTATCTCCACAGGCTGACTGCGGAGATAGCTGGGATGTACGACTTCATAGCGGTAGAGAAACTAAAGACAAAGAACATGCTACGCAACAGGCAGTTGGCAAAGAGCATATCCGAGCAGACTTGGTGCGTATTCCGATTGAACGTGGACACTGATTCCGATTGAACGTGGACACTGATTCCGATTGAACGTGGACACCTGACTCTCTTGTTTTCTTCTTCAAAAAATAATTAAAAAGCGTTTTGTTATCCTTCTTGTCATCTTTTAGAAGGAGGCAACAAGATGCCGGGAAGAAGAATGGATACAAGAGTGATAAAGGAAGTTTTGAGGCTTAAGTCCCTGGATTTTTCGATCAGGGAGATAAGTCGGAGCGTTAACGCAAGCCGAAGCGGCGTCCACAAGCTGATACGCAAGGCCGAACAGTCAGGTCTTGGGTGGCCGCTGCCCGAGGATACAGACGACGAGGCTCTCGAGCGGCTGCTTTATCCGGAGCCTGTGGAGGTCCGCGGGGGCAAGGTTGTCCCCCAGTGGTCTTTCATGCATCGGGAACTCAAGCGCCGCGGGGTAACGAGACAACTGCTCTGGGAGGAGTACGCCGCACGCCATCCCGACGGCCATTACAGCTACTCGCGGTTCTGCGAGCTCTACGATGTCTGGCGGGGGAACAACGCCAAGCCCTCTATGAGGCAGCTGCACAAGGCGGGTGAGAAGTGCTTTGTGGACTACGCCGGGCAGACAGTGGCGATAACGGATCCGCGAACGGGGGAGCAAAGCAAGGCCCATATATTCGTCGGGGTCCTGGGGGCGTCAAACTACACTTTCGCCGAAGCCGCCTCCTCGCAGTCTCTTGAGAACTGGCTTGGGAGCCACACCCGCATGGTCGAGTTCTTCTGTGGAGTTCCTTCACTTATCGTTCCCGACAATCTTAAAAGCGGAGTCGCCGCGGCCTGCCGTTACGACCCCCGGATAAACCCCGCCTACGGGCAGTGGGCGAATCATTACGGGATCGTGATAATGCCCGCAAGGCCGAACAAGCCCAGAGACAAGGCTAAAGTGGAGGTCGGGGTGCAGATAGTGCAGCGGTGGATACTTGCAAGGCTTCGAGACATGGAGTTCTTCTCCCTCGGGGAGCTTAACAAGTATATAGGGGAACTGCTTGTGAAGCTTAACGACACCCCTTTCCAGAAGCTTCCCGGCTCCCGGAGAAGCGAATTCGAAAGGGTCGACAAGCCTGTCTTGAGACCTCTTCCTCCGTACTCCTACAGCTACAAGGAGATAAAGCGGGCCAAGGTGAACATCGATTACCACACGGAATACAAAAAGACCCGCTACTCCGTTCCTCATAACTACATAGGGGAGACGGTGGAGGTTTGTGCGGATACGGACATCGTGGAGATTTACTTCAGAGAGAAGCTCATAGCACAGCACTGCCGCACGGACAGAGGGGGATTCGTAACGGATCTCGCTCACATGCCCGAGTCTCATCAGCACCACGAGAAGTGGAACGAAGAGAGGATCAGGAGCTGGGCCGCGCAACAGGGCGCAGAAGTGCTCGAGTGGGTAAACGGCCAGTTCTGCTCCAGGGAACATCCCGCACAGGCTTACAGGGTGTGCCTGGGTTTGCTCAGCCTCTCCCGGACTTACCCCAAAAGACTCAACGACGCCTGCGGGGTTGCGAACAGAAACGGGCTCCTGAGGCTGAAACAGGTAAAGGAACTGCTCAGAAACAACATGGACAGGCTGCCTTTGCTCAAGGAGGAGAACCTGTCTCTTCCCCAGGATCACGAGAACATAAGGGGGCCGCAACAGTACAGATGAATCTTAACCCAAGGAGGTGTTTTTTATGAGTTTATCATTGACATTGTCCCGTCTTCGGGAACTTCGCCTCGGAGCCATGGCCAAGGCTCTTGAGCGTCAGCTTGAACAGTCGTCCACATATGACGACCTGTCTTTTACCGACAGAGTGGGTCTGCTTGTGGAGAGGGAATGCGTTGAGAGGGAGAACCGAAGGCAGCAGAGGCTGGTGCGGGAGGCTCACTTCAGGCTCAGAGCCCACCTCGGCGACATTGATTACCGACATCCCCGCAATCTTAACAAGTCCCGGATAGCGCAGCTTGGGGAGGGGGAGTGGGTGGAGAAGGCCCGCAATCTTCTCATAACCGGTCCCTGCGGGTGCGGAAAGACGTGGATAGCCTGCGCCCTGGGACACAACGCGTGTCTTAGGGGAATAAGAGTTCGTTACTACAGGATCTCAAGGCTGTTTCTTGTTCTTGCGCAGGCCAAGGCCGACGGAAGTTACAGAAAGCTTCTCGGGCAGATTGCGAAAACGGGGCTTCTGATAATAGACGACTGGGGTCTTGAGAAGATAACCCAGCCCCAGAGATACGACCTGATGGAGATCATGGATGACCGTTACGGTGAGAGTTCTACGGTGATGATAAGCCAGCTTCCCGTGAGCGAGTGGACTTTCTACCATTTTCAAAATAAAAATAATTTTTTTAATTCAGACGAGCACCGCAATCTCGCTTTATTGACAGAATCGCATTGTCCGCGTAACTCGCTTTGAACATCCGGTTCTCTTGTTCCAAATCCAGATATTGCTCAGCCTGCTTTCGCTTCTATAAGCTGTCCTCCTTTCTTGAAGTTCCTCTCAAACAACACTCCCTTTTCAAGCAATCTGCACGCTACATACAGAAGACGATCGGCCACCGATCGCAACGCCCTGTTATGGCTGTGTCCTCGCTCCCGAAGCACTTCGTACTTCGCTCTGCTTACAGGGTCATTCTGGGTCGCTGTGCGAGCCCAGTGGTAAATCGCGTCTGAGAGTTTTTTATGCGACGCTCGTCTCTGACTAACACGTTTGCTCTTCCCCGAACGCCTGGTTACCGGAGCCGCTCCCGTAAGATTACGAAGCGCCATGTCGTCGCGCCGACAAAGCAGTTCGTAACTTTCACCAATCAAGGTGGAAAGAACGACCCTTCCCACTCCGGGAATAGATCTGAGAATCTCAATGTCGCTGGGTTCGTTTCCCCCTTCCTCCTGTTGTTTTTGTTCCCTGTTTTTCTGGCTGAGAGAACTGATAAGGCGATCCATTTGCTTGTCAGTCTCCCTGATCTGGCGAAAGAGAAGTTCAAGGCGCTTCACTATGCTTTTGATACGTATTACGCACCCCTGGACTGTAGCCTCGCTGACATCCATCTCCTTTGATCCGAGAATTTCCTTAACTCCCCTGGCGTCAATACGGCGAACTTTATGGTGCTTGAGCAGTTTCTCAATCGTACCAAGCCTCTTGCGCCTCGCGGCCGCCGCGGTCGGCGCGAGCTTCCACAGCTCAAGAATCCAGAGATTAAAGCTCTCTCCAATAACTTGTCTGAACTGGGGGTAGTATTCCCAAAGCTTTTTGCTCATGCGGGAAATCAAGCGGCCCCGCTCGTTCACAAGCTCGTCTCTCATCCGAGAGAATTCACACAGAAGCATGACTTCCGGCTCAGAGGGCTTGAGGGGACGGAAGTGGCGGATGTCGGTGCGAAGCGAGTCGGCAAGCACATAGGCGTCGCGGCGGTCGTCCTTGGCCCCGGAGGGGGAGAATCTGTCCCTCAATCGGTCAAGCTGCCTGGGGTTTACGGAATAAGCGCCGAAGCCGTGTTTCATAAGGGTTTCCACTACCGGGCCGTGAGGAACCTCAATAGCGACATCTATTTGTCTGGAAGCGGATCGGGAGACTTCCAGTATCCATTGGACCATCTCGCAAAGACCTTCTCCTCCGTGAGCGAAGGACTGTTCTCCCAGAATGGAACCTGTCTGGTTGATGACGCAGACCTGATGGAACTCGGAGCCCCAGTCAACGCCTGCGAAGAATTTATGGCTAACGTATTTCATGATATATTAAGACCTCCATGATAGATTCGGGTCATCCGCGATTTTTTCCTGTTCCTGTACAGGTGCTCTATGGCACAGACTTTCTACCGGGAATAAAATCACGGTATTCGGTCGAGGCACATGTCCACTCGAGGTGCTCAAAGGCGCAGGTACGGCGAGGGTAGCTCTCGACCGAATGGCCCGTGTTTTTATTGAACCTTTAAAATGCTTTAAAAAGTAAACTGAATGGTACAGGTACGGCACGATAGGAGACAACACCCTGGCCGACGCGATTCTTGACAGGATCGTACACAACTCTCACCGCCTTGAGATGGGGGGAGAGTCCATGAGAAAGATCGAGGCGGAAAAGACAGAAAAACAGGCGCTGGGAAAAGAAAAGACCGGAGGTAATTAACAGGAAAAAGAAACGGACTTTTTACGAGTGGTTTGACAGGAAAAAACGGAAAGTGTAAAAGTCTGTTTACGGAAGAAGAAAACAAGAGAATTGGGTGTCCGAATTCGCTCGGAATCGGTGTCCATTTTTATCGGAATAGGCACTTGGGGCAAATTCGTTACCCTGCTTAACGAGAAGGCTGAGAGTGCTGGCGTTAAGATGGTGGAAGTGGACCCCCGGGGAACCTCGCGGGAATGCTCAAGTTGCGGAGCAGAGGTAAAGAAAAACCTGTCTGTGCGAACGCATAAATGTACTTGCGGTCTTGAGATGGACAGGGACTTGAATGCGGCAATAAATATCCTTCATCGAGGCATCTCGATTGCGGGCGGGAATGTTACCCGCATGGTCGGAAGGATGAGAAAGAAGCGAGAGAGTGCTCTCGTTCGGCCAAGAACAGTATATGTGTAGTTACGTATATAATTCCCATTAAATCAAAGCATTATACGTTTGCTATTTCTTGTAACACGGTTGATGCAATCATGCCATTGTCCAAAATCGAAACGTTAAAATCATACATGACTATGACCTTATCACACCTTGGCGAAAGCGGAGTAGCATTGATCTCTTTGACTGTCGGGTAGCGGGGCATGGAAGAATGAGTATTGCATGGGATTCTTTGATGCTAATGGCGTGAGACGAACATTTGCCGGGCCACCTAATATCGGATGTGTATGATTCTGCTTTAGCCACAAGATATCGTCACGAATGAGAGAATGCACCGATTGCTTTTTGATAAATCCCCCCGTATATGTATATTGAAGCGGAGGAGAATTTTCATCTCAGATGCCTTCACTTGAAGAACTTGTCTCGGCCGACGAGACTGCCAGCGGGATAGCCCGCGCGAGCGAAATCGCCCGCGAAGAGTGGGAAAAGATAAGAGTTTCCCTGGCCCTTTGCGGGGATACGGGAGATTTCCACGGGGATGATTTCATGCTCGGGACAATTTCGGGAGAAACGATAACGCGCGAGCCGCTTGGAAGTCCGACGAAATCCGTTTCGCTTTATTCCCCGACTTACTACCCGATGTATCTTGTAAAGAACCTGCGAGAGTTCCGTGAGAAGTTCCCGGAGAAAAACTATCGCACGATCGAGGCCCTCTACGTTTACGTCGAGCTTGTGAACGCGGCAGCGCTAAGGCTCGGCCTCAAGGGAACCCTGGCGATGGGATTTGCAAGCGGTTACGCGAACGTGAGAACGGGCTGGATAGCGGAAAAAGGGCTTGCCGAGCAGAGCGCTATCTTTTCCGAAATGTTTTTTTCAGACAGGCCGAAAAACTACGACTGGGATTTTCACTGGACTTCGGTCAGGCGAGGATTCAGGGAAATCTACGAAAAATTTGTTGCCTGGCAGCGTTCCCCCGCCCTTTACCTAGAAGAGTCGAAATCCAAGGCGGTCGTAAAGCCCTTTATAGTTTAGACAAACCCCTCTTCGAATTCGTCAGAAGGGTTCTCAAAGCTTGGAACCCCGTTTTGCTCAAGGAACACAAGCTTCACCGTGCCCGTGGGCCCGTTTCTCTGTTTTCCGATTACAAGTTCTGCCATACCGTCTTTTTCCTCGGGATTTTTTCTGTATATGTCCTGGCGGTGAATGAAAAGCACAACGTCTGCGTCCTGTTCTATCGCGCCGCTTTCCCTGAGATCCGAGAGTTGAGGGCGGCGGTCGGTTCTGGTTTCTGTCTGACGGCTTAGCTGTGAGATCCCTATTACCGGCACGTCGAGTTCCTTTGCGAGTGCCTTAAGGGCGCCCGATATCTCCGCTATCTCTCTTTCCCGGGTTTCGTTTCTCGAGCTGCCTCTCATAAGCTGAAGGTAGTCGACCACGACCAGGTCAAGGCGGTTGTCTTTTTTAAGCCGCCTTGCCTTCGCCCTTATCTCAAGAACCGTGAGTGCGGGGGTGTCGTCTATGAATATGTCCGCGTTTGCGTACCTTTCGGCGGAATCAAACAGTTTCTGAAGATCGTCATCCCTTATATATCCGCTTCTCATCGCCGAAAAACTGACTTTTGAGTTTATGGAGAGTAGCCTAAGCATCAGTTGCTCCTTGGTCATCTCTAGAGAGAACATTGCGACGGAAAGATCTTCGTTTACAGCGGCGTTGCTTATTATGTTGAGAGAAAGCGATGTTTTTCCGGCGCCCGGGCGCGCGGCGATTATAACGAGATCAGATTTCTGAAGGCCCGAGGTCAGATGGTCAAGTCTCTCAAAGCCGGTTCGTATGCCCGTTACAAGCTCCTTTTTCTCATGGAGCCGCTCTATGTTTTCTATCGCTACCGGCGCGAGGTCTCTTGAGTGCCAGAAGCTTGGCTTTATCTTGTTCTGCGCGATATCGAGGATCGACTGCTCTGCCCTGTCGATGAACTCGTCAACCTCGATGTCGGGTCCGTAGCCCCGGTGCGCTATGTCGGTCGCGGTGAGCACCAGTTTTCTCAAAACGGACTTGTCCTTAACTATCTTGGCGTAATAAATGACGTTTTCCGCCGTTGGAACAGTCGAGACGAGATAGGTTAGGTAGGCGGCTCCCCCGACTTCCTCTACGATCCCCTTCGAGCTCATCCATTCATACAGGGTAAGGACGTCAATGGCGGTGCCTACCCTGTCAAGGTCTATCATGCAGTTCATTATCTTGGAGTGGTTCTCATTATAAAAATCCTCTGCTATCAGGATTTCGAGAACTTGGTTTATTGAGCTGTTTTCAATGAGAATGGAACCCAGTACCGCGCGTTCCGCCTCCTCGTTGCTCGGAAGGGGGGATTTCATCATATTCTCCATCGTTCGAGATTACCTCTATGTTCCACCTGTCCGATGGTTTTTCATTCCGTTATCAGAACCACTCCAACATCCATGACGTTTGTCCCGGTGCTCCCGGTTTTTATAAGATCACCCAAAGTTTCAAAGAAAGAGTACGAATCATTATCGGCAAGATGGTCTCTTGCGCTTATACCCATTGATCTCGCTACCAGGCGCGACTGCCCGTCGCATATCGCTCCGGCGGCGTCGGTGGGACCGTCTATCCCGTCGGTCCCGGCGAAGAGACCCACGATCCCCTTACTTCCTGTTATCTCAAAACAGAAAGAAAGGGCGGTCTCTGTGTTTCGCCCGCCCCGCCCCCTACCCATCACGTTCACAGTTGTTTCTCCTCCGAAAAGTATGCAGGCGGGTTTCTTTACGGGCCTCCCGAACCTTTTTATGTCAAAGGAGATTCCCGCAAGCACCTTGGCCACTTCCCTTGCCTCTCCAGATATCTGGGAGGAAAGAAAAAGCGTGTTGTACCCCATTTTTTTCGCCATCTTCTCCATCGAGACTATGGCCTTGTGATTGTTTCCGACGACGATCGTGGTGGCCCCGCTTCGTTCGTACTGCTCGCGGTCCATTGTAGGGGAACCGCTTTTTTTTCTTCCCTTTTCAAGATGTACCACCACTCTGGGGGGAATCTTGTGTTCAAGCTCAAGCGCCTCTATGACGCGCCACGCGTCTTGGTAGGTGGTAGTGTCGGGGACCGTAGGTCCCGAAGCTATGAATTCGAGCTGGTCGCCGACGACGTCTGAGAGGATCAGCGTGATAACCTGCGAGGGAAGGGCTTTTTTGAGCAGTCCGCCTCCTTTTATCTGCGACATCTTTTTTCTTACGGTGTTAAGGCCGTAGGTGTCGACCCCGCAGAGCATGAGCCTCTGGGTTGCCGCTCTTTTATCTTCTATGGTGAGCCCTTCGCTCGGCATCGCGAGTATCGAACTTCCGCCTCCCGATATAAGGAAGATCACAAGGTCTTTCTCCCCAGATTTTTCGAGAAGGGAAACGACCTTCTTCGCCGCCTCGACGCTTTTTTCATCCGGCACCGGGTGAGAGGAGAGATGAAAATCCATTTTCCGGAAAGCCCGCTCGGAGCGGGCATTCGACACTACGATTCCCTCGGTTATCCGCTCGCCGAGAAGTTCCTCAAGCGCCGCGGCCATTGCGGACGCGGCCTTTCCGAAGGCCACGACGTACACCGACTTAAAATCGGAGAGATTGAAGCTCTCCCCCCCAACTCTGAGTCTCTCGCCCTTCAGGTCAAGGTGCTCCAGAACGCATTTTCTCGGGTCGGCTTCCTTGATCGCCTGATCAAAAAGCTCCCTTGCGTCTTTCCTCAGTTCTTCGTTCATCAGCTTTTCCTAATCTCTTCAACTATTCTGTCAACTTCAGATTCGTTAAGGTTCTCGTAAAGAGTGTCGTCTACAAGCATGGCGGGAGCCGTTCCGCAGGAGGCGAGACATTCTGCTTCGAGAAGTGTTATTTTTCCGTCGGCAGTCGTCCCCCCGGTTTTTACTCCGAGACGCTTGCAGAGATGATGTTCCAGATTCTCGGCTCCGCGAAGCGCACAGGAAAGAGTTCTGCAGAGCCACATGACGTGAGTTCCCACGGGTTCTGTGAAAAACATGGTGTAAAACGACGCGACGTTCTGAACGGAAGAGGGAGGGATATCAAGTGCCTCGGCGACTTCCTCCATTGATTCGTTGGAAAGCCAGCCGAATTCGTTCTGCACTTCGCGCAGGACGGGAATAAGCGCCGAAAGCCTAGTTTCATGGTCATCCGTTATTTCCTGTATTTTATCTCTGAGTCTGGGGGGGAAAGGCACTCCGAACCTCCTTGCAGCTTAAAACCAGAAATTAAAAGCTAACATGATTTACCACGGCGGGCAAGGTAAGTAGGCGGCTTGGTGGGGGTCTACTTTCTTCATTGAGATCGTGGACGGTGCTGCGCTTTAAGCAATTTGACATTCGTCGCTTGACGCTTTACACTTTTTGAGTGATTAGATCGTTTCGTCATCGTGGTCTAAAAGCTCTATATAGAGGTGAACATTCGGCTAAAATTGCGCCTGAGCACATTGCAAAGCTTAACCGCATACTGACTGTACTGGATCAAAGCAGCGGGCCTGAAGATATGAACCTGCTAGGCTTTCAACTGCACAGACTCAAGGGTTCGTTGAAAGGTTATTACGCTGTTTCAGTCTCAGGTAACTGGCGGGTAACGTTCCGGTTCAAAGATGGTGATGCGGTGGATGTCAATTATTTGGATTATCATTAATGGTCAATATATGATCAGAGGAGAGAAATTATGGCAATGAAAAACCCGGTGCATCCGGGCGCCATTGTACGCGAGGATTGCATGAAGCCATTGAATCTGTCGGTTACCGAGTGTGCGAAGATGCTAGGTGTCGCACGTCAGACGCTTTCCAATCTTGTCAATGAAAAGGTATCTGTTTCCATTGAAATGGCCTACCGGTTGTCAAAGGCGTTTGGTTCGACTCCAAGAACCTGGCTTGGTATGCAACTGGCCTTTGATCTTGCCCAATCGCAGGATCTGGAGCAAAAAATCAAGGTAAAACGTATTTCTATGGAACGTCAATCGAGATGAAGAATAACTCGATGGTTAAGTTTTTTCGCTTGTCCCTTCCTATCAATGGAAGCTGATATCTCCTTCAGGTTTGATATTTTCACGGTCTGTCATATATCCGCTTGGGAGACAGAGTCTTAAATCGCAATTGAAGCCCACGAGAGGGCGGTTAAAATTTTTCGCGTGCCGAAAAAAAGAATAACCACTGTTTACACGGGTCTTGGAGATGACGGAAAAACCTCGCTTCTCGGCGGAAAAAGGGTGAGAAAGTCATCCTTGAGAGTGGGGGCGTACGGAGACGTGGACGAGCTTAATTCGGTTCTGGGAGTTGCCTGCACAAAAGCGAGCGATTCCAGAATTAAAGAGCTTCTGCGGGGAATACAGAACGCCCTTTTTACCGTGGGAAGCGATCTCGCGACCCCTCGGGATTCGACTTTCTCCGCTCCTCGGGTGACTGTGCGTATGGCGGAAGAGCTTGAGGGTCGGATAGACGAGTTTTTGCCCGAGGTTGGGGAACTTCGGGAGTTTGTTCTGCCGGGAGGGGCGGAGGGTGCCGCTTACATTCACCTTGCCCGCGCGGTGTGCAGGAGGGCCGAGAGAAGCGTTGAAGCGCTTTTCGAGGATTCCAAGGAGGGAAAAGAGGTTCTGGTTTACCTCAACCGCCTCTCGGATCTTCTTTTCGTTCTTGCCAGAGTCGAGAACAAAACGGCGGGAACGGAGGAGATTTTCGTCGATTTCGGGCGGAGCGAGGACGGGTGATGGACGAAGGCACGTACATAACGAACCCCGGGATTGAAGATTACATCCACTCTCTTTACCCCCGCGTCCATGAGGTTTTCTATGAAATGGAGAAGCGGGCGGAGGGAAGCGACGTGAAAATAGTGGGGCCCCTTGTGGGAAGGTTCTTCTCCCAGATATGTCTTTTGCACAAGCCAAAAAGCATTTTCGAGATGGGTTCCGGGTTCGGATACTCGGCCCTTTGGTTCTCCCTTTCCCTGGGCAGCGAAGGCGTTATAACTTGCACGGACTGGCTTGAGGAAAACGGGGAGGCGGCGCGCGAGTACTTCACACGGGCCGGGGAGGTTCGCAAGCTCCGCTTTGTCTGCGGAGACGCTCTTGAGGCACTGGGGAATTCGGACCGTAAATTTGATATGATATTCAATGACATAGACAAGGAGAGCTACCCGCGGGTTATAGAGCTTGCGAGGGAGAAGCTTAATCCCGGAGGGATGCTCATCACCGATAACGTGCTTTGGGGCGGAAAGGTTTTAAGCGGCGGAGGTTCTGAGAGCACGGAGGGGGTTTTGGAGTTTAACCGGCTTTTGTTCTCGGACCCGGAATTTTTCTCCACGGTGGTTCCCCTTCGCGACGGGGTGGCGCTTAGCGTCAGGATTTAACGGATATATGATTCCCAGTGAGAAAGCCTGAAACCACAGAAAAGGAGCTTGTGACTTTTTTCACAGAGTCCTACGAGCATATACGCAGGCGCCATTACGCGAGGAGGAGAAAAAACAAGGCCCTCATAGGCTTTGAGCTTGCCCGCGAGAGAACCGCGGTTGTGGACAGCTTCATCAAGCAGGCTCTTTCGCAGTACGGTTACCCGGAACTCAAAGGCGTCTCCATAGTCGCTCTCGGGGGGTACGGCAGGATGGAGCTATCCCCGTACTCCGACATAGACCTTCTTTTTCTTCACAAAAAAGGTTCGAAGGGCTTCGCGGAGGAGATTGTGGAACGGCTCCTTTACCTTCTTTGGGATACCAAGATGGATATAGGGAACTGCACGAGAAGCGTTGAGGAGTGCAGGGAACTCTCAATGGACAGAAACGATACCACCATCCTGAGTTCTCTTCTTGACTCGAGGTTTATCTGCGGGGACAGGAAGCTTTACGACGAGCTTGAAAACGAAATTTACGGAGAAGTGCTCCCAAAGATTTCGCATGATTTCATAAAGAGAAAAGTGGACGAGAGGGACAGGAGGGGAGAGAAGTACGGAAAGACCCTCTACATCCTCGAGCCGAACGTGAAGGAGGGAAGGGGAGGACTCAGGGAATTTCAGACGGCGATGTGGATAGCCCAGACAAGCTACAAGGCGAAAAGCTTCGAGGAAGTGCTCCAGAGAGGCTTTGTTTCGGAAAAGGAATACAGGGTAATGCGCAAATGCCTTAACTTTCTTCTGCTAGTGCGCGCGCAGCTGCATTACCAGGCGAAAAGAAGAGAGGACAACCTGAGCTTTGAATTTCAGTCCCAGGCGGCGAAATCTTTTGGCTACAGGGACGGAAATCTCCGCGCGGTAGAGAAGTTCATGAGGATCTACTACCTGCGCGCCGCGGTGGTGGTGCAGCAGTCTCGCAGGCTTACGGAAAAATGCACGAGGGCCTACGCGCGAAGAAGGCTTACCAGAAAGGCTGTTCATCTTGACCACGGGTTTACGATACAGGGCAAATATCTCTCCGTGACGAGCAGAAATGTTTTCAGCGAGGATTTCTGCAACTTCCTGCGCGCATTTGAGTACGCCGACCGCTACTCGGTTGAATTCAGCGAATACCTTGAAATTCTCATGAGCGAACAGGTCTTCCGTGTAGACGAAAAGGTAAGAAACGACCCGGAGTTCACCAGGATATTCATGAGGCTTCTGCGTTTCGGAAAGGATGTCTCGAAAATGCTGCTCAAGATGAACGAGATACGCCTTCTGGGCCGCCTGATACCGGAGTTCGGAAAAATAGTCTGCATGGTGCAGTTCGATTCCTACCACGTTTATACCGTCGACATACATTCCATATTCATGGTGAGGGAAATCGAAAGGCTTATAAATTACAAATACGAAAAGAAATTCCGCTTTCTCACCAAAGTCGCCGAGAGTCTGGTGAAAAGGCATGTTCTTTTCCTTGCGTGCCTTTTCCACGACATGGGAAAGGGCCAGGGGGGAAGCCACTCGCAGAAAGGAGCAACCATGATTCCGAAGGTAGCCAGGAGACTGGGTCTCGGCGCATCTGACGCGGAGCAGCTTGAATTCCTGGTGAGACATCACCTGGCTATGGTTCATTTCTCACAGAGAAGAGATCTTGACGACCCGGTCGTGCTGAAACGGCTGGCCAAGTCCATTCCCAATGAAGAAACCCTCTCTCTTCTCTACCTGCTGACTTTTGCGGACATAAGGTCGGTTGGTCCCGACGTGTGGAAGGACTGGACGGGGATACTGCTCCAGGAACTCTACGTGAAGACGCTTCGGCAGATGTCGGCGGGCACGTACCGGCGCAAAACCGACGAGGAATGGATGGATAAGATGACCTCGGACATAGTGGCCGATGCCGACGGGGAGATTCCCGAGCGCAGGGTGCGAAAGATACTGAAGAAGATGCCGGTTTCCTACTTCGGCCAGTTCTCAAGACAGAACATTCTCCGCCACGTGAGGTTGCTTGATTCCATTGAGGGAAAGTTCGCCACGGAAATAATCCGCTACGGGGAATACGACGAGTTTACCGTCTGCGCACCGGACAAAAAAGGGATATTTTCCGTTTTCTGCGGGATCCTGAGTGCAAACGGGCTCAATATTCTGGGCGCAAGAATCGTAACCACGCGTGATAAAAAAGCGTTTGACGTTTTCTACGTGGACAGGACCGATCATTTGAGCGAAGAGGAGTACGACGAGGTGTGGAAGAAGGTGGAGAACAACCTCGGGAGGGTGCTTGACGGAGATATAGAGGTTGACGATCTGGTTAAGAGGAGGAAGAAAAATTATTCCTCCTACGGAAGGAAGGTTCCCGAGTATCCTCCGGAGATCGTGTTTGACAACGAGTCTTCCGATAAGGCGACCGTGATGGAGGTCTACGCCCACGACAGCGAAGGACTTCTCTACGGCATCACGAAAGCGATTGCCGAGCTGGGTCTATCGATTGACTACGCCAAGATCTCGACCAAGGCGGATCAGGTTGTCGATACGTTTTATGTGCGTGATTCGAGAGGACGC
Source organism: Thermodesulfobacteriota bacterium (assembly GCA_965249045.1). Taxonomy (GTDB): domain Bacteria; phylum Desulfobacterota_D; class UBA1144; order Nemesobacterales; family Nemesobacteraceae; genus Nemesobacter. Next base: position 640,875 of record OZ252213.1, read on the forward strand.
AAGATAATCGGCGCAAAGAGACTCAAAAAGATAGAGAATTCCCTTATATCTGCGGTGAGTTAGGGAGAGAAGGCAGGCGGTTTTGATGAACGCAGAAATTATTGACGTTGAGTGCGATTTTCTCGTTGTGGGCGGGGGCCTTGCGGGTCTTTACGCCGCGGTGTGCGCGTCGTCTCTTGGCAGGTGCGTGGTGGTGACCAAGCAGACCTTGGTGCAGAGCAATTCCTACTGGGCCCAGGGAGGAATCGCGGCCGCAGTTGATCCCGAGGATTCACCGGTCTTTCACAAGGAGGACACTATTGCCGCGGGAAGAGGGCTTTGCGACGCCCGCGCCGTGCAGATCCTAGTTGAAGAGGGAAGGGAGAGGGTCGCGGACCTTATAAATCTCGGCATGAAATTCGACTCCGATGACAGCGGTCTCCTGCTCGGACTTGAGGGCGGTCATTCGAAAAGAAGAGTTCTTCACGCGGGAGGGGATTCCACTGGAAAGGAGATGATCGAGTTTCTTATCTCTTTTGTGAGATCAAGCGAATCGATAACCATTCTGGAACTTGTCACCGTTACCGACATAGTCTCGGACGGGGAAAGATGCTATGGGGTGTGGGGCTATGACGAGGGAAGGGAAAGCTACGTGAGAATCTCTTCTCCTTCCACAATCCTCGCCACCGGCGGCGCGAGCGCTCTTTACAGAAGGACCACCAATCCGGAAGGAGCCTCGGGGGAGGGCATATCGCTTGCCTGGAGAGCGGGAGCGGAGATCTCCGACATGGAGTTTGTGCAGTTCCATCCCACGGTTTTCAGCGGTTCAAAAGGTGACGCCTTTCTTCTGACCGAGGCAATAAGGGGAGAGGGTGCCTATCTCCTGAACGCCCGGGGGACAAGATTCATGGAACGCTACAGCCCCCTTCTTGAACTTGCGCCAAGAGACGTGGTTTCAAAGGCGATTCACAGCGAAATGATATCCTGCGGCGAAGACTACGTTTACCTTGAACTTTCCCACATGGATCAGGAATTCGTCAGAAAGAGGTTCTCTAACATAGGAAAGCTTTGCAGGGACTTGGGTTTTGACCTTGCCAAAGACCGCATTCCCGTAGCTCCTGCTGCCCATTACACCATAGGGGGAGTAAGAACAGATCTCATGGGAGAAACTAACATAGAAGGGCTTTACGCCTGTGGTGAAGTTTCGAACACCGGAGTGCACGGGGCTAACCGCCTTGCGAGCAATTCGCTTCTCGAGTGCATGGTGTTTGCCAAAAGGTGCGTGGACGGCGCGACGCGCAGTCGGCGTCCGGGAGGCATTGACGGGGATTTTGAGGGTTTTATGCTTGCTGACACCAGGGAGTCTGACGCTGAGTTTTTCAACGAGTCCAGGGACACGATAATCGGGGGAACGAGTACGCATCTCGGTATAGTGAGAGAACGGGAGGGAATAGAGAAATTCGTCGCGCGGCTTGAGGAGATTTCCTCGGCAAGCGAGGGTGTCACCGGATGGTTCGGCTTTAAGCTTGGGACGATGCTTGACGTTTGTTCCCTAGCGGCGAGAGCTGCCCTTTTGAGGAAGGAGTCGCGTGGAGTTCATATGAGATTCGATTATCCGGAAGAGGACTCGGATTTTGAAAAGCACCTGGTTTTCAGAAAGGGTTTAGAAGTTTACGGAGACGATTGATGAAAAGCCGCGAAAATTACCCTCCGGAAGTGGACGCCGTTTTGGAGCTTGCCCTTCGGGAAGATATAGGAAGCGGGGACGTTACAACCCAGAGCATAGTTCCCGAAGACGCAGTTTTGACGGGAGCGCTTTGCGCGAAGGGGACCGGTGTGATTTCGGGAATCGGACTTTCCGGCGCAGTTTTTCAAAAACTTGACCCGAACTGCGAGTGGGAGGAGATGGTTTGCGACGGAGACAGGGTATCGCCCGGGGACACGCTCGCTCGCGTTACAGGCAGGAGCAGGGCGATTCTTTCGGCGGAGCGTACGGCTCTTAACATCCTTCAGAAAATGAGCGGCATCTCCACTCTCACTTCTTTTTTCGTCGAGGCCGTAGCTGGTTCCGCAGCGAAGATAAAGGACACGAGAAAGACCCTTCCGGGACTTAGGTGGATCAGCAAGTACGCTGTGGCGGCTGGCGGGGGACATAATCACCGCGCCGGACTTTACGACGGAGTGCTCATAAAAGACAATCATATAAAAGCGGCTGGGAGTATAGTAGAGGCCGTTTGGAAGGCTAGGCAAAGCGTCGGAGAGGATTTCTCCATAGAGGTCGAGACGAAGACCATGGAGCAGGTAAAAGAAGCGGTTTCCTGCGGCGCTGACGTCATAATGCTTGACAACATGGACATTCGGGAAATCAGGGAGGCCGTGCGCCTGATAGCACGCCGAGCGCTTGTCGAGGCGTCCGGCGGAGTTACTCTTGAGAACGTGGGGGAGATAGCTCGAAGCGGAGTCGATTTCATATCTGTCGGCGCTCTTACCCATTCAGCTCCGTGTTTAGATATTTCTTTTGATGTGTTAGAATAGCAGGGGCGGGCTATACGGTTAATGGCCCCTGTTACAATGGCAATCCTACATGATATTTCAGAAGAAATAGACAGACTGAGAAAGGAGAAAAATGCGGTAATTCTGGCTCATAACTACCAGATACCCGAAATCCAGGATCTTGCCGACTATACAGGAGATTCCTTAGGCCTCTCGCAGAAGGCTTCCGAGACCGACGCGGAAATCATTATCTTCTGCGGAGTTCACTTCATGGCCGAAACCGCGTCCATTATTTCTCCTGACAAAAAGGTACTTATTCCCGACCCAGAGGCGGGTTGCTCCCTTGCCGAGACCATAAACCTCGAACAGGTCAGGAGATGGAAATCGCAGCACCCTGACGCCCTTGTGGTTTCCTACGTGAACACCTCGGCCGCCGTGAAGTCGGAGACAGATTACTGCGTTACTTCCTCAAACGCCGTCAAGATAGTGGAATCCATTCCCAAGGACAGGGAAATACTTTTTCTGCCCGATATGTTTCTGGGCGCCTTCGTCTCCAAGGTTACGGGAAGAAAAATTTACATCTGGCCCGGGGAATGCCACGTGCATGCGGGAATACGGCCGGGGGATATAAGGAAGATAAAAGAATCCTACCCTAATGCGGAAATGATAGTTCACCCCGAGTGCGGCTGCACCACGTCTTTTCTTCATGCCACCGCCGGGGACGACGAACTGGCAAAGGAGATAAAGTTTTTCTCGACCGGAAAGATGATTGACTACACTCGGAATTCCGACACTCCCGAGTTCGTGGTCGCTACTGAGACCGGAATTCTCCATACGCTTAGAAAACAAAGTCCGGAAAAAAAGTTCTATCCCGCCAAAGCCGACGCGATCTGCGAGTACATGAAGATGATAACGGTTGACAAAGTGCTCAATTCTCTTAGAGAAGAGGTGTACGAGGTCAAGGTTCCGGAAGACATTGCGCGGAAGGCTAAAAAATCAATAGACAGGATGCTTTACATCTCGGCCCAATAGCAATCCGCAGGCGGAGTTTCGAAGTGCTGCTTGTTTGTCGGCTGAATTTCCCGCTTTCTAAAATGCCATGCGCACTCCAAGGCTAAACTCGTGGTCACGTCTCGAGTCGCTTCCGAAGCGTCCTGAGTAGCCGGCAAAAGTTTTTGCTCGGCTGCCAATGCCGACGGTAAGACCGGCGGCTGTGTTTACCCATTGGTTCGGTGGCTCAAAACCCGAGAGAGTGAAGCGTCCGGACATGGTGTTCGAGCCTGCGGTGACTGAAACGGGATCGTCTTTCAGTTCTCTTTCATAGGCGATACGGATGTATGGGAGCACTGTTTCGCTTAGACCAAAGTTTCCTTTGAACTGATAACCCGCACGTGCGATCAGGGAGTCGCGGTCAAAGTCAGAGAAGTTCATCGAGGTGGAAGTGCTGCCGTTTTCGCTGTAGCCGTCGATTTTCTGGTTGAGCCACCCGAGCCCCAAAAACAGATTGCACCCGCACTTCTCGGATGTGCTTAGAATCCAGCCGAGTTCAACATCGGTTCCGAACTGGCGGGAGCTTGTGGAACCCTCTTCCGTGCGCAGTGCTGATCCAAGCTGGATCGAGCGGTTGATATCAATCGAAGTTCTGCCCGCGTTAAAAGCGCCGCTCAGGTAAAAAACATCAAAAATAAGGGTGCCGTGCAGCGAGCCGGTCACCACGGTGCTGTCGATGCTTGCGCCCGAGACGTCGTTGCTGTGGTTTCCGAGGCTAAATGCCGCCCCCAAGTAAAGTCCGTCCCCCCCGCGGTAGTCGGTACCCAGAGTGAGCACCTGCATTTCGGCCTGCGTTTTACCCAGGTGAGACAGGGCGTTAAGATCTTGTTTGCCTGTTTGTCCCCTCAGGTAACTGTGCCATTTTCCGACTGAACGCTCGGACCCGAGATCAAGCATCCGCTCTGCAAATACAGCGTCACGGTGTGCCCTCGCAACTTCTACGCCCCCTTCCCCTCCAAGCGATATCTGAACCGGAGCCGTGAGAGTGGAAATTACCGTACTTGCAACCGCCGCATGAACATCTCCGCTTGGATGGGAGCCGTCCGCAAAAAGGTAATTTTCATCGGTGTCGGGAGGTGAGAGATAGCCGGAGTCGGTCGGACCGCAGACTATTGACTCCAGTCCTCCGTTCGGGCGCAGGGGATTCGAACCGGGAGTACAGGCTATCCTATCAGTATTGGTGAACCCGTAGTTCCCGGGGTCTTTGACTATCTCATCCATCAGGGCGAAGATATTTACGGGAACGACTCCGTGTTCCTGAGAGCTAATACCTGTGTCAAGCTCTTCGTTATAGGCGCGGGTAAGAGCGGAGAGTCCAGCTGCGGCTGCGGCTCCGGCACGTTGGGCGTTTATGGTTGCGCCGATGTCAGGCAAATTGAGCACTACTACGTAACGCGCTCCGGCGTCCTGAAGGCCTCGAATCTGATCTACGTACGCTCCTGCGGCTTCCAGAACGCCGTCAAGAGCACCTTGGGAATCAGACGAATTGTCCTTGGCGACGGCACTTATATCGTTTACGCCACCCCAGATCATATAGAGTGTATCCGGGTCGGCGCTTCCTCCGGAGAGGTGCTGATTAATCTGCCGCTTTGTTCCCGGTACCGAGTTCTCTTCACACGGACCGTTCGGGTTTACGCAGGCGCCGCCCCAGGAATAGTTTGTTCCGCCGGCTAGCGAATTGGTTCCCGATGCTCCGAAGGTCTGGGCCACGATTTCTGCCCAGACCGGGTCAGGGTTTGTGGTGAAGCTCGTGCCGGCCGGAATTTCGAATCCGTAAGACCGGGCGATAGGAGTATAAAACTGGGCGCTGTTCCCGGAGTCGCTTAAGCTATCGCCGAACACGACAACGGAATTGAACGTCTGGGCCCGGACGCCGGTGGCAAGCCCGAACAGGATTGCAATCGCAAAGACAAAATGCAGATGTTGGAACATTAGGGATCCTCCTCAGGGTTTTGTTTTCAAAGGCAATTTTACCATTCCTATACGACACCCGCCACAAAAAAACATGGTTTTCGTGGCACCGGCTACAACTGACAAATCAGTATCCTTGAGCCAGTCCTCCCGGACGCCTGGGGTCAGCAGCTCCGTGAAAAACCCCGCTGACCCTAGCTACGCTCTGCGTGCTTCCAATCGGGCCGGTCCTTTTTACTTCGTATCCTTTTTTCCGCAACTGCGCCACCAGGTTTTTCCCCGCTTTTTTTTCCACGTACAAGGTGTCAGGAAGCCACTGGTGATGTATCCTCGGTGCCGCCGCAGCCTCGTTTATGTTCATTTTGTGGTCAATTACGTTTAGGATGACTTGGAGCACGGACGTTATTATTCTGCTCCCCCCTAGGCTTCCCGTCGCGAGAAAAAGATTTCCGTCCTTAAGCACTATCGTCGGGGTCATGGAACTCAGCATTCTTTTGCCTGGAGCAATGGAGTTTTTTTCACCGCCGGTAAGACCGTACGCGTTAGGAGTTCCGGGTTTTGCCGAGAAATCGTCCATTTCGTTATTGAGCAGAATTCCGGTCCCCGCCACGGCGAGCCCTGAGCCGTAGGCGAAGTTAAGCGTGTATGTGTTTGAAACCACGTTTCCGAACCTGTCGGCGACCGTGAAGTGGGTGGTGTCGGTGCCTTGGGGGTGGGTTGGGGAGCCCGGCTTTACGTATCTGCTCGGGGTCGGGGTTTCGGGATTGATCCGATTTGCGAGACGTTTTGCGTACTGTTTTGAGATGAGCTGTTTTGCGGGAACCGGGGAAAAATCCGGGTCACCCAGATGTTTTGACCTGTCCGCGTAGGCAAGCTTCATGGTTTCTGAGAGAACGTGGACATATCGGGCGGAATTATGCCCGTATTGCGAGAGGGGATAGCGCTCAAGAATGTTGAGCATCTCGATGAGGTGGACCCCGCCCGAGCTTGGAGGCGGCATTGAGTAAATCTGGTAGCCTCTGTAGTCCCCGGTCACCGGTTCTCTTGTCACGGCTTCGTATGACGCAAGGTCCCGTTTGGTTAAGAGACCTCCTTTATGTTTCATGTAAGCTGTGATTTTTTTCGCTATAGCTCCCCTGTAAAACGCCTCTGAGCCGTTTTTGCTTATCTCCTTTAGGCTCCATGCGAGGTTCTTCTGCCTGAGAATTTCTCCTTCCCGGGGCGGTTCTCCGTTGTTTTTGAAAAAAATGCCCATGCTCTCGGGCGATTTTTTCATTCGCTCTTTTGCTTCGAGAAGCGATTTTCTAAGCTCCGCCGAAACCGTAAATCCATCCTCCGCGAGTTTTATCGCGGGCGCAAGTGTTTCTTTAAGCGACATGGTTCCGTATTTTTCAAGTGCCAGCGAAAACCCCGCGACTGTTCCCGGAACTCCGCAGGAATAGATGCTGTGTCTCGCCCGTTCCACGTCGACCTCTCCGTTTTTATTGAGAAACATGTCGCGCGTGGCTTTAAGTGGAGCTTTTTCCCTGTAGTCTATGGCGACGGTCTGCCCTGTTTCGCCCAGGTGAACCAGCATGAATCCGCCGCCCCCGAGATTTCCAGCTTTCGGGTAAGTGACGGCGAGCGCAAATCCCATTGCGACGGCGGCGTCAATGGCGTTTCCGCCTTTCTTGAGTACGGAAAGGCCGACGAGAGTCGCGGTCTGCTCTTGGGATACGACTATGCCGTTTCGAAAAGACACAGGTTCCGTCGTATTTTCGCTTAAAGATGCAGGTTCCGCATAAGCGGGCATGATCAAGACGGATAGAACTAGTAAGAATGTGACAGCGTGTTTAAGGATTGAGTCCGCGGGCATCTTGAGGGGCCGTGGAGAGTTTAAAAGGAAACTCCATATCTGTAGCGCTTCGACATATTCATTCTGTCTTCGCAGATCTTTATCTTTTTGGAGTAAAAAGCTTTTTCGAAAGTTTCTTCGGTAAGACCGATCGCGCGGTTGAAATTCGATATAGCGTCTTCGTACCTGTGAAGCTGGAAATGAAGATTACCCAGAGTCGAATACAGAAGATCGTGTGATGACAGTTCCTCAACCCTCTGTATACCCCTTATTGCCTGAAGACCTTCTTGCGGTCCTCGGGTTTTCGAGATAGCGATCGCTTTTTGAAGCTCGACAAGTGGACAGTAGTTGCAAGCCAGGTATTTGTCGTAAAGCAAGATGATCCGGTCCCAGCTGGTATCCCCGTATTTTTTCGCTAGGGAGTGCACGGCGTCAACGCCGGCCTTTAAGTGAATCTCCGTAACCTCTCCTCCTTCCTCAGTTGAAAGAGCAAGGTGCTCGAATCCCCTTTTGATCATGTTCCTGTCCCAAAGTTCCCTGTTCTGCTCCTTTATCCCAAGCGGCCTTCCGGCGTCGTCGTTCATGGTGCGAAGTCTTGAGGCGTTCAGCAGCATGAATGATAAAAGAGCGTGAACCCCAGGTTTTTTGGTCGCAGGAAAATCAAGCAGCGCCTCGCCCAGTCTTATCGCGGAGAGGCACAAAGAGGCTATGGGAGGCATTCCTTTTCGGATACCGTTTTGCCCGAGACTGAAAATCTCGGAAATGTTTTTTGTCACAGCCCCGAGATTTTTCTCCGCTTCCGCCCCGCTCAGCCGAACGGTTCCTTGGGTTATTTTCTTTTTTTCCGAAGCGAGCTGCTCTTCTAAAGCTTTTTCGTTTCTCTGCAGTATCCTCGCAAGGGAGGAACAGGAGAATCCGCAGAGCACGTTCAGTATCAGGTATTTCTGAAAGCGGTTTTCTATCCGGGGACCGCATAAAGCGAAAAGCAGTTCGACCAGATTTTTCTCCACTTCCTCTTTTTGCGGAAAGGGAAGGCGAAACCCCGATACGTCAATTCTTTTTTCTCCCCCGTTTGCCTTGGAGAGGTAGTTTATCTTTCTGCAGAAAAGCTTGCTTGAGTTCTCCGTTATATCGGACCATACAGCGCCCTGGGGATCATCGGGGATACCTTCTTTCCCCCATTTCGTCCTCATTTTCTCAAAAGAGTTACCGCACGATCTCTGGACGTGCTCGAGGCTTTCGCGGCCGAAGACCTTGATCAAGGTCGAAACGATCGCCCCGTAGTCGTTTATGAGTTGTTTTGTAATCTGCCTGTTCACTTCAGGCCGGTTGTACTTTATTCCCAACTGGCTGCTTCCTTTTTCCTGACTGTAGGAGAACGTTTTAATCTATAACCAGACTAAAATACATACCGGAGATTGAAAGTAAAGATTCTTGAAGTTTTTGCTTGAGAAACCGGGGAAGCCTGCTCTTCTTTACTTTTTGCTGCGGGAAAAGCTTGATACAGCAGACCCGAAGATGTCGAGACAGTTCTCCCCTGACCACAAATACGGGCCAAGGGAGAAACTGTTTGTTTTTTGTTATTCGCCCTCTCTCGTGGCGAGCTCTCTGTCGAGAATCAGAAGCGCGGCCGGGTTGTCCTCGGCGAGTTTCAGTTGCTCAACGACTGCCTCGGCAATTTTTTCCTCCTCAACCTGCTCTTCTATGAACCAGTGAAGCATTACTAAAGTCGCCTGATCGTTTTTCGAGGTGGCCAGATTGTAAATATTGTTTATCATCCCCGTCACCTCCCTTTCATGTTCGAGCACTTCCTCGAACATCTCAAGAAAGGCTCCGAACTCAGAAGCGGGCTGCTCTATCGATTCCAGAACTACCCTGCCACCCCTGTCGATCAGGTAATCGAGGAACTTCATCGCGTGCACAAGCTCCTCTTCGCTCTGATTGCGAAGCCAACCTGCAAAACCGGAAAAGTTTTTGGATTCGCAGTAGGCAGACATTGAAAGATAGAGATAGGATGAATAGTACTCGTTTCTTATTTGCGTATTTATGGCGTCCTGTATGTCGCTGTCAATCATCTTGATTTCTCCTTGGTTTCGTGTTTTGGATTATAAAAATAACCAGTTTATTAAAAATTACTACTAAATGGTAATAATTTCCAACAAGTGCTTTTCCTCTGGATTATGCCTAACTCTGGACATGCGATTATGCCTAACTCTGGACATGCTGTATAATAACAGAGTTGTAAATATAAGAGTCTGTATTATATACTCTAAATAAGCTTGTGTATTGAGGAGGAGAAAATGTCAGATTCCGTAAACGTTAACGAGAAAGTTCTTCCACTCCTTCCGCTTCGCGACGTAGTTATCTACCCCTACATGCTGGCTCCGCTCTTCGTGGGCAGGGAAAAATCCATCAAGGCCCTTGAAGAGGCGGCGAAGGACAACAAGGAAATATTTCTTTCGGCGCAGAAAGACGCCAAGGTAAATGAACCCGGAAACGAGGACATGTACAGAATCGGGACCGTCGGAACGATAGTTCAGATGCTCCGGCTTCCCGACGGCACGGTGAAAGTGCTTGTCGAAGGCAAGAAAAGGGCATCCATAACGGGTTTCGTTCCCCAGAAGGACATGTTCGTCGTAGAGGTAAGAGAGATAGAGGAGCCTTCGGGAGAAGGCGTCGAGCTTGAAGCGCTGATGCGCTCGGCGACCAAGCTTTTCGAGGATTACGTGAAGCTGAACACCAAGATCCCCTCGGAGACTCTCGTGACTTTCATGTCCATTGACGAGCCGGGCAAGCTCGGCGACACGATCGCTTCGCATCTTAGCATGAAGCTTTCGGACAAGCAGGAGATTCTGGAGGTGATCAATCCTCTTGAGAGGCTTGAGAAGCTCTGCGAGAAAATGCAGTCGGAGCTTGAGATACTTCAGATGGAAAAGCGTATAGGGAAGAGGGTCAAAAAGCAGATGGAAAAGGCCCAGAGGGAGTACTATCTCAACGAGCAGATGAAGGCTATCCAGAAGGAGCTCGGCACGGCGGATGACCTTAAAAGCGAAATAGATGAGTTTGAGGAAAAGCTCAAGGAGAAGGAACTTCCCGAGGATGTGGAGCAGAGGGTCAAAAGGGAGATAAACAAGCTTCGCATGATGTCCTCCATGTCCGCCGAGGCGACGGTCGTGAGAAATTATATCGACTGGCTTCTGGATCTGCCGTGGACAAAGGAAAAAACCGAGGACCGTCTCGATCTCAAGGAAGCCGCGGCGATTCTTGACGAGGACCACTACGGCCTTGAAAAACCCAAGGAAAGAATACTTGAATACTTGGCGGTGCGCATTCTGGCCGAAAAGCTCAAGGGCCCGATAATCTGCTTCGTTGGACCTCCCGGGGTCGGAAAGACCTCTTTGGCCAAGTCGATAGCTCGCGCCATGGGCCGCAAGTTCGTCAGGACGTCTCTCGGCGGAGTAAGGGACGAGGCCGAGATAAGGGGACACAGAAGGACCTACATAGGAGCCCTTCCAGGCAAGATAATACAGGGAATGAAAAAAGCCGGAACCGTAAACCCGGTTTTTCTCCTTGACGAGATCGACAAGCTGGGAATGGATTTCAGGGGAGACCCGGCTTCCGCGCTTCTAGAAGCCCTTGACCCCGAGCAGAACTCAAATTTTAACGATCATTACATCGAGGCCGACTATGACCTCTCGAAGGTAATGTTCATAATGACGGCGAACGTTCTCCACACGGTTCCCTGGGCGCTTCAGGACCGAATGGAGATAATACGACTTCCAGGCTACACGGAGCAGGAAAAGCTTCAGATAGCCAGAGAATTCCTTATAGGGAAGCAGACGGAAAACCACGGTCTCAAGGATTACAATGTGTCTATAAAGAACGAGGCGATTGTGCAGATCATAAGAAGGTACACGAAGGAAAGCGGGGTCAGGAACCTTGAGAGGGAAATAGCGTCGCTCTGCAGGAAAGTGGCAAGGGAGATTGTCGAGAAGAAAAAAACCAAGGGGATTAACATTACCGCCAAGAGCGTCAGAAAGTATCTCGGTACTCCCAAGTATGAGTACGGAGAGATCGAGCAGACCGATCAGGTGGGAGCCGCGACGGGGCTTGCGTGGACTGAGCTTGGAGGAGAGCTTCTGACGATAGAGGTCTCCATCGTCCCCGGCAAGGGGACTTTCACCGTTACCGGCAAGCTCGGGGAGGTAATGCAGGAATCCGCGCGCGCGGCTATGAGCTACGTAAGAAGCAGAGCGCAGCGCCTGGGGCTTGAAAGGCTTTTCTATCAGAACGTGGATATACACATCCACGTTCCCGAGGGGGCTACTCCCAAAGACGGACCGAGTGCCGGCATAGCGATAGCGAGCGCCATAACAAGTGCCATTACTAGAAAGCCTATAAACAGGGAAATCGCCATGACGGGAGAGATCACGCTTCGGGGAAGGGTGCTTTCCATTGGAGGACTCAAGGAGAAAATCCTTGCGGCCCACAGGGGCAGGGTGAAGGAAGTGCTGATTCCCGTGGATAACAAAAAAGACATTGAGGACATACCGGAGAACATTAGAAAAGAGGTGAAAGTAACCACCGTTGAACATATGGACGAGGTGATTGAGAAGGTAATTCTCTCGGATGAGCCTGTGCTCAAAAACTTTGTCGTTCCGAAATCCGATTATGCCCTGGCGGATGACCCGGTGCCGAAGAACATAAACTGAGAGCAAAGAGTCGTTTAGTGTTTTAAAAGCCCCGAGGCGGTCACTGCCGCTTTGGGGCTTTTTGGTTTAAAGGAGACTCAGAAAGTGAAACCTGCCATAAAAGGAAGGGGATCCCCGGAGAACCCGTCTGGAAGGTTCGAGCGGATTGATTTTGTTGCGGATGAGGATGCGCCCTCTGCTGACGGTGCCCCCAAGACCGTTTACTACAAGGACCGGACGAAAACTATAATCTCCTACAACCAGAGTCCCGATGTTTCTTTTGACGCGAGCATCAATCCTTACCGGGGATGCGAACACGGATGCGTTTACTGCTATGCGAGGCCCACGCACGAATACCTGGGGCTTTCGGCGGGGCTTGATTTCGAAACGAAAATCTTCGTCAAGCAAAATGCCCCTGAGCTTCTGAGAAAGGAGCTCCAGTCGGCCAGATGGGTTCCGAAACCGATAGCGATAAGCGGGGTTACAGACTGCTATCAGCCGGCGGAAAAACAGTTCCGGATAACAAGAAAGTGTCTCAAGGTTCTGCGCGAATTCAGAAACCCTGTGGGGATAGTGACCAAAAGTTATCTCGTGACCCGTGATCTTGATATCCTCTCTGATATGGCCGAAATCGGCTGCGCGAGCGTGATAGTCTCCGTCACGACGCTTGACGGCGAACTCTCAAGGAAAATGGAACCCAGAGCGTCGCAGCCAGAATACAGGCTCAAGGCCATAGCTAGGCTTGCGGATGCCGGCATTCCCGTGACCGTGCTCATAGCTCCGGTGATTCCGGGGCTCACCGACCACGAGATTCCGGCCATACTGAAAGCGGCTTCGGTCCACGGGGCGGTCGACGCGGGTTACGTGATGCTGAGGCTTCCCTACGGCGTGGCCGACATATTCTCTACGTGGCTTGAGCGCCACTACCCCGACAGAAAGAAAAAGATCCTCGGGCGAATTGAATCAATGAGAGACGGATCTCTTAACTCCTCTGAGTACCGCGTCCGGATGAAGGGGAAGGGGATTTTCGCCGAGCAGACAGAAAGGATTTTTCGCGTCGCTTACGGGAAATTCGGTTTCTCGGGGAGAAAGGCGCCTCTTGACGTCTCCCGTTTCAGGAGGGACGGCGCCGCTCAGCTTGAGCTTTTTTGATGCGCTGCCATAAAAAACAGAGGTGGTCTATCTTACCTTTTCAAGATTAGCCAGAAGTTCCTTTATTTCCTTTGACTTTATTTTCAAACTCACCTTGTTAACGACGAACTTCGCGCTTATTTCCGCTACCACTTCCACTATCTCAAGGTCGTTTTTCTTAAGAGTTTCTCCCGAGGCCGTCAGATCCACTATAGCGTCGCAAAGGCCTACTATGGGTGCTAGTTCAACTGAGCCGTAGAGTTTTATGACTTCCGTGGCTATACCTTTTTTGTTGTAGAAATCGCTTGCGATTTTCGGATACTTGCTCGCGATCCGCAAAGACGCTTTGCCCGATTTCTGAAAGCCTTTCGGAGCGGCAACCACCATCTTGCATTTTCCTATTCCGAGGTCAAGAGGCTCATAAAGATTGCAGTCCTGTTCCATTAGGGTGTCCTTGCCGACTATTCCGCAGTCCGCGGCGCCGTATTCGACGTAGGAGACGACGTCGGTGGGTCTAACTATAAGCAGCTTGATTCCCGCCTCTTCAAACTCGAATATGAGCTTTCTTGAATCCTCGATTATTTCCGTTATGTCTATCGAGGCTTTCTGGAAAAGCTCGACGGTTTCCTCAAGCAGTCTTCCTCTGGGCGTCGCTATCGTTATCACTCTTTTTCCCTCCAGATGCTGGCTCCGACGGAGCGAAGCTTTTCATCAAGTTTTTCATATCCGCGGTCAAGATGATAGATTCTAGATACTTCCGTCCTCCCCTCGCCGCAAAGCCCGGCCAGCACGAGCGAGGCACTTGCCCGAAGATCGCTTGCCATTATGGGGGCACCCCTCATCTCCGCCACCCCCCTTACCACGGCGCTGTTTCCGACAAGCTTGATGTCCGCGCCCATCCTTCGCAGTTCGGCTGTGTGCATGAACCTCTGCGGAAATATGTTCTCCGTTATCACGCTCATTCCGTCGGCAACGCACATAAGTATCATCATCTGGGCCTGCATGTCGGTCGGAAATCCGGGGTAGGGAAGGGTTGAGAAATCTATGCTTTTTATCTCCCCCGTGCCCCGTACCCTGATGGAGTCCCCGTTTTTCTCTATCTCCGTTCCCGTCTGAAGCAGTTTTCCCGTAAGCGCCCCCAGGTGCTCGAATCTGCAGCCCTTTATGACGAGATCGCTTTCGTTAAGGGCGCCGGCTATCATCAGGGTTCCCGTCTCTATCCTGTCGGGCATTACACTGTAGTCCCTTAACGGACCGAGCGAGCTTACCCCAGTTATCGTTATTATATCCGTTCCGGCTCCCTCTATTTTCGCTCCCATGAGATTGAGCGCGTTCGCGAGATCCACCACTTCGGGTTCACAGGCGGCGTTTAGGATGACGGTCTCTCCCTCGGAGATGCTGGCGAGCAGCATTATGTTTTCGGTTCCCGTAACTGTCGAGAGATCGAAGGGCACTGTGTTTCCCGTGAGTTTTTCCGCGGCGGCACTCACATAACCATCTTCAAGCTGTACTGACGCCCCCAGGATACGAAGTCCCTTTATGTGCTGATCTATGGGTCTCTCCCCTATCGCGCATCCACCGGGAAGAGAGACCTCCGCTTTTTTGAACTTGGCCACAAGCGGTCCCAGAACCAGAACGGAAGCCCTCATCGTCTTTACCAGATCGTAGGGAGCCTTGTAGCGGTTAATGGTCCTTGAGTTAACGAGCAGTTTTCCATCTGCGTATTCGCATCTCGCGCCCAGGGTCTCAAGAAGTTTCATCATTGTCCGGACATCCGCCAGATCCGGAACGTTCGAGATGGTGTTCTCCCCTTCGTTTAGTATGCAGGCGGCCATTATGGGAAGCACGGCGTTTTTCGCCCCGCCGACCGTTACCTCTCCGGAAAGTCTTTCTTTTCCTTCTATTACTATTTTTTCCAAGTGGCTTTCACTACCCTTTTTATGCCGCCGATATCAGTTTCGAAGCGCACATCTGAAAAACCGTTTTCGCGAACTATCCTCTCCACGCTTTTCGCCTGCCCGGCTCCGATTTCAAGAAGCAGAAAACCTCCCTTGCGAAGCGTTTCTCCGGCCGTGGCCGCTATCTTTTTTATGTACGCAAGCCCGTCTTGTCCGCCGAGAAGAGCCATGCGGGGCTCGTGGCACCTTATCTGCGCGGAAAGCTCCGCGTATTCCGCCTCCGACACGTAAGGCGGATTGGAAATTATCATGTCAAATGATGATTTTGCAAAGCAGCCCAGAAGATTCGAGTTTACGAATCGCACGCGTGCGCCGTGTTCCTGAGCGTTTCTTTCCGCTACAGCGAGTGCCGAAGCGGATACGTCTGAGGCGAAAACCTCGCAGTCGCGTGCTTCAAGAAAAACGGTCACGGCTAAACACCCGCTTCCCGTCCCCAGATCCAGGATGCGGGGATTTCT
The DNA here is from genome assembly GCA_965249045.1 of Thermodesulfobacteriota bacterium. Taxonomy (GTDB): domain Bacteria; phylum Desulfobacterota_D; class UBA1144; order Nemesobacterales; family Nemesobacteraceae; genus Nemesobacter. The sequence goes on from OZ252213.1 coordinate 656,380, forward strand.
CATCCGCCCCATGGTTTCTATCGCAAGTTCCGCGAGCGTTTCGGTTTCCGGCCTCGGTATCAGAACGTCCGAGGTTACGACGAAAGGCCTTGAATAGAATTCCCGCTCGCCGATCACGTATGCAAGAGGTTCTCCCGCGAGGCGTCGGCGAAGGAGTTTTTCAAACGCTTCTGTCCTCTCGGAACCCACGCGTCTTTCAGGATGCGCATAGAGTTCCAGCGGATCTGTGTTCAGGCTTCTTGCGAGTATTGCTCTTGTTTCGATTCCCGGGCACTCAAAACCGTTTTGCTCGAAGTTTTTTCTGCCTTTCAGGTAAAGTTCTTTAATTTCCATTTGAGCTTGAAACGATGAAGTGTATACGCAGAAGACGCGTTTTCAAGTTTCAGATCCCGCCCCAGAGGGGTTTTTCTTGAATGCTTAAGAACAAAAGCTTCATCTTGGCTTCGTCTTCCCCGAGAAGACGGGAGCTGCTCACAAGGGTGGGTCTTTGTTTCGAAGTGATTGAGCCACAGGTGTGCGAAAGTGCCCGGGAGGGAGAAGCGCCGCTTGATTTCGCAAAGCGCATGGCCAGGGAGAAAGCGCTCAGCGTTTGCGGGGGTGTGCGGCGGGGGCGAATCGTCGTGGGCAGCGACACGGTCGTTTCCGTTTCGGGAGATATTCTCGGCAAGCCCAGCGATGAAGAGGACGCGTTTTCGATGCTGCAAAAGCTCTCGGGAAAAACCCACGAAGTTATAACCGGCTTTTGCGTGGCGAGATCCCCCGGCGAGGTTCTTCACTTAGAGGCCACCTGTACCGAGGTGCGGATGAAGTCTCTTGATAGCGAAGGGATGCGTCGGTACATTAAAACCGGAGAACCCATGGACAAGGCCGGCGCATACGCCATTCAGGGGGCTGGGTCGTGTCTTATCGAGTGGATAAGAGGTTCCTACACGGGGGTCATCGGGCTTCCTCTTTTTGAACTGGTTTCTGTACTCTCGGATATAGGTGTCGTGGAATCCGGATGAATTTGAAGGATAGAATAGACGGGGTAGAAGAGAAAATCGGGGAAGCGTGCCGAAGATCCGGAAGGAGCCGCGACGAGGTCCGGCTGGTGGCGGTCTCGAAGAAGTTTCCCCTTGCCGTGATCCTCGAGGCTAGCCGCCTAGGGCTACAGGATTTCGGAGAGAATTACGCCCAAGAGCTTCGCGACAAGCATAGGGATGCCGCACGCGCCGCGGGCGAGATGCTTCGTTGGCACTTCATTGGAGCTTTGCAGAGAAACAAGGTGAAGTATGTTGTGGGCAAGGCGGATCTTGTACATGCGGTTGACAACAAAGCCCTTGTGGCGGAACTTGATAAAAGGGGCGCAGCCGCCGGAACTAGTGTCCGAGCGCTTGTGGAGATAAACGGCGGGGAGGAGAGCAAAAACGGGATTCGTTCAGGCGATCTTCGGGAGTTTCTCGAGAGCGCTTCTCGATTCCGGAACGTTTCGCTTAAGGGACTCATGATAATGCCTCCTTACTTCGAGGACCCCGAGATGAGCAGAGCATGGTTTTCGGGACTGAGGGAGATGAGGGATCAGATAGCGGGGGAATTTCCCGAGGTGCGGGAACTCTCGATGGGTATGAGCAACGATTTTGAGGTAGCGATCGAAGAGGGGGCAACGATTCTCAGGGTCGGTTCGGCGCTTTTCGGTCCAAGACCAGGGTGAGTTTAAAAATGAAAAAAGCAGGTTTCATAGGGGCCGGGAACATGGCCGAGGCGATGATAAGAGGACTTCTTGCCTCGGGTAGCTTTAAGAAAAAAGACATAACGCTCTCAGATGTGAACGCCGAGAAGCTCTCTTACCTGTCATCGCAGTACGGAGTCACGACCACCCCTGACAACAGGGAAGTGATAAAGACATCCGACATAGTGATTTTCTCCGTAAAGCCCCAGGTAATTCCTGCGGTCTGCGGGGAAGTGCGAAGCGTCGCCACCACTGATAAACTCTACGTGTCAATAGCGGCCGGGGTGAAGCACTCTTTTATAAAAACTCTTATCGCCAGGGAGATAAAGCTCGCGCGAGTTATGCCCAACGCTCCGAGTCTCGTGCTTGAGGGTGCTTCCTGCGTTTATTTCGGGGAAGGGTTCTCCGGCGAGGAGGAAGATCTGGTTCTCGGTATTCTCGGGTCTTTGGGAAAAGCTTTTCGGGTCGAGAGCGAGGGAATTATGGACGCCGTTACTGCTCTTTCCGGAAGCGGTCCGGCGTTTGTGTCGATTTTCATTGAGGCGCTTTGCGACGGTGCGGTTAAAATGGGGCTTTCAAGGAAGCTTGCCACGGACCTTGCCGTGCAGACTGTTTTTGGCACCTCGAAGATGATTCAGGAGAGCGCCAGACATCCTGCCGAGATAAAGGACATGGTTACATCGCCCGGGGGAACCACGGCAAGCGGAATTCATTCGCTTGAGCAGGGCGGTTTTCGGGCTGCTGTAATATCCGCCGTTGAGTCCGCGGCCAAGCGTTCCGCGGAACTTTCAGGAGAGGAGGACTGACATGGAAATACTAGGAGGCAACTTCTTAAGGGCCATCGCGGAGGTGGTCGACATACTTCTTAGCGTTTATATATGGCTCATAGTGGGACGGGCGGTACTTTCATGGGTGAGTCCCGACCCATATAATCCCATAGTGAAGTTTCTTTACTCGGCCACGGAACCGGTTCTGGGTTTCGCCAGAAGGTACATTCCTCCCATTGGGGGCTCGCTAGATCTGAGTCCAATAGTGGTTCTGCTTCTGATAGTTTTCATAAAGCGCGCTGTCGTGAACTCTCTTTTCCAGATCGCGGTCGGTTTGTGATAGCTTGGAGCTTGATTCGCTGTTCCCAACTAGCGGTCTCGGCCACGCTTGAAAAACACTCTGCGGGCATATACGATAGAGATTCTGTAAAAATTTTGGTGCAAGGAGAAGTTAGAAATGAGAATTTCACTTTTAGGTGGAACGGGAGATATAGCTGAGGGGCTGGTTCTGCGGTGGTCAAGAGCGGGGCACGAGATATACATAGGTTCGAGAAGCGAAGAAAAAGCACTTGGCATAGCCGGGGGTCACGCGGAAACGCTTAAGGGACTCGGTATAGAGTCGAACATACACGGCATGGCGAACGCGGACGCCGCCGCGGCTTCCGAGATAATAATAATAAGCATTCCGCCCGAGTACGCTGCGGCCACTGTAGCGGGATGTGGCGACAGCATTACGGATCAGATAGTCGTAACTCCCGTTGTCTCGATGAAAAGGGAAGGCAAGACTTTTCTCTTTGACCCTCCCGCTCAGGGCTCTTCGGCTCTTGAGATAAAGGAGGCGCTTCCCGAGGCTGCAAGGCTCGTGTCCGCCTATCACAACCTTCCCGCAAAAGAGCTTGCCAACATAAACGAAGACCTTGATTACGACGTGGTCATATGCGGGGATGACGAGGGGTCAAAAGAGGTCGTTAAGAATCTTACAGAGGAAATGAAGAACCTTAGGGTTCTTGACGCGGGGCCGCTTGAGGTTTCATCGATGATAGAGTCGCTGACGCCACTTATCGTGAACCTGAACGTGAGGTACAAGCCCACGCATTTTTCGGTCAAATTCGTCTGAGGCAAGGTTATTCTCCGATAATCTGGACAATTACCCTTCTCGTTCTCGAGCGGTTGTCAAAATCAACGAGCACTATCTGCTGCCAGGTTCCAAGAAGGGGACTGCCATCGGAGAACGGAACCGTAAGCGAGGGGCCGAGCACAGACGCCCTTACGTGGGAGTGGCCGTTTCCGTCACCCCATCTGGCGTTATGAGCGTAGTGCATGGTCTCGGGCGCCATTCTTTCAAACGCATCTTTAAGGTCGGAGAGAACTCCGCTTTCGTATTCTATCGTCGTGACCGCGCAGGTTGATCCTGCGACAAAGACCGTGGCCGTGCCGGAAGATATGCCAGCCTTGGCAAGTTCGCGGCTGACGTGAGGGGTTATGTCCAGTATGTCGCAGTTGCCTTGGGTGCTTATCGTGAATGATTTGGTTTCAACCGGCATCTTGTTTTCAGAAAAGCGCTAGTTGGCGCGGCTTTTTAAGCGCCGTTACGTTCCATCCATCTTTTTTGAGCCCGTCTGTGAGGCTCTCGCTGAAATTTCCCCTGATGATCACGCTCTCGGGTTTTGAGACTTCGAGGTACTCTGAAATCTCGTCATATCCCCAGTGGTTGCTCAAGGGGAATGCTACCTCGGCCCGAAGAGCGGACCTCATAAACGCTCCGTTTTCCATGGAGCGCCCGGTGACCACCGCCACCTTTTTTCTTTTAAGGTTCTCAACGACCGCTGAGTCCCTGTAGGAAAGCGGGGCTATCAGGACCTTGTTTTTAAAATGTTTTCTTTTTATGCCCCCGTAGAGAGGAATCCTAACACCGAGCTCCTCGTAGAGCTTTAGCGTTTTCGCCATCGCGGGGTGAAGGCTCATCTCAATGTCCCTTTCTCCCAGAAAAATTATCAGGTCCTGGGCCTTTCCCATGGGATTTACGAGGATTACCGGTATCTTGTCCTCAAACAAAGTCCTGTTTACGAATTCGAATATGGATTCCATTACCGCCTCGGGCGGGGGGAAAACGAACTTCGGCGCTCCGTAGGCGCAGTCAACGACCAGCGTATCACACCTTCTGAGTTCCGCGTAGCCCGCCGTGGCTGTGTGCCTCAGCTTGAACCCACCCGCGTACACGACCCTTCTTCCGTCTTTTTCGACCACTAGTTGTGCTCCTCCGAGCATCTGTCCAGAGGGAATGAGCTCAATCGAGTAGCTGCCCAGGGTGAAAGGTTTTCCGTAAGGGGAGGAAAGAACCGCAGAACCTTTTATTTTCTTTCCGAGAAGCTTTACCGTCTGGGGCGTAGCTATTATTTTTTCGCTTCTGGGAAACCTCCCGACGTTCGCGCTTGAGACGAAGGAAAGCGGTACGGCCCGTTTGGAATCGAAGTATATATCGGTGCCGGAAAGTTTTATTTCAGAGCTAGAATTGATCTCCAGCATACGGAATGAAATTTACTTTAGTTTTCCCTTCATAACAAGCGCTTTGATTCAACTTTGGCGACTCCTTCGGCGAATCGTTTGCGGCGGCTGATAGAATATCCGGCTAGGAATCAAATCGCCTGAAAACGAGTATATCAGGGCAAGAAAAAGGGCTGGAATCACCGATTTTCTCGATTGTCATTATCGATTTACTCAATCGGGAAGTCTTTTTGCTGCGGTTAGGACTTCCGGATCAAATTATGATAACCCTGGCGCAAGGGAGTTTACCGCAATCTTCCCCTGAAAAGTGCTTGACAGTCTTATTGTTTTTTTGTTTTAATCTACAAAATAAATACCACTAATGATCCGGCGAGAGTCGAGGTTCTTTAGGGCTTAAACTGAACAAATCACTAGGAGGATATAATGAGAATTTTAATGCGAAATACGGTCTTTAAGACAGCAGCCCTTGCGGGTCTTTTTTCATGCATGCTGATGCTTGCAGGTGCCTTTTCCGGTATTACGGCTTCCGTGCACGCTGTACATGAAGGTTTTATACACGCTGATGAGGTGGGTACCGACGAAGATAAGCTTAAAGAATTTGTAGAGGATGCGGTTGACGCCTATTATCTAGAATTTCTTATCAGACGCTGCGACTTTAGCAGCGCTCCTTTTGCTAGTCTTATCACTATTGATCTTTTAACCGTTTTGGTAGAAGAAATAAAGGAACTTATTCCTTCTTTTTCTCTTGTGGGTCTAAATAATAGGTCGGATTTAGAGCCTTATTGCGACTTTACTCAACTCTTCCATCAGGTGTTTGATAAAGAAGGAGATAGAGGAGAAGGAGATTGGAAGTCGGGCTCCATATATCTTTTTGTTATGGATGATCAAGGAAGGGTGCTTTTTGACGGAGCTGATCCAAGTGTTGAGGGGGAGGGTTTGGTTGCCGAGGACGAGGGCGGAAGAGATGTCGCGGATGAAATTATCACAGAGGTGCAAGATGCTAATGAAGACGGTTTTGTTGAGTATTGTTGGGATGATCCGACCGAGGACGGTGACGACATAGACGATAACGATCCTAAAACGGCCCCCGGCGACTCTTGGAAAAAAAGCTACGTTGTAGATCCCTTTGTGTACTTGAAAGCGCCGGCGCTCTCCGGTTCTCCGAGGGTTATTTTCGGTTCCGGTATCTATCCGAAAACGGATGAAGCGCCGCCAGGATGTGACGGGAATGGAATGGCTGATTACGACGGGGACGATATGGATGGCGACGGGGACGATATGGATGGCGACGGGGACGATATGGATGGCGACGGGGACGATATGGATGGCGACGGGGATGATATGGATGGCGACGGGGACGATATGGATGGCGACGGGGATGATATGGATGGCGACGGGGATGACACACCTTCAGTAGAGGATATTGCCGATAGCGGAGGTTGTGCAATTGCGGCGGGGAGCGACAGTACACCTCGGGGTACCGCGTTTAACCTGTTGCTGATAGTGTCCACTCTGTTTTTCACCATATCATTCAGAAACCGTGTGGCGGGCAGACGGAACGGCATTCAGTCTTAGTTTCAGGGATGTTTTTTTGACTAAGGCACCGTCGCCTTGGGAATAGTTTCCCGATTCGGGCGGACTGGTGTTTTAACGAGAACAAGTAAAGGGGGAGCGTCGCTGGACGTCCCCCCTTTTACTTTGGGTCAGTTCACTTCTATTTTTTTTGAAGGTTCATCCTGCTTTCTCGGAAGTGTGAGGCGCAGGACGCCGTCTTTGTACTCGGCCTTTATGTTTTCTCTGTCTATGTTGTCGTCAAGAAAGAAACTTCTCTCAAACAGTCCGTAGGATCTCTCGACCCTGAGATATCCCTCTTTTTCGGTCTTGTTCTCAAGCTTTTTTTCTCCCTTTATCGTAAGCCGGTTGTCCTTTACGTCTATGTCGAGATCCTCCCTGCTTACCCCAGGAAGTTCAGCTGACACGACGAAATTCCCTCCGTCGTCGAAAACGTCGACCTTGGGACTCCGGGCCGCCTCTGATGCCTCGGGATCAAAAACCCCGGGAAAGACGCTTGCGAAATTACGAAAAACATTTCCCGGCTCCCATAGATTTACTGCGTATTTCATTGTCGTTACCTCCAGTATATGAATTTTTTACCCCCGGTTCCCCTTCCGCAATTCCATATTAATCATCGTCCTTCGGGACTCAAGGATTTTTTTTGTTCTCCCCGGGTTGTATTTACCGTGAAATAATGGTTTGTTTGATTACTGGAGAACACGCATGGCGAGACGACAAGGCGGATATCTGGTCTCAAAAGCTCTTTACGATCTTGGAGTGAGAGACATTTTCACCCTCGGAGGGGGACACATAAACCCCGTTTACAGGGCCTGCACCGATCTTGGCATAAGGCTTGTCGACACCCACCACGAGCAGGGAGCCGCGATGGCGGCGGATGCTTACGGGAGGCTAAGGAGAACGCCTGGCGTGTGCCTTGTGACGGCTGGTCCCGGTCTAACAAACGCCCTTACCGGGGTCTCGGGCTCCTACCTTGCCAATTCTCCCATGATACTGATTTCGGGACGTTCGGGGATTGAGGAGAACGATAGGATGTCCCTTCAGGAAATAGACCAGGAGGCAATCGTAAGGCCCGTTACTAAGTGGGCGAGGACGGTTTACGAGGTGGCAAGGCTCGAAGAGTATGTCTCGGCTGCCTACGGGGCCGCTATCTCGTCCAGACCGGGGCCTGCGTATCTGGGGATGTCCTACGAGGTTCTCTATCCCAGCTGTGATGAAGGGGAAACTTCGCCCGTGAGGGCTCCCGTTCCCGATACGGACTGCGAACCCCCAGAGCGTAAGATCTCGGAGTTCTTCCAGCTGCTCTCGGCATCGAAAAGGCCCGTCGTGATTGTCGGAAGCGGCGGGTGGTACTCGGGGGCCGAACGGAGTCTTTTGGAATTTGCCGAAAGACTGGGAGCACCTTTTTTCACGCTTAACATGGGAAGAGGCATTCTGCCCGATAGCCATAAATGCTGCTTCGGAGCGGCGTCCCCGGCAAGTCCTGGGGGATTCAGGGAAATAAGCGCAAACGCGGACCTTGTAATCCTCCTCGGCATAAGGCTTAGCATCTACACCGGGTTCGGAAACACCATAAATCCCGAAGCCAAAACCGTCCAGGTAGATATTAACCCGGAGGAGATGGGTAGGAACCGCCCGGCGGATCTCGGGGTAGTGTGCGACCTTGATTCTTTTCTCAGAAAGTCAAATCTTTACGCCCGGGAAAACAAGGCAAATTTCGATTTCGGTTCTTGGATGAAAGAGGCTCGCTCATCAAGATCCCGCGCCCGCGCCGCGTTTCGTCGGGCCGTTTCCAGATCCAAGGGAATCCACCCGGCCGCGGTTGCAAAAACGGTTTCGGATTACCTCGGGGGAGATGGAATAATCGCGGTCGACGGCGGGGACTGCCAGTCATGGACCGATCTTTCGTGCGAGGTGAAAAAACCGGGGCATTACCTTAAGGGAGGTCCGCTTGGGTGCATGGGAGTCGGAGTGCCTTTCGCCCTCGGTGCAAAGGTGGCCTTTCCCGAAAAGCCCGTGGTTCTTGTAACCGGGGACGGGGCTGTGGCCATGAATTTCATGGAGATGGAGACCGCGGTAAGACATTCAGTGCCGTTTGTGGTAGTGGTATGCAACGATTCAGCGTGGGGAATGACTAAGCACCAGATAGATATAACCTACCCCGAGGCGGGGACGACCCAGGGGGTGGATCTCGGTTTCATCGATTTTCACGAGATAATAAAAGCGATGGGCGGATACGGAGAGAAGATAGAAAACATAAAAGACCTGACCCCAGGGCTGGAGAGGGCTTTTTCTTCAGGGCTTCCGGCGGTGCTTAACGTGAGGACCGATCCCGACGCGGTAAGCGGCGCCACTCGGGTGATCACCGAGATGATGATGAAGGCGATGGACTGAAGTTCCCCATCGGCGAGCTTCGCCGTCAGTCATTTTTGAGCACCGCAAGAAAGGCTTCCTGCGGTATCTCCACCCTGCCTACCTGCTTCATTCTCTTTTTGCCTTCTTTCTGTTTCTCAAGAAGTTTTCTTTTTCTGGTGACGTCTCCCCCGTAGCACTTGGAGGTAACGTCCTTTCTCATTGCCTTTACCGATTCACGGGCTATTACGCGGCTTCCGATTGCGGCCTGTATGGCCACCTCGTAGAGCTGGCGGGGGATAAGCGACCGGAGCTTCACTATAAGCTCTCTTCCTCTTTCATATGCCTTGTCCTTGTGGGAGATTATAGAGAGCGCGTCGACCGGGTTTCCGTTAACAAGGATATCAAGCTTTATAAGGTTTGAATCCTTGTATCCCGCGGGTTCGTAATCCATGGACGCATACCCCTTGGTGACGGATTTTAGGGTGTCGTAGAAGTCGTAGACTATTTCCGCGAGAGGAAGTTCGTATTCGATTATGGCCCTATTTTCGGTCACGTAGCTTAGGTTTTTCTGTATTCCCCTTCTTTTCTCGCAAAGCTCGAATATCTGGCCCAGATAATCCGAAGGCGTGTGAACGGACACGAGCACGTACGGTTCCTGAAGCCGGGCGGAGCGGTCGCCCGTCGGAAGTTCGTTCGGGTTATCGACGTACACTTCCCGCCCTCCGGGATAGATAGCCTTGTAGATAACCGTGGGTGCGGTTGTTATTAGATTCACGTCGAATTCCCTCTCAACTCTCTCCCTGACGATTTCCATGTGGAGCAGACCGAGGAATCCGCAGCGGAACCCGAATCCAAGGGCAATAGAGGTCTCGGGTTCGTAAACAAGCGACGAATCGTTGAGCTTTAGCTTCTCAAGACCTTCTTTGAGCCTGTCGTAATCTCCCGTGTCGATGGGATAGAGGCCGCTGAAAACCATCGGCTTTATCACTTTGAATCCCTTGAGAGGATTTTTGGTGGAGTCTGAGGCTTCGGTTATCGTATCTCCAACCCCCGCTTCCCCGATTTCCTTTATCGAGGCGGTTATAAAACCGACCTGTCCGGTTTCTAGCCGCTCAAGTTCAATGGCCTGCGGAGAGAACGTGCCTATTTTTCTTACCTCGTATTTCTTGCCGGTCGCCATGAGCTTGATACCCATGCCGAGTCTTACCATTCCTTCGTATACCCTTACCAGCATCACCACGCCCTGATACGAGTCAAACCAGCTGTCGAATACAAGTGCCTTCAGCCTTGAACCATTAGAGGTTTTTGGTGGCGGCACGAACGCTATTATTGATTCCAGTATTTCCTTCGTGCCGGTCCCGTCCTTCGCGCTTGCCAAAACGGCGTTCTCCGTTGAGATCCCCACTATGTCTTCTATCTCTTTTTTTACCCTTTCGGGTTCGGCGGAAGGCAAATCTATTTTGTTTATAACCGGTATCAGCTCAAGCCCGGAATCGGCGGCCAGGTAGGCATGGGCAAGCGTCTGGGCCTCAACTCCCTGGGACGCATCGACGACCAGAAGGGCTCCCTCGCACGCTATCAGGCTTCGCGAAACCTCGTAACTGAAATCGACGTGCCCCGGAGTATCTATCAGATTGAATTCGTAAGTTCGGCCGTCATCGGCGGTATATTTAAGTCTTACCGCCTGGGCCTTTATGGTTATTCCCCTTTCCTTTTCTATTTCCATGTTGTCGAGGAACTGCTCGGTTTTATCGCGCTCGCTTAAGGTTCCTGTGAATTCAAGCAGCCTGTCGGCAAGAGTGGATTTGCCGTGGTCGACGTGGGCTATTATGGAGAAGTTTCGAATGAGGTCTGTTTCCATGATCAGGCTGAAATTATAAAGCAATGTCCTTATGTTTCAAACGTCGCGAATGCGCCTTGTGTCTGAACGAAGCTGGATCGTAAACGCCTGCTCCGCAGCGGTTTTTCGTAAGGGCTCGGGAGAGACGGCGACCGTTTTAAATTTTTTCGTTTCCCGGCAAAGATTAAAACTAAACTATACCGTGTTCTGTGTTATAATCGAAAACCGGTATTCTTTGGACTAAAGGAGGATCAAGATGAAAAAAGGAGTCATTACGGGACTTGCCGCGTTGCTTGTCGTGGCTTTGTTTTACCCCTTGGCGCAGGCTTACGAACTTGAAAAGCTCGTGGTGCTCGGCAGCCGTTTTCAGGAACGTAGCGTTTCTGATTCTCCGGTTCCCGTGGACGTCATAACAGAAGAGGAGATTGTTGCTACCGGACAGACGGAGGTGGGACGCATTATTCAGGAACTCGTACCGTCTTTTAACTTTTCGAGCTCGACCATAAGCGACGGAACGGATGCTCTGCGTCCCGCCACGCTTCGGGGTCTGGGGCCTGATCAGGTCTTGGTGCTGGTTAACGGAAAGCGCCGCCACAAAAGCGCCCTTGTACACGTGAACACTTCCGTGGGTCGGGGTACCGCGGGCGTTGACATGAACACTATTCCGGTAAGCGCGATCAAAAGAATCGAGGTTCTTCGAGACGGTTCTTCCGCCCAGTATGGTTCAGACGCTATCTCCGGCGTTATAAACATAGTGCTTAAGGACGGCTACGATGGCAAGATAACGGCGTTTGCTGGACAGCTTTACGAAGGAGACGGAGAAACCCTGGTGGCAAGCATAAACAAGGGTTTTTCGCTCGGTGGAGAAAGTGTTGTGAACGCTACGCTTGAGGTGCGGGACAGAGGACGCTCCAACAGGGCAGGGTTGATGGGAGATATTCAGTATCCGGGTACTGAACGTGTGCCGAACCCGAGTGAATGTGAAGGGATGGTAGGATGTTACAAACTGGCGCCTCCTAGTGCTAATAACGACAACGAAAAAGAGCGTACTTTTCCCAGGGATCGGTTCCGGATAGGCGATGCGGATTCCACGCACGTAAGCTTCGTGCTCAACATGAGAGGGCCGGTGGATTTTATGGACGGGGAGATTTACAGTTTCTTTGACCTGTCCACGAGGGAAAACGAGAGCGGAGGTTTTTACAGGAGAGCGAAAACAGTTTCCCAGAACCCCGCTGGGTCAGATTATCCGGACGGATTTCTTCCTCTTATAAAGACCCGTATAAACGATTATGCATTCGGTGCAGGTTTCGAGGGAGACCTTACCGACAGCATTAAGATGGATGCGAGCTACGTCGTGGGCGGAAACACTTTTTCCTTTGAAATCGCAAACTCCCACAACGCCACCTGGGTTCTGTGCAAAGCCGATCCTGGTCTCTGCATCGGTGCTCCGGAGGACTACAGCGATTCAATTCCGTCATCTGCCGAAGCCGGTGAATTAAAGCTTTTTCAGCACACCGTTAATCTGGATTTTACCACTCCTCTTACGTTTGGAAATTTTGCCTGGGGAGGCGAGTACAGAAGGGAAGAATATGAAATAAAGGCGGGAGAACAATATTCATATGAAGACTACTTGGGAGATAGCAACAGTTCTATAGGTGCAGTCCCCGGAATTCAGGTGTTTCCGGGTTTCAGACCCGACAACGAGGTCTCAGAAACCAGAGACGCTTTTTCCGCTTACGCCGACGCGGAGTTTGACGTCGGGGAGATGCTGCTTTTAAGTCCCGCCGTGCGCTACGAGAACTACAGCGACTTCGGAAACACCTTTAACGGAAAACTCTCCGCCCGAGCGGCGCTTTCTGACTCCTTCTCTCTTAGAGGTTCTGCGAGCACGGGTTTTAGGGCTCCTTCCATGCAGCAGATTTATTTCAACAACATCTCAACTCAGTTCAATCCGAACGCTGATGGTGTGCAAGTACCATCTCAGGTGAGGACTTTTCGCAACGACAGCCAAGTGGCGAAGGATATAGGTATTCCAGAACTAAAGGAGGAAACCTCAAGGAACTTCAGCGCCGGTTTTGTTTTCAGTCCCACTCCGGCTTTCACAATCACGACCGATTTTTATTACATACTGATTGACGACCGTATAGTTCTGCCTAACAGGATTAAGAGCAGTGACCCGGATCTTTCGCAGACAGTGAAAGATATCCTTGCCCAGGAAAGAGTGAGGGAGGCTCAGTTCTTCATGAACGCCGCAGACACTACGACCAAGGGAGTGGACATAGTCGCAAGCTTTGACCATTCTTTTGCTGACAGTTCCACGTTAAAAATTGTTTTTGCCGGAACGGTAAACGAAACCGAGGTTACGGATACGAACCTTCCGGAACTTCTTGATGAGAAGTTTTTTGACAAACAAGCCCGTTCAATAATAGAAGAGTGGCAGCCTAAAGACCGGTTCTCACTTTCTGGTTCTTATTCAAGAGGCCTTGCGTCCCTGCTGATCGCTGTTCACCGTTACGGAGAGTATACGGTTGTTGACGGAGACAAACAGACCTACGGTGCAAAGTACCTAACCGACGCGAATCTTAGTCTGGACTTGGGCAAAATTGGTATGCTTAAGGTCGGAGCGAACAACCTTTTTGACGTAAAGCCCGACAAGAACAGGGACGAACTCAACGGGTCAAGGGGCGGAACCATATATGATCACGACGGGTCCCTTATAGTTGATTCTCCGGGGGTTTTCACTTATTCCCGGCGTTCGGCGCCTTTCGGAATTAACGGCGGTTATTACTACGTGGCTTACGAGTACAGCTTCTAAGTCTGTCTTAAGCCGACGATATTTTCCTGCCGGGAGGCAGTCCCTCCCGGCAGGAACTTTCTCTGGAGTCATTCATATCGCGGATGACCTTATTACCATCAGTTTTTCGTGGGTCATCTCGCGCATCGTGTACGGAATTCCTCCCGTTCCGATTCCCGAGTGCTTGGCTCCCCGAAAAGGCATCCAGTCGACCCGGAACGCGGTGTGGTCATTTACGAGTACCGAAGCCGCTTTTAGTTTTCTTACAGCACCTAGGGCAGTATCAATGTTTTTAGTGAATACAGACGCCTGAAACGAGTAGGGGAGGCTGTTTGCGAGTTCTATCGCCTCGTCCATTGTTTCGTACGGGTAAATGGCTATTACAGGTCCGAAAATCTCCTTGCGCGAGAGTCTGCAGCCCTGCGATGGGTTAAGGATTACGGTAGGTTCATAGCAGGTTTTTCCGATTCTTCTGCCCCCGCAAAGAAGCTTCCCGTCTTTCCTCAGAGCTTCTTTTACCCAGTTATTTACTCTTGAAACCTCACCCGGACTTATGAGAGGGCCTATCTGTGTATTTTCGTCCATAGGGTCTCCGACTTTTGCCCCAAGGGCCAGTTTTTTGAGTCCTTCGGCGACCCTTTTCACCACCGAACTCTGCGCGAAAACCCTCTGCACGGAAACGCAAACCTGTCCCGCATGGTAGAAGCCGCCTTTTGCCAGAAGAGGAAGCATGTCGTTGATGTCGGCGTCGCGTTCGACTATCACGGGAGCCGCACCCCCGTGCTCAAGGGCGCATCTGGTCCCCGGAGCGAGTTTTGACCTTAGATGCCATCCCACTTCCGCGGAGCCGATGAACGTAAGGTAGTCGACCCTTTTATCGGTGGCCAGTGCCTCCGCGAGCGTATCATCCACGATAACCGCGCGGGCCCATTGTTCCGGGAGACCGCTTTTGTAGAGAGCTTCGAGCAGGTTAAGGCAGGAAAGGGGCGTGTTAAGCGCGGGTTTGATGATTACCGGGCAGCCGACGGCCACCGCGGGTATCACCTGATGAACGGCGAGGTTAAAAGGATGATTGAAGGCCGAGATTGCTACAACCACACCTATTGGTTCCCTGAGAGTAAAGGCTATCCTGTTAAGAGAAGCCGTATTGCTGCCCATAGGTATTTCCTCTCCCGCTAGGCTCGAAAGGGATTCGGTTGCTACCTTTATTCCGTTTATGGCTCTTGTGACCTCTGCCCTCGTGTCGACGAGGGGCTTTCCGCCCTCCGCGGCGGCATCCGTTACGATACGGTCGTAGTTTTTTTCAACAAACAGCCTCGTTCGCTCGAGAATCTCTATTCTTTGCGGAAAAGGAATTTTTTTTGACGAGTCGTCTGCAAGAGCCCTCGCGGCGGAAAGCGCTTTTTCCATCTCTTTTTTGCCGGTCACGGGAATTTTTCTTATGAGTTTTTCGTCGTAGGCTCCTAGGACCTCTAGTGTTTTCGGCATGCTTGTTACCTCCACCGCCTTTCGCGCGGGCTTTTCGTTTTTTAGATACCTGATTTTAAGCACTTTACATACAAGCAGCGGGTGTTTATATTGAAAAGTAGAGGTCATTTCCATGATTATGCGCATGACAATCTTAATTCTTTTTGCGTTTGCGGCGTTTATTCTTTCGCCGTTTCCACCCGCGGTCGGTGAACAGGCAAAAGAAGAACCACCCGAGGGGGTCATGGGACTTACCAAGGAACAGTGGAGAACGAGGCTTTCGCCCATTCAATACAAAGTGCTCTGGAGAAAAGGGACTGAAACCCCTTTTTCGGGAGAGCTGCTTTACAACAAGGAAAAAGGAATCTACGTGACCGCCGGCTGTAGACAGCCTGTTTTTTCCTCTGAGCATAAATACGATTCAAAAACCGGATGGCCAAGTTTCTGGAAACCCATAAGCGAGGACGCTGTGAGGATAGTTCCCGATAATTTCTTCGGACTCAGACGCTTTGAAGTGGTATCAAGTGAATGCGGGGAACACTTGGGACATATTTTCAGGGACGGGCCCCCTCCGACCGGACTTCGGTACTGCATAAACTCGGTCGCTTTGGATTTTGTTCCCTCGCAGTGACACCCTTTTGCTGTGGGCCATGGATGTAATTTATGCTTGACATTGAAGATACATCTGTGATACAAGCATAATCAGCGGTTCCTGTCTTGGGGCCGGGAACATTTATGATCTCATAAGGAGGTATGGTTAATTATGGTTCCAATAGAAGCTTTATTAGGTTACGTGTTACTGCTCGTAGGATTTGTGTTCTTTGCAAACGGTATGACTCTTCTGGGTAAAACCGGTGCTAAGGAAGTGGGTGTTCTTAATCTGGGTGTCGGCGTGCTTATAGCGATTGCCGCCTGGAAGCTGCACACTCTTGGTCTTACGGCAGCGACCGCGCTTGTGTCGGTATTTGCTTTGATATACCTGCTAGTCTACGCGGTATTCGTACACGGATATGACGCGAAGGGGCTTGGAGTATTCTGTCTTTTCGCAACGGTAGTGTTTATATGGTACGGAGCTCATTTCCAGTCACTTGGGCTAGCGTACTTTGCGTACTTCTGCTGGGCATGGGCTTTGCTGGTGCTTCTTTGCTTCTTTGCGTTCTCGCAGGGCAAGGATCTGAGTAAGCCGATAGCCTATCTGTTCGTAATAGAGTCAATAGTAACTCTGTTGATCCCGGGAATGCTTCTGCTTACAGAGAAGTGGAATCCTCTCGGTGGAGTACCAGGCTAAGATTTTTGTTGGGTAATGCCTCCTGAAAAAAGCCCGGCCTAAAGCGTCAGGGTGAGCATCGGGAAGCATTGGATTTTGAGAATCTGTTTTGTTTCGGCTAGGCAATCCGAAACTTTACAAAAGTTTGCGAGGCGACCGTGGCTTCAAATGGTTTTTGACGTGGCGATTGCCGAGCGAATAATTCCTTGTCTTTGAGACAAGGGAGAGCCGGTTTGCAGGTGGTAAAAAAAGGGAGACTTTCGAGTCTCCCCTTTTTTTGTTTTTATCTCTTTACGTTTTGTATATCAGCCCGAGTCGGGAGATTCCGGAGCTTTTATCCTTCCTCTTTTCTCTGGACGAGAATTACCCATTTTCCTTTCTGGACGGGTTTTTCAGCATCTTTGTGGGTAAATACGTTTACCTCAAAAATAAAAAATCCCATGTTCGGACGCTTGTGTTCCCTTTTTTCAACGAGCTTTCTCGTTATGTGAATCGTATCACCCGGGAACACCGCTCCCGAGAATCTCCAGTCCTCAAGCCCCATGAAGGCTACAGTTGCGAGTCTCGGCATGGTGAACCATAGGCCCGTGGCTATGGAGGTGACCAGCATGCCGTGAGCCACCCTTGTCTTGAACACGGTTTTTTTAGCGAACTCCTCGTCTATGTGCATGTTGTTGTAGTCTGCGGAAAGTCCCGCGAAGTTGACGATATCAGCTTCAGTAATTGTTCTGCCTGAGCTTTTGTGCTCGTCTCCCTCGTTTAGGTCTTCGTAAAAAAGTCTTGGCATTTCGTTCTCCTTTTAATTAACCCGCGGGTTTGAATTTGGGGAGTGTGACTTCATCTGTGACGTCATCGAACACCACCTGGACATCCATACCGATGGACACCTCATTCGGATCAATGTCAACAACGTTAGACATCATCTTAACCCCTTCTTCCATCTCAATTAACGCAACCACGTAAGGGGGTTCCCCCTTGTAGGCCTTAGATGGTCCCATGTGATGTATGGAGAAGGTCCATACCTTCCCCCGTCCCTCACTCTCTACCCACTCTATGTCATCACTCATGTCCTCTCCCGGGGAAAGAGCTCTTGGGTAAAAGAAAAACTCTCCGGTCTCCCTTGATCTGGGGATAACCAGCCTGTGCTCCTTAGCCGCATCCCAAAAAGGCTTTGTCTCCGGGCGGAACTCAGGCAAAGGCTTGTTATATGCTTTTTTCTCTTCAGACATCTTCTTATTCTCCTTGTTTGTGTTAATTAAGCGGCTGGTTGCCAAGAACCACAGTACTGTGAGCAGACACTATCCCGCCGTTTCCATGCACTACCGCCACTTCAGGGTTCTCTACCTGCCTCTTCCCAGCATCTCCTCTTAACTGAAGCGTAGCTTCCACCACATGATGCATAGCCCCCAGGTGAGCCTGCGAGAGCAGTCCCCCGTGGGTGTTAACTGGAAGATCCTTTCCTATCTCCATCCTTCCCTCAAGAGCAAACGGTCCCCCCTCTCCCTTGGGAACAAACCCGAGTCCCTCAAGCTCTAGAAGCACGGTTATGGTGAAGCAGTCATAAAGAAACGCTATGTCAACGTCCCTTGGCTCTATCCCCGCAGTGCCGAAAGCCTTCTGCCCCGAGCGCTCAACCGCGTTGTATATCTGGTCAAGGTTCTCAAGGCTCGTCAGGTACTGGTGTGAGTATCCCTGTCCCATTCCCCAGAGGTACGCAAGATCGTTTGTTATTCCAAGCTCCTTCGCCTTGTCCTCTGTAGTGACTATAAAAGCCGCTCCCCCGTCTGAGATAACGGAGCAGTCATACTTGGTAAGAGGCTCCGCTATAACTCTTGACTCAAGTACGTCCTCTATTGAGAGAGGATCCTTGTTCATGGCGTTTTCTTTATCGGCGGCGTGCTTTCTCATTGTTACCGCCACCGCTGCGAGATGCTCTCTGCGGCTACCCCAGTCATGGAGGTATCTCTGCGCCGCAAGCGCGTATCCCCCGGGAGTAGTGAGTCCGTAGGGGAACTCAAACTCAGCGTGGCACATCTCCCTTATAAGGGCCAGCATACCTGAAGAGGATATCCCCGAAAGTGTGTTGTCCCCTCTTACGCAAAGAACCACTTCTGCCTGTCCCGAAGTTATGGCCATGGCAGCCTCTGCCACCATCCACACAGCTGTTGCTCCCCCTACCGCTACTGAGGAGAAGAACCTTGGGTTCATCCCGAAGTAGTCGGCAAAGGTGGTGCAGTGCATAAAAGTGTGCTCCACCAGGGAGAATGCCGTCACAAGACCGTCGACGTCGTCTTTCTTTAGTCCAGCGTCCTCAATAGCGAGCTTCGATGCTTCGCTCAGGAAATGAAAGGAGCTTTTATTAGGGATTTTACCCTGTTCTGTTTCGCCCACCCCGGCGATAACCACTTTTTTCTTCTTAAGAAGTTCTCGGGTCTCTTGTATGCCCGGAAGATTCTCTGACATTGTACTGCTTCCTCCTTAACTTAAACGCTCTAAATTCAAAAATTCCGTATCATATTACTACATGCCAACCGCATTTGCCAAACTAAATTCCAAGTTCGCGCGAAATAACGATACGCTGTATCTCCGAAGTGCCTTCGGTTATGGAAGCCAGCCTTGCGTCGCGGTAATATCTCTCCGCGTTGTACTCGACGCTGTAGCCGTAGCCCCCGAGCACCTGCAGAGCTTCGGTTGCTACCGACTGTACTACCTCGGCCGAGTAAAGCTTGGCCATGGAAGCTTCCTTAAGACATTTTTTCCCGTTGCTGTAAAGCCATGCGGCCTTGTAAACCATGAGTCTTGCGGTTTCTATTTTGACTGCCATGTCGGCGAGCTTGAAGCTTATGGCCTGGAACTTCGATATGGGTCTTCCGAACGCCTCTCTTTCCTTTGAATACTGAAGGGCGTACTCAAAGGCGGCCTGCGCTATTCCAACGCTTTTCGCGGAGTGGGTTATACGCGCTCCGAGCAAGGTCTCCATTGCTCCCGCAAAGCCCCCTTCTCCCACGAGCAAGTTTTCCTCGGGAACCTCGCAGCCCTCGAATATAAGTTCCGAGGTGTCCGCCGAACGGTGCCCGAGCTTGTGCATCTTTCCGCTGACCGAGAATCCAGGGGCACCCTTGTCCACTATGAATATGCTTATTCCGTGACCCCTTCTCGTTTTGTCGGTGTAGGCGGCCACAACGGCGTAATCGCACATCGTGCCGTTTGTTATCCAGGTCTTCGTGCCGTTGAGAACGTAGTGGTCTCCCTTTTTTTCCGCCTGAGTCCTTATGCTTCGTGCGTCGGAACCGGCGTTGGGTTCGGTGATTCCCAGTGAGCCTATTATTTTGCCCTCGATTCCGGGGACGAGATATTTCTGTTTTTGCTCCTCGGAGCCGAATTTGTATATGGGGAACATGGACAGGCTTGTGTGAGCGTTAACGCACATCGCTATTCCGGCGTTAACTTTTCCCATCTCCTCGGAAAATATGCAGTCCATTAGCTTGTCCTGAGCGACCCCTCCGTATTCTTCCGGAAAAGCGATTCCGAGCAGCCCGATTTCCCCGAGCATGGGAAACAACTGCTTGGGGAAGGTCTGAGTGGCTTCCGCTTCTTCAACCAGCGGCTCTATTTCGTTCTGGGCGAAATCCACTATCATTTCCCGGAACATGCGCTGTTCGTCCGTGAATTCGAAATCAATAGGCAATTTGGCGTCCTCCCTGGGCCAATCCTCATTATAGCGAGAAAGTTTTTCGGGAAGGCAGTATAGCCGTTTTAGCGCGCTCTGGCAAAGGAACTTTGCAATTACTATAAAAACTTTTGGGGATTATATACAATCCTACCAAACTCTTAGATTTTGATTCTCTTTCTGCTTTCTAACTTCTTGTCCGCAGTAAGAGATATGGCCTTAGCTATTTCCTCTGGCGAGGCGTTGATAGGTTTGATTACATTCTTGACTGGGCGACCGCGTGGACGCTTCTTCTTTTCCTTTTTCATCCTGTCATCCTTACTTGCGAAATCAGATATTCCTGCGTCCTGTCGCCTTTTACCCTGTTGCAGTATCCACAGAGCAACTGTAAGTTCTCGTCTGTATCCGCTCCGCCTTTGCTTGTGGGGGTAAGGTGATCTACTTCAAAATTCTGAAACGGAAAATGAGTAAGGCAACCGTTACATTTTCCTTCCTGCATTCCGTAGAGAATATGCTTGACGTTTTTCGACCTTTCTCCGCCTCTGTCTTGTGGAATATCCCTACGATGTATCAGTCTAAGCAAGGAAAATCCAAGTTCATTTTGTATGCGAGTCTTCACTAGTTCGGCGGCTTTCTCCGATACATCTATGCCTACCCATTGCCGGTCTAGTTTCTCGGCTGCCACGCAGGTAGTGGCACACCCGCAGAAGGGATCAAGTATAAGGTCGCCTTCATTCGAGGAGGCTTTGATTATCCGCTCAAGCAAGGCTAGAGGCTTCTGCGTGGGATAACCTGTTCGTTCGCTGGTGGATGCTCTTGAAATATCTGTAATCACGTCTCTAGCGGCAACACCAAGAGAGTCCTTTAGGTAGACTTTTCGGCGTGGAACCCCTCCTCTCTTAATCGGAAAGTGGATGAGCCCCTGCGCATCCAGCTCATCCAGTCGTTCTTTTGGGAACCGCCACAGACTGGAACTAAGCCCCTTCCACGTAAAAGAGTATGTGCCCCCAGACACCCCACCACCACGAAGTGGTGCTGTGTGGTAACGTCCCCGGGAGTCCTCATACCGGTATTGCTTGTTGATATAATCCGGGCTTAATGGCTGGTACACCTGATTCCATGTCGCAACGTCACTTCGCTGATACGCTAAAAGGACATCGTGCACCCGTGCAAAGGCATTAGCGTCGCTTCGTCCTCCAGACCGTTCCCAAATGACTTCATTCCTAAAGTTCCCTCTACCGAATATTTCATCCATCATCAGCTTCAAGTAGTGGCTTGCTGTCGGGTCGCAGTGCAGATAGATACTGCCCGTCGGCTTTAGCACACGCCTCATCTCCATCACACGGATAGCCATGTAGACCAGATACGCCATCATGGAGTCTCCGTGTATCTGTCGGGTGGCTTCTAACAGGCTGTAAAGCCCCGGATGAATGTCTGCGATCTCTCCATGCCACGCAAGATCAATCTCATCAAGAGTCCAGGTGTCCTTAAACTCTGCACCGGCCGCGTAACTGCCTATGGGTGCGGCATAATTGTGATTGGAATTGAACGGCGGATCCAAGTAAATTAAATCTATGCACTCATCCGCCATTCCCCGCATGACTTCAAGATTGTCACGGGTGAAGATGGTGCGATTCTTAAGAGAACTCTTCATTCTCCCTTCGGTTGTTGGTTTCGAAGTAGGCTTATTAGGTTCCGATATGTTAACAGGTTGATTGTCGGAACTCAAGAAACAAGCTCCTTATACGGAAGCTTCTTGCCCACCATCCCGTTCGCCAGAAACGCCATCTGGTCTATCGTGTCCAACTCCCTGACGTTATGCCTACCTGCAAACTCCGTAACATAACGCTCTAAATGCTTCGGGGACATGCAGTGGTAGGTTCCGTAATACCCTCTTTTCAAGGCGGCCCAGAAACTTTCAACTCCATTCGTGGATGCTTGATTCCTGACATACTCACCGACACTGTGATTAACCGACTCATGCCTGTAGTTCTTTTTCACAAGCCCTTCATAGCTTCTGTTCTGATCCGTATAGACCATAGCCCCTTCTTCTACCGATTCCTGTACCATCTTTCTGAGCAATACACCGCTAACCCTCTCTATCACCTTCGCCTTGATCCTTCCAGTCCTTCTCTCTTTGATTGCCACTACCGGAGTTTTATCCTGCGCCCCGGCTCCCGATATGCGAGGCTTCCTTGATTTGTGCATATTGCTGTATTTCCCGCCTATATAATCTCATCCACTTCTACAGTCCCGCTTAACATGCCTTTGCCTTCCTTCCATCCCTGCCTTATCTTCTGTGCCATCGTCCAAGCGGTCTTCTGCGAAACCTTCAAATCTCTATGCAGTTTCATGCTAGACACGCCTTTAAGGTTTGTACTCATCAAGTACATAGCGAAAACCCATTTTCTTACTTTCAGGTTGCTCCCTTCCATTACAGTTCCGACCTTGCAACTGAAATGCTTATGGCAATCGGAGCAACGGTAAGGTTGCGGTTTACCGCCGGGCTTAATCTTGGTATCTATGCTTCCGCAGTGCGGGCAATGTCTCCCGTTCGGCCAGCGGATCGCTTCAAACCACACTATCGCTGATTCCTCATCGGGAAACAGGTCAAAAAGCTCTTCAATCCCTATCCCTTCTCTGTGTGATTTCCCGGGGGCTTTGTGTGTCTTGCTAGGCATGTCTAACTCTCTTTAATCATTCTCTTTATTATGGTAATATAGTACCATAAATAGAGCGACAAGTCAAGGGAATTTAGAAAGAATTTGTAAAGTTTTCAGGGGAGGAGTTTGGTAGGATTGTATATAAGTCCCAAACTTTTGGGGATTATATACGATGTTACACAAAAAGCCTTGACTTCCTCTTGAATAACTGATAGAATGTTACACATAGACAGGCGATAGGAGGCCATGATTATGAGTAACAAAAAACGGGACAAACTCAGTTTCTACAAGTTCTTCAAGCGGTTCCCCGATGAAGAATCCGCGCACAGGTTCTTTGCCGAGAAGCAGTGGGGCCGGGACGAAAAAGACAGGTTCTGCCCGCATTGCGGGGGCACAAGGACCGTAAGGTCGAAACACAGAATGCCTTACCACTGCAAGGACTGCCGCAAGCGCTTCAGCGTCCGTACCGGAACCATCCTTGCCGAAAGCAACGTATCCCTTCACAAGTGGCTCATGGCCATCTATCTGCTCAACACGAACCTCAAGGGCGTGTCCAGCTGCAAGCTCGCCCGGGATCTGGACGTGACGCAGAAGACGGCCTGGTTCCTCGCTCACAGGATACGCAAGGCTTTTGAAGACCAGCAGGAAGCCAGATTCGTTTCACCCGTGGAAGCGGACGAAACCTACGTGGGTGGGAAATACTCCAATATGCACCGCTCAAAGAAGCCTCGCATGATGGGAGCCGGAGCCCAGGACAAAACCCCCGTGATGGGAATTCTTGAGAGAAGCACAAAAAAGATCAAGGCCAGGATCACCGAACCCGTAAGCGGCGTAATGCTTCGAGGCAGGATAATGGAAACGGTGGGAGAGGGCGCGATGGTCTATACCGACCAGAATCCCAGCTATCCGGGACTCGTGAAAAAGAACTACCGACATCAGGCGGTAAACCACAGCGCGGGAGAGTACATAAAGGGGCAGGCGCATACCAACGGCGTCGAGTCCTTCTGGTCAATGCTCAAGCGCGGGCACATGGGCGTTTACCACAAGATGAGCCGCAAGCACCTGCAGAGATACATCGATGAATACGCGGGAAGGCATAACATCAGGCCGCTCGGCACCATGGCTCGGATGGAGTCCACTTTCGAGGGAATGGGCGGCAAGAGGCTCACTTACAAGGAACTGATCCATTAAAAAACTAGATTGTTGCGCTATACTCAGCAATTCGTCCCTTAATTCAATTGCTAGAACATCCAAAACATCGCCTTTGACAAGCCCGCGTTCATAAGCACAGATTTCAACCTTTATCTCCATTTCTTCATCAACAAGGGTGCTTGTTCTTGTACGGTCAAAGGAAAGTTTTTGAATTTCGTAATCTTGTTTTCCTCTGACTTGAGGGACAAGTTCAGGAGCAATCTTTTTTGCCCAAGCTGGAGCGCCAAGTTCTTTTGAGACTTCCAAGCCCAGAGCATTTAGGCGTGGAGGACTCTTTGTTTCAAGGGTTTCGTGAGAAAGTTTTGAGATTCTGTCCAAAATTTGATCGAGTTTGTTTTCAATCTTCTCTATAAACTTATCAAATTTCTTTCGATCGGCATTGACAGAACCATACCATTCTGCGAATTTAAAGACTAACGCACCTACAGCAACTATAGCGAGAGTTGCTGTAGCAGGGTCATCCCAAAAAGTTTCCATGCTGTGTCTTAGGTTGTTCGATTCCTAAGAATTTTGTAAGGTTACAAGAATTTGTATATACAATTCATAGCCACAAGTCAATTCCGAGATCACCCTTTCAAGCGTCGGCGCTTAGAAGGAAGGCTACTCCCGTCTTAAGTGACAAACTTCGTCCTCCGGAAACGTTTCCTCGATTATCCCGTTTTGGATTGCTCCTCCTGACCCAAGCCTTACGCTGAACCCGTCTGAACTCAGCACGGCGGATCGGCAGAAAACAATTCCCGGAAGCGCATCAAACCTCCCGCAGATATAATCGGTGGAATCGTAAAAAGCCACAATCCAGTTTCCCGCGTAATCGGGCGGACGAGTGCCAACTCGACACACGTTCCAAAAGTCCAACGCCCACTGCGCCACCTCGCTGTCCGTGATTTTTCCGGCGAAAGTCCCGTTGGAATTATAAACCTCCACGCCTTCGGTGCAGTCCCAGTATTCTCCTTCCCGCGTAATCACCGCTGCGGGGTGTGTTCCGGACGGCAGCGGCTCGGTGCGGGTAAAAAGAGGTTGGGAACAGTCAATATCATCCTCGGTCACCTCATCATCGTCGGTATATTCTCCATAGAGATCGGCGTATGTCCCTGACAGCGCCCTGTCTATCTCCCTCAGCGCATCTCTCACTAACTCGCCTCCGTCCACGCATCCTCCCGCAAGCAGAACCGCAACAACGAGCAAAATCGGCAATCTGGTCATGGTAAACCTCCTATGTGTTCTTCGGCGCACGGGGCTCCGGGTCTTGCGATATCAACCAGAATTGACATTCCGCTTATTCCCCGGATAGGTGTTGTATTGCACGGAAACCCGGCAAGGCAGGTTCTGGTTGTATCAGCGCTTTTGATTATATGAAATCGTGGTGAGAAATGCAACTTGATTTTTCAAGCGGGTTGTGTGCTATAATCAAAGCACATGGGACGCAAGCCAAAAGTCATTCCGCACATTCCCGGCACGCTCGATTCCATAACCGAGGCGATTTTCGCCAAGAACAAGGCCAAAAGGCGCAAGGTTAAAAAATCCAAGAGCGGCAAGTAGTTGCGGGTTTTTGTGTAACATCGTATATAATCCCC
This sequence comes from Thermodesulfobacteriota bacterium, assembly GCA_965249045.1. Taxonomy (GTDB): domain Bacteria; phylum Desulfobacterota_D; class UBA1144; order Nemesobacterales; family Nemesobacteraceae; genus Nemesobacter. Next base: position 681,774 of record OZ252213.1, read on the forward strand.
AAACTTTTTTGTTGACATTTCTGGTCAATAGATAGTACTATATGAAATGTTCCACCTTCCGGTTGCCGCCGTAGCTGTTTTTTCCCTCACGGGATCAAGTGGCTTCGGCGGCTTTTTTTTTACTCGATTCCGGATAAGCCGTAGCTGCGTTACGGATGGAAAATTCCCCGGTTCTCCTCACACAACATTAGCATTTCTAGAGAATTGAGCGGGTGTATACTCTTGGGGATCCCGGAGCCGGAAAAAAGGTAACAAAAAAGTACTTGACAAAGGGGGTTACGTTTTGATTTAATGAGAGTCGGGTGAGGTTGCGTCTATTCGCATCCAAGCAAGGCTGTAAACGCTTTATCAACAGGGGCTATGAGGAGTGTGAGGTATGGAGAGTGTTTAGGAGTTTTGGCCCTAATCTATAATTAAGGAGGCTTAAATATGAGCCATAGTCATTTAAACGTCCCAACGAAGTACTGGGAGTTGACGAAAGAGGTCCCGCCCCCTCCGATAGAGCGGGATATCAAGTCATGGATCATAGCGAATCCGGCGGATCCGCTATGGGACATAGACGTGCTGCCGCTGACTTATACGGACAGCAGGTGGTCAGCATTCATAGTAAGATGCGATGAGGCGACGAGGACACGTCTGTGCCCGAATCCCCCGTTGCAGGTATGGGACGGAGAGAATGCAGACCTTGTAGAGTTTTGGTATGTGGATCATAAGAACACGATGTTAGGTCCATATCTTGAGTTTGGCGTAACGATCTCGGCAACGTACAGCGACCCAGAGGGTAATGTATGGAAAGCGGGATACTATCCGTATATGTATCTGACGGGAGACGCGCCTGTGGACGCGGGTCGTGTACTTGGATTTCCAAAGAAGATGTCGTACATCAGATGTACGGTACACGGTGGAGAGAAAGGCACTGACTTTTTTGGGTTTGCGATGAGTCGTAACGGTTACCTGATGCATAGCGCGACAGGGCAGTTCGACGACAAGCAGGTAACACCTCCGTATTTCTATGGCAAGACGGACTGGGGCAAGTTCAACATGAAGGTAATAACGCGGCCGGACGTATCGAGTTCGGAGTGGCAGCTTACATATCTGCCATCGGCGTTGCCGCCTCCGTTTGACGCGATGATCCAGGGGCACAGGTTCAAGATCAAGCCTGAGCACACCAGGACGGCAAGTGGAGACGCAGTAAACTGGTTCATGCAGGCGACACCGTTTGACAACATGGGAGCGGAGCTGAAGATCCAGGAGGTAACGGGACTGATATCGTTTGTATTCGATCTCGTAATACCGCCGGCGGTGGTACTCTGGACGGAGACGTACGAGAGGCCAGCGAGTTACAGGGGTTATGCCACACCATACAAGTATGGATTGAGGCAGCAGTTCCCGATCAGTCAGGGTTCATAAGCAAAGAAAGTTAAGGAGGTAAAACCATAATGGGATTACAAGCAAATGAGTACAGTTATCCTTGGCTGGATGAGGGAGAAGTTCCACCATTACCATTGGACAGGGACAGGATCCATATCATCAGTCAGGGCGTAGCGGACCCGGTGTTCGACTACGATATCATACCGCTTACGTATACAGAGAGCAGGTGGATGGCCTATGTAATAAGGGCAGACATCAATGCTATGAAAGCGGTGGTACCGGAGCCGATCGAGGTCCAGGATGATGTAATAGAGTTTTGGTACGTAATACACAAGAACACGATGTTAGGTCCATACATGGAGATGGGCGTAACGTTCTCGGCAACAGTGGATGACGGGAGTGGTCACATATACAGGGCGGGATACTATCCGTACATGTATCTGTCAAACGACTCACCGATATTCGCGGGTAAAGAGCCCTTCGGATTTCCGAAGAAGGCTGCTTACATCGCCGGGTATGAGCATGGTACCAACAACAACTACTTCAATCATCTGATGGAGCGCAGAGGTTATATACTGCACACAGCGAACGGGCGTTATTCTGACAGGCCGCTATCGGCGAGGCCGACATTTTACGGCAAGACCGATTGGGGACGTATGAACTACAGGATAATAACGAGGCCGGATGTAACGACCAGTATCCACGAAGTAACGTATCTTCCTTCGGATCTTCCTCCGGGATTTGGGACAGGACACAGGTTCCAGCTGAATCCTGAGAGCGTAAGGACCGCAGTAACAGAGGATGTACGTTCGTGGTTCCTGTCAGGCACACCGTTTGACTATATGGGTGGACAGATACCAGCGATGGAGGTAGTAGGGTTGATAAGCTTCACGTTCAACCTGATCATACCGCCGGCGTTGACGATCTGGACAAGGACGGTAGAGAGGACAACTGAGGACTTTGGTCATGTGGTCTACTCCACGCCGTTTGTGTACACGATGCGTCACAGGTTCCTGCTGCCGCAGTATAGCCAGGGCTAATGACAGAGATGAGCTTGCGTCAACAGACGTTGAGCTTGTGATAGTTGAAGGGGGGAGGGAAGCCGGAGACGGCTATCCTTCCCCCCTTTTTTTGTCCTTGGTCAGCTGGGAGGAGAGAGTTTTCTATTCAGCCTTAATGGTGGCGAAGGATTAGCGAAGCGTAAGCGCGATGTCGCGAGGCGTGGTCTTAAGGAAGTGCGTGACTCTGAAGATATACGGCCCTTTTTCTAAATCTTTAACGCCAGAGAGGGCTGAATACGAGTCCGGAGAGAATTTTCGGATAGAAGTAGGTGGTCTTGTGAGGCATCTTGGTTCCGTCGAGAACCACTTTGAATATGTCTTCTGACTTTAGTTTAGGAAGAAGAAATCCGGCCTCAAACTCACCGTTGTGCACGTTCTCGAATACTTCTTCCGGGAACTTGGAGTATCGTACACCCGCATTGTTTTCTTCTATCAGTTTTCCGAATACCTGACTGTGAAGAATTATCACGGCGAGGTTCTTGTAGTCTTTTTCACGTTTTGTCTTGGGGGTAACCCTGAAAGTCCTCCCGGGATCTTTGGTTACAACAGATATCTGGTCCGGGCCAAGATCAAGTGAATGCTCAAGCGAAGTTCTCTCGAGTTCGAAATCTTCCCGCAGATTATCAATCAGGTTTCCTCCGACGTTTCTTGCCATTCTGTGGGTGGGGTTGATTACCAGTCCCTGGCCTTCTCCCCGCGAGAGATAGGTCATTACGTAGTCCCAAGGCATCGGTCCTGAATTTTTTCCAGTCTCCTTTCTCTTAAGGTTTCTGAAGTTTATCGAGGTCTCATAACGGTGGTGACCGTCTGCGATCAGGATAGACTTGTCTGCTAGGTGGCTTTTTATGTGCTGTATGATTTTCGGGTCGGATATCTTCCAAAGAGTGTTTCTTATTCCCTCTTCGAACGTAACGTCCACAAGTGGTTCCCCGATATTCTCGTCTATGTTTTCCTCGATCTCTCCTGAGGCGTCTGGGTAAACGCAGAAAATCTGGCTCAGGTTAGAGTTGCAGGCGATTGTGAGTGCCAAGCGGTCTTCCTTGTGTTTTCTGAAAGTCTGTTCATGAGGCAGGATAATTTTTTTGTCGAAGTCTTCAACTTTTACGTTCGCTATAAACCCTTTTCTTGTGTAGCGTTGTCCTTCAAACTCGAAATCCTGATAATAAGGATAGATTGACGGCTCGTCGTCCCTTATAAGTACCTTGTTCTGGAGCCACTTCGAATAGGTTTCTTTCGCGTTTATGTAACGCTGGTTGCCCTCTCCGTCGGGCAACTCAATCCTCACGGCGTTAAAAGGACTTTTTGCGTAGAGTTCCTCGCGGTGCCGCGGACTTATGACGTCATAGGGAGGAGCAATGACTTTTGCGAAATCCTCGACCGCTTCTTGGTTATATCTTATACCTCTAAGAGGTTCTATCTCGGCCATAAAGAATCTTCTCTATCTCGGTTATGGAAAGGTCGCCTTCTCTGATAATCTCGGGTGACATGGTTGTTAGATTCACTATTGCGGAACCCGTTGAGGATGGAAGGGTACCAGAATCCACGATAACATCAATTCCGCTTGGGAAATCCCTGCGAATATCGATGAATCGATTGGAGTTGCCCCTGCCGCTTATGTTAGCGCTCGTAGATGTTATAGGTTCACCCACGCGACGAAGAACCTCTTTTACGAAGGGGGATGTGGAGATTCTTACTGCGACGGAATTTCTGCCTCCTGAGACCTCTTCGGGGAAGGTGGATTTCGGATGCAGTATAAGCGTGAGGGGTTTTTGGCTTCGGGAGTATCTTTCGAGCAGCTCGGCTGGAACATAGAAGTGGCGCTCCAGCATCTCCTTATCACTTACGAGAACTATAAGCCCCCTCTCCTCGGATCTTCGTTTTATCTTTACTATTCTCCGGCAGGCCTCTTGGTTAAACGCAAGACAGCCTATCCCGTAGAGCGTCTCGGTCGGGTATATGATCACCCCTCCGCCTGTAAGGCACTCGGATATTTTATCGAATACGAGCGGATAGTTTTCTTTTATAATCTCAGTCAATTTTTAGCGTTTGCCAGATTGCGATATACTATAAGTTTAACGATGAGTTCGCAAGCCGCAAAAAGAACTGGAAAATGGAAATCCCGTATCGCTTCGGAACTCGTAGCAATACTGGGCACAGAAGCCGTTATCTCCGCCGAGGATGAACTGATTGCCTATGAAAGCGACGGGCTTACTGGATACAGGGTAAAGCCTGTTTTCGTCGTTCTGCCTTCAAGCGCAGAGGAGGTTTCCCGGGTAGTAAAGCTTTGCAGTCGGGAGAAAATCCCTTTCGTGCCCAGAGGAGCGGGAACCGGGCTCTCCGGAGGCGCTCTTCCGAACCGTGAGGGAATAGTGATAGCGCTTTCAAGAATGAACAGGATTCTCGACGTGGATATCCCTAACCGCGTCGTAGTGGTCGAGCCCGGAGTGGTGAATATTTCTGTGACCGAGGCTGTAAGCGCCGAGGGATTTTACTACGCTCCCGATCCTTCAAGTCAGATCGTGTGCACCATAGGAGGCAACGTTGCGGAAAACTCGGGAGGAGTGCATTGTCTTAAGTACGGAGTCACGACCAACCACGTGCTCGGAGTGGAGATGGTTCTTCCCGACGGTGATGTGATTACGCTCGGGGGCATGACCCCGGAGAATCTCGGGTACGACCTTCTCTCGCTCGTGGTTGGAAGCGAGGGACTTTTGGGGATTGTCACCAAGGTCTTTTTGAGGATAATCAAAAAACCCCAAGCGGTTAAAACTTTTTTTGCCTCATTTGAGAGAATCGAAGATGCCGGAGCGTCGGTCTCCGCGATTATTTCTTCCGGGGTGATTCCCGCGGGAATGGAGATCATGGACAATCTCAGCATAAACGCTGTCGAATCCACCGTGGGCGCCGGATACCCAAGGGACGCCGGGGCGATTCTTCTCGTGGAGCTTGACGGGCCCGGGGTAGAAGTTAACGCTCAGGTTCCTGCCGTAATCGGGATACTTCGGGAAAACGGCGCGATTGAAATAAAGCTGGCGGCGGATGAAAGCGAGCGCCAGCTTTTCTGGAAGGGGCGTAAAAGCGCGTTTGCCGCAATGGGGAAAATAAGCCCTGGATACTATGTTCAGGATGGCGTAATACCTAGGAGCAGCTTGGCCAGGGTACTTGGAGAGATAGGGGAACTCGGTAAACGGTACGGTCTTCGAGTCGCGAACGTCTTTCACGCGGGAGACGGGAATCTGCATCCGCTTGTGCTCTATGATCCCGAAGTTGAGGGAGAATCAGAGAAAGCCGAGGAGCTTTCCGGAGAAATTCTCAGGGTATGCGTTGACGTCGGCGGGAGCATTACAGGAGAGCACGGCGTCGGGTTTGACAAAAAGAGATTCCTTCCGCTTATGTTCACCGAACAGGAAATAGATACAATGAATTTCGTGCGGTGCGCTTTTGACGAGGAGGGGCTCTGCAATCCCGGCAAAGTATTTCCGACGCCGAGAACGTGTGTTGAGCCCGGGATGCGAAAACAGGACTCCCAAGCTCCTCCAACAAAGGAAATGGGGGAGCTTTTCTAATTGTGCTAGGGCCGTGTTCTCGGTTTCATGGCCCGCTCGTTAAAAAGATGTCTTACGTAGCAGAATTTTCCAAGATGGTTTCAAGTTTCTATGTTCCGGGTTCTGGAGACGCGGACCGAAGCGTTCCGGAATTCGGTTTCACTCCCGAAATAATTCTCTATCCTGAAACCGTCGAGGAGATATCCCGGATCCTGAGGTTTGCTTCGCAGAGGAGCATCCGTGTTTTTCCTTTTGCGGGAGGCACCAAGCTTTTTCTCGGTAATCCTGTTGGGACGGTCGGAGTGGCGCTTTCGCTCAGGCGTCTTTGCAGGGTTTTGTTTCACGAACCTTCCGATATGGTTTCCACGGTTGAGTGCGGCATGGAGGTCAGGGAGTTTCAGAAGGTTGTCGGGTGCGAGAATCAGCTTTTTCCCGTGGACCCGCCCCGTCTTAACTCCGGGGCGACTGTGGGAGGGCTGGTGTCAACAAATCTTTGCGGTCCACTGAGCACCAGATACGGTACCTGCAGGGAACTTATCCTCGGAGTCAAAGCCGTAAGGGCTGACGGTGAGATCATAAATTTGGGAGGAAAAGTAGTTAAAAACGTAGCGGGCTACGATATTCCTAAACTTATGGTAGGTTCGCTCGGAACCCTGTGCGTTTTGGTAGAAGCGACTTTCAGGCTCTATCCACGACAGCCATTATCTAGGACTGTTGTCCTGAGTTTCGACGAGCACGTTTCCTGTTCCCGGGCTGCCCGAGCGATACTTGCTGCGGATATTGTTCCCACATGCTTTGAAATACTGGATGAAAAACTCTCTTCTGAGCTTGAAGTGGCACAGGGGGCGAAAAGGAGCATCCTGCTTCGGTTCGACAGTTTCGAAGATGCCGTAGTCGAGCAGATAAAACAGGTAGGGGAAATAACCTCAGGTGAGTCTGCTGCTTTCGTCGAGATGGACAATGAGCGTTCGCAGAACTTATGGGATGCGGTAAGGGAGTTTCCGTTTTCGCCCGAGGCGAGTTTTTCCTCCAAACTCACTCTTCCCGTCACGGGCTCAATAGAGGTTCTTTCTGATATTGAGAGTAATCCGGCACTCTCGGGAGTCACGGTGCGATGTCTTTCAAGGCCTGCCAGAGGAGTTGCGCTTGTTTCTGTAAGCGGCGAGAGTGACAGGGCGGTCGGCGTAGCGCGTTTTCTCGAAAATCTTGCCGATTCGCTCGGGGGCCGTATCATGTTCTCGGGAATCCGCCATGAACTCAGGGAGAGGGTAAAAGCGTGGGGAGATTTCGGAGAGGCGCTTTTGCTTATGAAAAACATTAAACGGCGTTTTGATCCCGGGGACATACTGCCCGGCGAAAAAATACTCGACGCGGACTGAGGATACTGATTATGATAAGAAGAGAATTCGGCGAGGGATGGACACTCATAACGCAGCCAAGCCATGCTTTTCTTTCTTCTAGAATAATGAATTTCTGGGGCAATGAGGATTTCGAAAGCATCGCTCCCAGAGATGAGGTGATGCTGGCGATAAGAGAACATGACTGCGGATGGGAGAAACCGGATTCCGCGGCCGAGTTTAACCCGGAAAACGGATATCCGAGAAACTTCATGGAGATGCGGGCCGAGAGCCAGTTTGAGATCTGGTCCGAGTGTTTCAGGAGACATCTCGGCGAACATCCCTACGCCTGCGCGCTTATAGCGCTTCACTTCTCCGAACTTAACGACAGAACCATATACAGAGATCCGGCCAACGAAGCTGCCGTTTTGCTTAGAAAGAAAATCAGGGAACTTCTACGCCAAAGCCTTGGGATCAGGACTGGAGAAGGAAGCCTGAATGGATACCTTCCTGCCGATGTCCGGACCAATGTCAGGTTTCTTCAGGTGGGTGACATAATATCGCTTGCTTTCTGTCACGGAACAAGATCAGTCACGATTCCGGATGTTCCGATTAATTACCTCGGAGACACGACGGAAGTAACCCTGCTATCAGAAGACGGGCTTAACTATACAGTTTTCCCCAATCCTTTTTCACGGGACTTACTTCGTTTTGACATATCGGGCAGAAAACTTGAGAAAAAATCGTTTGGCGCGACGTCGGAACTTGAAGAAGCGTTTTGCCACGCGGGCGGCGAAACCTTCGATCTTTCGATTTCTTTGCGAGTGGAGGGAAAGAATGTCGCTTGAGACCGCTTTTGACGATACAGACCGCCCGAGCAGGAAGATAATACAGGATTGCGTTCACTGCGGGTTCTGTCTTTCATCCTGCCCCACCTATCTTGAAACCGGAAACGAACTCGACTCTCCTAGGGGAAGAATCCATCTGATAAAAGCCGCGGAAGAGGGGAGAATCCCGATGGGTTCCTCGCTTGTAAAACATCTTGACCTGTGTCTTGGGTGTCTTGCCTGTGAAACCGCGTGTCCCTCAGGAGTCAAGTATGGAAGCCTGATAGAAATGTCGAGGGATCAGATTGAAAGGAGATTCAAGAGGGGGCTGCGGGAGAAAATGCTAAAGGCTTTTATCTTCAGCATTTTCCCCTACCCGCGAAGGCTAAGGTTTCTTCTGCCGTTTGTCTACCTAGTAAAAGCACTTGGCCTTAAGAAAATTTTCCCGCCGTGGCTTCTTGACAGGGTAAGTCTCTCGGCTTCTTCTATGTTCCATATGCTCCCCGAGGTCAGATCTGCTTTCGGGGAAACTCTTACGGCTTTTTATCCGGCACTTGGAGAGAGAAAAAAGAGAGTCGCTCTTCTGAGCGGCTGCGTTCAGGGGGTTTTTTTCCCCGAAATAAACAGGGCCACGGCCGAAGTGCTTAGCGCAGGCGGTTGCGAAGTTCTTGTTCCGCAGAATCAGGGGTGCTGCGGAGCCCTTTCCATTCACTCTGGAAGGCTTGAGGAGGGAAGGAGGTTCGCAAGAAGACTCGTGGATCTTTTCGCCGCCGTGGATGTAGATGCCATAGTTGTTAATTCCGCTGGATGCGGTTCGACCATGAAGGAGTACGTCGAGATTCTGCGGGGGGATCCGGTTTACTTCGAAGCTGCAGCGCGGCTCTCAGAGAAAACCGTAGATGTCATGGAATTTCTTTCGGATATGGGAATCGGGGCGCAACTGCACCCTCTTGATATAAGGGTTACTTATCAGGACGCGTGCCATATCGTTCACGGCCAAGGGATAAAATCTGCTCCAAGGGAACTTCTGAAAAGCGTCCCGGAGCTCAAGCTTACCGAGATGCAAAGATCGGATCACTGCTGCGGAAGTGCCGGAATATATAATATGATACAACCGGAGATGTCCGCCAAGCTCCTTTCTGGGAAGGTGCGGGAAATACAAAAAACCGGTGCCGATTATCTGGCTGTCGGGAACCCTGGATGCATGATGCAGATCCGCAAGGGGTTACTCGGCTCAGACTCTGGAATCAAGATTGTACATCCCGTCGAAATCATCAACTGGTCGCTCAAAGGCGGTATCAGTTAAGCAAAGTCAGGAGACGCTTTTAACCCAGCACAGAGTCCTTGCAGGCTTTTGCCACCCTGAACTTCAATACCTTTCTAGCTGGTATGTTGAGTGCTTCACCAGTAGCGGGATTTCTTCCCATCCTGGCGCTACGATTGCTAATAACCAGTTTGCCGACTCCGGGAATTGTAAATTCTCCTTTTGCTTTTACTTCTTCACATGCAATTGACGCTATAGTGTCAATAACGGTTTTGGCTGTTGCCTTCGTTATTCCCGCCTTCTCTGCTAGGCTGCTTGAAAGCTGGGATTTTGTTAATGGTTTTTCGTTCACTAACATCCTCCTTAAGGATTTCTTAGTAAATTATCGGAGTATTTTGGTTAAAAGTCAATCATTTTATCCGTTGTTGCCAAACCTTAGGACTCTTGATACTGTATAAATATCCTGTTTTATTTGAATTTTTGGGTGGAAAGCTAGATGAGATCTTGGTTCAGGGAAAAAAGAAGCTGGTTGGTTCTCCTTTTAATATTTTTGGGTTTCCTTTTTGTTCTGGTTTTTCTGTATGCGAAGTTTCTTTACGAAAGGGAGTCGAATGCGCACTATCATTCAGAAGAGAGCGCCTACAGGCCCATAAAGGTAATGACGCCTGTTTCATCTTCAGGTTCAATTTACACCGAAGTTCTCGGAAGGGTCCGCGGCAAGCAGACTGTCTTGGTCCGCACGACCGTTTCGGGATGGGTAAGGCGGATAGATTCCGGCCGGGGCCAAGAAATTGAGAAGGACGGAATCATTCTGGAGCTCTACGATTACCGTGTGGAAACGCGGCTTGACGAGGCGAAGTACAATCTTGAATCCGTTAGGGGAAAGCTTGCCGAGGCCGACAGAGTATACCGAAGGAACACGGCTCTTTTTGAGAAGGGAATAGTATCTGAGGATGAGACCGAAGCGTCGCGCAACCTGTTTGAAACCGCCTCGGCAAGTGTAAAAGCGCTTGAAGCTTCTTACAACAGGGCCAAGTGGAATTACGACAACCTCAAAATCCGTTCCCCTATCCAGGGTCAGGTTGTTGAAATCGTTCCCGACATCGGGCAGGAAATAAGAAACGGGGACGTAGTAGCGAGGGTCGTTAACCTAAGTGGCAGAAAAGTAATAGCTGGTGTGGACGTGTTGGTTGCTAGAGGCGTCAAGCGGGGGGATGTTCTGGAGGTGTTTCTCTCAAGAGAGGGCATTGTGGAAACCGTCAAGGGCGAAGTTAAGGGCGTAAGTCCAGGTTCTGATGATTTCTCGGGCACCTACGATATCGAGATTGCCATATCCGATCCCTCGGTAAAATGGTGGCCCGGGGAAATAGTTTCCGTGAAAATATTGATGCGGAGATTTGATAATGTCGTCAAGATTCCTAGAACAGCCGTTTTATTCGACAATAAGGAAGCTTTTTCTTTCGTGCTGGTCGAGAAAAATGGGGAGGTTTCCAAGATTAAAGTGACACCCACCTGGATTGACGATAACTCGGCTTACATATCTTTTAATTCACTTCCACCAGATTCCAGAATTATAACCGAGGGAAACTTCGGTCTGCTTCCTGACCAACTAGTAAGGATTATCGACTGATTTTCCATGCATATCGCCGATTTTTCAACTTTTGTGGTACTTTATCCGGTTCCCTGCCTTTATTTGGCTCTTGACGATATTGGCGAGAGGCGATGGAGACGTTCTGTCCCCACAAAGGCACTCGGATTCAGTGCGGGTGGTTCCTGAGAAATTCGCATTTCTGCCTGATGATTTCCGTTGCCGTTTCTACCTCATCGAAACTGTTTTCTGGGCAGAAACTGAATCTTACGCTTGAATAAGCGTGCTGTTCGCTGAGTCCCATGGCGGTTAGCACGTAGGAGGGCGCAACCTCGAAATTTGTGCAGGCGGAACTCTGCGAACACCTTATTCCCGATTCATCAAGGAGAGAAACCAGTTTTCTTCCGTTAATTCCCCCGAAATGAATATTCGTGGTGTTACATGCTCTTTTTCCGGCAAGTCCGTTAATTGAGGTCTGCGGTATGGATTTGATGATTATTTTCTCAAACTGATCGCGAAGGTCTTTCATTTTCCCGACGGCTTTCTCAAAATTTACGCGTCTTATCTCGCATGCAACCCCGAGGCCCGCTATACCCGGAAGATTCTCGGTTCCGGGACGAAAACCTTCTTCTTGGAATCCTCCGAAAAGAAAAGGATTCACAAGCAGTCTGTCTTTTGCGTATAGAACTGCGGCGCCCTGAGGCCCGTTGATTTTATGAGCCGTGAAGGAAAGGAAATCCACGTGAAGCTTCTCCAGGTCCACCCTGAGTTTTCCTATGGCTTGGGCGGCGTCGGTGTGAAAAGGAACCCCCTTCTCCCTGCAAAGTTCGGAAATAGGTTCCATGTCCTGTATCACTCCAGTTTCGTTGTTAACCCACTGAACAGAAACAAGATCGGTTTTTTCGCAAAGCGCGTCTTCCAGCCTGCGGACATCAAGAATCCCTTGTTTGTCCACCTCGAGTATTTCCACGTGGACACCGTTCAGTTCGAGAAAACTGCACATCTTCATTATCGAGGAATGCTCAATTCCCGTTGTGACGATTCGGGTTTTTTTCTTCTTCCTTGTGCAGGAATAAAAGACCATGTTATTTGATTCTGTGCCGGAGCTTGTGAATATAAGGTCTTCCGGGGAACATCCCAGAAGACCGGAGGTACGTTTGCGCGCAAGCTCCATGCGGTGCCTCGCCCTCTCGCCCGCCGAGTGGGCACTTGAAGGATTGCCGAATTGCTCCCCAATGGCTTCGCACATGGCCTCCGTCACCTCCGGAAGGGGCCTTGTGGTTGCATTGTTGTCAAAGTAGATTTCGCCGGAAATTTCCTCTATACACCCCATTATGAAGCTAATAATACATGATTTTGCGGCTAAGGTGTCTCTTGCGGCAGGTCTTCTGGCAGAAGAAGGGTTATGCAAGGTTCCTCGGAGTCTTTCGTTACCGGCCCTAGACAAGAAATGACCTGAAATTCCTGACCTTTTCCGTCTTTGGTAACTGAAGCGGTGAAATTGACCAGGTTTGTTCTCTTCGTCTTTCTAGTCGCCCTTATTGATGAAACAAGCGGAGAAAGTATCTCCTTTAGCCTCGTGTTCTCATCCTCGCCGCGGGCTGTGGCCTCGGAGTCAGGCTCCATTATTTCCTTTTTCAGCAGAGAGGTCACGAATATGCGGATCATGAGGCCTGATTCTCTCGCCACCTCAGATACCTCGAACTGTTTTTCCAGTTCGATGTCCGCCTCTCTTTCCATGCAGAACCTTTCCATTTTTCTCTCCGGTAATATCGGTAATATATACTAGATAGTTTAGCCGGGATATACAAAATGCGGTCGGGGAAGCGGGAGAGATTTTAGATGAGCAAAACTGGAGAAATAAGACTTGTTTCCCTCGGGGGAATTCCGGAAGTGAAAAAGGGAGACAATCTCGGGGAGATGATCCTTCGCGCCGCCGCCCGGGAGGGGTTTTTGTTTCTCGACGCAGATGTCTTGGTGGTTGCGCAGAAGGTGGTCTCGAAAGCTGAAGGCAGGGTCGTTAATCTTTCCCGGGTCAAGCCTTCGGGTTTTGCAGTTACGGTTTCGCGGGAGGTTTCAAAGGATCCTAGGCTCGTAGAGGTAATTCTCGGGGAGACTAGAAGGATCGTAAGAATGGACCAGAGGGAAAGCGGCAAGGGGAGACTTATAGTTGAGACCGCTGGGGGGCTTATACTGGCAAATGCTGGCGTGGACGCCTCAAACGTTTCTGGAGGAGAAGATGTCACACTTCTGCCGCTTGATTCCGACCGCTCCGCCGGGGTTATAAGAGAACATATAAAAGGAGAAACTGGCAGAGATGTTGCCGTTATAATAACCGACACTGTCGGACGTCCCTGGCGGGAAGGTCTTACAGACATTGCGATTGGCTGTAGTGGCATGAGGGTGCTTTCTGACCGCAGGGGGGAGACCGACGCCAAGGGGCTTGTGCTTACCGCGACTGAGATGGCGACTGCTGATCAAGTGGCGTGTGCTGCTGGAATGCTAATGGAGAAAACCGCAGCGACCCCTGTGGTGGTAGTGCGCGGGGTCGACTACATTCGGGGAGAGGGAGGCTCGGGTGAACTGATCAGAGATCCGGCTCATGATCTGTTTAGATAGTTTCCACGGATTTCATGAAAGGTTTTTTCGAAAAAGATTTTCTTCTCATTTCTCATCGGGGCGCTAGTCATTACGAACCGGAGAACACGCTTCGATCTTTCCGCAGAGCTCTGGACATGGGATCCAGTGCGATAGAATTCGACGTAAGAAAAAGTCTTGAGGGCCGTCTGGTAGTCATTCACGACGGAACGGTTGACAGGACCACGGACGGTAAGGGAACCGTTTCGGGAAAAACTCTTGGCGAACTTCGATCTCTTGATGCCGGCTGTGGGGAACGGATACCGACTCTTGAGGAGGTATTGGAGAATTTCGGGGGGCGGTGCGGACTTGTAGTTGAGCTCAAGGAAAAAGGCACGGAAGAGAAAACAGTTTCGCTTATAAAGAAACATGGTCTTACAAAAGATGTCGCGGTGGTTTCTTTCCGCGAGGACTGTATCCGTGCGGTAAGGGAGCTTGATCGCTCAATTACAACGGGACTTATTACGGTTTTCGGCTTCGGATGCGTTAATAAGGCTCTTTCGCTCGGTTGCCGGGTAGTTGCTACGAATTACCGTTTCATGACGCGCCGGCTTGCCTCGAAAGCGCGAAGAAACGGTCTTTTTGTGTGCTGCTGGACGGTCAATGACCCAAAGCGAGGTGAAAAACTGGCCGGGATTGGGATTGACGGGCTGATTACCAACAAGCCCGACTTGCTTTGAAACCCGTTTGCCGCCACGCCCGATTTTACCCCCGCGGCGTTAACCTGCTGAAATAACTTGACTCCAGATTGCTTCCGGTACTGTGCGTTGCCGTGATTTGCGCGGTTGATCGGTTATTCTTCGGTATCAGATATGCTGTTTGACCGACGGTGAAAAAATGTCGCTCGATCCCAGACATTACATATATCTCGACTATAACGCGACCACGCCCCTTGACCCGCGCGTTCTGGAAGAGATGATTCCCTATCTTGCAGAAAATTACGGGAACCCTTCCAGCATTCACTCTCCCGGAAGCGCCGCGCGCGCGGCGCTTGATTGCGCTCGGGAGAGAGTATCGAGTTGCTTGGGGGCTAGGCCAGGAGAAATAGTTTTTACCTCCGGGGGGAGTGAAAGCAACAATTTTGCCGTGAAGGGTCTCGCCTGCGCTCTTTCGGACAGGGGAAACCATCTGGTTACGACCGCGGTCGAGCACGCCTCGTGTCTTGAAACGTTCAAGTTCCTTGAGCGTAGCGGTTTCGAAGTCACTTACCTTCCGGTGGATTCCTTCGGGCTGGTTTACCCTGAGCAGTTCCGGGAAGCGATTACCGAGCGAACGATTCTTGTATCCTGCATGTACGTTAACAACGAGACCGGGGTTATAAGCCCGATTCGCAAGATAGGAGAGATTGCCCGCGAGAGGGGTGTGATTTTTCACACGGACGCGGTACAAGCTCTAGGAAAAGTGGAAATAGACTTTGCGGACCTGCCGGTGGATATGGCGTCTTTTTCCGCCCACAAGATCTGCGGTCCGAAAGGAGCCGGGGCTCTTTACGTAAGAAAGGGAGTCGGGCTGGAATCTTTTGTTCACGGCGGGGGACAGGAGAGGGGAAAGAGGTCGGGAACCGAAAACGTGGCGGCCGTCTGCGGATTCGGTTTTGCGTGCGAACTTCTCCGCGGGCAAGTGGAGTTTGAGAACAAAAGACTGACAAACCTGCGAGACCGTCTTTTCGAAGAGCTTTCCCGGAGAATAAAGGACGTTTATCTGAACGGACATCCCGATGCGAGGGTCTGCAATACTCTTAACGTGGGTTTTTCCGGGACTCCGGGCGACTCGGTGGTAATGAATCTTGATACCGAAGACGTGGCGGTTTCAACTGGTTCAGCTTGTTCCGAGGGAAACGTGGACGCTTCCCATGTATTGATCGCTATGGGACGCGAGGAAAAGGAGGCGCTCAGCTCGGTCAGGTTTAGCTTCGGCCGTTTCACCCGGGAGGAGGAAGTCGACAGGGTGATCGATCTTCTCCCGGTGGTAGTGAGAAGAATAAGAGAAATCCAGAGTTTGTAAGGACCCATGACACCTAACTTATTTAAAATGTTGACATTACCCTTTCCCCTAGTTTAACCCTACTGTATGGGTGTTCCTATACACTTAAATGCTCTGGCAACAGCTGTTCCGGAAACCGTCGTGACTCAGGCTCATATGGCGAACATTATGAAGGATCTATTCGCCGAGGTTATGCCTGCTGAAAAAGTGCTGTCGGTATTCTCAAACGCTCAGGTTGATAAGCGGCACAGTTGCGTACCCGCGAGTTGGCTGGCTGAACCTCGCTCTTTTGAGGAACGCAATGAAGCCGCCATCAAGAGTTCGGTTGATCTTAGTGAGAAAATAACTTCCTCCTGCCTTGAGCAGGCGGGGATTGAGCCCGATGAGATCAGCGGAATTATTACCGTGAACAGCAGCAACTTTGCCATTCCCAGCGTTGATGCCCTGTTGATGGAACGCATGGGGTTGCGACGGGATATCTGGCGACTGCCCATATCCGGCGTTGCATGCTTGGGCGGTACGGTCGGTCTGGCCCGCACGGCGATGATGGCCAAGGCAGAACCCGGTACGAACGTACTGGTCTTGGTAATTGACCACAATTTTACCTACATATGAGAGAATGATTTTTTAACGGTAAGCGGTCTTATTATTTCCGGGCTGTTCGGAGACGGTGCCGCGGGCGCGATTGTAAGCTGTGAGGGTGATGGCCCCGTGATTACGGGATGGGGAGAGTACACATGGCCCGATTCTGCGCTTGCCGGCGAGCAACATAATAAGCACCGCCGAAACTAGGGATAAAGCGGGAGGGAGTCAAGTCCGAGACTCTCGGGAAGGTCAAGCATAATGTTCATGTTCTGTATCGCTTGGCCTGAGGCTCCCTTTACAAGGTTGTCTATAGCGCACACTAGGACTGCGGTTTTTTTGTCAGAATTTGCCTTTACACCTATGTCGCAGAAATTCGAGCCCCTGACGCAGGAAGTGTTCGGAAATGTTCCCTCCGGAAGAATTCTCACGAAAGGCGAGTTCTCGTAGAACTGCCCGAGAGCGTCCAGAAGTTCGCGGGTTGTATGCTTGCCTGAGAGGTTTACGTATATTGTCGAGAGGATTCCCCTGTTTATCGGTATCAGGTGTGGTGTGAAAACGACTTCTATTTTGCCGCCGAGAAAATCCGAAAGACCCTGCTCTATTTCAGGGGTATGACGGTGTTCGCCGACTTTGTAGGCTTTCATCCCTTCAGATATCTCGCAGAAATGAAGATCAAGTGAAGGGTTCCTTCCGGCACCCGAGGCGCCCGATTTCGAATCGATAATTACCCCTTCCGTTTCCACCATGCCGTTCTCGAGAAGCGGGGCGAGCGGAAGAATTGAAGAGGTGGGGTAGCATCCCGGGTTTGCCACCAGTTTTGCCTCCGATATCTGCTCCGCATGCAGTTCGGGGATTCCGTAAACGGCGTTTTCGAGAAGGTGGGCGCATGGATGATCCCCGTACCACTCTTTGTAGGTGCCTTCCTTGAGGCGGAAATCTGCCCCGAGATCAATTATTCTTATGTCTCTTCCGTAAATTTCTTCTATAAGTTCGGCGGATGCGCCGTGTGGCAGTGCTGCGAATACCACGTCGGTATCGTGTGGAATGAGCGAAGGGTCCGGACTGCTGAGTTCAAGATCGGTTATTCCGCCGAGGTGCGGAAAAACTTCTGCCAATGCACGCCCGGCGTGCCTTGACGCGGTTAAATGCGAAATGCTCGCTTGGGGATGTCCCTGAAGCAGTCTTATGAGTTCTGCTCCAGTGTAGCCGCTTGCTCCCAGAATACATACGCTAAGCTTTTTCATAACCGTGAAACGATACTACGGGAATTGGGAAAACTCAATCCATATTCGCAATTCGGGCATTCGTCCGAGAGACTACGGAGGGAATTTTACGTTGCTGATACTTCTTTCTGGAAGTTCCGGTGCTTCTTCCGAGAATTAGGTGGTGTTCTATTATCCGGTACAATTACCGAAGGCGTTTTGAAGTCATGACTGACTGTAGATCGGGTGGAAATTCTGTTTGACAAGGCAAGATACGGTTTCTAATCCGCAGGGGGAAAATCTGCCGATACCGAAGAGACATACAGCTTGATCGGTTTCCCGCAGACTCCGGGGATTATAATAGAGTGCACAGTAAGTATTATCGACTGATTTTCTATGCATATCGCCGATTTTTCAGTAAGAAATTCCTTTTTCGTGAACCTGTTGATGGGAGCCATAATATTTATAGGGCTTCTGTTTTCATTCTCTCTTCCTCTTGAGCTGTTTCCATCTGTCAAACTCGAGATGGTGACAGTAAACACGTCTTTTCCGGGTTCTTCAGCCGAAGACGTCGAGAATCTTGTAACTATTCCTATCGAGCAGCAGATAAAAAACGTCTCCGGCGTCAAGATCGTAAAATCCGTTTCTTCCGAAGGCTTCTCACGGGTTACGGCTGAGGTTTATCCAGGTGAAGATACCCGAAGAATCTCTTGGGAGATCGATTCCAAAATCAACCTGATAGCGGATGATCTTCCCGAGGACGCCGAGGAGCCTGTGACCGAAGAGAAAGAGGCGAGTTTTCCGCTTGTGAGCGTTTCTGTTTCAGGTGATATGCCAATAGCTGTTCTCTATCCTAGCGCCAAAAAATTGCGGGACGAACTTGCACTTTTAGACGGTATTGACAACGTAACTTCCGTCGGGCTGCCTGGCCCGGCCCTGTGGGTGTATCTCGATTATCCGAAGATGGTGCAGTTCGGACTGGGCATTGAAGAGATTTCAGATGCCATCAACAGAAAGAATGTGGATATTCCCGGAGCGAACTTTACGCGGAGCAATGCTGATTTTCTGTTGAGAACCGAGGGAAAGATAAGATCTGTGGAAGACCTTCTCGATATTCCGGTCGCTAAAAACGTGGAGGGCAAACATGTTCTGCTCCGCGACGTGGCGACGGTCACTATCGGCGAGCAGCAAGAGGATTTGAGGTCAAGGATAAACGGTCGCCCTGCGATTACCTTCTGGGTGGAAAAGCAGAAAAACGTCGATATCTTGGATACAGTCGACCGCATAAAGCAGCTTACCGAAAAATACGAAAGCGAACTGCCAAAAGGTGTGGAGATAACCCTGGCGTTTGACAGGTCACACTGGGTGAAAAGTCGTCTTGGTACCATGCTTAAAAGCGGCGGACTGGGGCTTGTTCTGGTAGTGATCCTTCTCGGTCTTTTTCTTGACCGCAAGGCGGCCTTTATCGCCGCCTTGGGAATTCCCGTTTCTTTTCTGGGAGCCGCGATATTAATGAAGATGACCGGAACAACGCTAAGCACCCTTTCCATGTTCGGTTTTATAATGATGCTGGGCATGGTCGTGGATGACGCAATAATCGTCGTTGAGAATGTGCAGAGGCATATATTAAGGGGAGTGGAACCGCTGAGGGCGGCGGTAATAGGGACAAAAGAGGTCGCTTGGCCTGTGGTTGCGACGGTGCTGACCACTATCGCCGCGTTTACCCCCCTTCTTCTCGCGACCGGGCTCATAGGACAGTTCCTTTCCATCATTCCCAAGGTCGCGATCTTTGCGCTTTGCTTTTCCCTTTTCGAAGCCTTGGTGATTATGCCGTCTCACTGCGCCGACTGGCTTCCGGCAAATGGCGCAGCGAGACCCCCTCGCGGAAACGCTGCACTTCTGCGCGTAAGAGGCCTTTATCTGCGAGGACTTCTATTTGCGCTTAGAAACCGTTACGTGGTAATAGGCTGTTTCTCGGTCATTTTTCTTTTTTCGGTTTTTATATTTGTCCGGATTCCCAACGTCATGTTCTATCTTCATGATACCGAGGAGATACTGGTAAGGGTTGAGAATCCTCCCTCATCCAGCTTGGAGTATACGGTCGCTTCCGTAGCCCAGGTGGAAGAGGCCGTACGCAGTAGCGTTCCCCCTCATGTTCTGAAGAACACTTTATCCATGGTAGGCATGGATATGTCTGATCCTGACGACCTGTTTTTTATGGGAGACCACGTGGCAACGGTCCTGATTGAATACGAGGATTATTCCGCTAGGAAAGAAAATGCGATTGAACTCTCCAAAATCGCAGAAAAAAATGTAGAGGAAACGGTTACGGGACCTAAACAAGTTGATTTCATCACGACAACGGGTCTTCCCACCGGAAAACCAGTAGACGTCAAAATAAGCGGAGATGATATCCCGGTGCTGATGGACATAGCTTCTCAGACCCGGGAGTTTCTGAGTAGTCAATCGGGGGTGAGCGCCGCGGCAAGCAATCTTGTTTACGGAAAGCCTGAGGCCACAGTCGAAGTGGACGGGAGAAAAGCCGGGGTGTTCGGTCTTGACAAGTGGAACGTGGCGCGGGAAATCAAGGTTCTCGGAGACGGTCTCACGGTTGCCAAGACAAGAGTGGGGGAAGAAGAGGCTGAGATAAGCCTGCGATACCATACGGGGGAGTCCAGTGTCCTCTCGGTAAAATCCCACCAGATTCTGACTCCTCTCGGGCGGAGGGTTCCTATCGGCACTGTGGCGGAGATAAAGGACTCTAAGACACCGCTTGAGATAAGAAGGGAGAACCTTCGCAGAACGGTAACCGTAACGGCTGAAGTGGACATCCAAACGACTACCTCAAGGGAGGTAAACGCGAATCTTTCGCGGTATCTCGACAGCCTTTTAGAGAACTACTCGGGCTATTCGTTTCGATTCGCGGGGGAGGAGGAGCAGTACACCCAAGCGATAAGCGACATAAAAAAGGCGTCGCTTGTTGCCCTGCTTCTCATTTATCTCATTCTTGCGAGCATACTGCGCTCCGGCTTTCAGCCGCTTATCATAATGAGCGTTCTGCCTCTTTGCATTACGGGAGTACTCGTGGGGATTCTGCTGCGTGGAGAGCCCATGACGCTCCCCGCCATAATAGGAATGGTTGCGCTTCTGGGCATAGTTGTGAACGACAGCCTGCTGCTGCTGAATTTTATCAACCGAAGGGCGAAAAAAATGCCGAGCAAGGCGATAGCCATCATGTTTTCCGCAAGGTATCGCTTTCGGCCCATCGTTCTTACCACGCTTACGACTTTCTCTGGACTTTTCTCCCTGATGTTAGCCTATAAGGGCCAAGCAGGCATTCTCGCTCCTATGGCCACTTCCATTGGATTCGGACTTGTTTTCTCGACCTTTGTTATACTTTATCTGGTACCTTGTCTTTATCTGGCTCTTGACGATATTACCAAACGGTTACGATATTTAACCCGTGCGAAAACATTCGGACCAAGTGCGGGAGGTTCCCTGCAAACTGGCTAATGCCTAATCATCCGGTACAATTACAAAAGGTGTTTCGAGGGGCTTAGTTAACTGGAAGCCGGGTGGAAAGAATCAACTAAAATCACGATGCTTTACCATTCGTATGGCTGTGTGAAATGGCGCGGTCACGGGGCGAAACACTGTGATTATTCTCAAATTGATTATCCTATTTGACTAACCGCAGACAAGTGTATAGTTTTGCGAAATTCAAAGTCAAGTTTCGGAGGTTTTACGATGTCTATCAGGGTTGGAATAAATGGGTTCGGGAGGATAGGAAGGCACGCACTTAGAATTGGTCTTGGTAGAGAAGATCTTGAGTTCGTGGGCATAAACGATATTACCGATACAGAAACTCTGGCCCATCTTTTCAAGTATGATTCGGTGTTCGGTCGCTACCCGGGAGAGGTAAAGTGCGACGGCGAGGGAATAACCGTTGACGGAAAATCCATAAAGGTGTTTTCTGAGAGAAACCCTGCGAATATTCCGTGGGCCGACACGGGAGCGCAGGTCGTGGCGGAGGCAAGCGGTATTTTCAGAACCCGCGAGGCTGCGGCGGCGCACATGGGCGAGACCGTGAAAAAGGTCATAATTACCGCGCCCGCAAGCGGCAAGGTGGATTTCACTACGGTAATGGGTATAAACGACCATGAGTACGAGCCCGAAAGTCACGACGTGATCTCAAACGCGTCCTGCACGACCAACTGTTTCGGTATGCTGGTCAAAGTTCTCCACGAAAATTTTACGATCAGGCGGGGGGAGATGACCACCATACATTCCTATACGAACGATCAGAGAATACTTGACACCCCTCATAAGGATAAAAGAAGGGCAAGAGCGGCCGCTCTTTCAATTATTCCCACCAGCACCGGGGCGGCAAATGCAATACAGATCGTCTTCCCTGAACTCAAGGGAAAACTCTCCGCGGTAGCCATGAGAGTACCTACACCCAACGTATCGCTTGTGGATTTTACCTGTGAGGTGGAGAAAGGAACTTCTACGGAGGAAGTAAACGCAAAATTCAAGGAGGCGGCCGAAGGAAACCTCGGCGTTTACCTGGCATACGTCGAGGACGAAATCGTTTCTTCCGATCTGGTGGGAGACACCCATTCCTGCTCTCTTGACTCCATGCTGACTTCGGTTGTAGAGGATAGTCTGGTCAAGGTTGTCGCCTGGTACGACAACGAGTATGGATACACTTCCAGGGTAGTTGATCTTATAGCGCTTGTCGGGAAAACGCTTTGAAGAAAAAGCTTCTTGTAACCGATCTTCCCGGTTCGCAGTACGAAGGGAAAAGAGTTTTCGTAAGGGTTGATTTCAACGTTCCTGTAAACGATGGGAAAATAACCGAAGATTACAGGATAAGACGCACTATCCCCACAATCGATTACCTTACCAAGAGCGGAGCCAGGGTAATACTTGCTTCCCACATGGGAAGACCCAAGGGACGCAGGGTAGAAGATCTTTCGATGGCTCCGGTGGCGGAGAGGCTTAGCGAGTTTCTGGGAGCCAAGATCCGTTTTCCGGGTGCCGTTGTGGGCAAGAAGGTTGAAAACGCCTCGAAAAAACTCAAAAACGGTGAGGTAATGCTCCTTGAGAACCTCAGGTATCACAATGAGGAACCGGAAAACGACGCGGATTTTTCGAAGAAACTCGCCTCTTTGGCCGATATCTATGTGAACGAAGCTTTCGGCACATCGCACAGGGCTCACGCCTCCACTTACGGAATGACTGCCCACTTCGAGAAAAAACTCGCGGGCCTCATGGTGGGAAACGAAATGAAGTTTTTGAGCCGTCTCATAAGAAGACCCAAGAAACCCTACGTGGTCATTGTTGGGGGGATGAAGATAAAAGACAAGATAGGAGCTCTCAAGAACATAATCAAAAAGGCGGACAGGGTTCTTTTAGGTGGCGGGGTGGCCTATACTTTTCTGGCGGCGCGCGGTGTGAGCGTCGGGAAATGCTCCGTGGAGAAGGAAATGCTTTACTGGGCCCGGGAGGCTCTTGAAACCTACAAGGAAAAAATCCTTCTCCCCATTGACCACGTAATGGCAGAGACCGCCGGCGGCAAAAAAACACTTGTGGTTACTGCCGCGGAGATTCCCGACGACATGACGGCTTTTGATATAGGGCCGGAGACTGTGAAGAAATTCACCTCGCGTATAAAGGGAGAGGGCACGGTTTTCTGGAACGGCCCCATGGGATTTTTCGAGAGGGACGGTTTTTCAAACGGCACGAGCGCCATTGCCAGGTCGTTCGCTCTTGCCACGTGGAGGGGGGCTACTACGGTTCTTGGTGGAGGAGACAGCGTGGTGGCACTTAAAAAGTCCGGGGTTAATTTCTCCGAAGTAACCCACGTGTCTACCGGGGGCGGGGCCTGTTTTGAATTTCTAGGAGCATCCGACCTTCCGGGAATATCTATTCTCAGTGACAGTTAAAACTCGATCAGGTATTTATTTCGATAGAATCTGAGTTTTTCAGGGGGAACTCATGGCCATAAAAGAACTTAAGGGGATCGATAAGATACAGGCGGTGCTGGGAGAGGATTCGGAATACCTGCTCGGCCACAAGTGCTCTACTATAAGCAGAAAAAGCCTTTATCTTCCCGGTCCGGATTACATAGACGAGGTATTCGTCCAGAACGACCGCTCGTGCGCGGTGATAAGAAATCTGCAGACCATCCTTAATCACGGCCGTCTCGGAGGAACTGGGTATGTATCCATTCTTCCGGTGGACCAGGGGATTGAGCACTCGGCGGGAGCCTCTTTCGCGGTGAATCCTCTCTATTTCGATCCGGAGAACATAGTGAAGCTTGCAATTGAGGGGGGTTGTAACGCCGTGGCCTCGACCGTGGGGGTGCTGGGTTCGGTCTCAAGGAAATACGCTCACAAAATTCCTTTCATAGCCAAGATCAACCACAATGAGTTGCTTAGTTATCCCAATACCTTTGACCAGATTCTCTTCGGAAACGTCGATCAGGCTTTTCAGATGGGAGCAGTAGCGGTCGGCGCGACGATATATTTCGGCTCCGAGGAAAGTTCCCGTCAGATCGAGGAAATATCCGAGGTCTTCAGCCATGCCCATTCCCTAGGTCTGGCGACCATACTCTGGGCTTATCTGAGAAACCCGGCTTTCAAGCAGGACGAGGCCGATTACCATGTTTCGGCTGACCTTACAGGCCAGGCAAACCACCTCTCGGTGAGTGTAGGTGCCGATATAGTCAAGCAGAAGCTTCCGGAAAACAACGGCGGCTTCACGGCCCTTTCCTTCGGAAAGACCCACGAGCGCGTTTATTCAAAACTGACTTCCGACCACCCCATAGACCTCACTCGCTATCAGCTCGCGAACTGCTACATGGGAAGAATAGGGCTAATAAATTCGGGAGGCGCCTCAGGCTCAGACGATCTCGGAGATGCGGTTAGAACTGCCATTATAAACAAAAGGGCGGGAGGAATGGGGCTCATAAGCGGAAGAAAATCTTTCCAGAAACCCATGAAGGAAGGAGTCGCGCTTCTGAAAACCATTCAGAACGTATACCTGGAGCAGGAAATCACGATTGCCTGAACTATAGGAGTCACTTGAAGTGACCGGTTACTTCTCCTGCAAGAACGTCAAAGGAATATTCTAGGTCGGGACTGAAATCCCTGATTATGAAGTGGGTGACTCCGGCTTCTATGTATTCCTCAAACCTTTTTATAGCGTCGCGGGCCGTTCCGTAAATCACGAAATCAGACAGTATCTCCCGGGTATAGTACTTTTCTCCCATCTGCCTGAATCTGGTTAGCATATCTTGGTCGTTTGGCATTATGCTTGTATAGGAAAGCCCCTTGTACAGCGGGTCTATTTTTAGATCGTATCCGGCTTCCTCTATGACATCGGGCCAGATTATAGCGTGTTTTATTCTGTCCAGAGTCCCATAGGCAGTGTCTTTATCCTTGGCGATGGACACAAAAATGTATATGCACTTCTCAAAGTTCTCCGGGGCGACGGGATTCTCATTCATGGCTTTTTCCACTTCACCGAGTTTGCTTGAAAAAACCCAGGTTGGCATCGCATTTGTTACCCAGCCGTTTCCAAGCGCACCGGCGACCCCGAGAGCTTTCGGGCCGGTTGCGGCTATGTATAACGGGACTTCTTTTCCGTCAACCGGGCTTATCCTTACTTCGGCTTCACTAAGGGAGTAGAACTCGCCTTGGAAGGTCACCGTCTCTCCTGCCCAAAGCCGCCTCATAAGCGGCACAGCTTCCCGCAGACGCGCAAGAGGCCTGTTCCAGTTTATGCCGTAGTAATCAAGATTCATCTTTTCCCCGTACCCAAGACAACTGAATGCTCTTCCCTGAGAGAGATTGTCTATGGTTGCGAGTCTGTGGGCGAATATTGCTGGATGGGATCTGTGAGGGTCCCCGATGGCTCCAAGGCGGATTCTGTCCGTTTTTACCGCAGCCGCCGTGATTATTGACCACACTTCGGGGGTCAGTTTTTTCGCCATAAACAGTATGTGGTCGGGAAACCATACGGCATCAAAACCGGCAGCCTCGCAGCGGACGGCGAAATCCACGAGTTCGGTAACGGGTTTGCCCGGAAGAGGTGCAGTAAGCCCGAAACTGATTTTTTCGCCCATTTTCACTCCTCCTCGGATTCTTTAGTGTCTTTTAAGAAGTTCAGAACCTTGCTTACCATGTTATAAGAACCAATATATATCGGGGTTCTCTGGTGAAGTTCCGTCGGCTGAATATCAAGCGTTCTCTGCGTCCCGCTCGACGCCGCTCCTCCGGCTTGTTCAACGATAAACGCCATCGGGTTACACTCGTAGAGAAGTCTGAGTTTTCCGTTCGGAGAATCTGAAGTCTGCGGATAAAGAAATATTCCTCCCTTAAGCAGGTTCCTGTGAATGTCGGCGACCATGGATCCGACATACCTGAGCGAAAGACTGGAACTGTTTTCCCCGTCCCTGCAGTGGTCGAGATACTCCCTTACCCTCTTGGGGAATTTCGAGTAGTTATAGTAATTGACCGAGAAGATATCGCCGTGACTGGGAATCTTTATGTTTGGATGGGAGAGGCAGAATTCCCCTATCGACGGGTCAAGAGTAAATCCGTTTACTCCGTGCCCGGTAGTGTATACCAGCATGGTCGAAGAACCGTATATTATGTATCCAGCGGCCGTCTGGGCCTTGCCCGGTTGCAGGAAATCCTCCTTGAGACACGGGGAGAACATCTTCGACATTCTTCTGTATACGGAAAATATAGTTCCCACCGACACGTTTACGTCTATGTTGGAGGACCCATCAAGAGGGTCCATCGCTATGACGTATTTTGAGGTTTTTGATTTATCGTCTGAAAAAGGTATGAAATCCTCGTTTTCCTCAGAGGCCACCCCCGCGCATTCTCCGCCATGTTCAAGCGCGATCAGAAACCTTTCGTTTGCGTAGGAATCAAGCTTTCTTACTTCCTCTCCCTGGATGTTTATCTGGCCTGTTTTGCCCAGGATGTCCGCGACGAGACCGGCTTTGTTAACTTCCCTGTGAACTATTTTCGCGGCGAACCCTATATCCCGAAGCAGTCTGGAGAGCTCTCCGGTGGAATACGGAAATTCATACTGATTTCTTATGATAAATTCGTCAAGAGTAGTTATTGAAACCATGTCGCGAGTTATTCTAGAAAAAGGTCATGGACAAGACATTTTCCCTGTAGAAGTTTAACTGAATCGGTAGAGTTAATTAAGGGAGCATCGATTAATAATGATTGGAGAAAGAATGTTTCAGCTTCACAAGCCACACAGGTTTCTGCGGTTTTTAAAGTAGGGTTACGGAGAAGACAGCTATGAGGACCCAGCGGTTTATCCCCACTCATTCAAAGTCTGACTTTCGTTTTCCTTCCCGAAGTTCTCGGAGTTTTTCCAAGCTTTCGTCAAGGTTATCCGGAGCCTGCTCTCTTATAATGTTGTATCCGATGATGACTTTGGGTGCCAGAACGGAATTTTTAACGAAAGGAGCATCCTCATCCACAAACTGCTTTACCCCTGTTACCACGAGATAACAGAGCAGCAGACCAATTATAAACCCCATCGCTCCTCCGAGAAGGTGGTTAAGCCACCCCATGTTGATCCTTTCCATCAGGTCTGTCAGGAAATGCGAGAGATAATGTATGAGCATGTACGCAAGGCAGGCTACTATCAGAAATCCCAGAATATCCGCGATTTTCGGTTCGGCGATGATATTGTTTTCAAGTAAGACAGTTCCGAGAGATTCGTGAAAAAGAAAGCCCAGCACGATTCCCCCTATTATGGCTGTGAGGGAGAAAACCTGCTTTATAAGACCTGATCTGAGTCCCGCCGCGAAACAGATCAGAATCATGCATAAGAGCAAGATATCGAAATAGTTCAAATCGGTTTACCGTTACGTTTTTGTAAACTATCTTAAGCAAAATTTCATTTGAAAAAGGAAACTTACATTAGGTTCACGGCGGTGTCCAGTCTTTGACTTGTCGGGTTCATTCATATAGTCTAAGCGTCCGATGGAGTTCTCGGACATAATTGAAATAATTCACCCCAGCCTTGCGGAAACGGAAAGGAAAATCGATGAATTCATAAAATCCGATATTCCGTTGGTTTACGAAATAGCTAGGTATCTGCTTGGCGGAGGGGGAAAAAGAATCAGACCTTCTCTCGTTCTTCTCTCAAGCGCGGCCTGCGGGCTTACCGAAGGGGAGGACCGGATTGCAGCCGCCGCGGGTATTGAACTTTTTCACGCCGGCACCCTTTTTCACGATGATGTGGTTGATCAGGCGGAATTCAGAAGAGGAAACGCCTCTTCCAATATGGTATGGGGAAACAAACCCACCGTGCTCGTAGGGGACTTTATGCTTGCACGAGGCCTTGAGCTTATATACAGCTGTGGCAGTCTCGAACTTCTGAGGGTGGTTTCCAGGACCTCATCACGCCTAGCCGAGGGTCATGTACTTGAGATCATGAGCGAAAGAAAGATGATTGAAATTTCAGAGGATTTCTGTTTTTCCGTAATTGATCACAAAACGGCGGCGCTCATTGAGTGCTCGACCGAGACCGGGGCGCTTTTGGCGAACACTTCAAATGGAGCGGTTAAAGCTCTTTCATGCTACGGCCACAACATAGGAATAGCGTTTCAGCTTATAGACGATGCGCTTGATTACTGTTCGGAGGAAAACAAGTTCGGAAAAAAGACCGGCCAGGACTTGGCTGAACGCAAGATGACCCTCCCGCTTTACTATTCAATTGAAAGCGCCCCGGAGGACATAAAACGCAAAGTGATCGAAACGCTTGATAAGGAAGATGAACTTGATAGTTCCGAGATAGCGGAAATAACGGAGATCGTAAGCCACTACCGGGGAGTCGACCTGACCAGGCAACGTGCAAAAGAATTTGTTGTCGACGCAAAAAAGTCTCTGGATGGGATAGAGCAGAGCGATTATAAAGAATCCCTCGGCTGCCTTGCCGATTACGTGGCTGAGAGAAACTTCTGATAGTATAGGTCAAGCGCAAGGCCCATGACAAAAGCGTCTCCCCCGTCCCCGCTGTAGTAGTTTTTACGCGTCCTTACAATTTCGAACCCGAGTTTTTTGTAAAGAGCGATCGCAGGGGTGTTTGTTGTTCTTACCTCAAGAATCACGGAGAGAGCCCCCATCTTTTCGTAAAAATTAAACGTGTCGGAAAGCAGTTCAATCGCTACTCCCTTTCTCCTGTGGCAGCGTGACACGGCGATCTTAAATACGTGAATTTCATCGTAAATAAGGGTGGATATGGAGTAGCCCGCAACGTTCTCGTCGCTTCTGCTTATCGCTATGTTGCAGAAAAAACCCGGTTTTTTTATGTAATCGGCGAGTATCTGTTTCGGCCACGGGGTGATGAAGGAGTCGTCTTCGATTTTCGCGATCTCGTCAATGTGTTCGGGTGAAACAGTTTTGATAATCATTGTTCTCGTGCCGACGGGGACAAGCGAAGCTTTTCAAAATAGAGGTCAAGCAGATTCGCGGCTCCCGTGTACGGGTCCGTTTTTCCTTCCATCACTTCTTTTTCCATTTCGCCGAGCGTTCTTTTGACCAGAGGGTTTTCGTAAAAGCTGTCTTCAAGGTTCTGGGTCAGCGCTTCGTGCAAACGGTATTTCGCCTGTTTTTTTCTTTTTTCCATAAAGTATCCGTTTTCTCTGCAGAGCTTTTCATACTCAATGACGCATTCCCAGATTTCCCTTATTCCGTAGCCCGTAACGGAGGAGCAGGCGTAAGACTTGGGAACCCACCCGGATTCAGGCGGTTTATGAAATCTGAGCGCTTCTTCCATTTCCTGTCTTGTAATCTCCGCCTTCTTTTTGTTCCTTCCGTCCGCTTTAGCTATCAATACGGCATCGGCGCGTTCAATTATTCCCTTTTTTATCCCCTGAATGTCATCTCCCGCCCCGGTAATCATGAGCAGCATGAAAAAATCGACCATGGAGTGGCAGGTGATTTCAGACTGTCCGACTCCCACTGTTTCTATGAGAATCGTGTCGAATCCCGCTGCTTCGCAGAGAATCACCGCGTCGCTTGTCTTTTTTGAAACTCCTCCGAGGGAGCCGGCCGACGGAGAAGGCCGTATATAGACGTTTTCGTGTCTGGAAAGTTCTTGCATTCTGAGTTTGTCGCCGAGAACACTTCCTCCCGTTTCGCTGCTTGTGGGGTCAATTGCGAGCACGGCTATCTTTTTTTCGCGCTCGCGCGCGAGGTAGAGGCCCAAAGATTCTATGAAACTGCTTTTTCCAACTCCCGGTATGCCTGTAATTCCTACCCTTATGGATTTTCCGGACCGTGGCAGACACCACGTGATTATTTCCCGCGCGAGTTTTTTATGCTCGGGCAGGGTGCTTTCCGCAAGGGTTATCGCTCTGCTCAGAACGGGTATCTCTCCCTTGGCTATACCCTGGCGGTAGGCCTCCGCTTCTGTTTTTCTGCGCGGCGTCATATTCGGGTTTCCATCAGGGACAGGAGTATAGCTTCAGCCGCTGTGGACAGCACGGTTCCCGGACCGAATATCTGCGAGACACCGGCGTCCCTTAGGTAATCGTAATCGCGTTTCGGGATAACTCCTCCAGCCACTACCATTATGTCTTCTGCTCCCACTTCTCCGAGCTTTTTTATCAGTTCGGGAATAAGAGTTTTGTGGCCGGCGGCTAGGCTTGATATTCCGATTACGTGGACATCGTTTTCAACCGCCTGCCTTGCCGCCTCTTCGGGAGTTTGAAAAAGCGGGCCTATGTCCACGTCGAAACCGAGGTCGGCAAACCCCGTCGCTATTATTTTCGCTCCGCGGTCATGGCCGTCCTGTCCCATTTTGGCGACCAGTATTCTGGGTCTTCTCCCTTCCGCCGCGGCGAAACGGTCGGCAAGCTCTCTTGCCTTGGCAAATCCAGCGTCCTTGGAGATTTCCGAGGAATATACCCCCGAGATCGTGCGCCATCCGGGCTGATATCTTCCCCATACCTCTTCGCACGCGTCTGATATTTCTCCCAGGGTGGCGTTTTCCCTTGCGGCCTCAACTGCCAGGGAAAGGAGGTTGCCTTCACCGGTTCTGGCACATTCGGTGATTTTCTGAAGCGCGTGTGCCACTGCCTTGGAGTCTCTTTTTTCTTTTAGCCTCTTGAGTCTTTCGATCTGGTTTTGCCTCACCTTGCGGTTATCCACTTCCAGTATATCGAGTTCTTCCTGTGTGTCCGAGTCGTATCTGTTAACTCCCACTATCATGTCTTTCCCCGAATCTATTCTCGCCTGTTTTCGGGCTGCCGCCTCCTCGATTCTCATTTTCGGTATGCCGGTTTCTATGGCTTTGGACATTCCTCCCAGATCCTCTATCTCCATTATAAGTTCCCATGCTTTTTTTGCCAGATTGTGAGTCAGGTATTCAACGTAGTAGGATCCCGCCCAAGGGTCGATCGACCTGCATATATCGGTTTCTTTCTGGAGATAAAGCTGGGTATTTCTCGCTATTCTGGCGGAAAAGTCGGTGGGAAGGGCGATGGCTTCATCAAGGGCATTTGTGTGAAGCGACTGGGTGCCGCCGAGCACTGCGCTTAGGGCTTCAACGCAGGTTCTCGTCACGTTGTTAAACGGAGACTGTTCCGTAAGACTCCATCCGGAAGTCTGGCAGTGGGTTCTGAGCATAAGCGATTCCGGACTTTTAGGGTTAAACTGCTTGACGATTTTGGCCCACAGCATTCTCGCTGCCCTCATCTTTGCGATTTCCATGAAATGATCCATGCCTATTCCCCAGAAAAAGGAGATTCTGGGCGCAAAATCGTCAATGTTGAGTCCCGCTTCAACCCCTGCTCTTATGTACTCACGGCCATCTGCCAGCGTGTAAGCAAGCTCTATGTCCGACGTGGCCCCCGCTTCCTGCATGTGGTAGCCGCTTACGCTTATTGAGTTAAACTTCGGCATCTTTTTCGACGTGTATTCGAAAATGTCCGATACTATCTTCATTGAGAATTCGGGCGGGTAAATGTAGGTGTTCCTTACCATGAACTCCTTGAGTATGTCGTTTTGGATCGTGCCGCTCAGTTTTTCCGGCCCCACTCCCCGTCGCTCCGCAACGACTATGTAGAAAGCCATGATCGGCAGAACCGCGCCGTTCATGGTCATGGAAACCGAGATTTGGTCAAGAGGTATTCGATTGAGGAGAATTTCCATGTCAAGAACCGAATCTATTGCCACGCCTGCCTTTCCGACGTCTCCCGAAACCCTGGGGTGATCCGAGTCATACCCCCTGTGAGTCGGAAGATCGAAGGCTATGGAGAGTCCCTTCTGCCCCGCGGCCAGGTTTCTTCTGTAAAAAGCGTTTGATTCCTCGGCGGTGGAAAAGCCCGCGTACTGCCTTATGGTCCAAGGTCTTGTAACGTACATGGTCGGGTAGGGTCCGCGAAGATAGGGCGGGATTCCTGAGACAAATCCCAGGTGTTCCAAGCTGCTGAGATCGTCGCGGACATAAAGCGTCTTTATTTCTATTTTTTCCGGTGATTGACGCGCTATATCTCCCGCTGCCTCGGTGCTGCCACTTGGGACGCGGCCAAGTTTTATTTTCGAAAAATCGGGTCTCATGTGCGGGCCTCGTCTGAGAAAAACGGCTGCTGGTATCTTTCAAGCACATCGCAGACATTGGAATCTGCGTGGATGAAGTCATCCGCTCCTGCCTGAGCGAGTCTCTCCAGTACGCTTTGTACGCCCTCAGAGACGACTACTTTTATTTCCGCTCTTTTGTTTTTGAGTTCTCTTATCGCTTCCTCCGCGAACTGCTCGTAATCTCTGTCGGAACCGCAGATTACTACCGCCAGCGGGTTCTCGGAAAGAGCTGCGGTGACTCCCTCATGCATTCCCGGATTTTCCGCTCCGTCAACTAACGCAAATCCCCCGCATCCGAAAAAATTCATCGAGAAAGCCGCTCTTGCTATTGTCTGCGGAGAATCGCCCAGATGAAGAAGAAAAACCCTTGGCCCCCCGCCCGTTTTTTCCGCGTATTTTTCGCTTAGAAGCCTTATTTTTTCAAAACGCTGCGCCTCTCTTGATTCCCAAAGAGGTGTCACTTTCGGAGCCGCGCTACTCATCTCTTTTTCAGCGGACGTGGTTTTCCGGATATTTGCTGTCATCTTTTCCAGTGGATTGGGAAACTCATTTGTTCCGATGAGCGTTTTTTTCCTTCGGGAAATGTCGTGGAGCGTTTTTTTTCTGCTGGTTTCAAC
This sequence comes from Thermodesulfobacteriota bacterium, assembly GCA_965249045.1. Lineage (GTDB taxonomy): Bacteria > Desulfobacterota_D > UBA1144 > Nemesobacterales > Nemesobacteraceae > Nemesobacter. The sequence goes on from OZ252213.1 coordinate 714,421, forward strand.
CGCGTTCTGTATGAACCCGTTTTTCAGACATTCAAGGTAGCCGCCTTTTGTTTCTATTTCCTGGAACAGCTCAAGGGATTTTTGTGATATGGACTGCGTCAGCTTCTCTATGTGATAGGAGCCGCCCCCGGGGTCGGTTACCACGTCGAGGTGAGATTCGTTTTTTATCAGAAGCTGGATGGTTCTCGCCACTCTCCTCGAGAACTTGTCGGGTTCCCCGTAGTGGGCGTCAAAGGGTTGTACGGTCAGAGAATCCGTCCCTCCGATTACCGACGCCATGGCTTCAAGTGTTGCCCGCGGTATGTTTACATGGGAGTCGTAAACGGTTTTGTTGAAGGTCGCGGTGCGGCAATGGATTTTCATTTTTGTAGACTCAGCGGAGGCGGGGGCGAATTTCTCCGCGATGTTCCCCCAGAGCGCTCTTGCGGCGCGAAGCTTAGCGATTTCCGTAAAGTAGCTTGAGCCGGTGGAAAAGGAAAAAACGAGATGACGGCAGGCGCAGTCCGCATCAACGTCCCTTTGGCGAAGCATGACCAGATACTCAACGGCCGCGGCGATTGTGAAAGCGAGTTCCTGAGTTATTGTTGCCCCTGAGTTTTTAAACGCTGAGCTTTTTACCGAAAACGCCGAATAACCGGGTGCGGCATCGGAGAGATGTCCAATAGTTTTTGCGATTTTCTCCACGTGTTTGTCAAGCGTCGTCGCCAGAGACCCGTGGGCGAGCAACTGTGAAAGAGGGTCGAAAAAAAATGCCCCGCTCAGTTCCTGGGTGTTGATTCCTTTCTTCCTGCAGCAGGAAATAAAAAGCGCGCAGACTTTTTCCGGATCTTCTCTCAAAGCAAAATTGAAGCTGGTACGCAAGGGATCTATATCTTTTATGAGAGTTTCCATAACCTCGCGTTTTATCTTCGTTTCCGCAAAGAAGGTAAGGGAACCCGCTCCGCCTTTTATCGCCGTAAGCGCATCACGCACCGCGTCTTCTGGGGCGGCGAGTTTTATGTCTTCGGTTAGAAGCCAGCTGTTATCTTTTTTGCGGGTTCCGCGGACGAAGGGGAACTCTCCCGGAAACTGGTTTTCCCTGAAGAAGAAATCCTTGGTTTCCTCTTCGGTGTAGAAAGGTTCAACCGCTATGCCGTCTTCTGTGTGCCATACCAGATCTTCGTAGCAGGCATGCTTTGCGATTCTTTTTTCGGCTTCTTTTTTCCAGCTCTCTTTTGATACGCTTGGAAAATCATCGAAAAGAAGAATTTGCCCATGTTTTCTTTTCGCTTCGCTCATAGAATTTCTCCGTGCCGTGCCTCCCCCGACTTTCGGGTAAATAAGTATATAATTCACATTTGTTTCTGCCAACATACTGAAACCGTTTAAATTTCGATTTTTCCCGCCTGTCGCCGTGGTGCCGGTTCGGTTGCGGGAATTGTTATTTGCTTTTTTCGGCTTTAATATTAAACGAGTGTCTGGAAAAGCCGTTGTCATGGTCTCGGGAGGAGTGGACAGTTCTACTCTCTGCTACAAAGCGGTGCGGGAAGGTTACGAAGTCTTTCCTCTTAGCTTTATCTACGGGCAGAAACATGAAAAAGAGATTCACTCCTCGGAGAATATATGCCGCCATCTGGGACTTCGGCCGAACATAGTTGATCTTTCTTCCATAAAGGATCTTTTCGGTGCCAGCGCGCTTACCGACCGGGACATCGAGATTCCAAGGGTTTCCGCATCCGCGCGCAATTACGAGACTCTCTCCTCTACGGTTGTTCCGAACCGAAACGCCATTTTTCTTTCCCTGGCAGTCGCGTATTCGCAGAGCATCGGCTGCGACACGGTGTTCTACGGCGCGCATCATTCCGACAGGGGCGTGTATCCCGACTGTCGCCTGGAGTTTGTTTCCGCTTTCGAGGAGGCGGAGAGACTCGCGACTGATAACAAACGGCTCGCCATAGTCGCTCCGTTTGTGGATATGGACAAGTCAGGGATAGTCAGGCTCGGTGTGCGTCTCGGAGTTCCTTTCAAAGACACGTGGTCATGCTACGTGGGTTCCCGGGTACACTGTGGCACCTGCAGTTCCTGCAGAGAGAGAAAAAGGGCTTTTATCGAAGCGGACGTGGCCGACCCGACCGAATACGAGGCGTAATTGCGATGAAGGTAAGCGAGATCTTCTTTTCAATACAGGGGGAGGGAGTCCATATCGGGCTGCCGACGGTTTTTCTCAGGCTTTTTGCCTGTGATCTAAGATGCAGCTGGTGCGATACCATGTACGCGGTGGAGGGAACCGATTTCCGGGAAATCGAAAACGCGAAAGTGCTGAGCAGAATTCTTGAGTACGGCTGCTCCCGCGTCTGCATAACCGGCGGTGAGCCGCTTATCCAGCGGGAGGCCGTGGAGGAGGTAGCGGAATTTCTGCTCGAAAGGGATTTTGCGGTCGTGCTTGAAACAAGCGGAAACAAGAAACCGCCTGAGATTTTTTCCCACCCGAATTCGATTGTGAGTATGGACTGCAAGTGTCCCGGTTCGGGCATGGACTCCAGAATGGATTTTTCACTTTACGATTCCTTGGAGGAAAAGGACCAGCTTAAGTTCGTGATAGCCGACAATGCGGATTACGAATACGCAAGGGGTGTTATAGCGGAGCATCGTATCAGGGCTTCGATCATATTCCAGCCCGTTTACGGCACACAAGCAGACTGGATAGCCGAGAGAATTCTCCGTGATGGTATGGGAAACGTGAGAGTGCTTCCCCAGCTTCACAAAATATTCTGGGGAGAAAAAAGAGGGGTTTAGCCTCCTTGCTTGTTTTGGAAACTTCCACGTCGTTTTTGATTTTTTAACGTTTTTATTGCTATTGTGTTAGAATTCAGGGTATAAAAGGTATGTTGTGCGGGTGGGTTAAAAGCCGAGGAGAGATACACGATGGAAAAGCATGCTGAAGATTATAATTACGAGCCTTTTGCCGATACAGAAGAGTACAGAAAGGTAAACGGCGATATAACAAGAAACTGGATACAGATAATGGTCGACAGGGGAGTGGAGAGTCTTGACAGGTTTCTTGACATCGCTACCGGCGCGGGCACAATGGCCCAGCTTTTTTTCGATATGCTTCCCTCGAACCTCAAGGAGTCCGCGGTGTTCTGCCTTGACCAGTCGGCCGGCGCGCTTAAGCTTGCCAAACGCAGGCTTGAGAAAGAGGTTGACAAGCTGACTCTTATAAATTCATCCATACAGGAACTTGATTTGCCTCCGAAAAGCCTTGACGTAGCGATATGGGGTAACGGCATTCACTACCTTGACGAGGAGGAGCAGATTCTGAGCCTTAAGGCGATTAAAAAAGCACTCAAGCCTGGAGGCTGGTTTTTTTTCAACACCGCTTTCTACGAAGAGGCAAGGCCCGCGGAAACAATACCTTTCTACAGAACCCAGGTGAAAAACGCCGTCCAGTTCCTGAAAAAACAGGGAGTGAAGAGAGTTAGGGTTGAGAAAAAAGCCGAGGCCGCGAAATTTCACCCGCGTTCTTACTACGAAGAACTGGTTGGCAAGGTGGGATTTGATCTTATTGATGCACAGGAATTTGCCGCCGATCTTACCAAAGAAGCGTGGGAACATATAAGTTCCTTCCAGCAGTACGCCTCAGGGGCTCTTCACGGCTATCCGGATGATGTTGCGTCCGATGCGATGAAAAACGCGGTTGAACCCGCCATCCTTCTCCACGGGGAAGTGAATGAAGACGGCGACCACTTCGTTACCAGAAACTGGCTTTCGATAAGCGCGCGGGCGTGATTTTCCGCCGCGGGGACGTTATTTGCCCGGCACACAGTTTTTTCTGAGAAAATCGAATGTGTAGAACCCGGTTTCGCACCAGTTCTCTCCTATAAACCTTATAGCGTAATTCCCGACGTATTCTATCCTCTCCGGCGCCAAGCCGCTTTTTCCAAGGGGAATACGTTTTTTAAACGGAAGTTTTCCAGTCCTGCTTTTTTTTCTGAGCCTCCTGCATGTGGCGCAGGGACAGATTTCCCTGAGTTCGTCGTAAAAGAATATGTCTTCTCCCCCGTCATCCCAGATGATCTGAAGGGCTTTTTCAGTAAATTCGTTTATTTCCTTAGGTTTTACGCCCATAACACAATACTCTACCTGTCCGTTGAAGCGCAATCGATCCAAACCGGCCTCATTGTGTTATGACGAGTTTCTTTTTGAGAGCCTTTAACAGGATAAAATCTATGGAAGGAATTTTCCGCGGAACTTAATCTCTAGTGCCGGCGAAAACCTGCTCTCCGAAGATAACCGCGGTCAGGTCAACCAGGAGTTTTGCCGTCTGTCCCCTGTTGTCGAGAAACGGGTTTTACTCCGCAAGATCAAGAGATGACAAAAGCCCGCTCTCGTGGATCATCTCCATAATAAGGTAAGCTTCCCGCAGTCCCAGTCCCCCGGAGACCGGAGTGCCTGTGCCTGGAGCCAGCGACGGATCTAGCGAGTCGGCATCAAAAGAGACATGCAGAAGACCTTCTTCCTCACGTACCCAGTTTAGATAGTCCAATAAGAGTGGTGCGCGGACGCCTCCTTCGCTTACAGAACGTATATTGATAAGCTCGATTCCACTGGATTTAAGCCCGATGCGTTCGATCCGGTCAACGGAACGCAGGCCGACTAGCGCTACTCTTTCCCCTGGGATCGGACAAGGCGGAGAGGGGAACTCTTCGACTTCAAAGCCCGATTGCCCGGTCAGCTAGGCAACGGACATGCCGTGAGTATGTCCGCTTTCGCTTGTCATAGGCGTGTTAAAATCGCTATGGGCATCAATCCAGAGTAAAAAGAGCTTGCGGTCCATCTTGGCGGCCCGTAGGGCCATTGCGGAGACGGAACCCATGGAGAGCGAGTGATCGCCTCCAAGAAAAATCGGTAATTCTTCATCGCCGAGGTCTTCTCCGACCTTCTGCAGGGCTTCAATCCAATTGACGGTCTGTCCGGGCTCGTGGATAATCGGTTCGTCAAACATCGGGTCATCAAGCATAGCATCGTCAAGCATCGGATCGGGTACCGGAACATGAATGGGTGAGGAAAGAATTTCGGATGGGATAATGGAACCTATGTCACGCACGTTGTGCTCTAGGTCCTCAAGAGCTTTTACCATACCGGCTACATGTAGCGCATCCGGCCCCATCCGACATCCTTTCTGGCGTTTTCCGCTGTCAACCGGCACTCCAATCAGACATATGTTTTTCGGAGTAATTGTTTTTTCTGCCATGGAAACAGTATTACTCTATTTAAGGTCGGATGTTCCACTGTTAATTTTTAATCCAAAAAGAATATCTTGCTGTAATTCGTTGTCAAAATGCCGCGATGCGAGTAGGCAGTTGCGGCGGCGTAATGCATTTCCGTGGTTTCAAGTGCCAAACGTAGCGGGTGGATCAGTTCCGAAGAACAACTGATCCGGTGTTTTTCGCGGTCTGAATTCGTTTGCTGTCGCCAAGCTGCAATCAATTTGCGGACAGTTGACGCAAGCGGTTATAATCAAAACCTGAAATGAGCGAGCAGGAACAGGATGCGCTTTCGGCTACAGCAAACTGGATTCGGGAGTCCTCCCAAGTAGTTTTTCTTACTGGAGTCGAGCTTTCCCTTGATGTCGGGCTGCCGGACGTTTCAGATCTTAGCTTTAATCCCGACATAGGAAAATTCAAGAATCGCCCGGAGGTCAGAAGGGAGTACTGGGAAAAAATAAAGGATTTCTATCCCAGAATTTCAGAGGCTCGGCCTTCTCCCGCCCACGAAGCGATTTACGAGATGGAGTTTCTCTGCAACGTCGATTGCGTTTTGACCCAGGCGGCCGACGGGCTGCACAGCAAAACCGGCAGCGAAAAGATAATAGAGATATACTCGACGATAAACTGGGTCCACTGCCACGAATGCGGAAACGATTACCGGACTGACGGGATTTTGCTTTCTCTTGAAAACAGCAAAACCGGTATTCCGAAGTGCAGGGAATGTCAAAGCGACCAGATGAAGCCTCCACTGTCCTTTCCGGGCCAGCCACTTCCTCACTGGGAGATAAGAGAATCTTGGATGAGGCTTCAGCACTGCGATCTTTTCATAATCGTCGGGGCGAACCTGGAAATCGAACCCGTGGCGTCTTTTCCCTTTCAGGTCATGAACAAGGGAAACAGGGTCGTTATTATCGGCGAGAGAAAAACCCCGGCTGACAATCACGTGAGCGCCGTCATATACGGAAGCCCCAGCAAGGTGATGCCTTACATAGTCGATAAACTCAAGGAAACGCAAACGCTTTCCTGAACCGCTTGGGCCATGGGCTGGGAACCGGGGAGCAGATTTGTCTGTCGAGGTGAAAATGGCACTGGATGATAAAAGCGTCACCCGAGAAATGGAACGTTACGTTTCGAATCTCGACAGGGACATTTATACCATAAGCAATATTCCCGAAGAAGTCGTTGCTGTTATCTTCGCCTATGTAAGCAGAAGCCCGAAAAGTTTCAGGGAAAACATAGATACCGTAATAAAGGAGCAGGAGATGGGGAGGGACAGGGCAGAGAAGTTCCATGAAAAATGGGTTCTTAACTACGGTCACGCCTCTGTTGCCGAGCACGCGACTGTGCACATAGGCGTTGAGAGGGTTTCAAGACTTTTCTCTTCCCTGCTTGAGTGCGCGAACGAGTTTCTCTCGTTCACCGAATATTCCCAGAGATACCAGAGACCGCGCAAAGGCGATAATTACATTCCCGAAGAGCTTGACTCACACCCGGCTCTTAAAAGAGAGTTCGAGTCGCTTTGCGATTTTCAGTACGAAGTTTACTCGAGGCTTAATGGGGAACTTTTTGATTTTCTGAAAAGAAAATTTCCCGTCCCCGAAGGCAAGGAGGAAAAACCCCACTTCAGGGCGCTTGAGAAAATAGCGTTTGAAGACGCAAGGTACGCTCTTAATCTCTCCACCCTTACGAATCTCGGCATGACCGCAAACGCAAGAGCCATAGAGCAGACTATCTCCGCGCTTCTTTCAAGCTGCTACCTTGAGGCGAGAAAAAGGGCCGAGGAGATAAAAAGCGAGGTCGGATTCTCCATTCCTACGCTTGTAAAATACGCTGACGAAAACCCTTACATAGTCAAAACGCGCGAGGCGCTTGCGGAATTTTCCCGCGGTCTTGGCGGTCCGGAAAAAAGCAAACCCGAAAACGGATCCTCTGTGACTCTTTTTGACTACACAGGAAAGGGAAAGGAACATCCCCAGGTCGAGGCGTTAAAGGAGATCGCTAGGGGGCTTCTTTTCGAATTCTCGGGACTTTCAGCTGGCGATATAGAAACACATCTTTCCGAAAACACCTCTGAACTCGAGGGAATTTTCTTAATCGCTGTTGAGGCACTCGGAAAGCACGATAACCCTGCCGGGATATTCAAATCGGTTAATTACAACGCGGAGTTTGTCCTGAGCGAGGCGGCGTGGCATCAGTTGCTCAGGCACAGGAAAGTCAACTGGACTGCGAAGGAGCCTTCTATTGAGCAAGGCGTGACTATTCCCCCGCACGTTACGGAATCAGGAACGGAGGAACTCCTGCTCGAGGCCGTCGGACGAAGCGAGCAGTTCTACGAAAAACTCATTGACACTGGTTTTCGCGATGTCGCGAGCTATGTTGTCACAAATGCTCATAACAGGAGGGTTTCGGGCAGTTTCGACCTATGGGAGCTTTATCACCTGACGAATCTCAGAATGTCTACCTCGGCACAGTGGGATATAAGAAATGTCGTCAGGCAGCTTGCGCAGAGCATTGAAGAGGTTCATCCGGTCTTCGTCCGTTCCGCCCTGCAGAGAGTCGAATGAGGAAAAAGGGATAATCCGATGTCGTTGCAACCTGTCAGAAGATGTGAAGAGTGCGGTTACGAAACCACCGCGAAAACTGATGTCTGTCTTGCCTGCGGGGAGAGGATTCGAGGCAAGATGAAAGGTGGTCTAAGGGGGTTTCTTCGAAGCGTAATACTTCTCGCGATAGCGGTTTATATCCTTTTGTCCGCGTTTAAGGTTTTCGGATTTTCACTGGCGGTATGATACTGTGGCTGATTCAAATCACGTCTCGAAAATAAAGGAGGGAGCGGCCGCGTGGAACCGTTGGCGGGAAGAGGAGCCCGATGTTCTGCCGGATCTTGGCTGGGCGAATCTTAACGGGCTTAATCTTGACGGTGTGGTATTTGCGAAATCGGTTCTTAAGCTTGCTTTCTGCAAAGGGTGCAGTTTCGTGGGTGCGGATTTCTCCGGAGCGAGCATGCGCGGAGTAAATCTTGAGGGGTGCGATCTTCGTGGCGCGGTGTTCAGGGAAGCGAATCTTGAGGGGGCCCATATGCTGGGCGCCGATCTTACTGGTGCCGATTTCATGGGAGCTAACCTCAAGCTTGCGAATTTTGACGGGGCTATTCTGAGGGATGCAGATCTTACCGGCGCGAGAAAATTACGGGCTCCCCAGCTTTTTCGTCTCAAGGATCTTGAAAATCTCAAGGTTTCAGACCAAATCTTGGAAAAGGTGAAAAGCCAGTCTCCGCATCTGTTTGAGTGAATTTTCCGCACAAAAAAGTTCTCTTTGAAACTTTACCCGCACCCTCTTAATGCATATGCAGTTTCGTGCCTTGCCAACTGCTAGTTGACCGATTAATTTACGTTTAAGAATGAACAGGAAAATCTACAGCGTATCTGAGCTCAATTCCTCGATAAAAGGGGCGATTGAACTCGAGTTCGGCGGGCAGACGATATGGGTTGCGGGAGAGATCTCTGGTTTTAAGGGGCATTACGCAAGCGGCCACTGGTATTTTTCCCTAAAGGATGAGCAAAGCCAGATCTCCGCTGCCTGCTTCAGAAGGGACAACCAGCAAATAAAGTTCACGCCGGAGAACGGAATGGAAATTATATGCGCTGCTCGCGTGGGGGTTTACGAGAAAAACGGTGTTTACCAGTTATACGTAAGCGCTATGGAACCGAAGGGTATCGGCGCAGACGCTCTCGCGCTTGAAAAACTCAAGCAGAAGCTCTTGGAAGAAGGGCTTTTCGACGTTTCGAAAAAACGGCCCCTTCCGTTTTTCTCCCGTAAAATAGGGGTGGTTACTTCCCCTTCGGGAGCCGCGGTAAGAGACGTTATCAAGGTCGTATACAGAAGATCTCCCAATGTTGAGGTGATTATTTCCCCCGCGAGCGTTCAGGGAGATGGCGCACCGGCTGAGATAATCGAAGCCTTGGATAGGCTCTACGGCATAGCGGATCTGGATATTGTAATCGTAACCAGAGGAGGTGGGTCAAAAGAGGATCTCAGGGCCTTTAACGACGAAGGAGTCGCGAGAAAAATCGCCGCTTCTCCTTTTCCCGTGATCTCCGCCGTAGGTCACGAAGTGGACGTAACTATAGCGGACCTCGTATCTGACGTGAGAGCGGCCACACCTTCAATGGCAGCCGAGCTTGCCGTAAGGGAAAAAAGGGAGATTCTCGAAGATCTCGAGCAGCTTCGCCGCAGACTAGATTTTTCTCTCACAAGCCGCATCGATATGTTCTCCATGCAGCTTGACGGACTCGCAAACAGCTTCAAACATCACATGACCTTCCGGATTGAGAATCTTGAACGCCGCATCGAGAATTATTCGGGAAAACTCACTTCTCTTAACCCTTTCGGTGTTCTCCAGAGGGGGTACGCCATAGTTTCAAAGGAAGAAAGCGGCGAGATAGTGCAGGATTCCCGGACGCTTGAGCACAAGGAAAAGCTCGTTTTAAGACTCAGCAGAGGCAAGGCGTTTTGCAGCGTTGAGGGGACGGAGAACGAACCGCAGACTTGATCTTCAGGAGATGACCGAAAGGTTCTTAAGCTCGACAACGGATATGTTCGCTGCGAGCAGTCGGGCTCTTGTTTTTTCAGGTGGGGAGACATCCGTAAGTATCAGCCTTATCCTTCCGCCGAGACCACTTCTGAGGTTTTCCGCCGAACCGTTTTCACCGCAAAGCTTGTTAACTACGTTTTCAATCTCTGCGCCCGGAAGAAAGACCATAACCGGCATTATCTCGGGAACATCCGCAAAAAACCCCTCAGCGTCCTCCGCTATGGCTCCCCTGGCCGCGGTCTGCAGGTTAAGCAGATTGGCGAATTTCGAAAAAGAACCGCTGTGGGGAAGGTAGGAAAACGTCTGGTCCTCGATCGAAACCGCTCCCAAATCCTGTTCCGAGAGGCGCAGAAGATCAAGTATGTCTCCATGGGAAAAGCTCTTACTCTCAGCCGGGCCGGCTCCCGCGTTGAATATTACAGCCGCTGAGTCTTCTTTTACCGAACTTCCAAGCGCGCTTATTTCGTCCTTAAGCTTTTTTCTGGCGAGAAAACCGAATTTTACGACGTTTGAGTAACTGACTGTTTTTTCCTCCACGGGAATCCTTTCATTCACGCTAAGAAAGGCTTTTTCTATTTTCTCTGCGAGCACGGGGTCGTTAACGAGTCCCCGCGCGTCATCAGCGCTTGCGGAAAGGGAAAAGCAGTTTCCAGCCGAGTTCAGAAGGATCTCTCTTGCTTCCTTCATGTTCCTTGCTGGCAGGGAGATTCCTCCGAGCGTTAATACAGCCAGTTCGAAGAAAAGACACTCCAGAGTGTTGGGAGAGAGAACAACAATTCTGCTTCCGGTGGAGAACCCAGAATTCAGAAGAAAACAGGCTATACTTTCAACCTCGGTTGAAAGATCGGGCCAGGTGATTTGTTTCCAGCTCCACCCGTCTTTTTTCTGAAACAGCAGCCTTGAGCCGTTTTCCTTTGTCTTTTGTGCAAGAAAATTATGGAAATTCCTTTGGTTCATTGTTCTTCGGACCGCCTTTACCGGTTGTGATTCGGGTAAAATTAAAAACTATAATTTAACCGGTTTGTGCGCTATGGTGACGAATTTATGAAAAGGGAACTTGATTTTGAGAAGAAAAATTTCGCGGGGGCACTTGAGATCGTAAAGACCCTCGGGGAAAAGGGGCACGAAGCTTTTTTCGTGGGCGGATGCGTGCGCGACGCCCTGCTTGGTGTTGCGTGCGACGAGATCGATATAGCCACAAGCGCGACGCCGGAGCAGGTGCAGCAAGCGTTTAAGAAGACCGTGGCCGTGGGGGAGAGCTTCGGCGTGGTGCTCGTGATAAAAGGAGACATGAAGTTTGAGGTTGCCACTTTCAGGAGGGAGTCAAGATATGGTGACGGACGACATCCCGAATGTGTCGACTACACGAAAAGCGCGGAAGAAGATGTCCGAAGAAGGGATTTTACGATCAACGGCATGTTGTACGACCCGGTTTCGGGAGAGCTTTACGATTACGTGGAAGGCCTCGGGGATCTTGAACGTGGGCTGGTCAGGACCATAGGGGATCCCGAGAAAAGGTTCGGCGAGGACAGGTTGAGAATGATGAGGGCGGTGCGCTTTACGTCATGTCTCGGTTTTGAGCTTGACGGGGCGGCGCTTTCGGCCATCCGTGAGGCGGCTTCAGGCATATCTGTTGTGAGCGGAGAGAGAATACGGGAAGAACTCGTTAAGATACTTACCCGCCAAAATCCGGGTGCCGGACTCAGTCTTCTGAGCTCCTGCGGTCTTCTTGAACATTTTCTCCCGGAAGTCGAATGCATGCATGGAGTGCAGCAGCCCCCTCAGTTCCATCCCGAAGGTGATGTGTTTGACCACACCTGTCTCGTGATGGAGATGCTCTATGGCAACACCAACGGCCGCTACTCTGAGGAACTTGCGGTTGCCGCGCTTCTCCATGATGTAGGCAAGCCGCCTACTTACAGCGAATCCGACAGGATAAGGTTCAACGGACATGACAGGGTGGGGGCCAGGATGTCGGAAGATATATGCAGGAGGCTCAGATTTTCCAAAAAGCAGATAAAGAGAATTTCGAAGCTTATCCTCGAGCATCTCAAGTTCAAGGACGTTTTCAATATGAGAGAAAGTACCCTGAAAAAATTCCTTTCACTTCCGTATTTTGAAGAACATATGCAAATGCATCTTGCCGACTGCATGGCCAGCCACGGGAAAACGGACGCCTACGATTTCATCAGGGAAAAGATGGAAGAATACGGACGGGAGGAAATAAAGCCTCTTCCTCTTCTCGCCGGAGGGGATCTTATAGACCTCGGTTATTCTCCCGGTCCCGTTTTTTCCGAAATACTGGGACAGGTGGAAGAACTCCAGCTTGAAAACAGGCTTTCCTCAAAGGAAGAGGCTATAGATTTTGTTCTGAAAAATTATCCCGGCAACAACAGTTAGCGGTTATCCTTCAAGCTTCGCTCACGATCTGAAAGGTCTTTTGTTGATGTTTTAATCTCCTAGAATCGCCGTGGCGTAAACGGCGATGAACCCCCTCTCGCGGTCCTTGGAACTCATACCCAGGCGGCGTGCTGTACTTCTCCAGTCTTTCAGAGCAGCTGATGTTTCATCGATCATTGCCTCAGCCTGTTTTTTCTTCAGAGCGAAAAACGGTGTTGCCTCGCGTGCCAGATCAAGGTCGGCTTCAGGTCCTTGTTCCGAGATCCAAGTTGTAAGTTCCCGGGTTTTTTCTGCAAGCGGCACAGGATTAAGATCATAGGCGGGCGATAATCGCCATCTGCCGTCGCGGTCGTAAAGAAATCCGTGATTGCGCAGATGATCGTCAAGATTGCCGATCATCACATTGAAGACCATCCTTTGCCAGAGTTCGTGCAGGTCCTCAATCGGCGAACTCGAATGCATGCGTATAATCTCTGCGATATCGGTGTAAGTTGCTTCATCTCCGTCATTTAGCCCGAGAAGGCTCATAGCTGACAGAAACGGGATACGCTGGCTGCCCGTTCGGTCAAAGCGCCGAATCAGCGCCACTGGCCGACCGGCTACATCCTGCAGCTTGGCATCGGCCACGGTCAGCCCCGCCTTACGCGCCAGCGTCATCGCCAGCACTTCTCCATGCGGTATGCTTCGGTCGTCATTGGGTTTTGGAAACTTGGCGATTGCCGGCGCGCCCTCTTTGCCCTCTACAGCGGATTTCGGCCGTGCGCCGCCGAGTGGCGAGCCTTCATTCAAGAGCAGCTTGAGGTCTTCCGCTGTTTCGGTATTCGTCTGGACAGCATCGGCCGCATTTATAAGCGCCGGCAAATGAATCAGGGGCGGTACACGGAAATTGCCGATATCATGATCAAATGAGTCTTTGCCCTCAAGTCTGAAACGCAGTGCGCCGATGCGCGTGTGGTCCGCGACTGCGAGCAGGTAATCAATCTCCGAAAGGACTCGCTTTTCCCCGGCTTTGCTAAACGCGCGCTTGATAAGCTGCCGACCCCATCGGTCGGGTGCTGCGTCGCGGAGCGCTCCCGGCAGCGCGGATTTATTTGAAGAAGTATAAAACGGCCCATCCTGTAGTGGCAGATTTTCCGGATCAATAGCAAAGGCAGCGGGATCACCGAGCCATTCGTCCGCATATTCGAATACAGAACTTCGGCTTTGGGGCCTGAAATGGCGTAACAGTCCGACCATGCGTGCGCCGTCTGGCCGATCAATATGGACTTCAATTGTGTCTGTCATCGGAGAATCCTGTTTTTCCTGCGGCGGGTAGGCATGATTTTCTTGGGCAGATGGTCCTCGTCGAGGTCAAGACCCAAGGTGTCATTGATGCGATTGGCAACTTGACCGAGACCTTCTGCGAGACCAAGGATAGCGAGAACTGTCGCGTAGATACCTATCGAGACTGTGGGGTCGCCCTTTTCAACCTTGTAAAGCGTGGCGCGACTGATAAAGGCGCGTTCCGCCATTGAGACCGTCGAGATACGGCGTTTTTTGCGCGCAACAGCTATATCCGCGCCGAGTTTCACTAAAGCTCGCCGGGCTGCCCGAGGGAGCGTTCTTGGTGCTTGTGATTTCATGATCTGTCTTATATTATTACTGATAGACATTAGTTTGTCTATTATACAAGACACTAAATTAAAAAAAGAGGTTGCGGGTGTGCCGACAAACCTGTGATTACGGTCGGAGCACTTCTTCGCGAAATATGTCTTCCGGGTAATTTACATAAGATGCATGGCTTGGATGGAAGGCCGGAATCTGCAAATAACGGGTTCTTCTCCCACAACAGGCCATGAACGGAACGGCAGGGAATAAAATAAAAGACGGAGAACGACGTATTGTTCCGCTGTTCCCCGTCCTTGTTGTGTATGCGTCAGATTTTTCCCTGAAGCAGAAATGCTATCAGCAGGGCGTAGATTACCAGAGACTCGATCAGGGCGAGACCAATAATCATCGGCGGCTGAATCTTCCCCGAAGCGCCGGGATTTCTTGCTATGCCGTCAAGGGCGCCAGCCGTTGCGAGCCCTTGTCCTATTCCCGCGCCGCCGGCGGCTATGCCTATTCCTACGCCGGCGCCGATGCCAAGCCCCATTTTCGCCATTTCTCCTAGGCCCCCCTCCGTCGCGGCAAACGCGTCAGGAACGAAAGCGCCCAGCGAAACAAGCGCCGTCAGACCGATAAAAGAAAACAACCTTCTCATTTCTTACCTCCTAGATTTATGTCAATAGTAGAATTAGGTTTCATTGTTCATGCGCTTCGGCAAGCGCGATATATATGGTCGAAAGCATAGCGAATATAAAAGCCTGTAGAAAAGATACGAAAATACCTAGTCCCACAAAAGCCATGGGAATCAATATATGCGTGAGGTTGGTAAATACCCCAAGCACCATGTGGTCGCCCGTTATGTTCATGAAAAGCCTTAGGGAAAGCGACAGGGGTCTTACGAGATGGCTTACCACCTCGATGATCACCATAAGCGGCGCTAGGAAAATTACCGGGCCCAGAAAATGCTTCAGGTAACCGAACCCGTGCTCTCTTATTCCGTAGTAGTTGTACACGACGAATATGAGAAGCGAACACGCGACCGTGGTGTTGAGATTTCCGGTCGGCGCAAGAAAGCCCGGAATCATTCCCAGCAGGTTCGCAAACAATATGAAGAAAAACGACCCGGCTAGAAGCGGGAAGTATTTTTTGGCTTTCTCGCGGGATCCGAACACGTTTTCAATTGTGGTGAAAAGAAACTCAAGCCCAATGAGTTCGTAGAAAACATTCATCGACAGCTTTTCTTCGGGGATTACGGATTCTTCTTTCGAGTAATGATTTTTTATCCTCAAGCCCGTAAACAGTATGAACAAAATTACGAGCACTCCGCCCAGAATATGGTCGTATTTTATAAGACCGGCCAGTGAAAACCAGCTGAAATGTTCCATGTCTAGCCCTTCAAACCTTTACCTATTATTATTATCATTACGGAAGCTAAGCCTATCATTAAACCATATATATTTAGTTTTGCAAATAGGAGTAAAACCGCTATTATCGCAAGCAGCGCGAGCAATTTCATAACCAGTATGAATATGGAAAACGCGAGTGAATACCTGTTTTCCGCAAGCGCTCTTACGACAAATTTTATGGCCACGTAATCCAGCAGAAAAAGTACTCCTGCGACCGCTATAGCAACCGCTACTTCCCTTTCCCCGATGGCGATATTCACGGCGAAAAGAAGCGCCGTTACGGCCAAAGACAGTTTCTCAACGCCGAGATTAAGATTTTTCATCGTTACCGTCTTCTCTTTCTTGTTTCAGTTTCAGGGTCCGCAAAAGCAGGGTCAGTCCCGCTATTACTCCGCACACAAGACCTAGCAGGGTAAAGAAAGGGAAGGTGGTGTCAAGTTTTCCGTCGATATAGTCGCCGAGGAAGAGCCCCGCTATGACGGAAAAACCGAATTCAATGCCGATTACAGTGAAAAAAAGCCAGTTAGGATTTCTGATTTTTCTCTCCTCAGGAAATTTCCTTAAGTGAGGTGCGTATGGCTTGAAGCGTCTGGTCTATCTGTTTTTTCGTGTGCGCGGCTGAAATGAATACGCTTTCGAACTGAGACGGCGGAAACATGACCCCGTTTCGAAGAAGATTTCTGAAGAATTTTGCGTACTTTTCTGTATCGCATCCAAGTGCCCCGGCGTAATCTGTGACTCTCTCTGCGGTGAAAAACACGGTAAACATGGAACCCACAGAATTTACGGTGGCGGAGATACCGAGCTCGGCTATTGCCTCCTCTATTCCCGACACCAGAGAGCCGGTTAAGCCCTCCAGGCGTTTGTAGGTTCTTGCGTTAAGTTTTTTTATGGTCGCAAGTCCCGCCGCCATGGCAAGCGGGTTTCCCGAGAGGGTTCCCGCCTGGTACATGGGACCTTCCGGGGAAACCATCCGCATTATTTCCCCGCTAGCTCCATATGCTCCCACCGGAAGACCTCCTCCTATTATTTTCCCGAGACACGTAATGTCCGGAGTTACGCCGAACAGTGCCTGAGCGCCCCCTCTTGTGAGTCGAAACCCTGTTATGACTTCATCAAAGATAAGAACTGCTCCGTGTTTTTTGCATGTCGAACGCAGCTGTTTTAGGAAGCTTCTTCCCGGGGTTACCACTCCCATGTTCCCAGCCACGGGTTCGATTATCACTCCGGCGATTTTCCGGGGGTACTTCGCGAAAAGCCTTTCGACGGAACCTATGTCGTTATACCGTGCAAGCAGCGTTCTGTTCACAAACGATTTCGGAACCCCGGCGCTGCTCGGATTACCGAAAGTCGTGGCTCCGGAACCGGATTTTACAAGCAGAAAATCCGAGTGCCCGTGGTAGCATCCCTCGAACTTGACTATGTATTCCCTCTCGGTGACCGCTCTTGCGAGCCTTATGGCGCTCATCGTGGCCTCGGTTCCGGAGTTGGTCAGGCGAACCTTTTCAATTGAGGGAAAGCTCTTGGTTATTAGCGTAGCAAGATCCGTTTCCAGTTCGCACGGGGCGCCGAAACTGGTTCCAAGAGGAAGCCTTTTCTCAATGGCGCTTACGACCGAGGGGTGTGAGTGACCCAGTATCAGGGGACCCCACGAGGCCACGTAGTCAATGAACCTGTTGCCGTCCGCGTCATATACGTAGGAACCCTCGGCCCTTGATATGAAAAGGGGAGAACCTCCCACGGCCGCAAAAGACCTCACGGGACTGTTTACACCGCCCACGAGAACGTTTCTCGCCCTGCGAAAAAGCTTTTCTGAGTTGTCAGTATTCATAAGAAACGGTTAGGAGGTGACCACAATTGGAGTTTTTATTCTTCCGGTGCCGACAGGCTCTTTAGGTGTTTTTTCGCCTCGGCGGCTTCGGGCGACTCCGGGTATGCCTCAATCAGGGATTCGAAAAAAAGACTTGCCTCGTTCGGTTTTTCTATCTCCATAAGAGCGAGTCCCTGGTTGAGCTGGCAAAGAGGGATTTTGGGGCTGGCAGGCCAGGTTTCGATTATGTTCTGGTATTCGAGTATGGCTTCTTCGTAAAGCTTTTCCCTAAAATAGGAGTCCGCGATAAAGAACATCGCATCTGAAGCCTCATCGCTCCTCGGGGCATCGGCCAGGTATTTTCTCAGCATAGCTCTTGCGGCCTCGTAATTACCGTCGGCGAACTGCTTTCGTCCCAAATCGTAATTCTCTTTAGGATCCTTTTCCACGGGAGGGGATTTCATTTCGGGTTCCCCGGTTGAACTTTCCTGAGTCTTCGGGGGATCCGTTGCGGGCGGTGTTTCCGGTTTCGGGACTGAGTCTTGGGATACAGAGCTTTCGCTCATCGACAGTTTGCCCTCTATTGTCTTAAAGCGCTCTTCATTCTGCGTGTGCATTTCGCCTATTATCTGTTCCAGTTCCAGGAGCTTGTTTTCGAGTTCGAAAGTCTTTTCATTCAGATCCAGTATGTTCTCTTCTTTCTTGACTTCCGCCTTCAGCCAGTCGATATCCTTCTGCGTCTTTTTTAAAGTCGTCTCAACTTCCCTTTGCCTCGAGTAAAGAAAATCCATGTCTCCTTCCGATGCTACGCACCCGTACATGAACATGGAGCAAAACGATATTGCGGCGACGGCCAGATATTTTTTTCTCATTGGTTGTCTGAAGAATTATCTTTTGAGAGAGCCATGAAGTGCCCACGCCTGTTGCGGCTGTAGGCCTCTTCTGATGTTCCCTCCTGCCATATTTCCGTCTCTCCCTTGCTGATGGAGTGCAGCATATCAGGAGACACTCCCCGCCCGATCATATATTTCTTGATCTCATCCGCTCTTTTTTTTCCGAGGGACAGGTTGTATTCCTCGGTCCCACGGGTATCGCAGAAACCGAAGACAAGAATGAATTTGATTTTGTCCTCATCTTTTTCAAAGACGCTTATGTTGCTGTCGATTACCTCCATTGCCTCTTTTGATATCTCCGCTCTGTCGAATTCGAAAAACACGTCCGAAGTGGGAAGGTTAACGAGATTTTCCCTTGAGAAGGAGCCGCGGAGCAGGGATTTTCGTATTTCCTGCGCCTCTTCGTCAAAGCCCTCCATGTAAGTATCTTCCCTGACGGCTCCTACTGCTTGGGTGGCCCTGAGTTCTGCCTGAGAAAGAACCTCTTCCGCCTCCTCAAGCTCTCCCTTGCTGATCAGATCTTTGGCCAGCTCGAAAAGTTTTTCCGCCTCCTGATATTCCCAGGTGTCTTCGGCGTTTTCCGCGCGGGCTTCTTCAAGTTTTTCTGAAACTGCCAGAACCCTGTACTCAACTTCCGTTGAGGGTTCTTCAGGCGGGAGAGGCGGGGGAGTCTTCTTTGAGCACCCAGAAATGTGCAGAACACCAACGACCAAGAAGAGAAAAGCGACCGCCGGAATTGTTTTTTTCATAATAGGATTTCAGTCTGTTTAAAAGGCGCCGACGCGTTGTTGCGGGTAAACTTAAAAGATCGGGTTACTATAGCACAAGGGGGATGTTTTTTCAATTCTCCCGCAGCATTTTTTGCTCGGTATAAAAAAGGAGTTTTCTGGTGAACGACGCGTCTTCGGTTTCAGGGGTTTTCTGGCATAGTTCCCCGGTCGTGGTTATAACCAGCAGGCGGGAGGATGATATAAACGGCCAGGTGGCCGTAACGCTTGTTACCTCCTCCATAGTCCATACCGTCCCGAGACTCCTTATCGGGATATGGAAGGGGAACCACACTCACGGATTCATAATGAAAAGCAAGAATCTCGTGGTTCACCTTCTGAAAAAAGATCAGATAGCCCTTGTGCGAAACTTCGGCTTTTATTCGGGCAGGGAAAGGCAGAAGTTCCCCGGCATAGACCACTTCGAGGGTAAAAACAGGTGCCCTGTCCTAAGGGATGTCCATTCCTATGTTGAGTGTTCCGTTCTAAACGCCATGGACGGCGGAGACATGACAGCTTTTTTGGTGAGCGCCGACTACGGGGAGATAGTAAGGGGAGGGGAGTGGATGACGCTTGGGGACTTCTACGCCCTGGCTCCCGAGCAGTGGGTGATTGAGTACGGACAGAAGCTGATGGAGTCTGTTAGTTTCTCTATGCCGATAATCCATAAAATAAGCCACGAGCCGTTTCAGCCGTAACCGGCGGCCGGTTTTTCCTTCAGCGGATTATTATGGTCGCGGAGCCGGAGTTTCTCTCCGCATATTTCCTGAGCCTGTTTTGAAGTTCTTTTTTGAACCAGTTTCTGGTTAAGGGAATAAGAAGTGAAAACCCCAGAAGGTCCGTAAGCAGTCCCGGAGTTAAAAGCACCACCCCTCCCACGAGTATAAGAAGGCCGTTTAGAAGGCTTTCCGTAGGCGCTCTGCCCTGGGCGAGTTCCGCTCTTATAGCGTCGACGGTACGCGTGCCCTGGTTTCTGGCGAGCGCCGCTCCCAGCACTCCCGTCACTATGACTATGGATATAGTCGGCCAGAGCCCTATTAGGTTTCCGAGCTTTATGAGCAGTGCCAGCTCAATGAGCGGAACCACGGTAAACAGAATTAAAAGTCTTACAAACATTTGAAGTTGTCAGAGATAATCCCAGCTATCTGTACGGTATAATAATATATCTGGGGGGAAATGCCGAATTGCCGATGGGAAAACTGCCTTCGCGAAGAAAGATTCTCATATCGTTTTTGCTCATTTTATGTCTGGGGGCGGGGGGATGCCGGCTTTTCAGGTTCCTTGAGGTAAAGGGTCAGCTTGGGAATTTCAGCGAAAATTTCAGCGTGAGCGACCACGACGGTCTACGCCTCTCTTTCAAAAACCCGGCGTTGCTTGCAGAAGACATTGCATGGCTTATGGTCTACTCGCCGCCCGTAAAAACCCGTGTTTCTCAGGACACGGAGCTTTGGGTCTATGACCTAGTGAAAAAATACCCGGGCAGAAAAACCGAAAGCGGAAATTTCGATCTGGCCATGGGGATGAAGCTTTGTCGCGGAAAACTCTGTGAGATCGTCTTCCCCGAGCGCCTCACAAAGTATATAAACAAGGAGGTTCTCGGCAAGGTAATGGGTTCTGTGGGTGGCGCCGAAGTGAAAAAGCTCGCGAAAACCAGCACCGCGGCTGTAAAGTCTCTTGAAGACAAGGAAATCCCAAGCCTCTCCGAAGTGATTGAGATTCTCGGCCGTCCGTACGCAAGGCTAAAAGATGAAGGCGGCAGTGTTTTCGTCTACAAATACAGGCTGCGGGAAAAAACCCCGGAGGGAAAATACATCATGTTCAGGCTTCTGCTGAGCTTTGACGAAAAAACAGCCAAGCTCAAAAGACTGGTGCTTCCGCTTAGAAGCGTGAGACTTACGATGAATTTCGAGCCGGACGTGGCACGAAGATGAGTTCCGTAAAGCTTCTCTCCCCGGCAAAAGTAAACCTGTTTCTCAGGATTCTCGGAAAGCGCCCCGACGGGTACCACGAGCTCCAGTCTCTCGTACAGCCCGTAAGCCTCTTTGACGAAATAAGCCTTTCAGTCGAACCGGGAGATGGGGTCAGTCTTTCGCGCTCGGGAAGGGAAATGCCTTCTGGAAGGGACAATCTTGCCGTGGCCGCCTGCAACCTTTACCTTGGGGATGCAGCGGTACGAAAAAGGGTTTCGATAGGAATAAAAAAGAATATTCCCCTAGGCGCTGGACTCGGCGGCGGAAGCTCAAACGCCGCGGCGGTTCTTGCGGGTCTTAACAAAATTCTCAGGAAATTCACCGACCGGGACCTGCTCCGGATGGCCGCATCTCTGGGAGCGGATGTTCCCTTTTTTATAAGATCCACCGCTTCGTTTGTCGAGGGGGTGGGGGAGAGGGTAGAGGTGATTTCGGATTTTCCGCTTTTTCATTACGTTATCCTCTTCCCCCGTAAAAGTCTCTCGACCCGGGAAGTCTATGGCAGGTGGAAGAGCCCCGAGTGTTCCCCCGAGAGAGTCAAACACGCTTCCCTGGTGGAACAGTTCCGCCGCGGCGATTTCCCCGTTGAAAACGGTCTTTCCGAGGCGATCTTCGGGATTTTCCCCGAAATTCTCTCCTTCAGGGAGATTTTCCGGTCCCTTGGAGCGCGGTTCGTGCTTGTCTCGGGAAGCGGGTCATCGGTTTTTTCCGTTTTCCGGGAACGGCGGGAAGCGGAGGAAATCTATGAATACCTGAGAACCTCTTCCGAATTTGACGTTTTTCTGGCCCAGGGGATAAGCGGCTGGCATTTTCTTGCGGACTGAACCGGTTTGAGACCTGCTGTCTGGCTGCGGTTCCCATTTCCGCTTAACAAATAAAAAGGGATGACAGATAATCCCAAAATCAGTAGTATAGAAGTGTCGTTGCATATAAAAAAAGATGTTTTAAGATGGGAGTAGCGCGCTTGGGAAAACTTGGAAACCACCTTGTGAACAATGGTAATTATGTAGCGCGGGTTGGAAAAAGAGTTGTTAAAGCCCTGGACGTTTCGCGCGTTTTTATCGTGGCGGCTGGGCTCTTGCTCGGGTTTTTGCTTCTGGGTGGACCCGCGGAGCTCAGAACGCAGCAGACTAACTCCGACGGCGACCTTCGACTGGTGGACACGACTGCCGGTACGGTAATTGACCTCAGTACGGCTACAGCGCCTTCTGGCAGACTTGAGATATTCGATGATGAGGATGGCGACGGTACCGGGGAATGGAAGGGAATATGCGACGATTATCTGGGAGTGCTGGGAACGGAAAAAGAAGGAAACGTTCGAGTGATCGGCAGGCAGGAAGCCGAGGTCGCGTGCCGCCAGTTGGGTTTCTCGGGGGGTACTCCTATAACCCAGTTGACGTTGCCGGATGATTCGGATTACCTGCTTGACAATCTTGAGTGCGCGGGTTCGGAAGCAAAAATTCTAGGAGAGGGTAAGTGCAGACATAACACGCGCGGAGAACATGATTGCGTAATCGCGGAGGCTTTTGGCGTCACCTGTGCGGCCGCCACCACGAACAACGATGCGGTAGGCCGACTTGCGATCAGGGGCACAACTCAGTTGGGGCAGACGCTTACCGCGGATCACACCGGTATTACCGATGAGGACGGCAAGCCGACCGAGGCGACTTCTTTTAACTATCAGTGGATCAGGGTTGATCTTTACTGGAACGAAACCGAGATTTCAGACGCAACGTCTTCCACCTATGTCCTTCAGGACGCCGATGAGGAAAACTGGATCAAAGTGAAGATGACTTTCACGGACGATGAAGAGAACGAAGAGGATGTTTTCAGTTTTGAAGAGGGGCCTGTTTATACCAACTTGCCCGACGGTTCCCTTCGACTAAGGCCCGTTACGTTTAGTTATGATCTTGGTGATGGCTCTACGCTCACAGTGGACTCGGATGAATTCACGGGCATGGTTGAAATATATGATGAGCCGAGCAAGAAGTGGAAGGGGGTATGTGATGATGGGGCTGGTTATGAGAACCTGGGATGGGGAACGGAAGAATCGGAGGTTGTATGTCGCCAGCTGGACTTTGCGGGAGGTACCCCGATAACCCAGATAGATGCGGGGGGCATTTACCCGCCGATCTATTTTTTGCTTGATGAGGTAGTGTGCGACGGGACGGAAGCTAAGCTTCTTGATTGTGAGCATGCGGAACGTGGAACTCACGACTGCACCTCCACGGAATACGCAGGTGTTTTTTGCGACGATCCCGATGCTGATGACGACACCACGGACGACAGCAGTACGGAGAACAGCGGCACCTAGGCTCAGAAAATTTCCGAGGTGAATTGAAAAACCATCCGCGCCTTGGGGACAGTTTGACTGTATCAAGCGGAAAATAAAATGACCGAAAACATTATGAAAACTGTAAAAACTTTGCTTCTTTTTTGTTGTATACTGGGGCTTGCCTGCGGTGACGGTTCTGATGAAGGCATAACAGTCAGTGAAGTTACTGATGACGATGCTACCTTGAGAGAATTCGTGGAATACGCGGCAGGGCGTCTGCAAGGCTCAGCCAGTTTTGAAGAAGCGATGCAGCTCATAAACGAATTCAGGGAGGTCGGAGGAGACTGGAACGATGGTTCCACGTACCTCGTTCTTCTTACCAAAAACGGCAGTGTGTATATTCACGCGAAAAACAGAAAGCTTGAGGATCAGGACTGGTCTGATCTTCAGGACGCAAGTGACAAGAAGGTGGGAGAACTGTTTCTCAGGGAAGAAGGGGGTTTTGTAGGATATCATGGGGAGGACGGGGACCCGAAGGTGAGTTATGCATTTCCGTTCACCGCTACATCTGTTCCGCTTACCAATCCACTTGCCCCTGAAGGACAAGAGCTTGTTCTGGTCGGCGGCTTTGATTATGAGCCTCCAGAGGTCAGTGAAAAAGCTTCCTATGAGCAGCTCTCCGACTCTTATAATCTACGCCAGTTCAGTCCAACTACGGAAGCCAGATATGTGGATACTCGAGAGGAGTTGAAACAGTTTGTGGAAGAGTCGATCCTTTTTTTTACAGGAGCCTTGGCACGGGGTGGTTCTGGTCATTCGGTGTCGGGGGACGCTGCTGGCAATATTGATGTCGTGCTGTTGCGGAGAATCTTCAGGCTTGAAAATGGCCCTTGGCGATACGGTTCCACCTACATCTATATAATGGATGACCGGGGCAATGTTGTATTCAACGGGGCCAACAGAAACCTTGAGCAGACGAATTTGTGGGAATTCGTGGGCGACGATGGAGAAGACAAAGTCATTCAGAGGATAATCGCCGCGACGAAGATGCCGGGCGGAGATTTTGTCGAGTACAACTGGAATGATCCGGAGGATCCGAATGACGACCCGCCTGGTGGTGGTGCCGGCGGTTCTTCACCCAAGCTTGGCTACGCGAAAGCCGTCCGGATCGATAAGAGCGATCCTATGTCCCCCGTCTATGTTTTTGGTTCCGGGCTCTACCATCCGGAGCGACTGGAGCAGCCGAAGGAAGAACCCGGAAGATAAAAACAAATCAAGATTTAAAAATCATGCCGGGCCGCAGCGCCGCTTGATTTACATGAGACCGCCGCTGTATTCCCCTCAAACATCCACTGCTTCTCGCCGACACATTCGATTCCAGATTTTCCTCAGCTCCTTTATTCTTTTCTTTAACTGTTCTTCTTCTGTTGTCGCGAAGTTTCTGTCAAACAGGCTCCCTTTGAGAAGCTTGCCTCAGAAGCGGACTCCAAAAACTGGAAGGCGTCTTAACTTGGCCGACATCCGCGGTTTTGGTTTTTGCTTTAACAGTCGCGCGAATGTGGTAACATAAAACTTCTTCCCGACTGGGGCGTCGTCTAACGGCAGGACACCGGGTTTTGGTCCCGGTAGTGGGGGTTCGAGTCCTCCCGCCCCAGCCAAAAAAGATGGTTCAAGCACCCGTGCCAAAGAATTCTCTTAAAGGACTTAACTCTTCCCAGATCGATGCCGTAAGCCATGGAGAAGGTCCCCTGCTCGTTCTCGCGGGTCCGGGCTCGGGGAAAACCAGGGTTATAGCCCACCGGATCGCCTACCTGATAGACGACTTTTCGATTCCTCCCGGAAACATCTTGGCCGTTACCTTTACCAACAAGGCGGCCGCGGAGATGAAAAAAAGAGCAGAAGAACTTGCAGGTGAGAGAACAAGCGGCATCTGGATCGGCACTTTTCACTCAGTCTGCCTCCGGATTCTTAAAAGAGAGGCGGATTCTCTTGAGGGCTACACAAGGGATTTTGTCGTCTACGACCAGAACGATCAGCTTAGCCTCCTAAAAAGCTGCATGAAGGAGCTTGACTACGGGGAAAGCCTTTTCTCACCCAAGGGTGTGCTTTCCGAATTTGATGGGGTTGAGAACAGGGCGGACGTGTTTTTCAGGGACGATTTTTACGGTCGTAGGATGAGAGAACTTTATGATTTCTACAAAAACCAGCTCGTGAAGCGAAACGCTATGACGTTTAACGATCTGCTTCGCCTTGCGAACAAGCTTCTTTCGGAAAATGAAGAGGTTTGTTCCCGCTACCAGGATAGGTTCTCTCACGTACTTGTCGACGAGTATCAGGATACAAATGTTGTTCAGTACCGCTTCGTAAAAACCCTCTCGCAGCGACACCGCAATCTTTTCGTTGTGGGCGACGACAGCCAGTCGATTTACGGGTGGAGAGGTGCCGACATAAACAATATCCTGAACTTTGAAAAGGACTTTCCCGGGGCGGGGGTAGTCAAACTTGAGCGTAATTACCGCTCGACGTCTACCATACTCTCCATTGCGAACTCGTTGGCAAGTAAAAACCTCAGGAGAAAGGAGAAAAACCTCTGGACCGAAAACCCTGCGGGAGAGAAGGCAGTGGTATTCAGGGCCGACAACGGTGCAGACGAGGCTCAGTTTGTTGCGGAGCGAATTTCACTTCTGGTCGAATCCGGGGATTTCACTTTGGGTGACGTGGCGGTTTTCTACAGAGCGAACTTTCAGTCGAGGG
This sequence comes from Thermodesulfobacteriota bacterium, assembly GCA_965249045.1. Taxonomy (GTDB): domain Bacteria; phylum Desulfobacterota_D; class UBA1144; order Nemesobacterales; family Nemesobacteraceae; genus Nemesobacter. Next base: position 740,126 of record OZ252213.1, read on the forward strand.
TACTTGAGGAAGGGCTCAGGGCCGGGAGGATCCCCTACAGGATAGTGTCTGGAGTCGGTTTTTATCAGAGGGCTGAGATAAAGGACGTAGTCGCTTACCTGCGGCTGGTTCAGAATCCGAGGGACAACGTAAGTTTTGAGAGAATAGTGAACGTTCCGCCGAGAAAAATAGGAGGAGTCACGCTGGGAAAGCTGCGTGAAGTCTCAGAAGCCGGCGGATTCGCTCTTCTGGACGCTATTGAATACAGCCAGGAGCAGAAGCTTCTGTCCGGGCAGGCGCTTCGCGCGCTCTCCCGGTTTCTTGACATGATAAAGGAGCTTCGCTCGGCGACAGAAAATCAGCCGGTGGCACGTGTGATTGAGATTCTTCTTGAGCGTACCGGTTACCTGGATTACATCGGGGAGGACCACCAAAGGGTAGAAAACGTAAAAGAACTTTTAAACGCGGCTGAAGTCTTCGGGGAAATGACCCTATCTGATTTTCTCGACCTTGTGCTGCTTGCTACAGACGAGGACAGAGCGGATTCCGGAGACGAAAAGATTTCCCTCATGACAATTCACGCGGCAAAGGGGCTTGAGTTTCCCGTGGTGTTCGTGGTCGGGATAAACGAGGATTTACTTCCCCACTATAGATCCGCTTCCACCCTTGAGGGGTTTGAGGAGGAGAGAAGACTTTTCTATGTAGCGGTTACCCGCGCCAAGCGCTTGCTTTACCTCAGTTACGCTTCCCAAAAAGCTGCTTCGGGTCGCATGCATAGCGCGCACAGATCGGTTTTTCTGGACGACCTCCCTCCGGAACATGTCGTCTACGAATCCCGCAAGAGGGATTTTTCCGGCCGGGATTCTGACCTTTCTGCGGATTGGTCCTCAAAAACACCGCACGAGTCCGGGGACAAAGGTCGGAAGTTAAGAACCGGCCAGACCGTTAACCACCCGACTTTCGGTTCCGGGATCGTTAACCGGATTGACGGAAAAGGGAACGAGGCCGTGGTTACGGTTGATTTTTTTGGTTCCGGAGTGAAGAAGATCGTCGCGAGTTTTCTTACCTCCTAGCGGCGGAGGCTCTTATAAAGGGGTTTTCCGCCCTAGAACGGACAATTCGCTTTCCTGCACTGTGCCCTTCAAGTCGCCTGTGGTTCTGCATAATATTTTTTGACTCAACCGTTTATTTCCAATATTCTGATATTATTGCATTTTACTCGGAGTGGCGAGAATGACTAGGATCCTAACAGTCCTGCATATTTTCCTGATTGCGCTGGCGCTTTTACTGCTGGGAGGGCCCACGCAGATAAGTGCGCAGGGTACCAATGCTGACGGCGACCTTCGGTTAGTTGATACTACCACCGGCACGGTAGTGGACACGACTGCCGTTACTGGGCCTTCGGGCAGGCTTGAGATATTCGATGATGCAGACGGCAACGGCAACGGCAAGTGGAAGGGAATATGCGATGATTTCATGGAACCGGTAAACGGGGTGAAGCGGGGTACGGAAGAGGCGCAGGTCGCGTGTCGGCAGTTGAGCCTCTCGGGTGGTGATCCGATGACCGGGCTTACCGTACCGCAGAGCGTATACTCCTCGGACTATTACCTGCTTGACGAGCTTGAATGCACGGGTTCTGAGACCAGGCTGCTCGGCCAGGATAAGTGCAGACACCGCCCGCGCGGGGAGAACAACTGCTTCAGCATCGAGGCTTTCGGCGTCACCTGTGAAGCTGCTACCGCATCCTCGAACAGTACCGCCACCGGAAGGCTCACAATCTCGGGCACGACGGAAACAGGGCAGACTATGACCGCAAACCACTCCAGGGTGACTGACGAGGATGGTAAGCCGCCTGAGGAAAGTTCGTTTAGCTACCAGTGGATCAGGGTAGGTTATTACGACTACAGCGAGACCGAGATTTCCGAAGCGACGAGCTCAACGTATGTTCTTCAGTCGGCGGATGAGGACCACTGGATCAAGGTGAAGCTTAGTTTTACCGACAAAGAGGAGAATTCGGAGGAGATCTCAAGCTTCGCAGAAGGTCCTGTTTATCCCGATGTTCCCGACGGCACCCTTCGGTTAAGCCCTACCAGCGATTCCTCGGATGATTACACGGGCATGCTTGAAATATTCGATAAGCAAAAGAAGAGATGGAAGGGAGTATGCGATGACGGCTGGGGCACGGAAGAAGCGCAGGTTGCGTGCAGCCAGCTGGGATTCTCGGGTAATACTCCGGAGACGGACATAATCAGGACGGGGTGGCCGCTGCTGCTTTTCCTGCTTGACGAAGTGGATTGTGACGGTACGGAAGAAACTCTGCTTGATTGTGACCATGCGAAACGTGGCGTGAACGACTGCGTTGCCTGGGAGTACGCGGGTGTTTCTTGCGAGGCTCCTTCCGAGCCGGAAGTCTCGCCCATGCAATAATAAAGGCCACTGGCAAGCCGGCCACAAACGGGGGTTTTTTCAGCTAGGAAAGGCAGCTCACGACGAGGTTTTTTGCCCACTCGGGGGAGGGGGCCGCGTAGCTTTTGTACTCCGGCTGATCTGAAAAGGGGTTCTCAAAGATCTTTCTTATTTTTTGGTAATTACCCCTATAACTAGCCAAAACATAAATTCGTATGTTAATATTACATGATGAAGCACTAAAACACGGAGGTTTTTAATGTCAGGAATAGAGAAGAAAATTGAAAATTTACAAAATGAAATGAAAAAAGGATTTGAAAAAATGGGGGAAGAGATTGGAGAGGTACGAAAGGACATGCGGGTAGGTTTTGACGGGGTGGATAAAAGATTTGAAATTGTAGATAAGAAGTTTGAATTTGTAAGCGGGAGGTTTAAGAATATAACCGATCAGCTTAATAAATTATAATTTTCACACACCAATAAGCTCTTTATAAGGAAGTTTTTTACCAACGAATTTACTGGCTATAAATGCCATCTGGTCTATAGTATCCAGCTTCCTTATGTTATGTCTTCCGGCAAATTCATCAGCATATCTTTGTAGGTGTTTTTCACTCATTCTGTGGTAAGTGCCTATGTAACCTCTTTTCAGCATGGACCAAAAAGATTCCATTCCGTTTGTGTGTATTTGGCCATCAACATATTCACCGAGAGAGTGCTTTACTGTCTTGTGGTCATACTCAACGGCAATAGGGTTGTATCCCCTATGATCGTCCGTATAAACGGTATTTCCTTCCACTACATGACTTCCTATAAAACCTGAAAGAGTCTTGCCTTTAGTGTCTTGTGCTACTTCTATCCTGACCTTTTTGCTTTCCCTTTCCTTTATACCAAGAATAGCGACTTTACCCTTGGTTCCTCTTCCGTCATGCTTCCTGTCTTTCTCATGCTTATTTCTCTCAAGTCCACCCATGTAGGTTTCATCAGCTTCCACGGGATTTTCAAACAGACCGGAACCTTGCTCTATGGCTTCCCGTATCTTATGAGCAAGTGTCCAAGCATGATGTTGTTTTATTCCTAGATCACTTGCCAGCTTACAACTCGATACGCCTTTAAGTGATGTAGAGAACAGGTAAATAGCCATCAGCCATTTATGAAGCGGAATCTTTGAATTTCTCATAATGGAACCGCTTTTTATGCTGAAGTGTTTACGACAATCTTTACATCTATACGGCATGGGTTTACGGTTTTTTACTTCTACTGTTCTGGTGCTTCCACAATGAGAACAGTATCTACCCGTCTCTCCCCATCTCTCATTTTCAAAAAATCTCTCTGCGGATTCTTCATCAGGGAACATTTGGAGAAGTTTGTAAAGACTGATTTTTTCCCTCTTTTTCTTAGGTGTTTCGCTCTCCATCATGCTTATAATACTACCTGATTATGTAAGAAAGTCAAGGGGTTAGGACACATTTTTTACTTATTGATTTTTTCCGTTATACTCTTAGCCGTTACTTGTTGATAAGGAACCCGCCCTGTCGGGTCTCCGTTAATACAACACCCGTTCTAGGGAAATAAACGGTACGTCTAAATCCTTATTGACAAGTAACAAGGCCCGACACCAATACACCTAGGGCCAAGGAGAGTTGTTATGAAAAGGATTATATCTTTATTGGTCGTATTGTTTTTTGTTGCTAGTTGTGGTGGGGGAGATGGGGATTCAGAATCAGTGCTTGAACCTATGGAACCGGAAGTAATGGAACCAATTACTCCTGAACCGGAACCTATGGAACCGGAAGAAGTAATCCCGGTAGATAATTTTGAAGTGTGTCCTAGCCCAGATGAGTTGACTAAGTTTGTCGATACTTTGATAACTGGAGATAGATTTGAAGTGGCTCCAGTTCTAAGCTTTGCCGGTCAACCCACAGAGCATCAGAGAGAACTTGTTAGGGAGTCTGTATCGCTTTTAAATAGAGCGTTACCGGATGAATATGACATCACTGAATCTGACGTGGATGTGGAAGGAAGTGATGGGGGAGCACTCCAAGTTCCGGAGGGCGAGATTTACATACAGTTTTTCCCTGAACAGACAGGCGTTTCAGTGGGACTTGCTGTGGGAAGATACATAAGAATAATAGCAGGTCGAACCGAGACTTCCGCTGCTTTATACAAGTCCTACGTTCTCTTTACAGCACACGAGATCATGCACGTCTTAGGGTTTTCTGGACATATAAGCCTTCCAACCAATTCTATAATGATGGAGGGAGGTGACATTATCCGGCGTTTTGTGAATGATCGTGAATGGCCTAGAGAAGAAATACTGTCTGCTGTTGATGTATGGGGTATTAGGTATTTGTATGAAGACGTGGCAATAGCACCGGAAGAATGGTTAGAAAGCAGGTGTGAATAATTAACCTCCCTGCCTCCTGAATAGCCCCGGCAAGTTTAGACCACTTGTCGGGGTTTTTTATTGCCTAACTTCCTCATATCTAAAGTTTTTTTGAACTTTTGGGGAATTTTTGGATATAATATAGTATAGAAACAATAAGCCCCCGCACCTTCAATAGAAAGTGCGGGGGCTTTCTTGAATGTCCCCGTAGCTCAAATGGAAAGAGCACTCTTTTAACGTAGGAGCAGGTTGCCAGTTCGAGTCTGGTCGGGGATGTATTATCATTCCAACGCATATGGTAATAAAGCGGGTATAGTTTAACTGGTAAAACTGACTCTCCAAAAGTTATGATACGGGTTCGAGTCCCGTTACCCGCTTTATTATTTATCATCACTATCAATTACCCTTTTGTCAAGTATATTTTCTCTTTTGGCTAGTTATAGGGGTAATTGCCTATTTTTTCTATCTCGGAGTAGTCTTGCTGTTCCAGAGCCTCCCTTATAGCGGTCTCCATTATATGGTTTCTCAAAACGTACCTGGGATTAACGGAGTCCATGAGCTTTTTCCTCTTGAGGTCAGGAAACGAATTTTCCCCGAGCTCCCCGGCGTACTCACGGAACCACCGCCGCCATTGCTCCGAAGTTTCGGAGAGTTCTACGAGCCACGGATTTTCCCCGAAAGAGCCGTCGCGCCTTACCTCCGAGATATTTCGAAAAAAGATATGGTAGTCCGTTTCGCATTCGGCGAGCATCCCGATAGTGTTTTCGATAAATCGCAGTGCTTCCTTTTTCTCCTTTTCGAAACCGAACTTGCGCAGCATCAGTTCTCTGTAGGCTGCGGAGAACATTTTGTTGTAACTCTCAATCGCGTCCCGCGCCTGGTTTTCGTCCACGAGACCTTCCAGGCATTTTACGAATCTCTCAAGGTTCCACCGCGCGATCGCGGGTTGGTTTCCGTAGCTGTACCTGCCAAAGTGATCCGAGTGGTTTGAAACGTGATCCCTGTCAAATGTCTCGAAAAATCCGTACGGTCCGTAATCAAGGGTGAGACCAGTTACGGACATGTTATCGGTATTCATTACGCCGTGGATGAAGCCGAAAGCCTGCCACTTGGCGATCGTGACGGCTGTTTTTTCGGCCGTTGCGCGCAGAAAAAGTCCATAACCTTCCTTTGTCCGGCGGGGAATCTCGGGGTAGTGGCGGGCGATTACGTAATCCGCGAGCGTCTGGATGTTTTCCTCCTGTCCCAGGTGATAAAAGCCTTCAAACGAACCGAAGCGCATGTGGGTCTCCGCGACCCGAAGTATCATCGCGGCGGGTTCTTTGGTTTCCCTCTCGATTTTCTCTGTGCTACCCACTACGCAAAGCGCCCTTGTAGACGGAATCCCCAGATGATACAAGGCCTCACTCCCGAGATACTCTCTTATGGAAGATCTGAGCGTGGCCCTTCCGTCAAAGCCCCTTGAGAATCTGGTCGCTCCGCACCCCTTGAGATGAAGGTCCCATCTGCGGTTTTGCTCATCAATTATCTGCCCGAGCAGAAGCGCTCTTCCGTCTCCAAGGTGCGGGTTATAGACACCGAACTGCCATCCGGCGTAGTACATCGCAAGGGGGTCTGAGCCAGCAAGGGGCCTTTTTCCGCATAGGTACTCGGCCAGGAGGGGTTTTTGTTTTTCGCCGGGGTCTATGCCCATCTGCTCGGCCAGGTTCTCATTGAACGCCACCATATGGGGGCTCTCAAACGCAACGGGGTCTTTTTTCTGGTAGAACCCGGGCGGTAGTTCCGCGTAGGCGTTTTCAAAGCGAAGGTTAGTTATTTTCCTCATTTCGGGGCATCCGCTGCCGCTTTGTTATCGGACTATATTAGCGGAAGACAAGGAGTCGGAAAAAATTCCCGCAGACGGGCGCAGGTACACGGCAGACCGATAAAGAAGTATAATGTTTCTTGGAGAGAGTATGAAATACAGAAAAAACAAGATAAAAATCGAACATTCTATAATAAAAGGACTCCGCCGTTTTCTTGAGGACAACATTTCGGGCCTTGACCACGTGACGGGAATCATCCCCGGTGAGATAAAGGTCGGTCGCGCCACGGGGGAGAACCTCGCGGTAAGCTACAAGTACAACACCCGAAGCGGGGCCAAGCTCATAGCGAGAAGCGGCACTTCGGTGCAGGAGGTGTTCATTATCACGAAGGACCCTGAGGAACTCAAAACGGTTATAGAGCTTTCAGGCAAATGAGCTTTCCCTGAGGGTCACCGCGCCTTCTCCGAGCAGCCCCTCCACGTTTTGTATGAGCTCATCCCTGAAGTCAACCTTACAGCTTCCTACCCTCAAAACGGCCTCTGAGCGGTTGGTTTTCATATCTATTATCACGGTTGAGTCTCCCGGGAATTTCTCGAGGATTTCTCTCAGGCTTGTTATGTTCTGCTCGTTTGCGGCTTCGCGGGTGATACTGATGCAGACCGCGGAGTTCGTTCTGGTTTCCTTGAGTGAAGAGATGTCGCTTGTGAGAAGACGTACTTTTTCATCCGAGATCTCGACCCTTCCCTTCACTATTACCGGTTCGACCTTCTGTTCTAAGAGCACTCGCGACCTCTGCAGGACATCGTTAAAAACGATTGCTTCAGTGAATCCGTTTAGGTCTTCGAGGGTCAGATAACCGATAAAACTGGTTCCTTTCCTGGTGTTTTTGATCTCGATCGATCTCACCACCCCGGCGATTCTCACCTCAGAACCGTCTTTCGCCTGCTTTATGGATTCGGTGTCGTGGAGGGGGCTGTATTTTTCAAGCTCCGAAGAGTACTTTCGAAGCGGGTGGGATGATATGAAAAACCCGAGTACCTCAAGTTCGTTCTCAAGCCTGATGCGGTCGTCCCATGGCTCGCTTTCCTCAAGCGTCGGGGCGGTCACTGAATTTGGAAGGTCAAACAGCATTCCCTGCCCGTTTGTCGGCGTGTGATGTTTTATGGAGTTATAGTCGAGCAGAGACTCGCGGGAAGCAAACAACCGCGCCCTGCTCGGTTCGAGGGAATCGAAAGCGCCCCCCATCACCAGGCTTTCAAACGCTTTTTTGTTAAGCTTTCTCGAATCCACCCTGGCACAGAAGTCGGTAACGGATTCGAATACCCCGTCTTTTTCCCTGGTTCTGACTATTTCCTCGACCAGACTGTCGCCGACGTATTTGATCGCGGTGAACCCGAACAGTATTTTCCCATCTGAAACCGTAAACCCCGAGCAGCTGCGATTTATGTCCGGCTGCAGCACGTTGATTCCGAGTTTTCTGCACTCGGTTATGCCGGAGATCACCTTGTCCACGTTATGTGCCTCGACGGACATGAAGGCTGCCATGAATTCCGCCGGGTAGTGCGACTTGAGGTAGGCCGTCTGGTAGGTAATCATGGCGTAGGCGGCGCTGTGGCTTTTGTTAAAGGAGTATTCGGCGAATTTCTCCAGAGTATTGAAAAGCTCGCCGGCTTTTTTGCGTTCGATGCCTTTTTTCTCGGCTCCCGTGAGAAACCTTTTGCGCTGGGCCCTCATTTCGCTTGATTTCTTTTTGCCCATCGCCCTTCGCAGAAGGTCCGCTTCCCCCATGGTAAAACCCGCAAGCTCGCTTGCCGTCTGCATTATCTGCTCCTGGTAAACGAAAAGGCCGTAGGTTCCCCCCAGTATTTCCCGAAGCGCCGGATGCGGGAAATCGACCTTTCCCCCTTTTTTTCTCAGGGTGAATTCCTCCGCCATGCCGCTGTCAAGAGGACCCGGGCGGTAAAGCGCGAGGGCGGCCGTTATGTCCTCAAATTCCGAGGGTCTGAGTTTCGCCAGAAGGTCTTTCATCCCCGCCGATTCAACCTGGAATATCCCCATGGTCGCGCCTTCACTGAGCAGAGTGTAGACCTTCGGATCATCAAGAGGAATTTTGTCCAGGTTGAACACTTCTTCGCTTTTTTCCTGGTTTTCCCGGACGTACTTTACCGCCTTGTCGATTATAGTGAGGGTTTTAAGGCCGAGGAAATCGAATTTCACGTAACCCAGCTTTTCTATGGAGCTCATGTCGAACTGGGTTACGATCTCGTCTTTGCTTCCCTTGTATAGGGGAATGTAATCGGCGATCGGTTCGTTTGATATCACGATGCCCGCGGCGTGGGTCGAGGAATGACGCACCATGTTCTCAAGCGATTTCGCAAGTTCCACCACTTCAGCAAGCTGCTTGTTCTCGGAAAGACGATCCTTTATTTCCTTTACCTTGTTTACGGCTTCTTCTATGCTGAAAACCTTTCCCCGGAAAGAGGGAATCATTTTTGAGAGCCGGTCGACTTCTGAGTACGGAAGGCCAAGGACTCTTCCCACGTCCTTTATCACGGCTTTTGAGGACATGGTCCCGAAGGTGCCTATCTGGGCCACCTTGTCTGCGCCGTATTTCTCCGTCACGTATCTTATTATCTCGTCCCGGTGCTCCGCGCAGAAGTCAACGTCTATGTCGGGCATGCTTACCCTCTCCGGGTTCAAGAACCTCTCAAAAATAAGCTTGTGCCTTATGGGGTCTATGGCTGTTATGCCGAGGGCATAGGCGACCAGGCTCCCAGCGGCGCTTCCCCGCCCCGGCCCCACGGGAATATCGTTTTTCTTCGCGTGCAATATAAAGTCGGAAACCACGAGGAAATACGCGGAGAACCCCATCTTGCAGATGGTGTCAAGCTCCGAGTGAAGCCGCTGCCGGTAAATCTCGTGTGCCTCTTCGGGTATTTCGTTTTTGCGGAGTATTCTCTCGAGATTTTTGCCTGAGATCTCCCGGATGAATTCGTCAAGTGACTTTCCCTCGGGAGGAACGTATTCGGGGAACCTGTACCCGTCGTTTTCGAATTCGAAGTCGCAGCGCTCAGAAATTCTCACCGACTCTTCGAGCGCGTTCTCAAACCCCTTCATGTCCCGGGCCATCTCCTCCCTTGTTTTCACGTAGAAGTCGTCACTTTGGAACCTCATTCTTTTCTGGTCCGCTACCATGCTTCCGGTCTGGATGCATAAAAGGGTGTCGTGCGATTTGTAATCTTCCCTGGTGAGAAAATGGCAGTCGTTGGTCGCCGCGAGCTTTATACCGAGGCGCTCGCCGATTTTGCGAAGCCCCCTGTTAACCCTGCGCTGTTCCTCAAGGCCGATGGCCTGTACTTCAAGATAGTAGCGGTCCCCGAATATCTCCTTGTAGGTCGACGCGATTCTTACCTGCTCCTTTATGTCCTTTTTAAAAATGGCCTGGGAAAGTTCACTGCTCATGCACCCGGAGAGGACTATGAGTCCTTCATTGTGCTCAGACAGCATTTCGTGGTCCACGCGCGGGCGACGGTAAAAACCCTCGAAGTATCCTCTCGTCACGAGCCTTGAGAGGTTCCTGTAACCCCGCTCGTTCATGCAGAGCACTGTGAGGTGGTAGTTTTTCCCGTCAGACGGTTTCTCAAGCTTAAGCGTGGGGGTTACGTAGAGCTCGCATCCTATTATGGGTTTTACTCCGCGGGCCTTCGCTTTTTCAAAAAACTCGTAGGCGCCGAAGAGGTTTCCGTGGTCTGTGACGGCAACGGCGGGCATGGAATGGTTCTCCGCCCTCTCGACCAGTTCGTCGAACTTTATCGAACCGTCAAGAAGCGAGTACTGCGAATGTAGATGTAGGTGAACGAAGGAGTCTGCCATCGCGGGGTTACAGCATTAGATTATACATTTTCCTTCGGTTTCATCCAGTGGCGACAGAAAATGACAACCGGGTCTTAGTCAAGTAGATTATATAGTCCGGTTGCAGACAAAACGGGTGGTTAAATCTTTACTTCATGTACGAGGAAACGGAGTTCAAGCTGTCTCTTTCGCCCGCCGTGGCGAGTCGGATTCTGCGTTATAAAGGGCTTAGGCCCCTTCGCAAGGGTCGTCGCGGGAAACGCCATCTTGTCAGTACCTATTTCGATACTCCCCGCCACTCACTTAGAAAATCAGACATAGTGCTTCGGGTGCGTGATAACGGCAAGGGCAGGGAGCAGACTGTAAAGGCGCCGTTTCGAGGTCTCGCGGGTCTTCAGAATTTCCGCGAATGGACCGTGCCTGCAAACGGCGACTGTCTGAATCTCTGCGCCGTTGACGATCCCGCGCTTGCGCGAGAGCTCTCCCGCCGGCATTATGAAAAGCGCCTTCGCCCTGTATTCACCACTGACTTTGAGCGTGAAGCGATCCATATCAAGACCCGTGGAACGGAGTTCGAACTCGCCGTAGACCAGGGAGTGATTCACGCGGAGACGCACGAGGGACGCGTGGAGGAGCGTATCTGCGAAGCGGAATTCGAACTGCTCTCCGGTGACCCCGCGCGAATGTTCGATATAGCGCTTGAACTCTGCGAAGCTTACGATATACGCCTCGGCCATCTTACCAAAGCGCAGCGGGGCTACGCCCTTGCGAGGCCCGCGCTTCGACCCAGACCCCTTAAGGCCCCGAAAGTTGCGCTCGCAGAAGAGATGAGCGTGGGAGAGGCGTTTAATTTCATTATCGGGGGCGCACTTGAGCACATGTTCGCAAACGAGGTTCCGACCCTTGAGGGAAAGGCTGAAGGGGTTCACCAGACAAGAGTAGCGATGAGACGGATACGCGCCGCGCTTCGCGCTTTTAAGAGAGTACTTCCCTATGACAAGAGAAAGGCGTTTAACGGAGAGTTCCGCTGGTTCCGGCAGCGCCTGGCTCCGGCCCGCGACTGGCAGGTGTTTTTGAGCGAGACGCTTCCAAAGATATCCGCAAGTGTGCCCGAGCAGGAAGAAGTGATAAACCGCCTCAGGCGTATCGCGCGCGCCGAGCGCCGCCGCGCCGTTGGGGACGCGGCCGCTTATCTTGAGAGCCGCCGCTACGCCCGTCTGCTGCTTCAGTTCGAACGCTGGATCGCGTCTGTAGAAAAGGAAATCGGCTCAAAGACTTTCGGCGAGCCCATAAAGCCGTTTGCCAAGAATGTGCTTCGAAGAACATGGTGCTATTTTCTCGAGGATACGAGACCTCTTTCGCGTCTTCCGGACGAGGATCTTCACGAAGTCAGAAAGCGCGGGAAAAAAGCCCGCTACGCTACGCAGTTTTTCAGTTCGCTTTGGAGCGGTCCCCAAGTCGAACCCTTCATGAAGCTCATGGGGCGCTTTCAGGACAGCCTCGGAAAGACAAACGACGCTATAGTCGCGCGGCACATCCTGGCGGCGATTAAGCCTGGGAGGCTTGATCCTTCTGTAATCGGCCTTGCACAGGAATGGTCGCAGTCCCGGGTTGCGAAGTGCCTTCGCCTCGCGCAGCCGCAATGGAGACGCCTGCGGAAACTTGAGCCGTTCTGGGAGGAATGAACAGTGAGCCCAGCTTTTCACATGACGGGTAATTATGTAAACTCAGAAATTGGGTGTGAGGACGCTTGTACGCGGCATATTATGATCTTGGGAGGTTCTAAGTGGCTTCTTCTATAACCGACATCTCAAGCAAAAGAATCTCGCTTCGCTCTTCGGCGCGGTATCTTAACAGGGAGCTTTCCTGGCTTGATTTTAACTTGCGGGTTCTTGAGACGGCGGCGAGCAAGCGGATTCCCCTTCTTGAGAGGGTACGGTTTCTCTCCATCTCCGCGAGCAACCTTGATGAGTTCTACATGGTCAGGGTAGCGGGCCTTGCGGGACAGGTGATGGAAGGAGTGACTGACCGAACCAAAGATGGTCTTACCCCCTCACAGCAGCTAGAAGCCATAAAGGACAAGGTACGATCCCTGCTTGACCGCCAGCACGAATGCGAAAAGAACCTGGTTTCCCTCTGCAAGAAGGCGGGGATCAAGATCGTGACTCCCCAGAGCCTTGACCGTGCGGGCGCGGAGTGGCTCTCGGAGTGGTTCTCGAAGAAGCTTTTTCCCGTTTTAACCCCGCTTGCGATAGACCCTGCACATCCGTTTCCCTTCATACAGAACGGAAGCCTGGTGTGCGCCGTGCAGCTTAACCGCGCCGAGGACGGCAAGCGGATGAAGGGCCTTATACTGCTTCCTTCACAGGTCGAGCGTTTCATAAGGGTCCCGGGAGAAAAAATCCAGTTCGTTCCCATCGAGAAAGTCGTCGCCCACAAAACGAAATCCCTTTTCCCCGGTTTTGAAGTCGAGTCCCATGGAATTTTCCAGATCACTCGCGACAGCCTCCTGGAGATAGACGAGGACGCAGAAGATCTCGTCGAGACGTTTGAGACGGCGCTTAAGCGTCGCAGGGGAGGGTCCGTGATCAGGGTTGACGTTAACGCGGACATGCCCGATGAGATCGCGGACTTCATAATGGACAGGCTTGAAGCGCATGACGCGCATTTTTTCAGAATCAAGGGAATGCTAGGGCTTGCAAACGTAAGCCAGATAATACTCGATGAACGAAGCGATCTTCTTTACAAGCGCATGAACATCCGCTACCCCGAAAGAGTGAGGGAATTCGGCGGGGACGTGATAGCGGCGATACGGCAGAAGGATTTCGTCGTTCACCACCCGTACGAAAGTTTCGACGTCGTAGTTGAGTTTCTGAAGCAGGCCGCCGAGGATCCGGCGGTTGTTGCGATCAAGCAGACGCTCTACCGTACCTCGGAAGACTCTCCGATAGTGAAAAGACTGATAGAGGCCGCCGAGGCCGGAAAATCCGTCACGGCCCTTGTGGAACTAAAGGCGCGTTTTGACGAGGAGGCCAACATTCGCTGGGCGCATGACCTAGAAGACGCGGGAGTCCAGGTTGTATATGGATTCATCGAACTTAAAACCCACGCCAAGGTATCCTTGGTGGTGAGAAGGGAAGGTTCTGATATCCGTACCTACACCCACTTCGGCACCGGCAACTATCATCCCGTAAACGCCAAGATATACACCGATCTGAGCTACTTTACCGCCGATGAGGCGCTAGGCCGCGATGCCGCCAAGCTTTTTAACTACATGACCGGTTACGCGACTCCGAAAAAGATGGAGAAGATATTCTATTCGCCCATCACGCTTCGCTCTAAGGTGCTTGAGCTCATAAAGGAGGAGATGGAGCACGCAAAGGCCGGCCGTCCCGCGGTTATATGGGCCAAGATGAACGCCCTTGTGGACAGCAAGATCATAAACGCGCTTTACGCCGCGAGTTCCGCGGGGGTGAGGATCGAGCTTTTCGTAAGGGGGATATGCTGCCTGCGGCCCGGGGTGCCGGGGCTCTCCGAAAATATCAGGGTAAAGAGCATGGTCGGACGTTTTCTTGAGCACAGCAGGGTCATCTGCTTCGGCGCGGGAGAGGGACTTCCCTCGGATGCCTGCAAGGTTTTCATCTCGTCTGCCGACTGGATGCCTCGCAATCTTGACCGCAGGGTAGAGTCCCTGATTCCGATCGAAAACGCCACCGTGAAAAAACAGCTCGTGGAGCAGGTTATGGTCGCTAACCTAAATGACGTTACGGGCAGCTGGGAGATGCGCCCCGACGGCACTTTTCGCAAGCTTAGAAGCGATGCGGACAGTTTTTCGGCTCACAAATACTTTATGACTAATCCCAGCCTTTCGGGAAGAGGCAAGGCGCTTGCCGAATCCCGGCCGGTAATGCCGGCTGAGTTTGTGCAGGAATAACTTTATGGCAGGAATCTCTCCTTCCGCCGCGCCGCCGAGCAAGACCGGAACCGTGGCGGTAATCGATGTAGGGTCAAACTCCATCCGTCTCGTTCTCTACAAGGGACCGAGACGCGCTCCGCTTCCGATACTTGATGAGAAAGTCTCTTGCGGACTCGGGCGCGGTATGGACAGAGAAGGCATGATGTCGCCGCAAAGCATGGATCTTGCCCTGCGTACCGTAAGTCGCTTCGTCGATATCGCGCGCTCGATGAGAGTCTCCGGCATAAAGGCAGTCGCCACCGCCGCGGTAAGGGGCGCCGCAAACGGCCCCGATTTTAAAAAAGCTGTTGAGCGGCGATGCGGGATTTCGCTTCGGGTGCTCTCGGGCATGGAGGAGGCCAGGCTTTCGGCGCTTGGAACCCTCTGCGCCATCCCGGACGCGGACGGCATAATGGGAGACATAGGGGGTGGGAGCCTTGAACTGGTTGAGATTCGTGAGGGAAAAATAGGAAACCACGCCACTTTGCCTCTGGGTACGATCCCGCTTCTTGAAAGCGGAATAAGTCCCGAAAAAGCCCGAAAAAGCCTTATCGCTCCCCGCCTTGAAGAACTTCCCTGGCTTGAGGATGCGAAAAGGAAAACCTTCTACGCCGTCGGAGGTTCGTGGCGCGCTCTCGCGAAAAAACACATGGAGGCTGAGGACTACCCGCTTCGCATAGTTCACGGTTACAGCCTCTCCAGATCCCGGGCGCTTGAGATGGCCCGCGGGGTAACCGAAATATCTCCTGACTCACTTCGGGGTTTATGGGTTCTCGGGCGAAACAGGATGGAATCCGCCCCGTACGCTACGGTGCTTATGAAAAGTCTTCTGAAAAAAACTGGAGTAAAGAATCTTACGTTCTGCACCTACGGACTTCGTGAGGGGTGCATATATGATGATCTTTCCCCGGAGCAGCGCTCTCTGGACCCTCTCATTGTCATGTGCGAGGAGATTGCCATTAAGATGGGCAGGTCCCTTGAGGATGGCAAGGCTTTTTGCAAATGGATAACGTCAGCAATGCCGGATGAGCACTCAGGGGACCCGAGATTAAGACTTGTCGCCTGCCATCTCTCCGACATAGGGATTTCTGAACATCCGGAGTACCGGGCCGAGCAGGTGTTTTTGAGGATACTGAGGATGCCGCTTGTGGGAATTACCCATCCCGAAAGGGTGAGAGTGGCTCTTTCTGTAGCCTCAAGACACGCGGCGATCGGAAATCTGATCCGTCGCTGGGAAGTTTCTGAATTTCTTGAGGAGAGTGACGTGCAGGAAGCCAGGGTTACGGGGCTCGCGCTTCGCCTGGCCTACACGGTTTCGGGAGGAGTGACGCGGATTCTTGAGAGTACTAAACTTGAGCGGACCGGAGAAAAGCTCACTTTGCATATGCCGAACCAGATACCGCATCCCGAGACCGTTGGCCGACGACTGGGAGCTCTCGCAAAAGCTATTGGATGTGATTATGAGACAATCGCCCAGGAGAAGGAGAATGAGGAACCGTTGGGTAAGAACCTTAAATCTGTGTAGCACTTATCCCAACTCTTAAATGTTTACTTGTTGAGACAGATGAAATTACTTGATGCGATAGACAAGCTCAATATTTGGAAACGGGGGAATAAAAGAGCTCCTCACAAGCCGCTACTTCTCCTCTACGCACTGGCGGAACAAGTCCGGGACCCGAACGCAAAATTTGAGTTCTCTCGTATAGAAGAAGATATTGATCAGTTGTTAAATAATTTTTACAAGTCATTTCCTGGAC
Organism: Thermodesulfobacteriota bacterium; assembly: GCA_965249045.1. GTDB lineage: Bacteria > Desulfobacterota_D > UBA1144 > Nemesobacterales > Nemesobacteraceae > Nemesobacter. Next base: position 756,263 of record OZ252213.1, read on the forward strand.
GCAGACATCATGTGAATGATCCCTTCTGGCGTTTGCGTGGAGATGGAATCTGGGAAGTAAAGTATGACGGAGTAATAAGAGAAACCAGTTCCGGGAGTGCTTACGTTACTGACCTCAGGAAATGTAATGCTGAAGGTTCGTTTTCTAAGGAAATTGTCCAGGAGATAAAAAACAATCCGGATGTTGTGCGACAAGCTGCGCAAAAGCTGCTTGATGAACATTTCCCCGAATCGCTGCATCAAGGCATATTGGAGACATTAGGCTTAGATTACAAGACAATTTCCGCTAAAAAGTATGTCTCCAGAAAAACTAAACGGGACAGCAAATTCCGCCAAAATGTTCTTCACGCTTACGACTACAGTTGCGCAGTCTGCGGTTTTAATCTGCGCATGAAAACCCTGCCTGTTGGACTTGAAGCAGCACATATAAAGTGGCATCAATACGGCGGACCGGATACGGAGAACAACGGCTTGACCCTTTGCGCTACACACCACAAGCTACTTGACTCGGGAGTTTTAACCTTGTCTGAAGATTACAGGATCGTTCTTTCAGACAGTATATATGATCCCGACCCTAGGAACAGTTTCATAAAGGAATATCAGAAACGTGAGATTAGGCTGCCGAGAAACAGAAAACATTTCCCGAGTATCAATTACATTCGCTGGCATAGAAAAGAAGTATTCAAAGAACCCGCGATCGAGGGAATCATATAATTGGTGCAAGGGAAATCGTACTAGTATTTCGTATGATAAATGAAAATGAACAGTAACTTACAGGAAATCTATCTGGACAATAACGCTACCACGCGCCCGATACCAGAAATGGTGAATAGGGTTGTTAAACTTATGACATCTCAATATGGCAACCTGTCAAGCGTTCATTGGAGAGGTGTAAGTGCCCGCAAGGCGTTGTCGTGAGCAAGAGAGCATATGGCATCTCTTGTTGGAACCTCGGAAGAACAGGTTGTTTTTACTTCATTGACGTAGTACAGGTGGCTCTTGTAAAGGGCCGAAATATTTAAGGATTTAGGTGACTGTAAAACCGTGCTAACTTCTATCGGTTTGTTTGCACTGCTTGGTTACGACCCGCTCAATACGTTGCAGAGCTGGATATTCACCGAACTGATCTTCAAAAAAAGACCTTGTTGGAGCTAAGTTCTCAAGTAGCCGGACGGCAACCTCATGAACAAGATCGAGCAGATATCGCGACCTGATGTCGCATTGGCTAGCCATATCCTCCCAATGGCGTCTGACTATGACGCCAGGATTTCTTTCGTTCCCAACTGACAATGCCAAGTGATGATCGATTCTTTCTATGGCCCGGGTGCACACAAGATCGTAAAAAGGTGCAAGTCGGATCTCTCCGTTGGTATTATAGCGAAGGGAGAGATTTTTGGCATGGCCGTCGGAATTGCCCGCAAGCACGTTGAAAATCTGCCAGCGCAGTAAATGCGGAAGATCTTCGTCCGGGTTGCTCGATACGTCCCGAAGCATATGGAAACACTGCGCGAAGGATGGTCCGCCGTCTTCTTGATATTTCCTTTCATGATCGTATCCAAGTGCTTGGCAGAAGTCTTCCTGATGCGCTCGTAGCACCTCTCCGTCGCCGCTTCGGAACCGGTCGTAGCGCTCCATAATAGTGTAACGGGACTTATTTATGGATTGCAGCTGGATGTTGACGACCGGCAGACCGACAGCCCGGGCGAGTAACGCGGTAAAGGTTTCATAAGCGGGGACGTTGCGGTACTCCGCAATCTCAAACTTGAGTATGTGACTCGAAGGAGATTCTCGCTGCGGCAGCAGATATTTTCCTTCCCGCACAAGGACCGGAAACTTGTCCTGCGCGCCTGCAAGCGAAAATCTGGACTTCTGTTGCCTTGCCCAGAAGTACATCTGGCCGCGATGAAGAACCAGGGCCGCCAGTTCTTCATCGGTTACCGGATGGTAGTCTTGTTCGGGGGATGGCTCTCGCTCCGGCGGCAGAAAGGACAAAGCGCCCGCGCACTCCCCGCCGATAGCGCGCAGCAGGTTAAAGTCCGTGTCTGATATCTTAAGGTCGCGGGCGATGTGTTCCCGGAAAGCTCCTTCTGGAAGCAGATTGGCGAAGAACCGGTGGGCAACGCCTTCCTCAGCCGTAAATTCCTCGGCGCTAAGAGGGAGAGTCTGCGAGATGGCGAATCCTCCGCCTGCAAGCCAGCCGGGGTCATAACGAAAGCCTATCTGTCCGAAGGAATTTCGCCGCAGACAGCCTACAAGCCGTCGACCGTTCCATACGTTTAGAGTGTCAAAGTCAGTCATCGGTTTTTCTTTTGAAATTCTGGATGAAATCGCAGTTGATTTTTATTTTTGATTCATAAATTTTAATGATATATTCCCGACAAGCCTAAAAGAATAGAAAGTTATGTCCAGTTTATCTGACCAAATCATGGAATACGCGGAGACTTTTCCTGAAGGTTGGCCGTTTGGCCCCAAAAATTTTCTCCACCTGGGGAACCGCCCGGCGATTGATCAGGCACTTTCTCGCCTTACCCGGCAAGGCAGGATGATACGGATGTTTCAGGGCAGGTACGTGCGGACCATCAATACCCGTTCCGGAAAACGAGACCCCGATCTTCAGAAGGTGCTTAACTCGTTACGAAAGCTGTGGGGACAACCTATCGTCCCCTCGGGCGTTTTTGCAGCAAACTCGCTCGGCCTTACCGATCAGGTGCCTCCGAGACTAACCTATCTCACCTCGGGACCTGATCGGCGGTTATCCCTCGGCGAGCTGGAAGTGGACTTGCGTCATGCTCCGCGCTGGCAGCTCGTGGCGCCTGACCGGCTTGCCGGCACCATCATTCGCGCGCTAGCCTTCTTGGGTCCCGAAGAAACTGAAAATACCCTGAACTCAATTGTGCCCGATCTTTCCGAGACGGATCGCGCCGAGCTTCTCTCAATGAGATCAAGGGTGCCCTTGTGGATAGCCGAACCGCTCAGCACTTTTATGAACCGTGATTAACCTCCGCTGCGGGGTATTTGATTAGCGGACCGAAATTCCGGAGTGTTGTAGCAACTTCAAATCGGGCGCCGTTTTAGAGAACCGTCGCTTGCGGCTTGCAATCTGTCAGTTTTTCTACTACATTTCTGATACATTTAAAGGATTAGACGATTATGACCAGCATATCTGAACAAATCATGGAACATGCGCAAACCTTACCTGAAGGTTCGCTGTTGCTCCCGAAGGATTTTCTGCATCTCGGCAGCCGTCAGGCGGTTTATCAGGCATTTTCTCGCCTTACCCGTTGGGGCAGGCTCATGCGGATATTTCAGGGTGTGTATGTACGAACCATTGAGACCCGTTTTGGAAAGTGTCCCCCGGACTTTAACAAAGTTATCGCCGCACTCTCAGAGTTGTGGGGAGAAACCATTGTTCCCTCTGGCGGGGGAGCGGCGAATTTCCTCGGTCTTACCGATCAGGTGCCGATGCGACTGTCTTATCTGACCTCAGGGCCTAGCCGTCAGTTGCAGTTCTATACAGAGGTTAATTTGCGTCACGCTCCGCGTTGGCAGCTCGTGGCGCCTAACCGTCCTGTCGGCACACTGATCCGCGCGTTGACTTTTCTTCACCCTGACGAGGCGGAAGATGTATTGGGCAAGGTTGTGCCTAGGCTTTCGGAGGCGGATATGGCTGAACTCGTAGCCGCGCGCGCAATCCTCCCGGAATGGATTGCGAAACCTCTGGGCGCCTTTGTAAATCATGGCTAATAAGACTTCATTTCAGTTAATGTCCGCTAGCGACAGGTACAATCTTTTGAGGGCAACCGCGATTGAGAACAGGCGCGAACCGTTTGTGTTCGAAAAGGACATCTGGGTTGTTCAGATACTTAAAATTCTTTTTGACGCGCCGTTTGGCAAGGACTTGGTGTTCAAGGGAGGAACGTCTCTTTCAAAGGCCTATAACGCGATCCGGCGCTTTTCCGAGGATCTTGACGTCACTTACGATATCCGCGCCTTCGCGCCTGATATCGTAGGTGACTCAGAAGACGCGTTTCCGCCTAACCGCAGCCAAGAGAAACGCTGGACAAAGATGATCCGAAAGCGCCTTGAGGAGTGGACACGGGAAGAGGCGCGCACAGTGATAGAGCAGGGTCTTGCTCGTGCCGGTTTTCGTGCTACGGGGTTTCGCGCTGAGAATGATCAAGTTTACATCGCTTACGACCCGCTGTTTGAATACTCTGGTTTTATCAAACCGGAAGTGAAAGTGGAATTCGGCGCGCGTTCAACCGGCGAACCTTGCGTGGAACGAGAGGTTAAATGCGACGTGGCTGATTTGGTGCCGGAAATCATTTTTCCCTCGGCTCGTCTCTCGGTCATGGTGGCTGAGCGTACTTTCTGGGAGAAAGCTACTTCTATGCATGTATTCTGTCGGCGCAAACGCGGTCGCGGAAACCGGCTTTCGAGACACTGGCACGATCTGGTCAGGCTGGATGACGCGGGGTACGGAGAAAAAGCTTTTGCCGACCGCGACCTTGCGCTTTCGGTTGCCCGCCACAAGTCTATATTTTTTCCAGAAAAGGATGCCGACGGGAACCGGATCGATTTCGAGGCGTCCGTGAGTGGAGGGATGCAGCTGGTTCCGACCGGGGAAGCTTACAACCTGCTCGCGGACGACTACGAAGCCATGCTAAGGGCCGACATGCTCTTCAATGACCCAGAACCGTTTGAGAATATAATGGGACGGTGCGCCGATATTGAAGCGAGAGCGAATAACGTTTGAAATCGCGCGAAGAGATGTTTTTTCTTGTCATCGCGGTTTCCGCAGTACTGTTTCCCGGCAGCTTCTCTCGATATCTTTAATGCTTCTGTTCTCGGCCGCGTCGCTTCCAAGCCCCCATCTTGCCTTGACCTCTTTCCACGAGCGAGCATACTCGCAGTGGTAGGCGCGGTTTGAAGGAAGCCAACTCGCGGGGTCCCTCGCTCCCTTTGAGCGGTTTTCCCGTCTTGATACGGCAATTAGAGTAGCCGTGGAAGAGAGATCGTTCGCGTACCTTCGTTTTTTCTCCGTACTCCAGGCGCTTCCACCGCTTATATGCGCTTCTTTTAGCGGAACCAGATGATCTATGTCCAGGTTTTGGGGATCCGTGAAGATTTTTCCCGAGTACGGATCGAGCCACTTCCCGGCGATAACCCTGCATTTATCTGGGGAAAGAGTAACGGGAACCCGGGATTCTTCCGCCAGAACTTCATCCCTTGTCTTCTGACAGTCTCTGTCTGAGTCTCTCCACCGCGGGTGCCATTCTTTTCGGTCATACACAGAACCCGCCTGAGGGTTTTCTCGTTTTTGCGTCTCTTGGGCTCTGTGGCAGTGATATTCCCCGGTTCTTTTCTCGGTGTGGCAGCCTTTTGCGTCAAGACCTCCTCCGTGCGCGAGTGCCGAGGACGCAAAAAGAACAGCGATGAGAGCGGCTGAGAGCGGAAAAACCGGGGTTCCTCTTTTCAAGATCTTGTCTCTTTACCTCTTTAGCTCGTAGCCGGCCTTCACCATGTCCCAGGTGTCCTTAGTGACGCCCTGTTCGCGAAGCTTGTTTTTCTGGGTTCTCTGCGTGCCCGTTTTGGGGAAGGAATCGACAAATCTTATGAACCTCGGGATCATGAAGTAGGGCATCCTGGGCTGCAGATAGTCCATGAGTTCCGGGGGGTCTACTTTTTTTCCTTCTTTGGGGATTATAAGTACCATGAGCTCGTCTTCTGCGTATTTTCCGGCTTCTGATTTTATGCCTATCGCGGCCGATTCCTCGACATCGGGGTGGGAGGTAACGATCTTCTCCACCTCGAAAGAGCTTATGTTCTCGCCCCTTCTTCTTATGTAGTCCTTCACCCTGTCGACAAAGTATATGTAGCCGTCTTTGTCCATTCTTCCCGCGTCTCCTGTGTGGAACCAGAAGTTCCTGAAATCCTCGACTGTCTTCTCGGGCATCTTGTGGTAGTAGTGAAGCATCACGTTCGGTATCCTTGGGCGCACTATGATTTCTCCTATGCTTCCCCTGGGGACCTCTTCGTCTGTTTCCGGATTAGAGATCTTTATCTCGTAGTTGGGAGCTTCCTTCCCGCAGGATCCCACTCGGAAAGGTTCTCCCGGTCTCATCCATGTGCACTGGCCTATCTCTGTTAGCCCGTAGCCCTCCATGAATTTTATGTTGAAGCGGTCCATGAACTCCTCTATCATGTCGTGCGGGGCGGGGGAGCCGAGAACTAGCTTTATCTTGTGCTGCCCCTCTTCGGGTACCGGTGGAGTGTTCCAGAGAAAATACGACATGGTTCCCACGATGTTTAACTTTGTTACCCCGTGGTCAACCATCCATTTCCAGAACCGACTTGAGCTGTATTTCTCCTCGACTACCACTTGGGCCCCTTTTATGAGCGCCGGGTAGACGGTCATCACCATGGCGTTTGAATGAAAAAGCGGAAGGCAGGTGAAGCAAATGTCGTCCGGACCGACGTCCATTATCTCGGCGTAGTTCCTTGCGCTGCTGTAATCGGCTGCAGAGGGTCTCATGACCCCTTTTGACCTCCCCGTGGTGCCCGAGGTGTACATGAGCCTTGCGTAGTTCATGAATGTGACCTCGGTGCTCGGCTCTTTACCAGAGCCCGAGTTTATAAACTCTGGGTAGGAGATCATATTGCGGAACCTGTATCCGTGTTTTTTAAATTTCTCGCTACCGCTTCTTGTCCAGACTATGACTTGGCGAAGCCCGGAGAGCTGCTTCGCTATTGGGGGCATCCGGTCGAGATATTCTTCCGCTATGAAAAGCACTTCTGTATCTGAGCTGTTGATTATGTATTCGAGAAAATCCATCTTGTAGGCCGTGTTTATCGGGACCATGACCGCCCCCGCCTTAAGGATTCCGAACCAGGTTATGACGTAGTCATCGGAGTTCGGCATGTACACCGCCACCTTCTCCGCCTTCGCTACCCCGAGAGAACCGAGGGCGTTTGCCACGCGGTTTGCCAGGCGGTTTGTCTGGTAGAAACTGAGAGGCTTTTTGTAGCCGAACTGAAGGAAGGGCTTTTTACCCAGCTTTTGCGCCTGTTCTCGAAGTACCTTGGGAAGCACCCAGTTCGCCCTGTCTTCCTTAAGGTACCAGTTGACGTCAAATTCCCCGTTCTCACGCTTGTAGGTGACGGGATGCATGAGGTCTTTCGGCTTTTTTATTGTCATCTTTTTCTCCCTTTCCCTGCTGCGGCTGGGGTTCTCGATTAAGGGTCAGGTCTTTCCTGCCTAACTTGGTTCTTCTCCAGCCGTTTCTTCCTCGGGTTTTTTCTTAGCGAATATTCTGGCGATAACTATTCCCAGTTCATAGAAAATGAAAAGCGGAATGAGCATGAACATCATCGACACGGCGTCTGTGGTCGGGGTGATGAAGGCGGCTACGATAGCGTTTATCAAAAGCGCGTATTTTCTCTGCCTGGCCAGAAACTCCCCCGTCACAAGACCCAGTCTTGAGAGGATGAAGATCACTAGCGGGAACTCAAATACCACCCCGAAACCGATCATAAGCGCCGAGAGGAAGGAAAGCGCCTCTTTTATGCTCGGAAACGCCTTTACGTACTCCGTTGTGTATTCGCCGAGCAGGAACCTAAGTCCCTGTGGAGCCGCGATGAAATAGCAGAAAAGCGCTCCCAGAATAAAAAACAGAGTTCCGAACGTAACCAGCGGAATAACCACTCTTTTTTCCCTTTTGTAGAGCGCCGGGGAAACGAAGTGCCAGGCGTTATAGAGAATAAACGGGACCGAAAGGAAAAAGGAGAAAAACAGCGATACCTTGAGGTAGGTTAGAAACCCCTCGGCCGGTCGGGTGAATATGAGGGAGCTTCCCTCGGGCAGACTCAGTATTATGGGTCTCATGAGCAGGTCGAAGAGCTGCTTTGAGAAAAGGTAGCAGGGGACGAAGAAAACAAGTATCGGAATTACTGAATATATGATTCTTTTTCTGAGTTCTTCGGCGTGCTCGAGAAAATTCATACCGCTTTCTTCTTTCATTGCCGCAGGTTAGGGTAACCCAAATCGCGATTTTTAACAATTTCGGCGCCCCCGGGAGGTTCTCTGTGCCCGTTTCCGAAACCTCGCCCGACTGATTGACATTGTCTTTCGTTTAACTATTATCTTAGTGATTTTTATCCCGCCTTCCCGGAGGAATCTCTTGAAAGTACTTATAACTGACGGACTTGCGAAGCAGGGTCTTGAACTTCTGAGGGCCGCCGAGGGAATCGAGGTAGACGAGAGAAAAGGCATCTCCCCAGACGAGCTTGTTGATATCATAAAGGACTACGAAGGCTTGGTGGTAAGAAGCGCCACGAAGGTTACAAAGGAAGTCATAGAGGCTTCCGGAGGGATGCTTCGGATAATAGGCCGCGCCGGCATAGGAATAGACAACATAGACCTTGACGCCGCGACCAGAAACGGGGTGGCCGTGATGAACACACCCGAGTCAAATTCCATAACCACGGCCGAGCACACCATTACCCTTCTGCTATCGCTCGCGAGAAGAATCCCCCAGGCCCACTCCTCGATAAAATCCGGCAAGTGGGAGAGAAACAAGTACAAGGGAGTCGAGGTCTACGGAAAGACAATTGGCCTTGTGGGCCTTGGAAACATAGGGAAACTGGTCGCCGAGCGTGCGATGGGTCTTAGAATGAAGGCTATTGCCTACGATCCGTACCTGAGTCAGGAGGCCGCGAAGAAGCTCAGCATAGAGCTTGTCTCTCTCGATGAGCTTTTCCGCCGCTCGGACGTGATAACCGTGCACACCCCCCTTACGGACGAGACAAGGGATATTATAAACTCAGAATCTTTTACGAAGATGAAAGAAGGGGTGATAGTGATTAACTGCGCCCGAGGGGGAATAGTTAACGAGGCGGACATGGCCGAGGCGCTTCGCGAAGGCAAAGTTGGGGGAGCGGCGTTTGACGTGTACACCTCTGAACCGATTGACCCCGACAACCCTGTTCTGTCCATCGAGGAGAACATAGTGCTTACACCGCATCTTGGCGCTTCCACGGAGGAGGCGCAGATAAAGGTCGGAACCACCATGGCGCAGCAGCTAATAGATTTCGCGCAGAAAGGGGTCGTGAGAAACGCGGTTAACATGCAGTCGCTCACGATGGAGCAGCTTGCCGTCATGAAGCCGTATCTGTCCATCTGCGAGAAGATAGGCAGTCTTCACGGGCAGATCTGCAAGGGGGCGGTCCGCACGATAGAGGTGATTTACGAAGGCGAGGCGACCGAGGTGGATACAGGGTACCTTACGGTTTCCGTGCTAAAGGGTTTCCTCGCGCACATCATGGACATCTCTGTAACTTATGTGAACGCTCCGTCGATAGCCGAAGAGAGAAAGATAAAGGTGGTGGAGTCAAAGTCCGCGGCCAAGAGCCAGTACACCAACCTCATCACGGTTACGGTGACGACCCGTGATCAGACCAGGGAAATTTCGGGAAGCGTATTCGGCGGTAACCACGGACGGATAGTCAAGGTGAACGGGGTTGAGATCGACGTCGTTCCCGAGGGATTTCTGCTGGTAAGCCACAACTACGACCGCCCGGGCTTCATAGGTTCCATGTGTTCTGTTCTAGGGAAGAATGACGTCAACATCGGCCGGATGCATCTTGGAAGAAAGTCCGTGGGCGGGGAAGCGATAGTGTTTACAAACGTTGATACCAGGGTAAGCGAGCAGGTGATCAGGGAAATTTCCGCCATAGAGAATATTATCTCGATAACACAAGTCAGTTTTTCAGATGAATAAGTTTCTAACACTGCCACAGGGAGTGAAGGATTTCGGTCCCGATAAGGCAGAGAACCTCAAGCGGATAGAAACGGGGCTCCTTGAGGAATTTTCCTACTGGGGTTACAGGAGGGTTATAACTCCTCTTTTCGAGTATCTTGATACCATGTCCGTGGGTATCGGGGAGAACTTCAAGCACAGGCTGATGAAGTTCGTCGATCCGCACACTGCCGAAGTGGTGGTGCTGCGCCCCGACATCACTCCCCAGATCGGACGCATGGTAGCCACCCAGCTAAGCGACCACCGCTACCCCTTAAGGCTTTGCTATTCCGGAAGGGTCGTTAGGTATGAGGAAAAGGGCAGCGGCAAGGAAAGGGAGGTTTTTCAGCTTGGCTGCGAGCTTCTGGGACTTGACTCGACGGAAGGGGATTCCGAGATAATAGCCCTTGCCTTAAAATCCCTAAATCGCCTTGGCCTTAAAAAAATAACCCTTAATCTCGGGCATACGGGCATTTTGGACGCGGTTCTTGAGGATGCCGGGGAAATAAGGGACGAGCTTCTGCACGCCCTTGTAAAAAAAGACCAGGAGGAGATAAGAAGAATAGTAGAGCCTTCCGCGATTCCCGCAGACGTGAAGGATGTTCTTTTCTGCCTCTCCGATTATTATGGAGAAGCCGATATTCTTCGCAGGGCTGCACGGAACGAAAGATTCAGACCCTGTGTCGAGGAAATCATCTCCGTCATCGCCGTGCTTGAGGAATACAAGGTTGAGTGCGACATATCGATTGATCTGGTGGAGGTTAAGGGGTTTGAGTACTACACGGGAGTTACTTTCGAGATAATATCCTCCGAGACTCCCGCCTCTTTAGTGACGGGCGGCAGATACGACGGACTCGTCAGCCGCTACGGGCGAAGCGTTCCCGCCGCGGGTTTCGCTATAGACGCCGAGGCGCTTATGCAGAGCACTAAAAGCAGCGATGGTGAGAACCAGGTCCATTTCATAATAGTGCCCAAAAACTCGGAGCTCAGAGGTGACGCCATAAGACTTGCCGATTGGCTGCGTTCAAGCAGCTTCAAGGTTATCCTTGACTTAAACGGAAGTTACGCGGACATGATCGATTCCCAGGATTTTTTCGACGGGGACGGTTCGTTCGCGACATACGGGGTAATAAAGCTTGAATCTCATTCCGAGATAAAGCTGATTGAATCCCGGACCGGGTCGATCAGGGAATTCTCCAATCTCGAGGAACTTCTTACCGGAGGAGGGCTCTAGGCTTGGCGAGCATAGTGGTCCTGGGTACGCAATGGGGGGATGAGGGCAAGGGAAGGATAGTTGATCTGATAGCCGAAAGAACTGACCTGGTAGTAAGATACCAGGGTGGAAACAACGCGGGCCACACTATCGTGGCGGACGGAAAAAAGATTATACTCCACCACGTACCCTCGGGCATACTCAGGGAAAACAGTCTGTCGCTCATCGGAAACGGGGTGGTAGTGGATCCCAAGGTGCTGGTCGCGGAGATAGACGCGCTCAGAAGCGCGGGGTATCCGGTAAACCCCTCGAATTTTCTCGTGAGCGAGAGGGCTCACGTGATAATGCCCTATCACAGGGAAATAGACCTGCTTAGGGAGAAGCACCGTGCAAGCGGAAGAAAAATAGGCACAACCGGCAGGGGCATAGGTCCTGTCTATGAAGACAAGTACGCAAGGCGGGGCATAAGAATGCTTGATCTCACGGAGCCCGAGGCCTTTCTCCAGAGACTCCGGTCGGTTATGGCCGAGAGAAACGCCTATATCGAAAAGGTTCTTGGCGCGGAGCCCCTGGATCCTGAGAGCGTGTATGAAGAGTATGTCGGGTACGGTGAGGTTCTGGGACCCTTTATTTCGGATGTCTCCGCGATTATCCGCAGAAGCGGCGAAGAGGGCAAGAGGATTCTTTTTGAAGGGGCTCAGGGCTCGCTTCTCGATGTTGATTTCGGCACTTATCCCTACGTTACTTCATCAAACGCGGGTCTCGGGGGCGTGTTTTCCGGAACCGGGGCGGTTCCCGGACTTGTAGGCTCCATAGTGGGAGTCGCAAAGGCCTACACCACCAGAGTTGGAGAAGGTCCCTTTCCCACGGAGGAGTCGGGCGAGATACAGGAGGCTCTTAGAAGGGAAGGGGAGGAGTACGGGGCCACCACGGGGAGAAGCAGAAGGTGCGGGTGGCTTGACGCCGTCGCGCTTAATTACGCGCTCAGAACAAACGGGGTAACCGCAATAGCTCTTACAAAGCTTGATGTGCTTTCGGGTTTTGAAAAAGTGAAGATATGCACGGGCTATGGATATAACGGGTCGATCACGAAGGAGTTTCCAGCGAGCCTTTCCGTTCTTGAGGACTGCGAGCCTTCATACGAGGAGATGGACGGATGGGATGAGGATCTGGCCGAGATAAAAAGCGTTGAACAACTGCCCGCAAACGCCCTGCGTTTCATAGAAAGGATTGAGGAACTGACCGGAGTTCCGGTCTGGATAGTTTCGGTGGGGCCGCAGCGCGACATGTATTTCGAGTTAAGCGACTGCGTACTTTCCGTGTAGTCAGTTCCCTTTCAGAACTTTGATCTTCTTTGCCGCAAGCTTGGGGTCAAACCTGTTCTCAGAGGAGATGAAGTTGCTGTCGAAAAGGCCCGCCGCTTCCACTATGTCCCCTTCCCCAAAGGAGAGCTCTTTTTCCCAGACGACTGTTATGTAGTTTCCGTCGTTGTCAGCGAGCTTGAAAGTCGCTGATTCTGCCGGTTCCTCCATCGTTTCGATTTCCCATACTTTTCCCCTGACGTGCACTTCCTGCATCGTGTATACCGCTGGATTAAGCAGAAGAACCGCTACGGACTTGTCGGTCGACACTATGGAAGTTGTCGGATCCTCCCATTTTGCGCACGAGGGAGCGAGCAACATGGCTGCGAGAAGAAAGACGGCGAGTGTTTTCATTTGTTTTCTCCGATTACGGGGTACGGTTACTGACATTATCCTTAATTTTCTCGTACGCGTCTATTATCTCCATGACGAGCGGATGTCTTATAACGTCGGTTTTCGAGAAGTTAACGAACTCTATTCCCTTTATTCCGGAGAGGATGTTCATGGCTTCGATCAGTCCTGAGTTCTGTTCCCTGGCCAGATCTATCTGGGTGATGTCCCCTGTTATGACCGTTTTTGAGCTGAATCCGAGTCTGGTAAGAAACATTTTCATCTGTATCGCCGTTGTGTTCTGTGCTTCATCGAGAATTATGAATGCGTCGTTCAGCGTTCTTCCTCTCATGTAGGCTATCGGAACGATTTCGATCATGTTTTTCTCAAGCAGCCTGTTGGCTTTCTCGAATTCCATCATGTCGTAAAGAGCGTCGAAAAGTGGTCTCAGGTACGGGTTCACCTTTTCCTGAAGATCACCTGGGAGGAATCCCAGTTTTTCTCCCGCCTCCACAGCGGGCCGCGCGAGCACTATTCTGTTTACCTTCTTGTTCGTAAACGCCGAGACGGCCATCGCCATCGCCAGGTAGGTTTTTCCCGTTCCCGCGGGTCCTATGCCGAACACCATGTCGTTTCTTCTTATAGCGTCGATATAGAGTTTCTGGTTTATCGTCTTGGGACTTATTATCTTTTTCCGAACGGATATGCAGACCGTGTCGAGGAATATTTCTTCAAGTGAGGCGTCTTTCTGGGTAAGAAGTCTCTTCGCTATTTTTATGTCGGAAGGCTGAAGAACGTAGCCCTTTTCTATCAGCGAATACATCTGCCCCATGAGCATGCCCGCTTCCGCGGTTCTCTCCTCGTTTCCCTTGAGAGTGATCTTGTTGCCCCGTGTGTGGATGCTTATGTCGAATTCGTTTTCTATTTCCTTGAGATTTGAGTTAAGTTCCCCGTAGAGGACTTTTACTGCTTCTATGTTCTCAAGTTCAAGTTCCCTGATTCCGTCCATAGGCACTTAGGCTACCGCGTGCAGGAAGAAGTTACGCTTCGCGCTTAGAATCTTTATGGTCTTTTGCTCCCATCGAAAAACGGTTTTGCGGAATTAACGTCCCCGCTTCCGTTTATTTTTCCCTTTTTTAGGCTTTTTCTCAACACGTGGTTTCAAATCTTTTGTAGGAAGTAAATAGAACTGACCGGTTTAGCTGAGGAAGAGTTGACTAGCAGGTCGTTATCGCCTGTGAATCCATGGACGAAGCTCAGCTCAGCGCCCATTACAGAGAACATGGCATCTATCCGCATCATGTGAAGCAGTGGAAAGCGATGTCGGCCCCCCGCGGACCCGGAAGTTCAGTTCAGGTAAAACAGCTCAGGGAGGAGAACAAATCCCTCAAGAAGCAGCTGCGTCGCAAGGAAAAAGCCTTGGCCGAAGCGGCCGCCCTGCTTGTGCTTTAAAAAAAGCAAAGAGAAAGGTACTGGAATTACAATCTTCCTTGAATCCTTGGCTAGCAATGTATGTTTTCCCCGCAAAAACAAGTTGGCTTCCCTGTTCTCTCTGTGATATAGTACCAAACGTTTGGTAGTTGGAATGACTACGCTCTGCTGGGCCTCCGTGAATGACGATGCCGTCGAGTTGAGGGGATTGCCAGTTTGGTGCATCTGTATCTTCAAGATAATGGGTTAACCGGGTCAATACCAACCGAGCTGGAGCGGTTGTCCAAGCTCAGAATCTCGAATCTTGCCAATAATCGCAACTTGGCCGATGAGCTTCCACTGGAACTGATGAACTTGCCGCTGCTTAGTACGTTGTATATAAGGTGCACGGGTGTCAGTACGCCGGATGGTCCGGATTCTCAGACGTGGCTGGGCGGCATTGATTTTACCACTGGGGGCAACTGTCCGTCAACGCAGCCGCCGCAGCCACCGACGGAACAGCCGCGGCTCTCCGACACTCCCGACCTTTCAAACGGCCCAGTCAGTCGGCCTGGGTGGTGTGAGGCCATGCGCCGGAAGCATCACCAACGCTATCGGGGGCGCTTCACCCATCTTGCAAGCCTTGCCCGCTTCCTGATTACCCGCGCGGCAGCGGGAGCGCTGCTGGCGCTCGCCACGCTGCTGGCCGCCCCGATACCGGCGCAGGCACAGGGCGAACCACAAGTAGAGCCGTGTCCAGGAGGCGGCTACAACCCGACGCCGACGGCTGTGGATGTTGAGGCCGTGCCGATCGTGGTCGAGTCCACGGCCGCGGACTACTTCGTGCTCTATGTGCGGCACGATCTGGACGCGGACACCACGGTGAATCTACCGGTCTCGGTGACCTTGGGTGGGGAGGGCACCACCACGCTGACCGAGAACGTGGAGGCGCTGCCCAAGGAGCGCTACCGGGTGGAGAAGTACCTCGTTGCCGACCCGGCCGACGTTGATGGCGATTGCATCGACGACATCGCCGAGCTCGCTGACCCGGTGGGCATGAACCCAGTGAATTCCGCCGCCGCTCTCGATTTCAGTGACGGCGTCGTGGCGGTGCCCGATCGGGAGACCTTCGAGGCGCTCTTCGTCGCTCTGCCGAACGGCGAGTTCCACGGCAAGTTCGTTCTGCTCGGCAAGAACACGGCGCGTCCGGGTGTCTACATCCAGAACTCCAGGACGCACCGGTATCATTATAACTTTCTGCAAGCCACAGACATCGATGAGAACCTGGACGGGATGCTCGTCGGTCAGATCGCCTACTACCCGAAGCTCGTTGCCCCCGACGGTAGTTCAGGAGTCTACGTCTATAGGTATACCGGCGTGACCGGCTTGCGGGATTACTACCCCTTCAGCATTGTGGCGCACACTTATACGGCTCTCGCCGCCAGCATGCCGCTGATCGAGGACAACCTGGCCTATCACATGCCAAACCGTATGCTTCCGCACGCCAGGGACGACCTGCCGTTGTACGAAGACTCCCGCATCAACCGGGTGTTCGATGCGGACGTCCTCCCCAAAACCGGCTTCCTTGCGTTGAACCCCGGGGAAGGGTACGGCTTTCTGCGGGTCATGGACCCGGACGAACGTCCCCACCCTCGGGACATCGTGATCTACGAGGCGCTGCCCAACGAGCTCCCCCGCGTCGCCGGCATCGTCTCCACCGTGCCCCAGACGCCGCTGTCGCATGTCAACCTGCGCGCCGTTCAGGACGGCGTTCCCAACGCCTTCATCCGCGGCGCCCTCGACTACAACGCTATCAATGCTCTGATCGGCGGCTACGTCCGCTATACGGTGACCGAGACCGGATGGTACATCCGTGCGGCTACCCGCGCGGAAGTCGATGCCCACTACGCCTCTTCCCGGCCCGCCCAGGAACAGACACCGCAACGCGACCTCTCGGTCACGTCGATCACCCCCCTCAGTGAGATCGGCTTCGAGGACTGGACCGCGTTCGGGGTCAAGGCAGCCAACGTGGCCGTGCTGGGGACGCTGGGGTTTCCGGCGGGGACCGTCCCCGACGGATTTGCGATCCCATTCTATTTCTACGACGAGTTCATGAAAGCCCACGACTTCTATACCCGCGTTGGAACCATGCTGGCAAACGAAGACTTCCAGACGGACTTCGAGGTCCAGGATGACATGCTCGATGATCTGCGCGACGACATCAAGGATGCGGAGACACCCCAGCGGATCATCGACGCCCTGACCGACATGCACGCGACATATCCCGAAGGGCAATCCCTGCGCTACCGGTCGAGCACCAACAACGAAGACCTGCCGGGGTTCAACGGGGCGGGGCTCTACGACTCCAAGACCCAGGATCCCGAGGAGACCGAGGAGGACGGGATCGACAAATCGCTCAAGGGGGTGTTTGCCAGCCTGTGGAACTTCCGGGCGTTCACGGAACGGGAGTTTCATCGCATCGATCACCTGGCGGCGGCGATGGGGGTGCTGGTCCATCCCAACTACACAGATGAGTTGGCTAACGGCGTCGCCGTCAGCTTTGACCCCATCTACGGCCTAGATGGGAACTACTACGTGAACACGCAGGTTGGCGAAGACCTGGTGACTAATCCCGAGGCCCACTCCATACCGGAGGAACTCCTGTTGAGGCGAGATTATGGTACTTACACCGTCCTGTCAACCTCCAACCTGGTGGAGCCGGGGGAACTCCTAATGACCGAGGCACACCTGGGCCAGTTGAGAGAACACCTCGCGGTGATCCATGACCACTTCGAGAGGTTGTACAACCCCGCAATCGGCGAACCGTTCGCCGTGGAGATCGAGTTCAAGATCACCAGTGACAATATCCTTGCGATCAAGCAGGCCCGTCCTTGGGTCTTCGGCGTCGCCTCGCCGCCACCGCCGCAACAGCCCCAGCCACCGACGCAACAGCCCCAGCCACCGACAACCACAGGACAAGGGGGCGGCGGCGGAGGTGGAGGATGCGCGATTGCTGTGGATATGGAAGCGGGGAATATGCCGGAAAGCGCCGTGCTTAACTTGCTTCTGATTATGTTTTCCCTGATTGTGATTTCGCGGAGGAATCTCTCAAAAGTAAGACAAATGCATTTTTTAACTGAATGAGCTTCTCCGAGATTTTTTATGAGGAAGTAACCGCGCAGGGTGTAAACTTAAGTGCTTCTGGTGCGGCGAGCAAGCGATTTGTCCAACCGCTTTTCGTCGCTAGCCATTATTGAGACAATCCCGCCATACCCTTTTGCAACTATCCGAGCCAGTTATGGAACCAGGGAACGCCCCGAAAGCCGCAAAGAAGAAAAATTATATCTCAAATGGCGAACAGAAGTGGACCCCAAAAACTGGACAGCGTCTTAAGTGTATTCCTGCAGTAGAGTAAGATCATATACTGGAGGTTTATTATGAGACGTAAAAGGCGTAATCATTCACCGGGGTTCAAGGCCAAGGTAGCCCTGGCGGCAATCAGAGAAGACAAAACGGTTGCTGAGCTCGCCCGGCAGTTTGACGTGCATCCCAACCAGATTGCCGAGTGGAAGAAACAGTTGTTGGAGGGTGCCGAGAGTGTCTACCAAGGCGCCCAGAATAAAAAGGGAGAAGAGCAAGCTCATACCAAGGAACTGCATGCCAAGATCGGAGAGCTGACTCTGGAGATAGATTTTTTATCAAAAGCGCTCGGTCGCTAGAGCGGGCGCGAAGAAAGAAGCTTGTGGACCGTAGTCATGGTCTCAGCGTGGCAAGACAATGCAGGCTGCTCAACATAAATCGCTCAGGCGTTTATTATCGCCCCAGAGAGCTGCCGCTGGAGAATGAGAAACTGATGAGGTTTATCGATGAGATATATCTTGAGTATCCGTTCAAGGGTTCCCGAAGGTTGCGGGACGCTATTTTGGACAGGCATGGAATCTGCGTGAATCGCAAGCGGGTGCCCAGGTTGATGCGGTTGCTGGGGCTTGCGGCGCTGCATCCCGGGCCCAGGACCACCCACAGGGGCAAGGGACATAAGATATATCCTTATCTGCTTGGAGGGATGAGCATAGAGGGTGTAACCTAGGTGTGGGCGGCTGATGTGACGTATATTCCGATGTCCAGGGGTTTTGTGTACCTGGTGTGTGTTATGGACTGGTATTCAAGGAAGGTGCTTAGCTGGAGAGTGTCGAATACGATGGACGTGAGTTTCTGCGTGGAGGCGTTGGAGGAGGCAATAGCAAAGTACGAGAGGCCCGAGATATTCAACACCGATCAGGGCAGTCAGTTCACAAGCCGGGGGTTTACGGGGGTATTGAAGAGGAAAGGCATTAGAATCAGTATGGATGGGAAGCGGAGTTGGATGGACAATGTGTTTATTGAGAGATTGTGGAGGAGTTTAAAATACGAGGAAGTATACCTTAAGGCCTATGATTCGGTTCGCTCGGCGAAGGAAGGGATTGGGGGATGGATAGATTTTTACAACACTCGTCGGCGTCATCAGGGTCTTGATAGATCTACGCCAGATCAAGTTTACTATGGTCTGCCTCGTGGATTACCAAAAGTGGCTTAAAAATGGTGGGAATACACTTAAGAAAACGAAAAAACTGTCCTAACATGGGGGTCCACTTCTCTCATCCTCATGTAGACAGCCATGGCCACTAAAGTAAAAAAACAGTTCTCCTATAGGCGAATTTGTGTCTACTATCGTACGCAACTGAGATTTTAATGTGTCTGCATCAGCATTCTCAATTAATTTAATTTCGGAGAATTTTTTTATCAGGCCCATTCAACTCCGGAGTGCAACACCGTTGGTTAAGGTTTGAGTTTACGGAATCTGAGGTTTTTCTCAAACGTATTGTAAAAACATCAATGCAAAGGTGACAATCTCCGAGACAAGAACAGGAGGTTGTCATGCCCGGAAGTTACAAGCAGTTGGATTTTGCCGAGCGCCAGCAAGTCTACTTTCTCAGGAAGCAGGGGCTCTCATGCCGGGGGATTGCCAGGCAACTCGGTCGCAGCCCATCAACCATATCACGGGAGTTTCGGCGCAACGCTCGCGGGTCTAAGTATTCGGGCAGGGGGCATATACCGGGCCGTGTCGACATAAGCGAGCGTCCGGGGGCAGCGCAGGAGAAGGGTCGTGTGGGAGACTGGGAGGCGGACACGATCGTCGGTGCTGGCCATAAGGGGGGTTTGGTGTCGATCGTTGATCGGTCCTCGAAGTTCGCGATTCTTCAGCTTGTAGGAGGAAAAGAGTTCGGAGGAAGTGGACTTCCTACCTTTCATCAAGCGTTAAATTTATATATATAGCGGATTCAGTTTTTTTGAGACACCTCCTCGTCTTTTCTATTGGGAAGCCTGTTCGTAATCGCTGTCAGGCGGCCTCCTTTTGCAGTTTCTTGAAGTCTTTGTCGAACATTTCCCCTTTTTTGAGCAGGGTGCAGGCGACATAGAGAAGACGGTCTCCGACGGTGCGAAGAGATCTGGAATGACGCAGTCCCCGTGCCCGCAGCGAGGCGTAGCGGGCCTTGCTTACGGGGTCGTGCAGTACCGCTACCCCTGCCCAGTGGTAAAGCGCTGTTTGAAGTCTCCGAGACGATGTTCGGCGCCGCATGACATACTTGCTCTTACCCGACTGTTTTGTCACCGGAGCTGTGCCGACAACGCACCGAAGCGCCTTGTAGTCGCGGCGGCGTATCAGATCATAAGCCTCGGAGACCAGCGTGGCGGCAGTGACAAAGCCGATTCCCGGCATGGACAGGAGGATTTCAACATCGCCTGGTTTTCCTGTCCCCGCGTTTTCAGTTTTTTCCCGCGAGATGATTGAATCGAGCATCTCCTTGATACGGTTCTCGATTTCCTTGAGCTGTTTGTGGGCGATATCGAGGAACTCAATAATGCTCTTCACACGCCAAACGCAGCTTGAAACTGTTGCCTGCATGAGGTTTATTTCCTTCGAGCGAATAATCCCAAGCACTTGCTGTGCGCCGATACGCCGTATTCTGTGGCGCTTGAGTATCTTCTGCACAGAGGACACTCTGATTCGCCTTGCGGCATCAGGGGTTGGCGCGAGTATCCATAATTCAATAATCCAGGGGCGGATAGTGTCGTCGCCCACCACTTCTTTGAACTGGGGGTAGTAAGTCCACCACTGGTCGCTCAGTCGGTTAGTCCAGCGATTGCGTTCAAACACAAGTTCCTCTCTTCTGCGCGAGAGGCTGCGCAGGATCGTGATATCCTCGTACTGGGGTTCCAGAGAGCGGAAGTGACGTCTGTCGGTACGAAGTGCCGAGGCAAGCACCATGGCGTCTCTGCGGTCGTCCTTCGCTCCGGCGGCGGAGAATCTGTCGCGGAAGCGGTCCAGCTGTTTGGGGTTGATGGAGTGAACATCAAAGCCGCGAGCCATGAGGCTTTCCACGACGGGGCCGCGAGTGACTTCAATTCCTATGGCGACATTCTCTGGGATTGAGTCTGTCGCTTCAATTAACCAGTTGCCCATATTCCAAAGACCTTCGCCGCTGTGCTTGAAGGAGTTTTCCTTGAGAATGGAACCGTTTTGGTCAATGACGCAGACGTAGTGGGATTGGGATCCCCAGTCGACGCCTGCAAAAAATAATGATTTATCATTGTTCATGATATAGTAATACCTCCTTTGTTTAATCGGGTCTGCCGTGATGTGTGTGTCTGCTCCGATACGGAGGTGCTCAATGGCACGGACTTCCTACTGGACATCATTCATCACGGCACTCGACCGAGGCACAAGTCCACATCAGGCGCTCAGAGGCGCAGGAGGGGCAGGTAGCTCTCGATCGAGTGGCCCGTGAATTTCTATTAAACTTGATTCTTAAATTTCCGCTAAATCAAGCTTGGATAAAGGGTATCGGGAGGGGTGGTGGTGAAGAGGCTTTTGCCCCACATGGAGGTTGTGCATACGATCACCTCTGACAATGGGAAGGAGTTTGGGGGTCACGGGAAGATAGCGCAGGAGCTTGGGACGGGTTTTTTCTTTGCGACTCCGTATCATTCGTGGGAGCGTGGGCTCAATGAACATACAAACGGGCTGGTTCGTCAGTACTTTCCCAAGGCGACTGATTTCCATGAGGTTTTGGGGGAGGATGTGAGGAGGGTTGAAGAGCTGCTCAACGGGAGGCCTCGGAAGGTTTTGAATTACAGGACTCCGGCTGAGGTTTTCAATGAGGCCTCGTGCTGAGGGATTGAGATGGGATGATTGAGTGGGGGTGGTTGGGGGTTTTTGGAAGATGTGATGGCGTTTGCCTTCGGTCGGGCTACGCCCTCCCTTCGGCAACCGCCATCGGGGTTCTTGCTAAACAGGCCCGCAGAATTATACTGTGTTCCATACACGGAGAGCATCATCTCTTGCTAAAGGTGTTGCACTTCGGAGTTGATAAGGGGTCACGTAGAAATTCGTTGTCGGACCGTTTATTTTTCCTGCCGAGCGATAAAAACGCTAAGCTCATCATGACTAGATATATTCAAGTGAGATCATGTTAGAGAATCGGGCATATTAAGCGGCTCTGTTCACTACCTCATTGCTTCGGCAGCTATATGGCCCGCGAGTTCCGTTACAAAGGTGCGGAGACCGGTAGTCTCGCTCATTTCGACGTATTTGCCGGTACGCGCGGCGGAGCGGGGAGACACGAGAACACACGCGGCCGAGTAGAGTCGTTCCTGAACCAGCTTTTTGCAAAAAATGTTGTAACGGTCTGCATAGGAGGCGTTTTGAAAATCTGAAAATAGCGGAAAGTGGGGAGATAAATTTTTTACCGGTCCGCGCGATTCAGGTGCATCTTCAAGAAGGATCAGCCAGCCTAGGAATGGTCGCGATTGCTCACCGAACGCACCTTCACGATAGGCTGTCCACAGATCGACGGCGGTTCCGATGGCTTCTTCGGTGCGGTTGTTAAAATTATTACCGAATGAAGGGCCAACCTGTGATTTCAACTCGATAGCTGCAACTAGGCGGCCTTTTCTCAATATCAACAAATCCCAAATCTTTGTCGGGCGAAAGTAACCGGGAAGAGTTAATACGCGCCCGTGTTTTAGGACTTTAGCATCCTTCATGCCGTTTCTGCGAACAAGGTTAGACATCAGGTCGAGAAAACCATCCATATTTTTTCCAGCTGTTACACCTGCACGTTCCCCTTGGTCAGTTCTTTCGGAGTCGACTTGATGCTGACGCGCCGTTTCTCGATTTTTCCAGAATTTTCTTACCGCTGTTGCGGCTTTGCGTTCATAGTTTGCAAGATCAAGTGCCATGATTTTCAATTTCCGTTTCCACGGAAGGCAATGCGTTCAGTTGTGTTCATACCGTATAGCTTGAAGATTGCCTCATTGCGTATAGAGATATCCCCGTTTTCAACTGCGGCGACAAGTTCACAACGAAGATATTCCGGCACATCCTGCCAGAACGGCACGCATATGCGACGCAGGTACTGAGCCTGAAAGCGGAGATACCCCCCGCGCATTTTCGTCGAGTAAGTGTTGACGAACAGTTCGGCGATACCTGACTGCAAAACAGCCTGCAGAACCCTCAAATCCCATTGTTCCGAGGTAATATAGTAGAGGTTATGATGCGGATAAAACAGCCCGTCTTCATATACTATATGTGCTTCTCCTTTGATGTCTGGAATCAGTAGTTTCGGCTGTTTTGCCAGTGCCGGATAGATGCGGTCAATAGTTCTGTACCAGCTATGAGGGTTCCTTCTGGAAACATGGCGTTTCCTGATTTCATGCTCATAGCGGTTAAGATAGGCCCCCAGTTTCGGGTAGTCGTCTAGGGACACAAGACCACCCTCGTCATCAAATGGATTGAGGACACCGTATCCGCGCCACTGTACTTGACCCGAAACTATGTCGCGCGTCGTGACAAGAGGCAGCTTGCGATCTTCCTCCACGTCAAGTGTGTCAAAGGGCGCGACGAAAAACTTGTCCGCGCCGGTGGCCACCCCGATTCCCACATTGCAACCAGCATCTTTCAGTGACGGGAAATCCCTTTCAATCCGCCGCACCAAAGCCAACCGATCAAACGACTCCAATATCCATGGTTCGGTGCCTGTTGCGACTCCACTAACCTCTTCAACGTTTTCATCGTCTGCCAGTCCATCCGACAACATTTTTTGAGACAGGGCAGCCAGACCGTTAACGTTGATCTCGGGTTGGCGGGCGAGACGAGTTGGGCCGGGAGGCTCTTTGGAGATGACTGTTATAGCCGGGTAGGCACTCACTTCGGAACGGAAGGCGGGTGTATCAACCATGTCCACGTAAAATTTCAAACGATAATGTTCCGCCACGAGTTTACGAAGAGGACCTCCATAGCGGTTTTTCATCCACCTGTCCGCACAGATGAATCCCAGCACTCCATCTCTGGACAGGAGGGACAGGGATTTTTCAATGAACGGGATATATATATCGGCGCGGTCAAAAATCGTGTGGAATCGACGCCGGTATTCCCTCATCAAGACATCGGGAACCATTTCATGTCTTATGTAAGGTGGATTACCGACCACATAATCAAAGTCGCCGTTTATGGTTTCCAGAAGAAAATCCCCTTGGATCAACCACTTATCCAGTAAGGCGGTTCGCGTCCTAGCGGTAAGTTCTTCGCGGGAAAGTATATTATCCAAATATTCGCGAGTTTTTTCAAAGGTAGGGCGATGCAGCTCCACCGCACATATAGAGTCTCTCAAAACAGAGATAGGGGCTTCAGAGTTACGCCAAGAGGTCAGAAGACGTTCTGTGGCTGCCAGAAGAAAATCGCCATCACCGAAGGATGGTTCAAGCAGACGTTGTTTATAGAGAGCCTTGTCGGTTGTGTACTCCGTCAGGTCGAGGATAAAATCCACCACTTCGCGACGGGTTGAAACTGCACCGCGCTCCTTTAAGTTGCTCTCTACCATTGCTTCCGCTTCGGCTTCCACGGTACAAATTCCGGGCAGAAAGGCTTGACGCATAAGACGAAATGCTTTAACCATTTATTTCAGTTTGGCTTGGTTCCCTCCGATGATATCATCAACCCCCGGTATATTGGTACGATAACTGCCATAAATCTTGCGACAACCGGGATTTGTTAACGGTGCTGATATGTCGCGACGAAGCAGGAACGGTCTATTGTTTCGTCGTTATTGTGCTCTCCGGTTACAATCGCAAGCAAGATACACGTACTTTTCTCCAGTAATGACACACCTTTGTTCCTAACGCAAAACTACTACAACATGATACCATGCTTTGGGATGAATACATTTGGAAGGCACGAGGTGACTGCCTCGTTATTCAAACCAATTTCGATCCAGGTTTTTTTGTAAATAGGTGCTCCAGAAAGAAAAATCTCCATTGGAACTGATAATTGAAGCTATGATAACGCTGAATATTTTTCAGAAAACTTTTATCTCTTAGGGTATACGTAGCGGGTCCGGATAAATCAGTCTGTATCCGAGCGTTTTTTTAAGTCTTTCGTTTGAAACTATTTTGTACTCCGGTGGATTTTCCGTTTCGAAGAACGGCGGTTCGATTCCGTATTTCCTGGCTTCGCGCGAGTAGTACTCCCTTCTTGTGGGATGTTCGTCGCAGGTGGCGTTTAGTATGGTATTTCTTACGTCGAGGGTTATTACCCTTAGGACGATCCCGACGCAGTCATCGCGGTGTATGAGGTTAAGGGGGCAGTCGGGGTTTAGCACGAGTTTTTTTCTTTTGATCGATTTTATGGGAGCTCTGTCGTAGCCTATGAGTCCCGAGAAGCGTATTACGGTCGTATCGATTTCGGGGTGGTCCATGAGAATCCGCTCCACGCGGACAAGTGCCTTTCCCGACTGTTTGTCCGGGCAAAGGGAGTCCTCTTCCCTCACGATCCCGTTTGTGTTCGGATAAACGGAGGTTGAGCTGGCGAAAACAACCATCTTCCCTTCGGGGTTCGGTATCGCCCCGATGAGACTTCTGATCTGTTTTTCATGATAGGTTTCGATATCACCTCTTCGCTCGGGGGGAAAGTTTATGAAAAGAACGTCCGAGGAGAAAAATTCTTCCGCGTCCTCGCCGCTTACCTCGGGGGCAATATCTATTAGGTAAGGCTCTATCCCCTTTTCCGAAAGGGCGGGGAGCTTCTCGGGGTCCCTTGCGGATCCCCTGACCGAAAAACCCGCTTCTTTGAGGGAGGTCGCAAGCGGTTCTCCTAGCCAGCCGCAGCCCAGAATGCTTACCGTCCTCACTGGTTCTGCTCAGCCTCCCGCCGTGTTGTTTCACGCAGAACTTCCGCCCTCTGCTCCTCTGAGTACTCCTCCCAGTTCGCTATCTCGTCGCTTGTGCGAAGACATCCGACGCAGAGTTCCGTGTCCTCGTCCATTATGCATATGCCGTTGCATGGAGAACTCGTTTTTGCCAAAGTGCTATCCTCCGCAAAACAGCCTGAGCATATCAAGATATTTTTCACTTGTTTTGTTGACTATGTAAGGCGGAAGCTCAGGGGCCGGAGGGTTCCTGTCCCAGCCCGTCTGCTTCAGGTAGTCCCTTACGAACTGCTTATCGAAGCTTAGCTGCGGTCCCCCTGGGGTGTAGTGCTCCCGGGGCCAGAATCTTGATGAATCCGGCGTCAGAGCCTCGTCTATTAGGATAAGCTCTTCGGTGTCCCGGCTTATCCCGAACTCAAATTTCGTGTCGGCTATTATTATGCCTTTTTCTTCGGCGACCTCGGCGGCGGCGACGTAAATCTCGATGCTTATGTACTTTATCCTGCGTGCGAGTTCCTCGCCTATCATCTCGCGCACCTTCCCGAATGTTATGTTCTCGTCATGTGTTCCCTGCTCTGCTTTCGTTGACGGGGTAAAGATCGGTTCCGATAGCTTCTGCGACTCAAGGAGGCCTTCTCCAAGGGGTATGGCGCACACGGAGCCGGTTTTTTTGTACTCTTCCCAGCCGGAACCACTTATGTAGCCTCTAACGACGCACTCTACGGGAAGCGGATCGGTTTTTTCGACGAGCATGGAACGGCCGGCGAGTGTCTCGGCATGAGCCCCAAAAGGATCGGGGAAATCCCCGGGGTCCGTTGAGATCATGTGGTTCGGGATGATGTGTTCTGTTTTTCGAAACCAGAATTCAGATATCCGGTTTAGCACCTCGCCCTTTGCGGGTATTCCATTTGGGAGTATCACATCGAAAGCGGAGATCCGGTCGGTGGCTATCATCAGGATGCTCTCACCGAGGTCATAGATATCTCTTACCTTTCCTCTTCTGGGTTCTGCGAATCCGATGAAATCCGTGTTGAGTATAGTTTTGTGAATGGTTCCGCCACTTGATTCCCGTTTTTTGCGGGACGCTTTGACTGAATGGTGAAGCTACCCGAAACCGATGCCATTCTCAAGCGTCCCCGCCGTTCTTGACAATACGCTATAATTAAAAGACAATATCAAGTTTTTGAGCACGTAGCTCAGGGGCAGAGCACTTGCTTGACGTGCAAGGGGTCGCAGGTTCAATTCCTGCCGTGCTCACCATGTATTGCAGAGGATTAATCGGTTGGAAATAGATGTAAATATAGACGGGAAGAGGGGCAGGTTTTCTTCGGGAACCACCGTGGGAGATGCGCTCGCGGAGCTTGACGGGGATAACCGTACCGTGGGCGCTGTCGTAGACGGCCAGATGGTTGATTTCTGGCACCGCCTTGAGGGCGACTGCGACCTCTTGCCCGTAAAAAGCAATACAGAAGCAGGTCTCGGGCTCCTTAGGCACACGACTGCCCACGTTCTTGCCGAAGCCGTCCAGTCTCTTTTCCCCGAAGCACGGGTTACCATAGGTCCCGTGATAGAAAACGGGTTTTACTATGATTTTGATTTCGAAAGGGGCTTTACTCCCGAGGATCTTGAGAATATCGAATCGAAGATGCTCGAGATAGTAAAGAAGAACCGGCCTCTTGTAAGAAGATCGGTCTCTAGGGAAGAGGCCATCGCCACTTTCTCCGGCATAAAGGAGAACTACAAGGTGGAGATAATAAACAACCTTCCCGAAGGGGAGGAGATAACCATATACGATCAGACGGACTGGTATGATCTCTGCAGAGGTCCCCATCTTCCCTCAACGGGCCTCATAAAGGCCTTTAAACTCACAAGTTCCGCCGGGGCTTACTGGAGGGGCAACGAGAACAACCCGATGCTCCAGAGAATTTACGGAACGGCTTTCTGGGACAAAAAAGATCTGCGCAAGCATCTGCGCGACCTTGAAGAGGCGAAAAAAAGGGACCACCGCAAGCTTGGAAGGGAGCTTGACCTTTTCAGCGTAAGCGAAGAGATAGGACCCGGTCTTATTCTCTGGCATCCGAGAGGGGCGAAGGTGAGAAGCGTAATAGAGGATTTCTGGAAGCGGGAGCATGTCTCCCGGGGCTACGAGGTGCTCTACACGCCGCACATGGCCAAGCTTGATCTCTGGCGCACGAGCGGCCACGTGGATTTTTACTCGCAGAACATGTTCTCATGCATGGAAGTTGAAAATTCCGATTACCAGATAAGGCCCATGAATTGTCCCTTTCACATACTGGTATACAAAACAAAGACGAGAAGCTACAGGGACCTGCCGATCAGGTGGGCCGAGATAGGAACCGTGTACAGGTACGAGCGCTCAGGAGTTCTCCACGGTCTTCTGAGGGTTAGGGGTTTTTCCCAGGATGACGCCCACATATTCTGCCGACCCGACCAGATACGCGAGGAGGTCTCCGGCGTGCTTCGCCTTACCCTGGATTTTCTGAAGACTTTTGGGTTTGATAATTACGAGATTTTTCTTTCGACGCGCCCGGACAAGTTCGTCGGAAGCGAGGAGAACTGGGAGAGGTCGATAGAGGCCATTGAGCAGGCTCTTTCGGATGTAGGGCTTCCGTACGGAGTGGACAGCGGCGGGGGAGCGTTTTACGGCCCAAAGATAGATCTTAAGATAAAGGACGTGATAGGCAGGGCTTGGCAGTGCTCAACTATTCAAGTAGATTTCAACCTGCCCGAACGGTTTGACATGGAATTTGTGGGTGAGGATAACAGAAGACATACCCCGATAATGATACACAGGGCCATATTCGGCTCCATTGAGCGGTTCTTCGGAATCCTGATAGAGCATTACGGGGGAGCGTTTCCGCTCTGGCTCAGCCCGGAACAGGTAAGGGTGGCGTCCGTCGGACAGAGCCAGGCCGAGTATTGCGAGGAAGTCTGCGCCGAGCTTCGGCGCCGGGGAATCAGGGTCAGCAGCGATTTGCGAAACGAGAAGCTAGGGTATAAGGTTAGGGAAGCGCAGGTGATGAAAATTCCCTATCTGCTGGTTGTAGGAGACAAGGAGGTTGAAACGGGAACGGTTGCTCCCAGGAAATACGGTGGAGATGCCATGGCGGCGTTGCCGGTAAAGGATTTTATCGAGATCGTCGCGGGAGAGAACGATCCCTACAGTTGGATGGAGGTAACGGTATAGCTAGGAGGAGAAGTCATAATTCTAGGGTCCGTGTTCCGGAGACCCGCATTAACAAAAGGATTGCGGCTAAGGAGGTCAGGCTCATAGATGTCGAGGGGGAACAGCTCGGAATCGTAGGCATTGAAGACGCTTTGCGGATCTCCGAGGAAAAGGAAGTCGACCTGGTTGAGATTGCGTCAAAGGCCACCCCGCCCGTATGCAAATTGATGGACTACGGGAAGTTCAAGTACGAACAGAAAAAGCAGCAGAGCGCTAAAAAGCAGAAAGATCAGACGGTAAAGGAGATAAAATTTCGTCCCAACATAGGGGACCACGACCTTGAAGTCAAAGTGAACCGAATGAGGGGCTTTCTTGAAGCGGGTCACAAAACCAGGATAAGGATATTTTTCAGGGGCAGGGAAATAGTTCACTCAGACCTCGGTCGCAAACTCGCCCAGAATGTCTGCGAAGAACTGTCCGATGTCTCCTCCGTGGACATGGAGCCCAAAATAGAGGGTAAGAACCTGATAATGATTCTTACACCGGTAAAAAAACAGTGAGGGATTTGCAAGATGCCTAAGATGAAAACAAACCGCAGCGCGGCCAAGAGGTTCTCCGCTACGGGAAGCGGAAAAATAAGAAGAAACAAGGGCGGTAAAAGCCATACAAACATAAAGAAAAGCTCAAAGAGGATGCGGAGGCTCCTGAAACCGGATTTCATGGAAGGTTCCGCCGCCAAGAAGATCAGAACCTATGTTCCTTACCTGTGAGTTGATACAGACGGAGAATACAGATGCGCATAAAGAGAGGAGTTACTTCCAGAAAACGGAGAAAAAGAGTTCTTAAGCTTGCTAAGGGATACTGGGGAAGAAGAAAGAACAATTTCAGAATAGCAAAAGAAACCATACTCAGGGCGCTTGCCTATGCCTACAGGGACCGGCGCCGCAGAAAAAGGGATTTCAGGGCGCTTTGGATTATGAGGATAAATGCCGGGGTAAGACCGTTCGGACTTTCCTACAGCAGGTTTATCGACGCGCTGAAAAAATCGGACATCGAGCTTGACCGGAAAAGCCTCTCGGAACTTGCCATACGAAACCCCGAGAGTTTCAAGGCCGTAGTGGAGTTCGCGACCTCGAAAAAGGGGTAGACCTCCGACTGAACCTTAGGTCTTATTCCTACTTTCTCTTAAAACGGGTTTATCTGGGGATCGTGCGGATCATTCTCAAGCGGGCAGCCGTCGCAGCGGGGGGTTTTTGCGCAGTGAAGTTTTCCCGTTTTTACTATGAGCGCGTGGTATTCTCCGAAAACTTCCGTGTCGGCCGAAAGACTTTGCACAAAAAGTTTCTTTATCTTCTCGTAACTCGCGCCCTCGGGGATCAGGCGGTGGCGGCGGAGAATTCTTCGCGAGTAGTTATCGACCACGAACACGGGTTTCCCAAGCGCGTAGAGCAGTATTGAATCGGCCGTCTCTTCGCCGATGCCGTTTACCGAAAGCAGTTTCTCCCTGAGTTTGTCCGTGTCCTCTCCGAGCATGTTTTCCATTTCACCTCCGTAATCGGCGAATAGAAAATCAATAAAATTCTTAAGCCTCTTGGCCTTCAGGTTGTGATATCCGCAGGGGCGGATCAGGGCCGCTAGCTGCCCATATGATACCGATCTGAGTTTTTCCGCCGAGAGCATGGAATTTCCCCTGAGCGCCGCTATGGCTTTCTCCACGTTTTTCCAGGATGTGTTCTGCGTGAGTATTGCTCCTGTGGCGCACTCAAGCCTGGTCTGTGCGGGCCACCAGTTCTGCGGTCCGTATCTTTCGTAAAGGACGGAGTAAAAATTCCGTATTCTTTTAGAACCTTTAATATCACTCAACGTGTCTGACCCGAACTCCTTTTGCGATTCACGTGGGAGACGATCATGAAAAAGACGGCCGTAAGCGCGTATCCCGCCGCCCATTTCGCTCCCGTAGCGAAACCGAGGGAATACAGGACTCCTTCGACCGAAATCTCCCCCACGTGTATGAAGCCGAAAAACGCCATCACAGCTCCCACGCCCATCCATGCCGCCGCCTGGCCAAGACGGCGTTCCACAAGACACACGGCCGTTGCGGCCCAGACCACGGAGGAAAGCATGAATCCCTGAGAAAGCGCCACAAGTCCGGGAAGCTGAAGCCCGTACGAAACGAACACATCCAGGTTCTCAAAAGCGCGGTGAGCAATTGAGCCGTCCGACATTGCCGCTCCAACCGCTCCGACAGTCTGGGAAACCACCACGGTTCCCCACGCCGCAAGCGCGGGTATCAATCCCAGGGCTACGGCCGGGAGAACAGACGAAATGACAAACTCCCTTTGCAGCCCCACAAGACTGGTAAGCAGTATCACGATCAGGATGTACTGGACAAGGTTGTCCACCATAAGACCGAAAAAGCCCTCGGCGTCGGAGAACGAAAAAAGAGGCTGGGCGCCCGTGGGGGGAAAGAGGCTTCTCAGGTTTTTCATGTCTTATCCTGGGGCTTCGCAGAACTGTAAAAGCCAACGGCGAAGCTGCAATTAACCTATCGATTATAATGAAAAAGCTGCCGCAGACAAAACCCCGCGCATTACCTGTCTCGCTTGGGCAGGGTGATTTCGGGCGATTCCCGGATGTTGTTTTGACAGTCCACTCTTTTGAATGTTTAATCTTTACGATTATGGCTTACACCCCTTTGTACGAAACGCACAAGAGTTTCGGGGCGCGGATGATTGATTTTGCAGGGTGGGAACTTCCTCTTCAGTTTGATGGCATAAGGCAGGAACACATGGCTGTCAGGCAGGCCTGTGGTCTTTTTGACGTAAGTCACATGGGTGAAATAGAAATCAGGGGGCCTCAGGCTGAAACTCTCTGCCAGAAACTCAACACAAATGACATGGCGAAGCTTCGTGATGGACGGGCCCGGTATGGTCTTTTCTGTTACCCAGACGGCGGGGCAATTGACGATCTTATAACCTACAGGTTCTCGGCGGAACATTTCCTTGTCTGCGTAAACGCGTCTAACATTGACAAAGTCTATCGCTGGATCGGGGATAACTGCGGGGGGCTTGACGTGGAAGTGACCGACTCAAGTCCTGCTTACGCGCAGATAGCCGTTCAGGGGCCTCAAGCGGTATCCGTTGTGGAAAAAACGCTTGGTGAGGAGAACATGCGGGATTTCCCTAGGTTTTCTTTCAGAATCCTTGGGGGTGAGGCAGCCGGAGTGATAGCTGCGAGAACAGGTTACACGGGTGAAGACGGCTTTGAGTTGTTCGTGCCCGCGGGGGACGCTGTTTGGGTCTGGGAGAGGCTTCGCGAAAGCGGGAGTGACTTCGGGATTGCTCTTTGCGGTCTCGGAGCGCGCGATACGCTTAGAATAGAAGCCGGATACCCTCTTTATGGAAACGAGCTGGATGAAAAAACGACCCCGATTGAGGCCGGCCTGGAGAGGTATGTGAAGATGGACAAAGGCGATTTTATCGGAAGAGATGCGCTTTTGGAGCAGGTGGAAAACGGAACGGCAAGAAAAACCATCGGTTTTAAGATGCTTGAGAGAGGGGTTCCCAGACACGGCTACGGGGTAATGAAAAATGGAAAGAAGATAGGAGAGGTTACAAGCGGTACCATGTCTCCGGTTCTTGATATGGGCGTTGGTATCGCTTCGTTGTCCTCGGGTGAAATTGAGTGCGGAGATGAAATAGGGATTGAGATCCGGGGACATGTAAGAAAGGCGGTCTCTTCTGAATTTCCACTTCATAAAAACTGAAGGGACTTATATACTTGATTACCCAAGTCATAATTACTAGCAAGCTGGGTATTATATACCGTAATGACTAAGGAAATACGCACTGTAGAGTTTGTCGTGTTGCCCACGAGCAGGGCGAAGGCAAGGAAGATGTTCCAGATAGCGGGAGCTTGTCGGTTCGTGTGGAACCATTTCCGAGAGAGGAACCTTGCTGGTTATCAGGCATTCAGAAACGGCAAGGAGGAAAGACCGCAGACCAGTTATTTTAATCTTGGCGTGGAGTTCACCAAGCTAAGGCATGAGACGGAGTGGATGCAAGAGCTTCCGGCCAATCCGGTCAAGCATACGCTCAAGTGGTTTGCGGACGCATTGAAAGAAGCGATGCAAGGCAAGCGGGGCTTTCCCAAGCCTAGAAGCAGGGCAAGGACTGCGCCCAGCTTCACGATTGCGAGGGATTCAGGACCATTCAAGATAGAGAGGCTAAGCAGAAAGTACTCCATGCTTCGCATTCCCTTGGTCGGTTGGGTGAGACTCACCCGCAGGGGAGGCAACCTTTACGAGAATGGTGAGCCTAAGCAGGTGGTGCTTCGCCATGACGGGCACAGATGGCGTGCCTTTGTCTTTTATGAAGTGGAAGTGGGGCGGAGACTGGATGATGGCAAGGTTCTCGGCGTTGATATGAACATGCGCCAGGTCGCCACTTCGGACGGGCATTTCTACTTCCTGCCCGACTTGGAGAAGAAGGAAAGGAGACGGAGAAAGTACCAGAGAAGGATGGCAAGGCAGGTTAAAGGTTCCAACAGACGGAAGGACACGAAAAAGAAACTTGCCAAGGTAAGCAGAAAGATCGCCAACATACGCAAGGACTGGATTCACAAGACCACACGGGAGATCGCCGAGAAGAGCGGTACGATAATCGTGGAAGACCTCAAGGTGAAAAACATGACCACCTCGGCAAAGGGAACTATAGAGAATCCGGGAAAGAATGTAAAACAGAAGGCTGGCCTTAACAGGGCAATGCTGGATACCGCCTTCGGAGAACTTAGAAGGAATCTTGATTACAAGTGCGGGAGACTCATAGAAGTAAATCCCGCATACACGAGTCAGATATGCTCCCACTGCGGGCATACAGATAAAGAGAACCGAAAAACCCAAGCACGGTTCCAATGCGTTTCTTGCGGCTTTGCGTCCAATGCGGACACCAACGCCGCAAGAAACATAAGGCGTCTGGGAATGGCGCGACTGCACGGGGAGGGAATCGCACTGGCGAACCCTGCGAACCGTGAAATTGATGCGAGGCTACCCTATGGGTAATCAAGCATATAATTCCCAGGAGTATTTGAGGTTATGAGTGTACCGAAAGACTTGAAATATACCGAAGAGCACGAGTGGGTGAGGTTTGAGCAAGACAGGGCCGTGATAGGAATAACCGGTTACGCGCAGGAAGCCCTCGGGGAGATAGTTTATGTCGAATTGCCTGTTGAAGGGGATGAGCTGTTTCAGGGGGATTCCTTTGGTGGAGCGGAGTCGACAAAGGCGGTCTCGGAACTTTTCGCCCCGATTTCCGGGGAAATTGTCGAGGTAAACGATCTTCTCGTGGACTCCCCGGAACTTGTAAACGCCGACCCTTACGGTGACGGATGGATTATAAAAATCCATATCGAAGAGCTTGACGAAAGCGAGATCGAAAAACTTCTTGATTCTTCGAATTACGAAGAACTGATAGAAGAAAAGGAAGATGACTGATATGTCCGGGCGGTTCAAGTGCCTGAAGGACAAGGCGGTCTGCCTGAATTTTTCCGGAGAGTTCTGATTGCAAAGAAAAAACGGCATTTATGAAGAAGAGGATTTTTTCTCGGCGAGGCATATAGGTCCCACGCCGGAGGAAACGCGCCACATGCTTTCGCGCACCGGGGTGCGGAGTCTTGAGGAACTGGTGCGGGAAACCATCCCCGCTGACCTGCTTTCGGGGACCGAGATGGCCGTTCCCGCCGCCATGACTGAGAGTTCCTATCTTGACCACATAAGGGGTATAGCGCGTGAAAACGCGACATTTAGGTCGTACATAGGTATGGGTTATTACGACTGCGTGACCCCGACGGTCATATCAAGGAACATTCTTGAGAACCCAAGCTGGTACACTCAGTATACTCCTTACCAGGCGGAGATATCACAGGGACGCCTCGAAGCCCTTCTTAACTTCCAGACCGTGATCTCGGAACTTACCGGTATGGAGCTTTCAAACGCCTCGCTGCTTGATGAAGCGACGGCGGCTGCCGAGGCTATGGCCATGTTTCACAGGCTAAGCGGCGCAAAGCGGGAGAAGGCGGACGCCGACGGGTTTTTCGTTTCCCGAAGGTGTTTTCCCCAGACCATTGATGTCTTAAAGACCCGGGCCGAGCCCCTGGGAATAAGGATCGTAGAGGGAGAAGAGGAAGAGGCTTCTCTTGACGGGAGTTTCTTCGGCGCGCTTCTGCAGTATCCAGACACCTTCGGAGAAGTCAGAGATTACTCAGAATTTGTTAAAAATGCTCACTCCCACGGTGTCATGGTCGCGGTCGCGGCCGATCTTATGAGCCTCGCGCTGCTTACACCTCCAGGACGTTTCGGTGCCGATGCCGTTGTGGGAACTTCGCAGAGATTCGGGGTCCCGGTCGGATACGGCGGTCCCCACGCAGCCTATTTCGCTACAAGAGACGAGTTCAGAAGACAGGTTCCCGGAAGAATAATAGGGGTGTCTTTTGACAGGGATAAGAACCCCGCCTACAGAATGGCTCTTCAGACCAGGGAACAGCACATAAGGAGAGAGAAGGCCACTTCCAATATATGCACTGCGCAGTCTCTACTCGCTATAATGGCCTCGATGTACGCGGTTTACCACGGTCCGGCGGGACTGCGGCGCGTCTCCGGCAGGATAAACACACTCGCGAAAATGCTTGACTTGGGTTTTAAAGAACTGGGAGTAGCTCAGCTAAACGGGGCGTTTTTCGATACCCTGCTTGTGGACCTTTCGCCTTGGGGAGAAGGATCCTGCGAGACGCTTCGCGCAAACGCCCTTAAAGAAAGGATCAACTTCAGATACCTTCCGGACGAAAAAGTCTGCATATCCCTTGACGAAACCGTTACCGAGGAAGATGTTGCGCAGATACTTTCGCTTTTTTCAGACTCTCTGGGACTGGGCGAGAAGGTCTCTGTCACTGTAGGCCGTGCTTCCGCCTCTGCGTCTGTGCCCGAGAACCTTCTGAGGAAGGGGGACTTTCTCACCCAGCCGGTGTTTAGCCGATACCACTCAGAAACTCTGATGCTAAGGTACATAAAAAACCTCGAGGGAAGGGATCTTTCCCTGGCCCATTCCATGATCCCTCTCGGTTCCTGCACGATGAAGCTCAACGGCACGACGGAAATGATACCGATAAGCTGGGGGGAATTCTCGAAAATCCATCCTTTCGCTCCCCCGGACCAGACAGCGGGGTATGCGCGGGTGATCGGCGAACTCGAGAAATATCTCTGCGAAATAACCGGGCTTCATGCCTGCTCACTTCAGCCCAATTCTGGAGCTCAGGGGGAGTACGCAGGACTTATGGTAATACGCAGTTACTTCAAGGAGAAAGGAGAAAACGAAAGGCAAGTGGTGCTGATTCCTTCTTCCGCGCATGGAACCAATCCGGCAAGCGCCCGGATGGCAGGGATGGATGTCGTGGTGGTAAAATGCCGGAAAAACGGGGACGTGGACATAGACGACCTTCGTAAATGCTGCCGGAAAAATGAGGGGAAAGTGGCATGCCTGATGATTACCTATCCTTCGACTCACGGGGTTTTTGAGTCTGGAATAAGGGAGATATGCGACATAATTCACTCAAACGGCGCGCAGGTATACATGGACGGAGCGAATCTTAACGCGCAGGTGGGTCTTTGCTTCCCTTCGCTCATCGGTGTTGACGTATGCCACATAAACTTGCACAAGACTTTCAGTATTCCCCATGGAGGCGGAGGACCGGGAATGGGTCCCATATGCGTCGCGTCTCACCTTGCCGTGCATCTTCCCGGACATCCTGTTGTGGAATGGGTAGGGGGCGAAAAGTCCTGCGGAACCATATCCGCGGCTCCGTGGGGAAGCGCGAGCATACTGCTGATATCCTACGGATATATAAGGCTTCTTGGAAAGGGCGGGATGAGCGAGGCCTCCCGATACGCGATACTAAACGCCAATTACCTTAAGACCCGGCTTGAACAGCATTACGACATTCTGTACGAAGGGGAAAACGGAAGAGTCGCCCATGAATTCGTACTCGACCTTCGGGAGCTTGGAAAAAGCGCCGGAATAACCGTGGAAGATGTGGCTAAAAGACTGATGGATTACGGGTTTCACGCGCCGACGATGTCGTGGCCGGTTACGGGAACCCTGATGGTGGAACCCACGGAGAGCGAATCCATGGAGGAAATGGACAGGTTCTGCGATGCGATGGTAAAAATCCACGGGGAAATTCAGGATATCATCGACGGCAGTGCGGACCCTTCAGACAATGTGCTTAAAAATTCCCCCCACACGGTCCTGGATCTTGTGTCTTCCGATTGGGAACATCCATACTCCCGCCAGCAGGCGTTTTTCCCGCTCTCGCATCTTAGAACAAACAAGTTCTGGCCTTCGGTATCAAGAATAGACAACGCCTACGGCGACAGGAATCTGGTGTGCACGTGCCTTCCCCCCGAAGCTTACGCGACGGATGAGTGAATACGGGGAAGTCAGATTTTTATCTCTATATAAGATTTTTTCTTGATGTCCTCAAGCCAGGAGGTTATGAACCGCTCGACTTTTTCCATGTAGAGCTGGTGCTTTATTCGGTCTCCGTACCGGGAGACTGATGATTTCCCGTCTTCGATTCTTTCAAGAATCTTTATTATGTGGTAGCCGCGGGATGTCTTAACCGGTCCTGCGATACCGTTTACTTCGGTCTGCTCCACTGCGCTTTCGATCTCGGTTACCAGATCTCCCTTGACGAAATATCCCAGCAAACCGCCATTTTGCGCCGATGATTCATCCATCGAATATGTTCTGGCAAGTTGCGCGAACGAGTGCCCGGATTCTGCAAGCTCCAGAACTTCTTCAGCTTTCGAAAGGGCGTTCTCCGTTTCCAGATCGATCAGTATGTGAGCTATCTTTGTCTGCTTTTCGTAACCGGTGTCCTCTTCTCCATAATGTTTTCTGTGATATTCCTCTATTTCCTCGTCCGTTACCGCTATGCTTCCCTGCGTGACCGAGTCAAGAAGCCTTCTTGAGAGTATCTGGTATTTCCACTGGCGGTGGAAAAGTTCCTCCGTCATGTTCTGTTTTTTAAGCTCCTTGGCTATGGCTTCTTCATCGAGGTTCATCGCTTCCTGCTGGCTTTTTACTATCGCTTTTACCTCTTCGTCGCTTACCGATATCTTCCTCGCCGCCGCCTGCTGATCGAGCAGGATACGATCTATCATAGCGTCAAGCACTTCGCGGCTGTTGATTTCCGCCTCCGGATTAGTTCTTACGTCCTTTATCTCCTGACGCAGTTCGCTAAGCGTTATTATTCTGTTGTTTACCACGGCCACCACTTTTTCCACTGCCGCCGCTTGCGCCGCGTGGGCGGGCATCAGTGTAAAAACCGCGAAAAGCGCCAAGACCGTAAGCCACCATGGTTTTTTCATCTTAAATCTCCTTGCAGACCGTTTTTTCTCTCCTGCCTCAACCCCGTGGAATATACTATACATGGGCTTGGGCCGGTTTTTCCACCTTTTCCACAGCGCTTATGAGCGTTTCGTACCTGCGCTTGGGCGGGAGGGGAATACTGAGTTTCTTTTCCCGGCCAAGGTTTTTCACGTCCACAAGGCTAAGGGTCGCAGTGGTTTCTCCTATCTCGGCTTTTTTTATTAGCCTTTCCCCGAGCGCGATTCTGAGCTCCGCGATGAGAATCAGCTGTTTCAGCGGATCGGGCATAGCCCCGAACCTGTCTTCGATCTCCCCGGCAATTTCTCTTAATCCCTTGCGGTTCCTTTCCGATGATATTTTTTTGTAGTAAAAAAGCCTCTCGGAGCCGCTTTGGATGTAGTGCTCGGGAATAAACGCGTCGTCCTTTGTTTTTATTTCCGGTCTGATTTCACGAACGCGGCCCTCGCCGCTTCTTTTGCTCTCGATCGTGTCTCTTAGCAGTTCGAGATAAAACTCAAGACCGATGTCAGCTATGTGTCCTGACTGCTTTTCTCCGAAGAGAGTACCGGCTCCCCTTATCTGAAGGTCAGCAGTGGCGAGTTTGAAGCCGCTTCCAAGATCGGTGAGGCGGGATAGAACTTCAAGCCTTTTTCTGGCTTCTTCCGTGAGGGAGTGCACAGACGGTATGAGGAAATAGGCGTACGCTTTTTTGTCTGATCTTCCGACCCTGCCTTTTAGCTGGTAAAGGTCCGCGAGCCCCATCGCGTGCGCGTTGTTTACTATCATCGTGTTGGCTTTCGGTATATCGAGTCCGGATTCCACTATCGCCGTCGTCACTAGCAGGTCTATTTCCCCGGTGGCAAACTGTTCTATGGTCCTTGAGAGCCGAGTTTCGTTCATGCGTCCGTGCGTTATCCCTATTGACAGTTCCGGCATGAGTTCCTGCAGAAGGTTCGCCTTCTCGAATATGTCTTCTATCCTGTTGTGTATGAAAAAGACCGTGCCGTTCCTTTCGATCTCTTTCTCAATGGCTTTTTTTATAACCCCGGTGTTGAACTGCTGAATATACACCTCCACCGGCTGGCGACCCTCGGGAGGGGTGTTTATTACGCTTATATCTCTTACGTCGGCTAGGGAAAGCTGCAGAGTTCTCGGGATGGGAGTTGCGGAAAGCGTGAGCACGTCAAGGGCGTTTTTCATCGATCTTATGGATTTTTTGTGGTTCACACCGAATTTTTGTTCTTCGTCTATGACAGCGAGCCCCAGGTTTTTCAGCTTTATTTTTTTTCCGAGAAGCTTGTGCGTTCCGATTATGAGGTCGAGGGACCCGTCTCCGAGCCTCTTTAAAATCTCTTTTTCTTTCTTGGCCGCTGTGAATCGCGACAGCATCTCGATTCTTACTGGGTAGTCTGCGAACCTCGAGGCCGCGGTTCGGTAGTGCTGGCTGGCGAGAAGAGTGGTGGGGGCGATCACCATGACCTGTTTTCCATCAAGGCATGCTTTAAAAGCGGCACGCAGGGCCACCTCGGTCTTTCCGAACCCGACGTCTCCACAGATAAGCCTGTCCATGGCCTTTTCGGATTCCATATCAGACATTACGTCCTCTATTGCGGCCGACTGATCCGGGGTCTCGCTCCAGGGAAACCCCATCTCGAATTCATTGAACATCTGATCCCTTGGGGAGAACCGAAAACCTTTTTCAACTTTCCTTTCCGCGCAGAGCTCGACAAGCTCGGTCGCGACTTCCTCTACGGCCCTTTTAACCCTGCCGACAGTTTTTTTCCAGTTCGCGCTTCCAAGCTTTTCAATCTTCGGTTCCCGTCCGTCTCCCATGTATTTCTGAACCAGTCTGGATTTTTCCACCGGGACGAATATCTTGTCCCCGCCCTTGTATTCGCACTCGATAAAATCACCCTGGCGGTTCTCAAAAGAAAGTCTTTTAAGACCCCTGAAAACCCCTATTCCGAACTCCTTGTGAACTATGTATTCTCCGGGTTTCAGCTGGCTGAACGAGGTAAGAAACGCAGAGGGGATATCGCTTCCTCCAAACGGGACGCCTCGGCTTTGCGTTTTCTCAACCAGGGTTTTTTCCGTGAAAAGGGCGATTTTGAAATCGTGAAGAACGGTGCTTTCGAAAAGCTCTCCGATTACATGTACCATCCCCTTGTCCGGGCGGTTCTGCGTTAACTTGAGGAATTTCTCCCTCTCGGCCTGCGAAGTGAAAAATACGAATACCCCGTAATTGTCTTCGATGAGTTCCTCCACTTTGTCGATAAAGACCTTGAGCGAAGGTTTTGAAAACGATATTTCTTCGGTGCTGAATTTAAGGCTGTTTTCTTTTTCTGTGCCTATCCCAATCGCGTCCAGGTATACGAGCCTTGATTGCCTGAGTCTTTCAGTAAGTTCTTTTTCCCTGAGATAAAGTCTTTTAAACGAGGGCAGTGATTTTTCGAGTTTCCCCAAGGATTTTCTTCTGGCTTCGAATTTTTCCTCAAGTTTTAACAGCAACGTATTCTCGTCGAATCCGCGGGGAAGGCTTACGATGAGATCTTCCTGCGGGTAATCGAGCACGCATTGCCGCGAGTCCCAGAAAAAGGGCGTGAACCATTCGATTCCCCTGAAATACGAGCCGTTTTCAAACGCTTCGACCAGAGGTTCCACCTCGCTTGACGTAAGTCCCTTCTTGTCAGCTCCGGTGAGTATCTGTTCGACCAGAGCGTTTTTGTCTCTTTGGTGGTAAATGGTGAAGGAAGCCGGATTGACCACGGCTTTTTGCGTTTTTCCGATGGATTTCTGGGTTGAGGGAGAAAACTCCCTAAGCGAATTCACTCGGTCTGCGAAAAACTCCACTCTCAGAGGATTCCGAGAGCCTGGCGAGAACAGGTCCACTATGGAGCCCCGGACGCTCATTTCTCCTCTTTTTTCAGTGAAATCCGCTTCGCTGTAACCGATTCCCAATAATCTTTCCGTAAGCTCATCCCGCTCGAGCCGCATTCCTTTCTCTAAGGTGAGACTTTCGGCCTCGAAGGCGCGGGGCGGAGCCAGTATCTCGACGAGGGATGCCGCGTCTGCGCAGAGCACTCCCGTTTGCTTCCATGTGAAAAGAGAGTGGAGCCTCTCGGGTTCGGTGATTTCCTTTTTTTCGAAAAGGGAGCGGTTTTTTTCCATCCCTCTTGAGAGAAGAACAGGGATTTCCATTCCCTTCAAAGAAGAGATGCTCCGCGCCGCAGCAGCGCACTGCTCTCTTTGCTCGCAGACGTGCAGCACCCTTTTGCCGGGCGATTCTGAGAGAAGCGCCAGAAGAAAATAAGGTGAATTTCCGTAAAGACCGGCAAGGTCGGTCGGTTTTTCAGGCGGGTACGCAAAGAATTTTTCCACCAGGGGGTTCTTCAGGTGGGATGAAAGTTCAATTGTTGGGTTCTTACCGTTCACTCTCTGGGACTGGAATCATTTCTTCTCACAGTTCGCCGAGTATGAGAGATCCCATCTCCTCTGTGGCTACCCTTGTTTTTCCTTCCTCGTATATGTCGGATGTGCGGTAGCCGTTGTCAAGAACCTTTCTTACCGCTTGTTCAACCTGCGCGGCGGCTCCGTCCATATCAAAGGAATAACGCAGCATCATGGCCATCGAGAGAACTGAGGCTATGGGATTCGCTACGCCTTTCCCGGCGATGTCCGGGGCGCTTCCGTGAACCGGCTCGTATATAGCTCCTTCGTTACCGACGCTTGCCGAGGGCAGCATGCCGAGGGAGCCTGTGAGCTGGGCGGCCTCGTCGCTTATTATGTCGCCGAACATGTTTCCTGCCAGCATCACGTCAAAGTCGGCGGGCCTTCTTATAAGCTGCATCGCGGCGTTGTCCACATACAGATGCTCAAGCGTCACGTCGGGGAACTGGCGGTCGTGAAGCTCCGTGACCGTGTTTCTCCAAAGCACCATTGATTCAAGTATGTTTGATTTGTCTATCGAGGTGACCTTGTTTTTTCTTTTTCTGGCGATTTCAAACGCCATCTTCGCTACCCTCTCTATCTCGGAAGTGGTGTAATGCAGAGTATTAAACGCCCTTTGCTCTCGTTCGCCGAGCTGTTCGGTTCCTCTCGGATGTCCGAAATATATTCCGCTTGTAAGTTCCCTCACAACCATTATGTCGACCCCTTCCACTACTTCCCTTTTAAGCGTGGATGCGTTGGCAAGGGCAGTATAGACGATCGCGGGCCTCAGGTTCGCGAAGGTGTCTAGCTGCTTTCTGAGTTCGAGAAGCCCTCTTTCGGGTTTCAGATGATGCTCGATATTCTCCCATTTCGGACCGCCAACGGCTCCGAGGAGTACCGCGTCGCTTTGCTTTGCTTTTTCTATTGTTTCTTCGGTTACGGGAACCCCGTGCGCGTCTATTGCGCATCCTCCGAGAAGGTCACTCTCAAGGGTGAACTCGACCCCGGTTCTCTCTCCCACGGTCTTGAGTATGGATACGCTGACCT
This sequence comes from Thermodesulfobacteriota bacterium, assembly GCA_965249045.1. Lineage (GTDB taxonomy): Bacteria > Desulfobacterota_D > UBA1144 > Nemesobacterales > Nemesobacteraceae > Nemesobacter. The sequence continues at coordinate 798,701 of OZ252213.1, forward strand.
CGGTTACTTCAATTCCTATCCCGTCTCCCGGGATTACTAGTACTTTAGGCAATTTCAGTTTTCCTCTGTATTTCTGATTTTTTTAGGGCATTAACTTACCTGAATGATTGTTAATTCCGAAGTCCCGTTGCTGCGCCGCAAGAGCATGGGAACCTGTACCCTCTACCGGGCCACGCGGTTTACGAGCCTTCCAATCCCTTCGATCTCCACTTCCACTAAGTCCCCCGGGCTCATGGGGCTTATCCCGGAAGGAGTTCCGGTCGCTATTATGTCTCCGGGGAGAAGCGTCATAACCTTTGATATGAAGCTTACAAGCTCCGGGACACTGAATATCAGGTTTTTCGTGCTTGAGTTCTGTTTTACTTCGCCGTTTAGAAAAGTTTTTAAGCGAAGGTCTGCGGGGTCGACCTCCGTTTCTATGAAAGGTCCGATCGGGGCGAACGTGTCAAACCCCTTGCCCCTTGTGAACTGTATGTCCTTTGCCTGAAGGTCTCTTGCGGTCACGTCGTTTATGCAGGTATATCCGAAAACATATTCAAGGGCCCGCTCCCTCTCCACCATGTGGGCCTTCTTTCCTATTACGACCCCGAGCTCTCCTTCGTAATCGACTCTGCTCGACATGTGCGCTGGGTATTTTATTTCTTCTTGGTGTGCGATAACCGCTGTTGAGGGTTTCATAAATAGCATGGGGTCTTCGGGGGGAGTTCTTTTCATTTCCCTGGCGTGGTCCTCGTAATTGAGTCCGACGGCTATGATTTTTGTCGGGAGGCAGGGAGCAAGCGGTGCTATGTTCGTGTAATCGTGTCTTGTGTCCGTTACCGAGTATTTTCCGAAGATATCCCCTTTTATCTCAAAAACTGATCCGTCGAGATATTTCCCGAATACCGGTTTTTCTTCTGCGTTTTTGAACCTGAGAAATTTCATCGCGCACCTCGTTTAAACGCCTCTAATTATATACGGGAATCTTCTATAAGAGTATCGGTCTTTGCGTGTTTTGGGATTCAGTAGATGACTTTTTTAAGGAAAAGTCCCTGAGGAGGAGCGGTGAAAACGTTTTTCGTCTTCCGTCCTTCGGAGAGTATCTGCCCGAATCCCTCCGGGCTAAGTTTTCCCTTTCCCGTTTCCACTAGGGTTCCGGTTATCATTCTCACCATTCTTTTCAAAAACCCTTCCGCTTCTATTTCAACCAGGATTATTCCTTCGCGGGTTTTTTTGATGTGAACCCGTTTTACGGTGCGCACCGTGCTTTTCACCGTTATATTGGCCGTGGCGAAAACGGAAAAATCATGTGTTCCCTCAAGATAGGTGGCGGCTTCTTTCATTTCCCCCGTATCAAGCTTCCCCGGGATATGCCATACCCTGTTTCTCTGCAGGGCAGGGGGGTGTGGCCTGTTGAAAATCCTGTATTCGTATACCTTGCTCCGGGAGCTGAACTGTGCATGAAAACCGTCGGGGACCTCTCGGGCTTTTATGATGGATATGTCCCGGGGAAGGGTGGAATTTAACGCTTTTCGCAGGGTCTCGGTATCCATTTGGGTTTCGGTAAAAAAACTGGCCACCTGGCCCATGGCGTGCACGCCCGTGTCCGTTCTGCCCGAACCTGCTATTTTCACATTCTCTTTGGTGATTTGGCGGATGGCGTCTTCTATAGTCTTCTGTACGGTGGGGAGATCTGCCTGGCATTGCCAGCCGTGGTAATCCGTGCCGTCATACTCGACAATTATCTTTACGTTTTTCATTTTTGTCTGCGTTTGTGTCTGATCAGGCGACCGGTTCCTGTTTCTTAAGCTCTATCCTCGGATCAAGAATGGCGTAGAGAAGGTCGACAATGAGATTCGCTATTACGAGCAGAAGCGCGTAGATGATGGTTATTCCGAGCACAACGGAGTAATCCCTGTTCGCCACGGCGAAGACGAAAAACCTTCCCATTCCCGGTATCGCGAATATATGCTCGACGACAAACGATCCCGTTACCAGATAGGCAGTCAGGGGGCCGAGAACAGTTACGACCGGTATCAGGGCGTTTCTCAGTATGTGCTTTGTGAATATCTTTGTTCTTCCGAGTCCCTTTGCTCTGGCGGTTCTTACGAAAAACTGTCCCGACACGTCAAGCATATTGGAGCGGACAAGCCTTGATATATAAGCGAACGGAGCTAAGCTCAGGGTCAACGCGGGAAGAACTATGTGTTTGGGTTCTCCCCAGAGGGCCGCTGGCAGAACTCCCCATTTAACAGAGAAAAAATATATGAGCGCCGCTCCCACGACGAAGCTTGGAACCGATACTAGGGAAGTGGAGATCAGCACGGAAGCGATGTCGTGGATGCTTCTTGGGAACAGCGAGGAGATCATACCGACCGCAGTTCCCATGAAAAACGCGAACAGCAGGGAAACGAAACCGAGCCCCATTGAAACCGGCAGGGTTTTTTTGATTATGTCAGCAACTGGTCTGTCGTTGTATTTGTAGGAAGGTCCGAAGTCCCCGCGAGCCAGGTTTCCCATGTAGACGAGGTATTGTTTGTGCAGCGGCTTGTCCATGTGATATTTCTTCTCGATATTCTCGAGTATGTGCGGGGGGATGCTTTTCTCCGTGTCGAAAGGACCTCCGGGAAGCACCCTGAGGAGAAAGAAGGTTATGCTCGCGACCGCGAGGATCACAACTGCTCCGGTCAGTATTCTAAAGGAAAGGAATTTAAGCATTACTTCGTTGCCGGGACTTCATCCGCTGTTCTCAGTGCTTGCTCGCTATATGCCGAAGCTCAGGAAACATCTTTTCTTATGGCCAGGGTTTTTTTCGACGTCATTCCTTTTTCGTCTTTGGCCACTATGGTGAAAAGATTCATTCCTTCCTCAAGAGCTAAGGGGAAAAGCAGGGAAACATTGTTTCTCCCCGGTGTAAAAAGCTTTATCTTGTCGTCTTTTTTCCACACCGACACGCTCTCTATACGGTCGGTGTCCTTAACCGACCCCTCTACTGTTATCTTGGAAGCTTCTGTGGACGTCGGGAAATCCGAAATCAGGATCGAAGGAGGTTTTTCGAATGTTTCTTCAAGAAGTGAAATCTCCTGTGCGGTGCTGTCTGTTCCGTTTTTTTCCGACGCTCCGGGCGAATTGTCGTAGCCGGCCCGATTAACCCTGACGGTTTTCCCCTCAATCCAGCCCGCCACTGAGTTTTTTCCCTCAACACGGATCCATTGCCCAGATGTGCCGAGAACTTTTACCATGGAATTTTTTTTTGCAAGAGCCGTTACGGAGGCTCCGAGGAAAGTCCCACCAAGTATGGAGCTTGTGTCTTTGAATACAGCGGTTTTCTTTGCCGAAGCTGGAGAAAACGGTCTTTCCTGCGCGAAGACCGGCAGGGTTATTTTCTGTGCTTTTACTTCCCGGAAGTCTTCATCCATTACAAAAAGCTCAAATTTCGTTTCACCGCCTTCGCCATTTTGCCTGAAACGAAACGGTGCGTAGCGGATTTCCCCCGGACGGAAATTTTCAATTTCAACTCTTCCTTTTTCAAGAAACACGTTGTCGCCCGAAAGATTCTTTAGAGTCGCGACCGTCTTTTCCGATACTCCATCCCCGATGTTTTTCAGTCTTACGTTGAGTACTACCGTTTCTTCGAGCTCCGCGCGACCGTTTCCGTTGCCTCTGCTCTCAAATTTTCCGTTGTCCACTATTTCGTGGTTATGGGAGTAGACGGGGCGCTTGTCCGCTACGGTTTTTACGAGCAGACTTTTCTCCGTAAAGGTTTTGTTCCCCGAACTTGTGAAAGCAAGTTTGAGATTGTCCTCTCTGGTAGTCATCCACCTGGGTACGGAAAATCTGACTTTCGAGGTCTTGCTCTGACCGGGGAGCAGTTTTCCGAACAGAAGTTCTCCATCGCTGTAAACGCGGTTTTCACAGTCAGTAACGGCACTGAGCCTGTATATCGGGTCGGGGCCGGAGTTTGTCACCTTTATCTCGAGAGAACCTTCTTCACCGGCCCGGAAAACGGTCTTCGATGGAACCGTTTCAACCGATACGGCGGGTTTTTTCGTTTCACCGGCTGACCAGTCGATTCCAGTATCTTCGATCTGGGTTCTGATTTCTTCAAGCTGGGCGTTGGAGAAATCGGTGGCTGTGGCATGTATCTGTTCCGGGGTCTTTGCTAGAAGAAGTCTGCTTGAGAGTTTCACGTAAAAATCATTTCCCAGCTTTTCAAGTTTCTGCGCTTTTGTAAGCGATTCATCCGGCTGGGTTTCATCATCGTCTTCTTCCTGCGGCGCCAAGCTTTTGTCAATATACTTGATCGTGAGTTCGGGGGTTGCCAGTTGTCCTTCCTCTGAGTTCTCTCTTTTCTCGGGCAGAGGGTTATAGACGACTTTTTCTCCGGTTATCACGGATCCCTGAAGAAGAATGTCGGGAGTTATGCCGCTGTCCTGTATGGATATATCGCCCGGGGTCAGATATTTCGCTATGGTGAGTTTCAATGCCGCGCCGTCTTCAAACTCGAAGACCTTCTGGACCGATCCCTTGCCGAAGGATCTTTTTCCTACCACAAGTGCTCTTTTGTTGTTTTTCAGCGCTCCTGCCACTATTTCTGACGCACTCGCGCTTCCCTGATTCGCAAGCACTATTACTTTTCCTCTGTACTCAGGCTGTTTTGCCGTCGCCCTGTAGGTTTTCGAATAGTCCCTTGCTTTTGTCGTCATTATCGTTCCCGAGGAAAGGAAGAGATCGGCTACTTTCTCCGCCTCTGAGAGAAGACCTCCGGGGTTTCCTCTGAGATCAAGGATTATTCCGTTGATTGCATAAGAGCGGCTTCTTATCTCTTTTTTTAGGTCGGAGGATGTGTTTTTCTGGAAATTTCTTATTCTCAGGTAAAGAATGTTGTTTGCAAGATCAAACCCTTCAACGCTTTCTATCTTTATGGTATCCCTCACTATTGAAAATTTCCGTGGTCTGGCAAAGTTTTTCCTGGATATAAGAAGATTCACTTTAGTTCTTTTCTTCCCCCTGAGTTTCCCAACGGCTTCGAGAAGCGGCATGTTTATGGTCGACTCGTTTTCTATCTGCACGATCCGGTCTTTGGTTTTTATCCCTGATCTGTAAGCGGGAGTACCCTCTATGGGGGAGATTACAGTCAACTGACCGTCTCTTATGCCGACCACTATCCCAAGCCCGCCGAAACTTCCCTCGGTGTCTATGAGAAACTCTTTGTAGACATCCGGTGGAATCATCGCGGAGTGGGGGTCGAGAACCTTCAGCATGCTGTCCGATATGGAATATTCTATGTTCTTGACAGCACGCTCTTCGGCCCCTGTGTTAGAAAGGACAAAAGACACAACCTGGCCCAGAGTGCTTGCAACGTCGTTTGAGGACGGCAACTCTTTTTCTTTGAATCTCTTTGTTTTCCCCTTTACCTGAACGGTGAAGCTTCCGCCCCGGTCTTGTGGAAATTCCACCAGCACGTCGTCAAGAAAGGTTTCAAGGCTGGAGACCCCTTTTTCAAGCATTTCCGCATAATTGATCTTGCTTTTGTCCAGATAAAATTTGTTTACGTGCTTAAGGGCGTTTTCGGCAATTTTTATGCTCTGACTGTTGTATTTGCGATCAAGACTGACCGGCTCGGCGACAAGAAAAAAAGAAAGGGCAATAACAATTCCCAAGGCAAGGGCTAAGTACCCGTTTCTGAGAAAGCTTGGAATTTTTTCAGACAAATAAGATCACCGTCCCGGAAACTGTATTATCAATCATATCGAATATTATATCAAACTGCTTTTTCGCGGGGCGGCCGATATAGAGTAAAGAGGGGAATAGGGGCGGTTATCTTGCTTTAGATGTCGCGAGAATACGCATTAGCTTTGCGTTTAGACGCAAAGAAAAAGAACTAGGGTTATTTGGAAGAAAAACAAAAAACAACGGACAGAGAGAATTCATTATGATTCTCCCTATCCGTTATAAGTTAGTTAAACAACAAAAATCTTAGCCTGGTACTCCACCGAGAGGGTTCCACTTTTCAGTAAGCAGAAGCATTCCCGGAATCAACAGAGTTACTATTGACTCTATTACGAACAGATAGGCTATCGGCTTACTCAGATCCTTGCCCTGCGAGAACGCAAAGAAGCAAAGAAGCACCAGCAAAGCCCATGCCCAGCAGAAGTACGCAAAGTACGCTAGCCCAAGTGACTGGAAATGAGCTCCGTACCATATAAACACTACCGTTGCGAAAAGACAGAATACTCCAAGTCCCTTCGCGTCATATCCGTGTACGAATACCGCGTAGACTAGCAGGTATATCAAAGCAAATACCGACACAAGCGCGGTCGCTGCCGTAAGACCAAGAGTGTGCAGCTTCCAAGCGGCAATCGCTATAAGCACGCCGACACCCAGATTAAGAACACCCACTTCCTTAGCACCGGTTTTACCCAGAAGAGTCATACCGTTTGCAAAGAACACAAATCCTACGAGCAGTAACACGTAACCTAATAAAGCTTCTATTGGAACCATAATTAACCATACCTCCTTATGAGATCATAAACGTTCCTAGCCCACGCATCGGGGCTCATTAAACTTTTATCACAGGGTGACATTCAATGTCAAGCATAATTTTTATTGAGTAGGATTTCGGTATGCGGCATTCAACTTATGAAGTAACTAACTTCTTATCATCATAAGTTAACCCGATTCCTGCCCCTTTCGCCATCGTCTGTGTCCATTGACGTTTGCTGAACTGCCTTTTTGTCTTAAAACCTAGTTGGTTATCTTATGTCTCTGTGACTTGATTGGTCCCTAGGGACGGGCTTTTTCAAGGAACCCATGCCAGTCTTAATCTGGCTTTGTAAGGTTGGTAAAAAGTGGCGATCAGCTAGATCTGAAGAGCGGTTCTTTCTTATTAAATTCTCGGTAAAATTAAATAACGAAGTTCTTAACTTACAGTTTTTCTATGGTATAATCATCCTGTAAAATTGCTTTTGCATAGGAGAAGCGCTATGGCGAATGAGAAAACGAGTGGTGGGGTAAACCCGAATATCTGGATAAGGCCGCCTGAGGAAAGAACCGACAAGGGCGGTATTGTGGGTACGACTCTGGGTTCGCAGCCTAAGACTTCACCAAAATACAAGACATTTGAAGTAGTTACGTTACGAATAAGCAATGAAGATTTTGAATTTCTTCACAACCTTGAAAGAGAGATAATGAAGAACCGTTCCAAGGAAAACAAAAAAGAGAGAATAACAAAAAACAGCATTATACGAGCGATGCTCGACTGTCTCAAGAACGTAAATTTCGACAGAAAAAATATTCCAGACGAAAATGAGCTTCGGATCAGGATCATGAAAGGACTGAAAGAGCATCCTTCCTGGTTCTTTTAAACCGGTTTTCCAACTGATTCCAGTCGAAAACACCTTGAAAAATCCATGAATTTACGGGTTGTTACCGCTAAAAACCGGAAACATTAGTTTAGGTAACAAAAAAGTACTTGACAAAGGGGGTTAAGTTTTGATTTAATGAGAGTCGGGTGAGGTTGCGTCTATTCGCATCCAAGCAAGGCTGTAAACGCTTTATCAACAGGGGCTATGAGGAGTGTGAGGTATGGAGAGTGTTTAGGAGTTTTGGCCCTAATCTATAATTAAGGAGGCTTAAATATGAGCCATAGTCATTTAAACGTCCCAACGAAGTACTGGGAGTTGACGAAAGAGGTCCCGCCCCCTCCGATAGAGCGGGATATCAAGTCATGGATCATAGCGAATCCGGCGGATCCGCTATGGGACATAGACGTGCTGCCGCTGACTTATACGGACAGCAGGTGGTCAGCATTCATAGTAAGATGCGATGAGGCGACGAGGACACGTCTGTGCCCGAATCCCCCGTTGCAGGTATGGGACGGAGAGAATGCAGACCTTGTAGAGTTTTGGTATGTGGATCATAAGAACACGATGTTAGGTCCATATCTTGAGTTTGGCGTAACGATCTCGGCAACGTACAGCGACCCAGAGGGTAATGTATGGAAAGCGGGATACTATCCGTATATGTATCTGACGGGAGACGCGCCTGTGGACGCGGGTCGTGTACTTGGATTTCCAAAGAAGATGTCGTACATCAGATGTACGGTACACGGTGGAGAGAAAGGCACTGACTTTTTTGGGTTTGCGATGAGTCGTAACGGTTACCTGATGCATAGCGCGACAGGGCAGTTCGACGACAAGCAGGTAACACCTCCGTATTTCTATGGCAAGACGGACTGGGGCAAGTTCAACATGAAGGTAATAACGCGGCCGGACGTATCGAGTTCGGAGTGGCAGCTTACATATCTGCCATCGGCGTTGCCGCCTCCGTTTGACGCGATGATCCAGGGGCACAGGTTCAAGATCAAGCCTGAGCACACCAGGACGGCAAGTGGAGACGCAGTAAACTGGTTCATGCAGGCGACACCGTTTGACAACATGGGAGCGGAGCTGAAGATCCAGGAGGTAACGGGACTGATATCGTTTGTATTCGATCTCGTAATACCGCCGGCGGTGGTACTCTGGACGGAGACGTACGAGAGGCCAGCGAGTTACAGGGGTTATGCCACACCATACAAGTATGGATTGAGGCAGCAGTTCCCGATCAGTCAGGGTTCATAAGCAAAGAAAGTTAAGGAGGTAAAACCATAATGGGATTACAAGCAAATGAGTACAGTTATCCTTGGCTGGATGAGGGAGAAGTTCCACCATTACCATTGGACAGGGACAGGATCCATATCATCAGTCAGGGCGTAGCGGACCCGGTGTTCGACTACGATATCATACCGCTTACGTATACAGAGAGCAGGTGGATGGCCTATGTAATAAGGGCAGACATCAATGCTATGAAAGCGGTGGTACCGGAGCCGATCGAGGTCCAGGATGATGTAATAGAGTTTTGGTACGTAATACACAAGAACACGATGTTAGGTCCATACATGGAGATGGGCGTAACGTTCTCGGCAACAGTGGATGACGGGAGTGGTCACATATACAGGGCGGGATACTATCCGTACATGTATCTGTCAAACGACTCACCGATATTCGCGGGTAAAGAGCCCTTCGGATTTCCGAAGAAGGCTGCTTACATCGCCGGGTATGAGCATGGTACCAACAACAACTACTTCAATCATCTGATGGAGCGCAGAGGTTATATACTGCACACAGCGAACGGGCGTTATTCTGACAGGCCGCTATCGGCGAGGCCGACATTTTACGGCAAGACCGATTGGGGACGTATGAACTACAGGATAATAACGAGGCCGGATGTAACGACCAGTATCCACGAAGTAACGTATCTTCCTTCGGATCTTCCTCCGGGATTTGGGACAGGACACAGGTTCCAGCTGAATCCTGAGAGCGTAAGGACCGCAGTAACAGAGGATGTACGTTCGTGGTTCCTGTCAGGCACACCGTTTGACTATATGGGTGGACAGATACCAGCGATGGAGGTAGTAGGGTTGATAAGCTTCACGTTCAACCTGATCATACCGCCGGCGTTGACGATCTGGACAAGGACGGTAGAGAGGACAACTGAGGACTTTAGTCATGTGGTCTACTCCACGCCGTTTGTGTACACGATGCGTCACAGGTTCCTGCTGCCGCAGTATAGCCAGGGCTAATGACAGAGATGAGCTTGCGTCAACAGACGTTGAGCTTGTGATAGTTGAAGGGGGGAGGGAAGCCGGAAACGGTTATCCTTCCCCCCTTTTTTTTGTGCCTGGATTGATTTTTCCGTAAACTAATACGAAGCGATGCCTTCCAGTACTCTCATAGTGTACGAACCTTTGGATTCTTTCAGAGAGAAATCTGAATACTGGAGCAAATATCTTAAGTTTTATGAGCTTTACTGGGGTGGTCCCACTTCTCCTTTCGGAATATGGTTCGGCAATGAGTACAGCGCGTTTCGCCAGGCGTTATCCGACCATCTTAACCTGCCCCATGAAGACCTGCCCGACTGTCTTTTCATGAAGGATGAAAGTGGCAACTATTTCGTTGCGCCAACTTCGAATTCCCTTAACTGCTTTTCGTCCGAAAACGTTATTCCGCTTGAGTGGTTCCTCCTTTTTTCCGAGGAGGGAAGGAAGAATTTCTATACACACTGGGGCTTTAACTCGATCCATTACAATTCGACACTTGAGCAATCGAAAAAAAGACTGACCTCCTCCCGGGAAAGAATCGGGGAAACGATGTCCGGAGAATCCATAAACCCTCTTAAATTTTTTCTGAGCAATCTTGACCGAAGTCTCGAAGACCTTAGAAAATGGCTTGTGCAGTTTGACGCGCAAAGCTATCTGGTGCTTAGCTACGGCGACATCTGCAATTACATACACCCCTACACCCTGAAAAATGAAAACAGCGTAACGGAAGTCACGAGAATTCTGGAGTTTATCTCCTTGTCGGACTTCAGAGAAGCGGAGCTTGCTCTTAAGGTTTTTTTTCAGAAATGGGAGGATATAGCAACCAAGTGCGCCGGCGGCACTGAAGATTCCCGAATCCAGTAAGGATCCGCTCTCGATTAGCATGACCGCAAAACTTGAAAGGAGAAACATCGGAAGGGTTCTGGGAATACTGAGAAAGGAAGCCGCCGGATGGAACGTTCCGGTGGTTACGCTTACGGCCGTTTCCTCAAAAAGTCCTTTCAGGGTTCTTATCTCCACCGTACTTAGCCTGAGAACCAAGGACGAGACCACAGCCGAGGCCTCAGCGAGGCTCTTCCGCGAGGCTTCCACTCCGCACGCCATGCTTGAGCTGGGGGAAAAAAAGGTAAGGGAACTTATATATCCCGTCGGTTTTTACAGGGTAAAGGCGCAAAACATTATTGGGATATGTGAGAAACTGATAGACGAACATGACGGCCGGGTTCCGGACAGTATCGACGAGCTTTTAAAATTCCGCGGTGTCGGGAGAAAAACGGCTAACCTGGTTCTTTCTCTCGGATATGGAAAACCAGCCATCTGCGTTGATATTCACGTGCACAGGATCTCGAACAGGTGGGGCTACGTGAACACCAAAAGTCCTTATGAAACCGAGATGGCTCTTCAGGAGAAACTGCCGCGCAGATACTGGATAGAGTATAACTCCCTTCTGGTGGCTCTGGGACAGCAGATCTGCAGGCCCCTGTCTCCTCTTTGCAGCCGTTGTCCCGTAAGTGGTTACTGCCCGAGGACGGGAGTTTCCAGAAGCAGATAGGGCCCCTCGCCGGGTTTGACTCTGCCCGCATTGTAAATATAATTCATTGCCAAACCTTTTTCCGGAAAACCCCATTGTCTCATACTGTCCTTTTTTATATTTTTTCTACGCTTGCCGTCTTGGGGGCTATTATGGTCGTCAGCCATAAAAACCCCGTTTCAAGCGCTATTTCGCTTGTTCTTACACTTTTTTCAACCGCTGTGCTTTTCGTTCTTCTCCACGCCCATTTCATCGCGGCGATACAGATACTGATTTACGCGGGAGCGATAATGGTGCTGTTTCTCTTTACAGTCATGTTTCTCAATATAAGGGACAGCGATCTGCGGTTTGACAGTATGAACAGACCGAAGAGGATGATGTTTCTTTTCCTTTTTCTTGTCGTTGTCGGATTTTTTGCCTCGAAGCTTTTTTTGTCTTCTCCGGTAGTTTTCTCGGAACTTCGGGACCCTGAGAATTTCGGTACCGTGGCTGAGGTGGGAAGGTCTCTTTTCAGTGACTACCTGCTCGCGTTTGAACTTACCTCGGTTCTTGTGGTTATAGCCATGGTGGGTGTTCTGGTCATAGCCAAGGGGAAGGAATCATAAGATGGAAATCACGGTCACTCACTACGTAGTCCTGGCTTCCGTTCTCTTCGCTACAGGGGTTTACGGGGTAATTACCAGAAAAAATATACTTGTAGTTCTTATGTGCCTTGAGCTTATGCTTAACTCCTGCAATCTGCTTTTCGTCGTTTTCTCAAGGCTGTATGAAGGCGCCACGGGACATGTGTTTGTTCTGATGTCGGTAACGGTGGCGGCGGCTGAGGTCGCGGTCGGCCTAGCGTTTGTCGTTTCGATTTACAGGCAGAAAGAGAGTCTTGACATCGATCTGCTGAAACTGCTTAGGGGTTAATTTATTTTTCGGAGGTTTGCCTGAGTGCTGGCTTTAATAGTTCTTGCGCCGCTTGCGGGGGCAATTTTCAACGGGCTTTTCTTCGCCACCGGTCTTTGCGGAAAGCTTACCGGAACCGCAAGACACACAAGTGACAGGATTGTGGGGACGGTGGCGTGCGCGGCAGTTTTGGTTTCAGCCCTTCTGTCCACGCGTCTTTTCCTCGACCTCCTTTCTCAGAGCCCAGCCGGAGCCGAGCCGATTACGGCTGAGCTTTTCACCTGGATGCTCTCGGGCACTCTTAACGTAAGTTTCGAGTTTTTGTTTGATTCTCTATCCGCCGTAATGGCCCTTGTCGTGACGTGGGTCGGATTTTTAATCCATGTTTACTCGATCGGCTACATGCACCACGATCGCTGTTACGCACGATATTTCACTTACCTTAACATTTTCGTTTTCTTCATGCTCGTTCTGGTCCTCGGCAACAACTTTCCAATGATGTTTATTGGATGGGAGGGAGTGGGTCTTGCCTCCTATCTGCTTATAGGATTCTGGTACGAAGACTCGTTTAGGGTGTACGCGGGAAGAAAGGCTTTTGTGGTCAACAGGATAGGGGACTTCGGATTTATTCTCGGCATCTTACTTATTTTTACAGTGTTCGGTTCGCTTAACTACCAGGATGTTTTCTCCCAGCTTGGTGACCCGACTTTCGTTTCCGGGATTTCACAGTCGCTTATAACAGCGATGGCGCTTCTTCTGTTTGTGGGCGCCGTCGGAAAATCGGCGCAGTTTCCCCTTCACGTCTGGCTTCCGGACGCGATGGCGGGTCCGACTGCCGTGAGCGCCCTTATTCATGCCGCGACAATGGTCACCGCCGGGGTTTACATGGTAAGCCGCTGCTCGGCGCTTTTTGACCTGAGTCCCGTGGCTTCAAACGTCGTTTTGATCGTGGCAGCGTTCACAGCGTTTTTCGCCGCCACTATAGCCATCACCCAGAACGACATAAAGAAGGTGCTTGCTTACTCGACCGTCAGTCAGCTGGGTTACATGCTGATGGCTGCGGGAGCGGGAGCGTACGTGTTTTCGATATTTCATCTGGTTACCCACGCTTTTTTCAAGGCACTTCTTTTCCTCGGGGCGGGAAGCGTTATACACGCCATGGCCGGAGAGCAGGACATAAGAAAGATGGGTGGGCTTCGCGGAATGATTCCCGTAACGGCAGTTACGTTTCTTGTGGCGACGCTTGCGATTTCCGGGGTTCCTCTGCTCTCGGGATTCTTCAGCAAGGATGAGATACTGGCCTCGCTTTATAACGGCGGCCATACGTTTTTCTGGGTTGCGGGGCTTGTGACTGCGGTACTGACCGCTTTTTACATGACAAGGCTCTACGTGCTTACCTTTGAGGGGGCGGCGAGGATGGATTACAAGACGAAAAGCCGCGTGCACGAATCCCCGGCCGTAATGACCATACCTCTTGTGGCTCTTGCCGTTCTGTCGGTTCTGGGAGGTCTTCTGGGAGTGCCGGAGTTTATCGGCGAGAGCGTGGGTTTTCATTACACGGGACTTATTGAGAAATTCCTTTCCTCTTCCGTAGTGGTCCACCACGGCGCGGAACATGCCTCTTCTCACCATTTTGGTCACTGGACTCTTGTAGGATTTTCGGTGCTTGCCGCGTTTGCGGGAATAGCCGCCGGTGTTGCGGTTTATTACCGTGGGCTTAGGGAAACCGCCGTAATCCCTGGAGAAGCGGCCGCCACGGTCCAAAGAGGGTCTTACAATAAGTGGTACGTGGATGAAATCTATGATGCGGTTTTTGTATCTCCGTTTAATTATGTCTCGGGACTGTTCTCCGATTTTGATCTCTCGGTAATCGATGGTGCGCTTAACGGACTGAGTGATTTACTAAGGGACCTCTCAAGACGGCTTAGCGTCCTTCAGTCCGGTCTGCTCAGATATTACGCGGCGGCTATGGTCGGCGGGGTTGTCGTAATAATCGTCCTTCTTTTCATCTACAACTCCATGGGTTCCTGATTAGGACCTTTTTCCCCGAATGATAAGTACACCGCAATCTTATGTCTGGATGAATTTACTGATGGGGGTATTTTGGCTGAACTGATTGAAAAACTGTTGAGAAGGAAAAAACTGCTGGTAGCGGTTTTAATTGCTGTATCCATGCTCTATTTTCTACTTGGGCGTTATGATGTCTCGGCGACGAAGCCGCATCCAGCGATTGTAAACAAGATTCTTCACGGTATTGCCGAGAGGTCGATAAAAAGAAACTCCGCGAGTCTCACAGTTCCCTACGACATCAATGACAAGAACATGTACGTGAAGGGTTTTAAGGAATACGAAGAGATGTGCGTTCAGTGTCATGGGGCTCCCGGTGTCGAGCCATCTTCAACCGGGAAGGGTCTTTTTCCAAAACCTCCCAGATTTCCTGAAGAAAAGCTGTCCGAGTATTCTCTGAAAGATATTTTTTGGGTCACAAAAAATGGGGTCAAAATGACGGGAATGCCCGCTTATGGACCCACGCACGAAGACGAGACAATCTGGGCGATCGCCATATTTCTTGATAAATCGAGAGATTTACCCGAAGCGGAATATAAGGAGCTTAAGGATAAATATTCGGATACGCATCATTGATGGTTTTAGTCTAAGGAAATGTTTAAGTCATTTAAAAAGTGTTTCTTTTTTCCTCGAGTTGACTTTGTCCGAATAATGGTAAAAGTTACCAATTAGTATAGTTGTTTTATGGATGTACAAAGTTTACAATACTTAAAGTTATGCAGGTAAGCAGAACTCTTGATTACGCCGTCAGATGCCTTATCCACATGGGAGGTCAGCCGGGGTTTAAGTTCAGCATGAAGCAGATATCCGAAACCCAGCACGTTCCGCAGAACTATCTGGCCAAAGTAATGAGAAGGCTTGTTAATCGCGGCATACTGAGGTCGAAGGTTGGTCCTGATGGTGGGTATATGCTTCGAAGATCCCCGCATGAGCTCAGTTTGAGAGAGGTTTACGAAGCCATAGAGGGAGAGATAAGGATAGTGGACTGCATGGACGACGATGGACCCTGTGCCCTTTATGAAAACTGCGGGCAGCTTCCTCTTTGGGATAAGCTCAAAGTGTCCATGACAAGGATTCTTGAGGACACCACTATCGGGGATATGGTTGATGAGATGCAGGGCGGCAAAAGTCATTAGCAGGAGGACATTTTCTTAATGAGCGTTGATCTTGAAAAACTTGCACAAGAAGAATACAAATACGGATTCGTAACCGATGTCGAGCAGGAAATTGCTCCTAAGGGTCTCAATGAAGATGTTATCCGGATGATCTCCTCGAAGAAAAATGAACCCGAATGGCTTCTTGGGTGGCGCCTAGGGGCATATGAGGGCTGGAAGAAGATGAAGGAGCCCCGGTGGGCCTTTCTAAGGTATCCGGACATAGATTTTAACGACATGAGTTATTACGCGGCGCCGAAAAGCAACCCGAGACCAAAAAGCCTTGATGAAATCGACCCGGAGATAAAGGAGACCTACGATAAGCTCGGGATTCCCCTTGAGGAGCAGAAGATGCTGGCGGGAGTTGCCGTCGACGCTATTTTCGACAGCGTTTCGGTCTTTACGACTTTTAAGGAAAAGCTTGCCGAGGAAGGGGTTATTTTCTGCTCAATATCCGAGGCCGTGGAGGAACATCCGGATCTCGTGCGCAAATACCTAGGTTCGGTCGTGCCCCGCGGGGATAATTTCTACGCGGCTTTGAATTCCGCGGTCTTTACCGACGGTTCTTTCGTCTACGTTCCCAAGGGAGTACGGTGTCCCATGGAGCTTTCTACCTATTTCCGCATAAACGCGGAGAACACCGGACAGTTCGAAAGAACGCTTATAATCGCCGATGAGGGCAGTTACGTCAGCTATCTTGAGGGTTGCACGGCCCCGAAAAGGGACGACAGCCAGCTCCACGCCGCGGTGGTTGAACTCATAGCCCACGATGATGCCACCATAAAGTATTCGACGATACAGAACTGGTACCCGGGAGACAAGCAGGGCAGGGGCGGAATATACAATTTCGTCACCAAACGAGGAAGATGTGCGGGCAGGAGTTCCAGGATTTCCTGGACGCAGGTTGAGACCGGTTCGGCGATCACATGGAAGTATCCGAGCTGCATTCTGGAAGGGGATAATTCGGTCGGGGAGTTCTACTCCGTCGCCCTTACAAACAGGCTTCAGCAGGCCGACACCGGAACCAAGATGATTCACGTGGGGAAAAACACGAGCAGCACGATTATCTCCAAGGGTATTTCCGCGGGCGAGGGACAGAATGTGTACAGAGGACTTGTTGAGATTGGCAAAAACGCCGAGAAGGCGAGAAATTACACGCAGTGCGACTCGATGCTTATAGGGGACTGCTGCGGAGCGCATACTTTTCCATACATAGAGGTCAGAAATTCCACGGCTCACATGGAGCACGAGGCTTCTACCTCTAAAATAGGCGAGGACCAGATGTTTTACTGTCGCCAGAGAGGGCTTTCCGCCGAAGACGCGGTTTCGCTCATAGTGAACGGTTTCTGCAAGGAAGTTTTCAAGGAACTTCCGTTTGAATTTGCGGTTGAAGCTGAGAAACTGCTGAGCGTAAGTCTTGAGGGAAGCGTGGGTTAATAAAGGTTCTGCCGAAATTCTAAAAAAAAGATTTTTAGGAGGAGCGAAACATGCTCGAGGTGAAAAACCTGCATGTGCAGGTGGATGATAAAGAAATACTGAAAGGGGTAGATATCACGGTAGCGCCTGGAGAAGTTCACTCTATAATGGGTCCTAACGGTTCCGGGAAAAGCACTCTTGCCCAGGTTCTTGCGGGCAGGGAAACCTACGAGGTGACCGAAGGGGAAATAACTTTCCAGGGCAAGGATCTTCTTGATCTTGAGCCCGAGGAGAGGGCGTGCGAGGGGATATTCCTCGCTTTTCAGTACCCCGTTGAGATCCCGGGAGTTGCGAACACCTATCTTCTTCGCGCAGCCCTTAACGCAAAAAGAGAATATCGGGAAGAAAAACCGCTTAAGCACATTGAGTTCGCGAAGCTTGTCAGGGAGAAAATGAAATCGCTCGGTATTGGCGAGGATCTTCTTAAAAGATCTGTAAACGCCGGGTTCTCGGGTGGAGAGAAGAAAAGAAACGAGATATTCCAGATGCAGATACTTGAACCCTCGTTGGCGGTGCTTGACGAGACGGATTCAGGTCTTGACATAGACGCGCTCAAGATAGTGGCAAAAGGGGTGAATTCCATGAGGAACGCCGAGCGTTCTTTTATAGTGATAACCCATTACCAGAGACTTCTTAACTATATAGTTCCTGATTTTGTCCACGTAATGGTCGATGGAAGAATTGTAAGATCGGGAGGAAAGGAACTTGCCCAGGAGCTTGAGGACAAAGGTTACACGGGTTTTTAAGGCACCGGGTAACCGGCAAGGAGCATAATAAGATGGCTATTGTTTTTGACGGTACGCGTGAAAGTTACGTCGACGGGCTCTCAGAATTTCTCGATAGCGGGCGAAAAGATGTCCCCAGTTGGGTAGCCGACCTTCGCCGGGAGGCGATTTCGGGATTCGGGAAGCTCGGATTTCCGACGCTTCACGATGAAGAGTGGAGATTCACCAACCTTGAAGTGCTTCGGAGAGGCTCCTTTTCAATTGCCGAGAATGGAATATCCGAGGTTTCTAAGAAAACCGTGGATTCTTACGGGTTCTCGGGGCTTGATTGCCTGCGGCTTGTTTTTGTAAACGGTCGTTTCGCTTCTTCCCTTTCAGACGCCGGGGATGCCGGGGAGGGGGTTCTGGTGAAAAGTCTATCGGAGGCGATCCGCGAGCACGGCGATCTAGTAAAGGATCACTTGGCGAGATACGCCGATTATGAAAAAGACGCTTTTATCTCCCTTAATACATCCTATTTTGAGGACGGAGTATTTGTTTACGTTCCAGACGGGACCGTTTTCGAGAAACCCGTACATGTTCTTCACCTATCAACGGATGAAGGCCGTCCTTTATTCATAAACCCGAGAAACCTCATCATAGTCGGGCAAAGCTCGAGCGCCAAGGTCATTGAGCATTACGTATCGGTTTCCCAAAGCGTTTATTTTTCAAACGTTGTCACGGAGGTTGTCTGCGGGGAAAACGCGAACCTTGAGCATTACAGGCTTGAGTTTGAAAGCCAGAAGGCGTTTAATTTTTCCACCCTGAGGGTAAATCAGCAGAAAAACAGCAACATCACTTCTCACTCCATTCTCTCCGGAGGGGCCATAGTAAGGAATAACGTTCATCCCGTTTTGGCGGGAGAAGGATGCAACTCCGATATTTACGGCCTTTTCATCTCCGAGGGACGCCAACATATGGATAACTTCATGCGTGTTGAGCACGCGAGCCCTCATTGCGATAGCCGCCAGTTCTATAACGGCGTGCTTGACGGCCGCTCAAAGGGAGTTTTTCATGGAAGAATACTGGTTCACGAAGGCGCCGAGAAAACGGACGCGAAGCAGACCAACAGGAATCTTCTTCTCTCTGATACAGCCCAGATAGACACGAAGCCTCAGCTTGAGATATACAACGATGACGTTAAGTGCACTCATGGCGCCACGATCGGGCAGATGGATGAAGAAGCCCTTTTTTACTTGTGCTCAAGGGGGATCCCCATGAGAAAGGCAAAGATCATAATGCTCCGCGCCTTTACTAACGAAACTCTTGAGCATATGTCGATCGATTCCGTGAGGGAGGCTCTTGAGAGCAAGGTGATGGACTGGTTTGAGCGAAGGCTTGAAACCGGCAGCGGGAGATAACCTTATGTCTGATTTCGAGAAAGTGGCGAAGGTTTCAGACGTGGCGGAAGGAGAAGTGGAATCTTTTTTCGTCGGCACTGAAGCAATTGCCATATGCAGGGTAGACGAAGATTTCTACGCTTTTCGGGATGAGTGCACTCACCAGTGTTTTCCTCTCTCAGACGGAGATCTTGACGGGGAACGCATCATCTGCTGTTACCACGGGGCTGAGTTCAACGTCAAAACCGGCGAAGTGCTCTGCCTTCCCGCGACTGAACCTCTTGAGACCTACCCGGTAAAAATTGACGGGGACGACATACTCGTCAAACTCGATGACTGATCATCCCCGCCTTTTAATTAACCCGCGGGTTTGAATTTGGGGAGTGTGACTTCATCTGTGACGTCATCGAACACCACCTGGACATCCATACCGATGGACACTTCATGGGGATCAATGTCAACAACGTTAGACATCATCTTAACCCCTTCTTCCATCTCAATTAACGCAACCACGTAAGGGGGTTCCCCCTTGTAGGCCTTAGATGGTCCCATGTGATGTATGGAGAAGGTCCATACCTTCCCCCGTCCCTCACTCTCTACCCACTCTATGTCATCACTCATGTCCTCTCCCGGGGAAAGAGCTCTTGGGTAAAAGAAAAACTCTCCGGTCTCCCTTGATCTGGGGATAACCAGCCTGTGCTCCTTAGCCGCATCCCAAAAAGGCTTTGTCTCCGGGCGGAACTCAGGCAAAGGCTTGTTATATGCTTTTTTCTCTTCAGACATCTTCTTATTCTCCTTGTTTGTGTTAATTAAGCGGCTGGTTGCCAAGAACCACCGTACTGTGAGCAGACACTATCCCGCCGTTTCCATGCACTACCGCCACTTCAGGGTTCTCTACCTGCCTCTTCCCAGCATCTCCTCTTAACTGAAGCGTAGCTTCCACCACATGATGCATAGCCCCCAGGTGAGCCTGCGAGAGCAGTCCCCCGTGGGTGTTAACGGGAAGATCCTTTCCTATCTCCATCCTTCCCTCAAGAGCAAACGCTCCCCCCTCTCCCTTGGGAACAAACCCCAGTCCCTCAAGCTCAAGAAGCACCGTTATGGTGAAGCAGTCATAAAGAAACGCTATGTCAACGTCCCTTGGCTCTATCCCCGCAGTGCCGAAAGCCTTCTGCCCCGAGCGCTCAACAGCGTTGTATATCTGGTCAAGGTTCTCAAGGCTCGTCAGGTACTGGTGTGAGTATCCCTGTCCCATTCCCCAGAGGTACGCAAGATCGTTTGTTATTCCAAGCTCCTTTGCCTTGTCCTCTGTAGTGACTATAAAAGCCGCTCCCCCGTCTGAGATAACGGAGCAGTCATACTTGGTAAGAGGCTCCGCTATAACTCTTGACTCAAGTACGTCCTCTATTGAGAGAGGATCCTTGTTCATGGCGTTTTCTTTATCGGCGGCGTGCTTTCTCATTGTTACCGCCACCGCTGCGAGATGCTCTCTGCGGCTACCCCAGTCATGGAGGTATCTCTGCGCCGCAAGCGCGTATCCCCCGGGAGTAGTGAGTCCGTAGGGGAACTCAAACTCAGCGTGGCACATCTCCCTTATAAGGGCCAGCATACCCGAAGAGGATATCCCCGAAAGTGTGTTGTCCCCTCTTACGCAAAGAACCACTTCTGCCTGTCCCGAAGTTATGGCCATGGCAGCCTCTGCCACCATCCACACAGCTGTCGCTCCCCCTACCGCTACTGAGGAGAAGAACCTTGGGTTCATCCCGAAGTAGTCGGCAAAGGTGGTGCAGTGCATAAAAGTGTGCTCCACCAGAGAGAACGCCGTCACAAGACCGTCGACGTCGTCTTTCTTTAGTCCAGCGTCCTCAATAGCGAGCTTCGATGCTTCGCTCAGGAAATGAAAGGAGCTTTTATTAGGGATTTTACCCTGTTCTGTTTCGCCCACCCCGGCGATAACCACTTTTTTCTTCTTAAGAAGTTCTCGGGTCTCTTGTATGCCCGGAAGATTCTCTGACATTGTACTGCTTCCTCCTTAACTTAAACGCTTTAATAATTCAAAAATTCCGTATCATATTACTGTATTCATACCGCTTTTGCCAACCTTTACGGGCCGGATCCGCTCCGTGAATCATTCTCTTTTTATCTACAAAGAAAGTATAATGTTTCGGAAATGGAACTTGGATACTTCACTATGCCCCTTCATCCGGCCGGCTCCTCCCTTTCCCAGACGCTTGAAGCAGACATGGAGCAGATGGTTTTTCTCGACGAAATCGGTTTCAGGGAAGCCTGGATAGGGGAGCACTTCACAGCGGGCTGGGAGAACATACCGGCCCC
Organism: Thermodesulfobacteriota bacterium; assembly: GCA_965249045.1. Lineage (GTDB taxonomy): Bacteria > Desulfobacterota_D > UBA1144 > Nemesobacterales > Nemesobacteraceae > Nemesobacter. Next base: position 819,877 of record OZ252213.1, read on the forward strand.
CGATCTTTTCATAGCCAAAGCTGCTGCCCTGACGGAGCGGATAATCTTTGGTACGGGTGTTTCATGCCTGCCTCAGCATGACCCTTTCATGCTTGCGCACAGAATCGCGGTTCTCGACCACCTGCTTAAGGGAAGATTCTACTGGGGAGTGGGAGCCGGGAGTTTCATCGGAGACTTTAAGGCATTTGGCATAAACCCCAAAACGGGGGAACAGAGACAGCTTATGAACGAGTCCCTTGAGATGATACTGAATCTGTGGAACAATCCGCGTCCAGGCGATTATGGCAACTCTCGGTGGAGTTTCACCGTTCCCGATCCCGTGGAAAAAGTTGGTCTTGGAGTGCACACGAAGCCGTACCAGAAACCCCATCCTCCTATAGCGGTCGCGGGAATCTCAGAGAATTCCACGAGCCTTAGAACCGCCGGGGAACGGGACTGGATACCGATGAGCATAAATTTCGTTACCCGCGACGTACTGAAATCTCACTGGGCGGGATATCAGCAGGGTGCAGATGCCGCCGGCGGAACGGCGGAGAGGGGGAAATGGAGAATAGCTAGGGACGTCTACGTTGCGGAGACCACGGAGGAAGCGAGAAAAGAGGTGATAGAGGGCACGCTCGCAAGAGATTTCCGGGATTACTTTTTCAAGATAGTTCCCCTGATAAGAAACAACCTGAATCTGTTTAAGGTTGATAAGTCGATGTCGGACCAAGAGGTAACTATGGATTACATGATCGAAAACATGTGGCTTGTAGGAAGCCCCCAGGATGTTGCCCGGAAAATAATCGAGCTTCATGAATTTGTCGGAGGATTCGGAGTGCTTCTAGTAATGGGACACGAATGGAAGCCGAAGGAGAAGTGGCAAAAATCAATGAGGTTGCTGAAAGAAGAAGTTATTCCGATTGTGAAAAAGAATCTGCGGCAGGGGATCTGAAATCCACTCCCTGCTCTCTAGGATTGCGGTTCGTGACTGAAGTGAATTCCGCATTCCTTGTCCGAGTCCTGCTCCCACCACCACCTGCCCGCCCTTGGGTCTTCTCCCTCCTCGATGGCTCTGGTGCAGGGAGCGCACCCTATGCTTGGATACCCCATGTCGTGAAGCTTGTTGTACGGAACGTCGTTTTTCCGTACGTAATCCCATATCTCATCAACGGTCCAGTCGAGAATCGGGTTTATCTTGAGCATTCTTCCGTGCAGGTAGTCAATCTCAAACTTGCTTGAGTCAGCCCGTTGCTGTGTCTGGTCTGCCCTTATAGATGTAATCCAGGCGTCAAGGGTTTTTAAAAATCCGTTTAGCGGGTTGGTTTTCCTCACCCCACAGCAGAGTCTTCTGTTCTCGACGCTTTTGTAAAAAAGATTCACCCCGTGGCTGGTTACCATTTCCTCTACTTCGGCCGTGTCGGGGAAAAGCACCTCGATATTGATGTTGTACTTCTCTCTTGTTTTTTCCATTGCATCGTATGTATGCGAATGAAGCCTTCCGGTATCAAGAGTGAAGACTCTCGCTTCGGGGTCTGTTTTTGCGAACATATCAACAAGCACCATCCCCTGGAGCTGAAAACTGGTCGCAAGCGCCACCGACGAACCGAGGTTCTCCGAAGCCCAGGCGAGGATATCCTGGGGAGAACTTCGTTCAAACTCGCGATTAAGGCTTTTTATATCTTCTTCTGAGAATTTCATCTAACCGAGAAAACTTAGATACGACGACAAACCGTATTTTATATATATGAGTGATCCGTAATAGCTTACCCCCACGGCTACCACAGGAACAACAAACCAGAAAAAACCGATTTTGACAACATGACTGTTCTTGGAAGTCTCGGCGAATCCATGTTGCGCGCACGAAAACCCAATCACTCCGGCCGTGACTATTTCGGCGATCGAAACGGGAACTCCGTATAACGAGGCAAGCAGTATTATCACGGCGGCCGTAAACTCAACCGAGATAGCCCTTATGATACATATCTCCGTTATTTTCTTTCCAAGTGTCTCAAGAACCCTGCCTCCGAGGAGAATCGCTCCCACTCCCATCGCAACGCCGGCAAGAATCGCGCCCGGATAAGAATCTATAAGCCCCAGACTCACTATGGGACCGATGGCGTTTGCGGAATTGTTTGCACCTCCCGAAAACGCGATAAACGTTCCGGATATGGTGATGAGAACGGTCAGGATAATGTTAACTTTTTTTTCCGAGAAAGTACTTGCGAGATAGAGGACTATCTTGAAGTAGAATAACTTCGCTACGGCGAAATTTATTATCCATGCTACTATGGGCGCCACGATCCACCATTTGAGCACCCGGAGGAAACTGCCGGAATCAAGCGTCTGAGTATAAAGACCGATCCCGACTATGGCGCATACTATGGCATGGGTAGTGGCGATGGGTGTGCGTACCACGTTTGCCCAAGTGACGAAACCTATTCCTAGGAGCAGAATTATAAATATGAAGCCTATGTCGGAGGAGAGAGTTTCGGCGGGCACTATTCCCTTGCCCACGGTTTCGACCACGGGAGCTCCGGCTGTAAGCGCCCCGAGAAGGGCGAAGATCGCTATGAGCCATACGGCCTGTCTTTTCGACCTTACCCCGGCGCCGTATGAAGTTGCCATGGACGCCGCGGAATTGTTGGCTCCTATGTTAAGGGCCAAGAATCCCGAAAGTACGAGCGTTACAACCAGTAAAGTGCTCAATAAACTGTCTCCACGCCTAATATATCAGCGGCAATAATTACGTAAAAACTGAATAGCATTCCGGTTTGTGCGAAAAACAAAAGGGTTTTGCGAGGTGTTCTCTAGAGAAGTTCCGAAACCCTGAATATGGAAAAAAAGCTGCAGCCCCGCTCAAGGAAAGTTTTTTCCGTTTCCTCTCCCCTGTCAACAACGCAAAGAACCCTGCAGACGCTGGCTCCCGCGGACTCGACGAGATCAATAGCGCTTAGCACGGAACCGCCGGTCGTAATCACGTCCTCGACTATGGCTACCCTGTCTCCTTGGCCAAGTCCGCCCTCTATCATGTTTCCGGTACCGTGTTCCTTCTCCTTCTTTCTTACTATGAACCCGCGAAGCGGCATATCCTCCGCATAACTTCTGGAGATAATTGCGCCCACCATGGGGTCGGCACCCGAGGATGGTCCTCCTACAGCCGTTACGCCTCCCTGCGCGGCGATATCACCCAGGAATATTTCTGATATCAAATTTGCGCCTTCGGGATCCAGGGTTGTGAGCCTGGCGTCAATGTAATAGGAACTCTGCTTTCCTGATGCCAAAGTGAAATTTCCGAGCAGGATTGATTTGCTCCTGAGAATTAGTTTTAATTTTTCCCTGCTCTTGTTCATCTTCCGGAGTTCCGAGCCGAATGAAACTTTATTCTTGTAATTGTACCTATTGATGCAGAAAATCAATAAACCGAACCGCCTCCTTCTCCTGTGCGGAACCGCCGTTTTTTTCCTGCTGGGGGCTATTGCGAAAATCTCCCCGCAACTCTCTTCAGAGGCTTTCGAAAAAGATCTGATACCGGTTTTCATATCGCTTCTGGTTGCCGCCTCGGTCATTTACTTCGTGGCGGTGAGAAGTCTCGGAAAAAACCGCGCATGCTCGCTTCTTCTCATAGTTCTTTTCGGTCTCGGTTTCCGTGTTCTGTTTCTGTTTTCGACCCCGATACTTGAAAACGATTTTCACCGCTACTTCTGGGACGGCGCCGTTCTGGCAAACGGGATAAATCCCTACGAGCACTCGCCAAAGGAAGCGGTGGAGGATGGGGGGAGCGAAAAACTCAAAGAACTGAAGAGCCTCTACGGCGATACGCTTGAAAAAATAAACCACCCGCACGTAAAAACCATCTATCCGCCGGTTGCGGAATTCTTCTTCGCCGTATCCTACAAAATATCTCCCATGAGCCTTACGGGGTGGAGAATTATGCTTATAGTGTTTGATCTGGCCACGCTCGCGCTTTTGTTTGCGAGCCTGAAAAAACTTAACATTCCCCTTCAAAGTTCCCTTATCTACTGGTGGAACCCGCTTCTGGCAAAGGAAATATTCAACTCCGTGCACATGGATGTCCTGGCGCTTCCGTTCGTACTGGGAGCGATACTTCTTTTTCTTTGCGGAAGGAAAAGGCTCTGGACGCTTGCACTATCGCTTGCGGTGGGAGTTAAGCTATGGCCTGCGCTTCTTTTCGGGGTGTTTTTAAAACCCATTAGGGAGAAGCGTGAAACGCTTTTGCAGACCCTTGTTTTCGCCGCCGCACTTTTAATCATACTTCTTCCCACATTTGCGTTTAAACTGGATTCGGCTTCCGGGATCGTGGCGTATGGAAAGAGCTGGCAGAACAACAGTCCGTTCTTCGCGACGATTCTTTTGGTATGGGAATTCGTTCTGGAGGCGCTTGGCATTCACCCCGGACATGCGCAGATGCACTCAAGAGCCGGCATCATTATGCTTCTTTTTGGCTGGAAGTTCTACGTGGCGTTTGCAAGCGGGTCTTTTGGCATCCACAGAAAAGCCCTTCTCATAATCGGAGGCGCGTTTCTGCTGAGCCCGGCGCAGTTCCCCTGGTACTACACGTGGCTTCTTCCGTTTCTCTGCATAGCTCCGAGCCCGGGTTTCCTTGCCCTCACCGCGTTGCTTCCGCTTTATTATCTCCAGTATTATTTTCCTTCTCCCGCCGGGGAAGCTGGAATATTCGGAAACGCGGTGGTATGGATAGAGTTTGCGCCCGTATGGGCGTTGCTTGCCTGGGAATGGTGGAGATTCCGGTCTTCGAAAAAAGTCTCGGCTGCCTATGCGGGTACTGCTGAGGGAGGCTGAGAGCGCGAACCGTCCGGGTTGCGGGGGAACAGGGGTTTGTTACTGGACCGAAATTCTGCTTTGTATGGCGTCTCTTACGGTCTTGTAATCGTTTGGAAGTTCCACCGGAGCGTTTCTCAGCTCAGACGATATCCCCTCAAGGGCTGACTTATGGTAGCCAGCTTTGAACTCCACGAACTTCAGTCCGTGAGCGGTGGAAACGACCACTATTTTTTCCTTCGGGGAAAGAACCTTTTTCTTAAGAAGTTTCAAAAACACCGCGAGCGCGACTCCGGTATGGGGACAGTTAAAGGTGCCCGTTCTGTCCGCCATTGCCGAGGCGTGGGAGAGTTCGTCTTCCGATGCCTGTTCAACGACTCCGTCGAATCGCCTGAGAATCGAAATCGCTTTGTTGATGCTTACGGGGTTTCCGATCTGTATGGCGTTTGCGAGGGTTTTTTTCGCTCTTACCGGGACAAATTCGCTGAAGCCCTTAAGGAAGCTCAGGTAAAGAGGGTTTGCGTTCTGCGCCTGCGCGCAAACTATTCTCGGAAGTTTTTTTATGAGACCGAGATCATACATCATCAAAAATCCCTTTCCGAGCGCGGACACGTTGCCGAGGTTGCCGCCCGGAATTATCACCCAGTCCGGAACTTCCCAGTCAAACTGCTGGCAAAGTTCTATGCTTATCGTTTTCTGCCCCTCTATGCGCAGGGAGTTAATGGAATTTGCGAGATAGATGTTATGCTCGCTGGTTATTCTCTGGACCATCTCCATGCAGCCGTCAAAATCGGTGTCCAGAGAAAGAACCAGGGACCCGTTCGAGATGGGCTGAATCAGCTGAGCAATGGATACCTTGTCTTTGGGAAGAAAAACTATTGAAGGGATGCCTGCTGACGCGCAGTAGGCGGCCAAGGCAGCCGAGGTGTCCCCTGTTGAGGCGCAGGCGACCGCCGGGATGTTCACATTGTCGCTTATCATCTGGTTTACGGCCGAAACAAGCACGGTCATCCCCAGGTCCTTAAAGGATCCCGTGTGACTGTTGCCGCACATCTTTATCCAGAGATCTTCCGCGCCGACGTGTTTTCCTAACCTTTCGGCCCAGAAAAGATTCGTGCATCCCTCGTACATTGAAACTATGTTTTCGTTTTCAATAGAGGGCAGTACCCACTCCTTTTTTCCCCAGACTCCGCTTCCAAAAGGCCAGGACTGCTTTCTGTATCTGCTGTCGAAAAGCTCTCTCCACTGCTCGGGCGTTTTTTGCCCGAGAGTTTCCATGTCGTGCTGAACGTCGAGAAGATTGTTGCACTTCCTGCATCTGTAGATGATTTCATCAAGGGGATAGGTTTCAGAGCAATTCTCGTCGATGCATCTGAAATGGGCTCGGTACTCACTCATCAGGCTAACAAAATACATTTTGCCTTTTTCCCTGTCAACGCTGTGTAACCTTTCTCTCTTGTCTTGGGAAGCATTCGAAGTCCTGGATCCCCGCGTTCATTGACGCCAACAGAGGCTTTCGGTAGTCTTGGAGAGTCGGATGGAACAAAAAGTGCTTATCCTCGTGAAGGGAAGGGTACAGGGAGTTTATTTCAGAGCCTCGGCGGTGCAAAAAGCTATTGGGCTTGGTATCAGGGGACATGTTGAGAACCTTGCGGACGGAAACGTGAGGATAGTTGCCGAAGGAACGACCGAGAACCTCGAAAAACTGATTGAGTGGTGCGGCGAGGGTCCGCCCCGCGCAAAGGTGGAATCGGTTGAACTCAAGTGGATGCCGCCGGAGGGCGGATTCACTGATTTTCGCATAAAAGAGACTCAGAGGGGGTCAGATTGATAATAAAATGCGTCCCGGGTGGGGTATTCATTGAAAACTGCTATATCATAGGGGATGAAGATACCAACGAGGCGATGCTCGTTGACCCTGGAGAGCAGATAGAGGAAATATCCGCGGAAATTGAAAGATCGGGACTCGAGGTAAAAAAAATAGTCAACACCCACGCGCATCTGGATCATGTGGCCGGTGTTGAGGCTTTCAAAAAGAAGCTCGGCATACCCTTTTACATACACCAAAAAGAACAGCCCGTGCTTGACGTGCTTCCCGAGGCGAAGATGAGGTTTCCCGGATTTGACTTTGTCGAGGTCCCCGAGGTAGACGGCTACGTGAAAGAAGGAGATACGCTTTCAGTCGGGAATCTCAGGGGAGAGATTCTGCTTGTCCCGGGACACACCTGGGGGCACATATGCTTTGTTTTCGAAGAATCCATAATAGCGGGCGACACGGTTTTCGCGGGGAGCGTCGGCAGAGTGGATCTTACGGGGGGAACAACCATGGCGGAACTTGTCGGGTCGATCTGCTCCGAGATTCTTAAATATCCCGACCACTATGAAATCCATTCAGGCCATGGTCCCCGAACGACCGTGGGAATTGAAAAAAGCACCAACCCTTTTCTTATTGGAACTTTTGCGCTGTAAAGACATATGAAACCGGGGAAATTCATCAGGCTGGCTCTGTATTCGGTAATTATCGTGGTGGTGGCCTTGGTGTTTTTCAACGAGATTTCCAAGGTCTATTTTCTCAAAAACGAAAACAAGAGGATAGAGAAGAGAATAGAGGACTTAAAAGCGCAGAACAGCGCTTACAGAGAGGAAATAGACGCCATAAAGCAAGACCAAAGATACCTTGAGAAAATACTGAGAGAAGAACTGGGGATGATAAAAGATAAAGAAAAGATATTCAGGTTCAAGGAAGAATAACTTTGCGGGCTTCATTATTTTGTTTTCGTACTCAAGAGTTGCTCTAAAGTAGTATCCGTTTGCTTCGCTGGCGGGTGATCCCGCGTAATCTCCGAAAACATAGAATCAGAGTATAGTTTTACGGTTGTATTTTCCCGCAGGGTCGGGATCGATACCGGTTTGAGCAGATAGATGATATGGAGCAGGAAGAGACATTTCGCCATACTAAAAGGCTCGGACAGAATTTTCTGAACGACCCAAACATACTGCGTAAAATCAGCGTTGCCGCAGAACTCCGGGAAGAAGACCATGTGATTGAAATCGGTCCCGGCAAAGGCAGCCTCACCGAACATCTCATGCTTGGTGCCGGCAGAGTCACGGCGATTGAAAAAGACAGTAGGCTCAAAACCTTTCTTGATGAGAAATTCGGAGAATCCGAAACCGTCAGGTTTGTTTACGAAGACGCCCTTAAAGTCAGTTTCAGTCGTTTTTCCGCTGGGGGAAAAATGAAGCTTGTATCCAATCTTCCATATAACGTATCCACCCGGATTCTGATGAAGCTTCTTGATGAAAGAGAGCTTTTCTCGAAAATAGTTGTGATGCTGCAAAAAGAAGTGGCGCAGAGAATATCTTCTCCAAAGGGACGAAAAAGCTACGGTTCTCTATCTGTGCTTCTTCAGAGCTGCTTTAGTATAAAGCTTGCCTTCAAGGTCTCGCGCCGCGCATTTTATCCGGTTCCCGCTGTGGATTCGGCAGTGGTGATCCTTGATCCGCTGAAAGAACCCGTGTTTTCGGTATCAAGAGAGAAGACATTCAGGGCCGTTACAAGGCATGCGTTTTCCTCTCGGAGAAAAACCATAAGGAATTCGCTCGGCAATTTCTTTGAGAGGGAGACGATTGAACGGGCGCTCTCGGATTCGCGCATCGATCAGGGAAGAAGGGCTGAATCGCTTTCGGTTGAGGAATTCGCTAGATTGGCGGACAGTTTCCACGGAATAAATCAGTAGACAAGTTCTCGCAGAAGTAGGTTCTGAAGTTTTTTTACCCTCGCCCCCATGCCGTTTGATATGATGGAAAAAACGTAAACCCGCCCGTTTTTCCCGAAGGCGTAACCGGATAGGGACCTGGCTCCTTCAAGATATCCGGTTTTCGCGTAGACCTTGCCCTTGAGATTGCGAAACCTCTTCTTAAGAGTCCCGTCAACCCCGGCGATCGGAAGAGATGCGATAAACTCCTCGGAAATATTCGGATCTTCGTATACCTTGGCGAGTGCCTGGGTTATATCCTCCGGGGAAACCCTGTTCAGCCTTGAAAGACCGGAGCCGTCAGCCATGGAGAAGTTTCCGTTAAGACCGATTTTCCTCAGATGATTTTCAATTACGTACGTGCCGGATTTCCATGATCCTGGGGCACTGAAATACTTTGCGCCGATCACCTTGACTATGCTTTCTCCGATTATATTGACGCTTTCCTTGTTGTACTCACGGATAACGGTGCCCAGAGGTTCTGAGTAATGGGTGAATATCTTGCCGGCCCACCGGGGCACTCTCCTGCGGTCTATATTTCCGTTTACTTCGATTCCATTTTCTTCAAGAACTTGCTTGAGTACCGACCCGAAGTAAAAAAACGGGTCGGGTACCGAAAGTTCCAGGGTTTCAGCTTTTTTCCGGGAGGAGACGTATCCGGAGATCCTGAGCTCATTTCGTTCGTTGTATTGCGCTCTCACGCCCGATTTTTTTAGCGACGTGGAAACCCTGTTTCTAATCGGGAAGGGAAACTCGGCAGGTTCCGTACTTACTATCGCGGGTACCCCCTGTACTCTGGACGCGGAAATCTTTATCTTGGCCGAGTTGTAGTTAAACGAAATTGCCGTTACCGGAGGGCAGAATCCTTTACCGAACCAATCCGGGTCCCAGCCCTCTCCGTAATGGATGTCGTCAAAATACGAACCGTCGAGATGCACCCCGCCGTCAATTCTTGTTATCCCAAGGGCTTTAATCCGCCCGGCAATCTCCCGAAGCTTGTCGATGTCTATAGAGGGATCTCCGAACCCTTTTACGTAAAGACCGCCGTGGCCGACTCCCGAGTGTATTCCTCCGCCCAGATAAAGCTCCGTTTTGAACTGAAAATCCTTCCCAAGAAGCGAAAGCGCCGCGACTGAGGAAAGTATCTTGTTGTTGGAGGCGGGAATGAATTCCTTTTTGCTGTTGTAGCGGAAAACCGTTTTGCCTGTATCGGCGGAGCGGACCATGATCCCGATTTTCCCCCGCGACGAGGCGTTTTTTGAAATAAAGGAGAGGATTTTCTTCTGGTTTACTTCAGCGTAGGAAGATGCTGCCGGTAGAAAAGCGAAAAATAAAACCAGTGCGCGCAGAATCAAGGTTTTTCTTCTGGAGTTAATCATTGCTGTATCGTTCTTTTAGGTCAGTGGGCGTCGGCCCAGTTCTTTGCGGGGCGCATCTCCACTCTAAGCGGCACACGAAGCTCCCAGGCGTTTTCCATATCGTTTTTTATATGAGTTTGCAGTTCTTCAAGTTCCGTTTCATGCACCTCGAAAAGAAGCTCGTCGTGAACCTGAAGAATCATCTTGGAGCGAAAACCCCCTTCTTCAAGTCTTCTGAATATTCGGATCATGGCCAGATTTATTATATCCGCCGCGGATCCCTGTATCGGAGTGTTTATGGCTTCACGCTCTCCTCTGCTCCTCTCCACTCTGTTTCCCGACACAAGCTCCGGTATCGGCCTTCTTCTCCCGACAAGCGTCTCGGTGTAGCCTCTGTTCCTCGCTTCTTCAACCGATGACTTCATATAGGCTTTCACCTCTGAATATCTGTCGAAATACCGGCTTATATAGTTTCTTGAGACCGAGACCGTGGTGCCGAGCTGTTTTGAGAGCCCGAAAGCGCTTATCCCGTATATTATCCCGAAGTTTATGGTCTTGGCGAGATTCCGCATCTCGGAAGTGACCCGGTCCTCAGTCGCGTTAAAGATTTCGCAGGCCGTTGCGACGTGTACGTCCTTGTCGTTTCGAAGCGCCTCAAGCAGTGTGGGGTCTTCCGAGAAATGGGCGAGCAGACGAAGTTCTATCTGGGAATAATCGGCCGACAGTATAACGCGGCCGTCTTTCGCCACAAACGATTTCCTTATTCTTTTTCCGTCCTCGGTTTTTATCGGGATGTTCTGAAGATTCGGATTGCTTGAGCTTAGCCTCCCGGTTGAAGTGCCGGCGGGATTAAAAGAGGTGTGAATTCTTCCCGTGGCCGGGTTGATGAGCCTTGGGAGCTGATCGATGTAGGTGGATTTCAGTTTGGAAAGAAACCTGTGTCTCAGTATGAGACGGGGCACCTCATGGATTGTCGAGAGATCCCTCAGCACCTCGGAATCGGTGGAGAAAGCGCCTTTCGCGGTTTTCTTCCTGGCGGGAAGCCGAAGTTCTTCGAAAAGCACTTCGGAAAGCTGCTTTGTTGAGTTTATATTGAACTTTTTTCCGGTTTTTTCATATATTTCGGTCTCAATGGAACCTAGGTCTTTTTCAAACTCCTCGGACATCTCCCCGAGAATCGCGGTGTCAACACTCACTCCCGCAGACTCCATGTCGCAGAGAACCGGAAGAAGACCGAGGACGTTTTCTGTGTAAAGGTCCCAGAGACCCTCTTGTTTGAGAGTCTCAAGAAATTTCCTTGAAAGAATAAGCGTCACGTCCGAATCTTCGCAGGAGTATCTTGTCGCCGTCTCGATGTCCACTTCGGCGAAACTCTTTTTGGACTTCCCTTTTCCCGTAACGTCATCGTAGGAAATCATCCTGTGACCCAGCTCCGTTCTTGAGAGTTCGTCAAGCTTGTAGCTCCCTCGGGAAGCGTCGAGGAGGTGCGCGGCTAGCATAGTGTCGAAGTAAATCCCCCTGAGCGTGACGCCGTGGTTTTTCAGCACTAGCATCTCGTATTTTATGTTCTGACCTATCTTCCTTACGCCCTTGGATTCTAAAACGGGTTTCAGCATAGAAAGCGCATTGTCGAGTTTCATCTGTCTTTCGGTTTCAATGGTTCCGATGTGCCCGACGGGAACGTAAAAAGCCTGCCCTGGAGCGGGGCAGAGCGAAAATCCCACTATCCCTGCATTCATCGGCAGCTTTGAGTCAGTCTCGAGATCTATTGAGAGTTCTCCCGCTTCCTCTATCATGCTTATGATCCGACCGAGCGATTTCTCCTCGAAAACAGTTTCGTAGGAATCGTATCTTACCGCTTTGCCTTCGCTTGGCGGGCGAGAGGTGCCGCCGATCTCGTCAAGAAGCTTTTCAAACTCAAGTTCTGAGAATATTTTCCGAAGATCTTCGGCCGCGTATCCCCCGTATCTGAAATCCTCAATTCCGGTTCCTACCTCGACGTCCGTTTTTATGGTAACGAGTTCGCGGCTCAGGTACGCATTATCTTTATGCTCTCTGAGTTTCTGGGCGACACTCGGGCGAAGCGCGGCGAGGTTGCTGTATACGCCGTCAAGATCTCCGTACTCGGATATAAGGGCCGAGGCGGTTTTCTCCCCGACGCCTGCGACTCCCGGCACGTTATCAACCTTGTCTCCCACAAGAGCGAAGAAGTCAATCATCTGTTCAGGCCCGATTCCGTATTTCTGCCGTACTTCCCGCACCCCGGTTACCCGCTCTCTCATTGTGTCAATCAGAGTTACGTTCTCGGACACGAGCTGGCAGAAGTCCTTGTCTCCGGTAATCAGAACGACCTTTGATTCTTCCTGCGCCCTGGCTATGGTTCCCATGATGTCGTCAGCCTCGTATCCTTCCATTGCCAGCATCGGAACTGAAAAGGCCCGGACCAGCTCGAAAATCTTCGGAAACTGAAGCTTCAGACTCTCAGGAGCTTCATCCCTGTTGGCCTTGTACTCGGGGTATATTTCGTTTCTGAACACTTCTCCCTTGGAATCAAACACTATTCCCAGGTATTCCGGTTCGTATTCCCTGAGAAACTTAAGAAGCATGTTGGCAAATCCGTAGACGGCGTTGGTGGGCAACCCATCTGATGTGGAAAGATCGGCCCTTATACCGTAATACGCCCTGAATATATATGAACTGCCGTCAATCAGGTAGAGGGGATTCTGGGACATGAAGAAAACCGCTTACGCGTTATTCGTTTAAGTATACCCAACTGCCCTTGCGGTGGGGAATCCGGTTTGCCGATCCGGTCTTGGCCGGGGCCGAATTGAGGGAGATGAGATTATTTTTCCGCGCTGTACACAAACGCGGGAGGGAAATTGGACCAGACAGTTTTTGACTTGACGACACTTGTGAACTTGCTTCGCAGAATCGAGCGGAATCTCCTGGCGTTTGGAACCACCATGCTGATTGAGTAACTGAAGGTAATCATCTTGCCTCCGGGCCTCAGCACGTCCCAGATAGCGTTAAGCAGTCTATCCTGGGTTCCGTGGTCAAACACCGCCCACGGAAGACTTGAAATAATACAGTCGCAGGAATCTTTTCCGTGCCTCTGAAGATATTTTTTCATATTCTCCGCGGAGTCCATGTAGACTGTCGCGGAAGGACATCGGGACTTGGTAGCTTCGTAGAACTCGGGGTTGATCTCTATTGCGAAAAACAGCGCTTCAGGGCTTTTCTTCTCCAGGATTTTCTCGGTAAAAACCCCGGTTCCCGGGCCCAATTCTACCACGGTCCCCATTTCGCTTAGCCGGGCGGTCTCGGTGACAAGTTCTGACAGTTCTTCGTTTGAAGGTGCTATAGAACCCGTGCTCTTCGGATATCTCATGAACTGCTTTATGTAACCGTATACTCCGAGTTTCAACGGTGCCTCCGAATAAAATGCAAATCAAGCTAATTATAATAGCCTTGAGTGTTTTGTCCATTTGCTTGTGAATGACAAATACAACTGAGACCGTGAAGTGTGCCGTGGAAAGGCGTCATAGACCCAGCGGGTGCAAATTCCGTCCGGCTAACTGTTGCTCCGGCCGGAAGCAATTGGAGCGGCTTAGGGAGGTAACGACTTAGGCTGAAGCACACCGACAAGAAGGGCCGCTAAAGGCGGCCCAGCGAACACGCGGGCCGCAACGCGAGTGAACGCTGAGCAGGCCTCGAAACGAGTAATGTGGAAGCCGACCTGTCTTCACGGTGGGGAGGGCTGCCACCGGAGGGGAAGAGAGCGATACAGGCACCGTCCGGCTCCACCGGGGTATTGGCGGTGGCACACATGGAAGAGGGATATGACAGCAACACGGGAAGCCCCTGAGGTGGCTTGCGCGAGCCAACCGACAACCCGCGAGGGACAGGTTGGGCCGCAGGGGTGGTGGATGGGTCAGCAGTAGCGAGGAGGCCGGGTAATGCCGGCGGAGCGAAGGGGCCCTGCTTCGAGAGGGACGTATGAAGGAGGAAAGGACGTGGAGACTGTCGAGAGACTAGAAGCTTCAAGGAGAGTTCAGAAACTTCAGAGTACGTTACATGCGAAAGCGAAGGATAACCTTGGCTTTCGGTTCTACGTAAAGAGATGTCTTCTCAAGCTCGTTCTTGATAAGGTTCATGTCTTCGCCAAGCATGGTTTTTATGAAGCCGACCGCCCCGGCGCTGAGATCCATTCAGAGTTTTTCCCCTAGGCGTCTTATTTCCCGACCCGGAGATTGCCTGGTGCGGAATCGCCGAAAACGAGGCGGGGGAGGCCGGGGTGGAAATAGAGGTGTCGAAATTTCCTTGGGCCGCCTCGGGCAGGGCCTTTACGCTTAACAGAACAGATGGTCTTACGAAGATCATAACCCATCGGGGAACCCGTGCGAGGCGAAATCTTCGGCGCTGATTTCCCGGAGGAACTCTTCCCGGGGCAAAAAGCGCTTTGACCAGAGAAAATTGGATATGACCGGTTAGTTCATGTTATACTTTCGAAAAAGTTAGTTTTGTATGGGGGTGTCCTGCAGTGCCCGATTTCACCGTATCGTCCGACTGCGATATTCTGGGAAGAGCCATGAATTCCGTGGAGGATTGCAAAACGATCCTTTTGATTGCCCCCCCCCCTTTATTTTGTAGAGCGCCGAGCCGAGAGTCGGCTATTCCTTCCGTAGTCTGGCCTAAAGAGTCCCGACGCGTGTTCCAACGGTTGTTCCAATGGCTGCTGTGTGTGGCGCTGGTCGCGGGTTTGGCGACCGCTGCCGTGCAGGACGCGGCCGCGCAATCGCCGTCATTGGTACTCACCCCGACTTCCCTGGAAGTGCCCGAGGCGGGTTCCGCCAGCTACACGGTGAAGCTCCTCACGCAGCCGAGCGCTGACGTGATGGTGTCGATAGGCGGGACATCGGGCACAGACCTGTCGCTGAACAAAACGGGTCTGACGTTCACCACGTCGAACTGGAACATGGCGCAGACGGTGACGGTGTCGGCGGTGGAGGATTCGGACGCGACGGACGACAGCGCCACCCTGACCCACACCGCGTCGGGCGGCGGCTACGGCACGGTATCCGCCGATCTGCCGGTAACCGTGACCGACACCACAACGATGCGGTTGGAGGCCGTGGTCGAGAACGTACCGGAGGGCGAGAGCAGGCCGATACGGGCGATGCTCCCCATGACCCTGGACGAAGATGTCACGATCACCGTCACGGTAGCCCCGAATGGCGGCCGGGCCGACGAGTACGAGCTGAGCGCCAACACGACGTTGACGATTGCCTCCGGGACGACGGAGAGCACCGGGGATGTGATGTTCACCTCCCTGGACGACTTCACCTATACGGGCACTCGTTACTTCAACGCGACCCTGACTTCGGACCATCCGCGCGTGGATGCGGACACCGAACCATTCGCCGTTGTGGACGACGACAACACCCCCACTGGGTGGCGCGTCACCCCGTCGACGATCTTCGAGAACGGCGGCGAAACTACGCTGCTCGCGTTCAAGACCGGATTGCACGAGGGCGTGGTGAAGATGGCGGTGTCGCTGGAGCCGAGCGACCGGGCCACGCTGAGCGGCACGACGTTGACCTTCGAACCGGGAGCGATCTACGCTACCGAGACCCTGACCATCACCGCCGTGGACAACGCTGAGGACGAGCCGGACCAGACGATCACGATCTCAGCGACGGTGACCGAGGGGCGCGGCATTCGGACGCCCGGACCGCTGGCGCTGACCATCGTCGACGACGACGGTATGTCTCCGGAGTTGGCCCTGGTGCTCACACCGCCGAGGGTCAGGGAAGGACTGGTCAGCACGGTCACGGCCGTAGCGAGCGGCCCTCTGGACGAGGAGGCGACGATCACCGTGTCCGCGTCGCCGGGGCACGCCGATACCCGTACGGACGACTACGTGTTGAGCGCCAATACGGTGCTGAGGATTCCGAAGGGCGGAACACGGAGCACCGGGACGGTCACCATCGGCACGGTCGACAGCGAGTTGAGTGTCGGAAACCGAAGGCGGGTGGTTGAGGTCTCGGGGACGGTGACCGGCGGCGGAGGCGTGGCAGACCCCGCGGACCAGACGCTGACGGTACTGGAGGACGATCTGCGGGTGGTCGTCTTTCTCATGGCGACACCGGCCACGATAGGGGAGGGCGAGGTCAGCACGATCACCATGCGTGCGGTGAAGCCGGTGCCGGCCGACGTGAGCGTGACCGTCGAGCAAATCACCGAATACGACGCCGCCGGGCTGAGCGCTAATAAGGTCCTGACGATAGCAGAGGGAGAGACCGAAAGCATGGGCGCGGTGACACTCACGGCGATGGATGACACCGACATGAGGAACGAGGTCGTTGCGCTGCGCGGAACCCCGTCTCCTGCCAGTCAATTCGTGTCGACCGGGCGTCTCGTAACCCAAGTCTACATCCTCGACGACGATGCCACCAGCGCGTACGTGGTGATTTCGCCGGTGCCGTCACGGGTGACCGAGGGCGAGACCAGTACGATCAACGCGTACCTGAGCCAGCCGTTGTCCAACGAGGTGACGCTGACGATCGGCGTCGACGAAGCGGACTCGAACCACACGGCGACATCCGACGAATACGCGTTGAGCGCGAACCGTACGTTGACCATATCCGCGGGGCAGACGCGCAGCACGGGCGAGGTCACGCTTATGGCCTCGAACGACGAGTACTGGGGGCCACTCTCGCTCAGACGGGTCGCCCTTGCCATCGAGTCGGTAGCCGGCATAGACCGGCAGGACGTCCTAGAGCACACCGACTGGACCATCTCCGAGGACGAGGACCAACCCCGGGTGACGCTCGAGGTTACCCCGGCCAGCATCTCGGAGAACGGTGGACAGAGCACGGTGACGGCGAGGCTGAACACGAAGGTGGCCAGCGACGTCGAGGTCACGATATCGGCGGCGCCGGCCGGGACGACGGAATCCGACGACTTCACCCAGACCGGCACGCAGTTGACGATCCTAGCGGACGCGAAGGCCAGCACGGGAACCGTGACCATCAGCGCGGTGGACGACGCCGTCGACGGTCCAGACAAGAAGCTGGTCGTGACAGGAACGGTGGACGTGGTGGGAATGGAGGAGTCCGGGCTCGTTTGGCACCCCTACGCCGAGGGTTTGACGATCCGGGACGACGACGAGACGCCGGAACAACCAGCGGCGGTGCTCACGTACCGCTTCCACGTGACGAACTACAGCATCACGCGGGGCAGCGACGTCGTGGGCGAGCGCAAGACCGGTGGGTATGTGGGTGTCCTCAGAGACGACGACCCCGACACGTTGGAGGGTGGGGAGACGGTGGAGAGCGACACGACGTTCACGCTGACCTGGAACGGGAGATCCACCGACGAGCTGCACCCGGACAACCCGACGTCGGTCACGATCAAGGCCGGGCAGAGGGGCGCCCGGTTCTCCCTCAAGGCCGCTGCCGACGACGACGATCCGAAGGTCTACAACCAGCCCGTGAAAGCCGATGTCGTCGCGACGCTCGGCGCCCTCGAGCTCCGCGGCCAGCTCGTCGTGTGCGACGACGAATCATTGCCGGTGGTGTCGGTCAGCGTGCCGGAGACGGTCGAGGAGGGCGACGCGTTCCGGGTCACGGCGACGCTCGCGCACCGTCTTGACGTCGACACGAGCGTACCCATCGTCGTCGAGAACCCGTCCGAAATGACGCTTCAGGGGATCGACGGGCCATATCCGTCCATCAGGATTCCCGCAGGAGAGATTTCGGGCGAGACCGGCGACATACGCAAGCAAAACGACGGCGACCCGGACGGCTACGGCGACCTCTACGTCAGCGTCAACGGGATCAGCCCCTACCAATGGTGGCCTTCGAGCAACAAGGTGAAGGTGCGAGTGACGGACGACGAAAGCACCGATCCGGAGCACCGCAGGTACGCCGGCACCCCGAGGATCTTCACCGCCTGCACTTCGGCGACGGAAGGCAGCGGTGCAGACACCGTCACGAAGATGCCGATCACGGTATTCATGTACCCGACGACGAGGGCGACGGTGACCGTGGACTACCGCACCGTGGACGAGTCCGCGAAAAGCGGCGTCAACTACACGAGCAAGAGCGGAACGCTGACGTTCGGCCGGCACGAGAAGACCAAGACGATCGAGGTCGACATCCTCAACGATGGCGTGGGGGTTCACACCAGATTCGGACTCGTGCTGGAGAACCCGACCGGCGGCGAAGCGGAAGCGCAACCTCATCCCGCAACGTGCGTGATCTACGACGAGAAACCGACGCTCGTCACGTACGACGAATCGGCGCACGAGAGCGGCGACGGCACGGCCACGGACATGACCTTCACGGTGAGCCTGAGCTTCGCCGACGAGAACGCGACCTACACGGTTGACTACGCCACCACCGACGGCACCGCAAGGGCAGGGAGCGACTACACGGCCACCAGCGGGACGCTGACATTCGCGCCGGGCGAAAGCCAAAAGGAGGTGACGGTGCCGGTGCTCGACGACGAGATCCAGGATAGCGGCGAGACGTTCTCGTTCATCCTGTCGAACCCGACCGGGGGCGCCCAGCTGCATGCGTGGAAGTCGACGAGGACAGGGACAATCCTGAACACCGATCCGGCGGCTGCGCTCACCGCGACGTTCCCCGAAAGCCGCTTCGCATCGGCCTCGCACAGCGGCTCTGACGACCGCCCGCAGGTGGTCGTCACGTTCAGCGAAGCGGTGACGGGAGTCTCGACCGACACACCGTCGGTGACGGTCACGGGCGCAAGCATCGCCTCGGTCCAGGCCCACACCGAAGAGGGCCTCGAGAACGCGTGGATGTTCTTCCTCAACCCCGACGGGGACGGCGACGTCACGTTCACGCTGGTCGCCGACGCGGCGTGCGCCTCGGGTGGGATCTGCACTGCCGGCGGGACGCCACTCACGCAGGCGCCGACGGTGTTGACGATTCCGGGTCCGGGTGGAACGGATGACGCGTCGCTGTCGGCGTCGTTCGAGAAGGTTCCGGCGTCGCACGACGGCACAGCGACGTTCACCTTCGAGGTCGAATTCAGCGAAGCACCCGATGTCGGTTACCAACGGATGCGCGATCATGCGTTCACGGTCGCGGGGGGCAGCGTCAAGAACGCCAGGCGCGTCGTACCGCCGTCGAACCTCGAGTGGGAGATCACCGTCGAGCCGTCAGGCAACGACGACGTCACCATCACGCTCAAGACCACGGCGGATTGCGACGCCAGTGACGCCATCTGCACGAGCGGGGGAACACCACTGACCGCCGTGCCCGCCACGCTGACCATCCCCGGCCCGGATGCGGATGACGGGAACACCGATGGGTCCACCGACGACGCCACCGTCACCGACCTCACGGCATCGTTCGGCGCCATGCCGAGCGAGCACGCAGGACCGGGCACGGAGTTCGTCTTCCAGCTCACGTTCAGCGAAAACCCGGAGCTGAGCTATATAACGCTCCGCGATCACGCCTTCACCGTCACGGGTGGCGAGGTGCGAAGGGCGCAGCGGCGGCAGCAGGGCTCCAACGTCGCCTGGAACATCACGGTCGAGCCCTCCCCCTCCGGATGGGGCGACATCGCCATCAGCCTCCCGGGGGGCAGAGCGTGCACGTCGACCGGCGGGGTCTGCATGGCCGACAACCGCCAGCTCTCGAACTCGCCGAGCGGCACCGTGCAGGGCCCGGCGGCCCTCTCGGTCGCCGACGCGAATGCGCAGGAAGGCACCGACCCGACGCTCGACTTCGAGGTCACGCTGTCCCGGGCCGCCGGGGAGACGGTGACGGTTGACTACGCGACCTCGGATGGTACCGCCACTTCGGGCGCGGACTACACCGCAACAAGCGACACGCTTACCTTCTTGCCTGGAGAGACGGAGAAGACGGTGAACGTGACGGTGCTTAACGACACCCATGACGACGGCGGGGAGACGGTGACGCTGAAGCTGTCGAACCCCTCGGGCGCGCGTATCCGGGACGCCGAGGCGACAGGCACAATAGAGAACTCAGACCCGCTGCCCAAGGCCTGGCTTGCCCGCTTCGGGCGCACCGTGGCAAACCACGTTGTGGAAGCCGTAAGAAACAGGATGTCCTCTGTGCCCGAGCCCTCACGCCGCGTAACCCTTGGAGGGAAGGAACTGAGACAGCCTCCTTCCCCGGAGATAACGGAAATATCCCCCTGGGATGAACTGGTTCCAGAAGACCAACGCCCCGAGAACTTAAGAAGCCTGAGGGTGCGGGAGTTCCTGCTTAGCTCCTCCTTCGAGCTCCCCCTTGCCCAAAACGCAACCCAAAACCCTGGGTCCGGATGGACGGCGTGGGGAGGAGCCGCGCAGACGCGTTTCTCGGGACGCGACTCCGAGGTCTCAATTGACGGAGACGTAACCACGGCAACCCTGGGAGTTGACCGCGCGTGGAACCGCCTGCTTGCGGGCCTCGCGCTTGCAAGAAGCACGGGCGACGGCTCTTACAACGCGGGTGATATAAGGGGAGATCTTAAAAGCTCTATCACAAGCGCCCACCCCTACCTCCGCTTCTCCTTAAACGACCGCTTAAGCGTCTGGACCCTTCTTGGCTACGGAAAAGGTGAACTCACCCTTACCCACGGAGGAGGGGAGGAGAGAACCGATATTGAAATGAAGATGGCGGCTCTCGGAGCCCGGGGCGCTCTGCTTGCCTCAGGGGGATTTGACCTCTCCGCCCGCACAGACGCCCTGCTCGTAAGAACCTCTTCTGAGGGAACTTCGCAGATGGCAAAGACAGAAGCTGACGTAACCAGGCTTCGCCTTGTCCTTGAGGGTTCCCGGCCCCTCGCCTTTGCTTCTGGAAGCTCCCTTACCCCATCTGTTGAGCTTGGAGTGAGACGCGACGGAGGGGACGCGGAGAGCGGCATGGGTTTTGAAGTGGGAGGAGGGATGCGCTACGCAAACCCCTCCCTTGGACTCACAGTGGAGATTACGGCGCGCAGGCTTATGGCCCATGAGCGAAGCGGCTACTCTGAATGGGGAGCAGGGGGTTCCGTTCAGTTCGCTCCGGGGGGAGTGGAGAGGGGTTTCTCCGCGAAGCTCGGTTCATCTGTGGGAACGACGGCAAGCGGGGTTGAGGGTCTTTGGGCAATGGGGGATACGCGGGGACTGGCCGGAGGCGCTCAGGCACCGGGACGCCTGGATGCGGAGGCGGGTTACGCGATGGGGGCGTTTGGGGACTCTGGAGTTATCACTCCTTACGGAGGGTTCTCCATGTCGGGAGACAGGAAATACAGGGCTGGATGGCGCCTGAGGCTTGGCGACTCTTTTAACCTCAGCCTCGAGGGCGACCGCACTGAGAACCCCGACGCCCCTTCCCGCCATGGAGTGGCGCTCCGCGGCGAACTTAGATGGTAGCGGAGCCCGGGCGTCTGAATACTTCCCCGGTGTCTTAAGAGGGTTCGGTGGGCCCGCGCGGGGTGCAGTCTTCGGCACCGATTTTCTAAAGGAGGTCTCCCGAGGCAAAAGCGGAGAACTCTCGTGATATGGATCCGGACGGATGACATATTATTAACACTGCTTCTCCTGAAACGCGGATCTTCGGATTCTTCCGTCCCCCGACCGGGGAAAGATTGTATTTTGTAATTCCGGTATTATATAGACCGTAATCACCGCCCTTAGGTGGCTTGAAGCCAGCGGGCAACGCAGCGATGTTTGAAGGAATCTCGAAAAAACTCGGCTCCACCCTCAAAAAGATAGGGGGGTACGGAAAGCTAAGCGAAAAGAACATAGAAGACGCGCTTCGAGAGGTGCGCCTGAGCCTTCTTGAAGCCGATGTCAATTTCAGGGTGGTCCGCCAGTTCACAGGGCTTGTCAAGGAAAGGGCGCTGGGTCAGGAAGTCGAGAGGAGCCTCAATCCGGGACAGCAGTTCATAAAAATAGTAAAAGAGGAGCTTGCAGGTATTCTGGGGCGGGAGAACGAACCTCTGAATCTTAACGTTTCTCCTCCCGTGATAATAATGCTGGTCGGGCTTCAGGGTTCGGGAAAAACCACCACGGCATCGAAGCTTGCCAAGTTTCTTAAGGAACGCCATGGAAAAACTCCCCTGCTAGTTCCCGCGGACATCTACCGCCCCGCCGCGATAGAGCAGCTGAAAGTACTCGGGAAAAAAATAGACGTAGCCGTCTACGATACGGTTGCCGGGACGGACCCCGTGGATGTGTGCGCAGATGCGGTTTCAGGCTCGGCAAAACAAGGGGCGGACGCGGTGATCATAGACACTGCGGGACGTCTCCACCTCGACCGCGAGCTTATGGATGAGCTTGGGAACATAAAGAAGAAGATAAATCCCCATGAAATCCTCCTTGTTGCCGACTCGATGACGGGACAGGATGCCGTGAACGTTTCGCAGGGCTTCGATGAAGCCGTTGACCTGGACGGCGTGATTCTCACCAAGATGGACGCGGACGCGAGAGGAGGGGCTGCGCTTTCGATAAAGGCTACCACTGGCAAACCGATCAAGTTTTTCGGAACGGGAGAGAAAGCCGACGCGCTTGAGGTCTTTCATCCCGAGAGGATAGCCTCGAGAATCCTGGGCATGGGGGACGTCCTAAGCCTGATAGAGAAGGCAGAAGACGCTTTCGAGGAAGACCGAACGAGAAAACTTGCCGAAAGGATATCCAAAAAACAGTTCTCCCTTGAAGACTACAGGGAATCCATAGTAGCCATGAGCAAACTAGGCTCGATAGAAAACATAGCGCACATGGTTCCCGGCATGAAGAAGATCACCGATAACCCCGAAGCGATGGTAAAGGCCGAGGAGGAGATAAAAAAAAGCCTCGCAATAATCAACTCCATGACCTTCCCCGAGAGAAAGAACCACACTATTCTAAACGGCAGCCGCAGGAAGAGAATAGCGAAGGGAAGCGGGACTACGGTGCCTGACGTGAACCGCATGATAAAAAACTACATACAGATGAGAAGCATGATGAAAAACATGGGAAAAACGGGTAAACTAGCAAAGAGAATGATGAAGTTCAGATAGTGGGAGCATATCTTTAATCCCGAATTCAGGAGGTAGTAGCAGTTTGGTCAAGATAAGATTGAGCAGGATCGGATCCAAGAATAGGCCGTTTTACAGGATAGTCGCCGCGGATGTTCGTTCCCCGCGCGATGGGAAGTTTCTTGAAATACTGGGACATTACGACCCGAGAAAAAAACCCCACGAACTTAAGATAAACATAGAGAGAGTAAAAGCATGGATGGATAACGGTGCCAAGGCAACCAACAGGGTGAGCAAGCTCATGTCGCAGGTTACGTAGCACATTTTCTTCCACGCGAGAATTTAGGCAGAAAGATTTTAGTTTCAGGAGGGATGCTCCTTATGAGTCAACTCGGAGAGTTTGTCGAGTTCATGGCCAAATCCATTGTCGATAATCCCGAAGAGGTTAAGGTGACGGAAGTCGCGGGTGAGAAAACTATGGTTATTGAGCTTAGAGTGGCCCAAGAGGACTTGGGGAAGGTAATCGGAAAACAGGGAAGAACTGCAAAGGCGATTCGCAGCATATTGAGTGCCGCAGCCGCGAAGATGAAAAAACGCGCCGTTTTGGAGATTCTTGAGTAGCATTGCCGGAAAACGCGAAACAAAGTCTTGTCCTCTACGGAAAGATAACAAAAAGACACGGCCTCTATGGTGAAGTGAAAATGTTTGCCTTCGGCGGACGCCCAGAAAACCTCTCCGGGGTAAAAGAAGTCTATATAGAAGTTCCCGACCGGACAGAACCCCGAAGATTCAACCTGTCCCGGATAAAATTCCAGAAAAAAACCGCGATTTTGAAATTAAAGGGCATCGATACCCCCGAGGCCGCAGACGGACTGAGGGATCTCCACGTACTGATTGAAAGAGACAATCTGCAGTCCCCGGGAGAAGATGAGTATTTCTGGTCTGATCTCATCGGGCTTCAGGTCCGTACCACCTGCGGGGACAATGTCGGAGAGGTAAAGGACCTTATCGATTCGGGTGGACACGATATTCTCGTGATAAAAAGCACGAGGCGGGAATTCCTGGTACCATTCGTCAAAAAATTCGTGACCGCGGTGGATCTTGACGGTTCAGTGATTACCGTGGAACCGGTAGAAGGGCTCCTTGATTAGCCTCGTGATGCTGCGATGAAGTTTGATATAGTAACAATCTTCCCTGATTTCTTTGATTCCATTTTCTCGTTCGGAGTGATAAGCAGGGCCGTTGAGAACAAGACGGTGGAGATAAACGTCCACGATCTTAGAAGCTATTCAGGCGCGAAGCACGGAAAAACTGATGACACCCCATACGGCGGGGGAAGCGGAATGCTTATGACCCCGGAACCTATAGGAAACGCCATCGACCGGATAAGGGAAAAAGGACTTCGCTCCGCCGTAATTCTCACGACCCCCAAGGGAGAGGAATTTGACGACCGCAAAGCGCAGGAGCTCTGCGGGTTTGAACAGCTGATAATCCTCTGCGGCCGGTACGAAGGGGTGGACGACAGGGTGAACGAACTTTACGTCGACATGAAGATATCAACCGGGAAATACATAAATTCCGGGGGAGAATACGCCTGCTCGCTTATAGTGGACGCCGTATCGAGATACCTTCCCGGGGTTCTCGGAAACACGGAGTCTCTTGCTTCTGAATCTCTTAAAAACGGGCTTCTTGAGTATCCTCAGTACACAAAGCCGCGAACTTACAGGGGAAAGAAGGTTCCCGAGGTGCTTCTTTCGGGAGACCATGGAGAGATAAGGAAATGGAAGAGGCGGGAGAGCATAAAAAGCACTTTCATCCAGAATCCGGCTTTTCTTGACGACGCGCAGCTCTCCGGGGAGGAGGATGACTTTCTAAAGGAGCTTAAAGCCGAGAATCCTCCCGGTTTTAAGGTTTATATAGCGTTGGTTCATTATCCGGCCTACAACAGCCGCCTTGAAGTCGTCTCGACTGCATTTAAGAGCATAGACGCACACGACGTATCCAGAGACGCCACTACTTACGGAGTGAGAAAACTTTATCTTATAAATCCCGTGGAGGAACAGCGCCGCCTAGCGGGGAGACTTGTTGATCACTGGACCGAGGGAGCGGGAAAAAATTTTAACGAGACTAAAAGCAAAGCTTTTGGCATTATAAGCATAATGAGCACAATCGAGGAGACCGTGGGGCAGATAGAGGAAATTGAGGGAAAAAAGCCGAAGATGGTGGTTACAGACGCCCGCTTTTCAAACGACATGACTGGCTACAGGGTGCTTCGGGAAAAAATATTCGAAAACACGGATCCTTTTCTGATTCTTTTCGGTACGGGGTCGGGACTCACGCGTGAAACGATAGAAGTGGCCGACTATGTGCTCAAACCCGTAAGCGGTTACACTGGATTCAATCATCTTTCAGTAAGAAGCGCGGCCGCCATAGTGCTTGACAGGCTGCTTTCCTGCGGAGCCTGACTAGGTGGGATGGACGCTTCGGGAAATCTCCGGGAGCGGCTGAAAAAAAAGCTCTTTTAATATTTTGACAACACCGTAGAGGTTCTGTATATTCAACATCCCGCGAAAAGGAAGATTGAAAAAAATGGGAATTATAGCAGAAGTTGAAAAAAAACACCTGAGAACCGACCTGCCGGAATTTCGGGCCGGGGACACGGTATCGGTCCACTACAACATTAAGGAAGGCGAAAGGAGAAGGATCCAGGTTTTTGAAGGCACCGTGATAGCCAGAAAAGGCTCGGGCTTCAGGGAAACTTTCACGGTAAGAAAGGTTTCCTACGGTATCGGCGTCGAGAGAATCTTCCCCGTACACTCCCCGCTTATAGGGAAAATAGAGGTAAAAAGAAAAGGCCGCGTGAGAAGGGCCAAGCTTTACTACCTAAGAGGCCTTTCAAAGAAAGCCAGCAGGATAAGGGAGAGAAGCTCCTAGTCTGTGGCCCCGGTTCCGTCCGTCCCACCGTCTCCCGCTTCGTCTATCTTCTTCATTACATGAGCCATCCTCTGGATCGATGTGTAAAAGGAGAAGAGAAACAGAATGATGACCGAGAGTTTCAGAAGGTAATCCCTGTTTCCGAACCCGAGAAAAAAAGTAACTATGTTGCCGAGGAAGTTAAACGCCGCGAGAACCCCGAGGTAGGCTACCCTCTCGGTTCTCTGCATTATCCCTACCTCGCAGTCGATTCCAAGCCCCTCTGCCCTGGCTTTTGTGTAGCTGACCATCATGGAACAGCTGACTATCAGGAAAACTATGTAAACGAAAAAAGTGTCTCTGAAAAAGCTCAGAAGACCCATGTAGATAAGAACTTCCGAATATCTGTCCACGCAGGAGTCAAAGAAAGCTCCCTTGGGTGAATTGAGACCTTGTGCGCGTGCCACCCTGCCGTCGAAAATGTCAAAGGTCGAACCGGCCAGCAGCAGCACCCCTGCTATGAAGATCATGCCCAGATGGAAAAAGTAGCCGGCGAGCGCGGAAACCAGCAGCGTGGTAATAGTAAGTACGTTGGGGCGGAACTTCCTGTCTATGAGAAAGTCCTCTACGGGGCTCATGAGAAAGACCCACCAGGACTTGATCCCGCCCGAAAGAAGCTTGGAAGAGTCCGGTTTTCTCCCGGTCTTCGATCTCTCGTCGGTTTCTTCGGAGTTAGCGGATATCCGTTCGTTTTCCATGGGAAAAAATAATAACCTGTAATCTCCCCTGTAGTCTATCTGCGGGCAGACAGTATATACCCGCCCTCCGCCGATCAGTCATTGAGAGTTACGTAAAACTTGAAGTCTCTTTCTTTCTCCTTTATCTCGCTTCCGTATTCCCGCGCCTGCTCCTTGGATTGAAAGGTTCCTATCCTCACCCTGTAGAAAGTGGTGATTTCAGAAGGCGAGTACTCTCTTATAAAAGCTGGATACCCTTTGTCTTTGTAAAACTTTACCGTGCGGTTGGCGACTTTCTTGCTAAGGAAGGAGCTGATCTGAATAGTGTATTTGTGATCGGGGTTGATCATCGCCGACAGGTACTTGTCACGAGTGGATATTCTATCCGAAGAAGATTCGTCCGTGGATGCGGCCGGGTTTTCCTCTTCGCCGCTCGGGGATTCCCCTCGCGGTACAAACGAAAACAGTTTTTCCAGCAGACCGGGAGATTTCTCCGCCGAAGCGGGCTCGTCTGTGGGTATGAATTTCTTCCCCACTACAACTCCCAGAGAAAACACCATTGTGAAAACAACGAGAAAAACTAGGGACAGATGCAGCACCCGAGGATTTTTTTCTTTTCTTTCTTCAGTCATTTTTACATGCTCCGGGGAGCGGTTATTCCGAGAAGCCCGAGACCGTTTTCTATAACTACCTGTACGCAGCGGGCCAAGTAAAGCCTCGCGGAAGCCTTATCGGCGTTCTCTGAGTCCAGTATCCTTGTTTTATTGTAATAAAAATGAAACTCAGCCGCCAATTCCTGAAGATAATAGACTACCTTATGCGGAGAAAGCGACTCGGCCGCGGAGGGGACGATCTCAGGGAATCTGAGAAGTCTTTTCACTATGCTTCGTTCCTCATCCTCTGAGAGCAGGTCAAGATGTTTTTCCGAAGCGCTCACTCCCGCTTCCGCCGAGTTTCTTAGCAGGCTTGAAATCCTCGCGTTTGCGTACTGAACGTAGTAAACGGGATTTTCGCTTGACTCTTTTTTCGCCAGGGAAAGATCGAAATCAAGGTGACTGTCCGAGCTTCTCATCAGCAGAAAGAATCTCGCGGCGTCACACCCGACTTCGCGCAGCACTTCGCGAAGCGTAACGTAATCTCCCGTTCTTTTCGACATCGGAATTTCCTCGCCGTCCCTTACGAGCCTCACGAACTGTATAAGAAGTACCTGCAGAGAAGATTCATCCAGGCCAAGGGCCTTCATGGATGACTTAAGGCGCGAGACGTGACTGTGGTGGTCGGCCCCCCAGACGTTTATCAGCCTGGAAAAGCCCCTTGAGTATTTATCCACGTGGTAAGCTATGTCGGAGAGAAAATAAGTAGGGGTGCCGTCTGTTTTTATTATTACCCAGTCCTTGCCGTCCCCGTACAGGGAAGCCTTGAACCAAAGCGCCTGCTCTTTTTTCTCGACTGCGTCAAGATTTTCAAGTCTGGCGAGAGTTTCGGCAATTTTTTCTTTCCCTGAGTCGCGGCCATGTATTTCGGTTCTCTCGCTGTACCAGTTGTCAAAATCCACCCTCAGGTCCAGAAGGTCAGCTTTTATTTCCTCAAGCAGTTCTGAGTAGGCAAACTCTTTGCAAAACTCGATAGCGGCTGATTCATCCCCGGGCACTTGCGGACATCTCTCCGATTTCTTTATTTCCCCGGCGAGTTCAGAGATGTATTCTCCGTGATACCCGTCTTCTGGAAGCTCTTTTGTGAGTCCGTACAAGTGTGCGAGGGCCGAGTATACGGACTCGCCGAGCATATCCATCTGCCTGCCCGCATCGTTTACGTAAAATTCCCTGGTCACCTCATATCCGCAAAAGGAAAGCATTCTGGACACCGAATCTCCGACAACGGCGTTTCGCGCGTGACCGAAATGAAGGTAACCCGTAGGATTGGCGCTTACGAACTCAACCATTACCTTCTGTCCGGAACCCTCGCGGGAAGCTCCGTATCGGTCGCCCAGACGAAGAATTTCCCGAAGTCCGGATCCGAACAGAGTCTCGTTAACGAAAAAATTGATAAATCCCGGCCCGGCGATATCAAGCCTTTCTATGAAGTCGCACTGGCGCTGCTCTATGGCCTCTACTATGCTTTGCGCGACTTCGCGCGGATTCGTGCCCGTCATGCTTCCTATAACAAGCGCCGCGTTTGTGGAGAAATCGCCGAATTCCTTTTTTTTCGGAACCGACACCTCAAACTCCGCCTTGTCCCCCGTCGGGATTCCGGGAAACGCAAGCGAATCCACGGACTCTTTTATTACTTTCAGTATTTCGTCCTTCATGAATTTTCGTGGCCTGTCTTATCGCCGGGAGGGCCCAAGTGATCAATATTGTTAAAGGATATTATAATGAATCTGTCGTCACATATCTCAACAACGCTTTTTGAGGCTTCATCCACCATGTAATCGCGGAATTCCTTGAGCGAACTTCCGGCAAATCTGCAAAGCAGGATCCCTATAACCAGATTGTGGCTTACGATCACTATGTTCTGCGACCCGAAGCAACTTCTGATATCCGCGACGGCATCAAGCGCCCTTTGCTGAACGCCGCTTAGGGTCTCTCCCCCGGGCAGCTGCAGGGTTTCTGGGTCTCTGCGCCAGTGCTCAAGTACGTCAGAATATTTCTCCCTTATGTAGGAGAAATCAAGCCCTTCAAAAACTCCCTGGTCCATCTCCCGGAGATCATCCCTGATATTAAGGTCAAGGGAGTGATACGCGGCGATTTTCTCCGCCGTAGTCTTTGCCCTTATGAGATCGCTTGAGTATATGCGGTCGATCCTCTCGTCTTTAAGAGAGAAAGCCACTTTTTCCGCCTGCTCAATTCCGCCACTGTTGAGCGGAACATCGCTTACTCCCTGGCATCTTCCGATTTCGTTCCAGTCCGTTTTTCCGTGTCTTACGAATATCAGGCGCATACGGATCACTTTTTACTTTCACATGAAATGATGAAAAATTCCGATTTTATCCTGTCCCTCAGCTCGTTTGGGGGAGGGGGCAGCGGTGAAGCTGCGTCTACGGCCTTTATGCAGTAAGAATCGAAACTTCTGTTTCCGGAACTTGTTTCTATACCTACGTCGTACACCTCTCCGTTTTCTCTCATATGAAAATTCACTTGGGCCGCGAGAAAAGCGCTGGAATCTATGTTAAGGGGCAGGATAAGGTTTCTCTGTATCCGTTTCGATATTGTTTTGTAATAAACGTCAAGCACAAGCGAGATGAGCCCCGGACCGGCCTTTTTGGAGGCAGGCTGGGCTGACGCCGCTTCCTCTGCTTTCTCGATACTCCTCAAAACGGATTCCTTTTTGATGTCCCTGATAACTTCTCTCTTTCCGGAGTCAAGAGGATTTTCCTCGGCAGCAGCTTCCTCTTTCTCAGTTTCGGGCTTCGTGCTCTGCGCGGTCTTTTCTGCAACTGTCTCCTTGCGTGTTGCTACAGGCTCCTTCCGCTTCTCGGGGGGTTTTGTTTCCGCCGGGGAAACTTTGGGGAGTTCCTGCTTTTTCGCCACGAGTGCAGGCGGACGCTCTTTTTTCCTCTCGGGGGTTTTCACCTGTGCCGAGGGAGTTTTTTTAACTTTTTTCTCCGCACTTTTTTTTGGTTTCTGGGGACGACTGGGTGACTTTACATCTGATTTTTTTTTGTCGACACGCGGAGCATGGGTCGAAAGTGATACTTCTATTGAACTTTCCGGGGAAACCTCCCCGTGTCCCCCCACTCCCAGAGAAAGCAGACAGACAACAAGCAGATGAAGACCCAGAGAAACAAAAAGCCCTTTGCGAAATAGATTCTCTTCTCCCTTCATCTCTTTACATGTTCGCTTTTATATCCTTTATGCTTTTTGACTCCGTGACGAGACTTAGCCTCTCAACGCCAGCTTTTTTTATCTCGTCTATTACCTTTACCACGAATTCGTACCTGACCGATTTGTCAGCTCTGAGAAAAACCCGCCCACTCTCGGGCGTTGTTCCCTCCGCTTTCATGATGTTGCCGAGAGCGGTGGCGATTTCTGGAAGCGGATAGCTGGTGTCTTCGAGAAATATCTTTCCGGATCCCGTCAGGGTCACGGTTATTCTTTTCTGGTTTTTTATCGGGATTTTAGAAGACGCCGTTTGCGGAAGGTTTACCTTGATTCCCTGGTAGAGTATGGGAGTGGTGACCATGAAGATAACCAGGAGAACCAGCATTACGTCAACAAAGGGAGTGACGTTTATCTCCGAGAGCACTGATCTGTGCCAGCCTGTATTGAATTTTCCCGCTGCCATGAAGCGAAATTCCCCGTTACCTGTTTAGATATCTTTCCGCCGTGTTTAAAAATCCGGCGCAGAAATTCTCCATTTCCACTTCCATCGCTCTTACCCGGTTGACAAAGTAGTTGTAGGCCACTGTGGCGGGGATGGCGGCCGCGAGACCGAAGGCGGTCGCTATAAGTGCCTCCGCAATTCCCGGAGCCACGACCCCAAGCGAGGGAACCCCTTTGCTTCCCGCGAGTCCTATGAAGGAGTTCATAATACCCCACACGGTTCCAAACAGCCCTATAAACGGGGCTGAACTGCCGGTGGTGGCAAGAAAAACCAGAGACTTCTCAAGTTTTGAAGCCTCCGCGGTCATCGCTCTGTTAAGCGCCCTTTCCACGAGGTCTACGGATTCGGAACGAGAAGAAATGTCCCCATGCTGCTGAGGGTCGAGTTCGCCTCGACTTTTCTTCTTGTCCGTTTTCACCACTTCCGCGTAACCCGCCCTGAACAATTCGGCAACCGGACCGCCGACTTTCTCCGAGAAGGAAAGAAGCGCTCTCATGTCTTCGTTTGAATGATAAAGATTGAGAAACGCGGCTGATTTCTTGGAAGAACTTCTTAGAAGATGGAATTTCGAGTAGATAATCGCCCAGGAAAAAATGGACATAAAAATTAAAACCAGAAGCACGACCTTGACCACGGGCCCGGTGCTTACAAGCAGCATTAATATGTTGTTTGTTCCTTCCGTGAACAGATTCATAAGGAGTGCTTAGGCGAAATTCGAAAACTCCAGTTCCGTCGGTAAATTTTTCAAGCCATGTCGCGGATGGCACGCGGTCGGATAACCCAATGCCGAGCGAAGAGATAACCGCTGATAGGAATCAGACAGGAAATCTTAACCATATTATCATACCCGTTTTGGGGGATTAAACATCCCTTCACGGTCAGGTACAATTGAAAAACCGAGTTGATTTGGCGAATATACGTCAATACCGCGCTTAATGGAGGAACCAAGGTGTCAGTAAAACATTGTTTCTCGGCCGTTTTTATCCTGATTTTCTTTCTTGCGACCGCTGCTGTGGTTCGTGCGGAGGAGGGCAGATACACGGTCGTAGTGGAAGAAAGTTTCTATACCGTGGCGCCCGAGAACCGTGACGAGTTTCTCAGGGTATACAGAACACGTCTTTTTCCTTTCTGGCAGGAAATGAAAAAGATGGGTATCACCGTTGACGATTACAGGCTGTATTCACAGAGAATACATACCATAAAGCCGCTTTGGACCTACAAGACCGTAGTTAAATTCAAAAACTACGCGGCTATAGACAAGTGGCTTGAGATAAGAGACGAGGTATACAGAAAAATGTTTCCCGGGGAAAAGGGTTACAAGGAACCGAGAAAAATAATAGACGCCATTTCCGGGAATCACTGGGACGAGTTCATAAGGGAAATCCCGCTTGACTGATGGTCTTCTGATTCTTTGTGCAGATCAGAGAAGCTTCGGCTGACTCTCGGTTCGGCTGAGTCCGAGGTGCCCGTAGGCAAGCTGCGTAGCCTTTCTTCCCCTAGGGGTTTTCTCCACGAGTCCCTCCCTTATAAGAAAGGGTTCATAAACGTTTTCTATTGTGTCTTTGTCCTCGCTTACCGCGGCTGAGATGGTGTCTATTCCTACCGGACCGCCTCCGAATTTTTCGATTATGGCGGTTAGTATCGCCCTGTCAAGGTTATCAAGCCCCCTTGAATCGATCTCAAGCATCGAAAGCGCGTCCTGGACCACGGGTTCGGTTATACGACCGTCCGATTTCATCTGGGCGTAGTCTCTTACCCTCTTAAGAAGCCTGTTGGCTATCCTGGGAGTTCCCCTTGCTCTCGAGGTCATTTCCTGGGCACCCTCATCCGTTACCTCGACTCCCAGAATCCCGGAGGACCTTTTCACTATGCTTGAAAGTTCTTCCGTGCTGTAGTAATCAAGCCTGAGTTCAACTCCGAACCGGGAGCGAAACGGGGAGGTAAGAAGTCCCGTTCTCGTGGTCGCTCCTATGAGCGTAAACCTGTTCAGATTTATTTTCACTGACCTCGCCGTAGGACCTTCTCCTATCATGAGGTCGATGTTGAAATCCTCCATCGCGGAATAGAGATATTCCTCGACGACCCTGCTTATCCTGTGTATCTCGTCGATGAAAAGCACGTCTTTTTCACCAAGATTGGTAAGCATGGAGGCGAGATCTCCGGTTCTTTCGAGGACCGGACCCGAGGTGAGATGCAGACCCACGCCGAGTTCGTTTGCGAATATGTGCGCGAGGGTGGTCTTTCCAAGTCCGGGGGGACCGGAAAGAAGCACGTGGTCAAGGGCTTCGCCTCTTGCCTTGGCGGCGCCGATAAATATGACGACCTGATCCTTTACGCTGGGCTGCCCGATAAAATCCTGAAGAAAAGCGGGACGAAGATTTACGTCCGTAAACTCATCTGTTTCCGTATATTCGGGCGAAACGGTTTTTTTTGTGTTCTGCGACATCTAGTTTCTGATTACCTTAAGAGAATCCTTGAGAACGTCCTCGATGGATTCCGAGACTTCGATGATTTTTTTGATCTCGGAGGTTTTTTTCTCCACCTCAGACCTAGTGTAACCCAGGTTAAGCAGCGCGGAGACCGTATCGTTTAACATGGTGTTTGATATTGAGGACTCTTCATCCACAGCGAGATCATCAAGCTTGTCTTTAAGTTCGTTTACTATCTTGGTGGCGGTTTTGGTGCCGATTCCGCGGATTTTTCTCTGCGCGAGGGTTCCGTTTGTTATGGATCTTACAAGCTCCGGAACTGAAATGTTGGAAAGCACGTTTGTTGCCGCTTTTGGTCCTATGCCGGAAACGCTGATGAGTTTTTCAAAAAGTTTTTTCTCCTCGTCGGTGAGAAAGCCGAACAGTTCGATGCTGTTTTCCCTGTGACTGGTGTGTATTTTCAGTTCAACCTTTCCCCCGACTGCTCCCAGATCGTAGTAAGTCGAGAGGGGAACGGTAACGCCGTAGCCGACCCCGCCTACGTCAACGACGACGGTTCCGATTTCCTTACAAGCGATTACGCCTCTAAGCAGATAGATCATTTATCGTGTATCTCTTTTTCCTGCGTCGGTTGCCTACGCCTTTAAGCTCACCGTCCGGCATTCCGTATCTTGAAAAGTTTAAGTGGCAGATCGCGATCGCAAGCGCGTCGGACTCGTCCGTGCTCCGAAATTCACTGACTCCGAGCATGTAGGAGAGCATTTTCGCCATCTCTTCCTTGCCCGCCCTGCCTTTGCCGGTCAGGGCAAGCTTTACCCTCGTTGGGGCGTACTCGCTTACCGGTATTCCCCTTTGCGCCGCCGCCAGGATTACTACCCCTCTTGACTGGCCGAGTTTTATGGCGCTCCTCGCGTTTTTGGCGAAAAACATCTCCTCGACCGATACGACCGATGGACCGTAATCGTCAATTACTCTCAGGATTCCGACGTAAATGTCGTTAAGTCTTTCGGCAGTTGAGCTTCCGGATGCGGGAGCAATCGCTCCGCTGGTTACGTAGCTTAGCTGGCTCCCCGAGCCGTCCACGATTCCGTAGCCGCAGTATCTTGATCCCGGGTCAATTCCCATGACCCTGGTGTCGGAATTATTATGGGAATTATATACAATGCTATCCATCAGTTGGTCAGCCTCGCATCAATTTCACGGTTCACAGGGGCTGTACTAATACCAGCACCCTCCCCGTGCAGTTGCGCCATTCTTAGACGCCGGATGTTTACCGCGGCGTTCGTATCCGCATTGGATACGAAGCCACAACAAACGCATTGGAACCGCGATTGAGTTTTGCGGTTCTCTTTATGTGCATGCCCGCATTCCGAGCAGGTTTGCGAAGTGTAGGCGGGATGCACTTCAATCAGTCTCCCACACTTGTATTCCAAGTTCTTTCTTATCTTCCCGAAGGCCGTATCCAGAATTCCGCTGTTCAATCTGGCTTTCTGCCTTACGTTTTTCCCGGGATTTTCAACTGTTCCTTTTGCGGAAGCCGTCATGTTCCTGACCTTGAGGTCTTCCACCGCAAGAGTTCCGCATCTGCCTGCCAATTCTCTGGTAGTTTGATGAATCCAGTTCTTGCGTATGTTGGCTATCTTCCTGCTTACCTTCCGGAGTTTCTTCTTGGTATCTTTCCGCCTGTTTGAACCTTTGACCTGTCGCGCCATCTTCCTTTGATACCACTTCCTTCTTGCTTCTTTCTTGCTCATGTCGGGCATAAAGTAAGAATGTCCATCTGAGTCGGCAAGCTGGTGGATGTTCATGTCGATACCGAGAACCTCGCTGCCATCAGCTTTTTCTTCTACTTCGACTTCGTAGAAGACAAAGGCTCTCCACCTCTGTCCGTCATGGCGAAGCACCACCTGCTTCGGTGTGCCGTTCTCCCAAGGATTGCCTCCCCCGCGCACCAGTTTCACCCACCCAACCCTGGAAACACGAAGCAAGGTGTATTTGCCTTCACGGTTTTTTATTTCAAAGTTGTTTGTATCGGGAAGAATGAAGCTGGGAGCAGTCCTCTTTCTGCTTCTTGGCTTCGGAAAGCCCTTATTACCTTGCATTGCTTGTTTCAAGGCATCCGCAAAATGCTTGAGTGTATATTTAACTGGATTGGCGGGAAGTTCCCGCAACCATGCCGTCTCGTGCCTCAGCTTGGTAAACTCCACACCTAGGCTGAAATAGCTGGCAGACGGCCTGTTCCCATTGCCGTCCCTGAACTTCTGGTAACTGCTAAGGTTCTTCTCTCTGAAATGGTTCCAGACAAACCTGCAGGCTCCAGCTATCCGAAACATCTTCCTTGCCTTGGCCCTGCTTGTGGGCAGGACAACGAACTCCACCGAACGGATTTCTTTGCTCATTGTCATCTGCTCTGCGCGATTGATGGGTAAAATTGTATATAATCCCCATTATTATCCAATTGCTTCGAGTAATTGTTCGTCTATATCGAAGTTGGCGTACACGTTCTGAACGTCGTCGCTGTCTTCAAGCGCTTCCATGAGCCTTATCATGTGCTCGGCATCCCGGCCTTCAATCCTCACGCTTGTCTGCGGTATCATGGTGACTTCGGCGGATTCGTACTGGATTCCGGCATCGGAAACCGCTCTTTTTACTGTTTCATAGTTCTCAGTCGGAGCTACCACCACGATCTCGCTGTCTTCGGTACGCACATCGTCGGCCCCTGCGTCTATAACCAGATCGAAAAGAGTGTCCTCATCAACCGAGTCTGTCGGAAATGCGATTCTTCCCCTCAGATCGAACATCCACGCCACGCAGCCGTTCTCGCCTAGCCCTCCGCCGTGTTTCGTGAATATTCTTCTTATTTCGGAGACAGTCCTGTTTTTGTTGTCGGTAAGAGTCTTTACGTATACGGCGCTTCCGCCGGGTCCATAGCCTTCGTAGAATATTTCGTTGTAGACTACTCCCTCGATGTCCCCTGTGCCCCGCTTTATCGCCCTGTCGATCGTGTCGTTAGGCATGTTAGCGCCCTTCGCGGTCGCTATGGCGGTGCGAAGACGCGGATTGGATTCCGGATCGCTTCCTCTTTCCTTCGCGGCAACCGTAAGTTCCCTGATAAGCTTGGTGAATGCCTTGCCCCGCTTGGCGTCAACCGCAGCTTTTCTGTGTTTTATATTTGCCCATTTGGAATGACCCGCCATCTTAGCTCACCCCCTTGTTTTTTTGTTTTTGCATATTTTTTCCTCTCAAGTATAACTGGAAATTGCTTCAAATTGCCACAACGGTACGAAAATCACCACGGTGGACAGGGAGTGACGCAAAAGCCGAAGTCCTTGACATTTGTTCTGATTCAAGTATCCTCCTTCTATAATTAGCCGCAGAATCCGAGGCGTTAACCGTGCTTGTCAGGCGGGAGCGGGGTTCTCAAGGAAAAGCTGGGAGGAGTTTCTGCGGAACAAAAGTCCTTTTCTTCTTGCAAGTTCGGTTTTAGGTATTGACAAGCCCGTTACGCGGCAATAATATTATTACATCGGTTGTATCGGTTTTTCATTTTAAACTCTTAGCACACGCGATTATCGCATTCCTGACACCCCAAAAGACCTCGATTGTTTTTTGAACCAAAATTTCAACTATGCCTTAGTTCAAGGAGTTTCATCGTATGGCAAAAGTCTCTAAAGCGGAAGCCGCCGACATTGTCCAGAAAGAAGAGGAGCAGGAAAACGGAAACGGCAAGCTGGTTTACCTGAACGATCTCAGGGCGAAAAAGCCCTCGGATCTCATAGAACTGAGCAAACTGGCAGGCATTGAAGACACTGCCAGAATGGCAAAACAGGAATTGATATACTCCCTGCTTAAGGCGCAGAGCGAAAAACACGGTTCCATAATAGCTGAAGGAGTGCTTGAAATACTGACCGAAGGTTACGGCTTTCTAAGGTCCCCAAAGTACAGCTATCTGCCGAGCCCCGACGATATATACGTCTCAAAATCCCAGATAAGGTCTTTCAGCCTGAAAACCGGAGACACGATAAGAGGCCTCGTGAGGCTTCCGAGAGAAGGAGAGAAAAATCTGGCTCTTCTGAAAATAGAGCAAGCCAATTATGACTCTCCCGAGATATGCAGGCGGAGAATGCCTTTTGAAAGCCTCGTTCCCCTTCACCCGGATAGAAAAATCGACCTTGAATATGACAAAAACGAGTTCTGCTCAAGGGTGATGAATCTTTTCGTGCCGGTGGGAAAGGGACAAAGAGCAGTGATAGTGGCTCCTCCACGAACCGGTAAGACCATAATCATCCAGAGGATAGCCAACGCGATAACGGAAAATCACCCCGAAGTTGAACTGTTCGTGCTGCTTATAGATGAGCGCCCGGAGGAAGTTACCGACATGCAGAGGTCGGTCAAGGGAGAAGTCATCAGTTCAACTTTTGATGAACCGGCGCAAAGGCACATACAGGTCGCCGACATGGTGATTGAGAAGGCAAAAAGGTACGTCGAGCACGGAAAAGATGTCGTTATTCTGCTAGACAGCCTCACCAGGCTCGCAAGAGCGAGCAACACCGTAAGCCCATCGAGCGGAAAAGTGCTCTCGGGAGGAATCGAGGCAAACGCTCTTCAGAGACCCAAAAGATTTTTCGGGGCGGCGAGGAATACCGAAGAAGGCGGGAGCCTTACTATAATAGCCACCGCCCTTATAGATACCGGGAGCCGGATGGACGAGGTTATCTTCGAGGAGTTCAAGGGAACGGGAAACATGGAAGTGTACCTTGACAGGCGCCTTGCGGAGAGAAGGGTGTTTCCGGCCATAGATCTTCAGAGATCTGGAACCAGGAAGGAAGAGCTGCTTATCCCAGAATCCGAGCTTAACCGCATATGGCTTCTTCGGAAGGTCCTCAATCCGATGAACACCACCGAGTCAATGGAATTTCTGCTTGACAAGCTTCGGGGAACGAAGAGCAATGCAGAATTTCTGAATATGATGCACCAATGAGACGGTTCGTGTCTGAATCGGTTCACTAGTACCTTCCCATCGACTTCCTTGCACCTGACCTGAAGATAATACTTGCCGAAATATATGGAATTGGGGGATTATGGGGTCTTGTCCGTTTTTTATCGCTGTATACGTTTGGCCGTGCTGGTTTTTTGTTTAACTCGGCGCACTCTGGGATCGGTAATCCTGCCTTTAGTGACTGTTAAGCTGTGTTCTGATAAACACTGCTCAGTAATACGGAGCAACTCCTCAGTTATTTGATTCTTAAGCAGAAAGCGCCGAAACTTGCAAAGAGTAGTCTCATCCGGAATTCTCTGCATCGACACTCCGGCAAAACGGCGCATGGACTCAATATCATAAAGACTTTCTTCCATGGCAGGATCAGACAACCCATACCATTGCTGCATTAGATAAATCCGCAGCATAACCCTGGCCGGGATAGGTCGGCGTCCCTTGCGCGACTTCGGATATTTCTTTAATATCGGTTCAAGCAACTGTTTCCACGGTAAGACCTCATCCATCTTTTCGAGAAACCGCTGCTTACGGGTTACTTTCTTTTTGTTTTTGTAGGCTAAGTCAGAAAAACTGGGCTTGTTCAGCATTCCCCCCGCTCCTCGCTTCTTTATAAGAATATACCACAATGACTTAATCGAGGTTTATTACATTGAGTTAGACCCTTAAATCATACATACTTAACCCCTAAGTCCGGTGACGAAGCATGAACAAATCTAAAGGCAGTCAGCTTGACTTAAGCGAGAAGGGAAGAGGCGATGGCGGAGAGACCGTGTCTCTTGACAGAAGGCTTTTCATGCAGTTTCTCGGCTTCGGAGGCCTTGATCCAGCACTTGAGTCCCGCTTGGCCCGAGATCTAGAAAACTCCCCTGTAGCGGCGGTTCTTTATGCGGACATGAACGATTATGGAGGCGTGGGCCTTTTGACCATGAGCGAGAGTCCCGATTTTTTCGTTAGGGAGTTCAGGCGATTTCTCGCAGGCTCCTCTTTTGCCGGACTTAAGCCGAAGCCTGAGCACACGATGCTTGGAAGAACATATTCACTCGGTTACGAAAAAGATCTTGAAAGAACATTGGTTTCAGGTCCGACGCAGAAGGTTTTTGACCCGGAACTTGCGTGGGCCATCTGGTACCCGCTTAGAAGGGCGAAGGCTTTTGAAACTCTCGCGCCGGAGCAGCAAAGAGCTGTATTGGCGGAACACGGCAAGATAGGGTTTCAGTTCGGAGACGCTGGATACGCTAAGGACATCCGCCTTGCTAGCCATGGTCTTGACAAAAACGACAATGATTTCGTGATAGGGATTCTGGGTAAAGAACTCTATCCGCTCTCCGCGCTAGTGGAGAGAATGAGAAAAACACAGCAGACTTCAATGTATCTTGAAAGCTTGGGACCATTTTTTGTCGGTAAAAAACTGTTTTCAACCGAACAGGCCATATGAAAGAGACTGCTGAACTCTTCTCGGGAATTGGGACCCATATTGACCCGGCGGTTATTATCCCGGTTGCAATAGCCGTCGCCGTCTTTGTGGCGGTTTATTTCTTCTTCAGAAAAAAAGAACTTCCGCCGGAAACCGCCGTGGAGGCGGAGCGGGAACAGCCCGAAACTGTTTCCGCCGAACCCGAAAGAATTGAGCGGCCAGAGGAACCTAGCGCCCCGGATGTTTCACCGGCTGAGATTGCCGAGCCCGCATCCGAACCGCAGTTTGTCGCCCCCAAGCCTGTAGCGGCGGAAGAAAAAGAGATTGTCACACCGCCGCCCTCTGCCCCCGTACCCGCGGTTGAGCCGACTGAAATTCCCAAAGAACCGGTTCCTGTTGAAGAAACGGAAGTGGAGACCGAAGAAGATACAGTCACGTCAGAACCGCAGCAGGAGGTCGTTGCGGAACAAAAAGAAGAGGATACGGAAAAAGATTTCTTCTCAAGACTGAGTCTCGGACTTTCTAAGACTCGCAGGGGAATCTTGCAGAATCTTGAGCATGTTTTTTCATCCGGTCGGATTGATGACGGCACCTGGGATGAATTCGAAGAGATACTGATAATGTCAGATATGGGTGTCTCTACCACCGCGAAACTGAGAGAGAAAGTCTCATCCGCTGTCGCGGCGGGAGAAAGCGGAGACATAGAGAAAATAAAAACCCTTCTGGAAAAGGAGATTCTCGATATCCTGAGGGGAGTCGAGAGTTCGGTATCAGAACTTTCCGCCAAGCCGACGGTTTTCGTGGTTGCTGGAGTTAACGGCGTCGGAAAGACCACTTCCATAGGGAAAATCGCCAACAGATTCGCACAGGACGGAAAAAAAGTAATGGTTGCCGCTGCCGACACATTCAGGGCGGCCGCGGTTGAACAGCTCGGTGTCTGGGCCGAGAGAGTGGGAAGCGATTTTCTTCGCGGCCAGACCGGAGCCGACCCTTCCGCCGTGGCTTACGACGCGGTAAAGGCGTCGGTTTCAAGAGGTGTTGACCTGCTCATAATAGATACTGCTGGACGGGTTCACACGAAAACGGGACTTATGGATGAACTCAAGAAACTGAGAAGGGTGGTTGCGCGGGAACTTGAGGGGGCTCCGCATGAGACTCTCCTTGTCGTTGACGCGACCACGGGGCAGAATGCCGTGGAGCAGGCGAGGGTTTTCGGCGAGACCATCGGGGTGACGGGTATAGTTCTTACGAAACTCGACGGAACTGCCAAGGGAGGAATAATAGTGGCGATAGCGGAACAGCTCGGTCTTCCGGTCAAGTATATCGGCGTCGGAGAAGGTCTCGGGGACCTTCGCGAATTTGACGCCGAACAGTTCACAAAAGCGCTTTTCACATCGGATAAGGAGGCTTTGCACTAGATTTTTAATGCCCGCTCGAAACGACACGGAGTTTATGAAAAAAGCTCTGAGGCTTGCCCTCAGGGGAGAAGGGTGCACCAGCCCCAATCCCATGGTCGGCGCCGTCTGCGTAGTTGAGGGACGGATTGTAGGCCGTGGCTACCATAAAAAAGCTGGCTCTGCCCACGCGGAAATGGAAGCGTTCCTAGACGCTACGAAGAAAGGGATTTCTCTTGAGGGCGCCACACTTTACGTGACGCTTGAGCCCTGTTGCCATACTGAAAAGCTTACTCCTCCGTGTACCGACGCTATAATAGCCTCTGGAATATCCGATGTTGTCGTGGGAGCCATTGATCCTAATCCCAAGGTAAGCGGAAATGGGGTGGCAAAGCTTCGCGAAAACGGTATAACCGTGAGGACGGGGGTACTTGAGAGGGAATGCGCGGAAATAAACGAGTTTTTCAACAAGCATGTTGTCTCGGGGCTTCCTTTCGTAATATTAAAATCCGCCTCGACTATTGACGGCAAGATAGCTTCCGTGACCGGTAACTCCAAGTGGATAGGGAGCGTGAGGCAGAGAAAAATGGCTCATCGCTTGAGAAAAAAAGTGGATGCCGTAATTGTCGGGATAAACACGGTGCGTGCGGACGACCCGGGACTTGACGTTCGCTTGGTCGGGGGAAACGTACGCCAGCCGATCCCGGTGGTTATGGATTCAAAACTTCGTATTTCGCCCGAAGCGAAGATTTTCAGTACTCATCCCCGCTCTATAATGGCCACTACGCAGGCCGCGGGACAGCTTAAGGCCAAGAGGCTTCGTAAGCTCGGCGCCGAGATCCTGAGATTAGAATCCGACGCTACGGGCCGTGTATCTGCCGCAGACCTTCTTCGCGAACTCGGGGCCATGGGAATGTGCGGCGTTTTGGTTGAAGGAGGGAGCAGGGTGGGGGCCTGTTTTCTTCGCGAGGGCCTGGTTGACAAGGTGGTTTTCTTCTACTCGCCCAGGATTATCGGAGGCGACGGGGTGAGCATGATCGGGGAACTTGGGAAGGAATCGATTGAGGAATCAATCAATATCAAGAATATTAAGGTCAGAAGGTTCGGCGATGAAATGATGATAGAGGGCTATATATGAAAATAGGTCTTATGGGCGGCTCATTTGATCCCGTGCATTCGGGTCACATGAGGGCCGCTGAGGAGATAAGCGAAAAACTGGCGCTTGACGAGGTGGTTTTCATTCCGACTTTTGTTTCTCCTCATAAAAGCTCCGAAACAATGGCTGACTCCTCCCACAGGCTCAATATGCTTAACCTCTCGGTGAAAGACAACCCCCGTTTCAGGGTTTCCGATATAGAGTTTCGCAGGGAGCCTCCGTCCTACACTATCGATACGCTCAAGTCGCTTAACAAAAGCAGTCCGCAAAATGAGTATTATTTTATAATTGGTTCTGAACTTTTCGCCGAGATAGAAACATGGAAAGACTTCGCGGAGCTTTTTAACTACTCAAGTTTCGTTGTTCTTCGTCGCCCCGGTTACGTTCTTCCCGATTCCGCCAGTCCGATTCCTCTTGCTCTCGGAAATGACTTTCGATATTCTTATAGCGACAAGGGTATGGAAGTTTTTGCTCACGCAAGCTCAAATGAGCTGTTTTTCGTAGATATTGCCGGTATAAGAGTCTCTTCCACGGAAGTAAGGGAACTCACTTGCCGGGGCAATTCCCTCAGATATTTGGTTGCTCCCCAAGTGGAGGAATACATAGCGGAAAACGGCCTTTACCAGCTGGAGGAAAAAACATAGAGTCCAGGGAAAAAGCCTTGCTTGTCGCCCGTGCCGCCTGGGAGAAAAAAGCGGAGAGTCCCATAGTTTTGGAGATTAGAGAAAAAAGCGACGTGGCGGATTATTTCGTCGTCTGCAGCGCGAACTCCAACAGGGGAGTGCGGACCATAGTAGAAAGCGTTGAGCGGGAACTTAAGAAACGCGGGGTAAAGGTATTCGGAACCGAAGGCGTTTCAGAGGGCAGATGGGTGCTGCTTGACCTCGTAGACGTAGTTCTCCACGTGTTTTACCGGCCCGTACGGGAGTTCTACGATATTGAAGGACTCTGGATCGATACCCCGAGGGTGGACCTGCCATTCCTTAAGGAAGACAGGTCCGAGGTTGTCTGACACCGTACCGAACATTCTCAACGGGCGGCGATTCTTTCTCTTCTTCTGACGAAAGTCGGTATATCGAGGTCTTCCTCCATATTGGGGCTGTACGGCTGTTCCGAAATTATATCGGCGGCCTTTTTATCGATATAATTTTCTATCCCGGTCGCAACCACAGTGAT
This sequence comes from Thermodesulfobacteriota bacterium, assembly GCA_965249045.1. Lineage (GTDB taxonomy): Bacteria > Desulfobacterota_D > UBA1144 > Nemesobacterales > Nemesobacteraceae > Nemesobacter. The sequence continues at coordinate 863,291 of OZ252213.1, forward strand.
TCTTACGAAATCCTTGGTCTTTTCATCGAAGACCAGACCGAAAATCAGGTCGATATCGCCGTTTGCTCTTTCCCTTACGTGGTTGCACGCTTCGTTAAGCTCTTCGATTCCGAAGTCCTCAGAAGCCGTTACGTTCATCAGTATTCCTTTGGCTCCTGCTATGGACACTTCCTCGAGAAGAGGGCTTGTTATGGCCATCTGCGCCGCCTGAGTCGCCCGGTTCGGACCTTGTGCGAATCCGGAACTCATAAGGGCTTTGCCTCCGTGGTTTGCCATTATGCTTTTCACGTCGGCAAAATCGACGTTGATGTAACCGGTTCCCGTAACGATGTCGGAAATCCCCTTTACCGCCTGGTAAAGAACTTCATCGGCTTGGCGAAAAGCGTCAAGGATGCTGACTTTGTGTATGGCCGCAAGCTTATCGTTGGGAATTACGATCAGCGTGTCAACATACTTGTCCAGTTCCTCGATTCCGTAATCGGCGTTTTCCTTTCGTGCAACCCCTTCGAATTCAAAGGGTTTTGTGACTATCGCCACGGTGAGAATGTCCTTCTCCTTGCATACCTGGGCGATTACGGGAGAAGCGCCAGTGCCGGTTCCGCCTCCCATCCCCGCGGTTATGAAAACCATGTCGGCTTCTCCGAGAACCTCGCTTATCTGGTCGCGGTCCCCCATAGCGGCCTCCTTTGCGAGCTGGGGATCTCCCCCGGAACCTAGACCTCTAGATATACCCTCTCCTATCTGGAATTTCGTCGGTGCCAGCGATTTGCTGAGATCCTGAAAATCCGTGTTTACGGCGACGAACTCCACTTCCTTAAGTCCCTTGCTTATCATGGTGTTAACGGCGTTTCCACCGGCCCCACCAGTTCCTACAACCTTGATTTTGGCTCTGTTAAAGCCATTATCAACATTCTCAATCCTAAAACTTGCCATATTTTTACCCTCCAGTTGGATTTCTCCTTTAAAAAAATTCGTTAAACCAGCCTTTCATTCTTGCAAAAACGTTTTTCTGTCTAAGGATCCCTGCCGTAACGCTTGATTCTTCATTCAAGCTTGCGTATTTAACCAGGCCCACTCCGGTTGAGTAAATTGGGTCGGTGATAATGTCCGTGAGACCGGCTACATCGCGAGGTATCCCGATGCGAACCGGCATGTCCAGTACCCGCTCGACAAGGGTCGTCATCTCGCGGATCTTGCTGCTTCCGCCCGTGAGCACTACTCCTGCCGGCAGCATGCCGGCGAACCCCTGCTTTGAGAACTCTTTTTTTATCAGCGCGAAGATTTCTTCCATTCTGAGTTGGATTATCGTCGTAAGGTCTCTTTTAAAGATATGCTTGGGCACATGTCCCGAAGCGCTTTTCACCTCTATTCTCTCGTCACTCGGCATTTCATTCGGTTTTGATGCGGCCACGCCGTAATTTTCCTTGAGCTTTCTTGCTTCCGGAAGCGGTACCGAGAGTCCAAACGCGATATCCCTGTCGAGGTGGTCACCTCCCAAGGTGATGCTTTCTGTATACTTCACGCTTCCGTTCATAAACACGGCTATATCGCAAGTGCCTCCTCCGAAGTCTATCATCGCTACCCCGATTTCCTTTTCGTCCTGCGTAAGAACCGCTTCGCCTGAAGCTATCTGCTCAAGTACCATGTCAACGGAAATTACCCCCGACATCTCTATGCATTTTATGATATTCCGGGCCGCAGTCACGTCCCCAGTAACTATGTGGACGTCTGCCTCGAGCTTTAAGCCATGGATTCCGACCGGGTCTTTTATGCCGCTTTCCCTGTCAACCGTGTAGTCCTGCGCGATAGCGTGAATAATTTCCCTTTCCGCCGGAATCATAAGGGCGTTTGCCGATTCTATGACTCTCTCGATATCCTTGGGAGTCACCTCTTTTTCCCGCAGGGTAACCATTCCGTGCCCGTTCATTCCCTTTATATGTCCGCCGGCTATTCCTACTAGGACCTCCTTTATCACGTGTCCGGACATGCGTTCGGCTTTCTCGACCGCGTTCTGTATGGAGTCCACGGTTTTTTCTATGTTGACCACTACCCCTCTTTTTAGTCCGTGAGAGGGATGGTTGCCGATGCCGATTATCTCAATCTTGCCGTTTAGGTCAACCTCTCCGACCACTACGGAGACTTTCGTCGTTCCTATGTCGAGACCAACTACCGGGAGTGAATTGTTTTTTCTCTGCGCCATTTCGTGATTTTAGAAGTCATAGACTATTACGCCTACTTTGCCCGAACTTATGTTTATGTCTTTTTCCATCAGGTTTTTCTTGCGGGAGTGAGCTATTATCCTCTCAACCTTGTGCCACTTGCTTTTCATATTGTTTTTTCCGAAGGTTACGAATCTGCGGTCAAGGGTTAAAAGCTTGATCCCGAAGTCCTCTTCCACCACTATCTCGGAAATTTCCGACCAGCCCAGAGCCGAACTGGCCTTGGAGAGGTTGAGGATCTCGATTGCCTGGAGCATGAGGCCCGGACTGATTTCTCCCTTGCTTGAGATTACCGGAAAATCAAGACCTTGCGCCGGCTCCGCGACACCAAGCTTTTTTCCTTTCCTATCTATGTAGTAGGGTTCTGCCCCCTCCTGAGATAGTACGCAGAAGGGTTCGTTTTCGTAGATCTCAATTTTTATTTTCCCATGGAGAAGTTTTTTCACCCTTATTTCGCTTACCCATGGATTCTCAAGGATTTTTTCCTTCGCTTTGGAAGTCGAAAACAGCATGGATGTTGACCCGGCTCTTATGCCGGAGCGTTTTATGATTTCCGAGGAGCCTATCTTGCTGTTTCCGGTGATTACGACCTCTTTTACGGTGAAATGCTTTGACGGCTGAATTGCGAAAAGAGCAATCCCGCAGATCGAGAGGAGAAAAACAGATGATATTCCCTTTGTCAGCGTGCTCATGCGGTTCCCGCCTCCCTACCCATTATCTCGACTTCAGGTTCAAGTGTTATGTTCCGTTCTCTCAAAGCGGTTTCTCTTGCCTTTTCAATGAGCGTGATGATATCATCGGCCTTTGCCCTGTTGAAATTCACGATAAAATTCGCGTGGATTTCCGAGAACTTGGCCCCGCCGACGCAAAGCCCCTTGAATCCAAGTCCCTCGAGCAGTTGTCCCGCGCTCATCGTGGGCGGATTTTTGAAAACCGAGCCCGTGTTAGCCATTTTCACGGGCTGAGTCCTGTTTCTGTACGCAAGGTACTGCCTCACGTTTTCTTCGCTCTTTTTCCTGTCTCCTCTGCGCAGTTCAAATACCGCTTTTGTGACTATGGCGCCTGTGGGCAGGTTGCTTTTCCTGTACTCGAAGTTTATCTCTTCTCTTGACAGTTCCTTTTCCTCTCCTTCGTGCCATATGTAAACTTTTTTCACCGCGTCCTTTATCTCTCCTCCGTTCGCGCCGGCGTTCATGTATATGCTTCCCCCCACCGTTCCCGGTATGCCCGCGGCGAACTCGAACCCGGTAAGTCCGAGGCGGATCGATCTGTTCATTATCGATGAGAGCATTGCGCCGCATTCGGCTTCAACGCGCGTGCCGTCCATGCGCACTTCCTTGAGTTTCCTCGTGCTTATAACCACGCCGTCGATTCCCCGCTCGGTTATTATGGTGTTGGAGCCGGCCCCGAGCACGATGACTTTCTCTCCTGCCTCGTGTGAGTGCCTGAGCAGTTCAAGGAAACTTTTTATGTTCCGCGGATACACGAGGCGCTTCGCCTCTCCCCCGACTTTTATGTACAGGTATTTTCTCATCGGGTAGTTGTCCAGTATGTCAAGATCCTTGTCTTGAGTTACGTTGCTCATCCGATCAGCTCCGCGATCTTATCCCCGTATTTCCAGACATTTCCGGCGCCCGAGGTAAGCAGGACGTCTCCTTTTTTAAGCTCTCTTGCCATGCGCTCCGCAAAAGCGTCGGGGTCATCCACGTAACGTGCGTTTGCGTTGCCCGCCTTTTTTATGTCTTCGACCAGCTTTTCTGAAGTTATTCCCTTTACCGGTTTTTCCCCGGCGGGATATATATCAAGAACGTATAGGTGTTTTATTTTTCCTAAAACCCTGACGAAATCGTCGTAAAGAAGCTTAGTCCTAGAAAATCTATGTGGCTGGAAGAGAAGAATCGGTTCTCGGGAAAACGCCGCTTTAAGAGCCTCTATGGTAACTTCCAGCTCGCTCGGGTGATGCCCGTAATCGTCTATTATTTTTACACCTTTTTTCTCACTTTTCAACTGCAATCTTCTCTCTGTTCCCCTAAAGCCGGCAAGGCCCTCTTTTATCTTCTCGAAGCTGAAACCGAATTCCATTCCCACGGCTATCGCGGCTAGAGAATTAAGGGCGTTATGGGCGCCTAGGGTGCTGAGTTCCACCTCTCCAAGCAGGGAACCTCCGTAGGTAACTTCAAACGATGTCCGCAGTTGCGAAAAGCGTATGTTCTCCGCCATGAGGTCAGCCGGGGCGCTGATTCCGTAAGTCAGTATTTTTTTGTTGAATTTTCTGCTTATCTCGGCGGTTCTCGGACAGTCGGCGCATGTTATGGCGAGTCCGTAGAAGGGGATTTTGTGCAGGAAGTTCGAGAAGGCAAGCTCGAGTGCTTCCATGTTACCGTAGTAATCAAGGTGCTCCTTGTCGATATTTGTGAGCACGGTGACGACCGGGGAGAGTTTTTCGAATGATCCGTCACTCTCGTCGGCTTCCACTACCATGAACCGGCCGGTTCCGAGGTGAGCGTTTGAGTCTATGGTCCGCAGTTTTCCTCCGACTACTATGGTCGGGTCCGCACCGCAGTGGGAGAGCACCGACGCTATCATGGAGGACGTCGTGGTTTTTCCGTGGCTTCCGGCAACTGCGATGCCGAATTTGAGCCTCATCAGTTCCGCCAGCATCTCCGCTCTGGGTATGAGGGGAACTCTCGCTGCCGCCGCGGCGATCATTTCCGGGTTGTTCTCTCGAATTGCCGATGAGTATACGACTACCTCGCTTCCTTTTATGTTCTCCGAACTGTGGCCCGTGTGAACGACGGCTCCGAGGGAAGCAAGACGTCGGGTTATCTGGGTTTCCACGAGGTCGGAACCGCTTACCTCAAGACCCATGTTGATCAGCACTTCGGCTATGCCGCTCATTCCTATGCCGCCTATGCCGATGAAATGGACTTTCTTTATCTTCCCGTACATTGACTTACCCTATTATCCGCTCGATTTCGTTTACGATTTCCCGGGCGGCATGGGGCCGCGCGAGTTTCTTTGAGTTTGCCGCCATGCGCCCGAGGGTGTTTTCCTCAAGAGTTTTCTCCATAACCGCGCAAAGACCTTCGACCGAAAGTTCTTTTTCCTCGACTACCACTGCAGCTGCGTTTGACTCGAGTACCTTGGCGTTTTTTAGCTGATGGTCGTGGGTGGAGGAGGCGAGGGGAATCAGTATTGACGGTATGCCGAACGCCGTTATTTCAGAGAGCGTTCCGGAGCCCGCCCTGCAGATCGCAAGGTCCGTTCTCTCGTAGATTCGGGACATATCGTCTGTAAATCCGAATACCTCGGCGGAAATGCCGAGTTGCCGGTAAGTTTCCCTTACGCTTTCCACCTGGGCTTCTCCGGTCTGATGGGTCACGTTTATCTGCGCGCCGAGTTTTCCTAGGGACAGGGGAACGATCTCGTTCAGTTTGCGGGCTCCTTGGCTTCCTCCGAGTACGAATATGTTTCGCGGGGCGTTTTGGCGGGGTTTTTTCTCCGCGGCGCCATGGGCAAGGTCACGTCTTATGGGATTTCCGGTGAGCACCGTTTTTTCCGCCGGGAGATGCTCCTTGCTTTCTTCGAAAGTTATGAATATCTTGCCGACGAATCTCGAGAGTATCCTGTTGGCAAGCCCGGGGATGGAGTTCTGTTCGCAAACGGCGGTCGGTATGGAACTCATGGATGCGCAAAGCAGAGTTGGTCCGGACGCGTATCCGCCGACTCCTATAACCGCGTCAGGCCTGAAATCTCTGAGTATCTTAAGGGAACTCAGCATAGCTCCGAGTATCGATATCACCGCCATCACCTTCTGGGAAAAGTTTTTTCCGACAATTCCTCTTGAGTTTATGAATTCGACTCTGTACCCCTTTTCCGGGAGAATCCTTTTTTCAATGCCCTGTTCGGTGCCCACGAACAGAACCTCGTTTCCGCTGTTTCTGTCAAGTATTTCCTCCGCGATTGATATCGCGGGGAAAACATGTCCACCTGTGCCTCCTCCGGCTATTATCACTTTCATCTGTTCCCGGTGCTGAACCTCGAGACGCTCAGGATGATCCCAAACGCCGCAAGCGTCGATACAAGAGAACTTCCCCCGTAGCTTACAAGAGGCAGCGCCAGTCCCGTAGTGGGAAAAAGACCGACTGCCACTCCCATGTTAAGTGCCGCTTGGAGCGTTATAAGCGCCGTAAAACCGAATACCATGTATCTTGAGAAAGGATCTTCCGCCCGCATGGCTATCCTTACGCATCTTGCCAGAATCAAGAGGAAAAGCGCGATTAATGTCATTACCCCTATGAATCCGAATTCCTCGCCTATTATCGAGAAGATAAAGTCGGTGTGCGCCTGGGGAAGGAAAAGCAGTTTCTGGGAGCTGTTTCCGAGTCCGCTTCCGTATATTCCCCCGAGACCGAACGCCATGAACGACTGAACGGCCTGGTACCCTGAGCCGAGAGGGTCCTTCCAGGGGTCAAGAAACGACATTATTCTCTCCATCCTGTAACCCTCGTTAATTATGGCTAGGGAGAGCAGCGCTACGGCCCCGACCCCGATGCTCAGCAGGTACCTGATTTTAGCCCCTCCGACAAAAAGCATGATGAAAAGAACCGCCAGAACAACAAAAGAGGTTCCGAGATCCGGTCCGGCCAGTATAAGCCCCACGTAAGCGCCGCCGGCGAGCAGCGGAGAAAAAATACCGACCCAGAAGCTGTCCATTTTGTCTTCTTTCTTGAACAGAAAATGCGCCATGTAGATAACCAGCATGTATTTGCAGAACTCAGACGGCTGAAACGAGAATCCCCAGACCGAAAGCCACCTTCGCCCCCCGCCGACCTCCTTGCCTATCTCCGGAAGAAGCACGATTACAAGTAAAGCGAGTCCGAGCAGGTAACCGGGGTAAACCAGGTTTCTCAGGAAAAGAGGCTTCATGTGCATCAATGTCACCATAACCGTTACTCCCACGAGCAGATATATGACGTGGAATTTAAGAAAACGCATCGAGTTGGCGTAGGTTTCAAGCGAGTATATCGAGCTTGAGTTGTATACCGCTACCACCCCGATTCCCGCTACTATCAGCACGAGCCCGAGGAGCACTATGTCGAAATCCCTGTTTCTGAAGTCAAACATCTCTCACGATTTCCTTAAACAGATTCCCCCTTTCCTCGTATGATCTGAACATGTCAAAGCTTGAGCATCCGGGTGAGAACAGAAGCGTATCTCCGGCTTCGGACAGCTCAAAAGCGCTTCGCGTAGCCTCTTTTAGCGAATCCGCGCATGTCGTCTGCGCCAGGTCGCCTAGCTGGGCGCGCATTTTCTCCCTTGTCTCCCCTATGAAGACCAGGGCTTTTACCTTGCTTGCCACGGCGTCCTTCAGGCAATCGTAGTCGATTCCCTTGTCCTTTCCCCCGGCAAGCAGTATGATCGGGGAGGGCAGGCTCTCAATTGCTCTTAGTGTGGAAAAAGGGGTTGTGGATTTCGAGTCGTTGTAAACGTTCACTCCTTTTACAGTCAGTACGAATTCCATTCTGTGCGGAAGCGGACGAAATTCGTCTATGCTTTTCTGCACCGGATTCAGCTGGCAGCCAAGTATTCCCGCGACGGCTACCGCGGCCATTATGTTCTCCTTGTTGTGTTCTCCGACAAGTGCAGAGTCCCGAAGACAGAAGGACAGTTCCCCGAACACTATCTCATCCTCCCTGCAGTAAACATCGGTTTCTTTCTCCCGGGTTCCGAAAGATACTTTCTTCGCCCTGAAACCGCCTGAGCCTTTCAGCACCGCCGGGTCCTCCGCGTTGAACACTGCCCAATCATCTTCGGTCTGGTTTGCGAAAAGGCTGAGTTTTGCCGTCTCGTATTCTTCCATGCTTGAGTGGTGGTCCAGATGGTCTGGCGATATGTTGAGGATCACGGCGACATGGGGCGCGAAATTTCTTATTCCCTGGAGCTGAAAGCTGCTGAGCTCAAGCAGCAGAAAGTCATATTCGCCGTCTTTCTCTGCTACCGAGATGAGAGGCGTTCCAATATTTCCGCCCGTAAAGATTTTCAAGCCGCTTCGTCTGAGCATTTCCGAGAGAAGGGACGTGGTCGTTGTCTTTCCGTTTGTCCCCGTTATTCCTATTACCGGCTTTGATATAAAATTCCACGCAAGCTCGATTTCGCTTATTACCGTTTTTCCAGCTGCCTGAGCGTTACTGATCTCGGGAAGATCGAATCTTACCCCGGGACTCAGCACTACTGTGTCAGCCCATTTAAAAAATTCGGGCGCGTGAGTTCCGCACAGGACCTCCATGCCCCCTGCCGAGAGTTCTTCCACCACGGATCCAAGCTCCCGGGCCTCTCTCGAGTCGGTTGCCTTTACCGGCACTCCTTTGGAGAGGAGAAATTTTGAAGTCTCCACTCCCGTTACCCCGAGACCAACGACTAAGAATCTGTTTTCCCCAAGTTCCATTTGATCACCTTATCTTCAGGCTTGAAAGAGCGAGAATAGAAAGAACAAGGCATATTATCCAGAAACGCACCACTACTTTCGATTCGGCCCATCCGGCAAGCTCGAAATGATGATGAAGAGGCGTCATTCTGAAAACTCTCTTGCCGGTAGAGCGAAACGAGATCACCTGGATTATCACCGAAAGGGTTTCCACGAAGAACACCCCGCCGGCTATGACCAGAAGTATTTCCTGCTTTATCGCGAGAGCGCTGAATCCTATGGCTGCCCCCAGAGAAAGAGAACCCACGTCTCCCATGAAGACCTGGGCGGGATGGGAGTTGTACCAAAGAAACCCGAGGCATGCCCCTCCGACCGCCGCGAGAAAAATGGCCAGTTCCCCGGCTCCCTGCACGTACGGGATCTGCAGGTAGCTTGCAAACTGCAGGTTTCCGGCGAGATAAGCGAAAATTACGTAGGTAGTGGTTACGATGGCGATCGAACCTATGGCCAGACCGTCAAGACCGTCGGTCAGATTCACCGCGTTTGAAGAACCGACGGTGACCAGGAGGGCAAAGAATATGTAGAGATATCCGAAATCTACCACGGCCTGCTTTATGAAGGGAAACACTACGGAGGTCGAGGAATACACCGCGCTTTCCCCGGCCCTCATGGACATTGAGAAACTTCCGCTTTCATTCATGCAGAGAATAATCACAAACGTCGCCGCGATGAGCGTCTGGCAGAGAAACTTAACCCTTGCCCTTATTCCCTTTCCTTTCTTTATCTTTATAAAATCGTCGAAAAATCCCAGGATGGCGAAACTTATCATGAACAGAAGTACGAGCATAACCTTGCCTACAAGGAAGTTTGTCCAGAGAAGGGATGATACGGTTATAGCCATTACGATGAATATTCCTCCCATCGTGGGAGTGCCGGCTTTCGCGCCGTGGCTGCTGGGTCCGTCTTTGCGTATGGTCTCGTGGAACTGGGCCGCTTTGAGCAAGTCAATCAGCTTTTTCCCGAGGAAAACGCAGAGAAGAAAAGAAGTCAATCCGGCTCCGAAAGAGCGGAAAGTTATGTACTTGAAAACGTTTAGGAAAATAAATTCGTCTTTTAGAAGGTGCAGAAAGTAGAGCATGGCCTATTTTTTGTAAAGCGTCTGTATTACCGCTTCCATCTTCATTCCTCGCGATCCTTTTACAAGCACTATGTCGTCCTCCCCGCAGACATCAAGAAGCAGGGCGGCCGCCTCCTGCGGGCTCTGCGCTACGTGACAAGCCGTTTGTCCCCGTATCGCCGATATGAGCGGCTGGGAGAATTCTCCCATGGCCACAACCATGTCCAGACCGAGTTTGGAAACATGCTCCCCGATCAGTTCGTGCTCCCTTTCGCTGCTTTCCCCGAGTTCGAGCATATCGCCGAGAACAGCTACCGCCTTCGCCCTGCCGCGGCGGTGGCCGGCAAGTTCGTCAAGCGCCGCGCGCATCGAGTCGGGATTTGCGTTGTATGAGTCGTTTATGATCCTGAAGCCAAACGGGGTGCGGATAACTTCAAGGCGCATCGCGGAGGGAACGTATTTTTCAAGACCGGCCAGTATCTCGTTCATTCCGCATCCAAGCGAATACGCAAGGGCGGAGGCCGAGAGGGCGTTTGAAACGTTGTGTGCGCCTATTCCCTTTATTCTCGTTTTAGCGGACCGCTCGTCGATCTGTATAGTGAATTCGATGGATTCCATTCCCTCATGGCTGATGTCGCTTGCCCTTATGAAAGCCTCGGGGGAGGCAACTCCGTACGTGATCTTCTGGCAGTGTGCGCGGTCGGCTATTTTCTTCACCCACGGATCATCAACGTTTACGCAGAAAGTGTTTTCCTCGCCGAAGTTCTCAACCAGTTCGCCCTTTGCCCTCGCGACTCCTTCAAGGTCCTTCATCTCCTCCAGGTGGGCTTTTCCTACCGTGGTGATCGTTCCCACATCGGGCGAGGCTACCTCGGCAAGGGTTCTTATTTCCCCGAAAGAGTTCATTCCCATCTCAAGCACGCAGAAATCATGCTCCTCCTCCAGTTTCAGCAGGTTAAGCGGAAGACCTATATGGTTGTTCAGGTTGCCGTAGGTCCTGAGCACGTTGCCTGATATGGACAGTATGCTGTGAGTCATGTTTTTGGTTGTGGTCTTTCCGTTAGAACCCGTAATGGCGGCGACACGGAGATCGGGAAACGAATTTCTCCAGTGTCTCGACATTTCAAGCAGGGCTTTTTGCGTGGATTCGACCTTTATTATTGCGCCGCAGTTGTGCTTTGCGCCCTGTATTTGCGGGTCTTTTTCTACTAGCGCTCCCACCGAACCTTTTTCAAAGGCTTCGGCGACGTAATTGTGACCGTCGAAGTTGGGTCCCTCGATGGCGACGAAAAGCTGGCTTTTTTTTATCTTTCTGGAATCGATGCAGACCCCGGAAGCTCCGCCCGGCATCTTGCCGCCGACAAGGCTGCCTCCAGTGGAATTTAGCAGAAAATCAAGGCTGAATCTCAAAGTCCTCTCCTGCTCCTGGCTTCAAGGTATTTCTCCGCGATTTCCCTGTCGTCAAAATGGATCTTCTCGGTACCGATTATCTGGTAGTCTTCGTGCCCTTTCCCAGCTATCAGGATTATGTCTCCGCGTCTGGCTGCATCCACGGCGTGTTTTATGGCTTCTTCCCTGTCGGTTATGACCACGGTCCCCGGGTCTTGAGGCTCTATCCCTTCGGTCATATCCGCGATTATCCCGTCCGGGTCTTCCGTTCTGGGGTTATCCGAAGTCACTATCAGCATGTCCGAGTATCTGCGCCCGACCGCGGCCATGAGGGGCCGTTTTCCCCTGTCCCTGTCTCCGCCGCAACCCACCAGGGTGATGAGTTTTTGCGCACAGAAGGGTTTCAGGCACTCAAGCACATTCTCAAGTGCGTCGGGAGTGTGAGCATAATCTACGAAAACATCTATTCCCAGGGCGTTTTCGATTTTCTCGAGTCTTCCTGGTACGCGCCTGAGTTCACTCAGCGCTCTCCCGGTTGTCCCGGGGGACAAACCGAGAGAGAGGAGTGTTCCGGTTGCCGCCATCATGTTATAGAGGTTGTGTTTCCCCATGAGTTTTGAGTCAAGTTCCACCTTGCCCCACGGGGTGGCCAGTATGGCCTTTATGCCTCCTGAATCAAGCGTTAAATGCTCCGCGAATACAACTGAGTCTTTTTTTTTCATAGAAAACGTTATTTTTTGCCCTTTTTTCGGGACGGATATCCTGTCTGTGAAAGGGTCGTCCGCGTTTATTATCGAGAACACCTCTTTTTTCTCGCTTTTCTCGAGAATTTCCGAGAAAAACCTTTCTTTGGCCCTGAAGTAATCTTCGAGCGTCTGGTGGTAGTCCAGGTGATCCTGGGTGAGGTTCGTGAATATCGCCGCGTCAAAATGACATCCGTCGACCCTTTTTAGGTCAAGGGCGTGCGAGGATACCTCGAGCGTGACGTTCGTCACTCCGGCGTCTTTCATCTCTCGCAGCATGCTCATAAAAGCGATGGGATCGGGCGTCGTAAGGGAAGCGGCTTCGGTTTTTCCCATGTATCTGTTTTCTATGGTTCCCAGAAGTCCCGTGTTTATCCCCTCGGCCTTCCAGCCGGCTTCGATCATGTGGGACACGGTGGTTTTTCCGTTGGTTCCCGTCACCCCCACGACCTTCATTGCCAGGGAAGGGTGGTCATGGAAATTGGAGGCGACTATGGAGGCCGCGGTTCTTGAGTCGCTTGTTTTTGCGACGGGGACCCCGAGACCTGGAATTTCTTCTGAAACCTCCTCAAGCAGAAGCGCAGCCGCCCCTTTTTTTACCGCCGAGGCGGCGTACATATGCCCGTCAGTGGCTTTGCCCCTGATGGCTATAAAAAGGGAACCCGGTTCCACGTTCTGTGAGTTGAGAGTTATTCCTGTAATTTCCGTATCTCCCGGATTCTGCGATCCAGTTAACGTTTCAATTCCCGCGTTTTTCAGAACATCTGCTAATCTCATATGTTCTGCTTAAGGGTAAAGGTGCAGTCTGCTCCCCTTCTGATCTTTTCTCCCGAGGGTGGATGCTGGCTGACCACGTAGCCGCTTCCTATGAACCTGACTGAGACTTCCTCCTGCTCCGCCCACTTCATTACGGCTCTTGCGCTTTTGTTCGCCATGTCCGGCATGACCGTTTCCTCGATTCTTTCCTCGCGTGGCGGTATGCGCATGTAAAACAGGACTTTTTCGGTTATGGACTTGAAGATGGGCGCCGCGACTATCCCTCCGTAAGTGTGCTTTCTTGGGTTCTCTGCAATTACCACGAGGGCAAGACGCGGGTCATCAGCGGGAGCGAACCCGATGAACGACGAAAGATATCTGCTTTTGTAATAGGTGCCGGTTTCCGGATTGGACATCTGCGCCGTACCTGTTTTTCCGGCGACTCTGTAGCCGGAGATCCTGGCGTTTTTGCCCGTACCTTTTTCCACCACTTGTTCAAGAATTGCGGTAATTTTCGAAGCCGTATCGTAGGAAACGACTCTTTTTAGCATCTCGGGATTTTTTTCCAGGAGAACTTTTCCCTCCGGCGATACGACTTTCCTAACGATATACGGCTTCATCAGGTATCCGCCATTTGCGATGCTTGAAAGTGCGGTTGCAAGCTGAATCGCCGTTACCGAGATTCCCTGTCCGAATGATATAGTTGCCAGTTCTATATCTCCCCAGTTTCTCAGGTTCTGTATTTTTCCGCTGGCTTCCCCGGGAAGATCCACTCCGACCGTCTTTCCGAAACCGAAATTTCTGAGCGAATCGTGAAGTTTTTTCTTTCCTAGGGTCTTTCCCATTTTCCAGGCGCATATGTTGCTTGAATACGTTATGGTCTCGGAAACTGTCAGGATTCCGTGGCCGTGCACGTCTTTTATTGTTTTCGGGCCGACTCTCTGCTTTCCGTTCTCACAGTCATACTTGGTGTTCTCATCTCCCATTTTTTCTTCAAGCAGCGTCGCGGCCAGAAATACCTTGAGTGTCGAGCCGGGTTCAAAGGACATCCATATGGGAAGGTTTTTTCTCGTCTCCTGAGAGAACTCGCCGAAGCGGTTCGGATCGAAAAACGGATAGGAGGCCATGGAGAGTATCTCCCCGGTCTGAGGATTCATAAGGAGGGCAGCCCCCTTGTCCGCTTTCATTTCTCTTAAGCCCTTCTCAAGGGCGGTCTCTGTTATGTGCTGTATATAGGAATCCACGGTAAGCAGCACGTCGTTTCCCTTTGTTGACTGCTCTTTTGCGTTAAGCAGGGCGTCGGATATGCGGTTTCCCCTGCCGTCGGTTCTGATCCTCGCCGTGGCGGATTTGCCGGCAAGCGTCTTCTCAAAGCCGTATTCAAGACCCTCCACTCCCTTAAGATCGATGTTAGTGAATCCAAGCGCCTGTCCAAGCAGGGAACCGTTGGGATAGATTCTTCTCGGTTCTTCGGCGAAGCCGACACCTGAGATGCCCATGGCCTCTATTTTCTTTGCGGTCTCGGAATCCTCTCCTCTTTTGATCCATACGAAAGGTTTCTCGGAGCGCGCAGCTCTGAGCAGCTTCTTGCGGGAGAGACCAAGCGGTTTCGATATTGCCCGTGCGAGCTTGTCCGGGTCTTTTACTTTCTTGGGGTTTACATAGATCGAAGTTGCCCAGACACTTGTGGCCAGAGGTTTTTTATTCCGGTCATACAAGGTTCCCCGTATCGGAGGCATTTTATAAACCCTGCTGTGCTGTTTTTCCGCGCCCGCGGAGAACTTGTCGCTTTGGAGTACCTGGATTTCAAAGGATCTGTATCCAAGAGCCACAAAGAGGCCGGTAATAAAAATAGTGGTAAGATAAAATTTCCATTTTCCTTTTCTAGAAGTTTTCATTCTGCTTTTCCAGCAAGTACTACCTCTTCAACGAAAACGACATCCTTATAAGTGGCGAACCTGAACCCCATTTTCTTTGCCACGGGTTCCAGAAATTCCGGGGACTTGAGTTTTGAGAGTTCGTAGTTGAGAATCTGGCCTTCCTTTATGAGCTCCCTTTCCATTTCCTTGTTTCTGGAGATCTCGTAACCGGTTCTCGTGTATTCAACCTTGACGCGCAGAAAGCAAAGGGCCGTTACAAACAAGACCCCGAGGATGATCGCGGTGCGCAGGGAAAATCCACTCTCTTTTTTCTTACTTCCGGGAAGCTTTCCTCTCATTGTGGTTATATCCCCTCTGCTACTCTCATTTTTGAACTTCTCGCCCTGGGATTTTCCTCCACCTCGCTTTTCCCGGGCCTTACGACCGAACGGGTCACCCTCCTTATCTGCTGAACCTTTCCGCACGCGCATACGGGAAGGTCTGGAGGACAAACACAGGGAGAGTCAAGTTTCCTGAACATGTTTTTAACTATTCTGTCTTCAAGCGAGTGGAAAGAGATTATCGCCAGCCTCGCTCCGGTCTTTAGGATCTTCACGGCTTCTTCAATAAAGATCGCCAGGTTGTCTAGTTCGTTGTTAATCGAGATTCGAAGCGCCTGAAAAGTCTTGGTCGCTGGGTGCGTTTTTTTCGGGTGAAACTTTTTCGGGATCGAGTTTGATATTATCGAGGCCAGCTCGAAGGAAGTCTGTATGGGTTTTTTTGCCCTGCTTCTTACTATCGAGTTTGCGATTCTCCGTGCGAATTTCTCTTCACCGTATGTTTTCAGTATGTATTCGAGTTCTTCGCTTTTCATTTCGTTTACCAGGTCATACGCAGAGAACTGAAGACCCCCGTCCATTCTCATGTCCAGAAACTCGTTTTTCTTGAAGCTGAATCCCTTGCCGCTTCGCTCAAGCTGAAAAGATGAGATTCCCAGGTCGGCGACGATGCCGTCCACGTACTCTATTCCCAAGGAGTTGACCGTGCTTTTTATGTGTATGAAATTCCTGTTTACCATCTCTACTTTTTCTTCGCTTGCCGAAAGCCGTCCTTTTGCAAGAGAGATCGCGGCCTGATCAACGTCCATCCCTATTAGCTTTGATATTGAAGGATATTTATTTAGAAGGCACTCGGAGTGTCCGCCGAGACCCACGGTCGCGTCGACCACTACGGCGCCCTCCGGCAGATCAAGGTATTCGACTACCTCTTTTGCCATAACGGGGAAGTGGAACTGTTCCTGGGGCTCAGAGCCTAAGGCCACGGCTTTTATTTTCTTAGAGGCCATATCCGGCAAGCACCTCCCTGCTCTGTATGAAGTTATCAAATGCCTCGGAGCCGTTTTCTTTCTCCCAGATCTCCTTTGACCAGATCTCTATTTTTTTCAGCATGCCGACCAGAATGACTTCCGTCTCGATGGCGGCGTATGAACGCAGAGACTGGGGAATCAGCACTCTTCCCTGGTTGTCTATGGGGCAGTCAACCGCGTTTCCCATGAGATAGCGTATTGAAGAGGTCACCTGGCTGTCGGTTATGGAAATCTTGGAGAGCTTCTTTTCAAGCTCGTTCCATTCCCTCATGGGGTAGGCGATGAGGTAGTGGTCAAAGTTCGTAACTACGAAGGTCTCGTCGGAATATTTCTTTCTGCAGACCTCCCTGAACTTTGAAGGAATGCTGACCCTTCCGGTCTTGCTCATAGTGTGTTCGTATCTTCCTCTGAACATTTTATGCTACTTCCTGCCATTTTATGCCATAATATATTCTTCTCATGCCAATTCATAAATTATAAAAAAACACGCAAAAAGTCAAGTAACATTTTGAAATAGTTAATCTTTTCAATGAGCGAGCGGTGAAAACATAAAACTAGATGTTCCTTTAATAATGGATGCTGTCGGGGCGAAATCTAAGAAAAAACACTATCTGTTGGGTGCGGGATTCTACTTGTTGGCTTATTTTGTATATACTCTCATCCGAAGACCTTGGTTTTGCGGGTGAGTTTCAGTTTAAATTCGATTGGGGGAAAATGTCTGTTTTTTTTATAAAACTTGCGGACAAGAGCTCTAATGTTCTTTTGCAGGCGATATTAGGCACCTACGGGCACCTGATGTGGGTGAGGACCGAAGTGCCGCAGGAGATGATAGTTAAGATAATCACTACACCTGAACTTGCTTCGGAAACGCGCGGGGTTCTTGAAGCGCTAAGAGGGGAAATAGAGTTTGAATTTGTCGACCCTCCGCAAGGCGGTGATTTGCCGGAAGGCTAGGATTTTTATGGAAATCAAGGAAGATCATAAGCGCAAGTGGGGTCTTGTAAGTTTCCTCACCCTTCTAAGCAGGATCGTCGGATACCTGCGGGACGTTGTGGTGGCGGCGCTTTTCGGAGCGGGTTTTCAAACCGACGCTTTCTATGTCGCGTTCCGAATCCCCAACCTGCTGCGCCGCCTTTTCGCCGAAGGATCTCTGGCGGCGATCTTCGTACCCATATTCTCGGAGCATCTTGAATCGGGTGACAGGCGGGAGGCGAAAAACGCCCTGCGTTCCGCGTTCACCGTACTTTTCATCATTCTTGTTTTCGTGGTAGTACTGGGAGTAATTTTTTCCCCCTGGCTTGTGAAGCTTTTCGCCTACGGATTCGATCAGAAGACTTTCGATCTGGCGGTCTATCTCAACAGGCTTATTTTTCCCTACGTGCTTTTCATCTCTCTTACGGCCTTGGCGATGGGGGTTCTTAACTCCCTAAGGCATTTTTTCGCTCCGGCTTTTTCTCCGGTTCTTTTTAACCTGTGCATAATCGCAAGTGCCCTGTTTCTTTACAAAGAACTTGAGGTGCCAATCGTTTCTCTTTGCTTCGGGGTTCTCGGCGGAGGGGTGCTGCAACTGCTGCTCCACCTTTTTTATCTTCGCGAAAAAAAGTTCGTGTTCGGGTTCACGAAAAACCTCAATCACCCGGCGGTCAGGAAACTCGCGCTGCTCATGTTCCCCCAGCTTTTCGGAATAGCGGTCTACAACCTCAATATACTCGTGAACACCCAGTACGCATCTTTTATGTCCGAGGGAACCGTTTCCTATCTCTATTTTGCGGAGAGAATCATAGAGTTTCCCCTCGGGATGGTGGCTGTTTCCCTGGCGACCGTTACGCTCCCGGCGCTTTCAGGTTACGCGGCAAGGGAGGATTACGGGGGTTTCGGCGCCGAATATCTGCGCTCGCTTCGGCGCATGTTGTTTATAATGGTGCCCGCCATGGTAGGGATAGTCGCTTTGCGGGTCCCTCTCTGCAACTTTCTTTACCAGCATGGCGAGTTTGATTACGCGGCGGTTATAAATACCTCCCAGGCCATTTTAGGCTACGGCCTTGGACTTTTCGCCGTGGGGGGAATTCGCATCACCGTGCCCGCCTTTTTCGCTCTGCAGGATACGAGGACGCCGGTTAAGGTGGCGTTTTTCTGCTTCCTGCTAAACGCGGTGTGCGGGTATGTGCTGGGATTTGTCTTCTCGCTTAATCACTTGGGTCTGGCGCTTGCGAGTTCGATTTCTTCGGTGATGAACTTCGTTTTGCTGGTCGTTTTGCTAAATGGGCGACTGGGACGTTTTCTCTCCCGGGACATTCTCTTCTTTTCATTCAAGATTCTCGCGATCGCGGTTGTCATGGGTTTTGCCGTGTGGGGTATCGCTGGACTTTCTTCGTGGAACGAAACCGGTTTTTCTCTTGACAAGGCGATAGTCATGGCCGCCGCGGTGGGTGTTGGCGTTCTTATCTACTTCCTGCTTGCCAAGCTCATCGGGATAAAGGAAGTAGATATTTTTTCTTTTGTGAAAAAAAGATGACGTGGGGCCGAAACGCCGTCCCGCTTGGGGTTGTCCGCTCCCCTGCATTGCGGTATCTTTGGTGAAACGGGTCGGGAATGCCGATTCAATTTCCGTGCAAATTGTGCACTCAGCGCGGATTGGGAAAAGGCATGCGGTTACCGCCGTTGGCAAAAGCGACAAAGTGCTTATGGATGAACTTAAGACCCTGAGTCAGCATGCTCTTGAGACACTCAGGGAGAAGTACGAGTACACCTCGAAGATTTTTCCCGACTCCGATTCGCTTCTTGCAATGGCGGAGGTTTCTCTCGCACTTGGGGAAGTAAACAAGGCGAGGCTGTTGGTTTCTGATTTTACCGAAAAAAACGGAGATACCAGCCGTGGAAGAGTTATTCTCGCAAAGGCCTACCTTATGTGCTTGGATGCCGCCGCCGCGGAAGAGGAACTCAAAAAGGCCCTTTCTCTTGATCATCGAAACACTCAGGCCTCCGACCTGCTGATATATATATACAAAAGCGCGGGGAAAACGGGCGAAGCCTTCAAGGTCGCACTGTCACCCGCTTTGTATCTAGGGCGCCGGGAAGAGGATATCCAGAAACCCGGAGAACCTTCCCCCGGACCGGAAAAAGAAGAGAAACCCCAGGCAGGGGTTTTCGAAACGGACACTATGCTTAACCTTTACGTTTCCCAGGAACTTTACGAAGACGCTTTGAAGATAATTGAAGTTCTCTGCGAACTTGAACCTGACAATTTGGTTTACCGGAGCAAGCGTGAAGAGATAAGAGTCCTTCTCGGCAAATAGTGTCGCTTAGTTAGTGTCTGTCAGAAAAGCCCTTTTTTGGTTGATTTTCCGACAGGATCCAGACAGCGCCCGGATCCCTGTTCTTTCAAAGACCCGCAACGCCATACAAAACCACTGAATTATCCACTTTACCGCAAAACCACTACGATTTCCCAGATATTCGGACAAACCCCCGCCTTCCCTTCTCCCAAACCGCTTATTCTCTTTGTTCCAAAGCTGCTTAAGCAGCAACCGGAAAACCCGGTTTGAGCCTTCTTTTTTCCCTCTCCCTCTCCCTGTTCCTCACAAGCGCCCCAAGACGATGGATGTTCGCGGCAAGAACCGATAAAGCCACGCTCCTCGCAAACCCCTCTTTCCCACGAACTCTTACCTTGTCACATCCCTTGTGATTCAAAGCATTTATTGCAGACTCTATCGCGGGATGCTGCCTTCTGGCTTCCACAAACTCCTCAGAACCCTGCCTCTGCCTGTCCTTCTTCCCGAGCTTGCCCTTCTTAGGCAGATAGTTCCCTTCCAAAACCTCTTCAAGCCTCTTTCTGTTTTTCTGACTGTGGAACCCCTGATCAAAACTGCATGTCCCGAACTCGGGATACATCTCCAAGGTTTCTTCTATGAACGGCACGCACGCTTCCACGTCGGACTCTTTCCACATCACGCGATGATTAAGAATGAACTGGTATTGATCCTCCACTACGCACACCGGAACTCCAAACTCCACCGCAACCCCCGCCTTCCCCTTCGCTATCCAACGGGTATGGGGCTCAAACACCGAGAATACCTTTTCTTCATGCGGTATGACTTCTCCAAAGATCAAACGCCTGCGTACCTGATCCGCCTGCCTGCGGCAGTGACGCAGGAACCCCTTAATCTTCTCTATACGCCACGCGGGAACCCCCTCTGCCACCAGTTCGCAAAGCGTCTTCTCCACCCGCGCGGACACATCCTCGCAGAACCTCACGTACCGCTCCACCGCCCCTTCTCCGCTCCTGTTGCGGTTGCACGAAGTCCTTGCCCCGTTAAAAAGCTTCCCGCCCTTTCCCAGAAGATGCCCTTGCTGACGCCACCCCCCAAGCCCGTTGAACCTCGCGGCCCCGACCGCCTCCCGAATCATGCTCCTTGTCGCGTCCCAAAGCAAACCCACGTCCGTGGGATATTCAACGTCCGTCTTTACCGGAAACGAATCACACCGCCCCCGCAACCCTTCTCCAGGCTTTTTTTTTGAGACCGCGTGACCACTGTCAACCACTATGGAACTTATTTCCTTCAGCAACTCCGGACTCAGCACCGACACGTTGTCTATTATCGTCTGAAGTCCGTATTCATATTCATCTCCATAACCGCTGTGACCCAGCATCTTGCGAACCGTGTCATGGTGGTTGGCAAGCTCGTGAAGACGATCATAATCACAGCCAAGTCCCTGCTTCACAACTCCGAGCACCACAACCCTCCACGTATCCATGCCGGGGCGGCCAGTGTGAAAACTGACTTCGGGAAGAAACTTCTCCTCAAGCAGGGAGAACAACCTCTCCCTTGTTTCGGGATTCGTGTAAATGTGCTGCAACCCTATCAGTATCGCCGGTATATCGTCCCGGGACTTGATATTGAATTTTATGTTCTCTATTGACGTTCCCGCAAGTTCAAGCTGAAGATCTTTTGTCTTTCTCATGGTGAATTCTCCGAAGATTCTTTGAAATGGCCCAATATGTTGATAACTCGGGTACAATTGTACCATACATGGAGAATCTTCACCATAGAAAATCAATGATATCTTGTTCTATTTCAATGAGTTAGACCTTTTCTGACAGACACTAGTTAGCGGGGCGGCGAGACACTCTTCATGAACTGTTCACTGAAAAAGCTGCTGGCTGACGGGAGGAGGTTTCAATATAATCGGCCCTACCGTGTCATTTTCGCCACTCTTTCGTTATTGACCGGGGTAAAGCCCGGAACCAAACACATAAACCCTGGATGCGTTTATGGGCGCGCCTTCTTCGTCCTTGTCAAGCGGAATAGCCTTTGCGTAGCCAAGCTTGGCTGACGAACCGCCGGCGCCGCCATCCCCCGGTTCGTCACCTTCAACAGCCGGATCGTCCCAGTTATATTCGACGAACCCTCCGCCCGACATTTTTGCCGCCGCAATGAGTTCCTGAATAACTTTCTGCCCGTTGGCGTCAAATTCCCACAAATTCGTCTGCTCAATGTCTCTGTTGGCTGCGTTAAAAATTACGTTGCCCCTGTCATCCATAATATAGATGTACGTGGAGATATTTCTCCAGGGGCCGCCTTCATACCTGAATATCTTTCTTAATTGCGCGATGTCACCGATTTCATCTGACACCATGGCTTTGGTAAAGAAGGCACTCGCGTCGTTTACGAACCGCTTGAGCTTCTCTTGGTTAGAAACCTCTGAAGAGTCGTATCTGGGAAGTACTATTCTGGAACCGGAAATATCTTCAAAAGCAACATCCTGTACCTCCGGTTCGTAATCAAAGCCTCCGATCAGCACAAGCCTTTGTGATTCGGGTTCAAGCGGATTGGTAAGCGGAAGATTCGGAGCCGAAAACGAAAACGCGTAACTCTCTCTGGGGTCCTGATCACCTTCTGCGTGATACTCGACAAAGCCTCCCTGCAGGAACTGCTGCCCGACATTCTTCCCCATTGCGTCCTCCAGATTGGACCAGTCCTCGTCTTCAAGCTCTCTGTTCTTCGAGTGAATGTACAGGCCTCCCTTGCCTGTTAGAAGAATAAGATACGTGGAACCGTCGTTCCAGTCTCCCCCGACCTGCCTGAACTCGTTTATGAGTTGCAGGGCGTCCTCGAAACTGGGGGAATTCTGCAGGCGCTCCGCCGCGTCTTCCACGAAGTCCCTTAAGGTAGCGCTGTCGGTAACTCGGCTTACGGGCCTGTCACCGTCGCTGCCACAACCGCTGCAGACAAGTCCCAGCATGCAGAACGATAGAATCAGCGATACGGTAGATCTCATCGTAATGTTGCCCATTTTTTTATTTCCCATGTGCGAGAGTTCTTTTGAATATGTCGCTCCCGCCCCTGTTTCCGGTTCCTGCAATTTCATACTTTCACTGAGAAAACATCTACTCTTCTTCTTTACAGGATACTCCGGCACGCTCCCAATCACCGCAATTGTCATCACCGCGTGCTGAGTGTCCGCAGTCAAACAGTTTTATTTCAGTACCTTCGCATACCACATCGTCTAGCATGTAAACGAGCGATCGTGATTGTCGATAGTCACGCCCGCCGCTAACACTAAAGAGCTCATATCCTGAAACTGGCCCAGTAAGTCGTGTTTCTGCGGTTCCCCCTTTGGCATACCCTAACTCTTTGCAGGCGACGTTTGCTTCTTCGCTTCCCCAACCATCGTCACATATAGACTGCCATTCCTTATCTTCGCCATTGTATATCTCGACCCTTTTGGCGGGGGCTCCCTCCGGGGTATTGCTTTCTGCTAACCTGAGCGTTGCGTCGGCCACGGGACTTACATGTCCCTCCGGAAAGCTGTAGAGTATCTCACCGTTACCCGCGTTGTCCGTAAAATTCACCTGCGCCCGTATGTAATAGCCTTCGTCCTGGGCCGTGAGGACATAAGTGGAATTTCCCGCGCCCGAGATATAGGTGAAATCATTGGGACCTGTGGCATGTCCGAGGTTCCCGAGGATAGATGTAATACCAAGGATGGGATTTTGCCTGGTATCAACCCTAATCCACAGATGGGTAAACGAATCTTCGTCTGACGGCTTGCCGTCCGCGTCGGTAACTCCAGAGTGAATTGCGGCCAGCGTGGCTCCAACGTATGTCTCGCCATCGATTCTCAGCACACCGGTAGCGGTGCTGTTCGATGTGGAATCATCGCATCTAACACCCATAGCCCTGGAGTTATCTGGAAGAGTATCAATCCTGCGCCTCCCATATCTACAATCAAGCAGCTTGGCTTCCGATCCTGCGCATAGCAATTCTTCTAGGTTTTGATACTCTGTAGAGTCGTAAAGGTTGGTATCAGGGATTGAGGAGGATTGCATAAATCCTCCCGAATGGCCTAACTGGCGACATATGACTTCACTTATGTGCTCTTTAATCCAATCGCGATTCCCAAGCGGAGAATAGTAATCCATTGGTTTCCATGCGTCGCCGCCGTCGCTTTCGACAAACATCTCAACGATGCCCGAAGTATCCGAACTCAGTTCATGCGTTTGAACCAACCTTAGGTCCCCGTTTTCCTGTGCGTTTACCTGAGAGTATGCACCCATAAGCAGAAATGCTGCCGCCATGAAAAAAGCATGAACGATGTAAGAAACTTTTCTTTCACATCGCTGCGGCGCATTTTTATCTCTGGAAACATCGTCGAAACGACTTTTTGGCTTCCTCAAGAACTGTTCCATCATTCTTAATCCTCCTCTTTCTCACTCGTATTACCGCGATACGTAACTACCTAGTCTTTACTATTGTAACACTTATTAATGAGCGGATGCAACTGTCCGGTTTGGCTTTGTTCGCTTCACCCTCGCAGGGCGTAGCCCGAAAAGGGTGAAGCGAAGCTGCGGTTGAATATGGGCGGCCATTTAATTATCCTTACCTCAAGGTGTCTGTTCCATGGAAATAATCGTCATCAACGGTCCGAATCTCAACATGCTGGGTAAGAGGGAACCGGAGATTTACGGAAACCTCACCCTCTCTGATATTGAGTCTTTTCTTTCTTCGAACACCGAGACTTTGGGCGAGGACGTCCGGCTTTCCTTCTTTCAGTCAAACTCAGAAGGAGAGATAGTCACTGCCATACAGGACGCCTACGGAAAGTTTGACGGAATAATCATAAACCCCGGCGCCTATACGCATACGAGCGTAGCCATAAGGGACGCAATACTCTCAACCGGAATGCCTGTTGTGGAAGTTCACATTTCGAATATATACAAAAGAGAGGACTTCAGGCAGAAATCGTTTGTCTCAGGAGTATCGCTCGGCGTAGTGTCGGGTTTCGGGGCGCGCAGCTATTACCTCGGTCTTGTGGGGTTGGTTGAACACCTGAGGAAAGAAGGCGCCTCTTCCTGAATTTCTTCCCACAGAGTTTTTATGAACGAAAGAAAATGGGTAGTCGCAAGGCCCGCCAAAGGGCCGGTTGAGAAGATTTCGGCAAAGTTCGGCATTCTGCGGATAACCGCGGGGCTTCTGGTAAACAGGGGGATGAGTTCCGCCCAGGATGCCGAGGTGTTTCTCTCCGCATCCCTCTCTGAC
This sequence comes from Thermodesulfobacteriota bacterium, assembly GCA_965249045.1. Taxonomy (GTDB): domain Bacteria; phylum Desulfobacterota_D; class UBA1144; order Nemesobacterales; family Nemesobacteraceae; genus Nemesobacter. The sequence continues at coordinate 887,707 of OZ252213.1, forward strand.
CTGCCTTCTCCCTTTCTGATGAAAGGGATGGAGGAGGCGGTCAGGCGTCTTTGCAGGTGCGTTTACGAAAAAGAAAAAGTCGCCGTTTACGGTGACTACGATGTTGACGGCGTTACGGCGACTTCTCTTCTCACTAGTTTTCTAAGGGCTCTTGGCTGCGACGTCACATACTATATTCCCGACAGGTTTACTGAAGGTTACGGCGTAAACTCAAGCGCGCTTCGCACTCTTAAACAAAAGCAGGTGACCCTTGTGATCTCTGTTGACTGCGGAATCACGGCCGCAGACGAGGTGGCGCAAGCACGGACACTCGGGATGGACTTCATAGTTACGGATCATCACAGTCTCTTAGGCCAACTGCCCGAGGCCGCCGCCATTCTTAACCCCCGTCAGGCGGACTGCCGGTACCCGGGAAAGGAACTCGCGGGCGTCGGCGTGGCGTTTAACCTCGCCCTCGCGCTTAGAAGAACGCTGAGGGAGGAAGGATTTTTCAAGACCGTGGCGGAACCCAACATGGGGGATTTTCTTGATCTTGTTTCGCTTGGAACGGTTTCTGACCGCGTGCCGGTTGAAAACGTAAACAGGATCATGCTGAAAGAGGGTCTTAAAAGAATGCGAACCCCCAAGCGGTTGGGCCTGCGCGCTCTTAAGGAGGTAAGCGGTATAAGCGACGGCATCGAGATATTTGATCTTGGCTTTCGTCTTGGCCCAAGGATAAACGCGGCGGGCAGGATGGATTCCGCGGACAAGGCGGTTGAGCTTCTGCTCGCCGACAGCTTGGAAGAAGCTTTCTCTCTCGCGAAATTCCTTGACGAGCGCAACTTGGAGCGCCGCGGGATTGAAGAGAAAACACTGCGAGACGCGACCCGGATGGTTGAGTCTGCGCCCGAGTACGCAGAGAGCAATTCCCTTGTTCTCTCCTCCCGCAAATGGCACAAGGGCGTCATAGGGATCGTGGCTTCCTCTCTGGCCGGATCCTGCGGAAAACCCGCTTTTCTAATTTCGGTTGATGAAAACGGCGTGGGCAGGGGAAGCGGAAGATCCTTCGGAGGAATCAACATTTTTTCCGTGCTCTCAAAGTGCGAAGATCTTCTCGTTGAGTTCGGGGGACACGCCTACGCGGCCGGGGTAACCGTTTTGGAGGAAAAAATCGGTCTTTTCAGGGAGAGGTTCTCGCAAGAGCTTGAAAAAAGCGGCCAGAAACCCGAAAGCAGGCTTGATATAGACTCAGAAATTGGCCTCTCTTCCATAAGCGATGTTCTTGTCTCCGAGATTGAAAGTCTCTCTCCTTTCGGAGAGGGAAATCCCGAGCCTCTTTTTCTCTCGAGGGCTGTTGATGTGGTGGATCAGAGGTTACTTAAGGATCAGCACGTCCTGTTCAGGGTTAGGGGAGACGATTCTGTGGTTAACTGCATCTGGTTTTACGCTTCCCGCAAGCATCTTCCCGAAAAAATGGACCTGGTTTTCTCCCTGCGCTTCAACGTGCGAAACGGGGAAAGGGAACCCCGCCTTTTCATAAAGGACGCTAGGGAGACGCGCCAGTGAACCCACTGGTCCGGAATTTTTATGGGTCTATGTTTTTAGATAACTGTTATTATAATGTTATGAGCACATAGCGTGTAACGGAGGTATTATTATGAAAGTCAGGCCGAAGCTGCCCAAATTTAATATTTTTTATCCGATAATTTTTATCCTGTTGTTTTTTCTGGTGACGGGAGTTTTCGTAATAGTGGAGAGTGGGCATGTTGGAGTCGTGCGGACCCTTGGCGCCGTACAGCCCAAGGCGCTTGCCGAGGGATTTCACATGAAAAAACCTTTCATGGATAAGGTCGAACAGATCGATATCCGTCTTACCGCGGCGACCGCAAAAGCCATTTCCGCTTCCAAAGACTTGCAGACCGTAAAAACCCAAGTCACCCTTCAGTATTCGATTACAGGTGATCTCGCTCCTCTCATATATCAGAAGATAGGGAGAAGAAGTACCGTATCCCTGACTCTTATAGAGCCCGCAATACAGGAGTCTGTAAAGGCCATTACGGCCAAGTACACCGCCGAGGAACTGGTTACCAAAAGAGCGGCGGTGAAAGTCGCGATACAGGAAGCCATAGACACTTTCATATCAATTACTCTGCGCGACAAGGAAATTTCTCCCAATGCCCTTAGAATCGCCAACGTAGCCATAACCGATTTTGATTTCTCCGCGGAGTTCAACAAGGCGATCGAACTCAAGGTAAAGGCGGAGCAGGAAGCGCTTCAGGCCCTAAACGAGAAAATAAGAAGAGTGACTCAGGCTGAAGCCGCCGCGGAGGAGGAAAAACTTGCCGCTGCCGCGGAGGCTTTCCAGATAGAGATCGCGTCCAAGGCAAGAGCCGAGGCGATTGAAAGGGAAGCCAAAGCGCTTCGAAGCAATCCGCAGATCATTCAGCTGCGAATCGCGGAGAAGTGGGACGGCACCCTTCCGAAGTTTTCAGGCGGCGGCGTGGTACCTATGCTAAATGTGGATTCTCTTCTAAAAGAAGAGTAGCCCAGGGAGACGCCATATGTACCCGGTACTTTTAGACCTCGGCGAAGGTCTGGTCGTCTACTCGTATTCGGTATTTCTCGCACTCGGATATCTGGTCGCTTACTGGGTGGTGTCCGCGGACGTAAGCCGCAGGAAAATGGACCCGTCCCTCCCCGCAACTCTCCTGCTCGCATGCTTTATCGCGGGACTTGTGGGAGCCAAGATACTTTTTCTTTACCAGAATGCCACTTTAACCGAGTTTCTCGCTAACCCCGTGCGCTACTTCATATCGGGGTATTCATCGGTGGGCGGACTCGTCGGGGTTTTCTGCGCTCTCTGGGTCGTCTCCAGGATCAGAAAGACTGATTTTCAGATTCTTCTTGATCTTGTGTGTCCGGCCCTCATCTTGGGCTACGGCGTTGGAAGGATAGGGTGTTTCCTTAATGGCTGCGATTACGGAACCGTGTGTTCTCTGCCTTGGGCGGTATCGTTTTCCGAGAGAGTCGTTAATGTTCATCCCACTCAGCTCTATGATACGCTGTTTATGGCCCTGCTTTTCGCTTTTCTCTGGAAAATCAGAACTAAAAACTACCCTATGGGCTTTCTGTCGTCGGCGGGATTCGTGATTCTCGGTACTCAGAGGTTCTTAATTGAGTTCATAAGGGAGACTACCTCAAGCTTTATAGAGGGTCTTTCCCAGGCGCAGCTCGCGGCTTTGCTGCTTGTGGCCATTTTTGGGATAAGGCTGTTTCAGCTTTCCGGCAATGTCCTCGGAAAGCAGGTGCAGGGCTAGTTTGCTGCTATGCGAAGAATTCTGATAATAGGTCTGGGGCAGGTGGGAAATTTCCTCTCGAAGGAGCTTTGCAAGAGCCAGGAAGTCGTGGTCATCGAAAAAGACGCAGAGCTTATAGCCAAGGCCAAGGAAACCCAAGATGTTCTGGCCATTGAGGGAAACGGGGATGATCCCGCCGTTCTAAGGCGGGCGGAGATAGAAAAGGCCGACATAGTTCTTGCGGTTACCGGAGATGACAGGACGAACATCCTCGCCTCGTTTATCGCCCATGCCTCCGGAGTCAAAAAGATAGTTGCCGCTGTAAGAAACGCTAAATATGCTGAATATGCAGGAGTTATTGAGAACTCAAGCATCTCAGTAGTAAGCTCAAGCAGCATAATCTCGGGGAAGATAAGTGCGCTTATAAGTGCTCCTTTTGCGGGAAGGGTGGAGTTTTTCGCGAGCGGGAAAATCGAGCTTCTAAAACTCAGGGTGCATGAAGGGGTACCCATAATAAACGAGAAGCTGAGGAATTTCGTCAGCAGCCCCAGGAACTGGACATTCGTCGGACTGCAGAGGCAGCACAGAGTGAGCATTCCGCGGGGAGATACGGAGCTTCGCCCGGGAGATTTTGTTTTCGCTCTCGGAGTTCCTTCGGCACTTGAGAAGCTTAAAAAGCTGTTTAATCTGAAAATCCAGAAGATCCATTCCATTATCATAGTCGGTGGGGGCAGAGTGGGATGTGAGGTGGCCTCAGCGCTTCACGCGAAAGGACTTTCCGTAAGACTTATTGAAAGCGACCACGAGCAAGCCAGAATAGCCGCCGAGGAACTTGTTGGCGTGATGGTGTTTGAAGGTGACGGAACCGACCTCGAGGTACTGAAGGAGGCCGGGGTTAAAAAGAGCGATTACCTGCTTGCACTTACAGGTGATGATGAAAACAACGTGCTCAGCGCACTTCTAGCGAAAAACCTCGGCATTGATCGCTGCACGGTGCTTTACTCGAATCCGGATTACGTGGAAGTGCTCGAAGCGATCGGTATCGACAGGGCCATAAGCGTAAACATGTCTGTGGCAAACGGTATTTTGAACTCGCTTCATCTCGGGGGAGAAGCTAACGTATCGCTTCTTTACGAGGGAGAGGGGGAAATTCTTGAATTTGACGTAAGCCAACATACGAAAATTCTTGGGGTGCCGCTTTCCGATTGTAAAATGCCCCACGATTCCGTAATAGGCGTCTGCATAAGGGACGGGAAACCGATATTCCCCGGAGGGGATTTCGTCGCGCAGGCCGGGGACCGCCTGGTGGTGTTTGCCCTGCCCGCCGCCGTAAAAAAGGTTGAAGAGATACTGGTTTCGTGAACGTTAGGTTCTGTTTTCAGATTACGGGAAAGTTCGTGATGTATCTGGGGCTTTTGATGCTCCTGCCGGCCGTCTGCACATTGTTCTACAGCGAGGACGATCTTTCTACCTTCCTGCTCTCAGCGCTTGTAACGTCGCTTGCGGGCCTTGCACTCCTTGTCGTTTTCCGTATCCCTGAGGTCCCGACTGAAATAAGAAGAAGAGAGGGTTTCCTGATAGCGGCGCTTTGCTGGTTGCTTGCGAGCGTTTTCGGCGCCATTCCCTATTATATTTACGGGGTATTTGCCAGTCCGGTCGATGCGCTTTTCGAATCGACCGCAGGTTTCACCACCACCGGAGCCACAGCGCTTGCGTCCATAGAGGGGCTCCCCAAGGGAATTCTTTTCTGGAGGAATTTTACTCAGTGGCTCGGCGGCATGGGAATAATAGTTCTGGGAATCGCGATTCTTCCCAGGCTTTTTGCCGGTGGCGCGCAGATCATGGGGCATGAGACCCCGGGACCGACGACGGAGAAATTCGCTCCGAAAATCGCCGAGACCGCCAAGAAGCTCTGGATCGTATACATAGCTCTTACGGGTGTGCTGGCGGTGCTCCTTGTTTTCGGCGGGATGAGTTTTTTCGACGCCATAACGCATTCTTTCAGCACGCTTTCAACAGGAGGGTTTTCCTGCAGAGACTTAAGCATAGGGGCTTATGACAGCGTCTACATACAGGGGCTGATCACCTTTTTCATGTTTCTCGGGGGAACGAGTTTCGTGCTTCATTTCTACTTCTTCACCGGGAAGCCTGGGAGGCTTTTGAGAAACTCCGAGTTCCGGTTCTACCTTCTGTTCACCGCCGCGGCGATGATATTCGTCGCCATGGAGCTCGTGCAGACCGGCGTTTACGAAACCTTTTTCGAGTCCCTGCGTTACGCGTCTTTTCAGGTGGTCTCGATTATTACCACAACTGGCTTTACCACCACGGATTTTGACGCGTGGCCGGCTTTTGTGAAATGGGTGCTTTTCATGCTGATGTTTTTCGGCGCGTGCGCGGGGTCGACTTCCGGGTCGGTAAAGGCGCTGAGAATCATGGTGCTTTTCAAAAAAGCGTACAGGGAAATACAAAGACTCGTTTATCCGAGCGTGGTTTCTCCCATAACAATAGAGGGAAAGGCAATAAGCGAAAAAGCGGTCTCAAGCATAACGAGTTTCTTTATCCTCTACATCTTTCTTTGCGGCTTCATTGCTCTTGTGGTTCTTATGCTTGAGGACATATCCTTGGAATCCGCCGTCTCGGCTGCGGTTGCGTCCATAACCAATGTCGGACCCGCTTTTGACGAGGTCGGTCCGACCAGCCACTATTCTCACTTGGGGTCGCTTACGAAAATCATACTTTCATTGGCCATGATCATAGGGAGGCTTGAACTCTACACGGTCTTGGTGCTTTTGATGCCGTCTTTCTGGAGAAGGTAGGAAGTGTCCCCGACTGGCTGGCTTGGTAAGATGGTTTCTGAACTAGGGATGATATGAAGATAATATTTTTATTAACCAATAAAAGTTTTCTTTCGCATTCAGTTTTTAGCAGGGTTAAGCGCACATAAATTCCTTTTGAAAATTGGCAAAACTGAATGTAACCTAATGAGAATATTCTATGGTAGTATTTCATTCTTTCCTCTCCCGCTTCCAGCGGGTGTTTATTTTTACGGTGTCGGTTTTCAGAAGATATGAAAATTATAGTTGACCCAAAACAGCCTCTGGATTTTCGGACCTCTGCGGGCATTGGAAATTTTGACGGCATCCATCTAGGACACAAAAAGATAATAGATGCCGTGAAGCGCCGCTCGCGGGGAAATTCTACGCGTTCCTGCGTAATTACTTTCGATCCTCATCCGCAGAAAGTTCTCGGCAAAAAGGAAATTTCCCTCATATTCCCGCTAGAACGGAGGTTCGAGATGCTCAAAGCCATGGGGATTGATGTGGTTATCTGTCTTAACTTCACCCATGAGCTCTCAAGGGTAAGCGCGGAGAATTTCGTAAAAGACATTCTTCTTGACCGCCTGAGGATAAAGAACATAATCGTGGGTCCGGGATTCTCTTTCGGACACAAAAGAAAAGGAAACGTCGATCTTCTGCGGTCCATGGGAAAAGCCCATGGCTTCAACACGGTGATCACCGAAGCGGCGCGGGTGGATGATCGAGTGGTAAGCAGCAGCGTTATCAGGGACCTTGTAAGAAGCGGAGAAATCCGCGAGTCAAACCGGTTTTTCGGTTACGATTACTACATAGGGGGTGTCGTAGTGGAAGGGGAAAAAAGAGGCAGAAAGCTGGGTTTTCCTACGGTTAACCTTGATACCGGATGGGAGATTCTTCCCAGACCGGGGGTCTACGCTACCTACGTCAAGCTTCCCGACGGTCCTCACGGAAGCATTACCAACGTAGGAATCCGTCCGACATTCGAGGAGAGCAAGCTTACGGTCGAGACCCATATCTTTGATTTCAGTGACGATCTTTACGGAGAGGAAGTCAGAGTTAATTTTGTTGAAAGGCTTAGGGACGAGAAGCGTTTTGCGAATGTGGACGAGCTTGTAGCGCAGATCAGACACGATATTGCGGCTGTACGGGAAATTCTTCGCGGCCACCCGAAGGACGAGCGGATTTGGGAATAAAAGCCACAACGCGGATATATGGCATCTTTGGCCATCCTGTATCCCAGAGTTTATCCCCAGCCATGCATAATGCGGCGTTTACGCATCTGAGACTTGACTGCGTTTATCTGGCCTTTGACGTGAACCCCCGAAACGTAGCTCAGGCCGTAAGCTCAATAAGAGCCCTTGGTCTCTGCGGAATTAACGTCACTATCCCGCATAAGCAATCCGTTATGGCAGGTCTGGATGAGATTGCTTCCGAAGCGTCCATGGTCGGAGCCGTAAACACAATAGTTAACGAAAACGGAAGGCTTAAGGGTTATAATACGGACGTCTCCGGGGTGCTGAGAGCCCTTCACTCTGAGCTTGAATTCGCCCCGCGGGGCAAAAATATCTTTATCGTGGGAGCCGGCGGAGCCTCAAGGGCTGTCATAGTGGGGATGTGCACGGGCGGTGCCCGAAGCGTTTCGATCGTGAACAGAACCTACTTGAAGGCGGAAAAGCTTTCCGAGGAATTTTCCCCGCAGTTTGGCAGCGTTGGATTTTCTGCTGCACCGCTTGACGACACAGACCGGGTGGCGGAACTTATAGCGCAGGCTGACATTGTGATTAACTGCTCGTCCGCCGGAATGGGCGATATCGAACCGCTTTGTCTTCCGCTTGATCTGCTCGGCAAGGACTGCGTGGTTTACGATCTTGTTTATAAACCACCTGTTACTCCGCTTGTTAGGGACTCTAGAGCCATTGGACTGAAAGCGGAATCCGGGCTCGGCATGCTCCTTTACCAGGGGGTTGACGCTTTTGAGATCTGGACTGGTGAAGATGCCCCGGTAGAAGTGATGAGAGAGGCCCTTTCGGTTCCCGGGTAGCGGTTCCGGTTTTTTGGTATAATAAATCCAGAGTTTTTTAATCGGTCACGGGAGAATTTTAATGAAAGTAACCAGCCCAGCCGGGGATTTTGAGATAACGGTGACGGAATCATCTGTGGAGGGTGACTTCATAGTGATAAGCGGGCAGATGGGAGTTTGGGATTCGCAAATCTACATGAAACCCTCCGATCTTCTGAGTTTTGCGGGGGTCTTATTTAACCTTCAGGTTGTTTTATTTCTCGTCAAACAACCGTTCAGATGGATTTTCGGTAAAAAACGAGGTTAACGGCACGGTTTTTTCAGGGGAAGAAGTTTCCTAGCGGTAGTGCTCAGAATTTTCCGCAAATCTTCTTTTAGCATTTAAACCCAGGTTCCTCGTCTCGAACTATTTTTTCCATTTGTTTTTTTGTTCGCAATCAAGGAACGGAAATACTTCTCACTTTTACCGGAATGCCATCTGCACCGTACCTGCTGATCTCGTATATTCCTTCTGTAGGATCGCCCGCGTCGTCGAGTTCGATAGTACCGGATACTCCATCATAGTCTATATCTTTACCTTCAACCACTAGATCAAGACACTCGGAGAAGCTTTCACACTTCTCGCCGCCCCTTGTTACATCGCTTATCTCATTTACGTATTTCGATGGTTCCACAGTTTGTGCACTCAAAGCGGCGAGAACCATGATAACAGAGGCATCATAAGCATGTCGCGGACAGGAAGGACATCCTATCTCTGGGGCAAATTCCATTATACGGCGGGCAAAATCCGGGTTCTCCGGGAAAAAAGTGGTAATACCCTTTACCCCCTCCACCTGAACTTCATCACCTGATATTTCCAGAAGGCTTCTTACGCTTGCATCAAGGTGCGGTGGTGCGGCTCCGGCAAGATATATTTTTGTCTGAGATGGCCCTATGTTTGCGGTAATCAAAGCAGCTATCACGTCCACGCGTTCCGCTCCTACGGGAATAATCACTACAGCGTCAGGGTTTGAGGAACTGACTTGCTGAGCGGCTTCCGCGTACTCCGAAGCAGCAGCTTCTGGGGAATAGGGAACCTGCGTAATCTTAGAACTGTCTCCTACTGCTTCTATTAAAGCATCTTTAAGAGCGCTGCCATAAACATCGTTTATATAGATTACGGCGATTTTATAGGCCCCTCCGTCTTCGGCTATAACCTTGGCAGTAACTACGGCCCTGAATGCATCGGAAGGTTTGGATCTGAAAAAGAACCCATTGCCTGAGGTCGGTTCTGTAGTTAGGACGGGAGAAGAGCTGACTGGAGAGATCATTACCATTTCATATTTGTTTATCTCATCGAGGAGTCCAACGGAAGTGCTTGAACATCCGGTTCCGATAATACCATGTACACCCTCATCTATAAGCTGACTGAAGGATCTTTCTGCTGTGTCCAAACTGCACGCGCTGTCTCTCTCCGCAAGAGTCACATTCACACCCGCTTCCTGTATTTCCTTAACCGCTAGCCTAACTCCCGGTTCATAATTATGTCCTATCTCCGGTTCTCCGGTTTTAGCAAGAAGCATTCCCATTTTAAAAACGGGGAAGGCGTCGAGGTTGAATTCTTCATCGTCTGGACCACAACTTGTCAAAGCAACAGCGAACGTGCTTACAATAAGCAATGTTATGAGTAACCCGAAAGTTTTTTGTAGTTTGTTTTTTCCCATCTTATACGGCCTCCGGAATTATATCGGTTGAAGGATTATGGGAGATAACGCGTGGAGTTACTTAACTGCCCGAAAACGGGTCGGGGATATCGGGGTGCCAGCGCGCTAAATGATTCTTGTGCGCCTCCGTGTAAGCTCCGGGCGGGTAGTACTTATCGTAGAAATCCAGATCCAGATGATGGGCCTGCACCATGAATCGAAGGAACATGGGATCGGAAAAAGCCGGGAACCTCCCGTAAGTATCGTAAACGTAGTTGCAGATGTCCTTTACGACCTGGATTTCATCTTTGCTGGGTCTTTCCACCTCTGCAAGCACTGCGGCTGGATCCTTGTAGGGAAGCTTGTGTGATTCCCAGTTTGTCCATTTCATGTCGTTAAACGCCTCAACGGCTTCCCCCATGTCCTTGTAGTACGGCGGGCAGAATGCCTGGAACAGGTCATCTCGACCGACCGCCACGGGGTTTGGATTTCCCGTGTCGCCCTGTATCTGCGGAGTCGCGAACCGAAAACCCAGTCCCCTGTGAAAAGGGGTTCCGCCGAGCATGAACATGCTCGCGAATCCGCTGAAAAGCCATCCCCCAAGACCCAGTGTCTGAAGCGTTAAGACCATGTTCTGTCCCATAAAGGCCTGCTCCGCGATGTAACCGTTGGCGAAGCGAAGCTCTGCCTCGACAAGAGGCATTCTCTTCGACTTGTCAAGAAACCCTTTTTCAAGCCACTGCGCGGTTCCGGGAGGCCTAAGCCTGTGAAGCTCATCGACGAAGTTAAACCTGTGATCCGGTCTCATGTAGAAGAAATAAAGATTGATTATGCATGCCGAAAGATCGGTTACCGGCATGAACACAGTAGTTCCGGGCTTGTTCACGTTCCAAAGATTATGGGCGGCGATTCCCGGAGGCTTTGACGGCAGATCGGCCCTTCCGTCAGAAAGCTTGATCTTGGATTCGCGGAACAGCTCAAGTATCCGGTCCACTCTCTGGTGGCGGGTCATTTTCTCAAGACCTTCAAAATCCTCGGCGCGGCGGTCATGCATCTTTATCATGTAGAGTCCCTCGTCGTTCGTGTAGAAAAGCTCCGTCCTGTGCACGTCCCCGAGGGCCGGAATCGTCTTGCTCGTAAACTGCATTTCAAGGTCAAGACCCACGTGCGGGGGGAAATCCGAGAGGTTTATGTTCTTTATACCGAGGCCGGTCCACACCAGCATGGCTTCCTCAAGTTCAGATAGCGGGACGGGGTCGTGCTTGGACTTATATTGGAGGGGTCCCCTTTCGATTTCCATTCCAAGACCGAAGCGCCGGGACCTTCTCTGAAAAACAGCGTCGTAAAAACCGTGGTTTATGGCGTGATCAAGACCTTCTGGGTATTCGCTCATGAATTTCTCCTTGCGTTAATATCTCCGCTCCCGGGGACAATGTCATTCCTGCTCCTCGGAATCGGATGGGGTCATAAGTTTCATGTACTCTTTTTCCGTAATTATCTCAAACGTACTCTCGACCCTGTCGAGAAAAACCACTCCGTTTATGTGATCGTATTCGTGCTGGAACACTCTGGCTGAAAAATCCGAGAAACTGCCTTCCACGAGATTGTTGTCCCTGTCCCTGTAGACCGCGCGGATGGCCTTGTGTCTCGGTACGAGCGCCCGGATTCCCGGGATGCTAAGGCATCCTTCCCAGTCTTTTTCCACATCGTCTGATACAGAGACTATTTCGGGGTTGATTATCACTTTGGTCTCAGTTTCCGGGGCGTCGGGGTAGCGTGGACTCACGGTTCCCGCGATTATGAAAATGCGAAGAGACTCGGATACCTGAGGAGCGGCGATTCCGACGCCGTTTGCTTCTTCGGCTGTGAGAATCATATCGTCAATCAGTTCCTGGATTTCCGTGTCGCTTATGCTCTCGACGCTTTCGGCTTCTTGCCTGAGCACGGGGTTTCCCAGTTCGGTGATTTCACGTTGCTGCGCCATGGTTTTAGATGATTGAAAACGGTCTGCCGTTTACAGCCTGCTCACAATGGATTGCGGGCAGGTGTTTAAGATTCTATTATTATAAAACAAAAAACCGGGAGGTTAAAGGGAGCTTCGTGCAGGAGATCGAACTTATACAAAGAGCGGATGGTTTCGGGCAAAGGACCGCTGTTGAGGACTGGACTGGAAGTTTTACCTACGCCGACCTGATGCGCGTCTCGCGCTTTGCGGCCTTTAACCTTCTCGGCGGCGAAGAAGACCTTCGGGAGAGAAGAGTTGCCTTTATCGTTCCCCCAGGATTTGAATATGTAGCCCTTAAGCTCGGCGTATGGATGGCGGGAGGAGTGTCCGTTCCACTCGGCATCGCTCATTCCCCAAGAGAAATAGAATACGTCATAAGGGATTGCGGCGCCGATACGGTGATTTTTCACCCGGATCTTGCGTACAGACTCGAGGGGGTTTCCTGCGGTGCCGAAATGCGGTTCCAGAGACTCCCGGATGTCCTGCGGCCCGCCCGGGGAGAACTTCCCCGGATCTCCGGGGAAAGAAGGGCGATGATCATATATACAAGCGGCACTACCTCAAAACCCAAAGGGGTTGTCTCAACGCACCTTAACATAAAAGCCCAGATAAGCAGCATGACGGAGGCGTGGGAATGGAGCCCCGAGGATTCCATACTCAACGTTCTGCCCCTTCATCACCTCCACGGCATACTGAATGTAGTTCTCTGTTCCCTTTGGTCCGGCGCTAGGTGCGTTATGATGAACGGGTTCAGTCCTCAAGGCGTATGGGACAGGTTCGGAAAAAAAGACCTGACCCTATTTATGGGCGTCCCCACGATCTACTCCAAACTGATAGATTGCTGGGAGGATTCTTCCGCTCGGGATAGAAAACGGATGAGCGAGGGCCTTCGCGGGTTTCGCCTGATGGTCTCCGGTTCCGCGGCTCTTCCCGTGTCCGTTCTTGAGAAATGGAAGGAAATAAGCGGTCACGTGCTTCTTGAGAGATACGGGATGACCGAGATAGGGATGGCTCTTTCGAATCCTTACAGGGGCGAAAGACTGCCCGGACACGTCGGGTTCGCGATGCCGGGGGTCGAGGTAGGTATTTTCGATGAGCGGGGTGTGGGGCTTGGGGAAGGGAGTCAGGGGCAAATCAGGGTCAAGGGGAAAAGCGTGTTTCTTGAGTACTGGGGAGAGCCGCAGGAGACGGAGAGCGTTTTTTGCGACGGATGGTTTAAAACGGGAGACATAGCTTTCTTTGAGCGTAGCGGCTCCTACAGGATACTCGGGCGGGAGTCGGTGGATATAATAAAGTCGGGAGGATACAAGATATCCGCTCTTGAAATCGAGGAGGTGCTGAGAGAGCATCCGCTTGTCGAAGAATGCGCGGTGGTCGGGATTGCCGACCTGAGCTGGGGAGAGAGGGTAGGGGCCGCGCTTGTGTTAAGGGAGGGTTTCTCGATGAATCTTGAGGAGCTTCGCGACTGGGCTTCCAGTAAGCTTGCCCGGTATAAACTCCCGACCCGGCTTCTGCTTCTTCCCTCGCTTCCGAGAAACTCCATGGGCAAGGTTACCAAAAATGGCATTAAGCAGTCTTTTGAAAATAGTTTATAATTTTTCTGTAATCCCGTGTCAGTCTTTTTCGGGTTTTGAGGATAAACTTGGAGAGAACCATGAACCAGTCTGAGAACGCCCCCGCGCGCTCAAACGGCCGTATCCGTTACGGTCCCGATATGAAAACTCTGATCGTCGGCGGTGGCGTCGCCGGACTCACGCTTTGCGGGCTTCTCCAGCGGCGGGGTTTTCATCCGACTCTGGTTGAGAGGGCTCCCAAGTTCGGAGATGTAGGGTACGTGATCGTGGTCTGGCCTTCCGGGAGCAGAATACTCAAGGGGCTTGGCCTCTACGAGCGGCTAAAAGAGCAGGGCTGCGACTTTACCGATTACAACATCTCCAACTACAGGGGCAAGGTTATAAACAGCTACACGATTGATTCCGTGGTTGAGAAATACGGCCCCATAATAAGCATTTACCGCCCTGATCTAATAGACATACTGAAGGGGGCGGTAAGCGAAGATTCGATCAGGATGAACACCACGGTCATCTCCCTTGCGGATACGGGAGAGGGAGTCGAGACAGTGTTCAGCGACGGAAGCACGGGGACCTACGATCTTGTTATAGGATGTGACGGGATAAGGTCTAAAGTCCGCAACGACGTCTTCGGCGACGTGCCGCTTCGCTACAGCGGCATGTCCGGGTGGGGCTTCTGGGTCAACCCGGATCTTTGCACAAGCGAAGGGATCATCGAGTACTGGGGGAAGGGAAAGTTTCTCGGAATGTGGCCGACGCGCGGTCGACTTGCCGTTTTCACCAGCGTGAGGAGGAAATCCGGCGTCGGGGACAGCGTTGATACGAGAATAGAGAGCATCCGGCGGAACTTCGGCGAGTTCGGAGGCGTGGTGCCGGACATTCTGGGCGGCCTTGATGATCCGCGCGAGATTTACTATGATGAGTACAACGATCTCAGAATGAATCGCTGGTCTCGTGGAAGGGTGGTGCTTGTCGGAGACGCGGTTCATGCCATACTGCCAAACGCCGGCGCCGGCGTGTCAATGGCAATGGAATCGGCTGCCGTTTTGGCCGAAGAGCTTTGCAGAACCGATTCAGTAAACCTCACCCACGCCTTCGGGCAGTACGAGTCAAGGAGAAAGGGCAGGGTGAACAAGGTTCAGAACCAGTCAAGGATCATGGGGAAATTCATATATACCGAAAGCGGCACTCTCTCATCAATCCGCGATTATCTAGTGCGGGTGTATTCAAGCAGACAGCTTTTCAGATACTGGGACAGCATGCTGAAAGACCCCCTGTGAGGGCACTGTCCTGCGGTTTTTAAAATTCTTAATTCTGGAGCATAAACTTAATGAACTTATTTAAATATCTGCTTTTTCTCTTTATAGTGGCGGCGGTTTTCTCGTTTCCTTCCTCGAAAGTCCTTTCCCATGGTTCCTCCGAATCCATTTCGCCCACGGTAAAGCGTCTTACTCCTTCGGTCGTTAATATAAGCACGACAACCGTGACAAAAGCGTCACCGTTTGCTTCACCATACCAGGATGAATACTTCAAGAAGTTTTTCGAAAAGTTCTTCTCCGACCAGATGCCGGAGAGGGAATTCAGAAACAAGGGACTCGGTTCCGGTTTCATAATGAGTTCCGACGGCTACATAATTACTAACAATCATGTCGTAAGAAAAGCTGAAGAGATCGAGGTGATACTCGAGGGTGGTAAAAAATACACCGCGAAGATAGTCGGCACCGACCCCGTAACCGATCTTGCGCTGCTGAAAATTGATCCCGAAGGGCCTCTTCCCGCGGTGGAAATAGGCGATTCCTCCACTCTTGCGATAGGGGACTGGGTGTTTGCTATCGGAAACCCTTTCGGCCTGGGTCACACGGTTACCGCCGGAATAGTCAGCGCGAAGGGAAGGGCTCTTGGGATCGGGCGATATGATAACTTCATTCAGACTGACGCGGCGATTAACCCTGGAAACAGCGGTGGGCCGCTTTTTGACTATGAAGGCAGGGTGGTGGGTGTGAACACCGCGGTCATGGCCCGTGGCCAGGGTCTGGGTTTCGCTATACCCATAAACATGGCGAAATTCGTCGTTGAGCATCTTAAGGTTCATGGAAGGGTTATAAGGGGATGGCTCGGAATAATGATTCAGGATATAACCCCGGAAATTTCAGAAGCCCTCGGGATTAACCGCGACAAGGGAGGGCTTGTATCGGAGGTCAAGGAAGGAAGTCCGGCGGGCAAGGCGGGTCTTCGAAGGGGAGACGTGATTGTTTCCGTTGAGGGTGAAAAGATTCCAGACGCCGCGACGCTTACGAGAAAGCTGGCGCTTACCAAGCCCGGGGTTGATACGAAATTCGTAGTGTTTCGCGACGGGAAGGAAAAAACCTTTACCATAAAGCTTATTGAACATCCCGAGAACAAAAAAATCACAGAATCCGTCGACAAGCTGAAAGCCGAGGAAAAGCTTGGCATCGAAGTGAGTGAGATAACGCAGCAACTCAGAAACCGGTTCAAGATTAAAGCTTCTGGAGGAGTAATTATCGTAAATGTTGCGCCTGGGAGTCTCGCCTCGGAATCGGGGTTTCGTGCGGGCGACGTGATACTGGAAGTAAACGGAGATTCCGTTAATGGACTTGACGAATACCGGGGGGCTCTTGAGGAGCATGGGTCGGGGAGAACCCTGCTTTTTCTAATTGAGCGCGGGGGCAGGACCATCTATCTTGGCATAAAGACGGATCGTGGCTGATGATACAGGAAAAACTCAGAGAACTTGGAATAAAACTCGCAGAAGAAGTTCCCGCCTTGGGAAGCTACGTTTCAGCGACCGTGTCGGGCAATCTGATCTTCGTATCAGGGCAGCTTCCAGTTGAAAACGGAAAGCTTCTCTTCACGGGCAAAGTGGGGTCCGACCTTACGGTTGCGCAGGGCTACGAGGCCGCAAGACTGGCGGCTATAAACGGCCTTTCCGTAATCAGCCATACACTCGAAGATCTCCGGCAGCTCAGCAGAATAGTGAAAGTTACGGGCTACGTGGCAAGCGCTCCCGGTTTTACGGAACAGCACAAGGTGATTAACGGCGCCTCAGAGTTTTTCTCTGACATACTCTCAGAGAACGGACGCCACGCCAGGGTTGCAGTGGGAGTCTCCGGACTTCCGATGGACTCCCCGGTGGAAATTGAGATTATAGCCGAGTTCTCCCCCGCTGCCCCGAGAAGCTCGGATATTTCCTCCTGATGTTCCCCGTATATCTTTATTCCGACAGTCCTTCGCAGTCGCTTGTTATGGAAGGCGTAACGGATTTTCTCTCGAACCTGGGTCTTTCGGTGGAATTTCGCGGAGATTTCCTGAGTTATCTTTCACTCGAGGCCGAGGAGAGGGCCGAGCTTGAGTCACTTTTGCTTAAGGCCAGGGTTTTCGATATTGAAAGGCCCGTTGATTTCTTCCAACCGCACCTGCCGTCCGAGGGGTTTGAGAAGGAGCTTTACGATGGTTTCTGGATTCAGAGAATATTCTCGAGGTTTTTTCTGAGGAAACATCCCGGCGAACTCATGAAAGACGGCTTTCACGCGGTTATTACGGGCAGGTTGCTTGGCACTTACGGATCCCGAAGATACCATGCGAGGGTTATCATCTCGGGGTTTCCGTCTTTCGTTTCAACGTCGGGACTTGTGGAAGGTCCAGCGAGACCCAGAGAATATTATTTTCTAAAGGCGGAATTTATCCGGTCGGGAAGAGACCTTGGGGAGCTTGACGAGATGTTCCGGGGAAAGTTTGTCGATTACGAAGACGAGAAGATAACGAAGATAACAGGCCCATACGTGCTTCAGCCTCTTCTGCATCATTTCTCAGGCAAGGAATTCTGTGAGAACGGCGGATGCGCGCTTTTTAATTCCCATTGGCAAAAAGAAGTTCTTGATATCCAGTACACAGGCCTTGTGTGCGCCGAGTGCAGGAGCGAGATAAAGAAGATAACAGGAAGGTAGTAGAAGCGATGCTTCACCGGGCGACGAAGAACAGGAACCCGCTACGATCTCTAGTCCATTTCCTCAAGTATGTTTATCGCCACCTGGGCTACCTTTTTCCCCGAAAGCAGCATCCCACCGAAAGTGGGTCCCATCCTTGGAAGCCCGAAGGTGGTGTTAACCGACATTCCGCACGCGAGCAGTCCGGGGTGTATTTCTCCAGTGTATTCAAC
The DNA here is from genome assembly GCA_965249045.1 of Thermodesulfobacteriota bacterium. Classification (GTDB taxonomy): domain Bacteria; phylum Desulfobacterota_D; class UBA1144; order Nemesobacterales; family Nemesobacteraceae; genus Nemesobacter. Next base: position 905,253 of record OZ252213.1, read on the forward strand.
GAGGGCTTCTTCCGACTTCTCAACCCACATCGATCCGTGACCCGGAAGTTTTCTGTAAAGACCCTGCTGGGATAGCCTCGAAATGCAGTAGGCGTCATGGCCTGTGGCGTCTATTACCAGTTTTGATTCTATAGCAATGGGGTCAAGGCAGGTTATCTCCTTGGGCATGTTCGCAACGGGCGTCCAGTTGATTACTATTCCCGCGACCCTTCCGTTTTCCCTGTAAACCAGATCGTCAAACAGAGTCATGTTCCTTACTTTCGCCCCGGCTTCACATGCCGTCGCTATCAGCTTTGAGCAGGCGTAAGGGCCGTCGGCGACGAAAAGCCCTTCGGAGACCTCCTCATAAGGTACTTCAATCTCGTCCAGAACAGTCTGTCCCGGGGCGCGTACCGTAACCTTGTTCATCAGGTATCCGCCGATCCAGAACCCTCCTCCGAGGTAATTCATTCTTTCAACGAGCAACACCTTGTACTTTTTCTTCGCTATGTCTTTTGCCGCAACGAGCCCGCTTGGCCCCGCGCCGACGATTATAACGTCACTTGTAATGTACTCGTTGAATTCTTTCGAAAATCCTTCGACTATGGCCCGGGTGACTTCTTTTTCTCCTACCGGGGCGAACTTCGGGGTTTTTAAACTGTCTGACATATGGTGGTTTCCTCCGAAAAAATGTCAATAAGGCTCTACTTCTTCCTACTGCTCTTCTTTTACGACGGTTACGGTTATCTGCGGGGTTACGTCCGCGTGAAGCTTCAGCGCAACCGAGTAAGTTCCAAGCGCTTTTATAGTGCCGTCAAGGTCTATATCCCTTCTTGAGATTTCAAATCCTTTTTCCCCAAGGGCGTCGGAGATGTTCTGCGAAGTAATCGATCCGAACAGCCGGTCTCCCTCCCCGGACTTGGCGGGTATGGAGATTTCAATGCCCTCGAGTTTTTCCGCAAGCGCCTGGGCGTTCTCAAGAATTTCGGTCTTGCGCAGTTTTATGGTATCTATCTTCGTTTTCCAGGCCTGCAGGTTCGATTCTGTTGCCTTCACCGCAAGCTTGCGGGGGAAAAGATAATTCCTCGCCATCCCGTTTTTTACGTCTTTTACGTCTCCGACGCTTCCTATGTTTTCCACATCGGAAATCAGAATTACTTTCATTGTTTACCTCCGCGTATCAGTTAAGCGGTATTCGGGAATCACTTGTGAGTTACCGTATACGGCAAAAGCGCCATGAAACGGGCTCTTTTTATTGCGATTGCCACTTTGCTCTGCTCCTGCCTGGAAAGTCCGGTGTTTCTCCTGGGCAGTATCTTCTTTCTTTCGGTTATGAACTGAGAGAGAAGTTCCGTATCTTTGTAATCTATCCGTTTGCCTTCTTTGGCGAGGTCTCTGGGTTTCTTTTTGCGTGAGTAAAATTTTCTTCCGCCGCCGCCCGTTGGTCTTCTGCTCATGATTTGCTTCCTCCCTGAGTTTGCTCTTCGCCTCCCTGAGTTTGCTCTTCGCCTGCCTGCGGCTGCTCTTCGCCTGCCTGCGGCTGCTCTTCACCTGCCTGCGGCTGCTCTTCACCTGCCTGCGGCTGCTCTTCACCTGCCTGCGGCTGCTCTTCACTTGCCTGCGGCTGCTCTTCACCTGGTATCGAAGGAGTCTGAAAAGCGCTCTGATCCTCTTGCTGAGATGTCTGCGGAGTAGTACTCCCCGCGGCGCCCGCAGGTTTCTGTTCCTCGATGTATTGTACGGTTATGAACCGCAGAACGTTATTTTTCGAAAGATTAAAATATCTTTCTATGTCCGTTACGGCCTTGGGTTCAGCCGAGTAAACGGCTATGTAGTAGGTGCCTCTGGTATAGTTGTTTATTCTGTACGCGAGATCCCTCTCGGCCCATTTTTCGGATTTTACCATCTCCCCGTCGTTTCCGGCTACGCTCTGTTCGACCCTGTTCTGGATCGTAAGAAGACCTTCGGGGGATATGTCCGGCCTTACGAGATAAAGCGTTTCGTACTTCTTCGGCTCAATAGCCATGCTTACTGCCTCCTGTCTTGGTCTTTGGCCCCTGACGCCATTGCCTGGAAGTCAGGAGCAACAGAAAAAAACATTATACTGAATTTCAGAAACTGTGTAAATGCGGTGTTAATAATATGCCATCTGTCCGGATGTATAGCACGCCATCTGTCCGGTTTTGCTGTAGAGCGATTGTCTGGATTTATCTTCTCTATACAAGGAGGAGATACCCATGGATCAGACAAGGTTTGTGCAGAGAGTCAGGATGAACCAGTTCGAGCGGGTGTACCAGAGATGGAAGGAGAAGAAGCTGACGCAGGCAGAGGCGGCGGCACAGCTTGGGGTAACGGAGAGGACATTTCGTCGTTACATAGTCCGATATACAGACGAAGGCATGCAAGGGCTTTTGGACAGGCGTCTGGGAGCAGTTTCACACAATCGGGCTTCGCCGCGGGAGAGCTCGGAGGTGGTAGCGCTTTACAAGGATATTTACCCGGACCGTAACGTGGCCCACTTTTACGAAGCGTATACGGAGAGGCACGGAGGCTGCCGCTGCTACAACTGGGTTAAGAACTGTCTTTACCGCGCAGGGGTGGCGAGAAGACCCCGGGGCGGGGGAGTACACCGCCAGCGCAGGGAGCGCAAGGAGCAGACGGGGGTAATGATACATCAGGACGCCAGCACGCACAGATGGGTTCCCGAAGAGGTATAGGATCTGGTAGTGACCATGGACGATGCCACGGGGGAGATATACAGTGCCTTTTTCGTCTGGGAGGAAGGGACACAGAGCAGCATGAGAGGTGTAAGGGATGTGTTGGAGAGTAAAGGTATATTCACAAGTTTTTACAGTGACAGGGGGCCTCACTACTGGAGTACTCCCAGAGCCGGGGAACGTGTGGATAAAGACAATCCCACGCAGTTCGGCAGAGCTATGGGGGAACTGGGGGTGGTGATGATACCTGGATACTCCCCGGAGGCTCGGGGGCGCAGTGAGAGGATGTTCGGAACTCTGCAGGGGAGGCTACCCGCGGAGTTATGTGAGCGGGGGATAGTGGAGATGGACGAGGCGAATAGATTTTTAGCGGAGAGTTTCGTGGAGGATTTTAACAGGCGTTTCATGGTGGCTGCCGTGGAGGAAGGAGAGGCGTTTGTGCCGCTGTTTGATGTCAAGCTTGACGACATACTGTGTTTGAAGCACCGAAGGGTGGTAGGTAATGATAACTGCGTGAGGTACAAGGGGATGAGTTTGCAGATCCCGCCGGTTAAGCTGAAGTTCCCCCTGTTTTTTCTTGCCGAACTACATTTAACTTCCTGATACGCAACGATTATTCTCTGTTTTCGTCCGGAATTGTGTACCCATGTATTGTTCTTCTTGTCTTTTTACTTTCTTCCGTTTAACCCTTGACATATATAATGCTTCCATGGTATTATTGTAGCCATGTATATAGACGTCGTCCCCAACAGAAACTCTCCCCCGGCCATCCTCCTGCGTGAATCCAGAAGAGAAGGCAAAAAAATCCTCAAGCGCACCATCGCAAACCTCTCCAAGTGGCCGCCCCGAAGAATCGAGCAGTTGCGCAGGGTGCTTCGGGACGAACCCCTTGTGAGTCCCGAGGAGATATTCGTAACCACCGAGACCCGTCAGCACGGAAACGTGGATCTTGTTCTGCGCGCAATGCGCAAGCTCGGCATCGCCCGGCTGCTTGACCGGCGGAGAAGCGTCCGGCGGGAGAGGGTTCTGGCCATGATAGCGCAGAGGCTTATTCGTCCCGATTCCAAGCTTGCTTCCGTGCGTTTGATGAACAACACCACGCTTTGCGACGAGCTGGGGCTGGGCTGCTTTGACGAGGACGATCTATACGAGGCGATGGACTGGCTCGCAGAGCGCCAGGGGGAGATAGAGAAGAGGCTTGCGCGTCGTCATCTTCGTTGTGGGGGTCACGTGCTCTACGACGTAACGAGCAGTTATTACGAAGGGAAGAAGTGTCCGCTCATGCGGTTTGGGTACAGCCGGGACGGCAAGAAGGGGCGTCCCATAGTGGTTTACGGGTTACTGGCGGACAGCAGAGGGGTTCCTGTGGCGCTTCAGGCGTATCCGGGCAACGCCGGGGATCCCGCTACAGTGCCCGATCAGCTTGAGAAGCTTCGGGAGGAGTTCGGGCTTTCAAACATAGTGCTTGTGGGGGACAGGGGGATGCTTACCGAGGCGCGCATAGAAGACATAAGGCGTTATCCGGGCATAGGCTGGATTTCGGCTCTTCGCGGGGACGCGATAAGGGAGCTTGTGGAGAAAGAGAAGATACGGCCTTCTCTTTTTGACGAGCGCGACATAGCGGAGATAAGATCGGATGAGTATCCTGGGGAGAGGCTTGTGGTGTGCCGCAATCCGGTATTGGCCGAGTACAGGGCCGCGAATCGGGAGAATCTGCTTGAATTGAGCGAAGAGAAATTCGAGAGGATAGCGAGAGAGGTGGGGAGGCGTACGAAGAAGCCTCTTACGGCGGGGGAGATCGGCATGAAGGTGGGAGGAGTGAAGAACAAGTTCAAGGTTGCCAAGCATTTTGAGTTCGTGATAGAGGACGGGAGGTTCGAGTACCGAAGGGATGAAAAGAACATAGAGAAGGAGAAGTCTCTTGACGGTATATACGTGATTCGCACGGACAGGTCCGCGGAGGAGCTTCCGGCCGATGACACGGTGCGCAGCTACAAGAATCTTTGCAGGGTTGAGAAGGCTTTCCGGTGCATGAAGACTGTTGATCTTAGGATAAGGCCGATACGGCACCGCAGGGAACAGAGGGTAAGGGCTCATCTTTTTCTGTGCATGCTGGCTTACTATGTCCAGTGGCACATGAGAGATGCTCTTGGTGAGCTTTTGTTCGAGGATGAGGACAAGGAGGAGATGGTTGAGGCCGCTGATCCGGTGGCTTCCCGAAAACCTTCTGAGAGGGCAAAAAGAAAGAAGAGGAGGAAGAAAACGGAGTGGGGGCTTGATGTGCACAGTTTCTCCACGCTGCTTGAGGCTATGTCGACGATTTGCCGGAACCGTCGGGAGGCGGTGGGAGAGCTGGGAGAGGGAGGGGAAGCGGTATTCTTTGAGTATACCAGGGCTGACGCATTGCAGAGCAGGGCTTTTGAGCTCATGGATATGTACCCAGTAGCCGGACAGGAGAACGGCTGAGTGAGGTGGGGACCGCGAGAGGGGGTTCCTGGGGTTGGGGATTATTCCAACTACCTGATATAACACTACTTATACTGCCGGGAACCGGTTAACCAACTGGGAGAGTTAACCGGAAATCACGCTGAATTCGTCTGAAAACAGGGGGGAACTTCAGGTTAAGGATCGTTACCACTTCGTGAGGGCCAAGGTAATGGTGCATGAGTATGGGGACGGGAGTATGGCTGTGTATCATGGGAAGCGCAAAGTGGGAAGTTATGACAGCTGTGGTCGATTGAAGAACAAAGGAGGAATAAACAGACCGAGGACCCAGATAGGAGGTCATCGCAGTTTCACTTCACCCTCTTCGGGCTACGCCCTCGGAGGCTGAAGTGAAGAAAGCAAAAGCGGACAAAAGGCGTATCATGAAACTGGACAGTTGCATTTGCTATTAACATGCGGGCGGGGCCGCGGCCCCGCCCGTAGGTCAAACGTCCTTTTATAGTATAAGGAGAGGAGCTACGACAAGCGATACTATGGACATGAGCTTGATGAGAATATTCATCGCCGGTCCCGAGGTATCCTTAAACGGATCTCCTATCGTATCTCCGACAACGGCGGCTTTATGCGCCTCCGAGCCTTTTCCTCCCAGGTTTCCTTCCTCTATGAATTTTTTCGCGTTATCCCACGCTCCGCCGGAGTTGGCCATCATAAGCGCGAGCATGACTCCCGCCACAACGGCGCCTGCGAGAAAACCTCCAAGGGCTTCCTCTCCAAGGGAAAAACCTATGACGAGCGGTACCACTATGGCGATGACGCCCGGAAGTATCATCTCTTTTAGGGAAGCGTCGGTGCTTATCTTTACGCACCTTGCGTAGTCCGGGGTGGCTTTTCCTTCAAGAAGTCCGGTTATTTCCCTGAACTGCCTTCTTACTTCCTCCACCATTTGCTGCGCCGATCTCCCTACAGAACCCATGGTCAGGGCAGCTATGAGAAACGGAATCGTTCCGCCTATCAGCATTCCCGCCACCACCTTGGGCTGGGTAATGTCGATTGAAGAAAGCCCGACGGCGTTTGTGTAAGCGGCAAAAAGCGCGAGAGCGGAAAGGGCCGCGGAACCGATGGCGAATCCTTTTCCTATGGCTGCGGTCGTGTTGCCGAGAGAATCAAGCTTGTCCGTAATTTTTCTTACGTCTGTGCCGAGTTCCGACATCTCCGCGATACCGCCCGCGTTATCCGCGACCGGACCGTAGGCATCAACCGACATCGTTATTCCTATTGTTGCGAGCATGCTGACCGCGGCTATTCCTATTCCGTAAAGCCCTGTGAGCCAGTGAGACAGCACTATCGCCGCGGCGATTATGACCACCGGGTAAACCGTGCTGTACATTCCCACCGCGAGTCCTTCAATTATGTTCGTGGCAACTCCCGTCTCGGAAGCGTGGGCTATTCTCTTGATCGGAGGTCCCGAAGTGAAGTGCTCGGTAACCTTGCCGATCAGTATTCCCGAGAGCAGTCCCACTATGGAAGTGATCCATATGCTTAGGTATCCCTGTTTTCCCATTGTGGACAGGCTCTCCACCTGCGCGAGTCCGTAGAGTGCCGCTAGGGAAATCGCGCAGTATACCACCGCTGCGAATATGGTGGACCTTTCAAGCACCGCGCTTGGTTCTCCCTCCCTTAACCATCCTACCGCCTTGGATCCCACAAGAGAGGAAAGGCTTCCAACTATGATAAGTATCAGCGGGATCGACATCAAGGCGAGCTGGTTTCCCTGGATGCTGATCGCGATTACTACGGTTGCGATTACGGCTCCCACGTAGGATTCGAAAAGGTCGGCGCCCATTCCCGCCACGTCTCCGACGTTATCTCCTACGTTATCGGCTATGGTGGCCGGATTCCTAGGATCGTCCTCGGGGATTCCCGCCTCTACCTTTCCGACTAGGTCAGCTCCGACGTCAGCCGCCTTGGTGAAAATCCCTCCGCCTATTCTGGCGAAAAGAGCCACCGTGCTTGCTCCCATCGCGAATCCACCTATCATTCCTCCGAATTCCTTTAGAAACGCGGTGAGAAGGGGGCCGTCTTCGGGTTTTGCCTGAAGATCAACTCCCAGAAGAAAAACGATTGAAAGTCCCAGAAGACCGAGACCCGCGACCGCGAGCCCCATCACGTTTCCGCCCCGAAATGCCACCTCAAGAGCTTTCCCCTGTCCTTCGGTCGCCGCTGCCTGAGCGGTCCTCACGTTGGCCTTCGTAGCCGCTTGCATGCCACAGAATCCGGCTATGAGCGAACAGAGCGCCCCGCCGAGATAAGCGGCTCCGGTTTCAATTCCCAGAAACACCGAAAGCAAAACGAAGACAATCGCGGCGAAAAGACCGATTATCCTGTATTCCCTTTTCAAAAACACCATCGCTCCCTCGTGAATCGCAGAGGCGATCTGCTTCATTTTGTCATTGCCTTCGGGAAGCTTGCTTATCCCCCTGTAGACAAAATACGCGTATACGAGCACGATAAGACCTACCGCGACTCCCACAAGGCCCATGTTGCCCGCTATAACTTCACCCATTGGTAAATTCCTCCTAAGTAGAGAATTGTTTTTTCAGTTCAGTCGACTGTTAAATCTGTTCATCGCCGAATCCACCCCGGCGCTTATTATCTCAAGTGTTGCCTCGACCGCGGTTTCGACCATCTCAGCCGCCGTTTCCTTTTCATCCGAGGCGAATCCGGACAGGACGTAATCCCGGGCCTCTTTTTTCCCGGAAGGCTTTCCTATGCCGATTCTTACCCTGCAGAACTCCCCGGAACCCAGAGAGGCTATTATTGATCTTATTCCGTTGTGCCCGGCTGAGCCTCCTCCCCTGGTTATCCTTATGTTTCCCAGGGCTAGGTCAAGTTCGTCGTAAATAACTATTATCTGCTCAACCGCTATCCTGTAGAATTCCTTTGCTTCCCGAAGCGCTTCTCCGCTTGCGTTCATAAAGGTCTGGGGTTTTATTATCAGCAGTTTCTCATCTGAATAGACCGCTTCCGCGCAGAGACTTCTGAATTTTTTCTTCCCGATCTTCGCGCCGAGGCGTTCCGCCGCGCGCTCCGCAACGCGAAACCCTATATTATGTCTCGTATTGTTATAAGCGGAACCGGGATTCCCCAGGCCGGCAATCAGATATCGCATGGATTCGGTGACTTATTCCTGGGCCTCGGGTTCCTGTTCCACTTCTTCGGCTTCTTCAACTTCTTCTGTTGAGCGCTCCACGATCACGTGGACGACTTTTTCGCTCCCGTCTCTAAGGGGTTTTACTCCCTCGCCGAACGTAAGGCCTGCTATGTCCACGAAATCTCCCATGTTGAGACTGCTCACGTCTATCTCTATTGAATCGGGAATATTGCCCGGCAGGCATTCAAGATCGATGGTTCTCATCAGTTTTTCGAGCTTGCCACCTTTTCTTTCTCCTTCGGACCTTCCCTGAGTGTTTACCGGAACCTTGACCTTGACGTTCTTTTCCATGTCGATGGCAAGGAAGTCAATATGGAGTACCCTGTTTTTAAGGGGATCTTTCTGGACTTCCCCCAGCATCGAGAATTTCTTTGCTGGGGGCTCGGAACCGTCTATCTCGAGTTCCAAAACGGTGTTCATTCCGGCGTTGTTCGAAAGCGCCTGCTTAAGTTCGTCGGGCTGTACCACAAGCGGTACCGAATCCTCTCCCTGCCCGTAAAGTATGGCCGGTATATTTCCTTCCTTTCTTACTTCTCTGGCTCCGCTTTTGCCTATTCTTTTTCTGGGTTTTACCCGCAGTGAACTCTGTGCCATGTTTTTCTCCTGGAGTTGTTTAAGTGAAAAGGGCGCTTATTGATTTCCCGAGCGCCGTTCTCCTTATGGCTTCGCCTATCAGGTCGGCGATACTCAGCACGGTGATTTTCGCGCTTTGTTCCTGATTTTCCTTCTGGGGAATGGTATTCGTGATTATTACTTCGTCAATGTCCGAGTTGTTTATCCTGTCAAGAGCGGGTCCTGACAGCACGCCGTGGGTGCAGCAGAGCGAAACGCTTTTCGCTCCCCTCTCAAGAAGCACTTTAGCGGCCTCCGTGGCGGTTCCCGCCGTGTCAACGAGATCGTCTATTATTATCGCGTGCTTGTCTTCCACATCGCCGATTATGTTGCTTATCCGCGCGACGTTGGGCGCGGGCCTTCTCTTATAGCAGATGGCGATTTCTGAGTGTGTTCTGTTTGCGAACTCCGTTGCCCTCTCAACCCCTCCAGCGTCGGGAGAAACCACTACGGTTTCGCCGTCACGGTATTTTTCCCGAAGGTAGTTGGTTATTACCGGAGCGGCGTAGAGGTGGGTCACCGGAACGTTGAAAAATCCCTGTATCTGGCCGGCGTGAAGGTCCATGGTCACTATCTTGCTCGCTCCCGCCACGACTATGAGGTCCGCGGCGAGCTTGGCGCTTATCGGGGCGCGGGGCTGGACCTTACGGTCCTGCCTTGCGTATCCGTAATACGGTATGACGGCGGTTATGACCCTTGCCGAGGCCCGCTTGAGCGCGTCTATTATCACGAGAAGCTCCATTATGTTCTCGTTTACGGGAGGACAAGTGGACTGTATGAGAAACACCTTTGATCCTCTTACGCTTTCCCTTATGTCGACGGATATCTCCCCGTCGCTGAAACGGTTTATCTCCATCTCTCCGGGAGAAACCTCGAGATAATCGCACACGTCCTCGAACAGAGGGTGATTTGACGTGCCGCTGAATATTTTTGCGTCCTGCATTTCCATGGCGAACCTCAAAATATGAAACCCTGTATTATAGAGTAAAGTTCTGATAATTCAAGCGCCGGGGGTGGTCGCGGAGTTGGCAGCGCGAACTACTTTCTGTAGGGCGAGAAATCAGGCGGCCTTTTCTCTGTAAACGCCTCGGTTCCCTCGGCGGCCTCTGCGGTAGTCTTGAAAAGATCCAGGGATGCCTTGCCCATGCTCGATATGCCGAAAAGACCGTCGGTTTCTGAGTTAAAGGAGTACTTTGCAAGCTTAAGAGCCGTCGGGCTTTTTAAGAGCAGCTCCTCGCACCAGGCGTTTACCTCTGAGTCAAGCTCGTCTGAGGGAACGACCCTGTTTACAAGTCCCATCTCGAGGGCTTCAGCGGCCGAGTACTGCCTGCAGAGATACCACATTTCCCTGGCTTTTCTCTCCCCGATGAGCCTTGAGAGATAAGCCGTTCCGAAGCCTGGATCAACGCTTCCGACCTTGGGTCCCACCTGCCCGAAGATAGAATCCTCGGAGGCGATAGTTAGATCGCACATGAACTGAAGTATGTTTCCCCCGCCTATGGCGTAGCCCCTAACCGCTGCTATGACCGGCTTCGGTATGTTTCTTATTAGATAGTGAAGATGTGAGACGTAGTCCCCGACTCCGAGGAGGCCATCTTTTCCTCCCGCGCCCCTTTTTTTCTCCTTGAGGTCTCCTCCGCTGCAAAAGGCCTTTCCTCCCGCGCCCCGAAGAACCACAACCCCGATCCGCCCATCTCCCCACGCGTCGGTAAGGGCCGTGATCATCTCGTGGAGCGTCACGTCCCGAAAGGCGTTAAGCGTTTTGGGGCGGTTTATGGTCACAAAAGCCACTCCGCCCGTTTTCTCGTAGATTATGTCCTCAAAATTCATCGGCTACCCTTTGTACCACTTCCCGGTACTTTCCCCGGTAAATATGTTAACGCACTTGGTCTCAAGGTAGTTGTCTATTCCTTCAGCTCCTAGTTCCTTCCCGATTCCGCTCTGCTTAAAGCCCCCATAGGGAGTCTCGGGGATTATCCCCCCGTAGGTGTTAACCCAGAGGTAGCCGGCCTTTACGGCCTTCGCCATCCGGAGCGCACGATTTATGTCTCTGGTCCAGATTCCCCCAGCCAGTCCGTACTCGACGTCGTTTGCCATGGTGACGGCCTCTTCCTCGGACTTAAATGGCATGACGCAGACCACCGGCCCGAAAACCTCCTCGCGCGCGAGGGTCGAACCCGGCGGGACGTCCTCAAGAACTGTCGGCGCTATGTAGTAACCCTTCTCGAACCCCTCGGGGCGGTCTCCGCCCGCGATCACCCGCGCTCCCTCGGAGACGCCTTTTTCGATGTAGTTCATTACCTTTTCGTAGTGTTCTTTTGAGATCATCGCTCCGAACTCGGTTTCGGGATCCTCGGGGTCCCCGATTCTTATCCTTGAGATCCTGTCAAGGTATGCGGAGAGAAACTCGTCGTATATCTCCTCGTGGAGCATGAGCCTGGTTACGGCGGTGCAGTTCTCTCCCTGGTTAAAAAACCCTCCGCGAAGACACGCCTCGACAGCTCCCTCGACGTCAGCGTCGGGAAAAACTATGCAGGGGGCCTTGCCTCCAAGTTCTAGGGATACCTTTTTTATCGCTCCCGCTGCCGTTTTCATCACGTTTTTTCCGACCTCGGTAGATCCTGTAAACGCTATCTTGCTTACCCCGGGGTGCTCGGTAAGTGCCTGGCCGGCTACTGATCCCTCTCCGGGCACCACGTTCAGCACGCCGTCCGGAAGTCCGGCTTCGGAGCAGAGTTTTGCCACCTCGACGATTCCGCACGAGGTGAGTTCGGCGGGTTTTATTACCACGGTGCATCCGGCCACGAGCGCGGGGGCTATTTTCCAGAAGGAAAGAAGAAGGGGGAAATTCCACGGGATTATGTGCGCCGCTACGCCCACGGGTTCTTTTATGGTTAGGGATATCTGGTTTTCGTTTACCTGCAGGGTTTCTCCGTTAAGACGGGTGTGAGCTCCCGAGTAATACTCAAGCGTTCTTACCGAACCGCCTATTTCGACCGCGGCGCTCTCGCGGATTGGCTTTCCGGTTTCGCGGGTGTTAATAAGGGCGATCCTGTCTCTGTTGTCAGAGAGCGCCTGGGCAATCCGAAGAAGGTACTTGGCACGCTCGGATGCCGGAAGACGAGACCACTTAGGAAAAGCGCGCTCAGCGGCCTGAACCGCTGCGTCGATGTCTTCCGGTCCCCCCTGGGCGACCTCCGCCAGGGGTTTTTCCGTCGCGGGGTTTTCCCTTACGGAGTAAGCACCGCTTTGCGGCTTCCTTTCCCCGCCGTCAATGAAAAGGTCACACTTTATTTCCGTACTGGCCATAGCTTGAAAATTATAACAGACAGTTCCTTATACGTATCTGCTCGGGAACAACTCGATATTTTGCTGCCTTGTTTCGGAGTCAGTAATAAGGTGCGTTCAAATGTCGAAAAAAACAAGGGCGGTCTTAACCGAGTTAAGACCGCCCTTGCTCAATCAGCCGTTACCGGCAGTTTCAGGAAAACTGCCGGTACTGTAAGAAACTTTCTATACGCGTCTTCTCAAAAAGACAACCGAGAACAAAACGGACGCTATCAGGAACAGGTTAAGCAACGCGCTTTGAGATGTATTGCCGGCTCCGGCGATGGCGCATGCTCCGTCGTCATCATCCATTTGCGGGTAAACCCCGGAACCGAAGATGTAGAGTTCCGCAGGGGTGCCTGCTGGTAATTTTTCGTTTAGGTTCGCCACCTCGATGTAGCTTCTCTTGGGCGAAGTGCCGGGAACTGATCTCATTTCAAACCAGTTCTCAATGTCGTCAGCGTCGGTTTCGGGGTTGTCCCAGCGATAGTTGACGTAAGCGGAAGTTTCGCCTGCTAATTCTCTGTTAAACAGGCCCGCTATACTCTGGTCTTCCCCTTCCAACTCATCATCTTCCAATTCGAGGTTACCGCCGTTTAGGTCAAAGTTGTTTCCGTTCACAATCACTGTGGAGTTTTCTAGATCCGTACCCATTACGAAAAGATATATGTTTCCATGCTTGAAGTCCCCGCTTCCAAAACAAAAAAGCCGCTCTTGAATTCTTGTGGTTATGGGGCCCGCAGCAAGTTCTGCTAGCTTAGCTCGGTTGGCTGGTAGAGCTAGAGTTGGGTTTTCGCCTATCAGTTTGAAAGCTTCTTCCTCCGATATCTTTTTTACGTCTTCTTGAATCGCTTCTATAGCATCTTTTACGTAAGCTTCAAGATTGGCGTCGCTCGGGTCTTTGTAAACAGCCTCAGCGGTAGTTCCAAGCGTGAGACCGGAACAGTCAGGAGGAGTAAAAGCGGAGTCGTTTACCGCGTGAACAAGACCTGCTATGTTCGTTACATCTACAGTAAAGTCGCTCTTTACTTTAGCCGCGCAGGCTACCTTGCCCTGGCCGTCGTAATCTTCTGCGCACACCGTAGTTCCAATAGCTAAATTGTCGAGTAATTTTTCTAAAGTACCCGCAACCGCCGAACCCGCGGCATCCGGAGCAAACTTGTAACCTATCAATCCGGGATGTCCCGCGTGATTCGTTACAACCCCATTGTTGGTTATGCCTATTGCGTAGAAATCACCGTCCTTATAGTCTCCGCCGTCTCGCCTGAGATCCCTGGCGAATATTGTCAGCTTTCTGATCAGCTCGGCGCGGTTCCCCTCCCGGTTTCGAGGTGCTCGACCCGTGGGACACGGAAATCGAGATTCCCGTCCCGGAAGCCGAAGAACAGGTATGGGATCGCTTTAACATGCTGGTCGGAGAGCGTAACAGAAAGGCAATCGAATCCTCAGACGGCATGTTCGCCGTTCTGGACGGCACTGATGTTGACAGCGGCACAGCTTCAGAAATAGGCTACGCTTTTGCCCTCGGAAGGAAAATTCTCGGCTACAGGGGGGATTTCCGTCTCACGGGAGATAACCCGGGAAGCACGGTTAACCTTCAGGTTGAATACTTCATACGAAAAAGCGGTGGCAGGATAGTACGCTCCGTTGAGGAGTTAGCCGACGCCCTGGCGGATGTTTTTTCCGACTGAGCGTCGCTCGTGCCCCAAGCGGCTTTGTTTGACAACCCCGCCCGTTTCTGTAATCTAGATTTCCCTAGACTTAAGACTCCGAGGCAAATGAAATAGACATTCTTGACGTAGTTTCCGAAAAGCTTCTAGAAAAAGAGCAGGATATAACTTTCGAGGACGCCACCGCTCTTACGGAACTTTCCGGGGAGCGGCTTTCTGACCTCATATCGCTTGCGAGAAAGGTAACCCTCAAGTACAAGGGTGACGGGGTGTTTCTGCGCTCGATCATAAGCGCCCAGACCGGGAACTGTCCCGAGGACTGCTCCTTCTGCTCCCAGTCGGCCCATTTCGATACCGAGGTTGAAGCTCACCCGCTTATGGCCGCGGAAAGAATACTTGGAGCCGCGAGGCAGGCGGAGAAGATGGGCGCCATGGATTTCTGCATAGTCATAAGCGCCAAGGGTCCGACGCCGAGGATATTCAAAAAGGTTCTAGAAGCCGTTGATCTTCTCTGCGCGGAAACGAACATCAAGGTCGGCTGTTCTCTCGGAGACCTTACCAAGGAGCAGGCCTACGAGCTCAGGGACCACGGAGTGTGGAGATACAACCACAACATCGAAACCTGCAGGAGCCATTTCCCCAGTATATGCACCACTCACAGTTACGATGACAGGCTAAAGACCGCTCTTTTGGTAAAGGAAACGGGAATGAACCTCTGCTCAGGCGGCATACTGGGCATGGGAGAGACGATCACCCAGAGAATCGAGTTTGCCTTCGAGATAAGGGATCTTAACCCCACCTGGGTTCCGATAAACTTCCTTGACCCGAGACCCGGAACCCCGTTTGAGAACCTCAAGACCATACAGCCGCTTGAAGCCGTAAGAACCATCTCGATTTACAGGCTCGTGCTTCCGGACAAGATAATAATGACGGCAGGGGGAAGGGAAGTTACGCTTCGCGACCTCCAGGCAATGGGTCTTGTGGCGGGGGCAAACGCCATGATCCTCGGCAACTACCTGACCACTCCCGGGCGCTCGCCTCAAGAAGACCTAAGGATGCTTGATGACCTGCAGATGCCGGTCAGAAAAGAAATTCTAAACTAGCCTCGCCCCTGCGATTTCGTTATATTCTTCCCATTAGGGACCTCTGGCGTTCCTGACAAACCGAGATGAGTGACAGATCAAAACAGATAGGATCCTACGACAGGGAATTCGTGTGGCACCCCTTTACCCAGATGAAGGATTACGCGCGCAAGGACCCCATAGTGATCGAGCGCGCGGAGGGCTCGTATCTCATAGATTCCGAGGGAAAAAGATACATAGACGGCGTCTCATCTCTCTGGGTCAACATCCACGGCCACGGGGTCCCCGAAATCGACGGGGCCATAAAAAAACAGCTTGAGCTCGTAAGCCACAGCACGCTTCTGGGCATAACCAACCCTCCGGCCGCCGAGCTTGCCAAGGAGCTTGTGGAAATCTGTCCCCCCGGACTTAAGAAGGTCTTTTACTCGGGCGACGGGGCAAGCGCCGTTGAGGTTGCGCTCAAGATGGCGTTTCAGTACTGGTCACACAAGGGCAGGCCGGAGAAAAAGGCGTTTTTATGCCTTGATAACGGTTATCACGGCGACACGCTGGGGGCCGTCTCGGTCGGGGGAATCGACATTTTCCACAAGGCTTTCTCACCGCTTCTGTTCAAGACCTTAAGGGCTCCTTCCTATTACTGCTACAGGTGTCCGCTTGGAGAGACCTGGCCCGGATGCGGGATCGCGTGCGCGGATGAGATGGGGGAAATACTGAGGGAGAACCACGAGGAGATAGCCGCCGCCATACTGGAGCCGTGCGTTCAGGCCGCGGGAGGGATGGTGGTGGCTCCCGACGGCTATCTCGCGAAAGTCAGGGAGTACTGCACCCGCTACGACGTGCTTATGATAGTTGACGAGGTGGCTACAGGCTTCGGCAGAACAGGGAAGATGTTCGCGTGCGAGCACGACGGGGTAACGCCCGACATTATGGTTCTCGGAAAGGGGATGACCGGTGGATACCTTCCGCTTTCGGCGACTGTAACGACCGATGAGATCTACGAGGAGTTCCTTGGAGACTACGAGGAATTTAAGACTTTCTTTCACGGTCACAGCTACTCGGGCAACCCTCTTTCGTGTGCGGCCGCGATGGGGAATCTCGAAGCCTTTCGAAATAACGACACCCTAGCTGCCCTTTCAGAGAAGACAGAGTTTCTGGAGAATGAGCTTCAGGAATTCGAGGGGCTCTCCAACGTCGGAGATGTGAGAAACAAGGGGCTTATGGTCGGGATCGAGCTTGTGAGCGACAAGAAGACGAAAACACCCTACGAGGCTGTGGAGAAAATGGGGTGGCGGGTCGCCGAGGAGGCGCTCTCGCACGAGGTTCTGATAAGACCGCTCGGGGACGTGGTAGTGCTCATGCCTCCCGTGGGAATCGAGATGGACGATCTCGCGAAGCTTCTGCGGGCGACCTATCTCTCCATAAAAAAGGTAACCGAAGAGGGGTAATCTGCATGGAAGCTCCCGATTCTCTTGAGTGGATTGAAGATGAATTAAGGGCCATCCGGGGAAAGAATCTTTTCAGGACGCTTACGGAGATTGCCTCGGGCCAGTCCCCCGAAATACTCATCGGCGGGAAAAAGCACATACTCCTGGCCTCTAACAACTATCTGGGTCTTTCTACACACCCGAAGGTAATGGAGGCGGCAGCCGAGGCCCTTTTGAAGTACGGAACGGGCTCGGGAGGGGCAAGGCTCGTCAGCGGAAGCTCAGATCTTCACGCAGAGCTTGAAAGGAGAATAGCGGAATTCAAATCCACAGAGGCTGCGATTCTTTTCTCAAGCGGCTATCTCGCGAACGTGGGAACGATCGCCGCGCTCGTCGGGGAAGGAGACACGGTGTTCAGCGACGAGCTTAACCACGCTTCCATAATAGACGGCTGCAGGCTGTCGCGGGCCACTGTGGAGGTCTATCCCCATCTTGACACAGACAGTCTTCGGCGCATAGTTTCCCGAAGCCGGGGCGGAGGAAAGAAACTCATAGTCACAGACACGGTGTTCAGCATGGACGGGGATCTTACGAATCTCGGGGAGATCTGCTCGATCTCTGAGCGCCACGGCTGCATGCTCATGGTGGACGAGGCCCACGCCATGGGAGTTCTGGGGGAAAAGGGAAGCGGAGCCACCGAGCATTTCGGAGTTGAAAGCAGGGTTCCCGTGGTCATGGGCACTCTCTCAAAAGCCGTCGGTTCCGTGGGCGGATACGTGGCCGGCAGCCGCAGTCTCATTGACTTCATCCGAAACAGGGTGAGAAGCTACATTTTCGATACTTCCCTCCCGGCCGCTTCCCTGGCCGCATCAATCGAAGCTATCGGCATCATAGAGGGCGAACCGCAGAGGAGAAAGCATCTGATGGATCTTGTAGATACGTTCAAGGCGGGTCTCTGCGAAATGGGATTTAACGTGCTTCCGTCCCAGAGCGCGATAGTGCCCGTATTGACCGGGGAACCGGAAGCCACCCTTGAGCTGGCCTCGGCGCTTCGCGAGCTGGGAATCTACACTCCGGCCGTAAGACCCCCCTCGGTTCCCGCCGGAAAATGCAGGATAAGGGCGTCGCTTATGGCGACCCACACGGAAGATCACATACTGCGGGCGCTTTCGGGGTTCAGGGCCGCGAGTTCGCTTGTGAAAAGTTTGTGATCCGGTTCACTTGGCGCCGCGCATTCCGCGAAGCGGCAGGTACGGCGATTCTACGAAGAAGCTAATAAGTCTGCGGCGTCAGGCAGCCTTCGTTATCGGGATCACTTGGAACTTCAATCACGTCATTGATTATGAGGGTTTTGTAGGCTTCAATCACATCTTTTATGTCGTCTACGAAGCCCCCAGACGTGGCGTAGCCCACTCCGTCGTTTGCGAGATCGTGGTTTACTGCTCCGCCTGAGAATTCACCGTCCCTCTGGGCTCTGATGATGTTGTAAACGGCCGTATCCACTCTTTTCAGCATTGAAGTCAGTATATGCTCCCGCACGGATTCTTCGACGGTGTGGTACTGGTCCGAGTCGACACCTATCGCCCATACCTCTGTTCCTTCTGCATTGCTGAACTCCTTTGCCGCATCGAAAAGCCCCAATCCCGAGGTGCCGGCCGCGTGAAAAACGACGTCCGCGTCTTCTCCGAACATGCGCAGTGCTACCCGCTTACCCCCGGCAACGTCACGAAAGCCCGCCAGATATTCCGTTTCGACCGCGATATCCGGGTTTACCGTCTTTACGCCCGCGATGAACCCCGCCTCGAATTTTTCGATGAGCTTGTCCGGAGTAGCGCATAATCCCCCTATGAAGCCGACTTTATCTGTTTTGGTCGTAAGCGCGGCCGCGGCGCCAACCAGAAAGGATCCCTCGGCCTCGTTAAAGAGCAGGCTCGCGAAATTTGCGGGAGGGTTATCTCCCTGCTGAATGTCTACACCGGCGAAATTGGTGTCAGGATACTCCGCGGCGACCTTTTTTATTGAATTCTCAAACAAGAATCCGACCGCTATTACAAGGTCATTGTCCGCGGCGAGAGACCGGATCAGTTCCTCGCGGTGCGACTCCGTTCCGTCGGTCGTTTCTTCGCTCACCACGGCTCCAAGTTCCTCCTGGGCTCTTTTAATTCCCTCGTAGGCGGAATCGTTAAACGATTTGTCACCTTTGCCGGCCTCGTCATAGACTATTCCCACAAGGGAACCGCTTTCGTCATCGTCGCCACACGACAGAACCGCAAAAGACAAAACCATCATCAAGGGTAAGAGCCAAAAAAACACGTTTATGCTCAGGGTTGGTTTGAAGGTTTTTCCAGCCATTTTTTCCTCCGGTTAATTCGTGCAAAAAATATAGACTCAGAACCCGGATGAGTATATACCGGGACATGGGAAATTCCACTGAAGAATCCTTCGGTCGAATGTTTGGATTCCGATTGCTGTAGGACAAAAACTCTGCTTCGGTGTGTGTTTGACATGCGGCTGCTATTACTCTAGAGTTTAGCGAAACGGCAATTGGAGGATAGGTGTTCTAATGGATTGGGGCATGAAAAACAGGATGGCCCGTATTATAAGGCCCGATACCGGAAGGGCGGTCATGCTCGCCCTTGACCACGGCTACTTCCTCGGCCCAACCCACCGCCTCGAGGTTCCCGCTGAAACCATAACTCCTCTTCTTCCCTACGCCGACACCATAATGCTCACGAGGGGAGTTCTGAGAACCTCGGTTTCCCCCGACTCGGGAGCCAACGTGGTGCTCAGGGTCTCCGGGGGAACGAGCATCGCGGGACCGCACCTTGAGGACGAGGGCATTACCGTAGATTTCGAGGAGGCCATAAGACTAAACGTCGCGGGAGTCGGGCTCTCCGTTTTTGTCGGAACAGAGTTTGAGAGACAAACCCTTCTCGGACTCTCGGAGCTTGTGAATCAGGGGGAGAAGTACGGAATTCCGGTTCTCGGTATAACGGCTGTCGGGAAGGAGCTTGAAAAAAGGGACTCAAGGTATCTGGCGCTTTGCTGCAGGATATGCGCCGAACTCGGGGCACATATAGTTAAGACCTATTACTGCGAGGATTTTGAGAAAGTAACCCGAAGCTGTCCCGTTCCCATCGTGATCGCGGGCGGTCCGAAGCTTGATACCGAGATGGATGTTTTCAACATGACTCATGAAGCGATATCCCGGGGTGCCGCGGGAGTGGACATGGGAAGGAACATATGGCAGCGCGACAACCCGGTCGCGATTATAAGGGCAATCCGCGGGATTGTTCACGAGAACATGACCCCGAAGCAGGCCCATGAGCTTTTCACTGAACTAAAAGAAGAAAGTTCCTGAGAATTACATACTTGACTAACCTGACATCAAAGATGACTAAGGAGATACGTACTGTAGAGTTTGTCGTTCTGCCTACCTCTAAGGCGAAGGCAAGGAAGATGTTCCAGATAGCGGGGGCCTGTAGATACGTCTGGAACCATTTTCGGGAGAAGAACCTTGCCGACTACCAGGCATTCAGAAACGGCAAGGGGCAGAGAACGCAGACCAGCTATTTTTCTCTTGGCGTGGAGTTCACCAAGCTAAGACATGAGACGGACTGGATGCTTGAACTTCCCGCCAATCCAGTCAAGCATACCCTCAAGCATTTTGCCGACGCGCTGAAAGAGGCGATTGCTGGCAAGAAGGGGTTTCCCAAGCCGAGGAGCAGAAAGAGAACCGCTCCTGGTTTTACGCTTCCCAGCACGGGGCAGTTCAGGATAGAGAAGCACAACAGGAAGTACAGTCTGCTCCGCATTCAGGGAGTCGGTTGGGTAACGCTGACCCGCGGGGGAGGCAATTCCTGGGAGAACGGTACACCGAAACAGGCAGTGCTTCGCCATGACGGGCACAGATGGCGTGCCTTTGTCTTCTATGAAGTTGAGGTGGAAGAAAAAATGGACGATGGCGAGGTCCTCGGAGTTGATATGAACACATGCCAGATAGCCACCTCGGATGGACATTTTTATTTTTTGCCCGATTTAAAGAAGAAAGAGGCAAGACGGAAGCGGTATCAGCGAAGGATGGCAAGGCAAATAAAGGGGTCTAACAGGCGGAAGCATACGAAAAAGAAGCTTGCGAAAGTAAGCAGAAAAATAGCCAATATCCGCAAGAACTGGATTCATCAAAC
The DNA here is from genome assembly GCA_965249045.1 of Thermodesulfobacteriota bacterium. GTDB lineage: Bacteria > Desulfobacterota_D > UBA1144 > Nemesobacterales > Nemesobacteraceae > Nemesobacter. The sequence continues at coordinate 925,907 of OZ252213.1, forward strand.
TACGAAAAAAATTGCCGGGAAATGCGGAACGATAGTCGTGGAAGACCTTAAGGTGAGGAATATGACCACCTCGGCAAAAGGTACGATAGAGAATCCGGGAAAGAACGTGGGACAGAAGTCAGGGCTTAACAGAGCAATACTGGACACGGCATTCGGGGAAATAAGAAGAAATCTTGAGTACAAGTGCGGGAGGCTGGTGGAAGTAAATCCCGCATACACGAGTCAGACGTGTTCGCGCTGCGGACACGCAGAAAAAGAGAACCGTAAAACCCAAGCGCGGTTCCTATGCGTGAGTTGCGGGTTTGCGTCCAACGCGGACACGAACGCCGCGATAAACATAAGGCGTCTGGGAGTGGCGCGACTGCACGGGGAGGAGCGTTCTGGTAGTAGACAGACTCCTGCGAACCGTGAAATTGATACGAGGCTACACAATGGTTAGTCAAGTATATAAATCCCAAGTTCCTAATATGCTTGCCGCAGTCTACCACACAAACAGCGACGTAAGAATTGAGGAATTTCCCCGCCCTGAGCCGGGCGAGGGAGAAATATTGATCAGGATCAGGGCAAGCGGAATCTGCGGAAGCGATCTCATGGAGTGGTACAGGGCGCCGAAGGCTCCCTTGGTGCTGGGCCACGAGGTTGCGGGGGAGGTGGTCGAAACGGGGCAGGGGGTAAGCCGGTTCCGGGCGGGCGACAGGGTCGTGGCCACCCATCACGTTCCCTGTGGGCAGTGCCGTTACTGCCTCACGGACAGGCACACCAACTGTCCCATGATAAGGGAATCGGGGTTTAACCCGGGCGGTTTCTCGGAGTGCGTATGCGTGGCGCCGCCGAACGTGGAGCGGGGCGTTTTTCATCTTCCGGATAACGTTTCTTTTGAGGAGGGATCGTTCACAGAACCTCTTGGCTGCGTTACGAGAGCGGTCTGGGCGGCGGGGCTAAAATCGGGGGAGAGCGTAACGATTCTCGGAAGTGGCACGGCAGGGCTTTTGTGTCTCCAGTATGTTCTTCATCTTGGCGCCGGGCCGGTCTTTGCGACCGATTCAAACGAATATAAGCTTCGTAAGGCCATTGAGTTCGGGGCCACTTTAGCTTTTGACTCCGGCGACGATATCGCTTCGCTTGTGAGAGAGAACAACTCGGGATATCTCTCCGACATGGTGATAGTCTGTACCGGGGCGCAGGTCGCGATAAAAAGCGCTTTCGAACTTGTTTCTCCGTCTGGGAAAATCCTCTTCTTCGCTCCTTCCGATCCGGAATTCACCCTTGATTTCCCCTTTAACGAATACTGGTGGTCGGGAGTGCGGGTTGTGAGTTCCTATGCGGCGGCTCCTAGGGATCTTGAAGACGCCCTTTCCCTTATAGAAAAAAGGGCTGTTGACGTGGGGAAGATGATTACCCACAGGTTCTCATTGCGGGACATTCAGAGAGGCTTCACCCTTGCTGAAAATCCTGAGGAAAGCCTCAAGATCATGATAAGCCCCTGATGGTGTATCCTGCGTGCTTGCAATTATTTTAAGCCGTATATAATATGGCGAATTGCGAGGAGGCTTAACGTGTCTGTAAAAGGATCGGTTTCCAAAAACAACGGAACTCAAACCGTCACGCTTCCAGATGAGGTGCGTTTTCCAGATAACGTCAAAGAAGTCATCGTACGGGTGGTCGGTCCTGACAGGGTGCTGTCACCCGTTGACCATACCTGGGATACGTTTTTTCTATCGGAAGAGCACGTAACAGATGACTTCATGACCGAGAGAGATAGCCAGGAACAACAGGAAAGGGAACCTTTTGACTCCTGAAGTACTTGTACGAGCAATTCCAGTGGGTTTAAGGCTTACGTCTGGATGACGGGATCGAAAGCATTTAAGAGTTATAACTAAATCTGGTGTTCAGAGTGATTTGAAAAAAAGCGGCGTATCCGGTTGATTTGTTGTTTGAGTTCAAAAAAACAACCAATAGGAGGATACGCCACTATGGGCAAGAAGGATAAAGTTTTTGACCTCAAAGGTCAAAAAGAGACAATCGATTCATTGAACGGACTGTTCAGCAAATTTGTCCACTCAGAAAGACAGAGAGCGGTTGCCAAAGAATTGAAGCTTGACGGACACATGGGAAACGGGCTTCAAGGCCCCGGGGCGGTTGCTGACCCCCTCAGCGAGATGTTGAGAGAGGGCGCCCGGTTTCTTCTCGGCACAGCCGTGCGGTGCGAGCTCGAAGAGTTCCTCAAGCAATACGAGGATCGTCTTCTGGACAATGGGAGGGTCGCGGTTGTGCGCAACGGACACCTGCCCGAGCGGGAGATACATACCGGCATTGGTCCCGTGAAGGTACGAGTTCCCAAGGTGAGGTCCAAGGACGGGGAACCCGTCACTTTCCACTCGGTATTGGTGCCTCCCTATGTGCGCAAGGCCGCGACGCTTGAGGCGGCTTTGCCTTGGCTGTATCTGAAGGGAGTATCCACCGGGGAGATGGGGCCTGCGCTAGAGGCGCTGATCGGGCCTGAGGCCAGGGGGCTTTCGCAAAGCACGGTGTCGCGGCTCAAAAAACAGTGGGCCGAGCAATACGGTACCTGGAGGACCGGGGATTTGAGCGAGGGTCGCTGGGTGTATATATGGGTAGACGGCATATACAGCAACATACGAGGAGATAACCCTCGGTTGTGCGTGCTGGTGGTCATAGGGGTAAACGAACGTGGGGAGAAGCACTTCCTGGCTATCGAAGACGGTGTGCGAGAATCAAAGCAGAGCTGGCGTGAGGTATTGGTGAATCTCAAAGGGCGTGGGATGAAGGAAGCCCCGAAGCTTGCTGTTGGAGATGGAGCGCTTGGGTTTTGGCCCGCTCTTGAAGAGGTTTACGGAGAAACCCGTCAGCAGCGCTGCTGGGTGCACAAAACAATGAACGTACTCAACTACCTGCCCAAGTCCTCCCAGCCCAAGGCCAAGAGGCAGCTGCATGATATCTGGCAGGCGGAGACAAAGGAAGACGCGGAGAGGGCCTTTGATCTGTTCTTGAAGACATATGAAGACAAGTACCCGAGAGCGGCACAGTGCCTTGTGAAGGACAGGGAGGAGTTGCTGGCGTTTTACGACTTTCCCGCCAACCACTGGCGGAGCATTCGGACAACGAACCCGATTGAGTCGGCCTTCGGCACAATACGGCATCGGACCAGACGCTGCAAAGGCTGTCTGAGTTCCGAGGGCATGTTGCACATGATATTCAAGCTGGGGATGTGCGCGGAGAAGAACTGGCGCAAAATTAACGGGTTTGATTTCCTGGCGAAAGTGATAACGGGAGTGAAGTTCAGAGATGGGATCGAAGAGACAACAGAGAAAACAGCGGAGGTGACGACAGACGATCAGGTCGCCGCTTGATCATGTCCTTGAACACCAGATTTGCATATATCTCAGCATTAAGATCGATATCTCTATCCGTTCTCTATTTCCTTTATCCTGTCAAGGATTCTGTTTGCGAGTTCGAACTTGCTCATGAGCGGAAGTTCTTCGACTCTCTCCCTGTCCACTAGCCACGCGATGTTGGTATCTTCCCCGAAGCCCGCCTGCGGGGCGGTAACGTCGTTTGCCACTATGAGGTCGAGATTTTTTTCCTCAAGCTTCTTTCTGGAGTTATTGACGAGGTTTTCAGTTTCGACGGCGAATCCCACAAGGATCCTGTCTTTCTTATCCTCCCCGAGCGATTTCAGTATGTCCCGGGTTTTTTTAAGGGAAATAGAAAGCTGTTTTTCCGATTTCTTTATCTTCTGCTCCGATTTCTCGCAGGGCGAGTAGTCGCTTACTGCCGCCGATTTTATTACTATATGAGCCCGTCCGAAGCGCTCGTGGATTTGCTCGTACATCTCATCACAGTTAGTTACCCGCACCACCTCCACTCCGTGGGGGTCAGGAAGAGATGAGTATCCCGAAACCAGAGTCGCCCGGGCTCCGCGAAGCCACCCCGCCCGGGCTATCGAATAGCCCATCTTGCCGGTCGAGGGGTTGGATATGAACCTCACGGGGTCTATGTGCTCCCTAGTCGCCCCGGCGCTTACCAGTATATTCTCTCCCGCGTAGTCCTGCGGCGTGACCGCCTTCTGGACCTCAAGAGCGATAACGTCCGTTTCGGCAAGCCTCCCCCTCCCGGTCCACCCGCAGGCGAGATCTCCCTCGCCGGGTTCGACTATGGTGAATCCGTGCCGCCTCAGTTTTTCCATGTTCTCCTGCACTATGGAGTTTGAGTACATGTTCGAGTTCATGGCTGGGCAGATGATTACGGGAGCTTTCGTGGCCAGTATGACGGTTGCGAGCAGACTGTCGGCTATACCCGAAGCGATTTTGCCTATGAAGGACGCGCTTGCGGGCGCGACCACAACAACGTCGGCCTCGTCCGCAGTTTTTATGTGACCTATTTCTGACTCGGAAGTGAGGTCAAAAAGGTTTGAGGCAACCTTGTTTCCGGAAAGGCTCTGGAGGGTTAGGGGGGTTATGAAGCGCGTGGCGTTTTTGGTCATTACGCAACGAACCTGCGCTTCGTCTCTAACGAGAGACCTCACAAGTTCGCAGGACTTGTAGGCGGAGATACCGCCTGTTATTCCCACTACGACGTTTTTTCCACGAAGCAACTCCATGGAATAAAGTATATTCCCGCCGCGGAAATAGGCAATACGCGGGGCGAAGCGGTGGAACTAGGCTCTAAACCCTGTCGGTTACAGCGCCCTGGGAAGCGGAGGAAACAAGCCTCGAGTATTTTGCCAGCACGCCGGTTTTTTCCTTCGCGGCCGGTTTCTTCCAGGCTTTTTTTCTTTTTTCAATTTCCCTTTTCGGTACGTTCAGGGTTATTTCTCTGCTGTCTGCGTCAATGGTGATCTTGTCCCCGTTCTTTATAAGTGCAAGCGTGCCGCCGTCAATCGCCTCGGGCGTTATGTGTCCGACGACAAAGCCGTGCGTTCCGCCTGAGAAACGCCCGTCTGTGATAAGCGCCACGTCTCCTCCGAGCCCCTTGCCCATTACCGCCGCCGTGGGCGCGAGCATCTCCCTCATCCCCGGCCCGCCCTTGGGGCCCTCGTACCTTACCACTATCACGTGTCCTTTTTTGACCCTGCCGTTAAGAATCGCCTTAAGACTCTGCTCTTCTGAGTTAAACACTATCGCCTTCCCGGTAAAGGAGTTGCCTTCCTTGCCGGTTATTTTCGCTACGGCCCCCTCCGGCGCGATATTCCCCTTGAGAATCACTATGTGGGCCGATTTCTTTATAGGGTTTTTCACGGAGTGAACTATCTTCTGTCCCCTGGGGTACCTTTTCACTCCGCGAAGGTTCTGTTTGAGGGTCTTTCCTGTCACCGTCATGCAGTCGCCGTGGAGAAGCCCCTCGTCAAGGAGGATCCGGAGCAGCGGGGTGAGCCCTCCTATTTGGCAGAAATCAGACATCATGTACTGCCCGCTGGGCTTTAGGTCGGCGAGAACGGGAGCTTTCTTGCCGATTCTCGTGAAGTCGTCTATGGTTAGCTTTACCCCGGCGGCGTTTGCCATGGCGAGCAGATGAAGAACCGAGTTCGTTGAACCTCCGAGCGCTATGACCACTGTTATGGCGTTTAGAAAAGCCTTTTTCGTCATTATGTCCCGCGGCGTTATGTTCTCCCTTATGAGGTTAACGACCGCCGCCCCCGCGTTTTTACAGTCCTCAACCTTGTCTTTTGAAACGGCTGTCTGGGCAGAGCTGTTCGGAAGACTCATCCCGAGGGCCTCTATTGCCGAAGCCATGGTGTTCGCGGTGTACATTCCCCCGCAGGAACCGGCTCCGGGGATGGCGCAGGATTCAATTTCCTTTAGCTCAGAGTCGGTAATATCCTTGTTTGAATGCGCTCCCACGGCTTCAAACACCGAGACGATGTCCACGTCCTTTCCCCTGTAGTTGCCCGGAAGTATGGTCCCGCCGTAAACGAACACCGATGGCCTGTTGAGCCTCGCCATCGCCATCAGGCATCCCGGCATGTTCTTGTCGCATCCTCCTATGGCCACGATGCCGTCAAACCCTTCTCCCGCGGCCACCGTTTCAATCGAGTCGGCGATGACTTCCCTGGATACGAGGGAGTATCTCATTCCCGGAGTTCCCATGGATATTCCGTCGGACACGGTAATGGTGTTGAAGATTATGGACTTGCCCCCGGCCTTGTTCGCCCCTGCGGCTCCGTGTCTTGCCAGCTGGTCTATGTGCATGTTGCACGGGGTTACCATGCTCCAGGTTGACGCTACCCCTATGACGGGTTTTTTAAAATCCCTGTCGGTAAAGCCCACGGCTCTCAGCATGGAGCGGCTCGGGGCCCTGTGCGCCCCTTCTACGTAGATAGAAGAGTATTTCCTGGGGGTCTCTTTTTTCTTAGCGGTTTTCGTTGCCAATAGAGTATTCCTCCTTGTGTTGACCGTGCCGTTCTCGGTTGATTATTTCTCGTGGTAAATTTTAACTTAAAATACACTTTCGCGCGATAACAGAAGGCTGGGGTCTTTCCCAGACTTATCCAGCACTTGCGATCAAATCGTTTGAGATATTCCGGCCGAAACCGAATACAGAAGAAATCAAGTTCCAAGAAAGTATTTAGCACCTAGCAGGAAAATAAGAATTAGTGATATCGGTATGTTACAATTCCAAACCGTCGAAGTCGGAACGACTTTACTCACGATCAGCGAATAGGCGCTGCGTACAAAAGCCCCCCTGCTTTCCAGGAAGCGTTAAGCCCCCTTTCAAGCGCTAGAGGAGTCTTAGGCCCCAGATGCCTTTCGAATATTTCCCCGTAGTTGCCTACGGCTGAAATTGCGTTAACGGCCCACTTCTTGTCAAGACCGAGCATTTCGCCCATGCTGCCTTCGGTGCCTAGAAAACGGTTCATACCCGGATTATTTCCAGACTTCTTAGCGAGTTCCTTGACGTTTTTCTGGGTGATGCCCATCTCTTCTGCGATAATCAGCGCGTTAACCACCCACTTTCCGATATCAGCCCAACGGTCATCGCCGTGGCGCACCGCGCCGCCCAGGGGTTCTTTTGAAATGATTTCAGGAAGAATCACATGCTCTGAAGGATTTTTCAGCGCCGCTCGCGTAGAGGCTAAAGCCGATGCGTCGGTTGTATACACGTCGCATCTTTTGCTTTCATACATGATGATGCTCTCTGCGTTGGTTCCGGTATTGAGATGCTCGTACTTCATTTTGTTGAATCTGAAGTAATCCGACAAGTTAAGTTCCGTGGTGGTGCCGACCTGGACGCACACTGAAGCCCCGGCCAGCTGTTTTGCTGACGTTACCCCAAGACTTTTGCGGATTAAAAAGCCCTGACCATCATAGTAGTTAACGGGCAGGAAGGTCAGTTTCAGGTCAGCGTCACGACTCAGCGTTTCGGTGGTGTTGCGGAACAGTATGTCGCCTTCGCCAGCATTTAGCTGGGCAAAACGCGTTCTATTCGTAGACGGTACGAAATTTACCTTGTCACCGCTTCCCAGCACGGCAGCGGCTACGGCGCGGCAGAAATCGACATCAAAGCCCTGCCAGCCGCCTTTTCCGTCTGGAGAGGCGAATCCGGCCAAGCCCGATGAAACAATACAGTTGAGCTTGCCCCGCGCTTTTACATCCTCAAGGGTGCCAGCATCAGCCATGACTGTGAATGAAAACAGTACGGCAATGATTGCCAGAAACTTCGTTACTCTCATATCTACTATCTTCTTAAGCAGGATGAAACGTCTTGAATTTAAGGATGAAATCAGATTTCTGCCCCCTCCCTTATGTAAAATAATCATATTTTCCATCAGTGATCCAGTATCTGGCTTAAAAACAGCTTCGTTCTTTCATGCTGCGGGTTCAGGAAAAAGTCATCGGGGTTGTTCTCCTCAATTATTTCTCCGTTGTCCATGAAGATGACGCGGTCGCCGACAGTTCTTGCGAATCCCATTTCATGGGTCACGCATATCATGGTGATCCCTTCGCTTGCCAGTTGAACCATCACATCCAGCACTTCCTTGATCATTTCGGGATCAAGTGCCGATGTGGGTTCGTCAAACAGCAGTATCCGGGGTTTCATGCAGAGACTTCGCGCTATCGCCACGCGCTGCTGCTGGCCCCCGGAGAGCTGACCTGGGTACTTGTCCGCCTGCTCGGGGATCTTGACTCTTTCCAGATATTGCATGGCAATTGCGTTTGCCTCCGCAAGAGGCATTTTGCGGACCCATATGGGGGCAAGGGTACAGTTCTCAAGCACCGTCAGATGCGGAAACAGGTTGAAATGCTGAAAGACCATGCCCACCTCGCGCCGAATGATCTCGATGTTCTTGATGTCATGGGACAATTCTATTCCCTCAACGGTGATTTCTCCCTGCTGGTGTTCCTCCAGCCGGTTGATGCATCTGATTAATGTTGATTTTCCCGAACCCGATGGGCCGCATATAACGATTTTTTCCCCGACTTCGACATTAAGATTGATGTTTTTAAGCGCATGGAACTTGCCGTACCATTTGTGCACATCCCGCATTGTTACCGCATAGTTCCCCGCGGCCGATTTTGTTTTCTCATTCGCTGATTCAGGTTTTTGGGTCATTTGTGCCATGCTCCTTATCTTTTATGATCGGTTTCCAGTTTGTTTTCAAGGTGCTGTGAATATCTTGCCATCCCAAAACAGGAGATAAAAAAGAATATTGCCACGAACAGATAAACCTCGGTGGAGAGCCCCGTCCACCTTGTATCTGCGAGAGACGCCCTGCCTATTCCAAGCGGATCCAGAAGTCCGATAATAATTACCAGTGTCGTATCCTTGTATAGTCCGATAAAAGTATTCACTATGCCGGGTATGGAAATCTTCATCGCCTGGGGCAATACGATCAGCCTCATGGCGGACCAGTAGTTAAGCCCCATTGAATCCGCGGCTTCGAACTGTCCTTTCGGTATTGCCTGCAGACCTCCACGGATAACTTCCGCCATGTATGCCGACGCGAAAAGGGTAACCATAATCAGTACGCGCAGCAGAAGATCGAAAGTCACTCCTGGAGGGAGGAAATAATTAAGCATCGTTGAAGCTACGAACAGAAGAGTAATCAACGGTACTCCGCGGATAAACTCAATGAAGCCTATTGAAAATATCTGGATGGCGGGGAGCTTCGACTGACGACCCAGAGCCAGCAGAATCCCGATCGGTAATGAAAACCCGATGCCGGTTATCCCGATGACCAAGGTAAGCATGAAACCGCCGAACTGGTCGGTTTCGACAGGTGTAAGACCTAGTCCTCCGACCAGAAGCCATGCGGTGACGAATGGGAAGGCGACCGCGATATGAAGAGCGTATTTGCGATAAGGCGCTTTTTCAAAGAGTATCGGAAAGAGAGTGAAAATCAGCAGGACAAGTGAAAGATTCACCCGCCAGCGCTCAGCGACTGGGTAAAAACCATAGGTGAACAGGTTAAGACGTTCACCTATAATTGCCCAGCACGCACCGCCAGCCTTGGCGCTGCATTCATCTCTGCTTCCCCCGGTAAATGCCGCGTCAAGAAACAGCCAGTCCACAAGCGCGGGAACGGTTTCAATCAGGAACCAGAACACCAGAAGCGTTAAGACTATGTTTGTGGGACTTGAGAAAAAATTTTTTCTTGTCCAGGCGTAGATTCCTATTACGTTACGAGGCGGCGGAAGATCGGGGTGTTCTCCAACTCTGTAGTTTTTTTGGTTTATAACTATTTCCTCCTAACGTTCAACCAGCGTGATTCGTTTGTTGTAGATGTTCATCGCGAAGGATATTAGCAGGGATAATGAGAGATACAGCAACAGCACGATAATCATGCATTCCATTTCCCTGCCCGTCTGGTTAAGCGTAATGCCGCCGATGGTGGCGACTATATCCATGTAGCCGATCGCGATGGCCAGAGATGAATTCTTGGCAAGGTTAAGATATTGCGAGGTAAGCGGTGGTACTATCACCCTCAGCGCCTGGGGAATCACGACCAGATTAAGCGTTCTGCCGTGGTTTATCCCAAGGGCCAGGGACGCTTCGGTCTGCCCGTAATTGACGGAGATGATGCCGGCCCTTACTATCTCGGCGATAAACGCGGCTGTATACAGGGAAAGTGCAATCCAAAGTGCGGTGAATTCAGGCCTGACCACCATACCTCCGCTAAAGTTAAATCTCGTCAGCGCGGGTATCTCAAACGTGATCGGACCACCTATCAGAAAATAGGAGATAAACGGAATTCCCAGCACGGCCCCCAGCGATATCCAGAACACCGGGTAGTGCTCTCCCGTTTTTCTCTGTATATCCGCCGCATATCTGCGGAACCATATTGTGAAAACAATTCCCGCGGCGAACAGGCCCAGAATCACCAGAAACAGAGGTTCAAAAATCGGTTTGGGAAGAAAAAGGCCGCGATTAGTCAGAAACGCGATATCGCCGAGACTTTGCGCCTCTTTGGGCACGGGAAGCGTATTAACTATGATCCCGTATACAAGGAGTATGTGGAGCAGTACGGGTATATTCCTTACGTAATCAATATAGATGTGGGCAAGCTTGCTTGCCAGCAGGTTTTTCGACAGCCGCAGAACGCCCAGCGAGAATCCAAGAACCGTTGCCAGAACTATGCCGCTTACCGCCACCAGAAGGGTATTTAGAATTCCCACCAGCATTGCGCGGAAGTGAGTGGAACGGGACGTGTATTCTATTAGATGCTGATTTATATCATAGCTTGCGGGCTCCTGCAGATAGCCGAAACTAAACCCTTTGCCTATTGCTTCAAGGTTGACAATGGCATTTCTTACTAGGTAGGTGAACAAGCCGAAGATCAGCACGACTGCGAGGATCTGAATAATAACGGATCGGGAATGCTCATCCCTCCACAATCGAGACAGAGAAGCTTTTGGATCCATCACATTCGTGCTGCGGCTTCGGATTGAATCATTATTGACGTTTACTCACGATCAGCGAACAGGCGCTGCGTACAAAATCCCCCCTGCTTTCCAGGAAGCGTTAAGCCCCCTTTCAAGCGCTAGAGGAGTCTTAGGCCCCAGATGCCTTTCGAATATTTCCCCGTAGTTGCCTACGGCTGAAATTGCGTTAACGGCCCACTTCTTGTCAAGACCGAGCATTTCGCCCATGCTGCCTTCGGTGCCTAGAAAACGGTTCATACCCGGATTATTTCCAGACTTCTTAGCGAGTTCCTTGACGTTTTTCTGGGTGATGCCCATCTCTTCTGCGATAATCAGCGCGTTAACCACCCACTTTCCGATATCAGCCCAACGGTCATCGCCGTGGCGCACCGCGCCGCCCAGGGGTTCTTTTGAAATGATTTCGGGAAGAATCACATGCTCTGAAGGATTTTTCAGCGCCGCTCGCGTAGAGGCTAAAGCCGATGCGTCGGTTGTGTACACGTCGCATCTTTTGCTTTCATATGCGACGATGCTTTCTTCATTGGTTTCGGTATTGACAGGCTCGTACTTCATTTTGTTGGCTCTGAAGTAATCCGCCAGGTTAAGTTCCGTGGTGGTGCCGGTCTGGATGCACACTGAAGCCCCGGCCAGTTGTGTTGCTGACGTTACCCCAAGACTTTTGCGAATTAAAAAGCCCTGACCATCATAGTAGTTAACGGGCAGGAAGGTCAGTTTCAGGTCAGCGTCACGACTCAGCGTTTCAGTGGTGTTGCGGAACAGTATGTCGCCTTCGCCAGCATTTAGCTGGGTAAACCGCGTTTTATTCGTAGTCGGTACAAATTTCACCTTGTCACCGCTTCCGAGCACGGCGGCTGCCACTGCGCGGCAGAAATCAACATCGAAACCTTGCCAGTTGCCTTTTTCATCCGGAGAGGCAAATCCGGCCAGTCCCGATGAAACAATACAGTTTACCTTGCCCCGTGCCTTTACATCCTCGAGCGTGCCGGCCTCGGCCACGACCGTGAATAAAAACAGCGCGGCAATTATTGTCAAAAATCTTGTCGCTCTCATGACTAAATCCTCCTTAAGATAAAATGTTTTGAATTACTATCGAAAACCACCTACCCCGCATTTCTCACAAGGAGGCATAGAAAAAGGCCGTTGTATGTGTTATAATACAGTTATTGCAGTAACTTAAAACACAGGAGAACAACGGCCTTATGAGTACACAGTGTAACACGAAACAAATCGAATTTCTACCCTTCAAAAGTCTCGAAACATCCGGAAACAGCCCCGGTTCTAAAAGAACCCGCAGAGTAATTGCTAAATTTGACTCTGACAAAGTAAGTTCCGACGGCGGAGTGGCCCTGCTTCGCGAAGCGGAGCACCGTTTTGGAGTCATCAGGAGGTTCGCCGAGTGCTTCATCGATCATCGAAACCCCAATTACATCACCCACCCCCTATTCTCCATAGTGGCCCAGCGGGTACTTGCCATCTGCTGCGGTTACGAAGACGTAAACGACCACGACCGCTTCAGGAGCGACCCTCTTGCGTCGATGTTCTGCGGTACATCTTCTCCCCTTGCGGGCAAAAGCACGGTCAACCGTATGGAGCTGGGCGAGCCGGAGACAGACCGTTACAAGAAGATAGTCGCGGACTTCTGTGCGATAGAAAGGCAGTTTGTAGAGCTGTTCAGGAGGTTCCACGGTAAAGCGCCCAGAAAGATCGTGCTCGATATCGATGTAACCGATGATCCGGTGCACGGGAATCAGGAAGGGAAGTTCTATCACGGTTACTACGGGGGGTACTGTTACGCCCCTTCTTATATATTCTGCGGGCGCCATCTGCTAGGGTGTCGGCTTAGGGAGGCCAACCAGGACTCTGCGGCGGGAGCCCCAGAAGAACTTGAGCGGATAGTCTCGCAGATTCGAGAGAAATGGAAAAACACTCGCATTATAATACGGGGGGACGCTGGGTTCTGCAGGGATGAGCTTATGAGCTGGTGTGAGGGAAACGGGGTCGATTACGTACTGGGCATGGGGAGAACGTCGAGGTTGATGAAAAGGGTCAAGAAGCAGGCGCGCAAGGCGCAGGTGGATTACATGAAGACCAAAAGGCCTTCGCGCAGGTTCGCAAGTTTTTGGTTCAGGACAAAGAAAAGCTGGAGCTGCAGACGGAGGGTGGTGTGCAAGGCGGAACATCTGGAGAGGGGATCCAATACCCGTTTCATAGTAACTTCACTTGGGCATCAAGAATATGACGCAAGGACTCTTTACGAGAAGGTCTACTGCGCCCGCGGGGAGATGGAGAACCGTATAAAGGCCCAGCAGCTGCAACTGTTCTCCGACCGCACTTCGACCCATTACATGCGTTCAAACCAGTTGAGGATGTACTTCTCTGCCTTTGCCTACATACTGATGGAGTGCGTGAGGAGGGAGGGGCTGAGGGGAACCCGCTATGCGATGGCGCAATGCGATACCATAAGGCTTAAGCTCATAAAGATCGGTACGGTGGTAAGGACGAGTGCGCGGAGGGTGGTGCTGTCGTTCTCCGAGAGTTATCCGTACCAGAACCTGTTCCGCCAAGTGTTATGGAAGCTTCAGAAAGTGTCCTTGGGTTGAATCAGGGTTTATGAATCTGGCTGTCCGGCAAAGTCAGGGGACAGCTATGTCCGTATACTGCTACGGACTGTGATTCGGGTAAAAAATCCCCCGAATTACCAACCTCTGTCCGGAAAAAACTCCTGACTACAGCAAATCCAGATGAAATACGGAATCTGATCCCTAAAAACTCTTCCCTCTTGTCCCTTTGTGAGAAATGCGGGTTAAGCTCATAAAGATCGGTACGGTGGTAAGGACGAGTGCGCGGAGGGTGGTGCTGTCGTTCTCCGAGAGTTATCCGTACCAGAACCTGTTCCGCCAAGTGTTATGGAAGCTTCAGAAAGTGTCCTTGGGTTGAATCAGGGTTTATGAATCTGGCTGTCCGGCAAAGTCAGGGGACAGCTATGTCCGTATACTGCTACGGACTGTGATTCGGGTAAAAAATCCCCCGAATTACCAACCTATGTCCGGAAAAAACTCCTGACTACAGCAAATCCAGATGAAATACGGAATCTGATCCCTAAAAACTCTTCCCTCTTGTCCCTTTGTGAGAAATGCGGGCTACTGTCATCTGTACATACAATCATATTTTTCGGTTTTTTGCAATTGGGAATTCAAGTGTAAAGAAAATGTTTTTTCGCGAATTCGAAGGTTAGCAATAGATGAGTTAAGGATGGATAATCGACTTGTCAGTATTTATAAAATCCACAATCATTTGGGACTTCCTACCGCAGTATTCATAAACCCGGACAAGCAGACAGAAAAGCAAGGCGGATAGGTTAAAAGAAAGTAGCCGAAATGTCGGTTCCATGGCAGAGAGTGCGCCACAGCAAGGAATGTCGCTGCACTTATCCGTCTTCTTCCCTTATCCTCGTAAAAAGATTCTCTCCCTTTTTTACCACAGTGCCGGGTTTTGTACCTCCCCAGTCCGCGTCTTCAGCGTTGACCTCGGAAGAGAGGCCGATTTTCCTTCGGATCTCACGGGCGGTTTCCGGCAGAAACGGATAGACGAGAAGGGAAATCACCCTGATGCTCTCGGCAAGCGTCCAGAGCACGGTTCCAAGTCGTTCACCTTGTTCTTCCTGCTTCGCGAGTTTCCAAGGCGCCGTGTTATCAACGTACCTGTTTACAAGCGCTATGAATTCCCATATGCGGGAAAGCGCCTTGTTAAACGCGAGTTCTTCAAGATCAGAGCTGACTTGCCGGGCCGTCTTGCGGTAGAAATCCTCTATTTCTTTTTCACTTTCCGACGACTCCGCGGGATTCGGAACGACCCCTTCAAGATATCTCTCAATCATCCCAAGGGAGCGGCTCACAAGATTTCCAAGCCCGTTCACCAGCTCTCCGTTCACGCGGCTTACAAGCGATCTTCTCGAGTAGTCCCCGTCTTGTCCGAAAGGTATTTCGCGGAGCAGAAAGTAGCGGAAAATCTCTGAGTTAAACTCCTCCACCACCTGATAGGGATCAACCACGTTTCCGAGGGATTTCGACATTTTCTCCCCCTCGACAGTCCACCAACCGTGCGCGAAAACGGTTTTCGGCAGCGGGAGCCCAGCCGACATCAAAAACGCGGGCCAGTAAACTGCGTGGAACCTGAGTATGTCTTTTCCCACAAGATGTATGTCCGCCGGCCAGAACTTCTCAAAATCCCCGGTTTTCTCAGGGAACCCCAGGGACGTCAGGTAATTCGTTAGAGCGTCAAACCAGACATAGACAACATGTCCCTCGGCACTGGGAACCGGAATTCCCCATGAGAAATTCGTCCTGCTTACGCTCAGGTCACGAAGTCCTCCCTCGACGAAACTTACAACCTCGTTTCTTCTGTAATCAGGTTTTATGAACTCTGGATGTTCATTGTAGTAACGCAAAAGGGGCTCTTGGTATTTCGATAGCCTGAAGAAGTAGCTTTGCTCTTTTATCTTTTCCAGGTGTGGGCGGTTT
This sequence comes from Thermodesulfobacteriota bacterium, assembly GCA_965249045.1. Classification (GTDB taxonomy): domain Bacteria; phylum Desulfobacterota_D; class UBA1144; order Nemesobacterales; family Nemesobacteraceae; genus Nemesobacter. The sequence continues at coordinate 941,328 of OZ252213.1, forward strand.
TTTTCAGGAAGTTTCATGATCTCTTCAACCTGGGTTTCGGTTATGAAAGCCTCGTTTCTTACGTCGTACCACCCTTCGTACTCGTCAAGGTATATATCCCCGTTTTTCTCTACGAGCCTCCAGATCTCGGAGACCGCCTCGTGGTGGCGCGGTTCCGTGGTTCTTATGAAATCGGTGTTTGAGATGCCGAGAACTTCCCAGAGGTCTTGGAACTTCACCACTACCCTGTCGGCAAGTCCTATGGGAGTTTCTCCGTTTGTCTGGGCAGTCTGTTCTATTTTTCTCCCGTGCTCGTCGGTCCCTGTAAGAAAGTAGACTTCGTATCCCGAGGCAGCCTTGTATCTTGCGACTGTATCAGCTGCTATTGTGGTATAGGCGTGCCCTATGTGCGGTACGTCGTTTACGTAGTAAATTGGAGTTGTTACGTAAAAATTTTCTTTTTTCATAGTTTTCGTTTTCCGGGTGAAAAATATCCGGGTTTCGATTAATAAAACACAATCAAGCGGTATTTCAATTATTTCCTGCGAAATACGGCCCCTGTTTCAATAGAATAATCTGGATGCGAGGCGGATTTTTGCCTAATACGACAAATTCAAGGATTCTGCGGCTGCTTTGAGACGTTTATCCAGCGTCAGTAATCGCGTCGGCGGTTCCAAGGCCGTGGCAGTTAGTAGATGAGCATCGATATAGCCAACGCCGAGCCCCATTAACTGATTTTGTTCTATGAAATATAAAACTGAGGATTCAGCGGCAACAGGAAGAGAAGGCAAATCATTAAGCATTGAAAGAATTTCAGCACGGTCGGCAAGATTACCGCAGGCGATCTCACCAATAACGAAAGGATGGATAAGTACCTCGTTAGTTCTGAGCAAATCCTCGATTAATCCATATCCTCTGCTCAGATGTTCAATCCATATCGAAGTATCAATCAGAATCATTGTCAGAACGACGGCGTGGAATGGATCGAAGCCCGGGTTGAGTGCCACCTAACTTGGCAAGCTGCCGTGCACTTTCCCGCTCCACTAAAGCTTTTAACGCTTCCCTAACAAGTTTCGGTTTTGAGGTGATATTTGTGAGGTCTTGTGCTCGGGCCAGTAGCTCATCGTCTATATTCAATGTCGTTCTCATCTTTAATGCTCCTTGCTTAATTGATGAATTGTGAAATTATTTGCATCAAATTATACATCTATTGATGCGTAAAAACAAGTCCTTTAAAAAACTTCGGGCAATCGGGCAAATTGATATTGCTACTGGGAGAGTCTAAGAAGAAGGTTTTCAAGAGAAACCTCGACGTTTACGTTATTCTCTGAAATCCGCGCCATAGTTTCCTCAAGAGCGGCAAACTTACCCAGAAGTTCAGATACGTCCCTTTCTTCCGAGTATTCGCTTAGCTGCTCAAGGAGGTCGGTATTTACTATTTCCTCTTTTTTCCCCGAGGTTTTCATAACCACTGAGTCCCGAAGCCATGTGGAGAGAATGTCGAAGACAGTTTTTAGTTCTTCCGGTCCTTTCCCCTTTATGTCTTTCTGTATCTTTTCCACGGAATCAAAAAGGGTAAGCGGCTTTTTGCCGTCTACGGCCATCACGCAGCCTATGTACTCGGTCCTTTTGCGAAGGTACTCTTCGTCGGTATTAAGCGCCCTTGAGATGCTGCCTCCCGATATTCTCGAGACAAGCTCCGGGTTATTGTTCCCAGGTTTTTCCTTTTCCAGAAACCTTTCTACCTCCTTCGTCTCAAGAGGCTGGAACACCACCGACTGGCATCTTGATCTTATGGTCGGCATGAGCAGGTCGGCAAGCGTTGTTATGAGGATTATGACGGAGTTCGGCGGCGGTTCTTCAAGGGTTTTCAGAAACGCGTTCTGGGCGTTGAAATTCATTCTCTGCGCGTCGTCGATTATAAAAACCTTGTAGGGATTCTCATAGGGCGCCAGATGAATCAGACGCTCTATGTCCTGTCTTACGTGGCCCACTTTTATCGTTTTCTCACCCGGGTATCCGAAGACAAGAACGTCGGGATTCAGGCCTTTTTCGATTTTCGCGCACGAGACGCATTCACAGTCAAGATTCTCTGTCCCTCCCTCAGCGCAGTTTATAAGTTTCGCAAAACCGATAGCGACCAGTTTTTTCCCCACGCCCTCGGGTCCTGAGAAAAGGTAGGCGTGCGAGATGCGGTTTTTCCGGACCGAGTTCTGAAGAAATTCCTTCTGGGGTTCGTGTCCTATGATTTGTGGAAATCCCATGAGTTTTTATCTTACCGGCAAGCGCAGGGGTCTTCTATGGACGATGGACCTTTATTTTGCGTTTTACCCTGATATGGATTCTTCAAGGAGCAGGGCTATATGAACCGGAGTTGCCTCCGTGAAATGGGATACCTGCTCGAGGCAGGAGATGCCCGTGACGCAGACCCTCTCCAGCTTACCGAGGTTCCTTATTTTCGGAAAAAGACCGCATTCCCCCATGGCTTTTGATATATCGTAGTGCTCTTTTTCGTAACCGAAGCTCCCCGCCATCCCGCAGCACCCGGCATCGCTCGGCTTTGCTTCGTAGCCCAGGTTTTTAAGAAGCGAGAGGGTTTTTCCGAAGTCGCCCACGGATCTTTCGTGGCAGTGTCCGTGAACAAGTATTTTTTCCTGTTTTTGTTTTCCAGTGTCTTCTCCACGGAGATTTTTCCCTTGTGCGCAAACGAATTCGCAGACCGAGTGGATGTTAGGGACGAGCGCGTCAAGAGATTTGTTTCCGGGAAGAAGATCTGTGTATTCATCCCGAAACGCGGACAGGCAGCTGGGTTCTGAGAAAACCACGGGGATGTTCCTTCGTGCGTAACCGGCGAGAACGTTTACGTTATGAATCGCGTTTTTCCTGGCTTCTTCCACCATCCCGATACTCAGCATCGGTCGCCCGCAGCATTTTCTTTGCCTCTCCACAAGCACGCAGAAACCGAGACTTTCAAGCACTGCGGTAACGGCTTTTCCTATTTCAGGGTAGAAGAATTCAGACCACGTGTCGTGGAAATAGACCACCTGTTTTCCGTTTTCAGGCTTTTCCTTTCTTTTCCGAAACCATCCGCTGAAGGTGTCTTCGGCCATTGGGGGAAGGGATCTTCTTCGGTCAATTCCCGCGAGGGAGAGCAGCTTTCGGGAAAAAGAACCCTCAAGCGAGCGGTTGATAAAACCTGGAAGGGTGCTGCGTGCGGAACTTATCTCGTGCACGCGGGCAAACAGCCTGTCTCTTGGCGTAAACCCCGTTTTGTCTTTGTAGAGGGCGAGAAACTCGGTTTTCATCTTGCCAACGTCAACCCCGGAAGGACATTCGGTCCGACACGCCTTGCATCCCACGCACAGATCGAAAACATCGTAGAATCCTTTTTCGTAGATTATGTCCTCGTCCATGTTGCCCAGCAGAAGTTCTCGAAGAAGGTTTGCGCGCGCTCTTGTGGTATCGCCCTCATCAAGGGTTGCCCTGTAGGAAGGACACATTATTCCCTCGGCGGTTTTTCTGCAGACTCCCTGGCCGTTGCACATTGCGGCCGCGGCGGCAAGACCCCCTTCCCGGGACCAGTCAAGAAAGGTAGTAATGTTCCCCACGGATTCCCTTATTCTCAGGTTTGAGGAAGAATCTGCCCCGCGGATCACTTTTCCGGGGTTGAGTATTTCCCGCGGATCAAAGATCCCCTTAAGCTCTTTCATGACGGAGTAGAGTTTTTCTCCGAAGAGCTTTTCGTTAAGATAGCTTCTCTGGAGACCGTCTCCGTGCTCACCGCTCATTACCCCGGAGTAGCGAAGAACGAGTTCAAGGGTTCGCTCGGAAAGCGCTACCATGTCGGACACTCCCTTTTGCTCCCCCAGGTCAAGAAGGGGCCTTATATGGAGGCATCCCGCGCTTGCGTGGCCGTAAAAAGCGGCTTTTAGACCGAATTCGCCGAGAAGAGAAATTACGTCCCTTGTATAGTCGGCGAGATTTTCCGCGGGAACCGAGACATCTTCTATGCAAGGCACCGGTTTTTGCTTTCCCCTGTCGCTCATCAGGATGCCGAGCCCCGCTTTTCTTACGTCCCAGATTTTTTTCTGCTCTTCCCGCCCGGGTACCGAAAACGCGGTTGTGCCCGGGACCGCCGACTCAACGGACTTCACGAGGCTTTTTGCCCTCTCGCCGGTATGGCTTTCGTCGTCTCCCTGAAATTCGACTACCAGTATGGCCCCCGGGGTTCCTTCAATGAAGGAAACAGAGGAGGAGAATCCCTTTTTTCTTCTCGCAAGACCGATCAGCGTTCCGTCAATAAGTTCGATCGCCGAGGGGCCGTGGGAGAGAATTTCTGAGACTGAATCCATTGCCTCGGGAATTTCTGGAAACGAGATGACGCAAAGTGCGCTTGAAGAAGGTTTTTCAACTAGATTAAGTTCAAAATCTGTTGAAACCGCAAGGGTGCCTTCCGAGGATGCCAGGAGTTTTGCGGGATTGAACTCTTTGTCCAGAAAGTAATTAAGCGAGTACCCGGAGGCTCTTCTCCAGTGCTTCGGGAAATCGTTTCTGACAAGTTCCCCGCTTTTTTTTATTAGGGTGGCGAGTTTTTCGAAAAGATTCTCCGCGATCCCGGTTCCTTCCCCGCGCCTTTCGTAATTTTCCCCGGAAAGCTCAAGCGAAGACCCGTCGGCGAGCACGACGTTTGAGGAAATGACGTGGTCGCCCGCCATTCCGTAGAGTATGGAGTGGGCTCCCGTGGCGTTGTTCGCGACGGATCCTCCGACCGTGGCGACGCTTGCGCTTGAGGGATCCGGTCCAAACATGAGGCCTAGGGGCAAAAGGCTTCTGTTCAGGCTGTCAATGGAGATTCCGGGCTCTACCCTGACTTTCCTCCCTCCGGCGTCCACGTCGATCACCCTGTTCATGTACTTTGAGAGGTCGAGAATTATCCCTTTCCCTACCGCCTGTCCCGCAAGGCTTGTCCCCGCTCCCCGCACCGTGACCGGGATATTGCGGGCGGAGGCTTCCGAGATGGTGATCTCTACGTCCTGGTGGTTTTTAGGGATTACGACTGCTTCTGGAAGGATTCTGTAGTTACTCGCGTCCGTGCTGTAGATAGTCCGGTCAACGAGGCTTTTTCGTATCTCGCCCCGGATTTGTCCGCGGAGCGTACTGCTCAGCTCTTCGATTCTTGATTCTTCCATGGGAACCGATGCCGGCCGGAACGTTGCGGGACAAAAGACGGCGTGTGGGAGAAAAAGTCCTCAGGCCTCACCGTTTTCAAACGTTTTGAGTATCCCGTAGGTCGTGTCCCTTTCGGCCGGGATTCTGCCTATTTCTCTGGTGAGTTTTCTGAATTCTTCGGGTGGGAAGTACTGTCCGTAACTTGCGCCGGCGAAACGGGATATCTGCTCTTCCATGAGCGTTCCCCCGAAATCGTTTGCCCCGGCGGTGAGCGAGAACTGGGCGAACTCAGGTCCCTGTTTGACCCATGAGACCTGTATGTTGTTTATCCATCCCCTGAGCATCATCCGCGAAACCGCGTACATTTTCAGCTGGTCAAGGTCGGTCGGACCCTTTCTCACCTTTCCCTTGGAGTGAATAAAAAGCCTGGTGTTCCAGGGAATGAACCGGAGAGGAACGAATTCCGTGAACCCTCCCGTCTCTTTCTGTATGTCTCTCAGGATTCCAAGGTGTATTGCCCAGTGATGGCGCTTGTCGAGGTGTCCGTACATTATGGTCGAGGTGGTTCTCATTCCTTCCTTGTGGGCTTTTTTTACCACTCTTATCCACACCTCGGTCGGTATCTTTCTGGGAGCGATTATCTTTCTTACTTCTTCAACCAGAACCTCTGCCGCGGTGCCGGGGAAGGTGTTGTGGCCGACATCCTTGAGTTTCCTTATGAAGTCCTCTTCCTCTATGCCAAGCGTCTTGGCGCCGTAGTAGATCTCGTAGGGAGAAAAGGCGTGGGTGTGCATTTCCGGCACGGCATTCTTAACCGTCTTTATAAGCTCGATGTAGAAATTACCGTCTATTTCGGGGTGCATGCCTCCCTGCATGCATACTTCCGTTGCGCCTATTTCCCAGGCCTCAACCGTTCTCTCCGCGACTTCGTCCATCGAGAGAAAATACGCTCTTTCGTCCCCCTCGTCCGCCATAAAATTACAGAAGCCGCAGTAGACATCGCATATGTTCGTGAAGTTGATGTTCCTGTTAACGACGTAGGTGACGACGTCCCCAACGTCTTCCTTTCTTATCCGGTCGGCGGCAAGCGCAAGGGCCGATATTTCATCTGTATCCTCTATGCTGAAAAGATGAATACCGTCTTCAACCGAGATCTCCTTTCCCAAAAGCGCGTCTTCAATTATTCTCCCCGTCGTACCGTTTACCCGCGACATCACTCCGTCGACGCCAATGGGTCTTCTCTGCTCTATAGAGTCTATTATCTTGTTTATGTCTTCCATTTTCTTCAGTTTACGGAAACATACCCGTTTTCATCAACGCGCTCCCTTACCTTGCCAAGAACATAGGGGTCTATCCACTGCTCGTCTATGTACTCGGGATAAACGGGAAGCCTTTCCCGAAGCTCGTAACCCAGGGCGCTTACCTCCCTTTCCATTCTCTCAACCTGCGGCCACGGGGCCTCGGGGTTCACGTAGTCTATCGTGAGGGGCGACACGCCGCCCAGATCGTTTATGCCGGCTGTGAGGTAGAAAGTAAAATTTTTGTTGTTAAGGTTAGGCGGTATCTGTATGTTCATATCCCCTCCGAACACGAGCCTTGATATGGCGACGGTCTTAAGCATCTCGAGAAAATCGGCGGGAGGATAATCTTCCATCCTTATCCCTTCCTTGGGGTTAAAGTTCTGAATTATTATTTCCTGCAGATGGCCGTATCTGCGGGAGAGTTCGAGCAGGGCGTAAAGCGAGTCCACTCTCTCCTCGAACGTTTCCCCGATTCCGACCAGTATGCCGCTTGTCCAGGGAATACTGAGGTCGCCCGCGTACTCCATGGTCTCCATCCTGAGTTTCGGAACCTTGTCCGCGCAGCCGTGGTGGGCGTTTCCCCGCTTAAGTAGCCTCTCGCTTATGTTCTCGAGCATAAGACCCATGCTTGGGTTGCTTTTTCTGAAACCGGAGAGTTCTTCTGGGGTTGAAAGTCCGAGGTTCGTGTGGGGAAAGATTCCGTGCTCAAGCCCGGTTTTCCCCATGTCGATCAGGTACTCAGCCGTCGTTTCGTAACCGATTTCCCCGAGGGCGTCTCTGTATACCTGGTAGGCGAGTTCGGGCTTGTCCCCCGTAACGAAAAGAAGTTCCGTGCATCCCGCCTTCGCCCCTTTTTTCGCCATGTCAACGACCTCTTCCGGGGTCATGAACAGTGTTCCCTCTCCCGGCTCTATCTTGAACGTGCAGTATCCGCAGCGGTCCCTGCAGAGCTGGGTCAGGGGTACGAAAACGTTTTTGGAGTAGGTTACGGTTTTTCCCTTCGAGCGGTTCCTGATCGCCGCCGCGGCCAGAAGAAGAAAGGGGATTTCCTTGGGGAAAAGCTCCGTCAGGTAGAGGGCGTCTTCGCGCGTGACGCTTTCTCCCTCTATGGCTTTTGATATTATTCTCTCGAGTTTCGGGGCCGCGCGAAGCTTCGAGAAGTCGCTTACGCCGAAAGTGTCGAGCAGCATGGCGCTTTCGTTTGCGCCGAATGTTTTTTCCCAAGTCTCAGCTAAAAGGGCCATATACAGAAACCACCCGTTTCGTTTTCCGCGAGGAAGTAATTCAACACCACCAACCCCGCCTGTAAGTATCTTATACAGGGGGCGTTTTTGTCAAGGAATGTATGGAGGATTTATGGAGAAACCGCGTGGCTCCTTGTTCGAAAATGTGCAGAATTGGTGGTACTATCTTACCTGAAATGACTCCGCTGAAGTCTGACAGACTGCCGGGTCCTTCCGTACCGCCGTGCCGGGACGATATCCGCGCGTGGGGGCGCACCCGTCTTTTGTGTTTCTCCCGCATCTTCTGTGGTTCCGCCCGGGCCGCAATGGGTCTTCTCCTCTTTGCCGCCATCGTCCTCGGCGCGCAGCCGGAGCCGGCCCGCGCGCAGACCACCGCTACCTACACGGTAACGTTCAAAGGCAACTGGACCACTAGTAGCACAACCGTCACGGTTCCGTCCAGTGCGCATTTCACGACGTTGATCGGCGCCGTACACGACAGCGATGTGACTTTCTGGACGCCGGGCGGTACGGCCACCTCTGGCGTGGAGGGGGTGGCGGAAACTGGCTCCACGGGCACGTTCAAGTCGGAAATCAGTGCTAAAGGCGCAGACGTAAAATCCACCGTCCAGGCCAGTGGGACCTCCGCCACGAGCCAGAGAACTTTTCAAGTCACATTCAGCCGTACTCATCCCCTGCTTACCCTCTTGTCGATGATCGGCCCCAGCCCGGACTGGTTCGTGGGCGTCTCCGGTCTGTCTCTGCTCGATGGATCGGATGCCTGGCGATCCTCTCTCACGGTAGACCTGTTTCCCTACGACGCCGGCACCGAGGACGGGGAAGAATTTTCGCTGAGCAATCCCGCCACCAATCCCCAGGGAACCATCACCAGTCTCAAGGGACAGGGCAAGTTCTCCGACACGTGCATGGCGAGGCTGAGCTTCACGCTCAATCAGGACAACGCGGCTCCCGAGTTCTCGAGTACGAGCACTACCCGAAGCTTCGCGGAGACCGTTGGGGACGCGACGGTGGGGAGCGCGGGCAACGTGGGAGCCGCGGTTACCGCCACGGACTCCGATAACGACACTCTTACCTACAGGCTTGAGGGAATGGATGCGGGGAAGTTCACGATAGTTTCTGGAAGCGGACAGATCCGGACCAAGGTCGGGGAGAGTTACGACCGGGAAACCAAAGCGAGCTATTCAGTGATGGTCAAGGCGGATGACAGTAACGGGGGCACGGATACGATTGCGGTGACCGTAAACGTAAACAACGCAACGGAAAAACCGCTTAAGCCCGCCGCGCCGTTTGTATCGACAGCGAGTGCTACGAGAGTTAACGTGATGTGGAGCGCGCCGTCCAACACGGGTCGCCCGGAGATAACCAGCTACGACCTTCAGTACCGGCAGGGTATGACCGGAAGCTGGACAGACGGTCCTCAGGACGTTGCCTCCACCAGTTCCGAAATCACGAATCTCATCGAGGGCACGGAGTACCAGGTGCAGGTTCGGGCGAGCAATTCAGACGGGGACGGTACATGGTCTGAGCCGGGAACCGGCCGGACCAGGGACAACAGGGCGCCCGAGTTCCCGGGTACGAGCACTACCCGAAGCTTCGCGGAGACCGTTGGGAACGCGATGGTGGGGAGCGCGGACAACATTGGCGGGGCTGTAACAGCCACGGACGACGACAACGACACTCTTTCCTACAGCCTTGAGGGAATGGACAAGGACAGTTTCACCATTGATTCGGGCACGGGACAGATAAAGACAAAGGTTGGAAGCAAGTACGACAGGGAGACCAAGGCAAGCTACTCGGTGACCGTGAAGGCTGATGACCAGAACGGGGGCACGGACACCATTGCAGTGACCATAAACGTAACAAACGTGGCGGAGAAACCATTGACGCCGGCGCGTCCGTCCGTATCTTCGGGGAGCACCATGAGCGTTAACGTGATGTGGAACGCGCCGTCCAATACGGGCCGCCCGGCGATAACCACCTATGACCTTCAGTACCGGCAGGGTATGACCGGAAGCTGGACAGACGGTCCCCAAGGCGTTACCGGCACGAGTTCTACGATCATGAATCTCATGGAGGACACGGAGTACCAGGTACAGGTTCTGGCTTCCAACTCCGACGGGGACGGTACATGGTCTGAGCCGGGAACCGGCCGGACCAACAGAGCGCCTGTCCCGCCGTCGCCTTCTCCTCCGACGGAAGAAGAAACGGAAGAAGAAGTAGAAGAGGTGTGTGCCGTTTCCGGCGTGACCGATGATCAGAGCCTTGAAGGATTCGTTGAGTGCGCGGCGGATAGCATTGAGATCTTGGACACCTTTGAAGAGACGCTTCGCCTCCTTGACGAGTTCAGGGACGGCGAGGGAGACTGGAATGACGGTTCCACGTACCTTGTTCTTCTCACCGGAAGAGGCGGGGTGTACTTTCACGCCAATGACAGGGAAGTTGAAGACATGGACTGGTCCGGGATTCTTTCCTGTGAAGGAGGAGGGTCCGTGCTGGACACACAAGAGGGATGCTTAATAGAGTACGACGGCGCCAGCAGCGGTTACGCGCATCCGTTTTCCGCTTCCCATGTTCCCCTGGCGCACGGCGAGAACGAATTCGTCCTGCTGGGCGGTTTCGATGAAACTCCCGAGGGGGAACCCCTCACAGGGGTGATTGGCGGACCGTCAACGGAAGCCGGGGAAGTGGATACCGACGATGAATTAAGGGAATTCGTGGAGGATGCGGGAAGAGTTTTCGGAGAAGCCGTTGAGAATCCTGAAATTGACCCCGCACAGTTGCGGGGGATTTTGAGGCGGGAGGGGCCGTGGAGAGAAGGGGGTGTCTACATTTACATTATGGATGAGATGGGGAGGGTGATATTCGACGGGGCGGACAGGAGCAGGGAGCAGAAGGACGAATACGAAAAGCAATATGTCAGAGATCTTATAGCGGAGGCGGGCGAAGCGATTGTCGAATATACGGAGGGCGGTTTGCTCAGAAGGGGTTACGCTGTAAGGGTAGAGGTTCCTTTGGATGAGGAGGAAGCCAGTCGTGTATACGTCGTGGGTTCCGGGTACCGCGTGGAGGAGCAGCCGGGCGTGGAGGAGGAGACGGACATGGAGGAGGAGACGGGCGAGATTGGCAACGGTGGAGGAGGCTGCGCTGTCGGAGGAAACGATAGCGGCGGCGCGTTCAGCCTGTTTCTGGCAGCGTTGGCGCTGCTTCTGACGGTCTCGCTTAAAAGACACCCGGTGGAAGACAAGACGCATTGAGGTGAGGCGGAAGTGTTGTCGCTGAGAACCGCAAGGGAATCCTCATTGAAGAAGGAGTTTGACCAGAAGGGTCCCACGCTAAAAAGTGGGGACGGTTTTATCAGGAGTTGGCAGATATTTAGTGTCTGCCGCAGGCCCCTCTAGCTTGCCGAAACAGGATAAGCGATATGGTTTTTATGGTGAATATTCACCACATAATGTATGATTACGCCCGAAAATCAATATCAAGCAGCTCTGTTTTTAAAGTTCCTCGCAGGTTTTGCGTCCGGCGGGATTTAAAGACTCGAAAAGATTTGTCAATCAAGTTTTAAAGAAATCAGTAAAGCCATGTCAAAACCGAGAGTTTTTCCACCCCCGCAAGCTGTTACCGAAGAAGCCCTGGTCAACAGGGATGAATATAACTGGATGTATCGTCAGTCAGTTAAGGATCCGGAGGGATTCTGGGGCGCCCACGGTGAGCGGATTGACTGGATCAGGCCCTATACGAAGGTAAAGGACGTGAGCTACAGCCCTGGGGAAGTGTTGATCAGGTGGTTTTACGACGGAACGCTTAACGTGTCGGCAAACTGCGTTGATCGCCACGCGGAGAGAACCCCTGACAAAATCGCGATCATATGGGAAGGGGACGACCCCGATGAAGACAGGAAGTTCACTTACGCGGAACTCAGGAGCGAAGTCTGTCGCATGGCTAACGTGCTCAAATCTCTCGGTGCTCGCAAGGGCGACAGGGTAACCATATATATGCCGATGATCCCCGAGGTCGCCTTCGCCATGCTTGCATGCGCGCGAATCGGCGCCATTCATTCGGTGGTGTTCGGAGGTTTTTCGCCGCACGCGCTTGCGGGGAGGATCTCGGACTGTGAATCAGAAATAGTCATTACTGCAGACGAGGGGATTCGCGGCGCTCGCAGTGTGCCTCTTAAGGTAAACACGGACAAGGCGATTGAGGACGGCACTGTGGACTCGATTGTAAAAAAAGTCTTGGTGGTGCGCCGTACGGGAGCGGATGTGCCATGGAACGAGAAGCGGGATGTCTGGTATCACGAGGCCGCCGCGAAAGTTTCCGATGACTGCGCGGCCGAGGAAATGGATGCGGAGGACCCGCTTTTCATTCTCTACACCTCGGGCTCGACCGGAAAGCCCAAGGGGGTTCTGCACACAACCGGCGGCTATCTTGTTTACGCTTCGATGACTCACCAGTACGTGTTTGATTACCACGACGGAGAGGTCTACTGGTGTACGGCCGATGTCGGCTGGGTCACCGGCCACAGCTATATCGTCTACGGACCGCTTGCAAACGGCGCCACCACGGTGATGTTCGAAGGAGTGCCGGGTTATCCGGACATCTCGCGCTTCTGGAGAGTTTGCGACAAGCACAACGTCAGTATTTTCTACACGGCTCCCACGGCTATCCGCGCACTCATGCGCGAGGGGGACGGGCCGGTTAAAAAAACCTCGCGTGCCTCGCTTCGCGTTCTCGGCACCGTGGGAGAGCCGATCAATCCCGAAGCCTGGATGTGGTACTACGAAGTAGTTGGCGACGGCCGCTGTCCCATAGTGGACACCTGGTGGCAGACCGAGACCGGCGGCGTCTTGATAACTCCGCTTCCCGGCGTGACGGACCTCAAGCCGGGTTCGGCAACGCTGCCGTTTTTCGGGATTCGCCCGGAACTGGTTTCGGACGACGGTAATGTTTTGGAAGGTACGGCCGAAGGAAATCTCTGCATAGCCGATTCATGGCCGGGACAGGCACGCACGGTTTACGGCGATCACGACCGTTTCGTCGAGACTTATTTCACCGCCTATCCGGGCAAGTATTTTACCGGCGACGGCTGCCGCCGCGACGAGGATGGTTATTACTGGATCACCGGGCGAGTCGATGACGTTATAAACGTGTCGGGTCACCGCATGGGTACGGCCGAAGTGGAAAGCGCTCTGGTATCGCACGGAAGCGTCACCGAGGCCGCGGTAGTCGGCTATCCGCACGAGATAAAGGGCCAGGGAATCTATGCCTACGTGACCCTGAACGCCGATTCCGAGCCCTCAGAAGAGCTTCGAGGAGAACTGGTTAAGTGGGTGAGAAAGGAAATAGGGCCGATCGCTTCTCCCGATCTTATACAATGGGCCCCGGGTCTTCCGAAAACCCGCTCGGGCAAGATCATGCGCCGTATTCTGCGCCGCATCGCCGCCGACGATTATGCTGATCTTGGCGATACTTCAACGCTTGCCGACCCGTCGGTGGTTGACAATCTGATTGACAACCGGATGAACCGCTGAGACGCTGCGGATGGAAAATTTATTGAAGTCTTGACCGCAGTTTGTACGGATAATTGACCGTTCTTTCGCAAAGCTATTCTTCTTCCAGAGTGCATGACTCGACAATCACTCTGCTGCTTCCGGGTACTTCTCGCCCGTTTTGGATTTCCACTAAAGTCTTTTGAATGCTATTGCTCAGTTCTTGGCAGAATATAACACCGGGGATCAAGTGGATACAGCGAACACAGGTACGGCGGATCGCTTTCAATTACTACCCACTCGCCGGAGTAATAAGGTAGTTCTTCGTATGGGTCAAGATTGCATGCATACTCCGCAATCCGAAGGTACGTATAAAAGTCATCTTCATAATCACCTCTCCACCTGGTAATCATAGTTCCATCCGCGTAGCGTCTTATGTCGGTGGCTGCATCGCGTCTTATTCTGGTGTCTTCACAATGAAAGAATGTTCCTTCATCTGTTACAAGTTCAGTTGGGTAGCTTCTTTCATACAGCCTACGACCATAAAACCGTTCACTAGGAAGCAAGAGTGGCTCAACATGGTCAAAATCAAGGTGGTTATTGCAGTCGATATCGTCCGGCGTGAGCCCGTTAAGATTCGGCAGAGGCTCAAGCAGACCCTCAAGGCTGCACCCAAGTATCGAAGAAATGAAGAGCAAAAACAAGAATTAACAGGTTTTTCATTGTCGCCTCGTCGTTCTATCAAACCTTCAACCATAACACCGACTAGAATGATAGCTACATTACTTGCGGCCTCCCTTATACTCTTTATACTCCTTGAAATAGATATTATAAGCGGTTTTTTTACTCATTTCGATAATATTGTCTGGTAGTGACTGCTCCTTAGCGTTCAAGATGAGACTTAACAGGTTTCTTTCCGAGTGTGGAATAACATCAAGAAGAAAAGCGGATAACCTTATAAAGGCGAGGCGGATAACTGTAAACGGGGAGGTCGTCAGTACTCTCGGGTCCGTGGTGGACGAGCTTGCCGACACCGTGCTTCTCGACGGAAAACCCGTACGCACTGAGAGGAAAAGATACTTGATGCTTAACAAACCCCCTTTTTACCTTACTTCCCTTAAGTCCATGGAAGACGGAAAAAAGACGATAACATCTTTTCTGGGGGACATAGAACAGAGGGTTTATCCCGTCGGGAGACTTGATTACGACTCGGAGGGACTTTTAATTCTCACAAACGACGGAGAACTCGCAAACAGGATACATCACCCCAGGTACAAGGTGGTAAAAACTTATCTGGCCGAAGTCTCGGGAGAGATGTCAGATAATCTTGAAGCAGTGCTCAAGGATGGAGTGGAAATCGAAGGGCGTTTTACAAAGCCGGATTCTGTCGACGTCCTTAAAACGTCGGCTCAGCGCGTGCGGGTCAGCATTTCCTTTCACGAGGGAAGAAATCATCTTGTAAAAAAATATTTTGAGGCCTTCGGGCTTAGGGTTGCGAGGCTTAAGAGAATTTCGTGCGGCAACGTGCGTCTCGGCGAGCTTGGCAGGGGAATGTGGCGCGATTTGAACCCGGGAGAACTAAGGAGCCTTCGGAAGATAACGGGACTTTCGCCCCGCGGTGAAAAGAAAACGCCGGGGGGCGCAGCATGAAAAAGTTTATCACCTTTGAGGGAATAGACGGAAGCGGCAAGTCGACCCAGGCGAGGCTCCTTGCGGATTACCTCGCCGGTAAGGGAACCAAGGTGTTTTTTACCAAGGAACCGGGCGAGGGAAAACTGGGCAAGGCGATAAGAGCCGAGATTCTCGACCAAAGAGATATAGATGTTGATCCCTACGCGGAGCTTTGTCTTTTCTGCGCGGACAGGGCCCAGCACGTAAGGGAACTTCTATTGCCTAAACTCAGAGACGGTTACACGGTCATCTGCGACAGGTACTACGATTCGACTCTGGCTTACCAGGGTTCCGGAAGGGGGATTGATCCCGACCTGGTTTTCCGTATGGCCATGGCCTCAAGCCTCGGGGTTGAACCCGACATCACGTTTTTTCTCTCGATACCGGTTGAGCAGGCGCTTTTAAGGCTCAAGGACCGCGCAAAAGAGAGAAACAAGATGGACGAGGAACCGCTTGAGTTCCACAGCCGGGTGGATGAGGGTTACAGGGAACTGATTGAAAAAGGCATCCCAAGAATCAAGCTAATAGAAGCGTCCGCTTCCCCCGAGGAGATTCACATGGAGATAAGGCGTTTTTTTGACTGATCCCGCCGCTCAGACCGAATCTTTTGTCCTCTCGACGAGCTCCTCCACTCTTGGATACATGTAAAGATGCAGTACGATTCCTATTACCGAAAGCGGTATTATGTCCATGGGTTTTTTGCTTATAAACGAGAGAACGAATCCGAGCAGTACCACGCTTTCGTTTATTCCCCAGGGAACCACGTGCGGGAGAAGAAGGCGGTTTGAAAGCTCCTCAAGCCTTTTTTCAAGCTCCTGGCCCTGCGTGGCGAGAAATTTCTTGCGAAGCGATTTTTCAGAGAGGGTAAACCTGTATATAAGAAGGGATATTATCCCTAGAGTGGCCCCTCCGAGAAGAAAAGCGGCTTTTACATTCTCTCCCAGGTCGGGCGGTTCGGGTGAAGCGAACAAGAAGACCACCGCGGTGTAGGCGAACATGGCGAGCAGCAAGGCGAACCAGACTATTTTCAGGGCGCTTTGGTTCTTCGTGGCGGATGAGGCGCGATTTTTTATGTCCATTGCTTGGGATGGGAGCGGAATTGCGCGCTCAGGAGGTGATCTTGGCGAAAATCACGCTGAGGATTATAAGCGCGACAAAAATCCCCATCATGTAAAAAGGTATGCTGGTGTTGTATCCCTTTTCTATGTTGGGAACCCTTTTCTGGGACCAGATTATGGAAGGCGCTTTGCTTTCGTCCACGGCTTCGGTTTCCTGCTCCACCGTATCTTCTGTTCTCTGCTCTTCGGTTTCCGCCATTTTGAGGTTTCCTGGAACTGCGTGTACGGAAAAATTATCACGCAACACGCCCCGAAAATCAAGTTTTCCGCCGGGTGCTGCCCGTCGCATGGGTTTTCCTTGAAAACTCGTCTCCGTATATTTATAATTAACCAAATACATTAAAAGGCTGCGCAATGCGCGACCGAACGGAGGTTTTACATATGGCGGATTACGCAAGCCCAGATGTTCTTGTGAGCACGGACTGGGTAGAAGAGCATATTAATGATCCCGATATCGTTATTGTGGAATCGGATGAGGACCTACTGCTCTATGAAATAGGACACATAAAAAATTCGGTAAAATTCGACTGGCAGACCGAGCTTCAGGATCAGCTTGTAAGGGATTACGTAAGCAGGGAGAACTTCGAGACGCTGCTTTCCGAAAAAGGCATTTCCAATGACCACGCGGTGGTTTTCTACGGGGACAGGAGCAACTGGTGGGCGTGCTACGCTTTCTGGACTTTCAAGGTTCTCGGACACGAAAAGTGCCTTATAATGGATGGCGGCAGGCAAAAATGGGCTGATGAGGGAAGAGAGTTCGTAAAAGATGTTCCCGAAAGACCAAAAACGGATTACAAGGTGTCGGCTGTTGATGAGTCCATAAGGGCTTTTCGCAATGACGTGATGGAGCACATGACGTCTTCAAGGCCGCTTGTTGACGTTCGCTCTCCGAAAGAGTACTCGGGAGAACTTCTTCACATGGAGGCTTACCCCCAGGAAGGAGCGCTTCGCGGAGGACATATTCCGGGTGCGGTAAACGTTCCCTGGGCTACTGCTGCCAACGAAGACGGAACTTTCCGTTCGGCCGATGAGCTTGTCGATATATACGAAAAGGGACAGGGGCTAAGCAAAGACCAGGACGTGATTGCCTACTGCAGAATAGGAGAGCGCTCTTCTCACACCTGGTTTGTTCTTACCTATCTTCTTGGATTTGAAAACGTCAGGAATTACGACGGTTCGTGGACCGAGTGGGGAAACCTTGTAAGGGTTCCCATAGAAAGATAAAAGGAGAGGAGTTTTTTGTGCAAATAAAAAAGGATGTGGTCTTACGGGTCCGCATCCTTTTTTTTGAAGCCGCGCGAATATGGCCAGTATAGAGGAAATAGTAAGGGAATTTCAAGAGGCGGACCGTCAGGAGATGATAGAGCTCCTGATAGATTATTCGGAAGACCTCCCTGAAATTCCCAGAAGGTTTGCCGAGCTTGCGGACAAGGACCTCAACAAGGTGCACGAGTGCGAAACCCCTGTTTTTATCTGGGTTGAACTGGAAGACGGCAAGGTGAGCATATTTGCCGACGTTCCAGAACCGTTTCCGACCGTGAGGGGGCTTGTGTCGATTCTCGTAAGCGCTTTTGACGGACTCAGCCCAGAGGAGATCGAGTCCGCGCCGACGGACTTTATCTCCAGCCTCGGACTGGCCCAGAAACTGGGGATAAGAAGGGTCAGAGGTCTCAGCGCGGTTTATGCGAGGATAAAAAGCGAGGTCAGAAGGCACTGCACGGTCACATGATTGAAGAAGACAGAATGAAGATGATCATGGATCATTACGAGAATCCGAGGAATTTCGGTGCTCTGGACCGCCCCACGGTGACTCTCAGGGGTGGCAACCCCAATTGCGGCGACACCTTAAATATCTATATCCGCATAGACGGCGAAAACATTATAGAAGATATAAGTTTTGACGGGGAAGGCTGTACAATAAGTCAGGCCGCGGCTTCCCTTCTTACGGACTTTGTAAAGGGAAAGACCGTCGAGCGGGTCGGCGAACTCGATTCCGATTACCTGAAGGAACTTCTGGGCAAGGACATCATGGTAACCCGCCCGAAGTGCAGTCGACTTGCCCTTGAAACCCTTAAATCCTGGGTCAGGGTTTTTGAGAAGGGAAAAACCGCCTGATTTTATGTATAATTCACGGTAATACTCAAGCAGACTCAAGGAGATTTAAACAATGAAAAACGGCAAACCCGATAAACTGATTCTTGACGAGAGGATTGAAGAGGCGCTTAAGTATCCGCTTTTCGATTCCATATTCAACAGACGCTCAAGGAGGTTCGGTCTTGGAATGGAGCTTAAAGACAGCACTCTTGAGTTCAAGTCGAATTACGCCCCCGTACCTCTGAACGAGATCGAGGAAGCGCTTTTGGTGTGGGCCGGGACGGGGCTTACCGGGCTTTGCCTCGCCGATCTTCCGCCTGAAAACGGTATAGATCTTCTCTGCCAGTGGACGGGAAGAACCTGGCCTTCTGCGTGCAACAACCACGGGACAGAGCTTTTTTTCACAAACGACGACGGACTCTACCACGTGGACGTGAAAAACATGCTTCCCAAGGAGCATGAGCTTGACCTGTTCTTCAAGCTCTCGCGCGAGGAGAAAATGGCGAGAGTTCTCGAACTTTACAGGGAGAGTCTCAACAAGCTTGAAGACGGAAGGGCCGACATGCCCGACAAAATGCCGGGGCTCTTTGAGTTTAACCAGTGGAACGCCAATAAGCCTGGAACCACGCTTTTCGTTCCCGTCACGGACGTGACCGAGGAGTACCTGAATCTTCTCACCCTTTACTGCAGTCACAGCTACGGATTCACGATTATAGACGATCTTACCGGGAAGCCCGCAGGCGTCGAGAAGTGGGTGGAAAAGGGCAGATTAAAGGGTGAAATCAAGCTTTCCCTGTTTGATCTCGAGGTAAGGATTCTCACGGGACTTAACGTCGAACAGGCCTTTATCACCCAGAACATGGCTCTTGCCCTTCAGCCTCTGGGGCTCGCGGGATGGGCGTTTACGGGCTTTATTCCGAGGTTTGCCATGGGAGCCGCTCCGAACCTGTTCAGGGGACTTGGATTCCGTTTCATACAGCCGAAAAAGGGTACGATAGATCCTCCCACCACCGTTCCCGTGGGAAAGGACGGGGTTTTTGAGGCCTACTGCCCACCCTACTATGAAAACATGGATGATGCGATTGACCACTTCTTGGCACATAAATGGAAAGCTTGGGAGTCTGACAAGCCTTTCCCCTATACAGAACCCGACAAGCATCTCATGAAGGCCCCCAAACCCACGGAAACCACCATGCAGATCGTAAGGGATGTTGCTAACTATATTTATGACACTTACGGCAGATTTCCCGCCTTTGTGGATCCCATGTACATGAGACTCGTTTTTCAGGCGATGCACATAGATCTGGATTTCTATGACAAGTACTACCCGAAAGGTTCTTATTCGGACAGGCATCTAAGCACTTTTCTTGAGAATCATCCGGACCAGAGAGAACGGTTCGAAAAATAATATCTGCTTGCGGAGAAGCAAACTCGGCTTGCGGTAAGGAAGGAAACCAGCCATGCGCGTAGCGATTATCGGAAATGGGGTGACCGGGGTCGCAGCCGCCCTGCGCATACGCAAGCTGCAGCCCGACTGGGAGATCGTCATGATCTCGGGGGAATCTTCCTTTCACTATTCCCGCCCGGCGCTCATGTACATATTTATGGGTCACATGAGCTACGGGGACACCAAGCCCTACGAAGACAGTGTCTGGCGGAAAAACCGCATTGATCTGCTACGGGGCTGGGTTACCGAAATTGATACCGCCGGAAAAAAACTTATCATGCACGAAAAAGATCCCGTTGCGTTCGATAAGCTGCTTATCGCCACGGGATCAAAGTCCAACAAGTTCGGGTGGCCCGGTCAGGACCTTAAAGGCGTCCAGGGCCTCTACAGCCTTATGGATCTCAGGCTTCTTTACGAGAATGTGAAAGGCGCCCGAAGCGCCGTTATAGTCGGGGGAGGACTCATTGGAATTGAGTTTGCCGAGATGCTTCACTCACGCAATATCCACGTCACTTTCCTGGTGAGGGAGCAGTCCTACTGGACGAATGTCCTTCCGATGGAGGAATCTCGGATGATAAACCGTGTGATCACCGAACAGGGGATCGACCTCAAGCTCACCACGGAACTTAAGGAAATAGTAGGGGACGATTCGGGAAGAGTACGGGGAGTTATGACTAATAAAGAGGAATTCATTGAAGCTCAGGTCGTCGGACTCACCGCGGGGGTAAGTTCCAATACTGCCCTTGCAAAGGCAAGCGGTATAAAGACGGGGAGAGGGATTTTGGTCGACTGGAGCTTCAGAACGGATATCCCGGATGTGTTTGCCGCCGGAGACTGCGCCGAGATAGTCACGGAAGGGGAGGGGAGAAACCTGATTCAGCAGGTCTGGTATACGGGCAAGAGCCAGGGAAGAGTGGCAGGAGAGGCTATAGCCGGAAAGCCAAGCGTTTATGACCCGGGAATATGGTATAACTCCGCAAAGTTTTTTGATCTCGAATACCAGACTTACGGTACTGTAAGAAACGTTCCAGTTGAGGAGGAAACCAATTTTTACTGGGAACACCCTGATCATAAGCGTTCCATAAGGATTGTTACCAGTGGTGAAGTGGTTTGCGGTATAAACGTCATGGGTCTTCGCTACAGTCACAGGGTCTGCGAGAAATGGGTAGCGGAGAAAAGGTCCCTTGTTTACGTGCTTGACAATCTTGGGGAGGCCAATTTTGATCCCGAGTTCTACGAAAAATGCGAAGCGGAGATAATAAAGGAGATAAGGAAACAGGCTGCCTGATGGAACAGAACACGATAGATTACGATTTTGACGAAGAAACCCTGGGTTTTGAGGAACCGGAGAAGGCTCCTGCCACGCCGCTTGGCAACGGAGAAAAGCTTTCTCTGGCTGTTTTGGGATTCGGAATACTGATGTTTGCGCTGCAGGCGCTGGGTATGCCTCCGGGCGGTACCTGGGCCGGGTTTCTTCTGGTTTTCCTTCCCGTTCTCTTCGGTACGGCGTTTTACTTTCACCTTAGCTTCAAAGGCACCGTCCCGGGAATCAAGCATGATAACATCTACTTCAGGGGAATAACTTCCCGGGGAGCTCTGGGCTGGCTTATCGGCGTGGTATTTACCGGTTTCTACATAGCGCTTTACTGGTTTCCCGAATACCTGGCGGGGGGAATAAGTATTGTAAACCCGCTTTCAATGACCCTTTCCGGTTCTCCGGCTAACAACTGGTTTTTCTACGGTTTTCTCTACACCGTAGCAGTTTTTATTTTCGGCATAAGAATGTTCATGAAATACAGGCATAACCGCTACCAGAAAATAAGAACGGCTTCGGTTATGTTTTTCCAGCTTGGGTTCGCCTTTCTCATCCCAAATATCCTTATGCTGTTTAACCAGCCCGAGTTTTATCTTAGCTACTTCTGGCCTCTTAAACCCGAATACCTGTTCCCGGGCACTTTAAGCTATTTTGTGAATCATCCCGGCGGTCTCGGGATGTTCCTTATTTTCTGGGGCGCCGTGATGACTTTTGTGGGCACTCCGCTTCTTACCTACTATTTCGGCAAGAGGTGGTACTGTTCCTGGGTATGCGGCTGCGGAGGGCTCGCGGAAACCATGGGGGATCCGTGGAGGCAGCTTTCGGACAAATCGAAAAAAGCGTGGCGCTTTGAGCGCTGGATCGTGCATTCCGTGCTGGTGTTTATCGTTGTTACAACGGTTCTTCTCTGGATTAACTCCGCAAGCTCCGGAGCGGTGTTCGGAGAAGCGTCCATGTCTCTTAAGAGGTGGTACGGGTTTTACATCGGGGCTATTTTCTCCGGGGTTATCGGCGTCGGTTTCTACCCCATGATGGGAGCCAGGGTGTGGTGCCGGTTCGGTTGTCCGATGGCAGCCGTTCTCGGGATTTTCCAGAGGTATCTATCAAGATTCAGAATTACCACAAACGGCGATCAGTGCATGTCGTGTGGGAACTGTTCCACGTACTGCGAGATGGGCATAGACGTCAGGGCTTACGCCCAGAAGGGCGAGAACATAGTGAGAGCGTCATGCGTCGGATGCGGGGTGTGCTCAGCCGTATGTCCCAGAGGTGTGCTTAAGCTTGAGAACGGGGGAACTTTCAAGGACAGATTCTCCGGGTCGGACAAGCCGTTTGGGGCGCTTATCGATTCGCTGAGACACGTTTAACCCGAAGTTCCGGAATCATTAATTTGAACTCTTACAGACGAAACAGGAAGAATCCCTGAAACCTAGCTTCCCTTTCACCTGCGCAGCGTGCCCTTGAGCTTGATTCCATGTTCAGGCTGGGCGTCAAGGGAATTTTCTCTTCGGTGCGCCTCAATACCCAGGTCAAACTCCGCAGTCTCACCGCGCGCAAGTCCCATGCGGTAACCCATACGATAATCACGCACGCCGCCCGAGTAACCCAGAGTAAATTCCGGAGTACCGATCAACTCCTTCCCTGGAAGCAAAAACCCGTATCCCATCCGTCCCTCAAGACGCGCGTCGGCCGTATTTCCTTCCTGCCCGGCAAGCCCGGCAGCCGTCTCAATTCCCCAAAGCGCATCCGTTCCACCTGAAGACTTCTCTCCCCACGACGGCGCAAGCGATATCCTCAGCCCTTTTTCACTTCCCGGGTCGGCATCGTAGATTACAGACCCCGACGCTCCCCACTCCCTGAACCCTTCAGCCTCATGGGTAACAAGCCCACGCACTCTGAACTCAGCCGAAATACCCCACGCGGGATAAGACCACGAAACACCTCCTCCCATGTCCACGCCGAATCCCCTCTCCGCGTCCCCGCTGTCATGGCGGACTCCAGCCTCGAAGGAGGGAACAAGCATCATGGAGTCACCAAACCCAAGCCTAAGAGTACTCTCAACCCCAAGCCTCAAACGGGTAACGTCAGCTTCTGAACTCCCAAGATTGCCAATCACGGAACCGGAAACCGCCTCGGAGGTTGTACGCACCCACAGTCCGTCTCCCTTGAGCGCAACTCCGAACGCCCCCGCGCTGAGAAATTCTCCCCAGCCCCCTGCCGCTCCCATCTTCATTCCTATATCGCTTCGCACGGAATTCTTCTCCCCCTCATTGCCTATTGCAAGTTCCATATCTCCCCGACCGTACCCCACGACTCCCCAGAGGAGGAACCTGTCCCCTATATCGTAGCCCACGTAGGGATAAACGCCGTTAAGCGACATCTCAAGATCGCCTTCACTGGATCCTGAGTAACTTCCCTGTCCCCAGCTTCGCACAACGGACAGTCCCGCGGTCAACTTGCCGATGGCGTAATCCGCTCCGACCATGGCGGTAGTCACCTCTCCGTTAAGGGAAACATCCCTGTCACGTCCGTCAAAACTCGAATACGCCCCTCTTCCCCAAAGCCCTGCGAAGCCTCCTCCCTCCCCGCCGCGGGCAAACGAAAACTCCGTGCCCGTTACAAGATCGTGTTCGGTAAGCCTGAGCGATTCGAAGATAACCTCATCCCCCCGTTCATCAATCTCCATTATCATCCACTGCGCCAGCATCTGCCTGTCGCTCAGGTCTTCCACTCCATCCAACGCGTTGGGAGATTTCCCGGGGAGGTTCTGCATGGGGAACCTGCCTCGCGTTCCCACTGTGCGGGGCTCCGTCATGCGTTTCTCGACTCCCTCGAGCACGTGTTTAGCCACGGTGCGCCCGCGAACCGCCCAAACTATAAATATAGGGGGGAGGAGTAGTTCTTAAACAGCCTTCGCACAAGCACAGACAACGGCCGGACGGGCTATCTGGATATGAAGCTTCAAGATTATGCATAACAACCATTCCTATCATCAAACGGTTTGATGCTATTTTATGAAGATATTTATGGTTGTCAAGAAAGTTTTAGATAAATTCTTAAGTAATTTCAGGATAATACGATTGACCGGTTCTAATCATGATTACTGATCTGTCCGCTTTCGTAGCGGGGCGATTGTCTAGATTTGTCTCTTTCATGCAAGGGTGAAATACTCATGAATCGGAAAAGGTTTCTGCACAGAGTCAGGATGAACCAGTTCAAGAGAGTATATAAGAGATGGAAGGACAAGAAGCTGACACGGACAGGGGCGGCGGCGCTGCTTGGGACAACGCAACGGACATTCTGTCGTTACATAGTCTGTTACGCAAACCAAGGCATGGAAGGACTTGTGTACAAGCGTCTGGAAAAGTTTCTCCCAGGCGGGTTTCGCCACGGGAGATTTCGGAGATGGTGGAATTTTACTGAAATCCCTCGGGGAAGATAAGAAAAACAGGATTCTGGTAGGATTCGCGGCTGAAACGGAAAATCTCGTTGATAACTCCAGAAAAAAACTTGAGGAAAAATCTAGACCTTGTAGTGGCAAACAACGTGATGGCCCCACATGCCGGCTTCGGGGAAGATACCAACATCGCGTGGCTTGTGGACAGGGAAACAGTCAAAGAACTTCTAAACTGTCGAAGCGGAACGTTCAGATATTGAGGAACTCAACGGATTCCAGGCTTTCCTTTTTTCCGCGGTCTACTCTCTCGACTACCTCGCCGCTTTTTATGTCGAAAATGAAACAGGATATTCCGGAAAGTATTTCCATGTTAAACTCCAGGAAATTGTTTACGTACATCTTGGAGTCTTCAATCGTTTCCTTGGGGTCAGCCTTATCCGGGTTTCTCACGAGAATGAAATACGCGCACAGAAAGTCCAGGAGGTCGGGATTATGGGCGAATACAACTTTTGAATCGTATTTCAGGATTACGTTCTGGTTGAAATAGCGCTGATATCCGGCGATTAGCGGCTGGTTCAGGTGAGACAGGGTGTAAACTATTGCGCAGGCGATCTTGTTCTGGTTCTCAATCATGAAATCAAGCGATTCCTTGTTAAACCGCTCGAGTGTTTTTTCCGCTTCCTCGTTTACTATTCGTTCTGGCATTTCATCCTCCTTGAAAAGTGCTGTCCCGGTTTTTTCTTTTAATCGGTGCTCTAATATACCATAAACCTTAAGTGGAGACGGATGCGGCTTTCTTTTCCTTATGAAGCATACGCTGTCGCCCTGCTTTCTCGTATGACCATGATTTTTATCTGTCCTGGATAAACAACCTCTTTTTCTATCTTTTTGGCTATTTCATGCGACAGAATCGCTCCCTCCTCATCGCTTACCTGGTCGCTTTCCACTATTACCCTTACCTCTCTTCCGGCTTGGATCGCGTAGCATCTCTCAACGCCCGGAAAAGAACTTGCGACGCCTTCTATGCTCTCGATTCTTTTCACGTAGTTTTCATACGTTTCTCTCCTCGCGCCGGGGCGGGCAGCGGAAATGGCGTCGGCTGCCTGAACAAGAAGCGGCAGAACTCCCTGGGGCTGCGGGTCATGGGTTTTTTCAAGCGCGTCGACGATCTCCGGGGGCTCGCCGTATTTTTTAACGATATTCGTTCCTATGTCCACGTGGGAGCCTTCAACTTCATGATCGACCGCTTTTCCTATATCGTGGAGCAGGCCGGCTCTTTTCGCGAGCTTTTCGTCGTAACCGATTTCAGAAGCTAGCATTCCGCAGATAAACCCTACTTCAACCGAGTGGTTGAGTATGTTCTGCGAGTAACTTGTTCTGTATTTAAGCATCCCCAGTTTGCTTATCAGGTCCGGATGCATGCCGCTTATGCCGAGGTCAAAAAGCGCTTTTTCCCCTTCTTTCTGTATCTCCTTCTCTACTTCCTTTTCAACCTCGGATACCACCTCCTCAATTCTGGCGGGATGAATTCTCCCGTCCGCTATCAGCCGCTCAAGCGAAGTTTTCGCCACTTCCCGCCTTATGGGGTTAAAGCACGAAATCACGACCGTCTCGGGCGTGTCGTCAATAATGATGTCCACCCCGGTGCGAAGCTCTATGGAGCGGATGTTCCGTCCCTCGCGCCCGATGATTCTTCCTTTTACGTCGTCGCTCGGAAGATTCACGACCGACACCGTTTTCTCACTCGTGTATCTGCCGGAATATCTCTGGATGGCAAGAGATATGATATCCTTTGCCTTCCGCTCGGCGGAGGAGTTGCATTCTTCTTCTATCTGCTTGAGTCTTTTAGCCGCTTCGTGTCTGGCCTCGTTCTCAACCAGGCTTACAAGTTCCGCTTTTGCCGCTTCGCGGGTCAGTCCGGACATCTCCTCTATTTTGCCCTTTATCTCTTCAATATTCTCATCAAGAACCCTCTGCTTTTCTTCGGCAACCAGGTTTTTGCTTTCAATTTCCGTCTGCATTTTCTCAAGCTCAGCCTCTTTTTTATCAATCTCCTCGTATTTCTTGCTGAGGTTATCTTCTTTAGCTTTGAGTTTCTTCTCGGTGGTGGAAAATTCCCTGCGTTTCTCACTCGACATTCTCTGCATCTGGGAGTTTTTGTCCTTGACGAGTTTCTTCGCTCTGTTCTCCGCCCTGTTTCTTGTCTCTTCTGCTTGTTTTTCCGCCTCTTCAATTATAATGCGGGCCTCGTCCTGGCTTTTGCGGACCCCGTTTTTCTCCATAACCATCCTGTAGATGAAATGGGCGGCGAATCCAAGCCCGAAGAGCAGTAGAAACCATAGTATTGATTGTGCTTGCATTTCAGTCTCCTTCTTTTTCCAGACAGTCTATGGCTCCGTCTTCGGTGATTATGCGGCCCGCCTTCGCGTCGGTTCTGTGCGAGGGAACGCTTTCTAACACCTGGAACCCGTACGCCAGCCCGAAGCGGATCTGTCTGGGTATATCTTTTAAAAACCTGTCGTAAAAACCTTTTCCGTACCCGATTCTGTTCCCGGAAAAGTCAAAAGCCACTCCCGGCACCAGCACGAGGTCCAGTTCGTCGCCGCGGGCACACTCGGCGTCCGCTGCGGGTTCGGGGATGGCGAAGGTCCCGGGGGTAAGTTCTTCTATATTTTTTGTCCTGAGAAAAACAAGATCGAAACCTCGGGTTTTAGGAAAAAAAACTTTTTTTTCAAGATCAATGCATTTTCTGAATATTCCACGGGTGTCGACTTCGCCGTTTACGGGGAAATAAAGAGCGACGCTCGACGCGTCGGAAAAAGCCTTCTCGGAAAGAAGAGCCTTGAGGATCAGACCGGATTTCTCCTGGAGAAAAGATTGCGGAAGATTTTTTCTTTTCTCGAGAAGATCTCTTCTCAGTCTGTTTTTTTCTTCAAGAACCGAATCCCCCGGGCTGGTTCCCTGAGAACTGTCTATGGATGCGGGGCCGGAGCGGGTCTCAGAAGCTGGTTCCTCTTGATTTGAAAGGATCTTCGGGGCTTTCTTCAAGGAGGATGGGTTCTTCGTGGTTTCCGGGTGATTCGAGCAGGCCGACCAGTTCTTTTGTTTTTCTTTCCGCAGTTCTCTTGAATTCATCAAATTCCCTCTGTAATGCGAAGAAATCATCAACGATCTCAAGAGAAGCCAGAAAAACGGGAGGGGAAACGGTTATTGACGCGTCGTCTCCTGCTGCCTTAGTGATTTTTTGTTCAAGATAATTTACAATTTCCATGACGTAATCTTTTTCGGCGTCCGTAACAACGGAGAATTCCTTACCAAAGAAAACTACTTTTATCCTGTCTTTCATACCGACTGTTCGCCAAGATGCTGCTCAACTATCCGTATCATGTTGTCAATGCGTGTCCTAAGACGCTCCTTTCCGGCTTCAAGCGAAGCGACGTTTTCTCTGAGCATCTTAATTTCTTCCAGCAATCTGTTGTGTTCTTCGGCAGCTTTGGCGTTTTTGTCTACAAACTCTCTGATTTTTCCCTCAAGAATCTCTAATGATTCCATAACAAGTATGAATTGTATCCCTATGGTGAGATTATTGCAAGAATTGCCGCCGAAATGTCTTCACACGAGGGAGCAAAGAAGATTTCTTTACGTTTTAAGGACTTTTTGTCTATAATTCCTGCCATGCAAGTAAATCCTGTTGATGACAAGGCTCTGTTTGAAAAACTTGAGGAGCTTGAGCGGAAGTTCATTGAGCTTGAGCGGGCGCTTAGTGACCCCGACATCTCTGCGCAGCAGAGAATCAGGTGTTCCAAGGAGCGCGCCGAGCTTGAGGACGTGGTCTCCGTTTACACGCGGCTCAAGGAGGTCGCGGAGGCGATTGAGGAGAACCGCAAATTGCTTGACGACAGTGAACTCGCACCTCTTGCCCGCGAGGAGCTCGATGAACTTTCGGAGGAGAAAAATGAACTTGAAGAGCGGTTGAGAAAGCTTCTTCTGCCCAAGGATCCGAATCTTGGAAAAAACGTTTTCCTTGAGATAAGGGCCGGAGCAGGAGGAGGGGAGGCTGCGCTTTTCGCGGCGGATCTTCTCAGGATGTACTCAAGGTACTGTGAGAATCGCCGCTGGAAAGTCGACACCATAACCATGAACGAAACCGGGATCGGGGGAATAAAGGAACTTGTAGTAAGAATTGAAGGGCGGGATGTTTACGGCAAGCTCAGGTATGAAAGCGGGGTTCACAGGGTCCAGCGAATACCTTCAACGGAGGCCGGCGGGAGAATACATACGTCCACGGCAACCGTCGCCGTGCTGCCGGAGGCTGATGAGGTTGACGTGGGGATAGACGAGAAGGAACTCAAGGTAGACACTTTCAGGTCTTCCGGACCCGGAGGTCAGCACGTCAACAAAACGGATTCCGCGATAAGGATAACCCATCTTTCCACGGGAATAGTCGTTCAGTGCCAGGATGACCGCTCGCAGCAGAAAAACAGGGTTCACGCGATGAGCATGCTCCGCGCGAAGCTTTATGAAATCGAGGAACGCAGACGCGCAAGCGAGATTTCCCGTACCAGAAAGACCCAGGTCGGAAGCGGGGACAGAAGCGAAAAGATAAGAACCTACAACTTTCCCCAAGGAAGAATAACCGACCACAGAATAGGTCTCACTCTCCATAAGCTTGAGGCGGTGCTGGGAGGAGACCTTGATCCTCTGCTGGAACCGCTCGCAGCTCATTTTCAGGCCGAGAGTCTGAAAAATCTCTCGGAGGACTGACGGCTTTTCCTGACTTGTATTTGCCGACCTGCGCAATAGAATATAGCTTCAATGAAGGTTATTTATCTTATTTCCGCCCTTTACCTGCTTTCCTCCCTCCTCTACGGAACGTACCTTTGGTCGCAGAAAAGAAAAATCTCTAGGGCGGGAGTTTATTTTGCCGTTGCGGGAGTGCTCGTTCATACCGCTTTGCTGGTTGTTTTCCTCGTGCGCGGGGATATACTGGCCGGAAGCACTTCAAGGCCTCTTTTTATTTTTTCGTGGTTAATAGCGCTTGTCTTTCTTGTCTCGCAGTTAAGATTCAAAACCCCGGTGCTCGGCGCGTTCGTGTTTCCGGTGGCCTTTCTTGGAACCTTGCCCTACCTGATCATTCCGGACGGGATGATTACCCAAGATCCTACGCTTAGCAACCCCTGGATACTTGCGCACATACTGTCCATCTTTCTTGGGGAGGCCTTTTTCGCTATATCGTTTTTCGCGGGCGCAATGTACATATTTCAGGAAAACCAGCTCAAGTCGAAAAGAATCGGAAGCCATCTGAAAAAACTTCCTTCCCTGATAACCCTTGACAAGATAAACCACCTGAGTCTTCTTCTCGGGTTTCCACTGCTGACCGTGAGTCTGGTAATCGGTTTCATACTGGCAAAGGAGATATGGAGTGAGGGGTGGACATGGGGAGCCAAGGAGACTTGGTCGACGGTTACGTGGCTTCTTTACGCTTTTTTGATAAACGGACGTCTCTCGCTTGGGTGGAGAGGCAGAAGGGCCGCGGTCGGAGCGGTGGTCGGATTCTGCATTGTGGTGGTGACTTTCGTTATGGGATATGTCTTCCCGGGGCAGCACAGATTTGAGTGAAGTTGCCGGCTGTTTTGCGTAATTCAGGTATACAAAAATCTGGAAATGACGTTATAATATATGTCCTAAATCGCAACAACAACACTGTCTTATGGAGGAAACAATGGCTGTAGCTAGAGTAACGGAAGTGATAGGATCATCCGAAAAGTCATGGGATGACGCGGTACAGGAGGCTCTTGACAGGGCGAACAAGACGATAAGGGGTCTTACCGGAATCGAAGTGACTAAAATGAACGCCCGCATAGAGGACGGGGAGATTACCGAATACCGCTCCCACGTCAGAATCACTTTTATTCTGGAAGATTAGTATTTTTTCCCGGAGCATTTTCCCAAAACTGAAAACGACGTGATGAACAGTTTTGTAAAATCACATGGATTGGGAAATGATTATATTGTCTTAGACAGCGCCGACATAGATTTTGAGCTCGGCAAAAACGCAATAGAGCTCATATGTCACAGAAACTACGGCGTAGGTTCAGACGGGATACTGCTCTTGGTACCCCCTGGCAGGGGGGATTTCGGGCTCAAGATTTTCAATCCCGACGGGAGCGAAGCGGAGAAAAGCGGAAACGGGCTCAGAATCTTCGCCAAGTATCTTTACGAGAAAGGGCATGCTTCGGATAAGACTTTCTCCATAGATACCCCAGGTGGCCTCGTCACGGCCGAAATTGAGGAAAAAGACGGGAAAGTACACCACGTCACGGTCGAGATGGGCAGGGCGACTTTTAGGGCGGATGAAATACCGGTAGATATCGAAAAAGAAGAAGTGGTGGCGCAGCGCCTTGCGCTTGGCGGCGGGGAATTTGATTTTACGGCCGTTTCAGTGGGTAATCCGCACTGCGTTATTTTCTTTGATGAACTTAGAGAAGATCTCATAAGGGAACTTGGACCCGAGATAGAGAACCACCCTGTTTTTCCGAATAGAACAAATGTTCAGTTCGCTCAGGTGATTTCGCGCGATAGCGTCCGTATTCTCATCTGGGAGAGAGGGGCTGGTTATACTCTTGCTTCTGGGAGCAGTTCCTGCGCGGTTGCAGCCGCGTGCGTAAAATCTGATCTTACGGACCGCCAGCTTCGGGTTATGATGCCCGGCGGGCGTCTTGACATAAACGTCGGGGATGACTGGTCAATCACGATGCGCGGTGAAGTGGAAGAGGTCTTCTCCGGAATCTTAAGCGACGACCTGCTTTACAAGCTCAGAAATCCCTCCGCGATAAACTTTTAGAGGACTCCGTTTTTTGATGAAAAAACTGCTTTTAACGGCGGACTTTGTGGTTCCGGTAAGTTCAGAACCGATTAGCAACGGAGCAGTCGTCGTGGATGGTGGGCGTATCATTGACATCGGAACATCGGGAGAAATCGAGGCTGCCTACCCCGACTTTCAGAAAATAAGAAAACCGAACTCTATAATACTCCCCGGGTTCGTAAACGCCCACACACACCTTGAGCTCAGCTGGACGAAGGGAAAGATTCAAGGTTTTGAAGATTTCACCGGATGGCTTGAGCGGTTAATCACTCTTAAGGCCGGCGGGATTGATCAAGACCTCGTGGAAGATTCAATGAGGATGGGGCTTCGCGATGTCATCGAAAGCGGAGTTACAACCGTTGGGGAAATATCCTCTTTGGATTTCGGGGGAAGGGGAATGCTCAAAAATTCGGGGATGAGGATTATTGCGTTTCTCGAACTTTTTGACCGTGTTTCACCGAGACTTCCCTCGCTTGAATTTCAAAGCGAAGACCTCTATGAGGAAAGACCCTTTCCGCATGCGCCTTATTCCTGCGGTCCGGAACTTCTGGATGCGGTTTTCGCCTGCGCGCGTGAAAACGCAATTGCGGCAGGAATCCACCTGGGCGAGAGCCCTGATGAAGTCGATTTTCTGAAAAACCTGCCCAATGGGTTTGAACGGAAAATCTTTCCACTTATAGGGAAAAAGCCCTTCGAGAGGCCGGTGGCCGAGACACCGACGCGCTACATAGACGGATTTCTGCGCGGAGGAGACGTAAGACTCTCCGCCGTTCATATGGTTCAGGTGGTGGCCGAAGACATGGAGATAGTCCGAAGCGCCGATATCGGCATTATTCTTTGTCCCAGGAGCAATGTTTTTCTGAGAGTGGGGAAACCGAACCTGCGCCAGATGTTTGATTATGAAAGGGTAGGGCTTGGGACCGACGGGCTTTCGAGCAACTCAGATCTTGATTTCTTTCGGGAAATCAGATCCCTGCATGACATTGTGGCCGAGCAGGGAATACGGCAAAGCGCCCGTCTGGCAGTCTATTTCGCGACTCTCGGTGGGGCAAAGGCTCTTTTTATCGAAGAGAAGACAGGAAGTCTTGAGATAGGAAAAAGTGCCGACATCATATGCGTTGACTGCGAAGGGGAAATTGCTCCCGATCCCTATTCTTGCATAGTGTCTTCAAGGCCGGAGAATCTTCAGTTCTCAATGGTAGGGGGAAATTTCATCTACCGCAAAGATTCCTGTGCTTGTCGTGAACATTAGTTCTCTCAGTATCTTCGATGACTGAAGCAAAGCCAGAAAAGCTTTTTGTCTATGGAACCCTGCGAAAGGGCGGGACGAGAAGCGGGCACCTTGAGCGATGCAGGCTGCTTAGGATGATTAGAGTTCCCGGCACTCTTTACCGTACCCCCTTTGGTTATCCGGCAGCCGTGTTTGACGAGACTTCCTCTCTTACTGTGCAGGGAGAGCTCTATGATCTTCCCCCGGATTCCGAAGTTTTTATCAGGAGCGTGGACCGCCTGGAGGGCGTGGATGAAAAGCTTTTTTCAAGATCGGTCATCCGCTGTGAACAAGAGTCTTTTTATTCCTATGAACCGGGCCCGGATCTCAGAAGGCGGGTCAGCGATGCGGACATAATAAAAAGCGGCAACTGGTTCTCCGGTCCCGCCCTCTGTGGCGAGGACCCTTTTTCTTTTGCCGTTGCTTTTGAGAACATTCAGAAACAGTATTACAGAATGAAACCCGACGGTCGCTCGGAAGAGAACATTTTTCTTGAAGGCACGGTCCCGGTTCTTGTGACCTGTCCGCACTCAACCGCTCATACGAGAATGGGAAAACTGAAACGCCATGAATTTTACACCGCTGCTTTTGGGGCCGTGCTGCATCTGGTTCTCGGCTGCCACTGTCTTTACGCGAACAGGGAACAAGAAACAGACCCTAATTACTATGACGACTGTGGTTTTAAGATTACGCTTGGAAAGATTCTTTCCGAAGCAAAAATAGATCTTGTCGTGGACATACACGGCACCGGAAACGAGAGGCCGGAGGATTTGTTTCCAGGCGTGGGAACGGGAAAAGAATTCCTTCTTTCGGCACCGGATGTTCTTGATAAGTTTTATCTGATCGCAGAGGAACATGGAATTGCTGCCGGAGGCGCAGGTATTTTTCCCGCGGCAAGACAGATGACCGTGGCGAAGTTTGCCGCGAACCGGTTTTCGGTTCCTGCGATCCAGATTGAGATAAGCGACAGGCTCAGGATGCCTTGGCGGCGGGAAAAAGAATTTCGCCGCCTAATAGGGTTTCTTCTGGGGTTTGTCGAAAAAGTGATCTCAGATAGCTAGGGCAGATAACGCACTGTGTTTGCGCAAGCCCAAGGAAAATCAGTCGCAGAGAATATCAAGCCTTGGCTTTTCTGCTATGATTCCCTTTCCGCGAGCTTTTTCGAAAAGATACTCAAGCGCCCCGGTTCCGCTTTCCCCAAGATTTCTGGTCCATTCATTCACGTACATTAAAACGAACTTTTCCCCCGTATCCTCGCTCATTCCCCTTCCGAAGCGCATAGCGTAATCAAGAGCTTCTTTTTTGTTTGAAAGAGCGTACTCTATGCTTTCTTTGTGTACCCGAAGAACTTCACTGTCAAGTCCCCTGATTATGTCTCTTCGAAGCACGTTTAGCCCGAGCGGCATCGGAAGGTCGGTTTCCTCGGCCCACATCACTCCAAGATCGAGCAGAAGCTCAAGCTCCATCTCTTCGTAGGTAAGCTGCCCCTCATGTATAAGAAGACCCGCATCCACTTCTCCGGTGAGCACTTTGTCCATGATCTCGTCAAAAGGTGCTTCCACAGGAATGAAATCATCCGCGTAGAGACTCAGAAGAAGATACGCGGTCGTGAGTTTTCCGGGTACCGCGACAGTTTTTCCCCTGAGGCCAGAGATTTTTTCTCTGGAAACCACTATGGGGCCGCAACCTTTTCCCATGCTGGCTCCGCAGGAGAGAATCCGGTAGCGGTCCTGTACGCTAAGATATCCGTGGGCGGAGATTGCCGTGGTTTCAAGTTCCGCTTTCATAGCTCTTTTGTTAAGAGACTGTATGTCTTCAATTACGTGCTCAAAGTCGATTTCTTCGGAAACCACCTTTCCACTCGCTATAGCGTAGAACATGAACGCGTCATCTGCGTCAGGACTGTGGCCCAGTCTCATAATTCGTTTTTCCATTTTCGTTTCCTTCTGGGTTTTGTTTACGACGGGTCCGCGTAGAAGTGGATTTCGTTTTTCTTCTCTATTTCGTTTAGCTCAAAAAGAAGGTCACGATATTTTATCAGTCCTTCAATCTTGGGGCCGTCAAGGTCGTATTTTATTCTTTCCTCGAGGTAAGTCAGGCACTGCTCCCTGCTGAGTCCCAGTTTTCGAGATTCGATATCTACTATTTCCGAAATGAGCTTCACTCCTTCTTCTCTGATCAAAGGAAAACATTTGCAGCTCTCGCCGGTGCTATCATCTCCCTTTTTGATCGCCATTACAGCGTATACGAAGGGAAGGGCCGTTTCCTTCGTCCAGAGTTCCCCCAGGTCGTAGGTGAAAGGGGGTTTGTCGGCACAGAGATGACGGGCCTGAAGACCAGCGTTGCCGATAAGCATCCCGCCGTCAACTCCCTCAAGGAAACCGTTTCCGGGTTCTCTTTTTACGTATTCGGGCTTAAGACCCAAAAAAAGCTCAAGAACGATTCTGAGCAGGGCCGTCGAGCTCCTGGACCTGCTGTCAACCGATACGCTTTTAATTTCCGTTATTTCTTTGCGCGCCTTAAGTATCACGCTGTCAACTTTCCCGAAAGAGGATATGGAAATATCGGGCAGAATGGAGTAGCTATCGGTTCTTAGAAATTCGACCGAAGGAATGGGCGCGACATCCACGACTCCTTCCGACAGATTCTCGGAAAGGAGGGAAGGGTCAAAATACATTATATTGAAGCTGTGCTCCACGACCCCTTTTTCCAGGGGATAAATGAGCGGGCGCATGTTAAGGAAAGGCGCTGCCCCGAGATTTATCAATGACCGGTTCCCCCTTTCTTCGTTCATAAATACGCGTCCCGTATCTCTTGGCTTTTTGTCCATCTGCTCGGAAGAAATATCTTCTGGTAAAGCGAGAGCGCGTAAAGATCGGACATTCCCGCTATGAAGTCGCATACCGCTCTTTGCAGCGTCTCATCCTCGCGTGCGGGCATTTTACAGAAGCTCTCGCGGAAGATTTTCTCGTTCTCGCAGAAATACAAGTAGAGTTCCTTTACGACTTTTTTGGATTTGTTGTGAAGCGAAAGCAGCCGCTCGCTTACGTAGACATTCTCGTAGAGATATCCTCTGAGGCCCAGAAGCGCTTCGAACACCTTCTCGCTCATCAAAATTTTCATCTCGCCTCTTGCGATGGTCTGCTCCACGATGTCAACTACCATCGTGTTTATTCTTTGCGAGGCCGTTTCTCCGAGAACCGAAACATATTCTGCGGGAACATCGCCGGGCGATATGATACCCGAGCGGACCGCGTCATCAAGATCGTGATTTGTGTAAGCGACAAGGTCCGAGATTTTCGTTACCTGACCTTCCATGGTCAGTGGCCTGTTCTCCTCGGTTTCTATGCCTTCCTTGCCCCATCCCTTGGAATGTTTTGCTATTCCCTCTCTCACTTCGTGCGTAAGGTTAAGTCCCTCTCCGTCGCGCTCAAGTACGTCCACTACTCTTATGCTCTGGAGAACATGCTTGAACCCGCCGGGGAACACTTCGTTCAGTCCTTCTTCCCCGGAGTGACCGAAAGGGGTATGGCCTAAGTCGTGACCGAGCGCTATGGCTTCGGTCAGGTCTTCATTAAGCATAAGCGCTTTCGATATGGTTCTGGCTATCTGGGAGACCTCTATTACGTGCGTGAGTCTCGTGCGGTAGTGATCGTTGGTTGGAGAAATGAATACCTGGGTCTTATGTTTGAGTCTCCTGAAAGCCTTGGAATGAGTTACCCTGTCCCTGTCCCTCTGAAAACATGTCCTTATATCGCATTCACGCTCGGGGTTTACTCTTCCTTTTGATTCGCAGCTCAGAGTCGCCCCCGGACTAAGCAGTTTTTTTTCGTTTTCCTCGGTCTGTTCTCGTATCAGCAAGATGTTTCGAACCTCTTTTACGGCAGTCTTACCAGCACTCCCATCTCCGACAGGAATTCCTTTGCCTCGTTTATTGAGTACTTGCCGTAATGAAAAATCGAGGCGCACAAAACGGCGTCCGCCCGTCCCGCTTCCACGGCTTCAAGCAGATGTTCAAGCCGCCCCGCGCCTCCCGAAGCTATAACGGGAATACCGACGGTCCCGGAGATAGCTCTTGTGAGTTCAAGGTCGTACCCGTCCTCGGTACCGTCCCTGTCCATGCTCGTAAGAAGAATTTCGCCCGCTCCGAAATCCTCCATCTTAGTGGCCCAACCGACTGCGTCTATTCCGGTCGGATTGCGTCCTCCATGGGTGAAAACCTCCCAGCCGCCGTCGTTTCTTCTCCTCGCGTCTATCGCGACCACTATGCACTGGCTTCCGAACCTCTGAGAAGCCCGCCTTACGAAATCGGGGTCCGCTATGGCCGCCGTGTTGATCGTAATCTTGTCCGCCCCCGCCAGCAGAAGTTCCCTTACGTCCTCCACGGTTCTCAGTCCCCCTCCGACGGTCAGGGGAACGAAGACCTCGCTCGCGGTCCGCTCGACAACGTCTATCATCGTCTTTCTCTTTTCGTGTGAGGCGGTGATATCAAGGAACGTTATCTCGTCGGCACCCTCTTCGCTGTACTTCTTCGCCACTTCAACTGGGTCTCCCGCGTCCCTGAGATTAACGAAACGCACCCCCTTTACCACTCTTCCGTCTTTTACGTCAAGACACGGTATTATCCTTTTTGAAACCATGCTATTGAAACCTTCGTATGCTGTCTTCAAGGTCTATCGAGCCCGAGTAGAGCGATTTCCCTAGTATCGCTCCCACCAGGTTGCCATTCCCGATGGACTGTATCTCGCTCAGGTCGGCAAGCGAGGCGATACCTCCCGAAACGATTACCGGGAGCGGGCACAGGGAAAGAAAGCTTTTTACTGAATCCGCGTCTATTCCCTCCATCGTGCCGTCCCTGTCAACGTTTGTGTGAATAACAAGCGACACGCCGATATCGCAGAATTCAAGCATCGACCCGGCAATGCTTGTGTCTATTGTTTCTTTCCATCCCCGCAAGGCTATTTTTCCTCCCTTGGTATCAACTCCGACAGCTATTTTCCCGGGAAATCTCCCGCAGATATCCCTGAGAAAACCCCTGTCGGTGAAAGCCGAAGTGCCTATTATCACCCTCTTTACGCCGACTTCGAGGTACTTCTCCACGGCGGCGATATTTCTTATTCCCCCTCCGATCTGAACGTTTGAGGAAACGGAGCGGACTATTTCCCTTGCCGCTTCGAAATTCCTGGGATTTCCCCTGAATGCTCCGTCAAGGTCCACGACGTGAATCCACTGGGCTCCGCACTGCTCCCATCTTTTCGCGGTATCCGAAGGGCTGTTTGAAAATACGGTCTCCGTTCCTTCTTTTCCCTTGAGAAGGCGCACGCAGTTTCCGTCTTTCAGGTCTATGGCGGGGATTATGATCAATTCAAAACCTCGTTGAATTTTTAAACCACGGGAAATAATACACAAGAGGGGGAATTATTATAAGGATATTCCGCAAAAACTCCCATTTTCAGCAGGATGTCGCCGTCCCTGCCTGCTTGCGTTTAGGTATTATCGTTGCTTTGTACTCCTACGTAAAGGTGTCATGCTCATGAGCAGCTGGACTGGTGGTCATTGCCGCCCACAAACGGGTATGGTGTCTCAGCGGAAATACGGACGGACTTGTCCACCAGTACTTCTCCAAAGGAATGGACTTCGCAAACCTGGAGCGGGGAGATGTCCAGAGAGTTATGGATAAACTGAACGGTCGACCGGAAGAATGTCTCGGCTTCAAAACGCCAAATCAAATGTCCCTCGGAACTCATCCACTTGCCACATTGTGAAGTTAAATCCAAGCTTTGTCACAAAACAGGTTTTTGCCTGGCTACATCCGACACCGGCATGTTCTGTGGCTTGGCAATTGTTCACTCCGCGGTCCGCGTGATCGCAGTCAAGCAGTTCATCTTCGTCGCCGTCGCACACTACATCGTCCAGCAAGAAAGCTGTTGGTTTAGTAATAGTTAGCGATGGTGTTGTACTTCCATGCGGGGTGTTACCCGAGAAGCCTAACTGGCGACACAAAACGGCTGCTTCTTCTGTGGAAGTCGCACTACCCTCCAGACCATCATCACATATTCCCCTCCATTTGCCATTGCCGTCACCGTCTTCATCATCAAATATCTCGGGCCTGCCCGATGAGCAACCTGTCAAAACAGTGTCCACTGTATCCATGCTCATTAATCGAAGGGTGCCGTCGGCGCGTAGAGTCTTGCGCGCCGACCGGAGCGGACATCCCCACCAGCAAAAGTCCTAGCAGCAGTCCCGCCGCTAGGAGAGAACTGCGCGAGGCACTTGGGGCTTTCGAAATCTCTTCCCCAGATGCGCAGGCCGGATCGTTGTTGTTAAAAATGGTTTCCTTTAAGAAATTTTCCGTCATCCCGAGAACTTCCTTCTAGGATCTTTCCGTATTTTTAAAACCCCTGCCATGCTTGACCGCTAGTCTTATCTTTTCTGTGTTTTCCAACGGAACGTCTTTTGAACGAGATTGCCAAAAAAAGGGCGGATACGACCAAGAACAAGTTGAATACAGTGCCTTCAGGCGCACTCTCCGCTCCCGCCGCGACAATTGCGCACCCTCCGCCGCCATCCTCAACCCCTGATTCCAAGTAAACCCCCGAACCAAACACATAAACAGGTGAGTTAGGATCTTCCTTGAGAAGCGGGTTAAGTGGAACGGCTTTTGCGTAGGCAAGCTTGGGTGAAGTGCCGCCAGCACCGCCGCCGGGGGGATCGTCATTCGGATCCTCCGGATCGTTCCAGTTATATTCGACAAAGCCTCCAACAAACCCTCCGTGTTCGTCCCGCGTCTTCGCCGCCGCGATGATCCTCCGAATGAAGTAGTCTCCGTTGTCTTCTAAATCCCATAACTTTGTCTGCTCAATGCTTCTGTTGGCACCGTTAAATATCACGTTGCCCCTCTCATCCATTATATAGATGTAGGTGGAACCATCTCTCCAGGGTCCGCCTTCAATCCTGAAAAGTCTCCGTAATTGTATGACGTCAATCTCGGGTCGGCTCGAGGCTCGGAGAAAGAAATTACTTGCCTCTTCTACAAACAGCTTCAGCAGTTCCCGATCTTCTTCCTCTTTCACATTTTTAGCCTGATTGGTAGGATTTATCGGAAAAGCAAAACCGTGGAGTTTTATTCTGCCCTGACTGATGTCAATGGGAGCAGGTTCAGCTCCATTCTCCAGGTTGAAACCACCGACCAGAACAAAGCTTTGCTGCTCAGGCGCAGTTGGATTGGTAAGCGGAATGGATGATAGACCGGTGAATGAAAGCGCGTAACTCACCCTGGGGCTTTGATCGTCTTGCCCATAATACATAACGGAGTCTCCATCCTCGCCTGCGGCCAGAAACTGCTTCCCGACGGGGTTTAGCTTGCCATCTACAAGATTAGACCAGTCCTGGTCTTCCAGTTCTCTGTGGGGTGAACGTAGACGCCGCCACCGGGATTTGGGAATTGACAAACAACACCTTGGTCTTCCTTCGGTGGACATGTGGTGGGACCTGTAAGAAGAATGAGGTATGTGTCTTTATACTTCCAATATCCCTCCTTCCTGAAATCGTTAAAGATTTCGGTTGCTTGTTCAAGAGTGCTGGCAATCCGCAAGTGGTATGCCGCGTCTTTCACGAACTTCTCCAACAGATCCCTTCGCTCCATATCGTCAGTTGCCCCTGTCACGTCCTTCGCCATCGTGCCTTCATGGGCAACGGCTGTGCGAACACTGGAGAACACACCGGCCAGCGCAAGCGCACAGCAGAAAAGAATCAACGACTTTACAGTTTTCATTATAATATCCCCCTCTGCCACAAAGCAGGTCTTTGTCTATCACACCCTACACCTGCATGTTCATTAGTATTGCAATCGAGCATTCCAGATTTCCGTAGGCTTGTTTCTAACATTTCGAAAACCTCTCTAAAAAAAGGCTGCCTGCCTATATTTAGCACTATCCGGTTGCTTCTAATCTTCGATTTAATTGTACTTTCTGGTCCTATCTGCTGTCAAGGAGAGTAAGTGGCATTTGCGCTGTAACGATTTTGACTTCTGGTTTCCGTAATGAGAGCGGGGTCTGTGCGGCATCAGCCCGTATTGCAGCAATCTGACAGCCATGTTGCCTGATTCAGATAGAATGCAGTACTGATTCCCGCAGAATCGGCAATCCTGACCAACCAGCACACGCAACAATACCTCCAGGGTTGTTTATTGCTCAAGTTGCTTTACTTAGTAGAGAAACACTATCCCGCTCCAGCGTAACACCCCGAAACAAGAGACCTCATCTTCCCGGGCCGCCCGGCCTTTATGTGACCAACAGCCAGCGCCATCATCACCGCCACCGCAAGACCCGCCCAAGAGCTTTTTCCACGGCCCGGGTCTTGAATTCATAACTGTATTTCTTCATTGCGGTTGTCCCCCTGTTTAAGTTCTCCAGAAATTTAAATTTCTGGAGAACTTAAAAATCAAAAAAAGCGACAACTGCCCTGACATCTAGGGTAGGTACCCGACCGAGTA
Organism: Thermodesulfobacteriota bacterium; assembly: GCA_965249045.1. GTDB lineage: Bacteria > Desulfobacterota_D > UBA1144 > Nemesobacterales > Nemesobacteraceae > Nemesobacter. The sequence goes on from OZ252213.1 coordinate 982,181, forward strand.
AGGGAAGTGTTCAGAGTATATGTCGCAAGATAAGCGAGCTGACCGAAGCGCGATACGGATTACTCAAAGAGGAAGATACAGTAAAGCGACTCAACCGTGTTATAAACGGATGGGGCGACTACTTCCGACTGGGGAGGTAAGTCCGGCATACGGAGTGGTGGATCGGCATGCGGTCGGGCGGCTGCGTCAGTGGCTGTGTCGTAAGCACAAGATAAGGACCGGGAAGTATGCGCGATACCCGGACAAATGATTATGGGAGAGATGAGGCTTACCCGTCTCGCAGTGCGAACGAGCAGCTTTCCGTGGGCGAAGGTATGATCTCGTCGGAAAGCCGGATGCGGGAGACCCGCATGTCCGGTTTGATGAGCGGGGAAAGGAACCACGGTTACGGTGTAGAATGAGGCACCGGCGGAGGGCGAAAGCCGTCGGAAAACAGCTGCTCCCTACACCTAAGGCAGGTGCGCCTCTCTTCGACTCTACGATATTTTGGGGCATTGAAGTATTTACAGAGCACGGAGATTCAACAGGGCATTGCGAGAAAGCAAGAGGTCCTTTGTCTCCCCCGTTGTTAAAGGAGATACCGAGGTGGAACACAACATGAACCAACGCCGATACAAGCCCAGCCTCGACCGTATACAGAGACTTCTTCTGCCCGAGCGGGTAGAGGATTACGTGGGAGAGAACCACCAGATCTGCGTTGTCGATCAGGAAGGTTCCGTCATTGGAGAAAAATCCTTCAAGCACACCGGAAGCGATCTACCTGCCGTATTGCTAAGTTGAATCCGGACTTTTCTATACGATAGGTTCTTGCCCAGGAACAAGGTATACCGAGTTGAGTACCCCTAGCTTCCTCCAGACGAACATGTGACTTTAGCATACTCCGGTCTCCATGAGCTACAATCGTGCACCCCACGGGTTCCATGCTCACAATCAAGCAGTTCACCTTCATCTCCATTGCACACTACCTCGTCCAGCAAGAAAGTCCTGGGTGCACTAATTACTGATGAGGACAGGTCTGCAGACGGGGTGTTTCCCGATTCGCCTAACTTACGACACACGACCCTCGCCTCTTCCGATCCCCATCCGGTATTAGCACATACTGCCTCCCATCCTCTATCATCGCCATCGTCGGTTTTGCCATCAAATATTTCAACTCTGCCTTCAAGCTCATTATCTCCCGCCGCTAGTCGAATCCAGCCGTCGTAGTCCGCGGCATTAGCATCACTGACAGTAACGGGGCCCATTGCCTGACTTCGTACCACTTCTTTATTTCCGGCGACATCGGTGAAACTCAGTTCAAGCTTAATACTTTTACCGAAATCCACATCCTGAAGATCATAAGTGGAACTTGTCGCGTTGGAAATGTCCTCCTCGTTATCATTAGTGGCAAGCCGAGTATTAACCCTGACCCACTGATAACTGAAGGTTGACTGCTCTGGAAGATCGTTTTCATCCGTTATGTCCGAGACGTCAGCGGTCAGAGTCTGCCCCACCTCCAGAGTGCCCGTGGTTTTCAGTATGCCGGCGGCGGTAATATTGGTGTTAGCATCTCGAGCTTCACACGTGAGTCTAAAAAACTCTCCACTGTAGCAATTATGACTTCCACGTCCTCCGTGCTCACAATCAAGCACGTTGCGTTCCGAACCCGTACATACAATGTTGTCTATTAATATGCTGGGAAGAGAAGAACGATGTGGATTGCCTGGAAGACTTAGATCAGATACACCATCGTAGGTTATACTGCCTCTTGAACAAATTAGCTGGCGACACAAAACGGCTGCCTCTTCTGTGGAAGTCGCACTACCCTCCAGACCATCATCACATATCCCCCTCCACTCGCCGGTCCCGTCATTGTCCGGACCATTAAATATCTCCGGCCTGCCCGAATCTGAGCAACCTGTCAAAACAGTGTCCACTGTATCCATGCTCATTAATCGAAGGCCGCCGTCTTGCTGGGCGCTTACCTGCGTTGGCCCTCCTAGCAGCAAAAACAGCAGTGACGCTATCAAGAGGGGTTTGCTCAAGAAATCCAAGATTTTTACGATCCCTGCCCCGCGCGAGCAAATTACGCTGTTACTGTTAAAAAGCCTTCCAGGTTTCGTTAAGTATTTTTCCGTCATCCTGAGAACCTCCTTCTGAACTTTTCTGCGTTCTAGGTCTAACCATCTGGTCTAGGTCTAACCATTCCACTCTATATTGTATATGTAAATTTAGCCCCGTCAATTTTTTCTTGGCGGCTTGATATTCAGGTGTTCTCTGTCGGTCCCCGCTCCACTGAAAATCTTCACGCATGCCACGCTAGGGCTTAGTTCCAGGCCGCACTTTGGACCTTTGTATAGGGTGTCCATCTCGACACTCCTTTGACATACATCTCCCCTGGAGACACTTAAAGATGGCGGATCAACCGAGGCATCTGTTGATCAAATGGACAGTAACTTTAACTCAAATCAATTTTGTGCTGAGTAAAAGCTCTTAGGAAGGTAGTGAATTATAATCAATTGAGAACCTTGTTGAACCTGAGAACCACGGGAAACAGCAGGGAATTGTGTACACAGCCAGTCACTCTCGTAGCGCGTAATTCCTGAGATGTCTCAACCTTAATTCGAGAAGGTCACTTGTCTTCAAGATGTGCTTGCCCCCTGACACTTGAGCATTCGGGCCGTGGAATGAATGATTGCTTTTGTACCGAACATTCGGTTATATTGTACCGAACATTCGGTTATATTGTACCGAACATTCGGTTACAGGGTGTAACTGGACAAGGGCTTATCGTATATGAAGGAGAACGTGTCATGAGAATTTTAAAGTCATTGTTTTTTTTCCGGTTGTGCTGTGCGCTTGTGCTGGCAAGCGTTTTTTTCGGTGCGCGTCCCGCCGTTGCCCATGAAGGTACGACGGACGCCGCGACGGCGGAGGACGTGGCGAAAGCGACCGCCGATATGAAGCGGGATGTTCTGAGGGAATTCGTGGAACACGCGGCGGAGCACTTCGAGGGTGCCCAAAGCTTCGAACAGGCAGCCCAGCTCTTTAATGGGTTTCGGGAAAAAGAGGGAAGTTGGAACTATGGAGGCATATACATCGTCCTTCTTACTGCTCGCGGCGGCGTGTACGTCCACCCCAACAGGGAGCTTGAGGATCAGGACTGGTCTGCCCTTCCGGATGAGCAGGGAAAAAACGTCGGGAAGCAGTTTCTCAGCGTGGGGGAAGGAGAGGAGGGGGACTTTGTCCCTTATTACAGGGACGGAGACCAGAATACCGAGATGAGTTACGTGCATCCGGTTGTCAATCCGTCTGTTCCGCTTAGCAACCCGAGCGCACCTGACCGGCAGAAGTTTATTTTGCTCGGCGGCTTCGATCTGGAGCACGGATTTCCAGATCCTCCCTACGATCACGAGCAGGGTCCAAAACTTCACGGTCAAGATGTCTCTATATTTCCTGAAGTACGGGCTGAAGATGTGACGAAAGAAGACGATCCGAAACGGAGAGAAGAGAAGCTGAGACAGTTTGTACGCGAGGCGATTCATTTCTTTCTGGATGCCTTAGATACAGGTGAAGTTGATGTCATACAGTTGCGCAGAGTCTTCAGGATTGAAAAACCCGGGCCCTGGAGAGATGGTTCCACCTACATCTATATAATGGATGAAAGGGGCAACGTGATATTTAACGGTGCCAACAGAAAGATTGAGCACACAAACTTGCTACAAAGCCAAGACTCGACTTTAGTTGACACCATTCAGAAGATCATAGCCGCGGCGAAGATGCCGGGCGGAGACTTTGTCGAATATAACTGGAACGATCCGGCGGATCCGAATGATGATCCCCCCGGTGGCGGTGCTGGCGGCACTTCGCCCAAGCTTGGATTTGCCGAAGCCGTTTCACTTGACAGGTACGACCACTTGTCTCCCGTCTACGTGTTTGGTTCAGGGATTTATTTGGGGTCGCAGGGTGACGGAGCGTGTGCGATTGCGGGAGCGGGGAATACGCTTGAAAGCACCGTGTTTAATTTGTTTCTGCTTGTATCCGCCCTGTTTTTGGCAGTTTCGTCTAAAAGACATTTAACTGGAAGACGGAAGGAGCAACGCCAAAACCTGTAGAGTCGAAGAGAAGCGGACCCTTGAGAGGAGAGTGCGCCAACAAGGGCCGAGCGCGGCGCGGACAGAGAAGTCGTATTCCGTCAGGGAAAGGAAGCGGGCCGGATGGAATCTCAGACTTCACCTACGCCAATGCGCTTTGGGTTACGATTACCGCAAGGCTTTCGGTCACAAGTTCTAACACTTCAGTTCAGGATTCCCCGGCCGGGTTTTACTTGCGTGGCGTGCTCAGAAGCGGCTGTGCGGGTGCTACATGAAGATGACGGCTTCGGGCAAGAGCACCAAGGTGATAACGGTGGCCATTGCCAGGGAGCTTGCGGGTTTCATCCGGGACATAGTCCGCCGCGAGATGGGCACAATAAACGAGTCGACGGCGTAGGGAGAAGAACGCAACAGAATAATCGTGTCAGGACGAGGCGCGAAAGCGGAGAATCCCTGTTCTCAGTCTACGGGCACCTCGGTGACCCGTGGTATTGAGTCAAATGCCAGCTCCGCGACTTAAGTGGACCCAGACGACACCCGATCCGGTACCTTTATCAAAGCTTGAATCAAGCGAAAAAATTAAAAATCAAGTTTAATTTTTTCACGGGTATCGACTGGGAACGAGAATCCCACCGGATCTGCCATTGGAGAAAAATCCTTCAAGCACACCGGAAGCGATCTACCTGCCGTATTGCTAAGCTGAATCCGGACTTTTCTATACGATAAGTTCTTGCCCGGGAACAGGGTATACCGAGTTGAGTCCCCTTAGCTCCCTCCAGGCGAACATGTGACTTCAGCATAATCCGGGTTCCATGAACTGCAATCGTGCTCTCCACGGGTTCCATGTTCACAATCAAGCAGTTCATCTTCACCTCCATCGCAGACTACATCGTCCAGCAAGAAAGTTCTGGGTGGACTAATTCTTGATAAGGATATGCCTTCTGCAGACGGGGTATTTCCTGAGAAGCCTAACTGACGACACACGACCCCCGCCTCTTCCGACCCCCATCCGCTGTTAGCACATACTGACTCCCATCCTGTTGTCTCATCGCCATCGTCAGTTTTGCCGTCAAATATTTCAACTACGCCTTTAAGCTCATTATCTCCCGCCGCTAGTCGAATCTCCCCGTCGTAGTCCGCAACATCAGCAGCACTGACAGTAACGGGGCCCATTACCCGACTTTGCACCACCTCTTCTTCATTTCCGTCGTCGATGAAACTCAGCTCAAGCTTGATACTTTTACCGAAATCCGAGGGCAGAAGAACATAGTTGGAATTTATCGCATCGGGAATATCGGACTCGTTATCATTAGTATCAAGCCGGGTATTAACCCTGACCCACTGATAACTGTAGGTTGACTCCGCCGGAAGACCGTCTTTATCATCTATGTCTGAGACGTCGGCGGTCAGAGTCTGCCCCACCTCCAGAGTGCCCGTGATTTTCAGCAGACCGGAGGCGGTGAAGTTCTCACCTAGAGGATCACAAGATACTGTGAATATCTCTTTCTTGTAGCAATTATAATTTCCACGGCCTGCATGCTCACAATCAAGCACTCCGTTTTCCGAACCCGTGCATACCAGATTGTCTATTAACATTTGGGGAAAATTCGCTGACACGCCTGAACCATAGAAAACGTCGTGAGTTATACTTCCTCCCGAACATCCTAGCCGGCGACATATTACGGCTGCCTCTTCTTTAGACACATCGTGTGAAGTTAAGCCATCATCACATATCCCTCTCCACTTGCCGGTTCTGTCATTGTCCGGATCATTGAATATCTCCGGCCTGCCCCAATCTGAGCAAATCGAGTCGCCTGTCAAAACCGTGCCGTCCGCATCTAGTTTCCTTAACCTGAGGTCGCCGTCTTTGTTGGGGTTTATAGGAGATGAAGGACCGGTTATACGAACTACGGCATTCTCGTTATCGGTAGTCCAACCGGCGTTCGTTCCGTCCCACGCATTTGCACCTTGGACAAACCTATTCCGATCGCCGAAATTAAAAGTCTGATGCTCGGTATAAACATCACCATTCTGAGTCCCCGTATGCACATCATATCTGTCTAAGGGTTCCCACTCCGGCGGAAAATCCGGCTGTATCCAAATTTGAAAACTGCCGGCGCTCAATCCACCCGACTGAACAATTACAATTTCGTAAGTCTGATTTCCAAACTCAAAGAACCTGTCATCATTTGACGAGAAGGCCCCATCGGGAGCAACATTACTACCAAAGTACAGTTTGGTCTCTCTTCCATCACTTTTACTCACCTGAAATTCCAGCCGAGCAAGTTCCGTATCCCCCGCCCATAAGTCGCCGACGCTCAAGAATGAGAATGCTAAGAAAACAGCCAGAATACCCGCGCTACGGAGCACGGAAGGAACTTGCCGCCTCCGAGAAGCGGTTTCCCCGTTCCTCTTATTCCGAGATACTTGAAGATTTATACCCTGAAAGCAATTTGCATTCGCTGAACTTGGTTTACTCATCGTATTGTCCTCTCGCGTACAATAAGGTATTAACAGTCGGCCCTAGAAAAGACCGTTTGGTATAATACCTCGATATCCCCTACATCGTCAAGCAGGTGTCTCGGTGCCGAAGACTGTACCCCGCGCGGGCCCACCGAACCCGCACTTGGCGCTATGGTATGCGGGACGGGGAAAACCTCGCCGTCGTTGTTTCCGCTTAAGACACCGGGGAGGTGTTCAGACGCCCGGCTGTGTTGCCATAGGACTCCCCGGTCGGGTTTTACTTGCGTGGCGGTGATGACTGGAAGAAAACGCCGGTCGGCATTCCCGGGGAATGTCGTACCTAGGCTTTACGAACCTTCATAAAAGCGAAGTTGAAGACGAAGACGTGACTTGAAGTTGCAGGAACTTGTGCTCTCACTATGCAATGTGGAGAGAGTGCCGGGTTGAATCCATACTGCTTCCCGCTATATTGATCAGATAATGAACTACTGGCTTGTTAAATCCGAACCGTTCAAATATTCATGGGAGGAATTTCTCCGCGACGGATGGACATACTGGGACGGGGTTAGAAACTATCAGGCGAGAAACAACCTCAAGAGCATGAAAGAGGGCGACCTGGTTCTTTTCTATCACAGTAACAAGGGGCTTGAGGTAGTCGGCATATCCGAGGTTATAAGGGAATATTATCAGGATCCTACGACGGAAGATGAAAGATGGGTCGTGGTGGATCTTAAACCTGTGGAGACACTCGAGAATCCAGTATCTCTTAAGCGGATTAAAAGCGATGAAAGACTTGAGAATATTTCGCTTGTAAGACAAAGCAGACTCTCAGTCATGCGGATTGAAAAGAGGCATTTCGACACAATCGTCGGGCTTGGAAGAAAAGGCACCTGACTTCCGCGAGAGTCCATAAAAACCTTTTGCTCACACACACCAGTCGCGAGCGCATCTGTTTTGGCCAAATGCCAAACAGGAATTTTAACCGGCCGGCGGGCTTAATTTTTCCACATCAGACGCTTGCAGTTATACTTAGCCGGATAACTGGCTTATCATTTTAATATCCCATGAATACTCAACTCATCATCAACTCGCTTTTTAACGAAACGAGAATAGCTGTTTTGGAGAAAAGCAGACTGAGCGAGCTCTTCATCGAAAGAAAATCCAATTCTTCCATGGTGGGGAACATCTACAAGGGGAAAGTCGAAAAGATAATCCCCGGAATGCAGGCGGCGTTTGTAGGCATAGGAGACAGCAGGTCTGGGTTTCTTTCCGCCGAGGATGTGTATGAGGAATCGCTGAGCGAGCTTTTTCTTGAAGAGGAAGAGACCACAAAGGCCTCAAGAAAAAACCACCAGCCAATACAGGACGTGCTGCGTCAAGGTCAGGAAGTGATGGTTCAGGTCACAAAGGAACCCACCGGAAACAAGGGGCCAAAGCTGACCTCTCACGTCGGGATACCGGGCAAGTATCTTGTTCTGCTTCCTGGGTCAGATTCTATAAACGTGTCCCGGAAAATAAAGGATAGAAAACGCAGGAAGAAATTTTCCGAAATCATGCAGGATAAGCCCGATGACATGGGTTTTATAGTAAGAACGGCGTGTGTGGGTGCGGATGAGAAGAATATCAAGACCGAAATGAGGGTGCTTGTAAGAAAGTGGAGAAGAATAAAGAAAAAATATGAAGATTCGAAAAACCCGGGCGTCATACACGAAGAAGCCGATACCTGTATCAGGGTTGTCAGGGACCTGATGGGAAACGGTCTTAAGAAAATTGTTGTAGATTCCCCCAAAGCATACGGCCAGATCAGCAAGTATTTTTCCGACAAGATTGAGAAGGATGACTTCAAGGTCGATATGTACGATAAAAACGAACCCATATTCGACAGGTACGGAATTGAGAGCCAGATCGAGAAAATGTACAGAAAAAAGGTGTGGATGAAGTCCGGAGGTTCCCTGATCATAGATGAGGCCGAGGGGCTTACCGTTATAGACGTGAACTCGGGGAAACTCGTCGGAGAGGAATTTCACAAAGAAACAATAATGAAAACGAATGAAGAAGCCGCCGTCGAAGCCGCGAGGCAGATAAAGCTTCGCAACCTAGTCGGAATCATAGTCATCGATTTCATAGACATGCAGGCCATTAAATCCAGAAGGAGGATAGAGTCGCTTTTTGCCGCTGAGATGAAAAAGGACAAGGCGAGGGCTACGATCCAGAAAATATCATCTTTCAGCGTACTCCAGCTCACTAGGCGCAGAGTCAGGGAAAGCATACTTTCCGACCTGACCGAAACCTGCGGTATTTGCGAGGGAAGCGGAAGAGTGAAATCGATATATACCACCTGTTATGAAATACTGAGGGACGTTGATCAATGGACAAAGGAAAGTGGCGAAGGACCGCTTGTCGTGCACGCCAACAAGCAGGTGATAGAGAAGCTCAGGGAGATAGAAGGAAGATCCATAAGAAAAATTCAGAGAGAGATGGGGATCAAAATAAAGTTCAAATCGACCGATGATCTTCTCGAAAAATTCACCATTTCCAGGGAAAAAAGTTCCGGTTAGCCAAAGGGGGCATTTTCATTGAGTAAAGACGGATTTCTTTATCATGTGGCGATTGCCGTAAACGATATCAAGAAGGCTGAAGAGATGTACTCGAAATTGATCGGGCTTCGGGTTATACACAGAGAGGACGTGGTTAACCAGAGAGTCAGAACGTCAATGCTTCGCTCCGAATCGGGGGAGGGTACCGCGGTGGAGCTTATCGAACCTCTGGACGAAAATTCCCCGATTTCGGAATTTCTGAAGAAAAAGGGGGAGGGCGTTCATCACATCTGCTTTCTCGTGGATGATATAGAATCTTCCCTTCAAGCACTCAGAGAAGAAGGGGTCAGGCTTGTTGATGAACATCCTAGGCCTGGGTCTTACAACTCAAAAGTCGCTTTCATACACCCCAGTTCAATGAACGGAGTACTGGTGGAACTTGCGGAGATGAAAAAGGACTGAGAAGGAGAGGGCTTTTGATTAGGTGCCGTTCTGTTTCTCTTCCTTATCGCCTGAATCGTCGTCTTTTAGGGATTTTCTGAACCCGCTTATTCCCTTGCCCAGCGAAGACCCAAGATCTCCGAGCCTGCTCGGACCGAAGATTATGAGCAGGATTGCCAGTATCAGGATTAATTCCCATATGCCGAATTGCCCGAACATGTTGCAGAAATGATACCTTAATCTATTCGTATCTCAAACATTTTTGAAGTGATGTTGGGAGAACAAGGAGATCTTCGGACGCCCTTTATCCCTCGGGGCTCGGGCTTTTGGTTTGTTGCGGATTAAATTTTTGAGAAATCGGCGATCATGAAAAACAGATCTTTTATTTCATTGAGCAAAGCCAGACGGTTGTCTCTGATCTTCTGGCTTTTGTCCATGACCATTACCGCGTCAAAGAAACGGTCTATGGGACCCGCGAGTGTTTTTATGGACTCAAGGGAACTCAGGTAATCGCTTTGCGTAGCGGTTTTTTTGGAGTCAACTAGTTTTTTTAAGACCGCAGCCTGTGTCTTGGTAAGGGCTTTATGAAGATCCTTTTCTTCTTTTTGTTTGAACAGTTTTTTGTCAAGCGGTGAAGACGGTCTGGTTTTCGCTATGTTGAAAACCCTTTTAAACCCTGTGGCGAGTGCCTCAAAATCCTTGCGTTTCGCGAATTTTCCAAGCGCGTTTATTCTGCGGTAGGCGTCAAGGGGATTGTCAAAACCGGCCGAGATCACGGATTCGACGATATTTCTCTCATAGCCCGACTCCGTCATTAAATTGCGGAACCTCTCGGAGAAAAATGCCAGAATGTTTTCTTTAAGTTTCTCCTCGGACAGTTTCCCCCTGCGAGTCTTTTGCGCGTCCGTGGAGTCAAGGACAAGCTTGATATTGCGCTCAAGGATTGCGGAAAGGGAAACATCAAACTTTTTCTCTATGGCGATCCTTATTATCCCAAGGGTCTGTCTTCTCAGCGCGTAGGGATCAGAAGACCCGGTAGGTACGAGATCCGCGATGAAGCAGGAGCAGATGTTATCCGTTTTGTCCACGATGCTTAAAAGCGCTCCGGTTTTCGTTCGCGGAAGCTCACCAGTTCTCGCAAGCGGCATGTATTGTTCTTCGATCGCGGTTGCGACGGCTTTCTTCTCCCCGGAGGCAAGCGAGTAGTACTTGCCCATAACACCTTGGAGTTCGGCGAATTCAAAGACCATCTGGGTTGCGAGATCAGACTTTGAAAGTTGGGCGGCCCTCTCAAGGTCGGGGTTTCCGAACATGTCGGCTGCAAGCGCCCTCATCCGCTCGACCTTTACCCTGTAGCTTCCTATATCCGATAGAAACACCATGCTCTCAAGCTCTTCTGTATAGTCGCTTAGGTTTTTTTTCGTATCTTCTGAGAAAAAGAATTCGGCGTCGTTCAGTCTTGCCCTTATTACCCGCTCGTTTCCCCTTACAACCACCTGTTTATCCTTGACCGGGGTTCCGCAGACAAAGATGAAACTGGAAAGTAGTTTCCCGGTCTTCTCAGAATAAACGGGAAAATATTTCTGGTGGTTCTTCATCACGCTTATCAGCACTTCCTCGGGCAAACTCAGGTATTTTTTCTCAAACTCTCCCACAAGAACCGTTGGATGCTCGACCAGGTTTACTACGGTTTCAAGCAGTTCGGGGTCCTCCTTTACCATTCCGCCTATCTTTTTCGCTGCCGTCTCGGTATCTCTTCCTATGATTTCCTTTCTTTTTTCTGGATCTGCCACTACGTTGTTTTTTTCAAGGGTTTTCAGATAATTTTCCCAGGATGCCACTCGAAACGGCTTCGGGGAAGTGAACCTGTGACCGAAGCTTTGATCTGAACTTTTGATGTTTTCAACACTGAATCTGACGGGTTTGCCGTCATAGACCGCCGCTATCCATCTTATGGGCCTTGCGAAAGTTAATTTTCCGCTGCCCCATCTCATTGATTTCCGGAAGGGAACTGATGAGATCACTCCCGGAAGAATTTCTTTTAGGACAGATGAAGTTTTTCTTCCTTTTACGGTTCTCCTTACGCAGAGAAATTCTCCGTTATCCCTTTTCGCGATAACGAGTTTCTCGACATCAACTTTCTGGGATCTCGCGAAACCCACCGCGGCCTTGGTGGGTTTACCGCTCTCGTCAAACGCTATTCGCTTGGGCGGTCCGAAGTTCTCGGTCGTTCGGTCCTTCTGCTTTCTCTCAAGTCTGCTTACCCTTACAGAAAGCCTTCTCGGGGTGTAAAGGATTTCCATTTCCCCGAACTCAATACCCTTGTCGCGAAGTTCTCCGCTCAGGATACTGCCCAGATCCTCCCGGGCTTTTTCAAGGAAAAGAGCAGGTATTTCCTCCGTTCCGATTTCCAGTATCAGTTCTTTTTCCATGGGTTGCTTTTCAGAAGAGGAAATCCCAGATTTTCTCTGGTCTGCAGATACGAACTTGCGCACAGGTTAGCAAGTGTCCTTACCCTTCCTATGTATGACGCCCGCTCCGCTACCCCTATTGCCCCTCTTGCATCAAGGAGGTTGAAGGTGTGCGAACTTTTAAGACAGTATTCGTAAGCGGGAAGAGAAAGCTGCTTTTCGATAAGGGATCTGCATTCCCGCTCGTACATGTTGAACAGTTCGCTAAGCATTGCAGGGTCGGATTCCTCGAAGTTGTATTTTGAGAACTGGACTTCGCTTTGATGATGAATCTCTCCGTACGTTATTCCCTTTGTCCACTCAAGATCGTAAACGCTCTCGACTTCCTGCAGGTACATCGCTATTCTTTCGGTTCCGTAGGTGATTTCGGCGGATATCGGGTCAAGATCTATTCCGCCCGCCTGCTGAAAGTAGGTAAACTGCGTTATCTCCATGCCGTCAAGCCACACCTCCCAGCCAAGTCCCCACGCACCAAGCGTCGGGGACTCCCAGTCGTCTTCAACGAACCTTATATCGTGCTCAAGCGGGTTTATTCCGAAGGACTTGAGGCTGTCGAGGAAAAGCTCCTGAATATCATCAGGAGAAGGCTTTATTATCACCTGGAACTGATAGTAGTGCTGAAGCCTGTTGGGGTTATCGCCGTATCTTCCGTCCGTTGGTCTCCTTGAAGGTTCGACATACGCCACGTGCCAAGGTTCAGGGCCGAGACACCGCAGGAATGTGGCCGGATGAAAAGTTCCGGCGCCTTTCTCTATATCGTATGGCTGAACCACCAAACATCCTTTAGATGACCAGTAGTCCTGGAGAGCTAGAATCAGTTCCTGATAAGTCATAATCCGCAAAATACTACCATTAAAATATGAGAATCAAACACTCCGTACGCCTCATCTACTCGTAAGGACTGTATGCGCCGATGCTCTCAAGGGCCTTTTGCGCTATAAGCATCCGTTTTTTTTCTTTTCCCATCCTCCCTTCCACTTTGGGGAAGAGTCCGAAGTTTATGTTCATTGGCTGAAACCCGGTTTTTCCGGGAGCCGAGATGTACTCAAGCAGGGAACCTATGGACGTTTCCCTTGGAATGGGGGCAGGTAGGAGTCCGAGTGCTTTTCTCGAGGCATTTATTCCGCAGACGATTCCAGTTGCCGCGGATTCGACGTATCCTTCAACTCCCGTTATCTGTCCGGCGAAGAAAACGCTTGGGCGGGTTTTTAGGGAAAGGTTTTTCTCAAGCAGCCTTGGAGAATCTATGTACGTGTTTCTGTGTACGCTTCCGTATCTTAAAAATTCCGCCCCCTCAAGCCCCGGAATCTTTTTGAAAACGGTTCTTTGCTGCGGGTATCTGAGTTTTGTTTGAAAACCCACCATGTTGTACATTGTCTCCTCGCTGTTCTCCGTTCTTAGCTGCAGGACGGCAAAGGGGGTTTTGCCAGTTTTCGGATTAACAAGGCCGACGGGTTTCAGGGGGCCGAACCGAAGCGTATCCTTTCCTCTCTCGCACATGACCTCAACCGGCATACAGCTTTGAAAATAAATCGCTTTCTCAAACTCTCTGGTTTCCACTTTTTCTCCGCAAAGCATGTCGTTTACAAGCTCGTAGTACTGATTCTCCGAGAGCGGACAGTTGAGATAATCCCCTTCTCCCGAGTCCCCGCGGTCGTATCTGGATCCCCTGAAGATTTTTGAGTGGTCGATTGTATCTGCATCGATTATCGGCGAGATAGCGTCGTAGAAGTAAAGATATTCGGATTCTGTAAGCGAGGAAATCTCAGCGCAGAGCGCATCCGAGGTGAGCGGGCCGGTGGCTACGATCACGATGCCGTCTTCGGGTATTTTCGTTACCTCTTCCCTTCTTAAGTCTATAAGCTCGTTACCTTGGATTTCTCGCGTTATGTAATCCGAGAATATCTCCCTGTCGACCGCGAGGGCTTTTTCGGCCGGAACCTTTGACGCTTCGGCCGCCTCAATGACAAGTGAGCCAAGAGATTTCATTTCCTCTTTCAGTATTCCCGAGGCGTTTTCCATGGATGATGATTTCAGGGAATTGCTGCACACAAGCTCTGCGAGACCCGAGGTTCTGTGTGCGGCGGTCTTCTTGCGGGGCCTCATTTCGTAGAGGGTTGTCCTTATTCCGAATTTCGTTACCTGGTTCGCGGCTTCGACTCCTGCGAGTCCCGCGCCGATTATGGTTATCGATGGCTGTTTTCCGTTCATAAGAAAAATCCCGAAATGGTCTGTTTCTGGTCTAGATGCCGGCTATCTAGTCTAGAGCAGTTTTCTGGTTTTGAGAAATCATATTATCATTGTGAAGTGACGGGGAATCAAAAACATGGTTGCTTGGGGCCGTGATTTCTGACCACAGAATCTGGGCTGCCAGTGCGAAAACAAATTGTTTTCTTTGGGTATTATATTCCCACTCTTTGATTAAGTGCAGAACTATGAGCTACGGAGCAGTTGTATTTGATCTTGACGGAACCCTGATTGACTCTCTTGAGGATCTTGCCGACGCGGTGAATCAGGCGCTTAGCATAAACGGGTTTCCGACGCGCGCGACCGGGTGTTTCAAGTACTTTATAGGAAAAGGCCCCAAGATCATGGTGGCAAGAGCCCTTCCCGAGGACAGAAGAAACGATGAAACTGTCGTTGAAAAGTGTCTTGGGGATTTCAACAGTATCTACAGCCGTGACTTTAACGTAAAAACCACTCTTTATGACGGCATACCGGATCTTCTGGACGAACTTTCCGAAAGAGGCATGAAAAAGGCGATTCTGACCAATAAGCCGCACACGTTTACCGAAAAATACGTGGAGGACCTGCTTGCGGACTGGAATTTTGAGGTGGTCATAGGTCAGAGAGATGAAATTCCTAGAAAACCCGACCCCTCGGGAGCGCTTCGGATATCAAGGGAACTCGGGGTTGAATCCTCGCGCGTGGTTTACCTTGGAGACTCGGGAGTGGATATGCTTACCGCTGTCAGGGCGGGCATGCTTCCGGTGGGAGTTCTCTGGGGATTTCGAACGGGTGACGAACTTCGCGAAAACGGAGCCGAGCACCTTATAGAAACTCCGATGGAACTGCTTTCGATAATTGACTTGTAGTTTCTGCAGTGTGATGACCATGGATTTTGAACAGATAAAACTGGGGATTCTTGGAGGCGGACAGTTGGGGAAAATGCTTTGTCTCGTTGCAAGCAACTGGAACCTCAGCACCTATGTGCTTGATCCTTCCTCCGATTGTCCGGCAGCGTCTGTGTGTACCGGGTTTTCCCATGGTGATTTCAGGAATTACGAGGATGTTTACGCGTTTGGCAAAAACGTTGACATTCTGACCATAGAGATTGAGCATGTGAATCTTCAGGCGCTTTTCCGCCTGCAGGAAGAAGGAGTCGTTATAAGGCCCGGACCCCACGCGCTTGAACTTATACAGGACAAGGCCAAGCAGAAGAGGTTCTACACTTCAAAGGGGCTCCCCACTGCGGACTTTTCGGTTTTTCCGGGAAAAGAAGCGATAGTTGCAGCTGTCGAGTCCGGGGAAATAAGAATTCCTTTCGTTCAAAAACTTTCAAAGACGGGTTATGACGGAAGGGGAATATACGTCGTAAGGGAAAAAGAGCAGCTCAGCGATCTTTTGGCGGGGGAATCTGTCGTCGAGGATCTTGTTGACGTGGAGAAGGAAATTTCCGTTATAGTTTCGCGCAATTCCGCTGGAGAAATGAAATGCTTCCCTCCGGTTGAGATGGTGTTTAACAGCCACGCCAACATAGTTGAATTCCTAATAAGTCCCTGTGAGCTTGACGACGCTCTATTTGTTCGTGCATGTGAACTTGCCGAGCATACGATAAAATCTTTTGACATGTGTGGAATCCTCGCGGTTGAGATGTTTCTTTCCAAAAAAGGCGACATTCTCATAAACGAATCCGCTCCGAGACCGCATAACAGCGGGCATCACACGATTGACGCCGCACGCACCTCGCAGTACGAACAGTGTCTGAGATCAATTCTGGATCTTCCTCCAGGCGATACTGAAATAAAAACTCCTTCCGTTATGATTAACATTCTCGGGCAGCCGGGTTTCGAGGGTCAGGTAAGATACGAGGGGCTTCGCGGATGCATGAGTGTTGAGGGAGCCAAGTTTCATATATACGGTAAAACCCAGACTAAGCCTTACAGGAAAATGGGACATGTAACGGTGCTTGACGATGATATTTCAAGCGCGCTTGAGAAGGCAAAGTTCATAATGAATAATCTGAGGGCGGTAGCATGAAACCTGTTTTAGTAAGCGTTATCATGGGTTCTGACTCGGACCTTGCGGTCATGGCAGAAGCGGTCGAGGTGCTGGAGCAATTCGGCATAGGGCATGAAGTCACCATAGTCTCGGCGCACAGAACTCCGGAGCGTCTTGTCGATTTTTCGAAAAAAGCTCACAAAAGAGGAATCAAAGTCATAATAGCCGGAGCGGGAGGCGCCGCGCATCTTCCGGGAATGGTAGCTTCCGTTTCTCCTCTCCCGGTCATAGGGGTTCCAATAAAATCCTCAAATTCGATTGACGGATGGGATTCCGTACTTTCCATCCTGCAGATGCCCTCAGGTGTTCCGGTCGCTACAGTCGCTTTAGGCGGGGCTAAAAACGCCGGCATCCTCGCCGTTGAGATTCTTTCGGTTGCCGACCCCGAGCTTTCACGTGCGGTGGCTGAGTACAAGAAGAAGCTTTCTTCTGAGGTAAAGAAAAAGGCCGTGCGGCTCGAAAAGCTGGGCGCCTCGGTTTATCTTGAGCGAATGAAGGCAGGGGAAGAGACTTCCTGAAGTTCCACACTTACTGTATTGTCTTGTTACCCGGCTCGTAGCCCCGTACGGGGATTGGCGAGGCGTGATGAAAGATCATAAGCCATCTGTCGCCTTGCTTCTCGAATATGTTGGTTGACTGCGAGAGATTGAACATGACCGGGTCTCTTTTTATGTATACCATCTCCTGCAGGCAGGTTACCCAGGCGATGTTGTCACTTATATCCACTGTCACGTTTGAAATGCTGATGTCGACTTGATCCTCGGGGTCAAAGACGCTCTCCCAACTCTGTCTGATGGCTTGCCAGTTGCGAAGAGCGGTCCATCCCGGATGAACGCAGCCTGACCTTGAGTCCTTTATCCAGATCTCTCCCATAAGCTCGAGATTCCTGGTTCCCAAGGCCTCGTAAAAAAGGTTGTTAATCCTGAGTATTTCCTCGTTGTCCTTTTTCATAGTTGTTGGTTTAGTCCTAGGTAATTTTACCGGAAAAGATCGAGAATTCTGCCGAACTGCGAGAAGATGTCTTCACGCATCCTCAGAATGTCGTTATACAGGGCTGCCGCCATGATGAAAATAAGAAAGGAAAATCCGATTCGCTGGGTTATCTCAAGGGTTTTTACGCTAAGCGGCCTTCTCTTTATCTTCTCAATGCCCAGATAGAGCAGATGTCCTCCGTCGAGCATTGGTATGGGGAGAAGGTTTATTAACGCGAGATTTATGCTTATAAGCGAGGTGAACTGAAGAAGATTCGATATGCCGCTTTGGGCTACCGCTCCTGACACCTTGGCTATGAGAAGGGGTCCCGCGACCGTTTTGCCGGCAGTGGCAAGCGCTATTTTCCCGGTTACGAGCTTGAATAGAAACCCGAAGAAAAGAATGGTGATCTCAACCGTCATGCGTGCCGCTTCGGCTATTCCCTTGCGGATCGATTCGAAAAAGCCGTATTTTTTAAGCACGCTGTCCGTACGGGGAGTAATGCCGATTATATAGCGCTCAATACCTTGTTCCATTTCCGCTGCCAGGAGAAAATTCATCTCATCTCCACCGCGCTCAATCGTAAAATCAAGCCTTTTGCCCCCGCTTTCGGCTATTATGTCAGACATATGGTTCCAGTCCGTAACCTCTACGCCATCTATTGCCTTTATCTTGTCTCCCGGACGTATGCCTGCCTTCCAGGCGGGGCGGCCCTCGGATACCTGCTCTATGGTCGCGGCTATGGGTCTTGCAAATCCGGTCTCTACCCTGCCGTCGGGACCGGCTTCTGCGAAAAGAGCGAGAGTCCTGATCTCGCTTCCGGTTCTCACCCTGAATTCAAGCAGCGAATCGGGGTTTGAGTGAACGCCAATGTTTACGTCTCTCCAGCTCTTGACCTCTTTTCCGTTTATGCTGAGTATCCTGTCACCCGCGGCGAATCCCGAGAGACGGGCGGGGGAATCTTTTTTTATGTAAGTTATGTCCGGAGGATCTTCCAGATAACCGGAGACACTTATGCCGAACATGAACACGAGAGGCATGAAGAAGAAGGGGATTATGAAATTCATAGCCGGCCCCGCTATGACCACCAGGAACCTGTCGGTAATGGACTTTGCGGAAAATCCTCTCTGGTAGTCCTTTTCGTAATAGGCTTCTATATCATAAAGGACTGAACGGCTGACGAGGAGAGTGTAAATCTTTCCGGCTCTTTCCACTTCGAGTTCTTTTTGCTGATTCGGGTCTGATTTTAGCGAGTAGAGAAGCTTTTCCCAGCTTGCGTACTTCTCAAGACTGAATCCCTTCATCCCGATAATTCTGTCTCCTGAGGCAAGTGGCGATTCTGTGTCCGCGACGCTTTCGACAATTATGTTTCCCTCTTTTCCCTCGCCGTACATCTTCACGTATCCGCCGAGGGGAAGGGCTGAAATGAGATATTCCGTTTCGCCTCTTACGAAAGAAACAAGTTTCGGGCCGAAACCCAGAGAGAATTGCTCGACCCTGATATTGCTTCTTTTCGCGAGCAGAAAATGCCCCAGTTCGTGGAAAAAGACTAGAATTCCTATTACGAAGATAAAAGCCAGGATTGTGATCATCGCTAAGACAGAAAGCTCTCCATTACCGAACCGGCAGTTCTCCTCGACCACCTGTCCGCCTCTAATATATTGTCAAGACAACCCGAGTCAAGTTTGTCGTGACGCTCAAGTGCTTCTCTGACAATCGGGATTATGTCGGTAAATCTTATCCTCTCGTCAAGAAACGCGTTTACGGCCACTTCGTTTGCCGCATTCAGAACAGTCGGGTAAGTGCCGCCCATCCTGAGACATTCAATTGCAATTGCAGGAGCCTCGAATTTATCTGTATCAAGTTTTTCAAACGTAATGTCCGACAGGTCGTCCGGCGAGGCGGCAGTGTGTCCGAGATCAAGCCTCTCGGGATAGGAAAGCGCACGGGCTATCGGTATTTTCATGTCCGAGGCGGAAAGATGAGTTATGAACGAGCCATCAATATATTCAAGGATTGAATGAACGATGCTCTGGGGATGTACCCAGATCGATATTTTTTCGGTGGGTATGTCAAAAAACCACCTTGCCTCTATAATTTCAAATCCCTTGTTCATTAGCGTCGCCGAATCTATGGTTATCTTGGTTCCCATTTTCCATGTGGGATGGCAAAGCGCGGCGGCGACCGTGACTTTTTCCAGATCTTCTTTCGGTGTTTTGCGAAACGGTCCGCCAGACGCCGTTATAATAACCCGTTTGAGGAATTTACGGTCTTTTTCCCGGAGCGTCTGGAAAACGGCGCTGTGTTCACTGTCCACGGGAAGCAGGGTAACGCCCTGATTTTCTGCCTCGGAAATAAGAAGTCCTCCAGCGACCACCAGAGATTCTTTGTTGGCTATTGCCACATCTCTTCCGGCCTGTATTGCGCAGAGGGTGGGCAGAAGACCCGGAAAACCTACCATGGAAGATATCACCAGATCGCAGTCCCCTTCTGTCGCGACCGCGATGTTCCCCTCGTCTCCGTAATGTATCTTGGTTTTCGGACCGGCTATTCTCTTTAGTCGCTCCGAGTCTTCTTTTCGGGTGACCGATACGACATTCGGAGCGAATTCCTTTACCTGCTCTGCCAGAAGATCAATGTTTTTCCCCGCGCAAAGACCCGTAACCTCGAACTTTTCGGGAAATCTTCGTATTATCTCAAGCGTCTGCGACCCGATCGAACCGGTTGATCCGAGTATGGAGATTTTTTTCAATCTAGCGCCCTTTCTCCCGTATCTGCTCTCCTGTCAGTCCGAACCTTCTTTCCCTGGCGCGGTAATTGGCGATGGCTTTTAGCAGGTGTCTTTTTCTGAAATTCGGCCAGAGAGTCTTCGTAACGTATATTTCGGCATAGGCCAGTTGCCACAGCAGAAAATTGGAAAGTCTCATTTCCCCTCCGGTCCTTATGAGCAGATCCGGTTCTGGCAGTTGGGATGTATATAGATATTCCTGAAAATCCTCCTCGGTTACCGTTTTTTCCCCTCCCTCCGCGATTATGTTGTTCACGGCATTGATTATTTCCTCCCTGCCCCCGTAGCTGAGCGCCAGGGTTATCGTCAGGGAGTCGCATTTTTCCGTCATTTTCATCACGCGCCCGAGAAGTTCACGTATGTCCGGTGGGAGGTTGGAGAGGTTCCCGATCGCGTTTAGTCTCGTGTTCTGCGCAAGCAGTTTTTCGCCTTCATTTGACAGGTAGTGCCTTAAAAGATTCATCAGCGCGAGGACTTCTTTTCCCGGCCTTTTCCAGTTCTGGGCGGAAAACGCGTAGAGGGTTACGTACTCTATTCCAATTTCCCGTGCGGCCCGGACCACCGATCTTGTCGATTTCATTCCTTCCCTGTGACCGCTCAGCCTGTCAAGATTCTTACGCCGTGCCCATCTTCCGTTGCCATCCATTATTATGACAACGTGCCGGGGAATAGGACCCGGTGTGGGAATGTCATGATCTTTCTGCATTACGAGACACTGTTTGTGAGCTTCGCCGATGGCCGTCGCTTCAATTCGCTGCCCCGTAGATATACGAAACGGGATATGCGATCAAAACGACCGTAATAATTACCGCCATGGCCACGAGCAGGGCGACCGGGTATACGAGAAGCGCCCCAAGGTAGAAAAGAGCTCTTTTCAGCGGGAGCCATTCCCGGGATACTTCGGGAAGGTCGGAAACACAGCTTTTGACAAATCCTGATATTATTCCAGTAAAAAGTGTAGACATATGAGTGAACCGATCTGCCGTAAACCTATCTTATTTCCCCTTCCTCATCAAGGGCAAAAACTGTGCTTTATCCGCTTTGTCCAAAAAATTTCCTTTCAGGTAAACTACCGAAACCGTAAACCGCGATGAGAAAATCCCGCTTTTTTTTCATAATATACGCATTAGTTCCGGCTTTCCTTTTTTCAGGTCCCCTTTTCGCAAAAGAAGACACATACAGAGGTCTTTCCGACTTCGCAAAGGCCCTGAACCTCATAGAGAGAACCTATGTGGAAGAGGTTTCCTCAGAGCAGCTGACCCGAAGCGCTATAAAAGGCATGTTTGATTCCCTTGATCCCTATTCGGTTTATCTTTCATCTGAGAGCCTGAGGAACCTTGAGATAGGAACGATGGGGGAGTTTGAGGGCATAGGAGTCGAGATTACGGTGCGAGACGGGCTTTTGACCGTTATATCCCCGATTGAGGGAGGTCCGGCGCAGGAAGCCGGCGTGAAATCTGGAGACATAATCGTCTCCATAGACGGAGAGAGTACCGGGAAAACCAACATAGTTGACGCTTTGGACCGCATAAGGGGGAGAGAGGGGACTAAAGTGGACATCGTTGTCAGAAGAGACGGGACCGAGGAAGACCATAAATTCACCATCACAAGACGGATAGTGAAACTCAGAAGCGTTGAGTCCAGGCTGGTTGAAAAAGACATAGGATATATAAAGCTGTCACAGTTCCACAGGTACTCTGCGGACGAGTTCCTCAGTTCTTACAGGGGGCTTGAAAAGGAAAACGGCGCGAAGCTCGGAGGACTTGTGCTTGACCTCAGGAACAACCCCGGAGGATTGCTTGAACAGGCGCTTGCGCTTTGTGACATGTTCATTGATAAAGGGCTTATCCTGAACGTGAAGGGGAGGTCCGAGCAGACCTCGAAGGAATATTTCGCCAGAGAGGGGATGGAGATACCAACCAATCACGTTGCCGTAATCGTAAACCGGGGAAGTGCTAGTGCTTCCGAAGTTCTCGCCGGAGCCCTCAAAGACAGCGGCAGGGCGAAGATAGTCGGTACTAGGACATTCGGCAAAGGGTCTGTTCAGTCCGTGATAGAACTCTCCGGGGAAACGGGAGTGAAGATAACCACAGCAAGACTTTTCACTCCCAACGGGATTCTCATAGATGACAAGGGCATAGAACCTGATATTTTTGTTGAAGGTGGCGAGAAGGATGCCCCTTCCGACCCGCAGCTTGCAAGAGCTTTGGAAACGGTAAAACGCATGTGAGGAGATAAGGGGCCTTGAGTCAGAAGAGACGAACGAGAAAAAAACCGTCTGCCGGAAGAACCGGCGGCAAAAAAAACGCGGCAAAACTTTTCCACGCAGTCTTGGTTCTGCTTTTCTTTTTCGCCTTTTCGATCTTCGGTCTCCGGTATGTCGGGAAATTTCTTGACGAATGGTCACCTCGTGAGGTTACGCCTACTGTAGAGGATAAGATTGCGGAGAAAAAGCCCAAGCGTCCCCGAGTTGTTCTTATAATAGATGATCTGGGCGGCGACAGAGAATCGATTGACACGCTCCTCAAGATCAGGCAGCCGATCAACTTAGCTGTGCTTCCGCATCTTCCCCATTCCCGGTACGCTGCGCGCGCCGCTTACCGCGGAGGGATGGACGTGATACTCCACCTTCCCATGGAACCCAAGGATGCTTCCGGTTACACGGCCGATGACGCTGGAGAAGGAGTCTTGCTGCTCGGCTTCTCGATAGACCAGATAAGGAAGGAACTCAGAAGAAACATCATGGCGGTTCCCAATGTCGCCGGAGTCAACAACCATATGGGTTCCAAGTTCATGGAGAATGAAGAGCCGGTAAGAACGGTGATGCAGGAACTGAAGTCCAGGGATCTTTATTTTGTTGACAGCCTTACGACCCCGGACTCCCGTGGATACAGCGTGGCGAAACAACTTGGAGTAAAGACACTTAAAAGGGATGTCTTTATTGACCAAAAAGAGCGGGGCAAGGAATATACAATAAAGCAGCTTGAGCAACTGGTAAGGATCGCCGAGAAAAAAGGCATAGCAGTAGGTATAGGTCATCCTTATCCGCCGACAATAGAGGCTCTTGCGGAGTACATGCCCAAGATTGAAGAAAAAGTGGAATTTATGAAAATATCTGCGGCCGCTTTGAACTGAACCGGTTGCGAAGGAAAAACCAGAAAGAGGATAGTCATGGGACTTGTAGATGAGATAAGAAACAGAAGAGATTCATGGAGCCGGAGGCTTGAGGAGCAGAGAGCTTCCCAGGAGCCGTACGATTATGAATTCGAGAAGCGAAATGCCCGCAGAATTGAAGAAGAAATAGAAAAGAACCGGGAGATGGTCGGAAAATTTCCGCCCGCGGAAAAACTATCGGAATAATCGGCCGAAAGAACCCGTTGGCGGGTGATTGTCGATAGCAAATTAAGAAACAGCTTGACGGGGAGATTCATATTTGATACTATCCGGTCATACCAAGTTAATCACGGAGGTTGACCATGAAAAGTTGCGTATGTATTGCCTTCGGACAGAACGAAGTGGAACACGCTTCTGTTAAAGACCCTAGTATTTTAACCTACCCCCCCCCCTTATAATTTAGCCTGCCAGGCGGTTTCAAGAGGCCTTGCCGCCCCTCGGCGACGCGGTCCGGGCGTTTTTGCCTTCCGTTGCTCCGGATGGTTGGGTGCGGCGGTGTTGGCGCTGCTGATGACGTTTCTGGCTGTTTCTCCGGAGTCCCGGGCTCAGTCCTCTGACGATGTGCGCGCGGGAGCACGCGATTTCGGGGACATCACCTCGCTCACAGGCCCCCGCTTTCCCCGGGGCACGCTTGACGGCGATGGGGACCAGGTTGACTACTACCAGTTCACGCTGACGGAGGCGAAACGGATCGGCCTCGGCCTGAGGCAGCAGGATGCGGATGCCGACATGTTCCTTGAAGATTCAGACGGCAACGAGTTGTACGGCAGCACGGCCTCCGGGACGGACAACGAGGTGATCGCGGGGACGCTGATCGCGGGGACGTACTACGTGCGGGTCGAGTCGCAGGAGGCGGGCACAAACGCGTACGTGTTCCGCTATGGAGTCTCGGCGCCGGATCCCGACGCGCTGGCCGCCCTGCAGGAGGAGCAGGGCACCCCTGAGACTGTCTCTGAACCCGACGGTGAGGATCTTTCCGACGACACTCGCGCGGGCGCGACCGATTTCGGGGACATCACCTTGCTCACGGGCCCCCGCTTTCCCCGAGGCACGCTTGACGGCGATGGGAACCAGGTCAACTACTACCGGTTCACGCTGACGGAGGCGAAGCGGGTCGATCTCGGCCTGCGGCAGCAGGATGTGGATGCCGACATGTTCCTGGAGGATGCCGCCGGCAACGAGCTGTACGGCAGCACGGCCTCAGGGACGGACAACGAGGTGATCGCGGGGACGCTGCTTGCGGGAACATACTACGTGCGGGTCGAGTCGCAGGAGGCGGGCACAAACGCGTACGTGTTCCGCTATGGAGTCTCGGCGCCGGACCCCCCGACGCGCTTGCCGCCCTGCGGGAGCAGCAGGGCACCCCTGAGGCTGTCCTGGACCCCGACGCTGAAGAAGCTTCCAGGGATACGTCCACGGACGACACGGGCGGGGAGCAGGACACCACTGAGACCGTCTCTGAGCCCGAAGGAGATGATTTCCCCGCGGATACGTCCACCGACGGATGGGTTGTGGTCGGCGCCACTGCCACGGGCGAGATCGGGAGTGAGTACGACCGCGACTGGTTCGGGGTCGAGCTTGTGGCGGGGGCGACCTATACGGTTGACATTCTGCGCAAAAGGAGAGAAGACGGCAAGCTTGTCGACCCCTATCTGTGGGGCATCCACGATGCCGGGGGCAGCCTTATTGCGGATACGGCAATCGACGACGGTGGTGTGGGACTCAACAGCCGCTTGACGTATGTGGCTGCACAGAGCGGTGCCCACTACATCGCTGTCGGCGCCTATGAGCGCAGCCAGGGCATCTACGCGCTTGAGATAACGGAGATGTCTCCGGTCGTGGGGGTTAGCGACGCCACGGTGACAGAGGGAGATGACCCGTCGATGGAGTTTCACGTGACTCTTAGCGAGGCATCGGAGGAGACCGTGACTGTGAACTACGCGACTGTAGACGCCACGGCCCATGCCGGCTCTGACTATGAGGAGACCTCGGGCACCCTGACCTTCACTCCGGGAGATACGGAGGAGATCATCGAGGTGGCGGTGATTGACGATTCGCACGAGGACAGCGGCGAGACGTTCCGGGTAGTGCTTAGCGATCCCTCGGGGGCGCGGCTTGGGGATAAGGAGGGGGTAGGAACGATCTACAACACCGATCCCACGATGACCGTGGACGAGACGGACGGAAACGGCGACATACCCGACAACACCTCGACCAGGGGCTGGGTGCTGACCGACGGCAGCCCGGCGTCGGGAAGCGTCAAGGGAGACGGTAGATCTCGCATCGACCACATCGACCACGACTGGTACAGGGTGTCGCTTGATGCCGGCACGACCTACCGGATCGATATTTATGGGCAGCAGAGTTCCGGCAGCAGGGACATATATTTCTACCTGAGGGGCATTTACCATGCGCAGGGATGGATAATTGACCAGACCGGCGATACGATGAGCGGCCCGGGCAACAACCCCCGCATCTACTTCACCCCGGAGGACAGTGGCGACTACTACATTTCCGTGAGGCTGTGGGGGAAGGCGGTGAGGGATGGCACGACACGCCACTATCGGCTCACGGTTGTGACGGATAGTCCTGGGGGTGATGACTATCCGGACGACTCCACGAACATCAGCGATGTCGGCAATGTCACGGTGGACGGCTCGGCGGCGACCGGCGAAATCACCTATACGCGCGACCGGGACTGGTTCGGGGTTTTATTGACCGCGGGCACGACCTACGAGATCCTGCTCAGGCGGGGCGGCTCGGACCCGCTGGCTACTCCCTTTCTTACCGGTATCCACGATGCCGACGGGAACTTCATTCCCGGCACGCGGAATTTCGGCGCGATACAGGAGCAGATCACCTATAGATGCTATAGAAGCAATCGCTACCAAAACAACGCTTGCAGCTCCCGTCTATACACCAGCCGCGTCGAATTCACCCCGGACAGCACCGGGACGTACTACATCTCCGCCTCGGCCCACGCCAGCTCTACTGGAAGCTACGAGGTTGAGGTCAATACGATGTAGGCGGGGCGAAGACGAGCAACGGCGCCCAGACGATTGTGCCGGGCGCCGTTGCCCGCGTTTTTGTCCCTGAGGTTAGTAGGGGTGGGGTGTTTGGGGGGTTCTTACGGAACTTCATGAACGGTTCCACAAGCAGGCTGTCTATGCCGGCGAAGTCTGCGGCTGTTTTCTTGTAATTATCACCGCAACCCGGTTCAGTTCCACGGGTTAACCCCGGGTTCCCCGGCAGGATCGACCGGTTATGTTAAAAAACAGCTGTCGGCGGGTGATTTGACAACGCTTTTTATATCCTTTAAATTTCTCTTCCCCGTGAGGATGGAGGTTTTAGTTTTTTGCCAGGAATAACAGTAGGTAGCAGCGAAAGTATTGACAGCGCTTTAAAAAGGTTTAAGAAACAGGTTGAGAAGGGTGGGGTTCTTTCTGAAGTAAGGAAGAGAGAATACTACGAAAAACCGAGCGAAAAGAAAAAAAAGAAGCTGTTTGCTGCCAAAAAGCGCAGTTCAAGCAGCAGAAAAAGAAGATAGACCGTTTTAATTTGCGTGGTTTTCACCTGAAGTTTTTTCTAAAGATCCCACCGAACTAAGTCGCTTTGAATGAAGAATCCTTCTTTCACATCAGCGATAGCGGATATAAAGGCAAGGCTCAGTATAGCAGATGTCATACAGGGCTTTGTTTCCCTTAAAAAATCTGGGAAAAACCATATCGGGCTTTGCCCGTTCCACGACGACAACAACCCTTCCATGCACGTAAATGATGAGAAGGGCTTTTTCCATTGCTTCAGTTGCGGAGCCGGAGGGGATGTCTTCGGCTTCCTGATGAGGTACAGCAACATAGGTTTCCACGAAGCCTTAAAAGAACTTGCGCGGAAAGCCGGAGTCAGGCTTCCTGCCCAGCGTCCGCGCACGGAAAGCGCAAAGAAAAAAGAGATCGCCGCGACGAGATTTTTTGAGATAAATTCCCTCGTCTGTTCGTTTTACAGACAGAGCCTTCTCCGTTCTGGAAGGGACTCCGCGCAGGCCAGGGAGTATCTTAAATCGAGGGGGATCACTTCGGAGATAAACGAGGAATTCAAACTCGGCTTCGCTCCCGACAGCTGGGACGCCGTCGTAAAATTTGCTTCCGGAGATAATATCAGTATCAAGGAGCTTGAAAAGCTTGGACTTGTCGTTGCGAGGGAGAGAGGAAGCGGGCACTATGACCGGTTTCGAAACAGGATCGTTTTTCCCATAACCGATATAACGGGGCGAATTTGCGGTTTCGGCGGCAGAACCCTGACGGAAGACGAACCGAAACAGCCGAAATACATGAATTCCCCCGAATCCCCGGTTTTTGACAAAAAAAACGTTCTTTACGGACTTTACCACTCGAAAAGCGAGATTGGAAGAAAACGCAAAGCCGTTCTGGTTGAGGGCTACATGGATTTCATAAAGCTCTACGCAAATGGAACGCGCAACGTGGTTGCCACCTTGGGAACGGCCTTTACGAATGAGCACGCCAGGCTTCTTCGACGTTTCTGCGAAGAGGTAGTGATTGCCTACGACGGTGATGCAGCGGGGATACGTTCTGCCGTCCGGGCCGGAGAAATTCTTCTTGAACAGGGGATTTCTTCAAGTATCTGCCGCATTCCCGACGGACTTGATCCCGATGATTACCTGGAAGCGTATGGTCCGGAAAGTCTCGGCGAACTGATTGTGAACGCCGTTGATGTCTCCGATTTCATTATTGACGACACTTTCGCAAGATACAGGGAAAAGAAAATGTCTTCTGGAGAGTCGATGAGATTTCTCGCGGACATGGTTTCGAAAATAAAAGACCCGGTTCGAAGGGCCGAAGCTGTCTCCAAGGCGACCGGGATTTTCGGGATAAGGGAATCTGAGTTTCTTTCTATGATAAAAACTTCGGATTCTGGTAAAAACCGCGGGTCACTTGCGCCGGTCTCCTTGATCCCGAAAAAAAGCGTTCATGAGAGAGAAATTGTAAGGATACTGCTTGAATTCCCCCACCTGCTTAGCGCCGAGAGGATTGAGAATGTCGGAGAGCATTTTGAAAATGATGATTTAAAGGTTATTCTCAAGCATGTGGGTGAAGGGGAGTTTACCGAGGTTTCCTCCCTGATGAGTTCTTTTGAAAAAATCGAGATGCAGCAGTTGCTGGGCGAGTTAATTTTTTCTTCGGATGATTTGATAGACGAGACGACTTCGGAGAAAATACTAAGTGGCTGCGTGAGAGAGCTTGAACTGAGAAACATAGCTTTTAAGCGTAACGAGGTAATGGATAGAATCCGCAAGCAGCGCGGTTCTTCGGATAAAAGCCTTGAAAGAGAGCTTGTTGAACAATACAGGAATCTGGTGAGAATAGAAAAAACCATAAAAGGAACTGTCAGTTGAACCCAAACGACGAAACTAACGGGTTAGGGGGCGAAATCAGCGGGCAGGACGAAGGGGAATTCTCTGAATCCGTACAGGCACAGGGTTGTCAAAATGCCCCGGCTGATTCTCAGGCCGAAGACAGTCTCAAGAACGTAAAGAGTCAAGATGCCGACCAAGACCCTATAAGATCGTACATTCTCGCTATTGCACAGCACTCCCTCCTTTCCAAGGAGGAAGAGGTTGAGATAGCAAGACAGATTGAAAAAGGTAAAAAAATAATTGCGAGAATGATAATTGAGAACCCTTTCATGATGAAAAAGGTTCTCAAGCTCGAAGAAGAGATCAAAGATGGGAACCTTGGCGCGGGTGATGTCTCCTACCAGGGCGAGGACATCGAATCCTCCACTGATGGCGAAGCATATCGCAATTCTATAAAGAATTTTCTTCCGATCAGACAGCTTTTTGCTGAGAACCAGGAACTGAGAAAGAAGCTCGGTACTCTGACACTTCCAGATGACGATAAAGCGAAGATCTCAAGGAAAATCAGGAAAAACAACGAAAGGACTGTAGAACTTCTTGACGAAATTGATTTTTCCTCGGCACAGGCCAACAGGATATACAGTCTGGCCGTCGAGTATGTGGACAGAGTCGAGAGTGGGGTCTGTGACGACTGTATGATGGATGGTTCAGATGACGCTATTGGCAATGGTTCGGAATCTGAATATTCCGAGGAGAAACTCGCTTCGCTTAGAAGGGTGCTTGGGAGGTTTGAAAAAGCAAAGAAAGCTACTAAGAAAGCCAGAAAAAAACTTATCGAATGCAACCTTAGACTTGTCGTCAGTATAGCGAGAAAATACATTAACAGAGGACTGCCGTTTCTTGATCTGGTTCAGGAAGGCAATATGGGGTTGATGAAAGCGGTTGAAAAGTTTGAACATGGAATGGGATACAAGTTTTCAACCTGCGCCACATGGTGGATAAAGCAGGCCATTACGCGTGCGATAGCCGATCAGGGAAGTCTTATAAGAGTTCCTGTTCACATGACCGAGAACATAAACAGGCTAAACAAGATCTCAAGATCCCTCATGCAGAAATTGGGTAGAGAACCCAAACCAGAGGAGATAGCCGAAGCAATGGATATACCCCTTGAGAAGGTATTGAAAATCATGAAGGTGTCACGCGACCCGATTTCGCTTGAATCTCCGATTGGTGAGGACGATTGCAGGCTGATGGATATTATCTCGGACCCGACTTCCTCTTCTCCGCTTGACATGCTCGAAACCAAGGAATTGAACCGGATCATGCGCAACGCACTCTGCACCAATCTCAGTAACGGAGAGGAAGGAGTTGTCAAAATGCGTTTCGGTATAGATGAAGACAAGGAATATACCCTTGAAGAAATAGGAAAAAAATTAAATGTTACCCGCGAGAGGATAAGACAGATCGAGGTAAAGGCTATTAAGAAGCTAAAAAGGTTCGGAAGAGCTCTTCCAATAAGGGGTTTTAACTCTGACTGATATTCCCGCTTGACATTATTTTTTCCGATGATATTTTTCCATGTCTAGGGTGGCTATGCTAAAGGGGAAGCACCCGGTCCCATCCCGAACCCGGAAGTTAAGTCCTTACAGGCCGATGATACTGCTCCTTTCAGGAGTGGGAAAGTAGGTAGCTGCCCTTTTTTTCTTTCCTTAGTTTTCTCAAGTTCCCGGTGCCTGCGATGCCAAAGACCAATGTTGCCGTGTTTGTTTCCGGAAGCGGAACCAATCTTCAGGCGGTGATAGATTCTGGTATAGAATCCGCAAACATAGCCGTGGTTGTCTGCGATACTCCAGGGGTCTTGGCTATTGAGAGGGCTAGGAAACACCGTATTCCCGTAGAACTCGTAAGCAGCAGAGATTTTGAATCAAGGGAAGAGTTTGAGAGGCAGATAGTCACGAAAATCCACAGGTATGACATAGAACTTGTCGTACTTGCCGGATTCATGAGAATACTCACTCCTTATTTCATAGGCTGCTTCAAGAACCGTATCATCAATATTCATCCTTCCCTGCTTCCTTCTTTTCCTGGAACGAATTCAGTAATACAGGCACTTGACTACGGCGTGAAACAGACGGGCTGTACTGTCCACTTCGTTAGAGAGGAAGTTGACGCGGGTTCGATTATTCTCCAGGCGGTTGTCCCGGTTGACAAGGAAGATACAGAGGAGACTCTGCTTGAGAAAGTCCATGTCCAGGAACACAGGATACTGCCCGAAGCCATAAGGCTTTTCTGCGAGGGAAAACTGACTCTCAGCGGAAGAAAAGTTCTGATTTCCTCCTGAAACCGAGAAATTCTAAACGGTTCTTCCAACGGCTTCGGCAACAGGAGCAGCTCTTTCCATCAGGTTTTTGAATGTTTTCGGTTTAAGCGACTGGGCTCCGTCGCTCACCGCAATCTCGGGGTTATTATGAACCTCGACTATTATTCCGTCCGCTCCGGCGGCTATTGAAGCTAAAGTTACCGGGATTACATACTGCCAGTAGCCGGTTCCATGACTAGGGTCGGCGAAAACTGGAAGGTGGGTTTTTTCCTTGAGTACTGGGATCGCGTTCAGGTCGAAAGTGTTTCTGGTCGCGGTCTCAAAAGTTCTTATCCCCCGTTCGCAGAGCATTACATTGCTGTTGCCCTCCGACAGTATATATTCGGCACACATCAGGAATTCGCTTATAGTCGTTGACATTCCGCGTTTTAGTAAGACGGCCTTGTTTGACTTGCCGACATGTCTTAAAAGCGAGTAGTTTTGGGAATTCCTGGCTCCGATCTGAAGCACGTCCGCGTATTCCTCGACCATCTCAAGATCGTCCGGGCTCATTATTTCGGTTACTATGGGCAGCCCTGTCATCTCTTTTGCCTTGACAAGAAGCTCCAGTCCCTCTTTTCCAAGACCCTGAAAAGCATAGGGGGAAGTCCTGGGCTTAAAAGCGCCCCCTCTGAGCATTGAGGCTCCCGAATCTTTTATGGAGGCCGCGATTGTCATTATCTGTTCTTCGTTTTCAACCGAGCACGGCCCTGCGATTATGGGGATTCTTTTATCCCCTACGGTAATGCCGCCCACATTGAAAATGGAGGTCTCGTCATTTACTTCCCTGCTCGTGAGCTTGTAGGGCTGAAGCACGGGAACAACCTTGTCAACTCCTTGGAGCTGCTTGAGAATATCAAGATCATGCGGCTTTCCTCTCTCGTCTCCGACCACTCCGATAACGGTCCTGAGAATTCCTTCGATCGGATGCGGCGAATAGCCAAGTTCCTTTATGACGGACTTGACCTTGTCGATCTCCTCTCTGGTCGAATGGGGCTTCATTACTACTATCATTTCAAAAAACCTCCATATATTGTGCGAAACGGACACAACTTAATACATAGAAGATTCTCAATGTCAATTCTATTATCCCCCTAATGTCCGTATAGTTGGCGTATTCAACTTGTTCGCGAGGGAAGATTAAGAAAAACGGCGCTGAATATCTTCTGCGAGGCCTGCCTGAAATGTTTTTCAAACTTCGTCTCTGTTTCTGCTTTTCGGGTCTCAATGAAACCTGGTGGCGGGTATGCTGAGCGGAACAAACCGCTTCTTTCGAATTCTGACACTATCTGCTCAATATAACTCAGCTGATCGGTCTTTATTACCGTTCTCCCGCTTCCTGTAAGCACTTTTGCGAGGCAGCCTATAAATTCCCGGTTAAATATTCTGTGTTTTGAGTGTTTTTTCTTCGGCCAGGGGTCGGGGAAATTTACCAGGACAAGATCGAACATCCTTTCTCTGAAGACCTGTCTGAGTGCGATTTCAGCTTCGATATGGACGAATTTTAAGTTTTCCAGAGAGAGTTTTTCCGCCGCCCGCACGGCTTTGCGGAATCTTCCTCTCTTGATCTCAAGACCCAGGTAGTTTCTGCTTCCGTCGCACCGCGCTGCGTTTATCAGAAACTCCCCTTCTCCAAAGCCGATTTCAAGCACCAAGGGATTTTTGTTGCAGAAAATGTCTTCTTTGGCGATCGGAAACGAAAACAGGGAGATGTCCACTGCGAAGTCGGTTAACTTCATTTTCCGGATCAGGATTTAAAAGCGGAAGTTATGGTTTGTTCTTCGATCTTTATTCCGTAACTTCCCCCATCTTCTTTCATCTTCCCTATGCGCTCGGGAAGTGACATCTCTATCTTGCCTTTTCGGGCTTTCTTGTCGATTTTCATGATGTCGATTATCTTCCCGACGCTTACCCCCCGCGGGGGTTCAGTGGGAAGTCCCGCCCTTCTCAAAAGACGAGTGAGCCTTTCCTGCTCTTGCTCGCTCCACCCCGTTTTGCCCAGAGCGATTTCCCCCTCAATTACCATTCCTGCAGAAATTGCTTCTCCGTGGGAGATTGTATAGTCGGAGAGCTGCTCGATTGCATGGCCGACCGTGTGTCCGAAGTTAAGGATTTTCCGCAGGTTCTGTTCCTTCTCATCCTCCTCGACTACTTCTGCCTTGATCCTGCAGCTTGCCCCTATCACCTCAAGCAGCGCTGCGTTGTCGAACCTGTAGATTTTTTCGATGCTCTCCTCTAGGTACTGGAAAAGATCCGAGCTTTTTATTACACCGTATTTGATTATCTCGGCGAGTCCTTCCGCGACCTGCTTTGGTCCGAGGGTTTTAAGGGTGCCTGTGTCTACGTATACGCGCCATGGTTGGTAAAACGCCCCGATGAGGTTCTTCCCGTGAGGGGTATCTACTGCGGTTTTTCCTCCCACCGAACTGTCCACGCAGGCAACCAGGCTTGTAGGTACCTGAACGCAGGGAACTCCTCTCATATAGGTGGCGGCCACGAATCCTGCGATGTCTCCCACGACCCCTCCGCCGAGTGCTATGACTGAAGAGTCCCTGCCAAATCCCGATTCAAGCATCCTGTCTTCTATGAAGGATTTGATTTCTCTGGTCTTGCTTTGTTCTCCCGCCGCAAAGGCGATCATCCTGACTTCTGAGAGTGCTTCCTCAAGATCGCCTAGAAGCTTCGCTCCGTAAAGTTCCGCCACGTTTGAATCAGTTACCAGGGCGTGGGAGTGAGCTATGGAGGCTTCGGCCAGATCGTCGGCAATCCGGCCCAGAAGACCTTGGCCGATCAGGATTTCGTAGGAATTATTTTTACTTGAACCGATTTTGACTTCTATCTTTTTCAATTGTTACCCCGGCATTTTCAGTAGGGACCAGACTGGGTGTGGGGAAAGTGCTTCAGCCCCCTTGAGTCCCATGAGCTCTATAAGAAAAAGGTATCCCGCAACGCTTCCTCCCAGCTCTTCCACTAGGCGCCCGGTACTGCGTGCTGTTCCTCCCGTGGCAAGAAGGTCATCAACGATTACTGCCTTGCTTCTGCTGTCTATCGCGTCTTTGTGGATTTCCAGAACGTCTTTTCCATATTCAAGGTCATATGAAACGCTTGCGGTGGTGCTTGGCAGCTTGCCCGGTTTTCTCACCAAGATCAGTTCTTTCCCAAGTTTATAGGATAAGGCGGAAGCGAATATGAAACCTCGGCTCTCGGGTGCGACAAAAGAGGTTGTCTCTTCGCAGGCAAGCATTTCCGCCATCATGTCCACGGATTTTTGAAAAGCTTCGGCGTTTTTAACAAGTGTGGTTATATCGTAGAAGACTATTCCTTTGCTTGGAAAATCAGGAACGCGTCTTATGTGGTTTTCTATCTCTTCCAGTGCCATTCCTTTTTCTGCTTGGGTGCCTGGAGAGGTTCTCATCCGGCTTTTTCCCCGCGGGAGGATAGCTCAAGGGCTGTCCTGACTGCTTCTTCCGGGGTTTCGCATTTGATAATTCTCTTAGAGACATTCCAAGTGTCAAGCCCGATGACGGGAATTCCCGACTTGAGTGCGAACGATATTTCCGACAGAGTGCCGAAGTTGCCTCCAACGGCGATTATCGAATGGCTTGACTTCGCCACTATTACATTTCTTGCTTCCCCCATTCCTGTAACTATGGGTATGTCGACGAACCTGTTGGCTGAGCGGGCCTCCGGACCAGGAAGAATCCCGATTGTTGTGCCCCCGGCTGATTTTGCTCCCCGGCACGCGGCTTCCATAACTCCTCCCATTCCGCCGCAAAGCAGAAAACATTTTTTTCTGGCAATCAGAACTCCGACCTCTTCTGAGGTCCTTTTTTCTTCCTCACTTGCATTCCCCGCTCCGATTACTCCTATGATCGTTTCCATTCAAGCCTCACCGTATTGTGTTTAACAAGCTGGTATAAAACAGTTAGAATTGCAGGTTCCAAAGTATACCACGGGTTTAAGCGATTTATATCAAGGGAAGACTTATGTATTGTGCGAGAGTTTGGCTGACACTTGTTTTTTCACTTTGTTTTTTCCTCCCTTTTTCTGTTGAGGGGAGCCAGGTGAATCTTAGGATTCCCCACGGTTTTGAATTCGGGATTTCAAGAAAGGACGCTCTTAATCTGATTGAGCCTTCCAAAGTCAAGGTTGTTTCTGATCGCAAATACTCAAATGACATCCGAAAAGTTGTCTTGGGCGGTTCGGTAGCCGGGGTTACTCTCGATCCTTCGCCGGACCATGAAACTCGGCTTGAATTTTATAAAGACAAGCTTATGTCAAGTTCCATTTTATTCATTTTTGAGGACGAAAGCCGTTTTGCCTCCGCAAAAAACGAACTTATTGGCAACCTCGCGGATGCTCTCGGCGACACTTTCAAGCGGGAGAAGATGTTTTCTTACGAGGTGCTGTCATGGGATCTTTTGGACACGGTCGTACTTGCTAACCTGAACTCTCAAAAAAGAACGATAGAGATTGAATACGTTCATAAACCTATTCTGGAGAAAAAGACGGCGAAGGACCTGCGCCGCAAACGCAGGGAAGACCCGGGAGACCCTGCCAAGCAGATGTTTATTGATAGCAACTTCTCAGCGCAGAAAAGGCGCTAACCTGTAAAAAATTCATACTTCAGGTTTTTGCGGACTACCACGAACTGTTAAAACCTGCTTAAGTGTGTTTACAAGTGGATTCGGACTGGCGCGGTACGAAAAAACAAAGAGGTTCTTCTTGTTTTTTCTCTTTGTAATCTACGAAGGTCTTCCGTAAAGATTCAGCAGCGTTCCTATGTGGAAAGCCAAGGCCACGTATATGCCGCAGAGAAAAAGCTTCTGATAGCCGGCGAGGTACTTGTTTACCAGGAATATAAGTGAGAGAAGAAGTAGAAACCACCCCGCGGTTTCTAAAACGAGATGCACGAGCCTCTGTACCGGTACTTGAGGAATCCCGCTGGCTCTTGATCTGAAAACCTCCGGCAACTGCATAAAAACGAGGGAGAAAAAAGTTCCCAATATATATGTCCCGGCGAAAAATCCGAGGAGAACAAACAACATAAGCAGTAAAAGTTCCATGGCTTAATGACCTCGGAGAAAATAATATCATATTACCGCGTTATGTATAAGTGGTCTTGTCCTTTCCCCCCGTGTCTGCGGATTGCTGCCTTTTTGACGGTGTGGCTTCGGCAATTTTGCAATAGTTTCTGAGTTCGAGATTGCGGTGAGTGTGATTTTGTGCGCAAATCTAGTTATTATTATTTTTGCCCAACTAAAGTATCTGCGTTTGTTTCTGACCCGCCGGGATTTTTTTCAGGGTCGCCCCTGTTAGTATTAATGGAGAGGGACACTTCTATATCTTCTTGTTCTAACCGCAAATACGATAGTAACTTTCCGTACAAATTCCTTCTTATGCATCGCTTCGTCAATTTTTTCCTTTCAGGACTTTTCTTTTGCCTGGCAGCTTTTTCCCCGACTTTGGTGCTTAACGCCGAAGAAATAGAGAAAGACGAAACGGTTTTTATCTCCGGAATCAAGATAAAGGGACTTAAGGATATAAAAACTGAGAAGATAAAAGACTCCATGATTACCCCTTTTCCTTCGAGAAAACCTTGGGAAAAGCGCCCGGAATTCAACGAGCAGTTCCTTGAGGACGATATAAAGAGGATAGAACAGGTTCTTAGGGAACATGGTTATTACAGCTCCACCGTAACTCATACCCTGGATTTCCGGGATGGAAACCGAAAGGTGGATATAGAAATAACAGTTGACCAGGGAGACCCCGTAACAGTGAAAACCCTGAGCATAGAAGTTCTTGGGAACCATCTGTACGATTACGTCTCCGATGTCGCCGAAGTGATTCTTTTGGAAGAGGGGGAACACTTTTCGCAGATAAACTACCAGAAATCAAAAGTTCTTATCACAGAGATGTTTTCCGACAGGGGTTATCCTCTGGCGGATGTTAGATCTGAAGCGATTGTAAACCTGAGGAACAGAGAGGTTAACGTTGAATTCACCATTGATCCAGGTCAGGAGTATTATTTCGCCGACGTGATATTCAGGGGAAATTCCAACATTGCCACCAGACTTCTCGAACGGGAGATAGAGCATGAAAAAGGAGATCTGTTCTCCCTCACAAAAACTCAGAAATCACGGGCGAATATTTTCGAAACAGGACTTTTTAATTCCGTTATAGTGGATAATGACTATGACGAACAGAAACTTGAGGTTCAGACGACATACAGCGTTACCGAGAGGAAACTCGGAACGATAAGGTTTGGTGTCGGATACGCTACGGAGGACAATTTAAGGGCACAGTTGTCCTGGAGCCAGAGGAATTTTCTCGACGGCGGGAGAACCCTTCGGGTTACTTCCAGCTATTCATCCCTGACGCGGGGTCTAATGGCTGAACTTGATCATCCCCACTTAATCGGTAGAAATTCCAGTCTTGCTTTTCTGCTTGACGTGAGAAGAGATGATCTTCCGGGCTACGATGGAGAGACTTTCGATTTTAACAGTACCGTGTCCAAGGAATTTTTGGACTATCTTACGGTTTTCAGTTCCCTAAACGTCGTATACTCGGATATAGATTCTCAGGTGGTCAGAACGCCGATCGAAAGCGCCCGCGACAGGGTCTTCATAACGCTTCTTGATCTGGGAGTTGAGTATGATCTGACGGACAGCCTTCTAAATCCTACCAGGGGAATGCGGCTGTTTTTATTCATGGAAAAACCAATTCAGGTCATCAGTTCCAACCGTACGGATTATCTCAAGTTCTTGGCCGAATTAAGATACTACAAAAATATTTCCGGCATCGTTCTGGGAAAAAGGGTGACAATTGGAAACATAAGCACGATTGGGAAGACCGACCCGCTTGACGTACCGATCTTCAAGAGGTTTTTCGCTGGAGGCAGCGCGAGCATGAGGGGTTATTCATTTCAGCACCTGAGTCCGCTTAATTCAGAGCGGGATCCTCTGGGGGGTAACTCCATGATCGTGGGCAACGCTGAAGCCCGCTTCGGGCTTTTTAATAAACTTGGGGCGGTAGTCTTTTTCGATTACGGAAATGTTTATTCGAAGAGTTTCGGTTTCAGTATTTCCAGCCTGAAGTACGCTGCCGGCGCGGGATTGAGGTACCATACGATCATTGGACCGATCAGAGCGGATTTCGGCTACCTTCTTAACCCGGAAGATGAGGAGAGAGACGACAGGTTCAAGATTTTTATAAGCATAGGGCAGGCCTTTTAGTAACCGCGGGAGTCTTGGAAAAGTTTCCTCACCCCCCTTGCCGCCTGAGTTATCCTGTTCTCGTTCTCAACAAGCGCGAGCCTTACGAAACCTTCTCCGTAGTTTCCAAAGCCCACTCCGGGGGATACGGCAACTTTTGATTTCTCTATAAGCAGTTTCGAGAATTCAAGTGATCCCATTTCCGCAAACTCTTCCGGTATCTGTGCCCATACGAACATCGTCGCTTTCGGTTTTGGAATTTCCCATCCGGCCCTTGCGAATGACTCGATCAGTTTATCTCTTCTGGACCTGTAGGTTTCCCTTATACGATCTACATGTTGCTGGGGTCCGTTGAGAGCTGTGATCGCAGATATCTGTATCGGCTGAAATATTCCGTAGTCAAGATAGCTTTTTATCCTTTTGAGCGCGGAGACGATTTCCGGATTTCCCACCATGAAGCCAACCCGCCAGCCGGGCATGTTGTAGCTTTTGGAAAGGGAATAGAATTCCACCGCAACATCTCTGGCTCCTTTTACCTGCATTATGCTCGGAGCCTTGTATCCATCGTAACACAGTTCTGCGTAAACCAGATCATGTACAACTGTAAGACCGGTTTCCCGCGCCAGATCACAGATTTTTTCGAAGAAATCAAGATCCATGACTTTCGTGGTCGGATTGTTGGGGAAGGAGAGAATAAGAACCTTGGGCTTCGGCCACACTTCCTTTATTGCCTTCTCTATTGACAGTATCAGGTCTTCCTTTTCCCCCATGGGACAACCGTGAGTGTCTCCTCTTGCTATTATTACGGAGTAGCTGTGTATTGGATAGGTTGGATCGGGAACTATCGCTATATCTCCCGGGGAGAGTATTGAAAGCATTAAATGGGATATGCCTTCCTTTGAACCTATTGTCACGACGGCTTCGGAATCCGGATCAAGGTCAACGTCGTACTTTCTTCTGTACCAGTCGGTTATGGCCAGACGAAGTTTGGGCAGTCCGGCGGAAGTGGAGTACCTATGGTTTCTGGGCTCCCTTACCGCCTCGCAGAGTTTCTCCACTATATGGTCCGGCGTGGCCTGATCAGGGTTTCCCATGCCGAGGTCGATTATATCTTCACCCCTGGCGCGCGCCTGGTGTTTAAGTTCGTTGACTACGCCAAGTATATAAGGGGGAAGTCGGTTTATCAGGGAAAAACTATGATCCGGTGGGTTCATTGTATCTGCCTATTTTTTGCTGGCACTATTCTATTCTAACCGCTTATAATCTCAAGGCTGCAGGTTGCGGAACTGGTATTTCCAGCATCTCGGTGTCCGTGTGTAAATCCTTTTATGGTAAAATAAAGCTTTATGCTCTGGATCAGATTTGCTATCTTGGCAGTGCTTTTTCCGGTCAGCTGTTTTCCCTTTCCAGGTTCGCCGAACTTGGAAAGCCGGGATTTCTCTCGACCCCGATCAACGGATACCGTGCAGTACGGCAAGGCTTCTTGGTACGGAGACAAGGAACATGGGAACAGGTCGGCAAGCGGCGAGATATTCAACAGAT
Source organism: Thermodesulfobacteriota bacterium (assembly GCA_965249045.1). Lineage (GTDB taxonomy): Bacteria > Desulfobacterota_D > UBA1144 > Nemesobacterales > Nemesobacteraceae > Nemesobacter. Next base: position 1,021,867 of record OZ252213.1, read on the forward strand.
ATGCCTATACCGCCGCACACAAGGAACTTCCTTTCGGTACCGTCGTACGTGTTACCAATCTTGAGAACCGCAAGCAAGTGGAGGTCAGGATAAATGACAGGGGTCCTTACGTAAAGGGCAGGGTTATAGATCTTTCCTATGCCGCCGCAAAATCCATCGGACTTGTTAGAAGCGGTGTTGCGAAGGTAAAAATAGAGGTGCTGTCAACGCCGTCGGAAAGGTCAGAAAGCCTCTTTGTCTCCCTTTACACGGTTCAGGCAGGTTCTTTTCGCAGCAGGGCGAAGGCCTATGACCTCAAAAAAGAACTTTCGCGGGTCACAAAGGAGGAGGTGAGAGTGGAATCTTTAGCCTTTGAGGGGAATACTTATTACAGGGTTAGAGTGGGAAGATTCAAGAAAAGAAAAGACGCCGAAAGACTTCGCGTGATTTTGAGGATGCGTGGATACGCAGCCAATATATATGTTGAATGATTTCGGGGAACTTCGGAAAAACAAGGGAAAGTGTTTAGCGATGAAAAAGCTTAGAACAACAGATTTTCGCAAGATGAAAGAGCGGGGCGAGAAAATCGCCATGATAACGGCGTACGACGCCACCATTGCCGCAATAGTGGACGCGGCGGGAGTGGACATGGTTTTGGTAGGGGATTCTCTTGGCAACGTGGTTCAGGGCCTCGAAGATACGCTTTCCGTTACGCTGGATGAAATGATTTATCACACTAAAATCGTCTCAAGGGGCGTAGCACATGCCCATTTGTGTTCGGACATGCCTTTTCTTTCGTACCAGAAATCTCCGGAAGACGCCATAGGGAATGCCGGAAGGCTTTTAAAGGAAGGTCGGGTGGAGTCGGTCAAGCTTGAGGTGAACGAGATGTACGTCGATACGGTGTATCGCATACAAAAAGCCGGAATTCCCGTTGTCGCTCATATAGGACTTTGTCCCCAGTCGGTTCACGTAATGGGCGGTTACAAAGTACAGGGAAGTTCGACGGAGGAGCGCAAAGCGCTTTTGAATCTCGCCAAGTCCTGTGAGCAGGCCGGCGCTTTCATGGTGGTTATCGAAAGCGTTTTATCGGGAGTGGCCAAAGACATTACGGAGGGTCTTGCGATACCAACTGTCGGAATAGGTTCCGGGGCGGATTGCGACGGACAGGTGCTTGTTGTAAACGACATGATCGGCCTTACGCCGGAGCCGCTTCCCAAGTTCGTCAAGAAATACGCGCAGGTCGCAGACGCAATCTCCGATTCAACGAAAAAATATGTGGAAGACGTAAAGAAGGGAACTTTCCCCTCGCAGGAGCATTCTTATGGATAGCGTACAAACGCTTTCCGTGCTCAACCGCCCTTCCGACATGAAGAAGGTTTCCGACGCCTGCAGAAAAGCGGGCAGGAAACTCGGATTTGTTCCCACTATGGGAGCCCTGCATCAGGGGCATATCAGCCTCGTTGAGGAATTGGTGAGAAGGGCGGACGTGACGGCCGTAAGCGTTTTTGTTAATCCCACACAGTTCGGACCCGGTGAGGATTTTGGTTGTTATGAAAGGGACTATGACGGCGATATTAAGAAACTTGAGCGCTGTGGCGTCGACTATCTGTTTTATCCGGATATAAGCGATATTTATCCCGACGGTTTCCAGACCACGGTTTCAGTGGGAACTCTCGGGAATTGCCTCTGCGGTCCTTTCAGGCCGGGACATTTTGACGGGGTGGCAACGGTCGTGCTTAAGCTGTTTAACATTGTCCGCCCGGATTTTGCGGTATTCGGAAGAAAAGACTACCAGCAGCTTAAGATTGTCCAGAAAATGGTGCGGGATTTCGATGTGGACATTGAGATAGTGGAAATGCCGATAATGCGGGAACCGGACGGACTTGCAATGAGTTCAAGAAACGCTTACCTAAGCGAAGGTCAGAGAATCAGGGCGGCTGCGGTGAACAAAGCCCTGCGCGAGGTCGGCAAAAAATTCAGAAGCGGTTGCGATGATTGCCAAATTCTGCTTGCCGAGGCGGATCGGGTATTGCGCATGGCGCAAATTAATGATATTGATTATATTGAAGTAAGAGACCCGGGAACCCTTGAGCTTCGGCACAGGGCTGTGGAAGGTGATCTGGTGGCGTTGGCCGTGAGGCTAGGCGATACCAGACTTATTGATAATATCATGATTTAAGAGGTTGGTAATGCAAAGAATACTTCTGAAATCCAAGATACACAGAGTAACGGTTACCGAAGCCGAACTGGATTACGAAGGGAGCCTTACGCTTGATAGAAATCTCATGGACGCGGCAGACCTGTTTCCCTATGAAGAGATTCACATTTTCAATCTGACCAACGGTCACCGTTTTTCAACTTACGTGATTGAAGGCGCTAGGGGTTCAAACACAGTTTGCGTAAACGGTGCGGCTGCGCATCTTGCGAGAAAAGGCGATTGCCTAATAATAGCGGATTTTGCAATCTATGATGAGGAACAGAGCAGAACACACAAACCCAAGCTTATATATGTGGATGAGATGAACAATATAAGCAGCATAAAATCTGGAATTAACGCTCTTAAACTCGCGACCGAAGGGTAACTTGCCCGTGCTTCTGGCAAAACCCGCGTAAGACTCACGGATTAAAAGCGTGTTTGACATAGCTAGTCCCTGTAGTTACATTAGACCCCGGAGGATTTCTTGAAAGTAAAGCATTATGCTTCGTGTTTTTTCCTGAAGCTGTGACCCGCACTTCACAATTCTACGAGCGTATGGCTGTTTATTTAAGAAACCTGATTTATGAAAGCTATAATACTTGCAGCGGGCAGGGGAACTAGGCTATACCCCTACACTCATGACAAGCCCAAATGTCTTCTTGATATTGGGAACATATCCATACTCGAACATCAGATAAACCTTATAAGGGACTGCGGCATAAACGAAGTCGTAATCGTCGTGGGTTTTGGTTTTGAGAGAGTAGAGGATTTTTTAAGAAGCTACGACGGCTTGGGAATGAGAATCAACACCCTTTACAATCCCTTCTACCAGTCTACCAACAGTCTTGTGTCTCTTTGGATAGCCCGAAGTGAATTTGATGAAGACCTGGTGGTTATGAACGGAGACGATGTTTACGAGATAGGCGTTTTGGACAAGGCGCTTTCTGTAAGGGATGAGAAAATCTGTCTTCCTATAAAAAGAAGGCCTCGGTATGAGAGGGAAGACATGAAAGTTATTGTTGACGACAGCAGGATCACGAAGATAAGCAAAGATATCTCAAACAGCGAAACCTCCGCCGAATCGGTTGGTATAAGGGTTTTCAGGGATACTGGGGTAGAGCTTCTTAAAAGAGCGGTAGAGGAAGAGATGAGAAACCCCGGGGCCGAGGGGAAATGGTACATTTCCTCAATACACAGACTTATAAGCAAAGGGTATAAAATCAAGCCCCTTGATATAGGCGAGCTTTACTGGATGGATGTTGACTGTCCACTGGATCTTTTCAGGGCAAGAAAACAGGCCGACAGATTCTTGAAAAAGGAATACCGTGCTCCAAATCTTCTGAGAGTTGTCGACTTCTCCGAATAATCTGCCATGAAAAACGCTATTGTACTTTGTTCTGGCACGGGAACAAATGGTGAGGATCTGTCCAGATTCTCAAGCAAATCGATAGCACAAGTACCGCAGCTTAAAAGAATTATAATAAATTGCCAGCGTGCCGGAATTGAGCAATTCCATATAATTACCGATAACGCGGGTTTTCTGAAAAACCTTCTTATAGATGATCCGAGGATTACATCGGACATAAACTGGGTCTTGCCCGGAGGTTCAGTGTTGATAGATTCGGGCAGAGTACTTATTTTAGAATCTTCCCTTGTCGTTACAAACTCCAGTTCTCTTGAAAAATTCGTTCGTGATTCAGCGGATTGCCGCGAAGAGGAGGTTTCCGTCCTTGTTCACCAAGACGCTGATCCTGTTGTTGGCATGGACAGGGAAACCGGTTACGTAACCAGATATTTCGGTGGAGGAAGCAGCGTTCTAGGTGCTTTTTCCGTAAATTCCACAGAAGTCGCCGCGGTTCTTTCGGCTACCGGCCTTGATACTTGGCTTGGTGAAGAAGCCACACGACACCGTATAAGAACTTTCAGTGCCGACAGTGGATATTGGTGCCGTCTTTCGGATACTGCGGAATCTGAAAAAGAAGCGGAAAGAATCATTTTTTCTCACGTAGGTAAAACGACTACCGGATGGATAGCCAGAAATATAAACGGCAGGATGTCTCTTCCTCTGAGTAAGCTTCTGGTAAAAACATCTCTTACACCTAACGCGGTAAGTGTTCTGATTAATCTGATCGGAGTGCTCTGCGGGCCGTTTTATGCTCTTGGTCATCCGGTACTCGGAGCTCTTTTTATGCAGGCAGCAACCGTTTTGGACAGGTGTGACGGGGAAGTTGCGAGAATAAAGCTTATGGAGACGAAAAAGGGACAGTGGGTTGATACAATAAGCGACCAGTTCACCGTGCTTTCTTTCCTGATCGGAGTTCCTGTTGGGTATTATCTTCAAACAGGAAGCACCATTGCGGTTGTGCTCGGAAGCTATAACATCATCATTTTCATCCTGTTTCTAATATGGTCGTTTTACTTCCTGATAAAGTATACGAATTCCGGTAGCTTGGTTTCCTACTTTGAAGTTGACAAACATATTGACCCCGAGGAACTTTCCGTTCTGAGAAAACTGCTTGCGCGCCTTCGTCCCTTGGGGAGAAGGAATTATTATTCAGCCGGATTAGTTTTCATAGCTATAATCGGAGGAAATTCCCTCGTTCTTTTCGCTACGTCTTTTGTTCTGACTTTCTTTTTGATACATCAGCTTGAAGATGTTATAAGGATTTTTCGTCTTGGAAAACCCGAAGAGGTTCTTCATGAAGAAACGGAGCGGAACTAAACCGGCAAGAATACCTGGTCAGTTACCGAAAAAGCCGGGAAAACATCTTCTGCGCTGATCCTGTGGCAGTTATCGGGAATTCCTGTGGAATTTTATCAGACAGAAAGAGAGAAGACTCAGAACACTTCCCCACGAGATGAACATAAATAGCGCGGCAGCAAAATCCATTATCTTTCCCTCCTGCCGGCAATATAAACCATAACTGATAGAAAAACAAACAATCCCAGAATATAGAACCTTGCGAACCAGATATTCCAGCTGGCCGCTCCGATTACCGAAGGCAGACTGCTATACCCCCACCACGATATGAGGATCAGGAGGAAAAATGGTGTTATGTATTTCAGAATGTAGTAAAAAACACGGGGTGCTTTTATAAATCCTCCGGCGTTTATCTCATTCCAGGCCTTCTCGGATCCGAATACCCACATGAACATTACTATTTCAATGAATCCGAATACGACGAGCATTATGGTGCCGGCCCAGAAATCCCATTCGTCAAGGACCTGGCTTACCAGTATCACGGGCAGCACGCTTACGATTATTATTAGCATGGTGTATACGACCGCCCTTTGTCTTGAGATGCTGAATTCGTCCTGAAGGAAAGTTACTACGGGATATGCTATTGCTACGGATGAGGTCATGCCGGCGAAGAACAGGAGAAAAAACCACAAAAAACCGAAGATTCTACCTGTTTCAATGCCTCCCAGATTTCCCGAAATGCTGCTGAACACGGCGGGGAGACTTACGAATCCCAGGCTGAAAGCACCTGATTGCGCTATGGCGACCACGCTTGCGGTTCCGAAAAACGCTACCGCCGCCGGAATGGCTATCGAACCCCCGAGAACTATTTCCACCGTTTCGTTAATAGTCGCCGAGGTCAGGCCGCTTAACGTTACGTCATCATCAATTTTTATGTAAGACGCGTACGCCACTATTGCTCCGAAAGCGAGGCTCAACGTGAAAAAAATCTGCCCCGCTGCCGCTATCCATACTTCAGGGTTTTTAAGGGCTTCAAAGTCTGGATTCCAGAGAAAGTTAAGACCGTCGATTGCTGTTCCGTAATCGGTCTTGAGCGTCAGAGTCTTTACTACGAGTACCATTGCCAGAACAAACAGCACGGGAAGGGCGTACTTGACGAATATCTCTATACCTCCCGATATTCCTCTCAGCATGACGTAGAAGTTTGCCGCAATCGTGATTACAAAGGCGGTAATAGCCATTTTGGAAGGGGTGAGAAACACTCCGTCTCCCATGCCGAGATAATCGGAAAGAAAACTGCTGTAAGGCTTTACATACTCCGCAGCGTTTGAAACCGACCCCGGATCAAGACTGGGATTGCTTCCAAAGAGAAAGTGTAGAGCGTATCCCAAGGTCCAGGATTCAATGTAAATATAGTAAGTTGTTACGACAAGCGGTATCCAGAGCCCTATAACGCCAAGAATCCTGGAAACAGGGCTTTTCCAGAAAAGATTGAATATCGCGGGGGTTGTTCCGTGTCCGCGGGACCCTCCGTACCTTCCCATTCCCCATTCCATCCACATGATTGGAATTCCTATCACGATAAAGGCTATAAAATAGGGGATCATAAAAGCGCCGCCGCCGTTTTCCGCGGCCTGCGTGGGGAATCTAAGGAAGTTGCCAAGGCCTATGGCGTTGCCCGCCATAGCTAATATAAGACCTGTCTTGGTTGCCCAAGCGTCCCTATTGTGAGAACCGTTTTTCATCTTGGAAGGATCAGAATCAAGAAAAAATTATATTATCACTTAGCCGGGAGAGATGGCAAGGATAAAAAGCTTTAAGTGTAGGGAATAAATAGTATTGACAAAAAAAATAATGATTTTATCTTAATTCACCCTTAGAGAATCTGAACTTAACTATCAGAGGAGTTAGCGTGCCCAAAGTAAACAAGAAAAAATCCGAAAAAACCCCTTTAAAAAAAAGCTCTTCTACGGAGACTGGTGCAAAGGCCAAATCGAGGAAAGCGAATCCCAGGAAATATACCAAGAAGTTTCTTGCTCAGATGACTGCAATGCTCAAGGAAATGAGGGGAAAGCTGCTTGAAGACGTAACCAGATCAATAAAAGAGGAATCGGACCACCTGCGTTTCAACGTCGGGGATTTTTACGACCACGCGTCCGAGGACAGGCAGAGAGAACTTGCCCTTACGCTTTCAAACAGGGAGCGCAGCAAACTACATCAGATAGATGACGCTCTAAAGAGGATTGAAAACGGGGAATATGGCTTCTGCGAAGTTACCGGGGAAAAAATAGGGGAAGAGAGACTCATTGCAATGCCCTTTACCAAACTGAGCGTTGAAGCTCAGGAGGAAATAGAAAGGGGAGATTACTGATCTTTCTTCTTAAGCCTACCGAGAGATTTCGTGTAGGGCTTTTTGAATAGACCGACTTCAGTTATCAGGCATTCGATATTGTCGGCCGGGGTAATGTCAAACGCGGGATTGATCGCGTTTACTTCAGCACTTATTCGGTTGCCATCTATGTGCGTTACCTCTTCGGGATCCCTTTGCTCAATTATAATATCATCTCCACTTAAACATTCGTTATCTATGGTTGAAGTGGGAGCGGCTACGTAAAAGGGAATATCGTGATGCTTGGCCAGTATGGACAGGGAATAGGTTCCTATCTTGTTGGCCGTATCTCCGTTTGAAGCTATCCTGTCGGCCCCGACTATGACCGAATCCACAACTCCCTTGCTCATCAGATGTCCGGCCATGCTGTCGGTTATCAAACGGACCGGAATGCCGTCCCGCTCAAGCTCCCAGGTAGTTAGCCTCGCTCCCTGGAGAACTGGTCTTGTCTCTGATGATATTACGCTTATGTTCTTGCCTTGGCGAAAGGCCGATCTTATTACCCCTAGAGCAGTTCCATAACCTGCGGTGGCGAGTCCTCCGGCGTTGCAGTGAGTTAGTACAACAGAGTTGTCTCTTATTAGTCCCGAACCGTTCTCTCCGATCTTCAAGCATGTTCTGAGGTCTTCTTCCTCTATATTAATTGCTTCGTCTACGAGTAGTTTTTTGATTTCCTCCACTTTCTGGCCTTTGTACCCGGAAATCAGTCTGTTCATTCTGCTGATAGCCCAAAACAGATTTACGGCCGTCGGTCGCGTCAGGGCCAGATGCTTTGATATGATCTTCATGCGCTCTGCGAATTTTTCATAGGAGCAGTCGTTGCTGATACCTAGGGCCCCTAGAGCCATTCCCATGGCAGCCGCTATTCCTATTGCCGGAGCCCCCCTGATAACCAGCTTCCTGATGCATTCGGCAATCTCTTCAAACGTTGCGCATTCAATGTAGACTTCTTCGCGGGGAAGCTTTCTCTGGTCAATCATTAAAACCCTGTTGTTTTTCCATTCTATAGTTTTAAAGGAGTTCATTCCGTCGGTTTCCTCATTTTTTCAACCTGAAGAGCAGGCCGGCCCATTCGCCCTCGACTTTTCCGCTAACCATATCATAACCCGAGTTTCTGTATATATCGGCTACCTCCTGTTTCTCGTTTGCCTGTATTCCGGACACTATAAGGTGCCCTAGGGGGAGAAGCCTCTTTTTTAAACTGTCTTTCATCGAGATAAGAGTATCTTTGGATGTGTTGGAAACAACCACATCGAATCTTTTTCGTGTACAGTCCACAGAACCACACCAGACTTTTATCTTATCGGAAATCCTGTTTCTCTCGGAATTTGAGATGGTTTCCACTGTGGCCTTGAAATCTATATCCGCGCAAAACGAAATGTCCGCTCCCAGTTTAATTGAGCAGATGGCTAGAATGCCGCTTCCGCATCCAACATCAAGAACGGAACATCCGGGGGATTTTTCGATAATCTCGTCCAGATAGCTTACGCATATTCTTGTTGTTTCGTGATGTCCGGTGCCAAAAGCGTTTCCCGGATTTATTTCAACTGCCTTGGTTCCTTGCTCCGCCTGGTATTGTTTTTCCCAGGGAGGTTTGATAACTATTCGGCGACTTGCCCTTACAGGTTTCAGATAAGATTTCCATCCTTCCCAGTCTGCTTGATCAATGTATCGAGTGGTGAACCGCACTGCCTCGGCGTTTTCGTCAAACAGCGTCGAGAACTCTTTTACGGTTGTTATGATCCCCGCAATATCTATTTTTTCCTTAAAATACGCATGAATTAACAGTCCTCCGTATTCTCTTTGCTCCTCGCTTACGGCTCCGGCTTCAAGACCCAGAAGCAGATCCGAGACAGCTGCCGCCATTTCCTCCGGCAACTCGATCGTTAGTCTCTTCATTCTCGACATGGCAGATAATTAATTATATTCGCCGTGCTTCGTCAAATTTACAAAAAAAGCATGGGTATATATAATATTTTCTATGAAAGCAGAAACCAGGGAAACGGTAAGAACCATCCTGATTCAGAAAATGTCCGACATTCTGGGCATTGCTTATGACACTGTCGATAGGATGAGCAAGGGATCCAATTCTTTCCCGGATCCCCTTGACAGGGCGCTGTCCGAGTCAAACAGGGTTCTTGAGCTGCGGGAAAGGGATAGGGAAAGAAAGCTGCTTCGGAAAATACGCGATGCGCTTGCAAGGCTTGAGGACGATTCTTATGGGATCTGTGAGGTTTGTGAAGAGGAGATCTCGGAGCAGAGACTTATTGCAAGACCGGAGACTACTTTTTGTATAGATTGCAAGGAAGAGCAGGAAGATATTGAAAAGAAGTTCGGCTAGCTCTTAATTGTCAAGAATCATAGTTCCGCTGAGCAAATTAAGCATAGACTCCTTGGTTATTCTCCACTGCCCTAATACTTTCGACAAATTAATAACCTCTTTGGCTTTATAAGTCATTGAATAGCCATCTATCTTTACGTCAATGGAAGAGAGCATCATTACCCTTGCGTCTGTTCCGTTGATATATATGTATCTTTCGGATTCACCGAACGATACCGTGTCAATGATGGATACGTGATCCCTGAATCTGCTCACCAGTGTCTGCTTGTCCGTTACTTCCTCCCCCGAGGCTATCCTATAATCTTCGTGTATGCACTCCGAATATATTCCGGGGTCTTTTAGTTCAAAGGCGCTGGTCCTCTTGTCCAGAAGGAGATTTATCTTCTCCTCATCAGAAGACGCACAGGAGACGAGAAAGATAACCGCAACCAGATATGCTAGCAGCTTGTATGTCGTTACCATGTCCGTTTTGTCGTTTAAGCGGGATCGCGTTGCCTTATCACGTTACACGCTCCGGATCAAAAGCACAGCCGTCAAGTGAATCTACCGTGTCGTTAAATTTACGTGCCGGATTGGTTGCCTGCAGCCCCGCGAAAGGTTTTTCCAGCTGCTAGGATGACTGCTCGGATAATTTCTCCTGAGTCTCTAAGAGAAGCTTCCTGGCTTTTTCCGCGTATTCAGTGTCGGAGTAATTTTCCAGGACGTTTTTATACCTTTGCGCTGCAGCTTCGTAGTTTTTTTTCTTCTGGTAGAATTTCCCTAGGTAGATTTCTCTTTCCGCAAGTACTTTCCTGGATTCCTCAATTTTCTCCTGCGTTTGCTCAACATACGGAGAGTCGGGGTAGGTTTTCTTGAGCAAGGTAAACCACTTTATCGCCTTAAGCAGCTTCGAGTGATTTCTGTCCTTCCCCGATTTCATTTTATAGTAGGAGAATCCGAGGCGATACATTGCGTAATCAAGTTCTTCGTGGCCCGGATGGTTCGCTATGAAATTTTCGTATTCCTCAGCAGCTTGAAGGTATTCCTTCTTTTTGAAATAGACATCACCGCTTCTGATTTCGGCGAGCGCAGCGTACTTTGTATAGGGATAGCGGATCTGTATTTCCTTGAGTATGTCGAATACTTTGTCGTAATTTGTTCCGCCGAATATCCAAGGGAAACCGCCTTCCTTGTTAAGTTCTTCAAAAACTTCGTTGTTCAGTTGTTCCGCTGTTCCTTCATAAATCACCTGCTTTCCCCCACAGGAAACAGCAAGAAGCAAAGCAACGATGACTAGTAATTTCGCCGGGTTTTTCATGACTCAATATTGTTTGGGAAATTGTCTCTGTGTCAACATATTCTCAAGCAAGCATTTTTGGGAGCGCTTATTACGTTCTATGAGAACAAAGAAACTCCTTCAGTTTTCAAATAAAACTCTCTGCAGGTCAGGTAATTTTCTGCCCCGGTTCCAAGGCAAGCACGGTCAGCGAATCAATATCCCTGGTCAGCGTTTTCAGTTCATCCGGGGTTCCCACCAGAAGCGGAAAAGTTGCGTAGTGCATAGGAACGACCCATTTCACGTTAAGCAACCTGCATGCGTATGATGCCTCGAGCGGAGACATAGTGAAAAGATCTCCGATAGGAAGCATTGCCAACTCTGGTTTGTATATTTCTGATATAAGTTTCATGTCACCGAAAATGTTTGTATCTCCGGCGTGGTATATTGTGTAGTTATTTTCAAACTTTATTATGTAGCCTGCCGGTTCTCCGCCATAGATAACCGTTCCGTCTTCCTCCTTCATACTGCTGCTGTGCTGAGCGTGGGTCATTGTGAACCTTATCCCGTCTGTGGTCACGTTGCCTCCCTTGTTGCACGGCATGCATTTTTGAACTCCTTTTGAGTCCAGCCAGTCGCAGATTTCCCAGTTTGCCACCACCTTGGGATTGTATTTCTTGCAAAGAGGAATCACGCTGCCTATGTGGTCAAAATGTCCGTGCGTGATTGCTATAATGTCAACATGGCCGACTTCACGGAGTTGCTCCGGACACGAAGGATTTCCTTCAATCCACGGGTCGATCATCACCGTTTTGCCGCCGGACGATCTTACCGAGAAAGCGGAATGTCCGAAGTAGGTTATTTCTATTCCGTTATTCAGTATTTCCATTACGTGCTCCCTTTGTTTATGCTCTTTCAGGTTCGTAGATTTCGTTATTAAACCCGAAAAGAGCCTTTTGTGCAAAGTAGCAGGCTGTTTGAAAATATCGGCTGTGAGTGTAAATTAGACACTCGATTCTGGTTTCTTCAAGTTCTTGCGGAGTGTATGTTTTAAATGCTGGATCCCAAGTTAATTGAGCAAAATATTGATCTTGTGGGTGAAAAACTCGCTACCCGCGGGTATGAAACCGATCTCTCTGAGTTTGTCGTACTGAATTCCCGGAGAAAAGAGATAATAATAAGGGTTGAGACTCTGGAACGCCAGAAAAATGAGGGGTCAAGGAAAGTAGGAACTCTTAAGAGGTCTGGAGACGAGAAAGAGCTTTCAAGGCTTCTGCCGGAACTAAAAGCCCTCTCGGAGGAGATAAAGGATCTTAATGAGAAGAAAGCAGAGGTGGAAGCGCTTCTCAGGGAATTTCTCCTAGGTGTCCCCAATATGCCTGATTCCTCGGTTCCCGAGGGGCCTGACGACACGGGTAACGTTGAGATAAGAAAGTGGGGAGAACCGAGAGATTTTGAATTTGAGGTAAAAGACCACGTATTGCTGGGTGCGGAGCTTGACATACTGGATCTTCCTAGGGCAACGAAGATCGCGGGCGCGCGATTCGCGCTTTACAAAAACGCGGGCGCGCGGCTTGAGAGAGCACTTATAAACTTCATGCTCGATATTCATACCAAGCAGCACGGGTACACAGAGGTTCTCACTCCATTTGTAGCCAACACCGAGAGTCTTACGGGAACGGGAAATCTTCCCAAATTTGAAGAGGACCTTTTCAAACTGAGCGGTACGGATTATTACATGGTTCCCACTGCCGAGGTTCCGGTTACCAACATTCACCGCGACGAGATAATTCCCGCGGAGATGCTTCCGGTTAAATACGTGGCCTGCACTCCGTGCTTCAGAAAGGAGGCAGGCTCCTACGGGAAAGACGTACACGGAATAATAAGGCAGCACCAGTTCAACAAGGTAGAACTTGTACGTTTCGCCGACCCGGAGAACTCGTATGAAGAACTTGAGATGTTGACCGCTGATGCCGAGAGGATTCTCGAGCTTCTGGGTATTCCCTACAGGGTTGTTGTTCTTTGCACCGGGGACATGGGATTTTCTTCCGCCAAGACTTATGATATCGAAGTATGGGTACCGAGCGAAGGCAGATACAGGGAGATATCATCCTGCAGCAATTTTGAGGCCTTTCAGGCAAGGCGGGCCAACATAAGATACAGAGAATCAAAGGGGTCCAAGCCTGCCTATCTTCACACCCTTAATGGTTCGGGAGTAGCTGTGGGCAGAGCTCTTCTGGCAATTCTTGAGAATTTCCAGACCGAAGAGGGAACCGTGGAAATTCCCGAGGTGCTGGTTCCCTACATGGATGGTATCAAGGTTATAAGCCGGTAATCCGCGCGATTCTCAGATTTCCAGTATTTCCTTTTCTTTCTTTTCAAGCAGGACGTTTAGCCTGCTTATCCTCTCATCTGTCAGTTCCTGTATTTCGGAGAAGGCTCTTTTTGTTTCGTCTTCGGGAAGGTTCTCTTTTTTTCCGGCTTTTTTTATAAGATTGTTCGCATCTTTTCTTATCTGCCTTATTGATACTCTGTGCTCTTCGGCAATCTTGCCCGTGTGCCTGACCAGCTCCTTTCTTCTCTGCTCCGTCAGGGGAGGTATAAGAAGTCTGATCGCGTTTCCGTCAACTGACGGGGTTATTCCGAGTTCAGACTGCGCGATTGCCTTCTGGATCCCCTCAACAGCGCTCGGGTCCCACGCCTGTATGAGTATGGTTGAACTATCGGGAACCGATACGTTGGCGAGCTGGTTAATTGGGGTCTGGGCGCTGAAATAAGAAACTCTCATCGTATCGACAAGACCTGTTGACGCCCTTCCGGTTCTTATCCTGGAAAGCTCCTGCTCGAAAACGCTTACTGTCTTGTCCATCCGGTCTTCGGCGTCAATACAAAGTTCCTCAACGGACAGTTCTTCGCTCATTGTTCCCTACCGCTCCTTACAATAGTGCCTACTTTCTCTCCGCGTATAACTCTCTCTATGCTGCCTTTTTCAAAAAGATCGAACACCACTATGGGAATATTTTCTTCCATGCAAAGGGAAATTGAAGTTGCATCCATGATTTTCAACCCCTTTTTGAGAATTTCCATGTACGTGAGTTCGCTGAACTTAGAGGCATCTTTGTTCTTAACCGGATCCTTGTCATAAATGCCGTCAACTTTGGTTGCCTTCATTATGATATCTGCTCCCATCTGCAGTGCTCTTAGAGTTGCAGCCGTGTCGGTCGTAAAGAACGGATTGCCGGTACCTGAGGCAAATATGACTATTCTTCCCTTTTCAAGATGACGTATAGCCTTTCTTTTGATAAAGGGTTCGGCAACCTGTTTTATTTCAAGGGCAGTCTGTATCCGTGTTGGAAGTCCTTTTCTTTCGAGAAAATCCTGCAGGGCAAGCGCGTTTATCACAGTCGCGAGCATACCCATATAGTCGGCCGTGGAGCGGTCCATACCCTTTGAAGAACTGGAAACACCCCTGAAGATATTTCCTCCGCCTATAACTATGGCCGTTTCCACTCCGAGCGAGTAGAGAGTTCTTATTTCTTCGGAGACGTATTCAATTACGTCGGAATTGATACCAAACTGGCCGGAACCCTGAAGAGCTTCTCCGCTGAGTTTCAGCAGGACTCTTTTATATTTCGGGATGATTTTCTCAGAGGATCCCATTGCGCAGTCTTTTCATTCGCCCAGCTGGTATCTTACGAACCTTTTTACAGCTATGTTTTCGCCGATTTTTGCTATCAGATTGTTTACAAGGTCAACAACTTTTATTTTGGGATCTCTTATGTAGGGTTGTTCAAGAAGGCATATTTGCTCAAAAAACTTGTTTATTCTCCCCGCAACCATTTTTTCCGCTATATTCTCGGGTTTTCCCGATTCCATAGCTTCCGCCTTGAGAATCCGCTTTTCATCTTCTATTTCACCTTCTGAGACTTCTTCCCTTCTTACGTAGATCGGATTGTTTGCGGCTATCTGCATCGCGACTTCCCTACAGAGATTCTGAAATTCATCGTTTCTGGCCACAAAATCCGTTTCGCAGTTAACCTCGAGCATTACGCCGATTCTGCCGCCCGCGTGAACGTATGAAGATATAATTCCCTGGTCAGTTTTTCTGGTGGTTTTTTTAGACGCTTTCGCAACGCCTTTTATCCTCAGGACCTCGGACGCTTTTTCAAAATCCCCTTCGGTGTCCACGAGTGCGTTTTTGCAGTCAAGAAACGGAGCGCCTGTCTGTTCTCTCAACTCCTTTACCATTGTTGCTTTGATTTCAGCCATTTTTAATCCTCTTTTTTATCTTCCGTCTTTTGTGAAGCTTCTTTCCGCATTTGGGCGTTTTCACTTTGCGAAGATTCCGAGATCGCTACCGAAACGAAATCTCCCGTATCATCACCAGACTCAGCTTCCTTGAAAACAAACACTTTCCTTTCTACCACTACGCCCGCAAGGCTGTCTTCTTTTACCTGTTCAACCTCTCCGCTCACCAGTTTTTCCTGATATATGTGGGTTCCTTCAATGCAGGCGTCAGCTACCTTTGAAGTGAACAGCTTTATCGCCCTTATGGCGTCATCATTGCTCGGAATCGGATAATCCGCGTTTGCGGGGTCGCAGTTCGTATCCACGATCGCTATGACCGGTATTGAAAGGTTTCTAGCTTCCTTTATCGCTATATGTTCTTTTTTGGTGTCTACGACGAAAATAGCGTCTGGAATCTGCTTCATGTTTACTATTCCACCCAGAAGCCCATCAAGCTTCACTATCTCTCTTTTGAGGTTTTTCGCTTCTTTTTTCGGAAGCATTTCCATCTGTCCATCTTCTTCAAGCCTTTTCAGTTCCAGTAGATAATCAACCCTCGAACGTATCGTGTTGAAATTGGTAAGGGTTCCGCCCAGCCAACGCGTGTTTATATAAGGCATGTCGCATCGGGTTGATTCTTCCTCAATTATTCCCCGGGCCTGTTTCTTGGTTCCTACCAGTAAAACGATTCCTCCGTCCGCCACTGTGTTTCTCACGTAATTAAACGCTCTGTTAAAGCGGGTGACGGTTTGCTGAAGGTCGATTATATGAATGCCATTTCTTGCTCCAAAGATGAAAGATTTCATCTTCGGATTCCAGTGGCTTTTCTGGTGTCCGAAATGCACCCCTGCTTCAAGCAGGCTTTTCATGCTGAGTTTTTCGGTAACTGCGGCTTCTTCTGTCATTAAGTATCCTCCAAATTCCTTTTACAAAACTGCTTTTAATACCAGAAAAACAATCATTAATCAAGTTGTTGGGTATCATAATGTCTCGCAATCCTGATGCAGGGGCGGGAAAAAGATAAGATGAAATACCTTGTGATAGCAAATCCCAAAGCAGGTACAAAAGCACTTGGCGAAACACTTGAGCAGGTTCGCCGCGCTTTTGAAGCAAGAAAAATTATCCACGAGGTAAGATTTACGCAGTTCTCTGGGCATGCTGCGAAGATTGCTGCGGAAGGACTTTGTGAAGGATTTACCCACATGATTTCTCTTGGAGGGGACGGTACTTCAAGCGAAATCGTAAGTTCTATTCACGGTACAGAAACTGTTTTTGGAATCATCCCGGGTGGCAGCGGAAACGATTTTTCGAAGGCTGCCGGTATTCCGATTGATACGCATGCGGCCGTAGATAATATTTTTTCTGGCCGCTTGAGGAAAGCCGACGTGGCTTTTGTTGACGAAAAATGCTTTATAAACGGTTTCGGGGTCGGGATGGACGGGGCCGTGGCGCGCGCTTTCGGGGAGCTGGGACTCAGGCGTTTTGGTTCTTTCGGTTACATTGTTGGAGCGGTAATCGAGGCGTTTCGATTCCAGGGGTTTTTCTCCGAAATGGATGGCGAAGTTGGAGCGGCGGCCGCGGCGGGCAGGAAACTGCTTCTTTTCGGGGCTTCAAACGGCCCTTTTCAGGGTGGAAAGTTCAATCTGGCCCCCCGGGCCGACATATTCGACGGATATCTTGATATTCATATAATAAGTGACATGAATCCACTGGGAAGGCTTTTCAAGATACAAAAGGTGCTTGAGGGTCGTCACGAGGGACTTCGGGAAGTCAGTATTGTTAGGACAAAAAAACTGTGGTTTGAAACCTTTACCGATCTTCCGGCGCACATGGACGGAGAGACACTCCTTCTTCAAGCCGGAAAACACTCTATACGGATTGGAGAGAAAGGCGTAAATATTATAGTTCCCGCATAGTCTACGCGCCTAGGAACTGCTTCCGCGGCGTGGCAGGGTAGCATTGATGAGAAAAATAAGAAGCATTCTGGCGATAATACTTTCGTCTTTTTTTACAGCGTTCTGGGGTTCTGTAGGGGTTTTTGTATCGCTTTTCGCCAAGAGGTATCTTATAAAGTGCTCCGTGCGGCCTTGGGGAAAAACGGTTCTTTGGTCCTGTGGGGTGCGGCTTGACGTAAAAGGAACAGAGAATTTTCCCGACGGTCCCTTCATAGTGATGTTCAACCACCAGAGTTCTCTTGACATACCCGCTTTTTCCGCGGTGCTGCCTTTTGAGTGGAAGGCCGTCATGAAGCAGGAAGTCGCCTCGATTCCTTTTATCGGCTGGGTGTGCTCACTAAGCGGACAATATTTTGTTGCGAGGGACGGGTCGGTTGGGGATACGAACCAAGTCCGGGAAATCGTAAGGAGAATAAGGAAAGGACCCTCGGTGATTATAGCTCCTGAAGGCACAAGAAGCGAGGACGGAACACTCCTTCCTTTTAAACAGGGTGGTTTCTTCATGGCGTCTCTTTCAAGGGTGCCGGTTGTGCCGGTGGTCATATGGGGAGGCAAGGATATAAGAAAGAAGGGTTCCTATGAACTTAATACCGACAGAGATATTGTATTTAGCATTCTTCCGCCCGTAGATACCGCAAGCTTTCCAAAGGGGAAAGAGGGTGGCAAGCAGCTCGAAGGCGTTGTTCGGGAAAAGATGCTTTGCGAAATTGAAAAAATCTGTCGCAAGCGTTAGACTTTAGGTAGTCCGGGCTTGGTTGGAGCTTTCGTTTACTCTGTTTTGTTTACCCCTTTGCCTGTATCCTAATACGGGTTGTGTGAGGTTGTCTTTTTTATGAATAATCATCAGGGAATTGCGGACTTGGGTCTGCAAACCATAGCGGCGCTTACCGGAATGCCGAAGATAAAGAATCTGGTGAATCCCAAGAATCCGACGGAGATGTCCGAGCGGGTCACCGTAACTTTCAAGCCGATTCCGAAGAACTACCCGGAGACCGAGATAAGTGCATACAGGGAGAGGCTCAGGAACTCGCTTCTGAGTAATGGGGTCAACGTGATTTCCTGGGAAGACGCCACAAACAGGGATGTGTCTTACGGAATGTTCTCGAAGCTCATGGGACTTAAGTCCGTGAGAAGGAAGGTAAACGCCGTAATAGATGTTAGGAAGAAACTGTCTCCGATCAGATGGTTTCTGAGCAAGGTAGCGGAGAATATCTACAGGCTTGTCAGAAAAGACAGTCTTTCGGTCAGCGGCATACTCAAAATAAGCGGCTGGGCAGACGATTTCACCGTGGGCTATCTTCAGGATCCTTACAACACCCAGGTTATCACGATAATGTCCCTTGACCCTGAGTTTGAGAACGAGGATACGACCTATGATGAAAAAATCTCCATAGGGCTTAAAAACCTGATAAACAACATGTCGGAGATCGTTATAGGGGTTTCACACAGTAAGTTCGGGATAACAAACATGAATTTATCCGATTCCATATATACTCATGATCAGCTTGATAATTTCGTGCTCTATTCGCTTATTCCGAAGATATATGCCCCGATAAAACCACCTGTTCTAACCCGTTTTTCCATAAGCGAGTATGACCCGCAGGAGTTTGAATGCACCAAGAAGCTGTCTGCTTTGGGTGCGGACCTCAAAAACACCGATCTTTTTCCCGCGGGGTCAAAGTTTTCAGATGCGATAAAGCGCCGGTCGCACAGGGACGTGGCGAACAAGATACTTGACGGAAGAACCGGTGTTTCATACGGATTCATAGCGCTTGCCGAACCTCCCGGGTACGACGGGGACAAGTACATCGACGAGAACATGTGGAATTCCCTGCGGGAGATTCCGAATTACAACCCTGATGAGGTAAGAACAGCCTCAAACGATAGATGGTATGTTAAAACCCTTATCAGTGAGAAAACCGTATACCAGCAGGTTCCGGACATATGGATTGTCACTTCAAGGTCAGGATGCGATAAAACAAACCTTAATCCGGATTCGGATATAGTCAGAATCGGCCTTGTAAAGGGAAAACTCTATCTTGAGATACCGAAAGGAGTCGACTTGGGAAGAAAAGATATAAGACCGTCTTTTGACACTTACGTAATACTCTCTCAGGCACTCTCTTCCGCTTTTTATGCCCCTTCTCTTATTGAGAAGGAGATGTCCATTCTGCATTTCCACGGCTATCCCGATCCATGCTGGTTCGGCGTGAGCGAACACCACGCCGGAGCCCAGAATCCTTCTCTTCCCTGTGGCACAGTGGAAGCTGCGCTTCTAAACTATTCTGCGGTTTATGAAACCGCAGCCAAAAATGGCAGCGACATAAAGCTTCTATGTCTTGTTGAGTCAGACCATGGGGTTAACGTTCTCGGGCCTGACAGAGAATATCTCGTGCAGAGACTTCTTGCCGGTTCAAGCGAGGGTCATATACTGCTCGGCGGAAAATATCTTCCCATGCTTAAGCGGCAAAGCGTTACTTCACAATAGCCGTTGGCGGAAATGGATAAAATAAATCCCGAACAAAATTCAATAGGTTGGATAGGAACGGGAATCATGGGAGCCCCCATGTGCAGGCACCTGATTCATGCCGGGTACCGTGTTTTTGTTTTTAACAGAACAAAGGAAAAAGCCGGAGAACTCTTGAGTGAAGGGGCCAGCTGGTGCGACTCTCCCGTTGAGGTTGCCCGCCAAGCTGATGTTATCTTTACGATTGTCGGTTACCCGGATGACGTAAGAGAAGTATATTTCGGTCGCGAAGGACTTCTTATTGAGCCCGTATCCGGTTGTGTCTTCGTTGATATGACTACAACCGAGCCGACTCTTGCAGGGGAAATATACGAAAAGGCGCTTGGTTTCGGCTGCGTTTCTTTAGACGCGCCGGTCTCCGGGGGAGACGTAGGTGCCGTGAAAGGAGAACTTTCAATAATGGTTGGAGGGGATGAGGAAGTTTTTGATTCGGTAAAGCCGCTTCTGGAGCTTTTTGGAAAGAACATCGTGTATCAGGGAAAAGCAGGTTCCGGTCAGCACGCGAAGATGTGTAACCAGATCACGGTAGCAGGAGTAATGATAGGAATCTGCGAGAACTTGATGTATTGTCAGAGGGCAGGGTTAAATCCCCGTAGCATGCTTCGCTCCGTAGGAAGCGGCGCGGCTTCGAGCTGGCTTCTGAACAATCTCGGTCCCAGAATCATGGAGAGAGATTATGACCCGGGCTTCTTCGTTGAACACTTCATAAAGGATATGGAGATCGCCCTTGGTGAATCACGGCGGATGGGGATTGATCTTCCCGGACTTGCCCTTGTTAAATCCCTTTATGAAAGGGCAAGCGCCCTCGGGCACGGAAGGCTTGGAACACAGGCGCTTTTACTTGCGCTAGAGGATCTTTGTGAAGATGAAAACCGGAACTGAAGGAGGTTTTAAATGAGTTCTGATAGCTTCAAAGCAATGGTTGTAAGCAGAACCGAAGACGGGAAATTCACAAGAGAAATCACAACCAGACAAATCGACAGTCTTCCTGACGGGGAAGTGCTCTTAAGCGTAAAGTATTCATCCCTGAATTATAAGGATGCGCTTTCTGCCATAGGAAACAGGGGGGTTACGAAAAATTATCCTCATACGCCGGGCGTTGATGCCGCCGGTATCGTTGAACATTCAAAAAGCGGGGAGTTTGAACTTGGAGATGAGGTGATAGTGCATGGTTACGACTTGGGAATGAATACTTCCGGGGGATTCGGACAATGCGTGAGGGTTCCGGCTGACTGGGTAGTTAACCTGCCCGCGGGACTTGATCTGAAAGAGTCAATGATGTACGGAACTGCGGGCTTTACCGCGGCGCAGTCCGTTTTAAGAATTGTGGAAGGTGGAGTAAGGCCGGAAGACGGAAAGATTCTCGTAACGGGGGCGACGGGTGGAGTCGGCAGTACGGCCGTCGCTATCCTGGGAAAAGCCGGCTACAGCGTGACGGCTTCCACGGGGAAAACCGGGCAAGAACAGTTTCTGGCGGACCTGGGAGCGGAGGAAGTCATCGGGAGAGAGGATCTAACCGATTCTTCGGGCAGACTGTTGCTTAAGGGACAGTGGGCCGGGGTGGTCGATACCGTGGGCGGAGAGATGCTTGCCACCGCTATTAAGTCCACGAAACAAAGAGGCGTTGTAACGACGTGCGGCAATGTCGCTTCTCATGATCTCAACATAAACGTCTATCCGTTTATATTGAGGGGGGTTACGCTTGTGGGTATAGATTCGGCGAGCTGCCCGATGGAGAGAAGACGGCTTGTATGGGAAAAGATGTCCGGCGAGTGGAAGCTGGATATTCTTGAACGGATGTGCAGGACTGTCTCTCTTGAAGATGTTGACCCAGAAATAGACGTCATGCTGAAAGGCGGTCAGGTCGGCAGAGTAGTAATTGATCTTTGGAATTAGAGATTCCAGGATCCCCGGTTAAGTCTATCACAGTGCGTCGCTCAGAATACCGTCCCAGTATCTGAAAATCTGCCTGCTTGAGTATATTTTCATAATATAACCAAATCAAAGATGGTGGTCCGCTGTCCGTTAAAAAGGATTTTCCTATAAATCTCTGAATGGGTCAGAACCTTGACCACGCTTCCTCTTAACACCAAATGTTGCTGAAGCAACATAAATTGAGTTGAAATTCAATCTAAAAAAGCAGTTTTTAAAACGGAGCAGGAGAGCTTGTCAAGACCTTGATATATTCAGAGATGAGAAGTGTTAATTTCTAGTTTCTGACAGATAATTGGTAATATTTCCTTATATCTAGCTAGTTTTTCCATAGATTTTGAGATGTTCTTGTTGAATGACGATTCTGAAAAAAACATGTACCTTAAACAGGTAGATGTTTTCATGATTAAGGTTCTCAGGATGGTAGTAATGAGCAGGACATTTTTTTTGTTTTTCATAGCCGTGGCCATGTCATGGAATGCGGCTTTTGCAGAAGAGCATTTCTCCGAATCTCCTTCTGGAGCTAAGGCGTATCTCATTTCCCCAAAAGACGGGCAGGTTGTCGGTAAGACTTTCGTTGTGAGATTCGGGCTGGTAAACATGGGGGTTGCTCCGGCCGGAGTCAAGCTTCCAAATACCGGGCATCATCATCTGTTAATTGATCTTGAGAATCTGCCTGACATGGAAAAACCTCTTGCTTTCAGCGAGAACGTAAGGCACTTCGGAGGTGGACAGACGGAAACGGAAATAACTCTTGCTCCCGGGAAGCATACGCTACGTTTGCTGCTGGGCAATTATTTGCACATACCTCACAAACCTCCAGTGCTTTCGGAGAAAATAACTGTTACAGTGAAAGATCAGTAAAGCACGTCTGGTTTACCTGTATAATCTGAATTTTTGCCGGAGGGCTGGCAGAACGGCTATTGCACCGGTCTTGAAAACCGGCGTCCGAAAGGACTTGGGGGTTCGAATCCCTCGCCCTCCGCGGCAATCTGTGGAAACTAGGCCTCCTTATCTTGGCAGACTAATGAACCTACATAGCAAAACGCATTTTAATATCCAGAGATTGGCTGAATAACCGTATGCTTGGAAAACTCTTCGTGGTCTCTACCCCGATAGGAAATCTTGAAGACATAACTTTGCGGGCTGTGAACGTTCTTAAAGATTGTGACGTTATAGCGTGCGAGGATACGAGAACCACAAAAAAACTCCTTGCCCGCTACGGAGTCGAGACCGCAGTCACAAGCTATCATGAACATAACGAGGTTGAAAAGTCGCCGAAGCTGCTTGAAAAACTCAAAGAGGGCAAAGACATAGCCCTTGTTTCCGACGCCGGAACTCCTTCGGTTTCCGACCCGGGGTGTAGGCTTGTAAATCTCTCGATTGAAAACAATATAAAAGTAATTCCCATACCGGGTCCTTCGGCTGTTCTCTCCGCACTTGTTGTTTCGGGACTTCCCGTGGACAGTTTTCTTTTTCTCGGGTTTTTTCCAAAGACTGCCGGCAAAAAGAAAGAACTTCTAAAGGATGTAGAGCACTATCCCTATACTCTGATTTTCTATGAGTCTGCTAGGAGACTTTCGGGAAGCTTGAGTGTTCTGCTGGAGATTCTTGGCGATAGGAATATCTGTGTCGCTAGAGAAATGACAAAACTCTACGAAGAGGTGATTCGGGGATCAGTTCCGGAAGTCATTTCCATTCTTTCAAAAAGAGTATCTGTTAAAGGAGAAGTGACGGTCGTTATAGAGGGCAGCAGGGGAGGGCGCGGGAAAATATCAACGGAAGAAGCGCAGAAGACGCTGCGCGCAATGAAAGAGCGTGGCGTAGCCTTAAGTGACGCCGTCCGCGCGGTCTGCGAATCCTCGGGGGCATCAAAAAACAGCGTATACAGGATGGCTCTTGAGATCTGGGAGGGGTAGCGGGTTACTGTTTTTTCGAACGCTTATCGGCTATTGAGCCACTTACCTTTACCTGTTTTTCCATTTTTGATTTCTTGCCCACGGCCTCGCCCTGGATATTTGACTTGCATGACTCGCATATAGAATCGGGAGATGGCTTGCCGCATACTAAGCACTTTTTCTCTTTACTCATTACTCGTTCTCCTTTCTTGGGGGAATACCTTTGATAATAACATGCTTTCCCGCGAACATGTATGCCGGATTACAATTATCCAAGCGGAGCAAGTTCTTTTTCGTACCATTTCGTGCTTTGCTCGTAGGCGTACGCTGCATTGAGCACCGTCTGTTCGTCAAATGGTTTTCCCATTATCTGAAGTCCTATGGGAAGCTTTTCGGAGCTGAATCCACAGGGAACCGATATTCCCGGAAGTCCTGCTATGTTGCAGGGAATGGTAAGGACGTCGGAGAGGTACATTTTCAAGGGGTCATCCGTTTTTTCGCCGATTCCGAAAGCGGTTTCAGGAGAAGTAGCGCTTGCTATGACGTCAACTTTTTCCCACGCATCCTCAAAATCCCTTATTATTAGGGTTCTTGCCTTCTGCGCTTTGAGGTAGTAGGCGTCATAATAGCCTGTGGAAAGGGCGTAGGTTCCAAGCATTATTCTTCTTTTCACTTCATCTCCGAATCCTTCCGAACGACTTCTGAAAAAAAGATCCCTGAGGGTTTCCGCATTTTCGCAGCGGTAGGTGTATCTTACCCCGTCGTATCTGGCGAGATTGGAGCTCGCTTCCGAAGGGGCTATTATGTAGTAGGTTGAAACCGCGTACCGGGAGTGAGGAAGTGAAATCTCCACAATTTCTGCTCCTAGGGTTTCAAGCTTGGTAATGGCTTCGCGTACGGATTTTTCTACTTCAGGATCCATACCTGAAACGAAGTATTCCTTCGGTATTCCTACCCGAAGCCCCTTTATATCCGCACTAAGCGCATTTGCGTAATCAGTAGTCGGAAGGTTCACGGATGTTGAGTCCAGAGGGTCATAGCCTGCTATGGAAGAGATAATTATAGCCGCATCCTCCACGGTTTTTGCGATCGGTCCCGCTTGGTCAAGGGAAGAGGCAAAGGCGATCATGCCGAAACGGCTTACCCTTCCGTAGGTGGGTTTCATTCCCACTACTCCGCAAAGCGAACCGGGCTGTCTTATGGACCCTCCGGTATCTGTTCCGACTGACGCGACACACAAATTTGCCGCTGTCGCGGCGGCGCTGCCTCCGCTTGATCCTCCCGGAACTCTATCAGTGTCCCAAGGGTTGTTTACTGGTCCGAAGTAAGATGTTTCGTTTGAAGATCCCATGGCGAATTCGTCCATGTTGTTTTTTCCGAGTATTACCGAACCGCTGGCTAGGAGTCTCTCCGCCACGGTTGAATTATAAGGGGCGACAAAATCCCGCAGCATCTTTGACCCGCAAGTAGTCCGTGAGTCCTTTGTTACGAAAATATCCTTAAGCGCTATGGGGACTCCATGTAGAGGACCGAGATAGTTTCCTTCGGATATCTGTTTTTCCGCCTTTCGGGCGGCCTCGACGGCCGCTTTTTCCCAAACGGTTATGTATGAGTTTATTTTTCCGTCCTCGGCAAATATGCGCTCGAGAAAAAGTTCGGCAAGCTCTACAGGGGAAACTTCTCTTTTTTCTATCAGTGTGGCTGTCTCTTTTATGGTTCTTGGAATGGACATCGGGCTAGCTCTGATCCTCTATGACTTTTGGAACCGTGAAAAAACCATTTTCCTTACTGGGTGCATTGCGAAGGGCTTCTTCTGTTGTTATTGCCTGAACCACCTTGTCTTTCCGAAAAGGGGTTGAGAGTTCAAGCACGTGCGACGTGGGTTCGACGTTTTCCGTATCAAGCGCAGCAAGATCATCTATGTGGACGAGAATGTCTCCTAGCTGGCGGGTGAATTTTGAAAGCGTCTCGTCATCGAACTCGAGTCTTGCGAGTTCGGCCGTGTTGAGCACATCTTGTTTTGATATTTTCATGTTTGAAATCCTATATCGTGCGTTTTACCCGAAACTGCTTCTAACCGATATCTGGGGTGTGGCAGATAATGCTTTCCGCAAAATCCACTATCTGCGATTCAAGTTTTACTCCACTGAAAAAATTTATTTCCTGAACGCATGTCGGGCTCGTTGTGTTGACTTCGGTCAGGTACCCTCCGACTATGTCGATTCCAACCAGGTAGAGCCGGTCTTCTATGAGTTTGCGTCGAAGGCTATCGCATATCTCGAGGTCTCTTTCCGTAAGCGTGGTTTTCTCGGGGTGTCCCCCGGAGTGGAAGTTGCTTCTGAATTCTCCCTTTGCGGCGACCCTCATTACGGCCCCTATGGGCTGGCCGTTTAGAAGTATCACTCTTTTGTCTCCTTCCGAGACCTCTCTTATGAATTTCTGGGCCATCACGTAGGTTTTCCCGAAATCCGTTATGCTCTCGAGTATCACATTGAGGTTAGGGTCGTCGGCCCTTACGAGGAATATCCCCTCTCCACCGTAGCCGTCAAGCGGTTTTACCACCATTTCATTGCCGGTCTGCGAGAGAAATTCCTTTAGCTTTTCAATGTCTTTTGAAACCAGAGTAGGAGGCATGTAGTCGGCGAAATTAAGGCTGTACATCTTCTCGTTCGATTCCCTTATTCCCGCCGGATGGTTAATCACGTGCGTTACGGATTCGTCAACCCTGCTGAGTATGTAGGTTGAGTAGATGTAATCCATGTTGAAAGGAGGATCTTTTCTCATCCATACAACGTCGAAGTCGTCAAGCGGAGAAGTTTCCGTGGAACCCTTGGCGTAATAATCGCTTTTTCTCTCAAGGCGAAGCGCGGTTGAATCCGCCCATGCCCTCGAGTCTTTGACGAAAAGATCTTCGAGTTCGCAGTAGCGGATTTCATGCCCCCTCGCTTGGCATTCAAGCATTATGACGAAGGTGGTGTCCTTGTTTATGTTTATCGACTCGATCGGGTCCATTACGAAAAGCATTTTCGACATGGTGATACTCTATACAAAATAGCGTTTACGGACAATATCCCGGCGAGGATTTTACCGTGCAAAGAAAACCCGGTTCAGCCGGTCTAGGGAAATTCCGTTATTCGAAAAACGACAGCAGTTCCGCGGAAGTCTCTCGAGGTTTTTCTTCCGGGAGAAAATGGCCGCAGTCAAGCGGTTTTCCTGAAACGCTAAGCGCTTTTTTCCTCCATACCTCAAGCACATCGTAGGTTCTGTGAATGAACCCCCTTTTTCCCCAGAGAGCAAGAAGCGGACACGTTATTTTAGCGCCCATATCCTCTTCGTCGTGAACAATATCTATTGAGGCCGCGGCCCTGTAGTCTTCACAGCTCGCGTGAATAGAGCTTGGGTCGCTGAAACAGCGCACATATTCTTTTACGGCCTCGGGATGAAACTTTGCCCCGGGTGCGCTCCAGCGTCTGAGTTTTTCAAGAAGATAGTATTCCGGGTCCGCGCCTATCATTTTCTCTGGAAGTCCATCGGGCTGAATAAGAAAAAACCAGTGATAGTAACCCGTGGCGAAATGCTGGTCCGCGGTCTGAAACATGTAGTGGGTAGGGGCTATATCCATGACGCAGGCCTTGAGCACTTTTTCAGGGTGATCAAGGCACATGCGGTGAAGCACTCTGGCTCCCCTGTCGTGTCCCGCAACGTAGAACTCATCAAACCCTAAAGCTTCCATTATGGACACCATGTCCGCGGCCATGGCTCTTTTTGAATAGTTTGAATGATCTTTTTCCCCGACAGGTTTGGAACTGTCACCATAACCCCGAAGGTCGGGACACACGACCAGAAAGTTCGGGACGAGCGAACGTGCGACCGCGTGCCACATGACGTGGGTCTGAGGGTAGCCGTGGAGAAGGAGAACGGGTTTTCCTTCTCCTCCCCAAACGGTGTTTATCTCGACTTCGGGAGTCTGTATTTTTTGCTTTTTGAAGTTTTTGCCGAACATGTTTTCGTATATTCTATTTTAACCAGACGTAGCTGCTTTCCTAAAAGCCGCAGGAGTGAGACCATGATTGAGTACAAGGGGTATGTTGCAGTGGTTGAATTTGACGATTCCGTAGGGCGTCTTCACAGAAGAGTTATTAACAGCGGCAGTTATTCAATTGCCTCTTTTGAAGCGACTGATGCTAAGGAAATTCAGAAAGAATTCCGTCGTTCTATTGACGAGTATATTGCCTCATGCGAAGAAGACGGCTCGGAACCCGTAAAGCCTTTCTGGATTCCAACTTAAAGTGGTACAAACAACAGAGAATTGTTCTTCAAACTCCAGAAATGTCTAATGCAGCACAAATAGTCGAGATGATTGCCAGTGATTTTTATGGCGATCGACTTGATCTGTCCGAGAGAGGTATAGAATCATACGACCCATGGTCGCAAATGCCGGAGGTAAAATTTGTTGAGGAGATGCGTGACTCCGGTGAGTCCGAACGCACCGTGCGACTGTTTCTGACTTTCGTTTCGGCAATGGATCGCGCACGAGACGCAAATAGTTTGTGGTGGGACGCGGCAGACCTGTTTAGATCGCGTCCTGAGCTTTTCGATCCTGCTGAGGTAACAAAAACTTCCCTCAAAGAGCTAAAGAGATATTTGTCTGAAAGTGGGGTGAGCCGACGTCACCGACCGGATTCAGAAGCTTGGCACGTTATTTCTACCAGTTTAACCTCAGAGGATAGCCCGATACGCCGTGTAATAGATTGCGGACTCGGAGATGCGGAGGAATTGCTCAAGGCGCTAAGGAGCAGGGATGAAAAGGGCCGGTCTAAATTCCCATTTCTTCGCGGTCCGAAGATCGGACCGATGTGGATCCGGATCATGGCGGATCCGGGTGGAGCTGAGATAGAGCGCATAGAAAAAGTTCCGGTGGCGGTAGATGTTCAGGTTCGTCGCACGACGGAGAATCTGGGAATCGCAGACACACGAGGACTTAAGCTTAAAGAGGCGAAGCCGATAATCCAAGACGCCTGCCACAATGCGGTTGCCAAGACTAATATAGGGGGACCACAAAGGATCGCAGGAACAAGTGCGGCGCTTGATCCCGCGCTGTGGTTCTACGGCAAATACGGTTGCAGCTACTGTGAGAAATCAGGTAAGCAAATACCTATAGGTCGTGCTTGTGACCACTGTCAGCTTTAGTGCAGGTATTCTGTCTCCATGCACCATAAAGGCAACTTGATAAAAGACCTTGAAATACTTTATTCCGCAAAGCCTCCTCCTGTGAGAGAAGCTTTTCGTATTCAGAAAGAGCTTTCTCTAAGGGTTGTACGGACCGCTGACCAGAAACCTATTCGTACGATTGCCGGCGCCGATATCGCTATCTGCGTCAAGGAAAAAAAGCTTGTCTGCGGAATAATTCTCTTTTCCTACCCTGACCTGGAAGAGATCGAGAGGGTGTGGACTGTATCGGACGAAGCGTTTCCCTATGTTCCGGGGCTCCTGGGTTTCAGAGAGGCTCCTTGCGTCATAAAAACCTTCGGTGAGCTTCGCGAGCGTTCTGACATGATTATGATAGACGGACACGGATTTGCTCATCCAAGAGGCTTTGGACTTGCCTGTCATGTCGGAGTTCTGCTTGATATTCCGGCAATCGGCGTCGCGAAAAAATGTCTTTATGGAACTTTCAATGAACCGGGCTTGGAGAAAGGGGAAAAAGCGTTAATGAGGGGGAAGAACCGTGAAGTCGTTGGTGCTGCTTTGAGAACTAGGGAGGGAGTGAAACCAGTTTTTGTATCTATTGGCAACAGAACCGACCTCGATACGGCCGTTATGATTGCTCTTGAATGCTCACGGGGTCTTAGAATTCCTGAGCCTACAAGACTTGCTGATAAATACGTTGCTTCGCTTAAAACACAGGCTTGTGGATAAGGATTGTGTGGCGGATTAAGGACGATGTTTAGGAAGAGAAATCTTCCATCATTTTGATGAAGTTTCCGAAAAGATAGAAGGAATCATGCGGCCCGGGCGAGGCTTCGGGGTGATACTGGACGCAGGAGAGGGGATACTCCTTGTGTTTTAGCCCTTCAACCGTCTGATCGTTCAAGTTTATATGGGAGATAGTGACATTGCTTTTAAGCGAATCGGGGTCCACGGCAAAGCCGTGATTCTGGGAAGTTATCTCTACCTTCCCGGTCTCAAGATTTTTAACCGGCTGGTTTCCTCCGCGGTGCCCGAATTTAAGTTTGAAGGTTTTTCCTCCGAGTGCGAGACTCAGAATCTGGTGTCCCAGGCAGATTCCGAAAACTGGTTTTTCCCCGATGAGCTTTCTTACGTTTTTAGAGGCGTATTTCACCGCGGCTGGGTCCCCGGGTCCGTTTGAGAGAAAAATTCCGTCGGGGTTAGAAGTCAGTATATCCTGGGGGTCCGTCTTCGATGGAAAAACCGTAGTGTCGCATCCAAGATCGTAAAGTTCCCTGAGGATGTTTCTCTTTATTCCAAAGTCATAAACAGCGACTCTGAATCTTTTAGAAGGTTCAGATCCGGCATCCCTGCTGGAGCGCCACTTTCCCGTTCCTTCTTCCCACGCGTAAGGCTGCGCGCAGCTTACTTCCGTTACTAGGTCGCGCCCGACTATTCCCGGCGAGGAGTCGACTTTTTCGGCCAGAGCTTCCGGGGTTGTCTCACCCGTTGATATAATCCCCTTGATCGCTCCGCCTATTCGTATAATCCTTGTAAGTTCCCTGGTGTCGATTCCTTGTATGCCGGGTATTCCATGTCTTGAGAGAAAATTTCCTAGACTCTCCCTTGATCTCCAGTTGCTTGGATAATCCCAGTATTCCTTTACGACAAAACCGCTTAAGTGAGGTTTCTCTGATTCAAAATCTTCGGGGTTGATTCCGTAGTTACCTATCTCGGGGTAGGTCATTACGATGATTTGGCCGTTATAGGAAGGATCTGTGAGTATTTCCTGGTAACCGGTTAAAGATGTGTTAAAGACGACTTCTCCGGTCACCTCCCCCTGGGCTCCGAAGCTTGTGCCTTCAAATACTTTGCCGCCTTCAAGTGCTAGATACGCTTTTTTCATTATTTAGGGAGTTAAAATATATACGCCTGTGGTAATGTCAATTGTTCTCTTGCCGCCGAGATTAACGCGGCGGGTTCCGAAGTGCTCCCGGCGGGAACCCGGACTGTTCACCCTCGCCCGTGCTAAACTCTCTTAAAAGAAGATTATCTGAGTCAGTGGTGCACTTTAAAGTTCAAGTGGTGAAATAAAAAACTTCGTAGCAAGAATACTTTCACAGTTTCAATTGTTTCCAACCTGCCTGAAAAGCCTACTCAAGTTCGTATAAATCTATACCATAATATTGCAGGAATACACTTGAAAACTGGACCGATTTACTGATATTTGGATGGCTGAGACTTTTGCAGTGGTTGAATACAATACCAGTCGCGTCGATATGGTGAGGAGAGGCAGGGCGGCCCCACGGTGTCGGAGAACATGGGTACGTACGCCCCCAGCATTGGGATGAAGGCAATCAGAAGGCGATTGCATCGCGCTCGCAATTTTGGATGGGGACGGGGCAGGGAAACTCACATTCCTACCACAACCAAACGACTGAGACTGTGAAGTTATTGAGTGGATGGTTGCTAAAAAATGAACGGATCGTCAAGAACGCGTGTATTTTTTGATTGAAGAGGTTAAAAACCTTCCAGATATGCTTCAATACCCATGATCTGGTGCCATAATCTCAAATCAGCAGGGTTTTTCTGTCCACTTCAGGCCATTTGCGGGCCATACACCCTCCGCCCGACGCAATACTCCCTGAGTCTTTGTGCTCCCAGGATGTTCAGCACCCGAGTGAAGTTGTAGGCCATCGCCATCAAGCTGAACTCACCCCGACATTTCTCCAACCCCCTCATCAAAAACTGGTGAAGACCACATCTGCTTTTTAATGTCCCAAACGGATGTTCCACGATTCTTCCCCGCTCCTTAATTCTCTCCGCCCCCTGCGCCATCCTCCGCTTGTGCCTCTCTATCACTTTCTGATATTCCCAGCGCTGTATTACCCTGGTCTTTGCACCGTCGCCAATACAATACTTGCGCATCGAACACGCCTTGCAGTCAACGCTTCTGCTCCGATATAAAACGTATCTCTTCCCGCTTCGAACCACAGGCTTTCTACAAGGAGTCAATCGCTTCCCCTGAGGACAATAATAACGGTCCCCCTCGGCGTCATAAGTGAATTCATCCAGGCTGTAGCGCCCCCTGCTTCTTATCCCCGCGCTTTTGTCAGGAACCGGAACATAAACCGTGATGCCCTCTTCCTCGCACTCCTTGAGCCCTGTGCTCTCGTAATAACCCCCGTCAGCCAGACCCGTTAACTCCTCAACCCCAAGCCTTTTTTTTGTCTCCACAAGCATCCCGGCCAGTTGATGAGTATCCGTCCCATCCTGAACCACGTCTTCTGTGACCACAAGCTTGTGCTTTGAATCCACCGCTATCTGCACGTTGTAACCGGCTACCACCTGTCCCCGTTTCCTCAGCAGCCTCGCGTCGGGGTCCACACTTGATACCTGCGTGTCCCCGCTTCTCTCCATACGACCTTTAAGATCCCGTTTCTCCGCCTGGCGCCGCTTCATCCTCTCAAGTTTCTCCGATAAAACCTCATCGTTGCTTGTATCTGCCGCACCGGCTTTGTCGTCGGCAGCGTCGGTATCCTCAAGGGCTTGCTGATACTCTTCTATCTTCCTGTCTACCTCCTCCAACGCCTTGTCTATGTAAGATTCGGTCTCTATGCTCGCCCTGCTAGCATCCCCCTTGAAGAAACAACCGTCAACCGCCACATCCTCCCCGCCGAACAAGGACAACTCCCTGCACAGCAAAACAAAATCCCTGTTAACTTCCCGCAGCTGCCGCACGTGGTCCTTGCGGAAATCCGCAATGCTCTTGTAAGAGGGACGTAACCCTTTCACAAGCCAGATCACTTCGAGGTTCCTTCTGGTCTCAGCCTCCAGCTTGCGGCTGCTGCGTATCCCATGCTGATACCCGTACAGGTAAAGCTTAAGCAGTGCCCAGGGATTATATGGCGGCTGCCCCGCCACGGTACCGGTCTCTGTGTGCTTGAACCCCAAGGCCGCCAAATCAAGGGTATCAACATACGCGTCCAGAGCCCGAATCTGATGGTTCTCCCCCACGTAATCCTCCACCCGCTCGGGCAGAAGCAGTCTCTGTTCACGGTCAAGCGTGGGCTTGTATCGGCGTTGGTTCATGTTGTGTTCCACCTCGGTATGAATGAATAATGTAATTGTACCTTGGAGAAGGGGTGATATCAATGGCTAACTGCCTGAAATACAAAGATAATTACGCTTTTTTAGGTGGTTTGAATCGGAGGGGGGGGGGGAATACTCTTCCAATATCCTGTCGAGTCTCGGTGCTCCGTAAATACTTCACTGCCCTAGAATAACTTCACAGTCTCAACTCTCTTGTTTGACAGAGAAAAACAGGGTGTGTAGAATCTCGCGTCAAGAGCAGATTAGTGTACCAATTCGCTGGGATACACAGCATGCCTGGCTATCCGGGTAGAAATAAAGCGAGAGAGGATGTCCAATGATAAAAACTACAAAAAGAAGGTGGGGGAAGTGTAAAATATTTTCAGTCTTAATCTTTTTCCTCTTCAGCAGTGCCTGTGCAACTT
Organism: Thermodesulfobacteriota bacterium; assembly: GCA_965249045.1. Classification (GTDB taxonomy): domain Bacteria; phylum Desulfobacterota_D; class UBA1144; order Nemesobacterales; family Nemesobacteraceae; genus Nemesobacter. The sequence continues at coordinate 1,055,017 of OZ252213.1, forward strand.
CGCCAAAAGATATAGCTCCAGCTCATGTTTCTCCTTACAGGTATGGGAAATACAATTGTGAAGAGATAGCAATGGAAATGGAGGTGGTTGCTCAGAGAACTGCAACGCTATACGCAAGTTTGAAAAAACGAGCTTCTTCCGATAAGAAGAAAGGATGGCTTGGGGCACTCCTGTTCTGGCCAGCCCTTCTTTTAATAAAAGGTGATAGTCCCGAAGCTACTGAATACTCTCAACTGAGAGGAGAGTACAAAGCATTAGAAATAGCCGCTACTAAGAAAGAATGTATGCTTCCTGAAATTAAATCTCCCGAGCAAATTGTCAAAGAATCTCACAAGCGTGATAAAAAGGAAGCTGAAGAGGAATGAAAAGAGCAGAAATTCCCACTAACAGCCTAATTTAGCCTGATTGCAGAGTTGTGAACGATTCTGTCAAGGATCGCATCCGCAAGAGTGTTGTCCCCTAATGCCGTACCACTCGCTCACCGGAAGCTGGCTTATCATCACAGTAGAATTCTCTCCGTAACGGTCATCCATCATCTCCATCAGATCGTATCTCTGGGACGTGTTCATCTTCTCAAGTCCCCAGTCATCTATGATAAGAAGCCCGGTTCTTGCCAATTTGCCAAGAAGTTTCTTGTAGCTTCCGTCAGCCTTGCCTGAGCAATAGCGAGAAACAGTCTTGCGGCAGGAACCCGGTCTGTTCCAATTAGGAAATTTTACTGTATTATTTCTGGTCTTAAGGAGCGATTACATCCAAAAGCTTGCCGCTGTTGATGTGGCGCGAAAATACCGATATGAACTGGGACCTCACTTCTTATTTTCCCGAATTTCAGGGAGTTCAGTACAAAGAGTTCAAAGAGAATCTCTCCGACGGCATAAAAAGTCTCGATGGGAAGGCTTCGGCTTCTGATCCTCTTTGCGGGGAAAACCTTGCGTTCTGGAAAGAGGTTTTTCTGGAAACGGAGAAACTTATAAGCGGATATTCTCATATACGTTCTTACGTGGGATGCCTCTCTGCTTCGGATTCTAACCGGGAGGATTACCTGCGCGAGGAAGCGGCGATTTCCCTTCTCGGCTCGGATCTCGAGAAACTTGAAGTTCAGTTGCAAAGAGCGCTTCGGGATGCTGACGAAGATTTGCTTTCCGAGTTTGTTTCTTTTCCGGATATTGAGTCGGCTTCTTACTACGTAAGGCGCGTTTGGCGAAATTCCCGGTTCACCATGTCCGCTCCGAAGGAAATTCTGGCTTCAGAACTGGGAGTTGACGGGATAAGCGCCTGGGGAAGGATCTACGATACCGTCTCTTCCAAGATGACGTTTGAGATGGTTTACCCCGACGGCACGAAAAAAAGGCTTCCCATGTCCCAGAGAAGGTCGCTTATGGAAAGTCCCGACAGGGAGATAAGGAAAGCTGCTTTTTCCGGCGGCAACGCGGCCTGGGAGGATTTTGAGGACGTGGCTGCCGGGGCCATAAACGCCATATCGGGAACCAGGCATACGCTCTACAGGCACAGGGAGATTGATCATTTTCTCGATGTAGCCCTTTTTGACGCCGCGGTCTCGAGACAGACTCTGGATTCAATGATGGAGGCCATACGGGAAACAGTCGAGCTTCCAAAAAGCATCCTGAGACTCAAGGCTGAGACGCTGGGGCTCGATGGGGTGTCTTGGTACGATCTGGGGGCTCCTATGAATCTGGGAAAAACCGGCGGGGTTGACTGGAACGGGGCGAAATCCATGGTTTCTGATTCTTTTTCCGCGGCCTATCCGCGCCTCGGCAAGTTTTTTGACCATGTATGCCGAAGTGAATGGATAGACTGGGAAATAAGGGATGGGAAAAGACCTGGGGGGTTCTGCACGGGTTCTCTTCTTACCGGAGAATCGAGGATATTCATGACTTATAACGCAGGGGTGGGCGACATACTTACCCTTGCCCACGAGGCGGGCCATGCCTTCCATTCTCACGTGATGAGAGACCTGCGTCCCTACGCTCAGTTTTATCCTATGACGCTTGCTGAAACTGCTTCGACTTTCGGGGAGATGCTGCTTGCCGAAGGTCTGCTGCGCAATCCCTCGACAAGTGTTGAAGACAAGGTGCTTGTGAGGGACGCGGAAGTAAACCACGGGGCCATATATCTTCTGGATATCCCCGTGAGGTATGAGTTTGAAAGAAAGCTCTACGAGCGGCGCGCCCGGGGAGAACTGACCGTGAGCGAACTCAAGGAACTTATGACCGAGACCCAGAAGGAGATCTTCGGAGACGTTCTTTTGGAATGCGATCCGTTTTTCTGGGCGTCAAAGCTTCATTTTTACATAACCGGGGTCAGCTTCTATAATTTCCCCTACACTTTCGGCTACCTGCTGAGCAGGGCGCTTTTCGAGAAATTCAGACAGCACGGGAAAGAGTTTATTCCCGTTTACGAAGAGTTTCTCAGGCTCACCGGTTCAGATGACGCCGAGGGGGCAGTTAAGAGATCCATAGGGGACGATATAACAAGCAAAGATTTTTGGAAAGAGGCAATTCTTACCCTTTCACGGCCGCTTGAGGAACTCAAGGAGCTTTTGCCCTCGGTTAGCGGAGATTAGAAGCGGTTCTACGCTGGATCAGGCAACAGCGGAGCATCCCCAAATAGATCGTCGATAACTAGCAGTAGCTGATTGACAACAAAAGCGTTATAAATCATATTCGTAATTATAATTGAAAGAGATGATAACGATGAGCCTATCCGACATCATTAGTCGCCAGCCGGTACTTGACGCCATAGCTGAGTTCAACCGACTCAAGCGTGATCAATTCCTGAAGAAATATGGGTTTCGTCGTTCACGTTCTTATTGGCTCGTCCATGATAACCAGCGATACGATTCTAAGGCCATCGTTGGTGCGGCTCATGGCTATGCGCGGCCTGATTTGGGTCCTTTGACCGCAAGGGAATTCTCGGGTGGCGAAGCATCCATTCGGCGCAAGCTCGAGCAGCTTGGCTTCAGGGTCGAGGTTGATAGCACAACCGCATCGACCATCGATTTGACATCCAAACAGCTGATACCGGAGAAAATTTATACACGTGCTGATCTGAAAAAAATTTTCGAGATCAGAGATTCCACTATTAACACAGGAATATTTCGTCCTAATGGAACATCCTCCGTTTGGCTCTTTATCACCGATAAGAAGACACCTGATCGTACGCCCTATATTAATCGCCTCGAAGGTAATATTCTTTACTGCCAAGGACAAAAGTTAGGCCGTAAAGACGCAATGATAATTGACCATCAAGTTCGTGGCCTAGAACTCCTTGTGTTCTTTCGGAAGAGCAAAGATGAGTACTCAGGAGCCGGTTTTCGATATCTCGGGCCGTTCGTCTATTTAAAGCATGAAGGAAGCAAACCGACCAGCTTCGTGTTGCAGCGCAAGCGCGATTTCACAACGATCATCTCATCGGACATTGCGGATGATAATGTTTTCGACCTGACAAGCTTGGAGGATGCACGAGAGAGGATTTCACGCTCAATAACTCAGCGGCGCGGGCAGAAGGCATTTCGTAATGCTCTGATTGCCGCCTATGGCGGACAATGCGCGATCACTGGCTGCCTCATTCTTGATGTCCTTGAGGCAGCACATATCCATCCGTATCGTGGCCCCGACACAAATAAAGTAGCCAACGGACTTCTACTCCGTTCCGATGTCCACACCTTATTTGATTGCGGTCTTGTGGCTATCGACTCTGAAACAATGACCGTACTTGTCGCACCCCAGCTAAAGGACAGTAAATATGGAGTACTTCATGGGAGATCTGTGTACATACCTCAAAACCCAGCGGAGCAACCGAGTGCTGAAGTTCTAAAAATGCATCGCGAGGCTTCTGGTTTATGAATTGTACCAAAAAGATTATGCCTCGTGAACTCTCGAAAGATGATTTGTAGGTGTGTAGCCGGCAAGAAGAGAAATCAATTCTTCATTAGTTCAAAGAAGGGAATTATAGATATAAAAACTTGGTTACTACAGAAGATTCCCGATAACCCTTTCCACAGGGGACAGCGACTTAACCAGTATGTCAACCACTATGCCGAGCATTATTAGAAGCATGTAGATGATTGAAGCCGAGAAGGCCTTTCCGTAACCGCGGTTGGCTAAAACGCTCTTTATTACCAGATAATTAAAATATATTCCGGATATCGCAGCGAAAGCTGCGAAGTAGACGGTGTTTGTTCCCGTAAGCCAGAGTATGAAAGTCAGGGGGATGAGGGAGAGGGAGTAGATAAGTATCAGCATGTTCGTGTACTTTGTGCCCAGAGCGACCGGGAGGACATTTACCCCGGCCTTTTCATAATCCTTTCTGTATTTCTGCGCGAGTACCCAGAAGTGGGGAGGCTGCCAGAGCATCATGAATACGAATACGATTATCGCGTCGAGTTGTAGGACGGGTTTTATGGCCGTGTACCCTATGAGCACCGGAAGGGCGCCCGGTATTCCCCCGAGGATGGTGCCGAAAGGGGAAGTTCTTTTAAGAAAAAGGGTGTAAATGAGCGTGTAGCTCAAAATCGCCAGAAGAATAAGCGCCGTGGTTACGTAATTGAAGTAAGAAAACGAGACAGCAAGAGCCACGACCATCATCAGTATCGAGATTACCCAGGCGTTCCGGTCTCCTAGAATTCTCAAAGCTTCTACCCTCTTGTTGAGGCGGGTCATCTGTTTATCGATTTTCTTGTCGAGCAGGTTGTTTAGAATCGCCGCTCCCCCGGCGCTCAGAAGAAGGGAGGCAACGCATAGAAAAACCGCCTGCGCGGGGGGAAGGGCGCGGTTGGCTACCACCATTCCCGCAAGGCCGGTAAACGCCACGCTTATTATTATTCCGGGCTTGGAGAGAATAATGGCGGAGACCGCCATGGTTCCCACAGATTTTTTCTCCGTTTCATTCATTGCTAGACCGTTTTTTCAGCGACAGTGTTTTTACTTATATACCCGAACCAGGTGAGAAGGCAGAGGGAAAGTATCAGAAGACCAATTGCGAGATGAAGGGCGGTGACGTAAAACACGAGCTTTGAGGTTACGACCGCAATTCCAAGTCCGATCTGGAGAAAAAGCAGGGCAACCGCCCGAGACATGTTTTTTCGGGCTTCTTTTAGTCCTTCGGATTTTCTGGAGAGAAACAGTACGCAGATAAATACCGCCGTGAGCAGATAGGCAAGCGTCCTGTGCGTAAAATGCGCCAGCACCTTGCCCGAGAGCTCAGGTGGAATCCAGTAGCCGAGACAGGTGGGAAAATCAGGACACGCGAGCCCGGCTTCCAGATGCCTTACGTAAGCTCCCAGAGAAGCTTGGATAAACACAAGCAGAAAAAGCGCGAAAAAAAGCCCGGCTGGTCCTGAAAAACGGAAATCGGGCCTTCTCCTGGCACCGTCGAAGTAGACCAGATAAAAAGTAATCGAAAAGATTATGATAGCGTTTGTGAAATGAATTGTTGTGAGGTTCACGGGAAGCTTGGCGAGAACCACTATCCCCCCGAGCACTATTTGAAATAAAAGAAGCACGACTACCAGCAGTGGAAGTATTCTGTAATTTTTTTTGTACGCACGGAATCTTCTGTAACATAAGATGAAAAGCACTATGGACGTTATGCCGCCTATTACGCGGTGGGAGAACTCGACGTAGATGTCCCATCTGAAAGGCGGGATTACTTGGCCGTGGCAAAGCGGCCAGTCGGGACAGGCGAGTCCAGCCTTGAGTCCCGATACCGCGTTTCCCCATATGAGAAGTATGAACAGAAGCGCTAGAGCGGTTTTTGCAAGCATGCCTGTTTTTATATGACTACTTTATTACCGGCACCCTTGTGAAGGTTTCCATTATTGTGAAACCGATAAGAAGGAAAAGAAGGAATAGGGGGTAAAGAGCGTATATCCACGTCAGCTTGTCTTCAAATTTCAGATGCATGAAGTAAAGGGCGACGATTGATGCCTTTATCGACGCTATCACCATGGCGATGACTATATTGAAATCGCCGAAGTTAAATCCCGCGACATACACTGTGATTCCCGTAAAAGCGAACAGTGCCAGGCATACCGCGACATATACCCGCAGACCAGTGTGATGTTCCTCAGTGTGGTTGTGTGCGCTCATTTTCTCTCTCCGCTTACCCGATTAAATACAATAGCGGAAACAGGTATATCCAGATCAGGTCAACCAGATGCCAGTAAAGCCCTCCGACCTCAACCGGTGTATACCTCCTTCCTTCTCCAAACCTTCCCTGTCTGGCCATTATTATCAGGGCCAGAATTATACCCATTCCGACAAATACGTGGAGCATGTGAAGTCCGGTCATCATGAAGTAAAGGGCGAAGAATATGTTCGTCTCAGGGAGTATGTGATGATGGAACTTTGCGCTGTACTCAAAATACTTGTTTACCGCGAAAGTCGCTCCGCATATAAAGGTTACAGAGAGGAGTATTATCAGCCATTTTCTGTTTCTTTTCTGCGATGCCGACACCGCCAAAGCCATGGTGAAACTGCTGAATATCAGTACTATGGTGTTTATGGCACCCAGAGTAATATCGAGTTTCTTGTGCGAGTCGTAAAAAAGATCCGGGTACTTGGCCCTGAAAAGCGCGTACGTCGCGAAAAGTCCCCCGAAAAGAAGAATTTCCGTTCCGAGGAAAAGCCACATCCCGAATTTCGCCGCGTTGTGCGTTACGGTATCCCCGAGCCCATGTCCGTGCGCGTGGCTTTCGGCGTGTTCTGCTGTGCTGCTCATTTTTTGCGTTAGCCTCCGATCTATTTTTTTCCGTAAGCGTAAGTCCAGTCAGTTACAGTCGGTATTTCGTCAAAGTTCTCGGTGGGCGGAGGGGAAGGAACCTGCCACTCAAGAGACAGGGAACCGTAGGGGTTTGACGATTCGGGCTGCCCTTTTCTCATAAGCGGCAAAAGCAGGTTCACGGTCATTATTAAAATCCCGAGCCCGAGTATCCACGATCCGTAGGTTGAAAGCGAATGATAGGATTGGTACTCAACGGGGTAGGTCGCGTATCTTCTGGGCATCCCCTGAAAGCCCATGAAAAACTGCGGGAAAAACGCTACGTTGAATCCGACGAAAACGAGGAACCATGCGGCTTTTGCGATCAGTTCATTGAATACCTTTCCGAACCATTTCTGGTACCAGAAGTGAAGGGCGCCAAAAAATCCCATCACCGTCCCCCCTATCATAACGTAGTGCATGTGAGCCACTATGAAGTACGTGTCGTGCAAATGCACGTCAACCGCCAAAGCTCCCAGATAAACTCCGGTCAGCCCTCCAACCGTGAAAAGGACTATGAATGACATCGCGTAGAGCATTGCCGAGTGAAACTCTATTGATCCCTTGTACAGGGTGGCGGTCCAGTTAAACACCTTTATGGCCGTTGGAATGGCTACCAGCATGGTCAAGAATGAGAATATCACCGCCGCCGTTTCCGATATGCCGCTTACGAACATGTGATGCAGCCAGACGAAAAAGCTTATTATCGCAATCGCGAAGCTTGAATACGCGATTGCCTTGTATCCGAAAATCGGCTTTCTTGCGAAAACGGGAATTATCTCCGAGATGATTCCGAAGGCCGGAATAACCATTATGTACACGGCGGGATGGGAGTAAAACCAGAAGAAATTCTGGAAAAGTATCGGGTCTCCTCCCTTGGCTGGATCGAAAAAGCCTATATCAAAGGCCCTCTCCGCTATCAGCAGAAGAAGCGTGATTCCCACAACCGGTGTCGCGAGCAGCTGCAGTATAGCGGTCGCGTAGGAAGCCCATATGAAAAGCGGGAGCCTGGACCAGGTCATTCCTGGCGCCCGGAGCTTGTGTATAGTCACTATGAAGTTCATTCCGGTAAGAATCGACGAGAACCCGAGCACGAAAACCCCAAGAGTTATAAGTATTACCTTGGTACCTGTCTGGATGCTGTAGGGAGTGTAGAACGTCCAGCCCGTATCGGCCGGCTGCAAAAGCGCGGAAAGCAGTATTGCCGTTCCGACAAGATATATCCAGAAACTCAGCAGGTTGATTCTAGGAAAAGCCACGTCCCTGGCCCCGATCATAAGCGGTATCAGGAAATTGCCGAAGCTCGCCGCGATTCCCGGAACGATAAAAAAGAAGACCATTAGGGAGCCGTGAAGAGTGAACGCTACGTTGTACTCCGTCGGGGTTCTGAAAAAGTCAAGCTCGGGAGTCATAAGCTCGTATCTCATCCCAAGAGCCGCTAGGCCGGCGATCATGAAGAAAAATGAGATCGTAACGAGGTAAAGAATCCCGATGCGCTTGTGATCCGTTGTCAAAATCCACGACTTGAAACCTTTTTGAGCTAAAAACGATATATGCTGGGTTTGCGTCATGACTCCGTTTGCCATCTTTTTCTCCTTTGATTCTCCTACTTCAACGTTTTTATATACTCGACAAGAGCGGTTACTTCCTCCTCAGGCAGTATACCCTTGAAAGAGGGCATGCTGGGCGGATAGCCCTTTACCATTTTCGCCTGAGGTTCGTAAATTGATTCCCTGAGATAGTTCTCGTCCACAAGGACCGAGGAACCATCTTCAAGGCTCTCCGTTTTTCCGTAAAGGTTTTTGAAAGTAGGTCCTATAATCTCTTTGCCGTCTATGCTGTGACAGGCAAGACAACCTCTCTGGGAATACAGATCTTTTCCTCTCTCCGCAGGGGATACGCTGATTGTCGCCACGCCGGCTCCGTCTTCAAATTCATCTCCTTTTTCCCACCTTGCGAATGATTCTGGACTCAGGACGTTTACTCTCGCAAGCATTTTCGAGTGCCCGGAACCGCAGTATTCGGCACACAGAAGGTCAAAGGTTCCGACCTTGATCGGAGTGAACCAAAGCTGTGTGTAGCTGCCCGGAAGAATATCCTGTTTTACCCGGAACTGCGGAACGAAGAAGCTGTGAATAACGTCTTCTGACCTCATTATGAGTCTTACGGGTTTGTTCTGCTGCACGAACAGTTCATTCAGCGATTTTTTTCCGGTGAAATACTCAAATTCCCAAAGCCACTGCTTTGCCACAACGTTAACTTCAATCGCTTCTGCGGGCGGATTGCGAAGTTCCTTGAAGGCTATCCATCCCCACACAAAGATAACCATAAGAAGTATTGTAGGGATTATAGTCCAGATGGTTTCAATGAGCCGGTTGTGAGTTATGTAAGCGGTTTCCTGATCCTCGCTTTTTCTCCTGTACTTGATTGCAAAGCCAACGAGCACCGCGGAAATCAGGACAAAGAAAAATACGGATATGATTGTTACAAACAGAGTTATGTTATCAACGCTTGCGGCGAGATTAGAAGCCTGTTCCGGTATCCAGGTGGACATTTATGATTTACAACCTCCGCAAATAATTAAAAGATTTTCCTTTCTCTTTTCCACAGGAAGTAGAGGAACGCTACGAGAACCGTGAGGGTTACCATTCCTCCCGCTTTGACTACATTAAGGGCAGCTAGCGCGTATCTCTTTCCGATTGGATCAAACTGATAACAAAACATAAGCACTTTATTAAGCAGCTCTGAGGAACCTATTTTCCCCTCCGAAGCCTCTATCAGCGATAGCTTGAAATTACGGGGGTCGTGCTGAACTCCGTAGAGGTATCTCGAAATTTTCCCCTCCGGCGTGAGTATTACTATTCCTGAAGCATGAGCGAACTCCTCACCGTCTTTTTTGAATCGGAATCCCACCGAATCAGTAAGCCTCAGTATGTTTTCCGCCGTTCCTGTGAGAAAGTGCCAGTCTCTGGCCTCTTCCACCCCGCCTGTAAGTGCTTTTTTGTATCTTGCGGCCTTTGCGCCGATGACATCGAGGGCTTCCTCGGGGTCAAAACTTACGGTAACTACGGTGTAGTCCCTGCCCGGCCTGAAGGAACCCAGCTGGTTTATAACTTCCAGAACTCCGTCCGTCGCAAGAAGGCAGAGCCTTGGGCATGTGAAGTAGGCAAGGCTCAGAACCACCGGTTTTTCTTGTTCGAAAAAAGAGGAGATACTCACCGTTTCTCCGTTTTCTCCGCGAAATTCCGTGTCAAGATCAATGGCGGATGCAAGTTTTTCGTCAAAACCGATTTCTTCTACATCCTTTACGTTCGAAAGTGCGTGAGCGTCTGATGTAGAAAGAGCCGGAAGAGTGCTTGAAATAAACATAACACTGAGAAAAATGAAGAACATCCGCATGAAAGGAGCCGTTTTCTGGCTGTTTTTTTAAATGAAAAATGTTTTAAGGCCTAGGAGAAGAGAGTTTTTTCCCTTTCCGTGGCTCAAATCGGCGTAGATTGTATCTGATGTTAATTCTCTGTCAAGAATTCGTTTTCTTTGCGCTTATTTGGACTCTCGAACTCTATTTATTTTCTTCTCAGACAAAGAACGATTCCGATTCCGATAAAGGCCGTAAGGGTTGATGACCCCCCGTAACTGATGAAGAAAAGAGGAGTGCCGACGATCGGCATAAGTCCCGTAACCATAGCGATGTTTATCACGGCGTGCCAGAAAAACATTGCCGCGATTCCAAAGCATGCGATCATCGCAAAGCGATCCTCTAGAGATGTTGCGGTGCTGAGAATAAAAAGAATTATCGAGAAATACAGGAGAAGGATGAACACCGAACCGCGAAATCCCCACTCTTCGCCAATCACCGAAAACGCGAAATCCGTATGGTGGGCGGGAAGAAAATTCAAGTTGGACTGTGAACCGAGAGAAAAACCTTTTCCATAACCCATGCCGGAACCTATCGCAATCTGGGACTGAATCGAGTTGTAGCTTACCCCAAAAGGGTCGGAGGAAGTGTCAATAAAGGAATATATCCTTTCCTTCTGGTAATCCTTGATCAGAAAATGCCAGATCGGCACAACGGATATCAATGCTACGATTATTATTTTCAGCAGAGTATTCCTGCTGATTCCCAGAAACAGAATAATGCTTGAACCTATAAGAAGTATGGTCATCGCAGTTCCCATATCGGGCTGAGCAATGACTGCCGCTGTAGGGATAAACAGAAAAGCTATAGGTTTAAGAAGATCCACTGAACTGTAATCTTCCTTTGCGGCCACCTCGCTTGCGTAGTAATTAGCAAGCACCATTACTATCCCGATTTTAATAAACTCAGAGGGCTGAATGGATGCGGGACCTATCTGAAACCAGCTTCTGGATCCCGATACCGTTTTTCCGAACACGAAAATCAATACCAACAGCACAAGGAAAAGCAAGTAGAAGGTGAGCGAGTGTCTTTTCAGCGTCAGAGGTTTTAAGCGACTTATAACTGCCATCGTTACCAGTCCCCCCAGAACCCATATGAGTTGTTTTTTAAATGCACCTAGGCCGGTTAATTGAGAGATGCTGTAGAGATTGATGAGTCCTGCCATGCACAACAAAGTAGTCAGCAGCAATATCCAGGAGGATTTACTCAGATTTGGCAACTCGAGTTTCCTTTCGTTCCTTCTTAAGTCTGAAATAGGTTTCAATAATTTTTTTTGCTATCGGAGCTGCCACCACGCTTCCACTGCCTCCGTTTTCAACAAGAACGGTCACGGATATCTCCGCTGAATCCGACGGCGCATAAGAGGTAAACCAGGCGTGGTCTTTGAACCGTTTTTTAGTTGACTCAATTTTCGCGGAAACGACCTGTGCTGTTCCGGTTTTGCCCGAGATGGGTGTGATTTTTGATCTTGCATAAATCCCGGTACCCCGGTGTCCGTTTACGGCATCATGGAGCGCTTTTTTCAGAAAAGACACTGATTTTCCGTCAAGGTTCTGAAGCACGCCAGCTATCCCTGGCGGTATTTTTTCGTCTGTTTTTACTATTTTTGGTCTGACTATACTGCCTCCGTTAGCTATTGCGGCGGTTATAACGTTTATCTGAAGGGGGGTTGCGGTAACGTATCCCTGACCTATTGCCAACATTGCGGTTTCACCGGCGTACCAAGGTTCTTTCAAGTGTTTTCTTTTCCATGCCTTGGACGGACTCACTCCCCGTTTCTCGGGCAGGGCTATTCCGGTTCTTTCGCCCAATCCGAACTTTTTCAGGTACGGGTAAAGCCCGTCGACTCCGAGTTTCAAGGAGAGCTTGTAAAAGTATACGTCACACGATTCGACAATAGCTCTGTGGAGGTTCATATGGCCGTGACCTTCTTTACGCCAGCAGTTAAAACGTTTTCCGTTTATTGAATAATAACCCGGGCAGTATACGGATGACTTCGGATCAGCTGTTTTTTCCTCTAACAATGCAAAAGCCGTGATTATCTTGAGTACTGATCCAGGCGGATAGGTTCCCTGGGTTGAGCGGTTAAAAAGGGAAAAAGAGTCTTTTTTCTTTCTTCTTTTCGATTTTCCCGGTGAAAATCCTTCTGATATATGCTCGGGGCGATAAGACGGACGGCTTACCATTGCTAGGATTTCTCCGTTTCTTACGTCCATTGCGATTACGGCCCCTTTCTCACCACCCAAAGCGTTGTTGGCGACCTTCTGCAATTCCGCGTCGATAGTGAGATGGAGGTCTTTTCCTTGGACCATTTCTTTATTCTTGCGCATCGGTAATAATGCGGAGAAAGAGTCGGAGATCACCTTTCCGTGTGCATCTACCATGATGTATTTAAGACCGTTTATTCCTCTGAGTTCGTTGTCGAAAACCTTTTCCACACCCATTTTCCCGATTTCATGTCCCGCTTTGATCCGACGGCGGGCTTTTATTTCTTCCGCATTGGCGATTCCTGTGTATCCCAGAAGTACGGCGGCAGCTTCTCCATGTGGATAGAACCTCTTGTGCCCCAATTCCAGAAATATGCCTTTTAACGCTTCTTTGTTCTTTTCAACCAGAAGGAGTTCTTCCCTGCTTATTTCCTTGGCGATTGTAACGGGGTAGAAACTCTTCAGGCCCGCTATTGTGCGAAGTTTTTTCAGAAGTTCTTCCTCTGGAATGTTTATTATCTCAGCGAGCTTTTCCGCGAGTTTCTCGACATCGGTTATTTCTTTCGGAAATACTCGTATGTTAAAAGACGGTTTGTTATAGAGGATTTTCTCGCCGTTTCTGTCAAAAACGCGTCCTCTGGGTGCGGGAAGTTCAAGTACCCTCAAGACGTTTCTTTCCGAGAAACCTCTGTATTCCTCACCCTTGTATATCTGGAGGTAAAACAGCCTTGCCGAGAAGATAGTAAAAACCAGGATAAGCAAAGAAAAAGCTATTATGAGTCTATGTTTTAGTAATTCCATCCACTTTTCTCAGAAGGATTATCATTGGAACACCAATGACTGTGTTAATGATAGCCTGATAGAGTGCTAGCTCAAAACTGAGAAATGCCGCTTGTCCACTGTCCCGCTTCAACAGAAGCAGCACCATTAGTAGCAAGTACATAAACAAGGTTCCTATAAAAAATGCCAGAGACAGGAAGAAGGGGTTGTTGCGGTCATAATTAAGGTTGTGCATGCTGGCGCGCAGCGCTAGGAACACGGCGAATCTAGTAAGAGTATGAAGTCCCCAAGCTCCGGTCGAAAAAACGTCCATTAAAAACCCGTTCAGCATGGCAAGTGTGAATAGATAAGGTATTTCGGTTCTGACTGCCAAGCAAATTATTAGGATCAGGTTCAGATCAGGGGTGAATTTGCCCAGAGAAGAGGTGGGGATGACTGATGTTTGGATAATAATGAAGAGAAAAGAGCAAAACAGGTAGAAAAAAAAAGAGAAGTTTATTCTCATTTTATTCCAACTGGATCCAGCCGGCAGAGTGTTAATAGAGTGCTAATTAAGATGTATGAGCACCTCTTCAACCCTGCTCACATCGGTTTCCGGTTTTATTATGGCTCTTTGGAGTCCTCTGTCCGGCTCAACTCTTATTACGGTTCCTATAACAATATTTTTCGGGAAAACATTGTCTTTTCCGGATGATATGATCTTGTCTCCTGCTGTAATATCGTCTTCTTGCTCAATGTACTTCATAACATAATGGTTTCCTGCTCCGGTTACTATGCCCCGCGCGCGACTCCTTTGTACAATCGCGTCAGCTACGCTTGAGGGGTTTGTCATCAGCATTACCATAGAGGTTTTTTCACTTACCGAGTGTACGGTTCCGATAGCCCTGATGTTATTAAGCACCGGAAACCCCTTCTTTATTCCGGAAGACAATCCTTTGTCTATTATAAGGAAGCCGGGGCCTACAACTGAAGGGTTGCTCCCTATAACTTTAGCTCCCACCACTTCTCCCTCAAAAGATTTTTTATAGTTAAGAAGGCTTCTTAGCCTTTCATTCTCAAGCCTTATTTCCGTTAGCATCAGATCCTGAGCTTCCATTTCCTGTAGTTGCGCCTTGAGACGGGAGTTTTCAATGCTTGTATCCACAAGATCAATATAATGATCCCAATAGTGCCTCATGCCATCCTTGAGATAGTTTGCGAAGGCACCGGAACCATGGTTAATGCTAAGCATTAGCTTTGTGGTGTAGTTGGTTTCTCTCTTTGCCAGATCAAAAGCGACGGGTAGCAGATGAATTAACGCAATTACGAGGACAAAGGACAGAAACAGTTGGTTCTTACTAAAAAATTTCCTCATTAAGCTCCCTTCCGGCGGGAAATGCTTAGCCTTAATTCTCACAGCGGGGAAAATCACCGACCATACTGTAATTAAGGTTCCACTCTATAATTACAGCCGCCGCAAGAACTTACGAAACACAAAAACCTATCAGGTTGCCATTGTAACACAAAACGACTCAAGTTTCAAGTAAAGGCGAATTACCGAGGCAAATTCAGCAATAAGGACGCCCTTAAACTTTATCTGGTGCACCCGGTTCCTATATCTTCTATAGGGCGACGGAGTTGAGAAGGTCTATATCTTCAAGAGCTTTCCCAGAACCCATAACGACGCAATCAAGGGGCTGCTCAGCTCTTCTTATCTTGATGCCGGTTTTTTGCTCTATACGGTTGCGCAGACCTTTGAGAAGCGAACCGCCTCCGGCGAGCATTATTCCCGATTCAAAGACATCTGCGGACAACTCCGGCGGGGTTGTTTCCAGAGTCTGCAGTATTGCCTCAACTATTTGGTTTACAGTCTCTTCTACCGCCTCTTCAATCTCTTCCATATCAATGGAAAGCATTGAAGGAACTCCGGAAATGTTGTTTCTTCCAGTTACCTTCATTTGCATCTTTCTGTTGGGGTTTATATCCGGGTATGAGGAGAATTTCTTCTTAAGTTCTTCGGCTGTTCTATATCCGATGACTAGGTTGTGATTTCTTTTTAGCCACTGCTGTATGGCGTCATCCATCTTGTCTCCGGCAATTCTGATTGATCTGCTTACAACTATCCCGGACAATGCGATAACGGCTATTCCAGTAGTGCCGCCTCCTATGTCAACCACCATGTTTCCCGAGGGTTTGTTCACGTCTATACCGGACCCTATGGCGGCGCACATTGTTTCCTCAATAAGATATACTTTCCTTGCTCCCGCTGCCTCGGCCGATTCTCTTACAGCTCTTTTTTCTACTTCGGTAATCTGAAGGGGAACCGATATTATTACTCTTGGGCGCACGAAGCTTCTTTTGTTGCCGTTGGATTTTCTTATGAAGTACTCGATCATTCTCTGGGCTGCGTCGAAATCGGCTATAACCCCGTCACGAAGCGGCCTTATGGCCTTGATTGATCCTGGAGTTCTTCCGACCATCTCCCTGGCCTGCTTGCCCACCGCAATGAGTCTCGGTCTTTGTCCCGGAATATCCTGTACCGCTACCACAGAAGGTTCGTTAGACACTATGCCCTTGCCTTTGAGGTATACAAGGGTGTTTGCAGTTCCGAGGTCAATTGCCAGATCGTTTGAAAAATGTTCCAGAAGCTTGTCGAATATCATTTTTTATAATTACCTCTTTTTTCAGTTAAGACGGGGCCAAACCCGAAATACTTGCCGTACGCATCTATAAAACAGACAAGGTGATAATCAAATATTATTTAACCCCTAAAACATATCATTTTTTTTTAGCTATTCAAAGCGTTTATAAAAGGGTTTTTCCATTATTTTTACCGTGGTTGGAGTTTTATCGTCGCATTGTTCTCCGTCAACGGTTATTTCTCCCTGGAAATCACGAAATTCCCTTCTTATATAGCCGATGGCGATGTTTTTTCCGAGGGTTGGAGAGTATGCAGAGGAGGTTATTCTCCCCACTTTTTTTTCGTTAACCCAAAGTATGTCTCCGGGTGACGCGCAGCCTTCTTGCGGTGTCGCGAAATACGCTAGATGCCAGTTAACTCTTCCTCTCCATTTTATCCTTGCTATTACTTCCTGCCCCACATAACATCCTTTTTCGAAATCAAGGGCGTCCCAGATACCGGCTTCAATGGGTATGGTGGAGATATCCATGTCCTTCCCGTAAACGGGGATTCCGGCTTCGATCCGTAGAATTTCAAGAGCCTCCTGTCCCGAAAGTCCCGGAGCCGGGGAGCTTTCCAAAAGGAGGTTCCAGATTTCCCCGGCGCTGCGGTTTTCAAAAAGAACATCAAAACCGGCTTCTCCTGTTCGGTTAAGTTTCATTATGGTTGCCTCGCCGAAAGTCCGGTGATCATATTCGTTCATCTGTTCGACGTTAATGCCGAGGCGTTTGCTGATTAATTCCCCGCAACCGGGACCGCACATGTGCAAAACGCAGTAATCTCCGGTAACGTCGAACACTTCAGCCTTGTAAGAAAGCTTGAATCTGCGAAGAAGCTGCGCTATGTCACCGCCCATGCCAGGTTCTATGTCCATGTAGACTGAGTCTTCGTTCTTAAAGACTCTCATGTCTGAAATCATTTTTCCCTTCGGGGTGAGTATTGCCGCGTAGACACCTGTTCCCGGGGTTTTTTCCTTTACGTCGTTTGTAAGCATTCCCTGCAGGAATTTTAAGTGGTCCGCTCCTCGAAGCACAAGCTTTCCCCTGCTTGAAATATCTATAATGCCCACCGATTCTCTTACGGTTTTTGCTTCTCTTTGAGGGTCACCGTAGTTTTTCGGAAGAAAAAATCCGCCCGTCTCGCCGAATACGGCTCCCCGGGCCGCGTGCCTATCGTAAAGCGGAGTTTTCTTTGCGGATTCCATTGGTGTCTGCGCTTTTGCGGACGGGTTTTTCCCCGTCACCTTCGTTTATCTTATCTCTTGAAAAACCACTGCCTGAATGTAGTATAAAGTCCCTATTCCAAAAAGAAATTGCAGGAGCGCGCAGTGAAAGAACTGAAAGAGAGTTGCAAGGTGGTCATAATGGGTTCCGGCCCGGCGGGGCTCACCGCGGCGCTTTACGCGGCGCGGGCGAATCTAGAGCCGCTTGTATTTGAAGGTCCGGAAGCCGGCGGGCAGCTCACGACGACCACTGATGTTGAGAATTTTCCCGGGTTTCCAAGTGGAATCATGGGTCCTGATCTTATGGATCTTATGAGGGAGCAGTCGGAACGTTTCGGGGCGCAGTGCGTGCAAAAGGCTGTAATCTCGGTCGATTTTTCCAAAAGGCCGTTTCGCATATTAACAGCGGATGAGCAGCTACTGGCCTCCACGTTTATTGTTTCTTCAGGTGCCACGGCGAGGATGCTTGGTCTGCCCTCCGAGCGCGAACTTCTGGGTTACGGGGTTTCCACATGCGCCACATGCGACGGGTTTTTCTTCAGGGACAAGGAACTTGTGGTTGTGGGAGGAGGTGACAGCGCTATGGAGGAATCCATCTTTCTTACCAAGTTCGCCACCCGAGTCACGGTGATTCACAGGCGCGACAAGCTCAGGGCATCGGTGATAATGCAGCAGCGGGCCACGGAGAACGAAAAAATAGGTTTTATCTGGAACGGCGTTGTAGAGGATGTGCTGGGTTCAAGAGAGAGCGGAGTAACGGGAGTTCGGATAAAGGATGCCGTAACGGGGGAGAGTTACGTGAAGGAATGTCAGGGTATGTTCGTAGCGATCGGGCATACTCCTAACAGCGAAATATTCAGGGGACAGCTTGAGATGGACGATAACGGTTACCTTATTACAAAAAACGGCACCTCTGAAACGAGCGTTGCCGGCGTTTTTGCGGCGGGGGATATACAGGACACAAGGTACAAGCAGGCTATAACGGCGGCGGGAAGCGGGTGCATGGCGGCTATGGACGCGGAGAGATTCATAGAAGAGCATGGACTTTAAGCGCCCTGTGTCTTGGCCTTGGACAAAGAGTTTTTATTCGGTTATACAGATTGCCTGCTTTTTTGGGTTTTTTGCGGGCGGTTAGCTTAGCGGGAGAGCACCTGCCTTACAAGCAGGGGGTCACAGGTTCGAATCCTGTACCGCCCACCATCTGATTTAAACGGGGCCGTAGTTCAGCCTGGTTAGAACGCTGGCCTGTCAAGCCAGAGGTCGCGGGTTCGAATCCCGTCGGTCCCGCCATCCCGTTAAAAAGTCACCCTGAGTCCCGCGTTCCACCCATGGTCGGAATCGTATACACTCAGGACACGCAGTGTCTTGCTTAGTTCCCAGGAAAGTTCGAACTCGTATTTATAATCGCCGTCAAAATCGGTTTCCCATTCCCACTCGAAATCCGTGCGGGGCGTGAGATCAAAACCGGAGTGAATTTCAAACCTAATCTCTCCTCCGGAGCGGATTCCTAAATCGGATTCAATAAACATCGGAAGCAGGTATTTTATTCCCGCCATGGCTTTTTTTTCCGTTTTTTCGTTTACTCCCTCGCGTTCGAAATCCGCGCCCGCGTACATGGAAAAAAACCTGCCGAAACGACGTTTATAGTAAGATTCAATCTCCCAGACCCTGTTGTCGTAACCGTACTCATATTCGGCCATAAGAGTGTTTTCGGTATTGAAAATTCCAAATGATCCTTCGGTCATGCTGGTAAGCGCGGAGAAACTCGTGGCCGTGTACCAGCTTGCGTCATGCGAGATTTTTTTTATGGTGCTTTCATCCGCTACGCTCGATTTCTCGTAGGAAATCACCCGCGCCATACCCGCCATCATGTGGTAGAGGTTGTGGCAGTGAAAAAACCAGTCCCTGTCTGCGTTCGCTTCGAATTCAATCACCACGGTATCCATTGCGGGTACGTTCACCGTGTGCTTAAGCGGACTTCGCTCCCCCTGGCCGTTTAGAACCCTGAAAAAGTGTCCGTGCAGATGTATGGGGTGGTGCATCATGGTCATGTTCTTCAGTGTGAAGCGCACGTTCTCTCCCCTGCGTATGAGTATTTTGTCCGCCTGAGAGAGCGTTTCGCCGTTAAAAGACCATGTGTAGCCGTCCATGGTTCCCGTAAGTTCGAGCGGAATCTCTCTTTGCGGGGAGCCAAGCGGCAGGGAGGTGTTTTCCTTTGAGACTAGACGGGAGTAATCCTTCATGTGTTTGACGGGGGAATTGAAGCTTTTTCGCATGGTTTTTTGATTTCCGTGGGTGCCCATGCCGTGTGCTTTGTGCGGATTACTTTTCTTTTTCATTGCAGACATCATACCGGTATGCTTTTTTTGGCCGCTGTGGTGATGGTGGTCTTGGAGATAAAGGTTGGGTTTTGAGATATCGGGAGCGTAGATGTGTTCTCCTGAGCCTATGAAGATGCTTGCGTGGCCTGTCCCGTCTTCTGATGTGGCGCGCAGTTCATAAGAACCTTTATCCGGAACACTGAGCAGCAGATCATATGTTTCCGCTATCGCGATGCGAAGCCTCTTTACCTTCAGGGGTTCTGTGGCGGGACCGTCGGCCGCTACTATAGTCATGGGTCCTCCTGCGAATTCCACATTAAAATAAGTTGACGCGGCCGAATTTATAAGACGGATGAGCACGGTTTCTCCCGGGGTGGCCGAGAAAATTTCCGCGCGTCTGCCGTTTACTAAAAACGCGTCGTATCCGACATCCGATATGTCCATGGGTCCCATGCGCGTCCAGGAGCTTCTGAGACGATTCGCCACGGCCGCCCACCCGTGCCGTATGACCTTATTCCATGACTGCACACTTCCTTTTTTGAGCGCGTAGTAATCACCGTCTTTTTTAAGATTGGAGAGAACAGTACTCGGATTTTCGTCAGTCCAGTCGGAGAGAACCACGACATGTTCGTGGTCCATTCGAGGCGGCTCCTCTTCTCGGGGATGAAAAACAATTGATCCGTAGACGCCTCGCTGTTCCTGAAGGCCGGTATGTGAGTGATACCAGTATGTCCCACTATGTATTACCGGGAATTCGTACGTAAACGATCCGCCCGCTTCAATCGGAGGGGTGGTGAGATATGGCACTCCATCCTGATCGTTTGGAAGAAGGACTCCATGCCAGTGAATGGAACTTGCGACATCCATTTTGTTATTGAACGTGACGCGCAGAGTGTCTCCGATTGAGGCCTCGATTGTGGGTGCGGGAATGGTTCCGCCGACCGCCATCGCTTTTACGTCTTTTCCGGTGTAGTTAACCGTTATGTAGCTGATATCAAAAGTGTATTCAACAAGTTTTGCCTGTCCCTCCGCGACAAACAGCAGTATGGCAAGGGCGATGCTGGGTAGAAGTCGGATACTGCCCATCATTTGTAGAATGTAACTGTTATTATTGTAAGGTCATATGTCTATCCGGACTACGGTTCTTTCGACTTTTTGATGTATAGTTGGTATTAGGACCAGATGCAGGAAAGATGGCACGTAGCGGCGCTTTCGGCAATACTTTCGCGTTTGCGGGAAATTCGTATCTTGGATATTCAAAAACAGATTGAACGGTTCAAAAAGGGTTATCCATTCCGCAGGCTTATTCGCCCCGCGACAGTCGGTGACGGCATAAGGGAACTGGGGGAGGATGAATCCCGGGTGCTTCAGCGGGAATACGAGGATTCTCTTTGCAAAATAAGCGTATGCAAATTTGTTCCGGCCTCGGGAGCGGCATCGAGGATGTTTCGGGAACTTAACCTGCTTCGGGATGTTTTTTCCGCGGACGATGGGGTTTTGGATCTGGAGGAGAAGAAAATCCTTGAGAAATTCATCTCGAACCTGACAAGATTCCCTTTTGCGGGACTTCTTTCACAAAGGCTTGAGGGAGGGCTTGAGAAGGTCGTTTCTTCCGGGAATTTCAGGCTCCTTCTTGATGCCGTTTTGGGTGAAGGAGGCCTCGGCTACGCGAATATTCCGAAAGGACTTGTGCCTTTTCACAGCTACGCCGGGGAACCGAGAATGGCTTTCTGTGAACATTTCAAAGAAGGTCTTGGATATATAAACTCGCGCGAAGCGGTTTCCATGCATTTTACAATTCCTCCCGATTTCGCCGAGCAATTTGCCGCTGAGGAAAAAAAAGCGGCTCATCTTTTTTCATCCGAAGGGATTTGCTTTGATATAACCTACTCGGTTCAGGATCCGCAGACAGATACAATTGCGGTCACAATGGACAATACTCCCGTTTTGGACGCCGATGGATCTTTACTTCGAAGACCCGCGGGACACGGAGCGCTGCTAAAAAACTTAAATGAGCTTTTCCATGACTGTATTTTTATAAAAAATATAGATAATGTGGCCAAAGAAGGGCTTCTTCCCGATACGGTTAACTGGAAAAAGATCTTGGGAGGGTTTCTTCTTTCGATCCAGAAAAAGGTTTTCCGCTACACAGAAGTTCTTTCTTCCTCCGGCATTTCAAAATCTCTTGAGCATGAGATAACTTCTTTTTGCAGTGAAGAACTTTTCATGGACATCTCCCGGGAACTTGCCGGGCTTTCTGAGGCGGGGAGAAAGGAGCATCTGTTGCGCTTGCTTAGCAGGCCTATCAGGGTATGTGGCGTTGTAAAAAACGAAGGTGAGCCGGGTGGGGGTCCGTTCTGGGTGGAGACGGAACAGGGGGAATCTCTTCAGATAGTTGAAAGCGTTGAGGTTGATCAGGGTTGTTCTTCCCAGCGCAGTGCATGGGAGAATTCAACGCACTTTAATCCGGTGGACATCGTCTGCGGAGTGAAGAATTTTAGAGGCGAGAAATTCAATCTGCCCGACTTTGTTGATCCTGAAGCCGGAATTATCACCGAAAAAATCTCTGGTACTACGAAGATAAAAGCACTTGAGCTTCCCGGACTCTGGAACGGTTCTATGTCCGGCTGGATAACCGTTTTCGTGGAAGTTCCTTCCACCACATTTAATCCCGTGAAAACCGTCTGGGACCTTCTGAAGGAACCCCATCAGGTAAAGTAACACTCAGAAGCTTCTCTGTGGGACTCGTTCTCAAAATGCCTAAAGAAAACCTTTATTGTCTTATTCTTGCCGGGGGACGGGGAACCAGGCTCTGGCCTCTCTCAAGAGAGTCTATGCCCAAGCAGTTCCTCAGGATAAACGGAAATGACTCGCTTCTGCTTGAAACGCTTAAACGCGCTGCCCATCTTGTTGCCAAAGAAAATATATTGGTTGTACTTGAAGAAAGACAGCGCCCACTGATTGAGCAAGGTCTTCGGTCCACAGATTTTTCGGGAAAAATAAAAATTATGACCGAGCCTGTGGGTAGAAACACCGCCCCCGCGATTTTGCTTGGGACACTTGAGATTGCTTCTGAGAACGAAGACGCGGTGATAATGGTCTTCCCCTCGGATCATATAGTTGGAGACGATGAGGATTTCCGTGATCATGTGCAGAGGGCGGTTTCACTTGCCAAAGATAATCACATAGTGTGTTTTGGAATCACTCCTTCCGCACCCGAGACCGGATACGGTTACATTGAAGGAGGGGAGCCACTTTGCGACGGCGGACTTAAAATAAAAAGATTCGTCGAAAAACCCAATGCCGAGATTGCAAGTGAATACTTGCTTTCAGGAAACTATTTCTGGAACAGCGGAATGTTCGTTTTTCGGGCTCGGACTATGATCGATGAATATGCGGCTCTTTGCCCCGATGTGTACGTGCCAATGCGCGAAATTTCCCACCGGGAGATCGCCGGAGATGTTTACGCCGGGCTTCCTTCTGTCCCCGTTGATCGCGCGGTAATGGAGAGGACCTCGCGCGGAGCGGTAATACCGTCTTCTTTTTCATGGAGTGACATAGGGTCATGGCGGCTTTTTTACGAGTTTTTCCCGAAAGATTCCGCTGGTAACGTGCTTGAAGGAGATGTAATCCTGAGGGACACGGAGAATTCTCTTGTAAGAAGCGGCTCTAGGTTGGTCTGCGTAAACGGTCTTCGCAACATTGCGGTGATTGAAACTCAGGACGTCGTTTTTGTCTCCGACCTTGACCGCTCGAGTGAAGCGGGCACGTTTGCGGAGGAACTGAAAGGGGAGGGCAGAAAGGAGGCAAGTTGCCCGACATTAGCTCACTATTCTTGGGGCAGCAGAGAGGAAATTGAGAAAGGGGAGTCTTCAAAAGTAACGAAAACGACTCTTTTTCCCGGTAAATCCATAAGAACGGAAAACATTTCTTCTCAGAATCTGCGACTTCTGCTGCTTCAGGGAAAAGCCCTGATTATCAGTGAGGAGGGCAACGATGAACTTGGCCCGGGGCAAACAGTTTTTCTTGAAGACGGGGCGAACTGCACTGTTGAAAACAGAGCAGATGATGTCCTAATCATTCTTGAGGTTTCTTCCGTTAAGGGTTAAAAACAGCAGGAAAAGAGGACTTTTGACTCTGTTTTCCGTTGAGTTATCATTTTTTTACCGAGCGGGGAGAGGTGGCCGAGTGGTCGAAGGCGCTCGATTGCTAATCGAGTAAGGGGTGAAAGCCCCTTCGTGGGTTCGAATCCCACTCTCTCCGCCATTTGCTGTTCGCATTATCAAACCATTGATGATGCGATTTGCCAGTAATAATTAATTGCTATATATACTCCCGCAATCTTTACTTGACAGTAAATCCTGTTTTGTTAGAGTTAAGAACAAATTTAGACAAGTCTAAAATAATTTTTTGGCTATTTTAATTTTAGGCGGTCTTCATGGAGACAGGGAGGAACAAAGATGCTTTCGCAGTTATGTGTGTTCTGTGCAGCAGTTTTGTTGGCGGGAGTCTTGTCACAGCCGTTAAGAGCGGAAGAACCGCACTCGCCTAAAACTCATAAACACACAGAGTGCGTCTACAACATCGGTTCCGTACTTACCCTATCAGATGCTATTCAAAACGCTCTGGAGTATTCACCACGCCTTAAGTCGGCTGCTGCCGATGTGGAAGCTGCAAAGGGTGCAGAAAACCAGGCGGGGTACCTGCCGAATCCGGAAATTGGATTTGAGGTAGCAAATGTTGTCGGCAGTGGTGACTTCGGTGGAGCGGATTCGGCTGAATTTACCTACAGCTTAACGCAGACTGTTGAGATTGGCGGTAAGCGTTCAGCACGCAGGAGTGCCGCAAAAGCAGCCCGTGGGGCGGCCGGTACGGCATTAATGGCTGAACGGTTAAACATTAAGCGCGACGTTCGTATAGCATATTACGATACGTTGGCAAAGGACGAGGCGGTCAGACTTGCGGTTGAACAGGAGCAGTTAGCCAAGGATGTTCTGGATACCGTATCCAAACAGGTGCAGGCGGCGGCGGAACCGGAGATTCAACTGAGCAAGGCGGAAGTGGCTTATGCCACGAGTGTTATCGCGCGCGAGCGGAAAGAACATGAACTGAAAATAGCCAAGGAGAAGCTCGCAAAAATATTGGGAGCTTCCGCATTGGAAAGTTCACTTGATCACGTTCACTTCTTTGAGCTCAGAGCCCCCGATTCCATAGAAAATTACCGCGCGAACCTCGCTCGTATTCCCGATATGCTAAGGTTTTCCCATATAAGAATGGAAAAGGAATCTTTGCTGGATCTTGAACGCGCAAGGGCTATTCCGGACCTGGACTTCAGCCTTGGCGTAAGGGATTTTAAAGGAAGCGGCGATCAGGCGTTTGTTTTTTCCGTCTCGCTTCCCATCCCGGTTTTTAATCAAAACAGGGGGAATGTCGCCAGGGTCCGTGCGGAAGTTACACGGACAGCGAGCGATGCTCGGCAAGCCAAATTGATTCTGGAGCAACAACTTACGGAGAGCTGGGAGCAATGGAGCACTTATTACTCAGAGGCGCAAAGATTGAGAGCTGAACTGCTGCCTTCTGCGGAGAAAGCGTTTGAACTGGCGCGGGTCGGATTTGCCAAAGGCAGGTTCTCCTATCATGAAGTACTTGACGCGCAACGCACCTTGTTTGATGCCAGGTCTCAATATTACGATTCATTAAGGCGCTATCACATTGCTTGTGCCAATGTGGAGCGCTTAGCGACTGTAATGGGAAAAGAGCAAAAAAGAAGATAATGCGTGCCTTAGCGCTGTTGTTATTGGGTGCTGGCAGTTACGTCAGCGTAAGGAATGTAAAAACCGTTCACACGGCAATTGCGTAGGCAACTTCGTTCTTTACATTCTCTATTTTTACCTTTATTTCCGTCCCGGTATTGACCGTGCCTTCGGTCAGTTTTACGTGTATGTAGTTCTCCGTGGTGCAGTTCGACTTGCTCTCGACAATGGCGTCAAGGGTTTTACCGATGAACTTCCTGTAGAAGTTTTCTTTTTTTGCTTTTCCAAGAGCGCGAAGTTCCGCCGCTCTTTGCTTTTTTACCTGCGGGGGAATCTGGTCTTTCATGTTCGCGGCAGGGGTCATTTTCCTTATTGAGTAAGGAAACACGTGGAAATAGGTAAGTTCCGATGCCGCCGCGACGTCGCGGGAATTTTTAAACTGTTCCTGCGTTTCCCCGGGAAATCCGACCATTATGTCAGTACCGATTGAAGCCTCCGGCAATACGTTGCGTATGGTGTCTGTGCACTCAAGGAACTGCTCGGGGCTGTACCTTCTTCTCATTCTTCTCAGGACATCTCTATCTCCGCTTTGAAGCGCTACGTGGAAACTCGGGCAGACGATTTTGGAGTTTGAGACGAAACTGATCAGTTCCTTTTTGGTGTCTGCGGGGTCAAGCGAGCTTAGCCTTATCCTGCGCACCGCACTAGACTCCTCAATCTTTCCAAGCAGACTGACAAGGTCAGAACCTGTATCTCTTCCGTAGCTTGCCAGGTGAACCCCGGTAAGAACGACTTCCTTGTACCCTGCACGTGCGAGAGTTTTTAGTCTTGAGATCACTTCATCCGCCCCGAGACTTCGGGACCGCCCGCGCGCTCTCGGAATCACGCAGAACGTGCAAGCATAATTGCACCCATCCTGCACCTTGAGAAACGCCCTTGTCCTGTCGGGAAAGAATCTGATGTCGGGGGTATCGAATTTCCTTTTCTTTTCCTTGAAGATATCAGATATGAGAACCTTCGGCTCATTCTGAACCTCGCCCCGGCGGACGACTCCGAGCAGGGATGAGAACTTGTGGGAGTTTCCGATTACGTAGTCGACTTCTTCTAGGGCCGAGAGTTGCTCGGGGGAAACCTGGGCGTAGCAGCCCGTGACTATTACCACACCGTGGGGATTTGATCTTTTTGCTCTGTATACGTAGTTTCTTGCTTCCGAATCCGCCTTGTGGGTGACGGTGCAGGTGTCTATTACGTACACGTCCGCCAGCTCGTCGAATTTTTTGTTCTTTACAAACTCTGAGGATGGCAGGTGGTTAAGCAAGGCGGCCGTGTCATACTGGTTGACCTTGCACCCCAAGGTTACAACGGAGATCCTTTTCATTGCATGCGGGCCTCTTTTATCCAGCCGCCGCCCACCACGGCTTCGTCTCTGTAAAAGACGATTGCTTGGCCGGGTGTTACGGCTTTCTGCGGTTCCGAGAAATTCACTATTGCTTTGCCGTCATCGGTAACTGTCACTTTGGAAGGGACTGCGCCGTGGCGGTACCTTATTTTCGAGCGCACTTCGATTTCTCCTTCTGGAAGCTGGCTGACCCACGATAGGTCTCCCGCCGTAAGGGCATTGCTGTAAAGATCCTTCTCCTCTCCGACCCTGACCTCGTTTCGCTCGGCGTCAATACCGACAACATACATCGGCTTTCCTTTTGCGAAGCCGAGTCCGCGTCTCTGCCCTATGGTAAAAGATGCGATTCCTCTGTGCTTTGCGACAGGGTTCCCCTCCATGTCCACTATGTGACCCTCTCTTTTTCCTCTCTCTAGGTATGGCTCAAGAAATTCCCTGTAGCCGTTTCCCGTGATAAAGCAGACGCCCATGCTTTCCGCCTTCGCGGCAACCCGAAGCCCCATATCTTCGGCAATCTTTCTTACTTCGGTTTTCGTTTTGTCTCCCAGAGGAAAAATAAGTTTTTCAAGCTCCCGCTGACCGAGAGTGAAGAGAAAGTAAGACTGGTCTTTGGCAGGATCGACGGCCCGCTCGAGAGAGTACTTGCCGGTCTCGGCGCTGCGGGATATCCTCGCGTAGTGTCCTGTGGCGAGAAAATCCGCATCAAGTTCAAGAGCGCGCTTCAAAAGGAAATCGAACTTCATGAACTGGTTGCACAGCACGCAGGGTATTGGCGTCTCTCCGGAGTCGTACTTGCTTACGAAATCGGAAACCACAAGCTCCCTGAACGAATCCATGTAATTTACCACGTAGTGAGGTATGCCTATTTCGTATGCTACTCTTCTCGCATCGCACACCTCGTCGGCGGAGCAGCATCCTCCCTCGCTCTCTCCGTAATCCCAAAGCTGCATGGTCACTCCTATAACTTCATGTCCCTGGGACTTAAGAAGAGCGGCCGTGGTGGCGCTGTCAACCCCTCCGCTCATGGCTACTACTATTCTCTTTTTCATCACGCAAGGATTCTACCCTAGAAAAGAAAGCGGACAAACGGAAAAGCTTCTTTTCGCTCCGCTGCGGAAAAGGGCGCGGAGCATCCGGTCGGGACTTGAATTATGTTAGATATGTTAGAATTGATAGAATGAACGAGGTTTCATGTTGCCACACTCCGCCGCCCGGCGAACCGCTTCGAGTCAGCCGAAACCTGAAAATTTCTCTTGTATTGCTTCTGTGTCTGGTAGCCGTTTCCTTTCTGCCGACGCTTGAAGCCCTTAACACCTCGCTTCTGGGTTATCTAAAGCTGCTTGCCGTCCCGCTTATTTTGGGTTTTCTTCTGGGCGGGTCTATGGATTACTTCGTCCCCCAGGGGTTCATATACAGATACCTTGGCAGGACGGGAAAGCCGTCACTTTTCTACGCGCTTGCGGGTGGTTTTCTAATGTCTTCCTGTTCGCATGGAATACTTGCAATAGCGATTCAGATCTACAGAAAAGGGGCTAGCATTCCAGCAGTGATAACGTTTCTTCTTGCTTCTCCCTGGGCGAACTTTCCCGTAACTATTCTTCTTGTAAGCTTTTTCGGATGGAAGGGCTTTCTGTTCATAGCAACAGCCGGATTTATCGCAATTCTTACGGGTTTTATTTTCGAGATACTTGAACGGGGCGGTTACATAGAGAAAAACAATGTCGTGGACGCAGAGGAGACATACGAATGGGAGAAGATAAAGAATTTCTCTCTTAGAGGAAGTGTCCCGGGAGTTCTCAGGGGAAGTCTCAATCTTTCTAACATGGTTCTCTGGTGGCTTATAGTCGGTCTTATTATGGCGGTTCTGATAGACGTATATGTGCCAGGGGAATTTTTTATGCAGTACCTTGGTCCGGACGCCGGGGGCCTTTTACTCACCCTTGCCGGAGCTACCGTGATTGAGGTCTGCAGCGAAGGAAGTTCGCTTGTGGCGTTTGAGATTTACGACAAGGTGGGGTCATTTGGAAATCCCTTCGTTTTTCTTATGGCGGGGGTTGTGACCGACTATACGGAGATCGGACTTCTCTGGACAAACATAGGCAGAAAAACGGCCTTGCTCCTTCCCGTAGTGACTGTTCCGCAGGTACTTTTCTTCGGGTTTCTTTACAACGCTTTTCTTTGAACCTCCAGGAGGGATCAAATGCGAAGATGTCCTTGGTGTGAGAAGAGCGATATTGAAAGGGCTTACCATGACAGTGAGTGGGGAGTGCCCGTTTTCTCCGACGAAAAGCAGTTTGAGTTTCTGGTGCTGGAATCTGCCCAGGCGGGGCTCAGCTGGCTCACGGTTCTTCGCAAAAGGGAGAACTACAGGCGTCTTTACGACGGATTTGATCCGGAAAAAGTCGCCTGCTACGAAGAGAAAAAGATACAGGAACTTATGTCGGACAGCGGAATAATACGCAACCGCAAGAAGATAGATGCTTCAATAAATAACGCCAGACGGTTTCTGGAAATACGGGGTGAGTTCGGAAGTTTTTCCGATTACCTGTGGGGATTTACGGGAGGCATTCCCGTTACGAACAGTTGGGAGAAACTCTCAGAAATACCCGCTTTTACGGAGCTTTCGGTGACGGTGAGTCGTGATCTTAAAAAAAGGGGATTTCGTTTCATGGGTCCCACCATAGTCTACTCGCATCTTCAGGCGACCGGTGTGGTGAACGATCATCTGGTCTCGTGTTTTCGCTACGGTGAGATCTTGGGTTTAAGCAAGGGAGTCAAATAGCCGCATCAGGTAATTTCCGCTTTTCCTGCTGAATTCTACTATTTTTTCGATATCTTCTTGGCTCAAAGTTTCTTCAACTTTTTTCACCGTTCTCTTTATCGCCAAGGAATGTACAGGGTCTTCTTTTGCGTGGACTTCTATGAACGTCGAGGGGTCGGGAGCCGACTTTATTTCAGGAAAAAGAAGCCCCGATACGTTTTCAAACAGATAGGAATGTCCGAGTATCGCGAGAGGAAACTGCTCGGCGGCGTTCTGGAGGAACTCGTCATATTCGCTTGCGACTTCAACACAGAATGGATTGATTTCTTTTTCCCCCAGATCCTTTAAGTCTCTGAGAGCCAACTCCGCGTGTCCGAGTTCTCCCTGAGCGCAGGAATGGAATCTCTTGCTCAGGTAAGGGTCTGAGTCCCTCGTGTTTAAGCTTGCTATGTTGACCGCTCTCTGGCTGAGAAACTCGATGATATAGAAGGTAAGCAGGAATCTTGCGTAGGTTTTCCGGGTGAGGTTCCCGGAAACAAGATCCTTTATTTCCTCTTTGTCCTTTACCCTACGGAGATAGGTTTCGACTTCCATGTCAAGAAGCGATTCGAGTTTTTCCATCGTGTTTTTCCCGCAAGAAAATTCAGGGTGACTATTATAATATAGAAATCCGTATTGTTAATTTTTCCCGCCGTTTTTCAGGTTGACTGCGCTACTTGGCTCAGGAACCATTAGGAAGCACATTTTTCCCGCGCCCGTAGCCCAACTGGACAGAGCGCTTGACTACGGATCAAGAGGTTGGGGGTTCGAATCCCTCCGGGCGCGCCATTCTTCAATTTTTATTATTTTTTACACACCCGTTGTATGGGTATCGAATAACATATTGTAATTGCTCAGCTTTAAGTTCTAATTTCTCAAATATTTTCTCTATAATTTCA
The DNA here is from genome assembly GCA_965249045.1 of Thermodesulfobacteriota bacterium. Classification (GTDB taxonomy): domain Bacteria; phylum Desulfobacterota_D; class UBA1144; order Nemesobacterales; family Nemesobacteraceae; genus Nemesobacter. The sequence goes on from OZ252213.1 coordinate 1,085,255, forward strand.
CGTTCGGCCACTAAAGCCAATCTAGCACATCACCACTATGAGTAATTGTTCATTGTGTTCACTCAGATGTTCATTTTGTTCGTGGAGAGGAAATCAATGGGTGTTCTCATGATCATCTGACTTTGCTTCCACGTCTTTTGATTGAATTGTTGCAGCTAGAGCAACATAGTGTTCATTAGCCTTATAACTTTTTCCATCTATGTTTATTTGGCATTTGCTCTCCACAAATTTTTGGTAATCTTGATAGCCTTTTATGGCTTCCGAAAGATCGTAGTATTTTCCATTATGGACGTAGCAAAACTTCTTAGTAAATTTCTCCTTTTGCGCATCATAAATAAGACCAGGAACAGAACGCTTTTCGCCTAAATCATTAAAAACGGCCATGTAATTTATATTGTTCTTTGCCCATGTTATGCCACCCAAAATTGGGCTTTCAAACTCCGTATCGATATCTTCGTTTATATGTTGGAGCAAATTTCTTAATTCTTTCATTCCACCCAATCTGGACGAAAATAATTTGAATTCATCTGTACGCTGGTTAAATCTAGGTAAAATACACGCAATCTTTTCGTATCGAACAATGTTGTCAACAATAGAAAAAGCTAGCTCGTAAACTCGCAATACATCTTGAATGCTTTGCCTTTGATCTGTTATGGCTTTTTCAAAACTGCGAAGAACTTTTGGCTTTCTTCGCTTGACAACATACTCGGTAATCAAGAATTGTCGCTGCAGAAGAACAAAAGCGTGTATAAGCCGTTTATCAATATCTGGCATAGTTTTAACTCTTTCTTTCTTCATGGGTGTCGAAAAGAAATGTAGCAAGAGTAGACGCTGCACCTACGGCTAATTTGGCATGCCTTATTGACAATCCTCCAGACTTTCCATCTTTCCCATGACCGGTTCCATAAAGCCCACGTAGTTCTGGAGTTATAACTAAATCTGGTGTTCAGAGTGATTTGAAAAAAAGCGGCGTATCCGGTTGATTTGTTGTTTGAGTTCAAAAAAACAACCAATAGGAGGATACGCCACTATGGGCAAGAAGGATAAAGTTTTTGACCTCAAAGGTCAAAAAGAGACAATCGATTCATTGAACGGACTGTTCAGCAAATTTGTCCACTCAGAAAGACAGAGAGCGGTTGCCAAAGAATTGAAGCTTGACGGACACATGGGAAACGGGCTTCAAGGCCCCGGGGCGGTTGCTGACCCCCTCAGCGAGATGTTGAGAGAGGGCGCCCGGTTTCTTCTCGGCACAGCCGTGCGGTGCGAGCTCGAAGAGTTCCTCAAGCAATACGAGGATCGTCTTCTGGACAATGGGAGAGTCGCGGTTGTGCGCAACGGATACCTGCCCGAGCGGGAGATACAGACCGGCATTGGTCCCGTGAAGGTACGAGTTCCCAAGGTGAGGTCCAAGGACGGGGAACCCGTCACTTTCCACTCGGTATTGGTGCCTCCCTATGTGCGCAAGGCCGCGACGCTTGAGGCGGCTTTGCCTTGGCTGTATCTGAAGGGAGTATCCACCGGGGAGATGGGGCCTGCGCTAGAGGCGCTGATCGGGCCTGAGGCCAGGGGGCTTTCGCAAAGCACGGTGTCGCGGCTCAAAAAACAGTGGGCCGAGCAATACGGTACCTGGAGGACCGGGGATTTGAGCGAGGGTCGCTGGGTGTATATATGGGTAGACGGCATATACAGCAACATACGAGGAGATAACCCTCGGTTGTGCGTGCTGGTGGTCATAGGGGTAAACGAACGTGGGGAGAAGCACTTCCTGGCTATCGAAGACGGTGTGCGAGAATCAAAGCAGAGCTGGCGTGAGGTATTGGTGAATCTCAAAGGGCGTGGGATGAAGGAAGCCCCGAAGCTTGCTGTTGGAGATGGAGCGCTTGGGTTTTGGCCCGCTCTTGAAGAGGTTTACGGAGAAACCCGTCAGCAGCGCTGCTGGGTGCACAAAACGATGAACGTACTCAACTACCTGCCCAAGTCCTCCCAGCCCAAGGCCAAGAGGCAGCTGCATGATATCTGGCAGGCGGAGACAAAGGAAGACGCGGAGAGGGCCTTTGATCTGTTCTTGAAGACATATGAAGACAAGTACCCGAGAGCGGCACAGTGCCTTGTGAAGGACAGGGAGGAGTTGCTGGCGTTTTACGACTTTCCCGCCAACCACTGGCGGAGCATTCGGACAACGAACCCGATTGAGTCGGCCTTCGGCACAATACGGCATCGGACCAGACGCTGCAAAGGCTGTCTGAGTTCCGAGGGCATGTTGCACATGATATTCAAGCTGGGGATGTGCGCGGAGAAGAACTGGCGCAAAATTAACGGGTTTGATTTCCTGGCGAAAGTGATAACGGGAGTGAAGTTCAGAGATGGGATCGAAGAGACAACAGAGAAAACAGCGGAGGTGACGACAGACGATCAGGTCGCCGCTTGATCATGTCCTTGAACACCAGATTTGCATATATCTCCAGAATTTTTGCTAATTCCCGTTGTTAAACATGCTACTTGAACGCTTGTTCGAGAGAAAATGTAAAAGAAATAAAGTTCTAATTTGTCTAATTATGTATGTAAGTCCCAATAGAAATTATGCCAGCCCCTGTTCGCCGCTCTTAGAATAAAGAAAAAGTGATCAAACCATCTTTGTCATTTGATCAAACCATCTTTGCAACCACACTAAGCATTTTGTCAGTGAGCAATATATCAACTACGGGGCGCCACCATAAACTATTCTGAAGCTTTCTGATCCCATGCACGGATTCAGGCTGTTCCTTTGTTTGCTATCCTAACCCCTCGTATAATCAGGGCCGTTGCGGCATATGACAGAATGATAATCGGTCCGGCGGGCATATCGAACGCTATGGCAAAGGCGATACCGGACAGAACCGCTGCCACCCCGCAGAGCCACGCAATAAGATACGGACGTTTGACGTGTACCGCGGCCAAAGCTGGGAGTATAAGGCTTGCAAAAACTACATAGACGCCGACCAGTTGAACCGATGAAGTGATGGCGAGAGCGAAGAGCAGGTAAAACCCCATGTTGGTTCGCACCTCCGGCTTGGAAAACCAGGCCATCAGTATCAATGCGTAAATAGGTGCGTGTTTCGCTACATCTGTCCATGTCACAAACAGCATCTGTCCCGAGAGCAGATGCTTTACTTCATCTCCGCCGTGGGGGTGATCGGCGAGCAGCAAAAGCGCCAGCGATGCGGCAAGCACGAAAGCGCACCCTATGATCGCTTCCTGTCGCTCGGGCATCGCCGTTTCCACCTTGCGGAAAAACAGCCCTGCCACGATCGCGCAGACAAGCGCTATGAGTTGAATCAGCCACGGGGATGGATTGTGAATAAGCAGGCTGCCTGCCACAAGCCCAAGCCCCGCAATCTGCGCCACCGCGAGATCAATAAAGATGATACCGCGACGGAGCACCTCGATACCCAGAGGGGCGTGCGTGAGTGCGATCATGAGGCCGGCCGCCAGCGCCGGCCCGATGATTTCCAAGAGCTCATTGCCGAACATCATAGGTTTCCCTCAACAGATCTATAGTCCTGTCGAACAGCGCGAACAGATCGTCGCTTTGCCCGTCACCGCCGACCGTGTAAGGAAGGGTTATCCCCTTCGTCCCGGTTTTTTCAGACAACCATTCACTGGCGTCATCCGGATCGGAAGGGGCGCGAATAATCACGTCTGCCGGATTGTTTCTTAACTGCAGCAACAGGTTCTTCAGATGAGAAGTTGTCGGCGGAATGCCGGGTTTTGCCTCAAGTGTTCCCACTTGTTTCATTCCAAGCCACTCAAGCAGGTAAGTAAACGATTCGTGGTGAACCACAACCGGTTTTCCTTTGAGCATACCGGCCTCGGATTCCCACCGGGAAATCGCCTTGCGCAGGCGTGACGAAAAATCCCGGTAGCTATTCTTATAAAAAGAGGCGTTTTCAACATCAATTTTAGAAAGCCGGTCTGCAAGCGATTCTCCCACCAGAATCAGGTTATGCGGATTGAGATGCACGTGAGGATTGCCTTCCGGATGCACGTCTCCCATGCTGCGATCAACCACGACCGGGACTTCCAGCATTGTGACCACATCTGCCGCCATAAGGTAACCAATGGAACCGGGCTGCAGGTCTGAACTTACTTTCTGGAGCAGAATCGGAAGCCAGCCTATCTCAAGGCTTGCGCCTGAGCAGAGCAGTAAATCGGCTTTTCGTGCCTTGGATATCAGGCTTGGACGCGCCCTTATATAATGAGGATCCTGCACGGCCGAGGTAGCTGAAAACGCTTCCACCTTGTCTCGGCCGATCTCTTCGGCCAGCGCCGCCCATTCCGGCTCGCAGGCAAATACATTTACCTTTGCCAAAGAAGATGCCGGGGCCAGTAAGAATAGCCCCGGCAACAGGAGATAAAGGAAAGTTAGAAGGCGTTTCATGCTCTTGTTCCTCTTAGTATTTATGTGCCGCGTGAGCACCTATGCCCATTATGTACTGGAGCAGAATCTGGTTGTCGCCGAGGTCCTCTTCCAGTTTCTCGTAGTTGTACTGAAGGCGCAGACGGGAGAACTCGCTGTTTGACCAGTCGCCCATGACTGCCACCGCGTAAGGGTCATGTTCTATCCCGGAGTCCTCAGGCGAATAGAGCTGGGAATAACGGGCGCCGATTCTCCATCTCGGCGAGAACTTGAAGACGCTCTGCGCGTACCAGCCGTGGCTTCCCCCGTCAAGACGCTCCTCGTGAACTTCGTCTCCTTCCGCAAGAGAATAAATGCCTTCTTCATCGCGCCTGAAATACTCACCCTGGAGAAGCAGTTCCTTCTGGCGGGCGTTTCCGGTTGGGGCCCACACATAACGGAAATCAACCGCATAGAGCCTAGTGTCTCCCGTGAACATGCCGGCGGTGAAAAACTCTTCGGGGTTTTCTTCGTGCTCTTCTTCATGGCCGTTATCACCGGCATGTTCGTCTTCTTCGTGTCCGTGCCCGCCGCCGCGGCCGCTTGCCTCTCCGTCAAGCACATAGCCTCCGATTCTCCAGGATGAATTCTTGCCTATGTCACTTCCTACCCGTAAAAAGACGCTGAAAGAGTTTATGTCGTTTCCCCCGGCTCCTGCTAACGGGAAATCGTCTCCCCTGAAGACTCCGCCTCCCGCCTCAACATAGAGATCTGTGGGAAACACGTATGAAATCTGCGCTCCGGTATCGTTAAAGGCCTTGTCAAGAAACACCCTGTAAGGCAGCGGACGGTCGGCGAAATCGTCAGCGTGGGAGTGATGCTCGTTTAGGTATCCAAAAGTCCAGAACGCGCGTCCCATTCTCACGTTTGCTCCCGTTGGAAGCCCGAGACCGGGAAGGGTTTCCACATACGCCTCTTCAAGCTCGATTTCGATTCCGTCTCCGTGGTCCGCAAGGGCCGCGGTTATGTGACCGTAGAATTTATCATCAACGCTTGTCGAGAAATTCAGTTCGGTTTCTCCAAGAGAAATTCCCTCCGCTCCCCGTTCTCCCTCATGCCTCAAGGCAAAACCGGGGATTTCATCCTCATTGGAAGAGAAGCTTGCGAAGCGTCCGCCCAGTATGGCGCCGATTGAAGGGTTAAGGTTCCTGTTATAGATGGCTCTGCTGGGGAAGTTTTTATCCTTGCTCTTTGAGTAAGTAGTTTTGGCCTGAGACGTTTCAGCCTTCATCTCTTCTAGCTTTTTCTCCATCCGCAGGATCCGGTTCTCGTATTCCGATTTCATGGTCTGTATCTCCTTCCTTAAAGCTTCTATCTCTTGATCGGAAGCGGCAAAAGCGGACATGTGAGAAAACGGCAAAACAGCGAAAAACGCGGTTATGACCGCTAAGCGTAATATATTCATTTTTTCCTCCTTAGTTTTAAAAGAAAATGCTGTTCTCCACGTATGCGGGGAATTAAAAAAGGTTCCTTTACTGCTTAGGAGGAAAGGGGAGGTCCGCGGGTAATTCCCGCATTGAGGGTGTCGCGGAGGATGATAACGTCAGCGGTTGCCTGCGGGACATGCTGCGCGTGGCGGAGAAAACAGGTTCCACTCGTGGCTCCGGGACTTGTGAAGTCCTGATGCTTAGCGCTCAGGCAGATCTCGCAGGTGGTTCCCTCGTGTTCGTGCTCCCAGGAACCGTACTCAGCCGCGTGGGCGAAAGAAAGCATCTGCGTTCCAAGGAAAGCTATTGTCAGTAATAAGAGAAGTGATCTGCTCATCTGCGTGATTAAATGAGAAATGTTCTCATTTAGTTTAGCATACGGGAAAGTACCGTGTCAATATGTAAATGGGGCCATGAGACCCTTGTTTTCCCCGGTCGGCGTAGCGGAGTTTGTTTTTCCGCCGGAATCCGCGAAAAGCCCGGACGGATGTTCCCGGGTCCCGTTTGTTCTGTTGAGTATATTTGCTGTTTGAGTAACATTACCGCCACGCATCGACTCTCGGAGGTTAAAGTGAGTTCCAGACCGATTCTAGTTACCGGAGACAGGCCGACAGGAAAACTTCATCTGGGCCACCTTGTGGGTTCGCTTCGAAACCGCGTCAGGTTTCAAAACGAATACGACTGCTTTTTTCTGGTTGCCAACCTCCACATGCTGACCACTCATTACGACAGGGCTGTCGAGGTTGAGGAAAACACAATCGAGATGGTGTGTGACTGGCTTTCAGTGGGAATGGACCCGGAGTGCTCCGTTTTCTACGTTCAGTCCCAGGTTCCGCAGATAACGGAACTCTCGACCATACTCTCGATGCTTTGCCCCGTGCCGAGGCTTCAGAGAATACCCACTCTGAAAGAGAAAATTCAGGATATGGGAGTGGGGGACAACTATTCGGCCGGGCTTCTTGGATACCCCGTTCTCATGGCGGCTGACATACTGATGTTCCGGGCTACCAAGGTTCCCGTGGGCGAAGACCAGCTCAGTCACGTGGAGCTTACAAGAGAGCTTGCCAGAAGGTTTAATTTTATCTACGGCGATTACTTCGGTGAACCTGAACCGCTTGTGAGCGAAGCATCACGCCTCGTTGGCACTGACGGGAACAGAAAGATGAGCAAGAGTCTTAATAACTGCATATACCTTTGCGACAGCGAAAAGGAAGTTGAGAGCAAAGTAAGGAGCATGTATACCGATCCGAAGAGAATAAGGGCTGATATACCGGGCACTGTGGAAGGCAACCCGGTTTTTATCTATCACGATCTTTTCAACGACGATTCCGGGGAGGTCGAGGATCTCAAGGACCGCTACAGGACCGGAAACGTTGGGGATGTCGAGGTAAAGAAAAAACTCGCCCGAGCCATAAATCTTCTCCTTGAACCCATCGGGGAAAAAAGAGCGCAGTATGAAAAAAGGACGGACGAGGTAAGGGACATACTCCGCGAGGGAACCCTTAAGGCAAAACGTATAGCCGAAGAGAACATGGAGGAGATAAAGGAGAAAGTGGGTCTTTTCCGTACGTAGAAACCCGCGTGTTTGTTGACAGAAACGCCCTGTATTCTATATTCTGCTTAAAGGAATTGTTCGTATTATGACATTTTTCGCGACGGAAGAGGATATAAAAGATGAACTCTATTGAAGAAATTATTGATGACGTAAAACAGGGCAAACTCATAATACTGGTTGATGACGAAGACAGGGAGAACGAGGGAGATTTCGTAATACCGGCCGAGAACGCCACGGCGGAAATGATTAATTTTATGGCCACTCACGGCCGCGGCCTCATCTGTCTCTCTCTTACCCGAGAAGACGCTGACCGCCTGGCGCTTCAGCCTATAAAGCCCGAGTACAACGATGCTCCGGAACACACGGCTTTCACCGTTCCCATAGACGCGAGAAAAGGGGTTACGACCGGCATATCGACTCACGACAGGGCCTTGACGATAAGACAGGCGATATCCGAAGATTCGAGACCGGAGGATTTCGTGCGTCCTGGACACATTTTTCCGCTGATAGCGAAAAAAGGCGGGGTGCTTGTCCGCGCCGGTCATACGGAAGGCTCGGTTGACATATCGCGCCTCGCGGGTTTTCGTCCCGCGTCGGTTATCTGCGAGATAATGAAGGATGACGGTGACATGGCGCGTCTTGAGGACCTAGTGTCTTTTTCGGAAAAGCACGGCATAAAGATCGCCACCATTGCCGATCTCATAAGGTACAGGATAGGAAAGGAAAGTTTCGTGCGCAGGGTTGCCGAAGCGGAAGTGCCTACCGAGTACGGGGTTTTCCGAACCATCGCTTTTGAAAACGAAATAGACGGCCTACAGCACATGGCTTTTGTCAAGGGAAAACCCAGTTCCGAGGAGGACACGCTTGTAAGGGTGCACTCAGACTGCGCTATAAGCGATGTTTTCGGTTCGCTTTACTGCCACAGCAGGGCGAAGCTTACCCAGTCCCTTAAGATGATAGAGGCAAACGGCTCCGGGATCCTTGTCTACATAAACCAGGAGTCAAGTAATGGGGGGTTCGCGAAAAAGATAACACGCTATTCAAACGGGAAGAGCAGGGAGGCGCCCTCGCTGGTCCCGGAAAGACAGGAACCCAAAGCGGAACTCAGGCATTACGGAGTTGGGGCGCAGATACTTCGGGATCTGGGAGTGCGCGACATAAGGCTTCTCACTAATAACCCGATAAAGGTAAAGGGGCTTGAGGGATTCGGGCTCAGGATAGTCGGGAGCGTTCCCATAGACATTTCGGATTACAGGGAAAAGGAAATTGCCATGGGAAAAAGTGCGAATTACGGTAATATTCTTGCAATATCAAAATAATAGGGGAGCAGATGCCTGAAACAATAGAAGGAAAACTGAGCGTAGGGAAATTCCGCTTCGCCATCGTGTCAAGCAGGGTCAACAGTTTCGTCACGAACCCGATGACGGAGGGAGCGGTCGACACCCTCGTTCGCCACGGCGCGAGCGACAGGTCGATAGACGTAATAAAGGTGCCGGGCTCCTTCGAGGTGCCTTTGGCTGTGAAAAAGGCGGCGCTGTCCGGAAAATACGATGCCGTTGTGGCGATCGGAGCCATAATAAGGGGACAGACTTCCCATTTTGATTTCCTCGCTTCGCAGGTGACAAAGGATCTCTCCGCAGTGGCTCTTGAGACCGGAGTGCCCGTCTGCAACGGCATAATAACCACGGAAACGACCGAGCAGGCTATTGAAAGGGCCGGAGTCAAAGCAGGAAACAGGGGAAGCGAAGCCGCGCTCGGTGCGCTTGAGATGGTCAATCTCATAAAAGCGCTTTCCTAGGTTCTCCGATGGGGAAGAGAAGGTTATCCAGAAAAACCGCCCTTCAGTTTCTCTATCAGGCTGACTCGGTGTCCGGGAACGGTTACCCACAACCATCCGCCCTGCGTTCCGATTTTAAATCATTCTGTTCCTTTCATCACAAAACGGCTGACGGCGAAATGCTCGCATTCGCACTTCTGCTCTGCCGGGGCGTCTTGGAAAATGTCGACGCTATAGACGGCATTATAAACAGGTGTTCTGAGCACTGGAAGGTATCGAGAATGTCCATGATAGACAGGAACATTCTGCGCCTCTCGGTTTACGAAATGGTTTTCTTGAGCGATATACCTGTGCCCGTTACTATAAACGAGGCGATCGAAGTGGCCAAGGAGTTCGGGTCTGAAACCTCCGCCGCGTTTATAAACGGTGTTCTCGATAAGATTGGAAGAGATATGGAAGAAGGCGGGTTAAGCGATGATGATTGAAGTGATTTCGAAACTTGTGGAAGGCGGGGATCTTTCGGAAAAAGAGGTGACCGCGGTGCTTGACCTTATGATGGAAGGGGAACTTCCCGAGAGCCAGATGGCCGCCTTTCTTACGGCGCTTCGCGTAAAGGGGGAAACCGTTTCCGAGATAACAGGTGTCGCTAAGGCTCTTTTACAAAAGGCCGAAAAAATAGACTGCGACCGGGAAACCGCCGTGGACCTCTGCGGAACCGGCGGAGATGGGAGCGGAACGTTTAACATATCCACCACTGCGGCCTTCATAGTTTCCGGCGCCGGAGTCACGGTCGCAAAACACGGCAACAGGTCGGTTTCTAGCCCGGTCGGAAGTGCTGACGTGCTTGAAGCGCTGGGAGTGAAAATAGGTATTTCTCCCGCCTTGGCGCAGAGATGCCTTTTGGAAGCGGGCATAGCTTTTCTTTTCGCTCCGGTCTATCACCCCGCCATGAGAAACGTTGCCAAGTGCAGAAAAGATCTCGGAATAAGAACCGTTTTCAATCTCATAGGTCCAGTGGTAAATCCCGCGGGCGTGAGAAACCAGGTCATGGGAGTGTACTCTCCTGACCTTCTCGTGCCAGTAGCCGAGGTGCTTAAGAACCTGGGTTCGCGAAACGTCATGGTGGTTCACGGCGAGGGTTGCATGGACGAAATAACGGTCACGGGAACCACAAAGGTGGCGGAACTTCGCGACGGCGAAATCCGTGAGTACGATCTGCGTCCCGAAGATTTCGCCGCAAAAACCCGTTCCCACGAAGAACTGAGAGGCGGTAGGGACGCGGCCGAAAATGCCGGGATAACACTTTCCGTGCTGAGGGGAGGGGAAAACGGCGCGAAAACAGACGCGAGTCTCCTAAACGCGATGGCGGCCATATACGTTTCGGGCAAAGCGGAGAGCCTCGCAGAAGCCCTTGTGATGGCCGAGAATTCACTCTCAAGCGGGGCCGCGCTTGGAAAGCTCGAGATGCTGATCGAAATTACTAACCGGAACCAGCCGAATGATCCTTGACGATATAGTTGCGCACAAAAGACAGGAACTAAAAGAGGCGAAAAAAAGGCTTCCTCTAAAAGAACTTGTGTCAGTTGCCGCAGAAAGCCACCCGGCCATTGATTTTGTGGCCCTTCACGCAAAGACTCCGGGAGTGAAAATAATATCGGAAATAAAAAAGGCCTCTCCTTCCAAGGGGGTAATAAGGGATGATTTCGATCATCTCTCTATTGCCCGGGAGTATGAGGACTCCGGGGCCTTTGCGCTTTCAGTTCTTACGGACCGCAGATTTTTCGGGGGTGATATTTCCTATCTCTCCGAGATAAGGGCTCACTCGGCGCTTCCGATTCTGAGAAAGGATTTCACCATAGACCCCTATCAGGTCTATGAGGCAAGGTGCCACGGGGCTGACCTTGTGCTTCTCATAGTCGCCGTTTTGGACCGCGGGCAGATAGAGGAGTATCTTTCTCTAGCGCGTTCCCTCGGGATGAACTGTGTCGTTGAGGTTCACGGCGAGAGAGAACTTGAGACCGCTATTTTGGCGGGAAGCGAAGTAATCGGAATAAACAACAGGGACCTTAGGACATTCGACGTTTCGCTTGACGTGTCGAAGAGACTTTCCGGCATGGTGCCGGAAGGGAAAATCATAATAAGCGAAAGCGGCATATCGTCGGTTGAGAACATGGCCGGACTTCTGTCCTGCGGTATAGATACTTTTCTTATAGGAGAGACGTTTATGAAAGCGAAAAGCCCGGGGGAGGCCCTTCGCGGTTTTCTTTGCTGAAGGAGTTTTTCTTGAGCATGTGGAGAGAAGGAAGAAAAAAACCTTGGCTTGCAGTTTTGCTGTCCCTTTTCTTTCCGGGACTGGGACAGCTTTACAATGGGCAGTTTGTTAAGGCCGTATCCATATTCGCCCTCATAATGATTGTGAACATCCTTTCGCGCGCGCCGCTTGAGGTTTTCCTGGAGTTTGCGGACACAGCGGCACTTGAAAATGTTCCCCGTGCTACACTTACTTTGGTTGCGGGGTATTCTTTGGCGACGCTTCTTATCGCGGGGATTTCTATTTACGACGCGAACGTAACGGCCAAGAAGATAAATCTTGATATTGAAGAAAAATAGCTTTAAGGAGGAAAAAACCAGATGGAAAGAGATGACGCGGTAAAAATGAAAGGCAATCCGCTTACGCTTATCGGTACTGAACTTAAAAAAGGCGACTCGGCTCCCGATTTCAGGTGCGTAGAAACTCTGGGAAGCGAGATAGACCTTGAGAGCTTAGGCGACGACGTAAAGGTTTTTAACGTCGTGGTTTCAGTAGACACTCCCGTCTGCGATGTTCAGATAAGGAGGTTCAACGAGGAAGCTGCGGGGCTTTCGGACTCGGTCCAGATAATAACGATGAGCATGGATCTTCCGTTCGCGCAGAGCCGCTACTGCGCGGCCGCCGGAGTAGAGAGGGTAAGGACGGCGTCTGATTACCAGTACGCTTCTTTCGGCGAGGCCTACGGGGTGCTTATAAAGGAAAACAGGCTTCTTGCCCGCTCGATTTTCGTTGTGGACCGCGATAACATGCTCGCGCACGTTGAGTACGTAAGCGACATAGTAAATGAACCCGATTACGAAGCGGCGCTGGCAGCGATAAGATCAATAGCATAGGGGAGGCTGACCATGCAGTTTATTGGATTGGCGATTGCGTTTGTAGTAGCCTTCTGGGTCTACTCGGACGCGAAAAACAGGGGCAAGACTACCGGGAAGGCGTTTTTGTGGTTCCTCGGCGTGTTTTTCGCCCTTATACTGTTTTTGCCGCTTTGGCTTATCACAAGGCCAAAGGTAAAGCTTTGTCCTCACTGTGGCGAATACTACGAATACGGGGCGGCGGATATCCCCTGTCCCAGATGCGATGTTGAATTATAGGTCGGGGAATGATATTTTTAAAGTGAGGTGTCTGTTTCGATGAGTGAAGCGACTCAAAAATCCGGAGTTACCGAGGATGATGTAATGGAGGTGCTCGGCGACATATACGATCCCGAGATACCGATAGATATAGTCAACCTGGGCCTTGTCTACCAGGTCGCTATAGAAGGTTCCCGGGTGGATATCGATATGACGATGACATCTCCCGGATGTCCCGCCGCAACTCAGATAGTTGCCGAGGCCAAGTACCTTGTAGAGGAGCTTGAAGGAGTCTCCGAAGTGAACATCGAGATCGTGTGGGATCCCCCCTGGGACCCGGGAAAGATGAGCGAAGCGGCAAAGGAAAGCATGGGGATGTTCTAATCTCTGACGCCGCGCCACTATAACCAAAGGAGTTTAAAAATGGGAGAAAATCTTGAGATAGGAAACCAGGCTCCTGATTTTGAAACCGAAACCTACGGCGCGGAGAAGGTAAGACTGAGCGACTTCTATTCGAAAGGGACTGTAGCACTTTATTTCTATCCTAGGGACAACACTCCGGGCTGTACGAAGGAGGCCTGCTCGCTTCGCGATGCGGAGGAGGAACTTATGTCCCTTGGAGTGCAGGTCTTGGGAGTAAGCACAGACGGAGTAAAGTCCCATGAGAACTTCAGAGACAAGCTTTCGCTCAATTTTCCGCTGCTAAGCGACAGAAGCAAGGAGATAGTAAATCTCTACGGGGCAAAGAGCAAGTTCGGTTCCGCCCGCAGGGTCACCTTCCTTATAGAAAAAGACGGCAGGATAGTGCATATCTGGAACAAGGTGAAAACCTCGTCTCACGCCGAAGAGGTAGCCGAAAAGGTAAAGGAGCTGGGTTTGTAGTTTCTCTGCCACGATTTCTGATGAAAGACCTTCCCAAAGCCGTTTTCATCGCCGGCACCGATACGGGAGTGGGTAAAACCGCGGTCACCGCGGCGCTTGCGGCTCTTCTCTGGAAAAAGGGTCTTCTGACCGGGGTAATAAAGCCGTTTCAGACGGGAACGGAACTCGATGGTCTAAGCGACGCTGAATTCATCTACGGGTTTTTGGGAAGGGACTGCGTGCTTTCCGAAGTTTCTCCCTGTCGCCTGCGCGTGCCTCTTTCTCCTTACCGCGCCGCCTCGGTCGAAGGGGTAAAGGTACCCCTGGGGGATATAATAGAACATACGCGGGATTACATATCCCGAAACGACGTAACACTAATCGAAGGCGCCGGAGGTCTCTGCGTACCCATTACGGAGAGTTACATGATGATTGATCTCGCTATTGATCTTGGGGCCCCGGTGGTTGTCGTCGCGCGTCCCGGGCTCGGCACCCTTAACCATACCGCCCTTTCGCTTGAGTACGCGAGGCAAAAAGGCGCACGGGTACTCGGGGTTGTGATAAACGATTTTCCGGAGTCAGAGGACATCGCTTCTGCGACTAATCCGGCTGTTCTGAGAGATGTCTTCTCGGTGAACATACTTGGGGTTCTGCCCCATTTCCCTGGGCTTGACGTCGAGGGAGGTTCATTTTCGGGACTCAAAAGGGCGGGGGAGCACTGGTTTTCTCCACTTTTTGGAGGAAATTTCTCAACGGAGACTTTTTTAAAGGAGCTTTCGGAAAAAACGGGGTTATGATTTACCCTTAATGAACCAATTCCCGCAGACTTTTTTTCCTTCGGGTTCCGCAGTTTCCCCATTGCGGTCTGCTAATCTTGACAGATTGGAAGAACATGCTAATAATACTAGCCGATCAAATTTACTTCCTGATTGAATAACCCGTTTTTAAGCAAGTTTGAGATGAAGAGAGACAGACATAGATTTCTGCCTATTGCTGTAGCCGTTTTGCTTGTAACGGCGGGTTTCTATCTGTACGCGGAGAAAGCCGAGAGCAGCGATAAAGGACCAGCACAGCCCGTTCTTTTCAGCCACAAGATACACGCAGGGGACAACCAGATACAATGTCAGACCTGCCACAGCTACACGGAAGTTTCCACCCATCCAGGCATTCCCTCAGTGAAAAAATGCATGGGATGTCATTCCTACATTGCGGGAAGGGACGTTGAATACACCACGCAGGGAGGGCAGACCATCAACATAAGGGAAGAAATAAACAAGGTGAAGGGCTACTGGCGCAGACAGGAACCGATACCGTGGGTAAAGGTTACCGGAATGTACGGTACAACCTCCGCGGGAATGCCGGAGTTTGTGCATTTTAACCATAAAAGGCATATAAAACGCGGATTTGAGTGCAGTATCTGTCACGGGGAAGTGGAGAAAATGGACGTGGTGCACAAGGCAAAAGACCTGACGATGGGATTCTGCATATCGTGCCATGAAGAAAATGCGGATAACGAAGAACACAAAACCGAACTGAAGGATTGTCTGACCTGCCACTATTAGGCCGGAGGGGATAAATGTCTCGGAAAGAAAAAAAAGGAAAAGAGGGTATGAAAAGAAGGGATTTTCTGAAGGTGCTCGGGGTGGTGGGCGGTACGGCCGCTGTTGCCGGAAGCTGTTCGGAACCCGTGGAGCAGATAATTCCTTACGTCATTCCCCCTGAAAACGTTATTCCCGGAGTGCCGAAGTTCTACGCGACAACCTGCAGAGAGTGTTCCTCGGGTTGCGGTCTTGTTGTGAAAACCCGCGAAGGTCGTGCTATCAAGGTTGAAGGCAACCCTGAAAGCTCGATAAACATGGGTAAGACCTGTGCTGTTGGCCAAGCTTCTCTTCAGGGTCTTTACAATCCCGACAGAGTCCGCTCCC
This sequence comes from Thermodesulfobacteriota bacterium, assembly GCA_965249045.1. GTDB lineage: Bacteria > Desulfobacterota_D > UBA1144 > Nemesobacterales > Nemesobacteraceae > Nemesobacter. Next base: position 1,100,616 of record OZ252213.1, read on the forward strand.
CACTCAGATGCAACACTGAAACGCAGAGACTCGAACCCATAGGCTGGCAGCGAGGCGAAGAAATACTCGCGGAAAAATTAAATTCTCTTGGCTCGGGGAAGGTCGTCTATCTGAGCAACAACATATCGGGAACTTACTCAAAGTTCTTGGCAGAATTCCTCAGACCCTTCGGAGGAAAACATTACGTTTACGAGACTTTTTCCCACGAACCAATCAGAAAAGCAAATTCCATTGTTTTCGGAAGGGACGAAATACCTTCCTACAGGATAGACAAAGCGGACTATCTTCTCTCCTTCGGGGCGGATTATCTTGAGACTTGGCTTTCCACTGTTTCAAACACCGTAGGGTATTCAAAGCTAAGGGACATAGATCACGGAAAAACCGGTAAGATAGTGCATATAGAACCGCGCTCCGGAATGACAGCTTCAAACGCCGATACGTGGATCGCGGCAAAACCAGGTACTGAGCAGTATCTCGCTCTTGGGATCGCTAACGTGATGATCTCAAAGGGTCTTAACAAGGTTGCCCCGGGGCCGATAGCGGGAATGGTTTCCGGCTACACGCCCGAAAAAGTCGCAACGCTCACAGACGTATCCGCGGACACGATAAAGAAAATCGCCCGTGACTTCACGGCTTCAGACAGCCTCGCGATAGGGGGCGGAGCCGCCAACACGGGATCAAACGCTACCGAGACCCTCGTTGCCGTAAACATACTGAACTACCTTGCCGGAAATATCGGCAAAACGGTTGATTTTTCCGATCCGCTTTCAATTTCGGACGCAAACACCTTCGGCGACATAAAGAGGCTTGTGGAAGAGATGAGGTCGGGCAAGGTGGAAATTCTCATTGTTCATAACGTGAACCCCGTCTTCACGCTTCCCGGGGAACTGAAAGTTGCCGAGGCGGTTGAAAAAGTGCCGTTTGTCGTGAGCATCTCCGCGTTTCTTGACGAGACTTCCGAGAAAGCGCATCTCATACTTCCCGAAAGCACTTCTTTTGAAAGCTGGGGTGACTACAACCCGAAAAAAAGCGTAACGGGTATAACTCAGCCCGTCATGAGGCCGGTTTTCAATACTAAATCCGCGGGCGATACGCTGATATCGGTTTCAAAGAATGTTGAGGCGCTTAAAAACACGTTTACCGAGAAAAAATATTACGACTATTTAAGAGGTGTTTGGAAGAAAAGGGCCGCGAGAATGTCCCCCGGAACAAGCTTCGAGAAGTTCTGGGAGAATCTTGTCGTAAAAGGTTCCGTAACGACCACTCCCGCACTCGCCACGGTCGCTCTTTCATCCGGGATCAGTTCCGTTTCTTTCAGCGACCCGCAGTTCCGCGGAGAAGGAGATTTCCACCTGATCGCTTACCCGTCCTACAGGTTTTTGGACGGAAGAGGAGCCAACAAGCCGTGGCTCCAGGAGCTTCCCGACGCTCTTACCACTTCGGTGTGGGATTCGTGGCTTGAGATAAATCCCGCGGTCGCGGCAAAAATGGGTCTTGAGGACGGTTCTTACGTAAAGGTTGATATTCCCGGGGGAAGTTTTGAGGTGCAGGTTTTCGTCTATGAGGGAATAAGGCCCGATACGGTCGCTATTCCACTGGGACAGGGACACACTTCCTACGGAAGGTACGCGAAGGGAAGGGGAGTGAATCCTTTTGCTCTGCTGCCGGCGGCAACCGACGCGCTTTCAGGGGGACTTTCACTGCTTTCAACCAAGGCGAACGTTTCATCCGCAAGGAAAAGAGATCTGCTTGTAAGGACCCAGTACACGAAAACTCAGGGAGACAGACACGTTGCCCAGACCATCGCTCTTGGCGAGCTCGGTCACAACGGCGCCCATTCGGCCAAGCACTCTGAGCACCCTGATTTCTATCCGGAAAAAGAGTACTCGAAATACAGATGGGGAATGGCCATAGACCTTAACAAATGTACGGGGTGCGGAGCCTGCGTGACCGCGTGTTACGCCGAGAACAATATCCCCTTTGTAGGAAAGAAAGAGGTTTCAAAACGCCGCGAGATGAACTGGATTCGCATAGAGAGGTTTTTTGAGAAAAACAGCGACGGAAGTCTTGACGTGAGATTTCTGCCTATGCTCTGCCAGCAGTGCGGAAACGCCCCCTGCGAACCCGTGTGTCCGGTTTTCGCGACTTACCACAATCACGAGGGCCTAAACGGCATGATATACAACCGCTGCGTGGGCACCAGGTACTGTGCTAACAATTGCACCTACAAGGTAAGAAGGTTCAACTGGTTTACCTACAAGTTCCCTGAGCCGCTTAACTGGCAGCTTAATCCCGACGTAACCGTGAGGTCTAAGGGAATCATGGAAAAATGCACCTTCTGCGTTCAGAGGATAAATTACGGAAAGGACCTTGCCAAGGATGAAGGAAGGCTTCTCCGAGACAGAGAGGTTCTAACGGCCTGCGAGCAGGCGTGTCCGAGCAACGCCATAGTATTCGGCAACCTGCTTGACGACAAAAGCAGGGCATCGGTACTGTCGGAGGGTGAAAGGGGTTACAAGGTCCTAGAAGAAATAAACACCAAGCCCGCGATTACCTATCTTAAGAAAGTCAAACAGGAAAGAGTGTGATGAGCCAGACGCAGCAGGCGCCTTTAACGTACGCGAGAGTAACGGAAGACATAGTCAGGATGGTCGACAAGCCCTCTATGAAGTGGTGGGCGCTTTTTATTCCCACGGTAATGCTCGTTGGGCTCGGCGCCACATGCTTTTTCTATCAGGTAGCGATGGGACTTGGGGTTGCAGGCTACCGTCACCCGGTTTTCTGGGGAGTCTACATAACCGATTTTGTTTTCTGGGTCGGAATAGCGCACTCGGGAACTCTTATCTCGGCCATACTTTATCTGTTCCGCGCGAGGTTCAGGATGTCCATATACAGGATTGCGGAGGCCATGACGGTTTTCGCGGTTCTAACCGCGGGACTTTTTCCCATAATCCACCTAGGAAGACCATGGAATTTCCTGTGGCTAATACCCTATCCCAATTCAAGGGAGCTGTGGGTAAACTTCAAATCCCCGCTTGTGTGGGACGTGTTCGCGGTAGGCACTTATCTTACGGTAAGTTCGGTGTTCTTCCTAGTCGGAATGATTCCCGATATCGCGGCGATAAGGGATAAGGTGAAGGAAACTCCGAGAAAAATCATATACTCGATTCTTTCCTTCGGATGGAAGGGCTCAAACAGGGAGTGGCTTCACTACACGAGGGCCTATCTTTATTTCGCGGCCCTTGCCACGCCACTTGTTCTGTCGGTTCACAGCGTCGTGTCCTGGGACTTTGCCATGGGTAACGTTCCCGGATGGCACACAACCATATTTCCCCCGTACTTCGTTGCGGGAGCCATTTTCTCGGGACTCGCGATGGTTATTACGCTTACAATACCGATAAGGAAGATTTTCCATCTCGAGGACTACATAACGCTCGATAACTACGACGGTATGGCGAAGCTCATAATTCTTACTTCCTGCATAGTTGGCTACGCGTACGCGGCGGAGTTTTTCATGGCGTGGTACAGCGGAAGTCCGTATGAGTGGGGACAGTACATGTACAGGGTGACGGGCGAGTATGCTCTTTTCTACTGGACGATGGTGATATGCAACTGCGTCGTTCCGATATCGCTTTGGTGGGAGAAGGTAAGAAAGAACATAAAGGCCCTCTTTGTCATTTCCATTCTCATAAACATAGGTATGTGGTTTGAGCGGTTCAATATCATCGTTATATCGCTCTCGAGGGATTTTGAACCCGGTGCGTGGGGCGTATACAAGATATCACTTGTCGAAGCCGGTATAACGATCGGAAGTTTCGCGTGGTTCTTCATGTTCTTCTTACTGTTTGTAAAAACTCTTCCGGCGGTTTCCATAGCGGAGATGAAGGAATTACTTCCGGTGCCGAAGAAGGGAGGTTAACAAGAGATGGATCAGGGCGTAGTCGGAATTTATTCATATCAGGATTCGGTTCTTGAAGCCGTGGGGAAACTCAAGGAGGCGGGTTACCGCAACATGAGGGTGTTTTCTCCGTTCCCAAGCCATGAGATTGAGGAAGCCATTGATCTGCCGGAGAGCCCGGTGCGGTTTTTTACCCTCTTCGGAGGCCTGCTGGGAGCGACCTGCGGAGTCGGTTTTACGGTTCTGACTTCAAGCTCCTGGCCCATAGCCGTGAGCGCCAAGCCGATAGTTTCGATACTTCCCTATATGATTATTGTTTTTGAGCTTACGGTGCTTTTCGGTGCTCTTTCAACCTTTTTAGGTCTGATAATAAATTCCCTTATAAGAAAAAGAACTCCGATAAGGCTATATGACGAGCGTTTTTCCGATGACAAGTTCGGCATTGCAGTTGTATGCGAGAAGGAAAAAATAGGGGCGGTCGAAGCGATATTAAATTCTACTGGGGCTGAAGAGATCAAGTTTGATGAAGCATAGAAAGTTTTTTCGGATAATCTCGGAGGAAAATCAGGTTTTCAGTCTTCTTGGGGGATTGAAAGTGTGTGCGGCGGTCGCTTTTGCGGTAGCGCTCTCTATTTCTTCCGCTCACTCGCTTCCATGGTCGTGGGACATGTGGTCTCAGGACTCGATCCAGCCCTACGAGGAACCCGTGGCTTTCCCTCGCAACTCGATTTCCACCGACGGAAAAAAAACAAGACTGGAAGACAGAAAGAACGTCGAACTGATAGAAAAAGGACCGGTTCCCCGGAGCGGTGAGTCGGTCGCAAGGGGAAAGAAGGTTTTCAAAGAGCAATGCGCCGTGTGTCACGGTCCCGGTGGAATGGGAGACGGAATCATAATAAAGAAAGGACTCGGTTTTTACCCCGTCAACCTTACCACCTCAGCCGTAAAGCAGAGGAGCGATGGTTACATCTACGCCTACATACGTTATGGAGGCAAGGTGATGATGCCTTCTTACAGCGAGAACATATCTGAGCAGGATGCGTGGCACGTGGTCAATTTCGTGAGAAAACTTCAGAACCCAGGTTCTGTCAAGGAGAATCAATAGAAAATGGATCAGTCCGTAAACCAGGAGATACTCGCGAAGAGAAACCAGATACCCCGCTGGGTATTCATGGTTTTCATCGCTCTTGCGGCTGTAGGCGTCGGGGCTTTCGTAATTAACGCCAGGGGGGAGAACGCCGAAGAGGTCTGGCAGCTTTTCCTGGTGAATTTTCTTTTCTGGACCGGAGTAGCCCAGGGCGGGCTTGTGTTCTCCTGCATACTGAGGATAACCAATGCCAGGTGGGGAAGGGGACTTCTTCGCATAAGCGAAGGTTTTGCAAGCTTCACTGTGGTTTCCTTCGTGCTTTTGCTGGTTCTTTTTCTCGGAAAGGAATTCATCCTTCCTTACGCGCTTCATCACTACCACAGCCCCAAGGATGTATGGCTTAACATAAATTTCGTAATGGCGAGAAACATAGTGGGTTTCGCAATCCTTCTCGTCCTGAATTATTTCTACCTTAAGACATCCATTGAGCAGGATCTTAAGGGCAAGGAAAACATCGTCAGGTTAAAGAAACTGGCCCCCGCGGTAATTCTGGTCTACACTATTGTCTTTTCCCTTTTTGCCTGGGACTTCATGATGTCGCTTGATCATCACTGGGTCAGCACGCTTTTCGGACCCTACTATTTTATGGGAAGCCTTATAGCCGCCATAGGGGCGACAATAATACTTTCGGTTCCCATCAAACGTCATCTGGGACTCGACAGCTACCTCTCGCTCAATCATTACTGGGACATGGGGAAGATACTTCAGGGTTTTTCTCTTTTCTGGGTTTATCTCATGTTCTCCCAGCTTCTTACGATCTGGTACACGAACATGCCGGAAGAGACCGGGTTTGTGATAAAAAGGGTAGTGGACGAGCCTTTCCGCTCGCTTGCCTGGGCTACCCTAACTTGCTGCTTCATATTCCCTTTTGTCTCCCTGCTGCCCCGTAGCCACAAGATAATTACCCCGATAGCCGTCTTTATCGCTACGGTTTCTTTCTCGGGTCTCTGGATGGATAAGTTCCTGCTGGTTATTCCGTCGCTTACCGACGAGCTGGTTTTCGGCATCAATCACTTTCTGATCACCTTGGGTTTTCTCGCGGGATTCGTGGCGACATTTCTTCTGTTTATAAACAGGTTCCCGGTAATACCTTTCGGTGACCCTTACTTTGACGGCAAATCGAAAGGTGGAGGACATTAAGATGAAGCTTACTCCTGAGCAGCTCGACAAACTAACCTTGCTTTTCGCCGTGAACGTTGCTGTAGGTGTTGCGGCTTTCATAGGCATAGTGGCGACCGTTGCACTTTTCGGTACCAAGATAGCCCCTTTGATGGGCAAACTTCCCTGGTAATTTCAGTTTCACGTGAACAAGGTTCGACGAAACGTCATCTGTTCTTTGTTGCTGGCAGTGATGCTGGTTTCGGCTCCGTACTCGCAAGCATACTACGGACTACTCTCGAAAGAGAAAGCGATGAAAGAGCGGATTGTGAGTTTATACTCGATCTTTACCCCGGGAGTTGTTCAAGGTTTTAACCCGCATTTCTCACAAAGGGACAAGAGGGAAGAGTTTTTAGGGATCAGATTCCGTATTTCATCTGGATTTGCTGTAGTCAGGAGTTTTTTCCGGACATAGGTTGGTAATTCGGGGGATTTTTTACCCGAATCACAGTCCGTAGCAGTATACGGACATAGCTGTCCCCTGACTTTGCCGGACAGCCAGATTCATAAACCCTGATTCAACCCAAGGACACTTTCTGAAGCTTCCATAACACTTGGCGGAACAGGTTCTGGTACGGATAACTCTCGGAGAACGACAGCACCACCCTCCGCGCACTCGTCCTTACCACCGTACCGATCTTTATGAGCTTAAGCCTTATGGTATCGCATTGCGCCATCGCATAGCGGGTTCCCCTCAGCCCCTCCCTCCTCACGCACTCCATCAGTATGTAGGCAAAGGCAGAGAAGTACATCCTCAACTGGTTTGAACGCATGTAATGGGTCGAAGTGCGGTCGGAGAACAGTTGCAGCTGCTGGGCCTTTATACGGTTCTCCATCTCCCCGCGGGCGCAGTAGACCTTCTCGTAAAGAGTCCTTGCGTCATATTCTTGATGCCCAAGTGAAGTTACTATGAAACGGGTATTGGATCCCCTCTCCAGATGTTCCGCCTTGCACACCACCCTCCGTCTGCAGCTCCAGCTTTTCTTTGTCCTGAACCAAAAACTTGCGAACCTGCGCGAAGGCCTTTTGGTCTTCATGTAATCCACCTGCGCCTTGCGCGCCTGCTTCTTGACCCTTTTCATCAACCTCGACGTTCTCCCCATGCCCAGTACGTAATCGACCCCGTTTCCCTCACACCAGCTCATAAGCTCATCCCTGCAGAACCCAGCGTCCCCCCGTATTATAATGCGAGTGTTTTTCCATTTCTCTCGAATCTGCGAGACTATCCGCTCAAGTTCTTCTGTGGCTCCCGCCGCAGAGTCCTGGTTGGCCTCCCTAAGCCGACACCCTAGCAGATGGCGCCCGCAGAATATATAAGAAGGGGCGTAACAGTACCCCCCGTAGTAACCGTGATAGAACTTCCCTTCCTGATTCCCGTGCACCGGATCATCGGTTACATCGATATCGAGCACGATCTTTCTGGGCGCTTTACCGTGGAACCTCCTGAACAGCTCTACAAACTGCCTTTCTATCGCACAGAAGTCCGCGACTATCTTCTTGTAACGGTCTGTCTCCGGCTCGCCCAGCTCCATACGGTTGACCGTGCTTTTGCCCGCAAGGGGAGAAGATGTACCGCAGAACATCGACGCAAGAGGGTCGCTCCTGAAGCGGTCGTGGTCGTTTACGTCTTCGTAACCGCAGCAGATGGCAAGTACCCGCTGCGCAACTATGGAGAATACGGGATGGGTGATGTAATTGGGGTTTCGATGATCGATGAAGCACTCGGCGAACCTCCTGATGACTCCAAAACGGTGCTCCGCTTCGCGAAGCAGGGCCACTCCGCCGTCGGAACTTACTTTGTCAGAGTCAAATTTAGCAATTACTCTGCGGGTTCTTTTAGAACCGGGGCTGTTTCCGGATGTTTCGAGACTTTTGAAGGGTAGAAATTCGATTTGTTTCGTGTTACACTGTGTACTCATAAGGCCGTTGTTCTCCTGTGTTTTAAGTTACTGCAATAACTGTATTATAACACATACAACGGCCTTTTTCTATGCCTCCTTGTGAGAAATGCGGGTTAAGGGTGTGTCTCCGTATGTGAAATACGTAAAATTGGGACTGGAAAAAAGCAAGGAATTCGCAAAGTTGGGGTATTCCTACTCCTTGCGCGGGACCAGATATAGCTACAAAAAGGGAAAAGACGGATTGTATTATGTAACCATCCAAAAGAATATGTGGTTCCAGTTCTATCTAATGCAAAGGGAATTATAGACTTGTTTACCCAAAATCTGGTTTTTTACAGAGAGTTTCTTCATATCTCTTAGAACAGCAGCCTTAAAACTCCTGCTAGGAACCCTCCTCCCGTTGCCAAGCCGAGGGAAATAATCGGCCATATCAGTATCCAAGCAACCCAACCAACAAACCCTATACAGAATCCTATCAGGACTATAATTGTAACAGCCCTTTCGAGTGGAGTGTCATACTTGCTAAAAAGCTTCTCTTCTTCTTCCCTCAATTCCCACTCTGGTCTCTTTCTCGGACTCCCCATTAGACTAAGAAACAAGCTCCTTGTAAGGAAGCCTCTTACCCACCATGCCTTTCGCTAAGAATGCCATTTGGTCTATCGTATCCAACTCCCTGATGTTATGCCTTCCCGCAAACTCCGTAACATATCGCTCCAGATGCCGCTTGCTCATTCTGTGGTAAGTACCATTATACCCTCTTTTCAACATCGCCCAGAAACTCTCAATCCCGTTTGTATGGGCCTGATTCCTGACATATTCCCCTACGCTATGGTTAACGCTCTCGTGGTTGTAAGGAAGTCCTAGATAGCTTCTATGATCGTCTGTGTAAATTTTCGCCTCGGGGGAAGCGTTACTGCTGATAAAGCCTTGCATCTCCTCTTTAGTCCTTTCGGGGATGGGTTTAGCGACAATCTTGTTTGCCTCTCGGGATTTCATACCTATCACTACAGCCTTTCCCGAGGGACCTCTGGTATGACTGCGTTTGTTATTGTGTTTATTTCTCTCTCTACCTCCGATATGAGTTTCGTCGGCTTCCAGAGTTCCTGTGAGTTTTTCTTTATCATCTTTCCATGTTTCCCTGATACGGTGGGCCAAGTGCCATGCACTCTTCTGACAGATTCCCAAGTCTCTGTGCAACTTCATACTGGACACGCCCTTTAAGTTGGTAGTCAGCAAGTAAATCGCAACCGCCCAGACCTGAAACCCAAGTGGGGAATTGTGCATGAGCGTTCCCGTCTTAACGGAAAAGTCTTTGCGACAGTCACGGCAACGATATGGTTGCGGTTTACGGGTCTTTCTTTCTTGAATGTTAACGGAACCGCATTTAGGACAGTGAACGCCATCCGGCCAGCGGTTCCCAACAAACCATTTCTCAGCCGTAGCGTCATCGGGAAACATCTTCATTACCTCTACTAACGACAATCCCGTTCTAAACGACTTGCCAGGTGCTTTCTTACCTGTTCTCTGTTTCTTTATCTCTTTCATTATAAGAAGTAGTTTACCCAACCTGACAGAAAAGTCAAGGATTCTGAGAATTTTCTTGCTTTAAGAAATTGGTCCGGTATCGTGACGTAGAGGAGATGGAAAATGGAAGCACTGCCAGAAACTAAAGCGGAAATTCCAGAGTGGGAGAAACTGGGAATGACTTTTGAGGAGTTTTCCGATTACATAATCAAGAGTTCTTTGACTCCAAGTTACTACCACGAAGACAAAACAAAAAAAGGGTTGAAGTGCAGGCTTACAAAAATTTGGCGTAACGGTCGTAGAAAGTTTTTGTCTTTATTTCAATATCCTCAAGGAATTCATAAGGCATCTTAACAGCTATGATCTTCTCATCAGTTTTGAGGATCATTCGAATTTCTGTTACCTTCAGTTTCTTTTCCTTTCCTGGTTCCTCTTCTTTCCTCTCTGTTCCTAGAACATTAAAGTCTAAATCTTTAAGAGTCGCTAGTTTTGTATCCGTACATTCTACTGCCTTAGTTCGATCGTCAAACAAATATTCTTTATTGCCCATAACATTCTCCTAAGTTTGGTTGCAATGAAATATACGGACTGTTGTTTCGTTGTAAAGATTAACAAACTGTGATATAGTCAGAATCGTCTACAACCAGAAAGACCCCGCTACGCCGGGTCTCTGTGAATAAAATACCCATCCGGGAATAAGCAGAACGTCCAAAAATCTTTTTGGTTGTAGACAAGACCCGGCACCCTTACGTGCCGGAGATCAAGTCTAAGGAGAGTGTTATGAAGACTATTCTGTCTCTTTTTGTAGTATTGCTTTTTGTTGCTAGTTGCGGGGGTGGTGATTCTGTTGAAGTACCACCAATAGAGCCACCCGAAATTCCTGAAGTTCCTGAGATGCCAGTCACTCCTGACCCGGCAGAACCGGAGATTCCCGAGGAACCTGTAGAACCAGACCCAGTAGATCCTGTAACTCCCGAACCAGGGCCAGTTGAGCCAGACCCTGTTGACCCTGTAGAACCCGAGATGCCTGTGGAGCCAACTGAGCCAGTAGAACCAGAGGTTCCAGTTGAACCCGAAGTACCCGACATGGAAGAACTGGAAATTCCTGTTGGAGAACCTTCTCGGCTTTTTCCTTGGGAAGAATGCTTGAATACCGATGACCTGCTTTACTTCTTTGATAGCGTTTTTCAGGGTGAGACACGCATCGAGCGGTTCAATGAACGCCCTAAGCTTAGTCTTGCAGAGGGAACAACAGACTTTCAAGAGGATATAGTGAGACGGTCGCTTGAATTCATAAACTATTCTCTACCAAGTGGCTATAGAGTAGGAATGAAGAATATGCGTGTACCTGACTTGAGTGGCGAACCTCCCAACGGCGAGATATACGTTGACTTCGCTCCCCAAGAGGACTGGGAAGATTTGGAAGGTGTTGACTTGGAAGGAGTCTTAGGAATAGCAAGGTATTATTCTTCTTTTGACGAGAGCAATCCCGAACTATCCGAGCGTTCCGTTCACATCTGGATTGACCCTCAGTATATTCAAATCAGATATCTGGAAAGTCCACCTCCCTTTACAGACACTAATAAAGACGTTCGGGATGGAAACAACATAGGTTTGTTAGCCCATGAGATACTTCACGCCCTCGGCTTCGCTGGACATGTGTCTGTTCAAACACATGCGGGATTCAGGTCTGCCGAGATTTTCTCAATCATGTGGCCGACTGCTTCAATCGTTGGCGAAAGCAGTGTCACTGGTGAAAGCAGAATATCTACTGGTGCGAATTTGCTTTTTTTAGGGATTCTCCATGAAGCGGACAGGGCGGGATTGAGATACCTGTATGAAGAACTTGAAACGGGAGACTCACCACAGGATATTGAGGAAACAGGTCTTGATATGTGGCTGACGGACAAAGGTTGCTTTAGTCAGTAAATAAAACCTCCTTGCCTTCTCGGGGACGGAAATCGACCCGTCCCCGTTGCTTTAGCACCTTGAATTTTCCCGAAAAACAGGGTAGCCTGTATTCATTCTGAAAGTCCGAGGGGAGCTTAACAACAACTAAACCTAATACTTGGAGATAATTATGACTGAGAAGATACCATATATTTACAAAATTGACTATATAGATGGCCATTCTACTAAACTGACTGCGACACATCACGAAAAGAAGGGGAGCTTTCCTCACAAAATAATTCGTTTCTATAATAAGGAAGAGCTTGTTGCAGAAGTGCAAGAAGCACAGACAAAAGGTTGGTCGAAAGAACCAATTAAATGAGAAAAAAAGACCAAACGAAGAAGCCTCGGGGACGACCGCCAGAGGCGGAGAAAATCCCATACATTCCCGACACACCAGAGAAGGTAGCTCAGTCTATCATGCTAAGTATGCCGAAAAAAGACTGGGATTACTTGAAGAAGAATAAGAGTAAGAAAGACTGAATCTGTGAAAAACCAGATTTCGGACAAATAGTTCTACATTCGCCCGACTAGGAGATCGTCATGCCTGAAATTGAAAGAGTTATATTCAAATTTGGTGTATGGAGGATTTGAAAAAAAGCGGCGTATCCGGTTGATTTGAATTCACCCAAATCAATAATCAACAGGAGGATACGCCACTATGGGTAGAAAGAATAAAGTTTTTGGCCTCAAAGGTCAAAAAGAGATGATCGATTCATTGAACGGGCTTTTCGCCAATTTCGTCAACCGCGAGACTCAAGCGGTGATCGATAAGGGGCTTGAGCTCGGCAGATACGCAGGAAACGGGTTCGGGAGTCCCGAGGAGGTTGACGACCCCCTCGGCGAACTGCTTCGGGATGGAGCGCGGTTTCTCATAGGCTCTGCCATCAAGTGCGAGCTTGAAGAGTTTCTGGGGCAATTCGAGGACCGGCATCTGGAGGACGGGAGGGCAGCGGTGGTTCGTAACGGATACCACCCGCAGCGGGAAGTGCAGACCGGCATTGGTTCTGTGACTGTACAGATTCCCAAGGTGAGGTCGAGGGACGGGTGTGCCGTTGCTTTCCGCTCGGCGCTTGTGCCTCCCTACGTACGTAAGACAGCTACGCTTGAGGCGGCTTTACCGTGGCTTTACCTAAAGGGGCTTTCCACCGGGGAGATGGGAGCGGCGCTGGAAGCGCTTGTGGGGCCCGAGGCCAAGGGGTTGTCGCAAGCTACGGTGTCGCGGCTCAAGCACAGGTGGGCCGCGCAGTACGATATCTGGCGGAAGAGGGATCTTGGCGGATGCAGGTGGGCTTACGTGTGGGCAGACGGCATATACAGCAACATAAGGGGAGACAATCCCCGGTTGTGCGTGCTCGTGATAATAGGGGTGAACGAACGGGGAGAAAAGCGTTTTCTAGCCATAGAAGACGGGATCAGGGAATCGAAGCAGAGCTGGCGCGAGGTGTTGATGGGACTGCGGGAGCGTGGGATGAACAAACCCCCGAAGCTTGCCATAGGGGACGGGGCGCTTGGGTTCTGGCCCGCGCTTGAGGAGGTTTACGGGGAAACGCGTCAGCAGCGCTGCTGGGTGCACAAAACGCAAAACGTGCTCAACTGTCTGCCCAAGTCTTCCCAGCCCAAGGCCAAGAGGCATCTGCATGACATCTGGCAGGCAGAGACGAAAGATGAAGCGAACAGGGCCTTTGACCTGTTCATAAGAACGTACGAGGACAAGTATCCCAAGGCAACGCAGTGTCTTGAGAAAGACAGGGAGGAGTTGATGGCTTTCTATGACTTCCCGGCCAGGCACTGGAGAAGCATCCGGACGACGAATCCGATTGAGTCGGCCTTCGGGACGATACGGCACAGGACCAGGAGGAGCAAGGGGTGCCTGAGTTCGCAGGGGATGCTGCACATGATATTCAAGCTGGGGATGTGCGCGGAGAAGAACTGGAGAAAACTAAACGGATTTGACTTCCTGGGGAAAGTGATAACGGGAGTGAAATTCAAAGATGGGATCGAAGAGACAACGAACGAAACAACGGAGGTGAAAACAGACAATCAGGTCGCCGCTTGATCATGTCTTATACACCAGATTTGCATATATCTCAAATTGAAAAAGGACAAATTACGACTTTTAATATCTTGCCTGTTATCCGTGATGGTGAAACAAGCTATGAATTAAACATATATTACAGACAACCTGAAGGCGATGAATCGAGATTAGCCTTACAAATGGATGACGTTCAACGTCAGAATCTTCTCGGTCTGTTGAAGGCGGCCATCCACCACGCCCCACTTAAATAACAAGCTTTCAATCACCCATTCAAAACTTATTCTCTCGTTAAGAGGGGAACGGAGAGGGGAATTTTGGGTAAACTAGTCTATAATTCCCAATGCAAAAGACTACACGGGAAGCGTTGCGAACCTTCCACCCATCTTGCCTATACTTGCTCAAAGTCGATGGCTTAAAGATCTTGGAACATTAACGACATCCGCAGCTACAAGATTTGATAAGGCCCTGGACGCCAAGTACGCAAAGGATGCTCTAGGCGGAGGCAATCACAGGCTGTTTGACGGGGGACACACCCTCGGAGGAGCCTGGTCGAACATTGCCGACATGTGTGCCAAAACAGGATGTTCAACCAGAGAGCAAATCAACGGATATTTCGGGGCTCTGTGGAAAGATGCTATCACCCCGAAAGGGTTACCTTTTATGACTATGGAAAAGCAGACCTACGATTCGTTGGCTAACGAGTTGAGCAATTATGGAATCAGCAAGAGTTGGACTTACGACGCTTTGTCTTATGAAGCTTTGGAGATACTCGGGGCGGGAATATCAGCAGCGGCAGTAGTGTATTTCCTGAAAACAGAACAGATTGAAGAATTGTCTCAAGCACTCGGTGCAATGGGAATTGTAAGTATTGTTTCTGCCAACCCGCTTCTAGCTTTAGTTATGATTTCCTCCGTTGCATATGCAATTGCGACTGGAATCGACTTGAATGCAAAAGCTGCAGCGGAAGGGGTCATAATAAGTTCGATCATTTCGGGGTCACTTGTATTGCTTCCAGGGGCATTTTTGTTGCAGTTAACAGCCGCAGTTGCGATTGCCATTCTGCTTGAAAAAACGATGAAGGACGAGAACTATGAATTTGCCAAGGACTACGCAATGGAAAAAATTAATGAGTTGAAAACTTGGATTCCAGATATTCAAAAAGAGGCGAATGCGTGGTGCCGTTTGAGCAGTTCCCCGAAGTTGCTGAAAGTATAAACCTGCTGAAACCGGATATAATTTCCGCGCGGGTTTTTTCTGCTTTTCATAAAAACATCTGTTAAGGAGTTCTCCATGTCCAAAGACGCTGAAATAAGACTGAAAGTGATTCTTGGGGATGACAATGTTCCCGAAGAGATTCTCTGGGATGCTTCGCAATCCCAGGAACCGGGAGAAAAACGCTGTGAGGCGGTTTTTCTCTCCATGTGGGATGCCGAGAAGAAAGAATCTCTGGTAATAGATCTTTGGACCAAGAAAATGGAAGTAGGAGAGATGAGCTATCATTTTTACTATACGATGATGAAGATGGCCGATACTTATGAAAGGGCTACCTCGCAGGGGCAGGTATCGCGCAGAATGAGAGAATTTGCAGGCGAGTTCGCCGAAATGGCTCGGGAGTCTTTTGAAGGACAGGAAAACTCCTGACCCAAGTGTTTTTATTCCGAAGACACTTGTTTCACACCTAAGCGACGGTTCTATCAGTCTGGTAGAACCTGGATTATTAGCATCCTTGATGCCTTGCGGCCCGGGAAACGCCGGTTCGGCCTGACGTTTCCCGAATCCGCTGACCCGAAAGAGATCAATAAAATACTCTCACGGCGATGAAGGCGAAGAAAAAGCCTACGCACCATAAAAGTACGGATAACCAATATATCCAGACGCTTGTCTTTCGTAATTTGGCACACGCCATCGCTTGCGCCGGATCAATCGGGCACGAAGCGTTTCTTGACCGCCAGAGCGTAGCCCCCGCGATTAGAACCATCGCACCTGAGATTCCAAACGTCCAGATTTTGTATTTTGACAACGCTACCAGCCAAGGAGCGCTTCCCACGAGTCCCGCAAGAGCCGCACCGGCCCCGAGCGTCACTAGTAACGCGGGTAGGGCGCAACAAACCAGCGTTCCGGCAGACGTAAGCAGACTGAGCGCGGGAAGAATGCCTTCCTTCACTCCGTAGTCGGAATTGGGGTTATCCATGTTCGCACCCCCTATCTATGGCGGCCACGTTGTATCCGGAGTCCGTGATAAGCTTCGTGAGCGTCGTATTATCAATGGTCAGCCCCGGTTTCATGGCGACTGCTACCAAGCCTTTGCCGAGATCAACCTTGATACCCGCAACGCCGTCGCGTTTGAGGAAGATTTTTTCCAGGGAACGCGCGCAGAAATCGCAGACAAGCCCGTTGACCTTGATATTGATAGTGTCTTCACAGGGTGCGTTCTCTATATTGCCGGCAGTGGCGGAGGGTTCCACCACTTCACCTTCATGGTTATGTCCGTGTTCTTCATGTGCCGCCTGGCTGTGGAACGTGAAGAAAAGGGTCATAAACGCAAGTGCAATAGTTAATATTTTCATGATTTTCTCCTTAAAATCTGATTATTAAGTTAAACAAAACCTCACCTTTGTTGCTGATTCCGACCTCGCCAAGATACTCGTTTTTAAACATCCGAACGAGAGGCGTAAAAGAGATTCTATCTCCCTCACCCGTGATATGGTCAACCTGCAGCATGAGCCACGAGTGAACATCATCGTAGTCCCCCAGGTAGGGGGCGATTCCCACTCGCGCTTTCTGCCTTAAGAACTTGTCTATATCTCTTGCGTAGTAAGCGCGGGTCTCATAACTCGTAAAATACCGTCGACTTTCCCAATCAAAGGCGATATCGGTAAAGGCGGCGGGTTGGGTCTCGCCGTCGGGTAATCCTAGATCACCGTAGGCCATGCCTAAACCGCCTTTAAGATAAAGATTTGCCTGTGAGGTCGGCATGTTGTGGCGTTTCACCAGATAGTTAAGCTGCACGCCGTGGAACTGCCAACCCTCGTCGCGCCAGTATTCGGTCCTGTATCCCACTGAATACCTGGCCGTTGGCGAATAATGAACGTGAAGAGAGTGTACGCTCTTCTCGTTTTTCTGCATGATCGTCCAGCCGCCCGGATATGACACCGGACGGGACAGGGACTGGGGAGTGTATCCCATAAATACCACGCAGCATAAAGCAAAAACTGCTGATTTCATGTTTCCTCCTAAATATCGATTATAGCCTGGCGACGCCTAAGCGAAGCCGTTTATAGCGCGCGAGGGCGCAGTTTGCTCAGGAGAGGTGTTTTGGAGGTTGAAAGGGGGTTTCGATCTGGCGGGATGGCGAAAGCTGATCGGCAAGAATTCCGATAGCTACTCTCTCGTAATGATCTTTTGATTGCTGAACCGGTAAGGCGTTTATCTGGACGCAATGCTGACAATCACAACCATTGCATTGGGGATTATATACATAACTTGATAAATTCTTTTTCACTTTTTTATCTTCAAGCCTTCCCGCATTTTTTTATCCGCTGAAAGGAACATAGCTTTTGCTACTTCCTCGGGCGTTGCGTCTATTGGTTCGATTATGTTCTTCACCGGACGCCCCCGGGGTTTCTTTGCCTGATCTTTCTTCTTGTTATCACTCATCCTGCCAAACCTCTTACCTTGCCCGCCCTTTGACTGGTTAAACTCCAGAGACCAGTTCCTTATATGGAAGCTTTTTCCCTACCAGGCCCTTCGCAAGCAACGCCATCTGCTCTATCGTATCCATTTCTCTGACATTGTGCCTTCCCGAAAACTCCGTAACATAACGCTCCAAGTGTTTTCTGCTCATTCGGTGATAGGTTCCGTTGTACCCTCTTTTCAACATCGCCCAGAAACTCTCAATCCCGTTTGTATGGGCTTGCTCCCTGACGTATTCCCCCACGCTGTGATTAACGCTCTCATGGTCGTAAGGAAGTCCGATATAGCTTCTGTGGTCATCCGTGTAGACCTTCGCCTCGGGGGATACGGTCTCACCGATAAGTCCGTGTATATCTTCCTTGCTCCTTTCAGCGACAGGCTTGGCAAAGACCTTGTTGGCTTCTCGGTCTTTTATTCCCACCACCACGGTTTTTCCCGAGGGCCCCCGAGTATGACTGCGTTTGTCTTCATGCTTGTTCTTCTCCTTGCCGCCGATAAATGTCTCATCTACTTCAACGGTTCCGCTTAACATGCCCTTGCCCTCTTTCCATCCTTCCCTTATCTTCTGTGCCATCATCCAGGCGGTCTTTTGAGTAATGCAGAGGTCTCGGTGCAGCTTCATGCTCGATACGCCTTTAAGGTTTGTAGTCAGAAGGTAAAGACCTACAACCCATTTTTGAAGCGGCAACCGGCTTGATTGCATCGCTGTTCCGTAACGGACACTAAAATACTTCAAGCAGTCATTGCAGAAATAAGGCATGGGTTTGCGGCTCTTTGTCTCCACAGTCTTGAAACTTCCGCAACGCGGGCAGTGTCTTTGTCCATTCCAACGTACCTTTTCAAACCACTTCGCAGCAGATTCTTCATCGGGAAACATCTTGAGAAGTTCCAGTATTCCGATTCCTTCTCTGTCCGACTTTCCAGGGGCTTTGTGTTTTCTCTTAGGCATCTCTAGGTCTCCTTTATCATTTACTTTGTTTATCTAATATACTGCCATAAATAGAGAAAATATCAAGAGATTCCAAGGAGTTTTTTTACGGAGAATATCAAGTTATGTATATAATCCCCATTGCATTGGTCAGAGCTTTGATCTTCCGAATCTTTTGTTTCATGGCAAGGCATGTCCATGTCGGCGTCCATCTGCATTTCGGCGGAAGCCTTATCCATGTTCATTGGACATGTGGGGAAGGCGTTTGCCATACCGCCGGTGAAGAACAACGCGATGCATGTTACCAATAGTAATGCTGTCTTCATAAAGCCCACATCCTAGTTGCAAGTTATTCAATGTTAGTTCGAATTTCAAGGGCAGAGGTTTCAAAGAAGCCGAGATACAATCCTAGCAAAGAAATCTTAGTTCTGAGAATTATTATCGTACTCACCTAGCCAGAGATTCTTTTTTTCTTCCTGCGTTTCGGTTTTGCTTTCATATCCAATTTCAGCGGAGTTATCATTTTTTCATAGAGAATGAATAAGTGCTCGACGCGTTCGCGCTCAGAGGTAAAACCGGAAGGGCGATAGAGCCGGTCCACAGCAAGGTCAAGGGCTTGGTGTGTGCGACGAAGATTGGGTGGCATCAAGTCAGGATCGTATAGATTTGCAAGCGTTGTGTCAGGATGGACAACCCGGGCCTCAAGTACGGCTCGTGCAAGTGTTTCTAGTTTCGATATATCCGCATCTTGCGGCGGAGTCGGAAACGTGTTGTATACAAGACCGATGGAATAGCGATAATCGCTTTTTAATCGTCCGCCTACATGACGGAGCCAAGCCATGTGCATGGTGGAAGTCAAAAGCGCGAAATCGGCAAGGGTGGCTCCTTGAAGGACAAAGACAAGATCACTTGGAATTGTTGGTGGTTCAAGCCAGGCAACTGGCACATATTCTCGGCGTTCCGAACTTACCTTGGGAATGACCAGAAACGGGGCTGTGGGAAGTACATTTACATGGTAGAGTGTGGGAGTTTCCGCTAATTTCTGCGTTG
The DNA here is from genome assembly GCA_965249045.1 of Thermodesulfobacteriota bacterium. Classification (GTDB taxonomy): domain Bacteria; phylum Desulfobacterota_D; class UBA1144; order Nemesobacterales; family Nemesobacteraceae; genus Nemesobacter. Next base: position 1,119,903 of record OZ252213.1, read on the forward strand.
GCTTGCTCTTGCTGGCTTTACGGTAATTACGTACGGAGGCAATTCTTTTCTTTACCTTCGGCAACTTTGCCAGTAAGGACGGGGGTACATCACGTAAAGCAAGTATCCAACGCTTACCGCCCTGCAGAAATTCTCGGGCACCTACGAAAGGACGCAACAGAGGTTCGGCATCGGGTTCTTCCTCGAGAAACCGTGCCCGCTCCTCAGCCTTAAAAATGTAATGACCGCCGTCTATTGGTTTTGACCCGATAATCAGTTTTGAAAGTCCGTTGATCGGTAGACTTTCTTCCCTCACCACGAGATTGGTATTATCCAATCCTCCACAATCAAACAGATAGGGTGACAGCATCTTGTGCCGGGTTTCCTCCGGTTCGCCGTTAACGTCAGGATAGCTGAACAGGTGTTTTTGGGGTTTTGCTCTTTCTTGTCGGTCCAGCCCGATGATTACCACATGTACGTGCGCTTTGCCTCGCGCGTCGGAACCCCAGGCAAAGGTACGGTGGGCGAAGCTGATCTCGAGCTTGAAACGGTCAAACAGTACCTGCCATAACTGTGCAACCTGCTCTCCCTGCGTAATGGAATTCGTTGCCACGAATCCGATTCGCGCTGAAGTATTCTGAACGTATTTTCCGGCCTTGATGAACCAGGCGGCGACATAATCCAAAGTGCCGCCGCTTTTACCCAGATTGGCTATCCTGCGCACTTGGGCGCGCTGGTCAGCAGTCTGGAATTTCGCGCCTATAAACGGTGGATTGCCGAACACGTAGTCGCAGCGTTCCGGCGGCAGAATCTCATCCCAGTCAGTCTCCAAGGCGTCCCTGTGCTGGATATTGGGTGATGTCTTCAGTGGAATACGTGCGTAAGCCTCCCCGAATTCCAAGCTTAACCGGTTATTCATAATGTGATCCATCATCCAGAGTGCGGTCTCGGCAATCCTGACAGGAAATTCGCCGAGTTCAATGCCGTAGAACTGGTTCACATTCACTAGGGAGAGTATTTCCGTATAGAATTCTCTCTGTCGTAACTTGGTCTCCATTGCGCGGATTTCACGTATGCGAAGTTCCCGGATTACCTCTATTTCAAGCAGACGGATTTCCCGGTAAGCGATGATCAGGAAATTGCCGCAACCGCAGGCTGGATCAAAGAAGGTAAGACCGCCGAGCTTTTTCTGAAATTCCTCAAGCCGCTTTCTGCGGTTGCTTTTCAGTGTCTTGATCTTTTCGAACTCCGCGCGGAGATCATCAAGAAACAGCGGTTCAATAACCTTGAGGATGTTTTTCTCGGTAGTGTAGTGCGCGCCTTGAGCGCGACGTTCTCCCGGTTCCATGACCGACTGGAAAAGTGCGCCGAAAATTGCGGGAGATATGTTTGACCAGTCAAAATAACAGGCCTCAAGCAGCCGCTTGCGCATAGTCTTGTTGAAGGAAGGGATACGCAGTGGTTCGCGGAAAAGGTCACCGTTTACGTAGGGAAAGTTTGCGAGATCTTCGTCAAGCGTCAAAGACCGCTTGTCAACCGGCGTATCCAGAACCTGGAAAAGCTGGGTAATCATAGCTCCGAGATCGGAACCGTCTTCTCTGGTACGCGTCTCGATGAAGTCAAGGAATATGTCGCGCGGTTCAAAAATGCCCGTGTCATCAGCGAACAGGCAGAAAACGATCCGTACCAGGAAGCGTTCCAGGTCGTGACCGCGGTAGCCCGCCTCGTCAAGCGCGTCGTGCAGCCGTCCAACAAGTTCTGCCGCTTTTATGTTCGCCGGATCCTGATCGCGGAAGGTTTTTCGCTCCACGCCGATTATGAATCCGAATTTCTCGACATGGGCCGGCAGTTCGGACAGTCTGAAATTAATCTGGTTGCCTTCGTCAAGATCGTGAAGCTCAAAGTTCTGAAAGTCGCTTAGAAGGATGTAACGGGGACGATCCTTCTCGGGGAGGGCGTCAAAGTAACTCCCTGCCTGTCCGTAGGCTTCTTTCAGGTCGCGGCCGGCGCTTTTTTGTTCGACCAGCAGCATCCCGGGCCAGAACAAATCTATGAATCCTGAACTGTTATCGAGTTTCTGCACATGCTGCTCGTAACGCGCTACGGAACGGCGTTTAACGCCGAACATTTCAAAAAAATCATTGTAGAAACTCTGAGTTTCTCCTTTTTCATAGGAAGCGTCCGCCCATTCGCGGGAGAACTCGGCGGCGCGGCTTCGGATTTCATTCCAGGATAAACGCATGGCAGTCCATATCTTCAATCGGACAAATAATTCTCTAAAGGCCTCTCTTGAATTTCCAAAGGGAATTATCCCTGAACTAAGCAAAGAATTGTACATATTTATTCCTCAAGAGTTGAAATTCCGGCCATCGTGACTTAGTTTATAAAACAAGATTAAGATACGAAATCGGTCAGTGTCTTCGGTTAAAAATTTCTCTAGATTTCGGGAGGCGTCAAAAGATGGAAGTAAGTATCACTATTAACGGTGAGGAAAAATCTATTCAAGCGGGAATTCTTTCCGTTAATTTTCTTTATGAAACCGCTGAATGTGACGGAAAACAAATCTTTCTCAGTCTTAAAGACGACATAGATATACCTCTTTTAGCTGAGGAACATTTAATTGTTCATGGCGGGGAAGAATTTGTGGTCGGGAAAAGCAATACAGAAAACAACCCGCCATTACGCAAGGGGATTCACTTTAGGTTTAATGGTTCAGATCATATTCTTGGCAAGGCCAAACTAACTGGTGAAGCTTTGAAAGAGCATGACCAAGATCTCCCGCAGGGACGGCTGTTTGCCGATATTGAAGGTGGCGTGGACGTGGAAATCTCAGACGATATGACAATGATTGTTCAAAATAAGGACTCATATTTTGTCATTCCCGCATCCGATTCTGAAGATCTGGATTTAATTGATGTTGAGGAATGCGGTAAGTATGAACGTCGCCCACCCAAGGGAAAGAGTTACAGAATCCGTATAGACGGTGACAAATATCGCGTGGATTCAGAGAAAATTACTGGAACTGTTATCCTTGAACTGGCTGGAAAAAACTTTCAGGAATGGTCGCTCAATCAGAAGTTTTGCGGTGGCAAGAGGGAGAGAATCAAAGCCGACGACGTGGTCGATCTGACCCGCCTAGGCGTTGAGCGCTTTGAAACTGTCCGGCTACAAGCCCAGCAAGGCGAAGCTGCTTACGAGTTGCCGGAAGAAGATATCGAATACCTTAACGCACATTATCCATCCCAATGGAAGAGAACATCGGAAGGCAGTGGAAAATACGGATTGATCATTGAGAACTTTCCTCTTCCAAGTGGATACACAGTGGAGAAATCCACGCTGATGCTACTCATTCCAAGCGGATATCCGGGCTCGGGGCTTGATATGTTTTACTTTGATCCGCCACTTAGCAGATCAGATGGTCAGGTAATAGGTTGTTCTGATTCAATTGAAATTCACTTTGCTCAGCAATGGCAAAGATGGTCTCGTCACTACCCATGGAATCCTGGGTCAGATTTTCTGGTAAATCATATCGAATATGTGAGAAATGAGTTGGAAAAAGAGGTCAATTGATGAAGTCCGCCTTGCTGGCGATGACGCAGCGCCTACACCAAGAGCTTTTTGAATATCTTTTCCCCGAAGACAAACTGGAATCGGCCGCAATCCTGTTATGTAATCAAGGTACTGGAAGGCATTCCCAACGTCTTATTGCAACTGAAGTTCTGTATCTTCCGCATAGTTTGTGTGAAAGAAAAAAGAACTTCATTTCTTGGCCATTCGCTGAGTTGTTGTCGCCGGAAAAAATCAGTGATATAGACCGACGCGGACAGTCCATTGTTACTATCCATTCCCACCCATCTGGATATAAGGAATTTTCAGAAGTTGACAATCGGAACGATCAGGAATTGTTTTTTTCTGTTTGTAATTGGTTTGACGACAAACGTCAGAATGGTTCTGCCATAATGCTTCCGGATGGAAAGATAAGAGCACGTACGGTTAATCCGCGTGGCGGTTTTTCAGAAATGAAAGCGATTTCTGCCGTCGGCAATGATATACGGATATGGAAACCGCGAAAACCAAGAGAAGAAACACCGTATCAAAGCAAACTGTCGCAAACCTTTGGTAGCGGAACATTGGATCTTTTGCACAACCTGCGTGTTGGGATTGTCGGTTGTTCCGGCACGGGCAGCATTATTATTGAACTACTGGTACGTAATTGCGTAGGGGAATTGGTGATTGTGGATAACGATGTACTTGAGGAAAAAAACCTGAATCGTGTGATCAATAGTACTATGAGTGCCGCGTTACGCAGGCAGCCAAAAGTATTTGCTATTAAGCAGGCGATTGAAAAAATCGGGATAAAAACAAAAGTTGACGCTTACCAAGGTCTGACAGATTCAAAAAGAGTGGTTGAAGCTTTGGTGGATTGTGACGTGATATTCGGCTGTGTGGACTCTGCCTTTGGCAGGTATCATCTAGATTGTTTGGCGAGTGCCTACTTGATACCGTATTTTGACGTGGGAGTTAATCTTGAGGCTGATGGCAAGGGTGGTATTACCGCAGCCGACGCGGTTTCACATTATGTTCATCCCGAAGGGGAAAGTCTTTTATCACGTGGAGCGTACACAATGGATCAGGTAAAAGCGGAAGACTGGCAGAGGAAAGATCCGGATTATTACCGCAAGCAGCGCGTGTCCGGTTATCTGGCGGCGGTGGGCGAAGAGCAGCCGGCGGTTATATCCCTTAATATGCAGGCGGCATGTATGTTGTTTAACGATTTTATGGCGAGAATACATACCTATCGTTTTGACGACAATAGCGAATTTGCAACGCAAAGATTTCGTCTTGTGCATGGATTCTATGAAAATAACACAGACAAAGGAAGGCCTCATCCTTTAATGAAAAAATACACGGGTTCTGGCGACAAAAGTTTGCTTGTTAAAAACAACACCAGCGATGATTAAATGGTTTTTCAATCTTCTGGCGCGTTTTAGCCTTTACAGCACGAAATGGGTAGAAGATTTGCCTGATAACCCTTGTCAGAAAACAGTGTATATTATTGGTGGGCGCAAGCACCCGTTTTATGCAGCAATTGTCTGTCCGCGCAAAGCTTGTCAGCAAGTTGTTCATCTGGATTTATCACCCGGAGCTAACGAGAGATGGTCAATAACTGAACATCTGGATGGTCTGATTTCAATATCACCATCGATTCACGTGACTAGATTGCCCTGCCAATGTCATTACTGGCTTCGTCGCGGACGAATTGTTTGGAGCGAAGCTCCCAAGCTTTTTGTGCCTGAGGTTAACAGACGTGATTAACAAAGTAGAACTTAGAAATTTTAAGAAATTTTCAAGACTAACGTTCAATCTAAATGATCATCTTGTTGTTGCGGGACAGAATAACTCCGGTAAAACAACACTTCTTCAGTCTATAGCCGCATGGTCTCAAATGGCTTCTCTATGGAGGGAATATAGAGATCTGGCAAAGGAAGATGATGGTAATTATCCTAGTGCTAGTATTAACAGGTTGAAGTTTTATTCGGTACCACTTGCCAGATTCGACCATTTATGGAAAGACAGACAAGTCCGCGAACCTGCTTCAGTCTGGCTGCATACCAGTGAATGGAAAATAGGCTTTGAAATTTTCTATGAAAACCAGGAGAGTGTCGCAGTTCGTCCGGCGAAGCAAGTGCGTGAAAATGACTTGGACAAGTACATCGCTAAACCGCTTGTGCCCGTTTATATTCCCCCTCTTTCAGGTGTCAACATAGAAGAACCTTTTTTTGATCCAATCGTTATACCTGCACGACTTGCACGAGCGCAGGCTGGCAGCGTGTTAAGAAATCTGCTTCTTGCAGTCAGCCAGGATAAAGAAAAATGGTTAAAGTTGCAGGAGATTGTCAAAGTTTTTTTCAATTATGAGTTAGATACACCGAGTGGAGGTGCCGAAATACTCGCACGCTATCGCCATTCTCCACAGGATGTATCTTATGATCTGAGCAGTGCAGCAAGCGGTTTTTTGCAGGTGTTAATGGTTTACGCAGTTCTTCTGGCGCGGGAAGGGTCAATTCTGCTTATTGATGAACCGGATGCGCATCTTCATATTCTGCTACAGGACAAAATGTACAGTCAATTACGTGAATATGCGCGCGAGAACGGATCACAACTGATTATTTCTACACATTCGGAATCCCTTATAAGAATTGTTGAGCCGCATTATCTATGTGTTTTGCAAGGTAATGACTCGAAAATGATTGCCGACAACACGAAACGGTCTACACTCATTAATTCTCTTACCTACTTGGACAATATAGATATATGTCTAGTCGAGCAGCGAACAAACCCAGGAATATTATATGTTGAAGGTCATACTGACATTGCCATTCTGCGCGAATGGGCTAAAAAGCTGGATCATCGCCTGTATGCTTTTCTTGCAGAACCTTTCTGGAAATCAACCGTCTACGATACAAGAGATCAGGGAGATGGTATCAAAGCTGAAAAACATTTCGAAGCGTTAAAACTGGTACGGGATGACATCGTTGGTATAGAGCTGCATGACAGTGACAGCAGAACGCGCAGGCCAAGAACACTGAAGAACGGTTTGAGGCGGATTTTCTGGAAGCGTTATGAAATTGAAAGCTACCTTGTTCATCCCGATTCCATCGCTCGTTTTGCGGAAAGCATTGGTGGAAAAAGAGCGGCTAGAAAAGCATTAAAATATCTGAAGGACAATCTTCCTCCTGCTGTTTTTAGGGATCCGATGCAAGAGCATGACCATCCTATTAAAGGAACGAAAATGAAGGATTTTCTCTCCGCGACATTGCGTGCGGCGGAGATTGATGAAAGTGACTATTCATTAATTGCCGCCCAGATGAATCGAGACGAAATTCACCCAGAGGTAACTGAGAAACTGGATGTGATCGCCGACTGCCTTGGTATTGGAAAGAACTGAAAGACACCGAACAGAGGCCACTGTTTTTTATCTGAATTCCGGTATTACTTCTTTTGCGAAAAGCTCTATGGTTTTCGGATTCATTACGTCGGAGAAGAAAATCGTGTATTTAGATATTCCTTTTTCCATGTCCGCGTTGATCTTTTTTACGCAGTCTTCGGGAGTTCCCACGATTCCGAGTTTTTCTATGTTTCCAAAAAATCCGTAGCGTCTCTGGGCCTTTTCGAGTTTTTTGGGGAGATCTTTTCTGTCTTTAACCAGAACACAGACGGTCTGCTGGGATATCGTTATATCTTCTACGCTTCTCCCGACTTCTTCGCAGTGCCCCCGGAGTATTGAGTATTTGCGGTCAAAGTCGATTGCGCTTGACGCTGGACAGTTCCATTCATCGGCGAGCTCTGCCACTGCTCTTAGGAGAAGCTTTTCTCCAGAGCCTCCGATGCATACAGGAATATGAGGACGCTGCACGGGCTTGGGGTTGCACGACGCGTTCTCCACACTGTAATATCTGCCGGCGAAAGAGGCGGTTTCATCCGTCCACATCAGTTTGAGTATCATGACCGCTTCTTTCAGCATCTCTATTCTTTCTTTTGTTTTTGGGAAGTCATATCCGTAGGCGCGGAATTCCTCTTCAAACCATCCGGCCCCTATTGCGAATTCCACTCGTCCGTTACTTATTACGTCAAGCGTTGAAGCCATCTTGGCAAGCAGCGGAGGGTGTCTGAACAAATTACAGAGCACCATCGTTCCGAGCTTTACGTTCTCCGTTACGGTCGAGAGGGCGGACATGAGCGTCCAGGGTTCATAGATGTCGATTCCTACTATTCCTTGACCTAGAACATGATCGTAGAACCAAACAGAATCATATCCGAGTGAATCGCATAGCTGCGCCGTAGTTTTTATCTCTTCAAAATCTATTTTCTGCTGTCTCAGCATTACTCCGAATTCGGGTCTGCCCATTGGTTTGTCTCCGTATTTGGTGTTCGTACGAGCTTGTAAAACGCACGCGTAAATTATTCCTTCAGTCAGTGGCACTGTAAACACAGCAATTGCGCTTTACTTCTTTAGAGCAGGAAATAAAAATTCGCAAGATGTTCACTGTTCTGCTTCTTTATGCTATCATTACGGGCGATAGGGAACCAGAAAGCCGACGGCTACCGCGGAGCTTTCTACCGCCTGTTTTGAAATAAGGAAAATCCGTTTCTTCTTAAATTTACAATTCCGAGGTTTCCAATGAAAAACGCAGCTGTTTTCGCTTTATGCCTTATTTTCGCTTTGATTGCTTTTCCGGGGTATGGACATTCTCATTCCGAGCACAACAAAAATACGTCCGCTGATTCGAGCGGTAAAAAAGAAAGGAGAAAACCAATGGTTCTGATTACAACTTCGCAAGGCGATATAAAGCTTGAACTTTATGAAGAAGAAGCACCGATTACGGTAGCGAATTTCCTTTCCTATGTGGAAGAGGGCTTTTTTGACGGCACCATATTTCACAGGGTGATAAATAATTTCATGATACAGGGCGGGGGTTTCAGTGCGGACATGAAACAGAAGCCGACTAAAGCCCCGATAAAAAACGAGGCCGACAACGGGCTTAAAAATGACCGCGGTACCATAGTAATGGCCCGGACCGCCGTTGTGGACTCCGCGACATCGCAGTTTTTTATAAATCACAGAGACAACACTTTTCTTAACCATGGTGCGCGTGATTTTGGTTATGCGGTGTTCGGGAAAGTTGTTGAGGGAATTGAGATTGTTGACAAAATCGCCGCCGTTAAAACCAGACCGGGGGATGTTCCCGTTGAAACGGTTTCTATTTTGTCCATAAAGACCGTTAATTAGCGAACGGTCTCTTTTTTCGTGTCGGAGAAAATTACTTACAAAGGCGCCGGTGTTGACGTAGAGGAAGGCGAGAGGTTCGTGCGGCTGATAAAACCTCTTGTCGAGTCAACCTACGGCACAAGGAAAGTAAGCCCGCTCAGGGGTTTTGCGGGTGCTTTTCCGCTTGACACAAGAGCTTTTCGCAACCCCATGCTCGTATCCGCCACAGACGGCGTCGGCACGAAGCTCAAAACAGCTTTTTCAGCACGTAAATTTGATACGATAGGCATAGACCTAGTTGCAATGAGCGTTAACGACGTGATTACATGCGGCGCGGAACCACTGTTTTTTCTTGACTACCTAGCTACCTCCAAACTGCACTCCGAGCAGGCGGCGGAGGTGGTGAAAGGCATCTGCGAGGGATGTATCCAAGCGGGGTGTGTGCTTATGGGAGGTGAGACGGCGGAAATGCCGGGATTTTACGCTCAGGGTGAGTTCGATCTGGCGGGTTTTTGCGTCGGAGTGGTGGAAAAAGATCTCTATATTGACGGCGCCGGGGTAGGGCCCGGCGACGCGGTCATCGGATTTGCTTCAAGCGGTCTTCATTCAAACGGTTATTCGCTTGCGAGAAAAGTGCTTTTTGATATCGGAGGCTACTCAATGGATTCAAAACCCGAAAGCCTCTCAAAACCGCTTGGAGAGGAGCTTCTTGAGCCTACAGTCATATACTCAAAGGTCATTCTCGGGCTTTGCGGGAAATTCGATATAAAAGCTCTTGCCCATGTAACGGGCGGCGGGATTCCGGGAAACCTCTCAAGAGTTATTCCTGACGGACTTTTCGCCGCGATTCAAAGCCAGAACTGGCCTGTTTCTCCCGTTTTTGATCTGATAATGAAGACCGGAAACATAAGCCGCGACGAAATGTACTCGACATTTAACTGCGGGGTGGGAATGATAGCTGTACTGCCGCGGGAGCAGGCCGAAGAAGCGATTTCCTTCGCGCGGGATCTCTCCGAGAGGGCTTACCTTATCGGCGAGATAAGAGAACTGGACACCCCAGGCGGCAAGGTCCGTATTCTCTGAGAACGCGGGTTCAGTTGTAGTATCTTCTTACCCAGGTTGGAAGCTTGTAATCGAAAGTGGCGGGTATTTTGAGTTTTTCTTCCTCCCAGCTCTCAGGAAAGGGGTTATAAGGGGAAGCCGTTCTTATTGTCCGTAGCACTTCCCTGTCCAGGTTCTCAAACCCCGAAGACTGAATTATCCTGACGTTTTCAAGATATCCGTCTTTTGTTAGCGTAAAAACGATTTGGATGTTTCCCTGTTCCCTATTTACCTGCGATTTCTTGGGATATTTCCAGACTTGGTAAATTCTCTCTTTTAGCTTCGTGAAATAGGAAATGTATTTGTATTCCGTCGTGTTGAGATCAACTGTGATTTCCTTTTCAACGTTTTTGGTCCCCAGAAGCTGCTCTTCGGTATTGTAGTCGAAGGGAACATCCGTTATTTTGGGGTTGATAATCTTCGAAGCGGAAGCGCCGGGGCTGTTTCTCGACAGTTCGTTGGGGTTGGTCTTTTTTTTCCGGGGCTTGTTTTCTTCTCCTTTGGGTATAATGGCGACCCGGTCTTTTTCAGGGGAGAACCTTTCCGTGCTCTTTTCGTGTTCTCCGGGGTCAATGGCTCCCGTAGGTTTTCTTTGCGGCGTGTTTTTCTTTGTCGTCCTGGGGATGGATCTTGAGAGTTTTGTCGTCTCGTCTCTCGTGGTCTCTTTTTTCGCCCTGTGGGATTTATCAGCGAGTCTTGACGGTTTGTCAGGGGGTTCCGTTTCTTCGGTAACGGGTATTTCAATAAGTTCTATGTATGTTTTCTCAAGCGTGGACTTAAGACTCTCGGGGTCGGGAAGTATCTCTGCGAAAAGAAGCTGAATCAATATCAGGTTCAGTACGGCTGAGATAAGAAGAAAAACCGGAAAAGGGACTTTTCTGTTCCTGTTCATCGGGGTTTACCAGTGTTTCGTAGCACCGAGGTGGGGCCTGTTTATATTTTCAGTATATTCTGTATCAGAACCCTGGCAAAATCAGCCGTTTTCAGGGCGCCTTGCAGATCTCGGGTCTTGTCACCGCTTGAAAGGGCCATGTTGTAAGCCGCTTTTATTTTGTCGGCAGCTTTTCTCATCTCCTCTCTCCCCTCCGACTCGGCCAGATGTCTTAGCATCATTACCCCTGACATTATAAGAGCAAGCGGATTCGCTATTTCGAGTCCCGCTATATCGGGGGCCGATCCGTGCACCGCTTCAAAGACCGAGTATTCATCACTTATGTTGGCTCCGGGGACCACGCCGAGTCCTCCGACAAGGCCGGCGCAGAGGTCGCTCATCACGTCGCCGTAAAGGTTCTCAAGCAGCAGGATGTCAAACTGGGTCGGATCCTGAACCAGTCTCATGCACCCCGCGTCTATGATATATTCTTCATACTCGATATCCGGGTACTGTTCGCTTACTTCCCTTGCCTTCCTGATAAAAAGACCATCTGTCATTTTCATTATGTTGGCCTTATGAAACACCGTTACTTTCTTTCTGTTTCTTCTTTTCGCGTACTCAAAGCCCCATCTGGCGATTCTATGGCATGATCTTTCGGTCGCGACTTTCATGCTCATCACGACCCCGGGAGAAACCGTGTTCTCAACGCCGCTGTAAAGACCTTCCGTGTTCTCGCGTACAATGACTATGTTCACGTCAGAGAATCTGGTCCTCACACCTTCAATGCTCCGTACCGGCCTTACGGCTGCGTACAGGTCAAGTTTTTTTCTGAGTTCCACGTTTACCGATGAAAACCCTTCTCCTATGGGTGTCATGCAGGGCCCCTTAAGTGCGACTTTATGCTCCCTTATGGCGTCCAAAGTAGCTTCGGGCAGCACTTCCCGGTACTTTTCAATAGCCGATACGCCGGCCCTTCTTATGACCCATTCAATCTTGGCTCCGGAAGCCGCGATGACGTTCTTTGTCGCCTCAGTAATTTCCGGACCGATACCGTCTCCTGGAATTAAAACGACTTTTCTAGCACTCATAATCGGTATGCGTGATATGGTTTGAAAACAGGTTCTGACGAAACATATATGTTTTTATGAAGCAAATTACGTGCCAAATTACCTTCTATGTCTGCATGTCCGCAAGACTTCCGCCGAGACAGAGTCTAGGCATTTCAGCCAAGTTTTTTTAGAAGCAATACCCCAACCAAAAGCAGTATGAAAAATATAACCGTAAATAAGTTGAAGTATTTATCGATAAGCAATTTTACCCTCGTTCCGAAAACCGACAGGAGACACGCAATTATCGCGAATCTGGCTGTTCTTCCCGCCGCACAGGCGGCAATGAATGTCGGAAAATCGACCTTGAAGACTCCCGCCGTTACTGTAAAGGCTTTAAAAGGTATGGGAGTGAAGGCTCCGGCCAGAACGGCTTCAAACGCGTTCTCAAGATATTTGTCGCTTACCGCGGCGAACGCTTCCGCAGTTATTATGTGAGAGAGAAAGAAACTGCCGACAAGCTCCCACACCCAGTATCCTATCAGATACCCCGCTGCCGCTCCCAGCACGGAAAAAATGGAACAGTAAAGAGCGAAACGGTATGATTTTCGAGGGTTTCCGAGGCAAAGCGCCATCAGAAGCGGATCAGGGGGTATGGGAAAAAAAGACGCTTCTGTAAAGGAAACAAGGGAAAGTGCCCAGGGACCATGCTTTTTATCCCCCCAGCCTAAAACCCAGTCATAGAGCTTTTTAAGCATGGTTTTCCAGTTTTTCTCTTAGCTCTTCAAGATATCCATAATCAGTCATATCAAGCTTTATGGGAGTTATGGATACGTAGCCTTCAAGAACGGATGCTATGTCAGAGTTTTCAATTCTCAGGGAATCAAGTTCGTTTCCGCCTATCCAGTAATACTTTTTCCCTCTGGGGTCCGTATTCTCCACTATGGGGGCCTCATAAACCCTTTTGCCCTGACGAGTAACCCGTATTCCTTTTACTTCTTCAAGCGGGAGGTTGGGGACGTTAACGTTGAGAAGGGTGTTTTCAGGAAGACCGGTTTTAAGAACGAATTCCGCGGCCACTCTTGAGTAATGGGCCGCGGTTGAGAACAGAAAGTCTTTTTTCGCCGCAAGCGACACTGCTATGGCGGGGATTTTCATAAGTGTTGCCTCTATCGCGGCGCTTACGGTTCCCGAATACGTTATGTCATCTCCCAGATTGGCGGCCATGTTTATTCCGGACACTACGAGGTCGGGTTTTCTGTCGCCCAGAATTCCGTTTACGGCGAGATTAATGCAGTCCGTGGGAGTTCCGTCCACAGAGAATATTCTCTCTGAAATTTCTTCAATTCTAAGAGGCCTCATTAGGTTAAGCGAGTGACTCGACGCGCTTTGGTCGCGGTCAGGAGCCACTATGTAGACTTCTCCAAGATGGGAGAGGGCGTCTGCAAGGGCTTTTAAGCCTTGTGAGTTCACCCCGTCGTCGTTTGAGAGCAGTATTTTGGCTTTCATGTCTGGGAATGGTCGGGGTGACCGGATTCGAACCGGTGACCCCCGGCTCCCGAAGCCGGTGCGCTACCAAGCTGCGCTACACCCCGAATAAAAAGTTCCGGCTAGATTTTAACCCATCAGGGATTTCACGCAACAGGTACAGTGAAAGGGCAAATAAGGAAGGTACTGAGGCAATATTAATTGGTCAAAATATATAAACAACTACGGATTCACTGCTTTCTTCTACTTTCCAGATGCTTTCTTATACTCTCACCGTGCTTTGCATAGTCGGAAGGAAACTTGCCTGAGTTGTCCTTTGCTTCCGGGTCTACGCCTGCTTCAAGCAGCATATGAATTACTTGAGTGTGCTTGCTGTTTCTGGCCGCTGCGTGTAGAGGTGTTCTACCGTCGTTGTCTTTTGCGTTTGGAACCGCTCCGGCACTGATAAGTATCTTGATGATTTTTCTCAAATTAGACTTTGCACTGTTTTCTTCCATATTCAAGAAAGCCGAAGCAATTCCGAGAGTGACAAGATTCTCGAAAAAATTTAATCTTTGCGATCTTATGCTTTTTCCGGCTGCGAGGTGAAGCGGTGTTCTGCCTTTGTCGTCTTTTACGTTCGGGTTGGCCCCGGCGTCAAGAAGTGCCTGGATTACGGCCGAATTTTTGTTGTAAATGGTTGCCAAGTGAAGCGGTGTTTTGTCTTGTCCGTCTCTTGCCTCCAGGTTTGCGCCGGCGTCAAGGAGCGTCTTAGCAACAGCTGGTTTGAGCGTCAGATGAAGCGGTGTTCTGCCTTGCCCGTCTCTTGCCTCTAGGTTTGCGCCGGCGTCAAGGAGCGTCTTAGCAACGGCTGGTCTGAGCGTCAAGTGAAGTGGTGTTCTGCCATCATTGTCTTTTGCGTTCGGATTTATGCCGGCGTCAAGGAGCGTCTTAGCAACGGCTGGTTTGAGCGTCAGATGAAGCGGTGTTCTGCCCTTGTCGTCTTTTGCGTTCGGGTTCGCGCCTGCTTCAATGAGCATCTTTATCACGGCTGGTTCTTTTCTGAACTTAGCCGCAGCTGCAAGCGGTCTCCGACCAGAAGTTGCTTTCCCATTCGGGTTGGCTCCGGCGTCAAGAAGTGTCTGGATTACGGCTGGGTTCTTGTTATTCCCGATTGCCAAATGCAGGGGTTTTGTGAGCCAGCCACGCATTGGGGCGGCTCCGGCATCGATAAGTGCCTGAGTTACGGCAGGGTCTTCGTTTTCCTCTGCTGCGATATCAAGCGGCCGCTCACTCCATTTGTTCGGCTCTCTTGGGTCAGCTCCTGCGTCAAGTAGTATCTGGGCCACGGCCGGGTTTTTGTTGAGAACCGCTCTGTGCAAAGGAGTATTCCCTCTCCAGTCTTCTGTGTTCGGATTGGCCCCGGCGTCAAGAAGTGCCTGGATTGTTGCCGGATCTCTGTCATAAGCCGCCTTGATCAATTCTGTGTCAATTGACCGCATTTCCCGGCTTAACTGCTTCTGTACTGCACAACTCAAAAAGACCGGGACTAGTATTGTTAATGCTATAGAAATGATGATTCTGGATGTTCGCTTGTTTTTATAGGTCACGATTTAAAGGGTCAAATGGAATTTTTGAGACAGATTAAAAGGGGGAAGTTCCAGCAATTTTAGCACCCCTCTTTTATTGACTATATCAAAAGGGGGATATGAAAGAAAGAATTTATTTTGGGTAAAAATACTGGGTTGGGATCCTGCCGAGAGCAGCAAATCCAACGCAGTAAGGAGAAAGCTGGAAAGACAAAGGGGTTTTCTTGGGAACTCTCGCACGGATTTAATTTGGTCGGGGTGACCGGACTTGAACCGGTGACCCCCGGTCCCCCAGACCGGTGCGCTACCAACTGCGCCACACCCCGTAGTGAAAAGAAACCGGGTCAGAAACAAGAGGAACACAAAATGACCCGTTTAGAGATCTTTTCTCAGGGATTTTAACTCATTTAGAATTTCGCGCAACAGCACTTTGTCTGTATAGAGAGGGGCTATATTACCGCTTCCGCTTTTTTCATCTTTAAGTCTTTTCTGCACTCCGGCTATGGTGAACTTCTGGTCGTGAAGCAGGTGCTTTATCTTGTGGAAGAGGTGAATTGTGTCTTTATCGTAAAGTCTCTGGGACTTCCTTCTGATAGGTCTTACCTCTTTGAACTCGGTTTCCCAGTACCTAAGGACATAGGGTTTTACTCCTATGATCTCGCTTACTTCTCCTATTTTGAAATAAAGCTTGTCCGGCAAAGACAGATCTGAAAGCATCTCAGACATACTTATATTATCATTTCAATGGCAAGAAAAAGTCAAGATATAATTATGTCAATCAGTTATAAGACACCTTTAAAGGACTTTCTATGTATCGGACAGGGCCCCAAATTTCGTAGAGCGCCGAAATGTTCTTTTGTGGGGTATCCCTTGTGGCGGGAAAAGCCGTATCCGGGATATTCCTTTTCAATTTCAGTCATGATACGGTCTCTTGTAACTTTTGCGACAATAGAAGCGGCTGCTATGGACGCGCACTTCGAGTCGCCTTTAACTATCGCCTTTTGTTCGATCTTAAGGGAAGTTTTCGAGTTTCCGTCTATGAGAACGCAGTCCGGTTTTTTTCGCAGAGCCAAAACGGCTTTTTCCATCGCGAGAAGCGACGCCTGCAGGATATTTATGCGGTCAATCTCCTCAGGCGCAGCCATGCCGACCGAATACGCGAGGGCTTTTTCCCGGATCTGTTCGAAAAGCTCGTTGCGCCTTTTCTCGGAAAGCGTCTTTGAATCCCTGAGTCCGTGAATAGGCCGGTTCTCATCAAGTATGACGGCACCTGCAACAACCGGCCCCGCGAGACATCCTCTTCCGGCTTCATCAACGCCGGCCACAATCCTCCCGGGTCTTAAAATTTCATTATGAATATTTAGAAGACAGTCTGATTCAGGCAATTTCTGTGTTATGTGAACCTGTAGTTTTTTAGTTCTCTTTTCAGTTTTTCGAGATTTTCTCCCGAAAGCTCATAAAGCGGGGCTCTTATCTCTGGGCTGATTTTTCCCATAACGGCCAGGGCAGCCTTTACGGGTATCGGGTTTGATTCCACAAAGAGAACCCTGCTTAGCGGAAAAAGGCGGTAGTGAAGCTCTTTAGCTCTCTCAAATTCCCCCCTGGCAAAAGAATTGTACATTTCCGATACGTCTGCGGGGGCTATGTTAGCCGTTACGCTTATAAACCCCTTGGCCCCGACTGTTAAAAGAGGGTAGTTAACCGCGTCGTCTCCCGAGAGAAGAATCAGGTCCTCTCCGCAGAGAAAAATGATTCTGCTTGCCTGCTCAAGCGAACCCGAGGCTTCCTTGATGCCGATTATGCTCTCGCAGTCGCAAAAAAGTCTCTCCACGGTCTCCGGTTCTATGTTTACGACCGTGCGCCCGGGCACGTTGTAAAGTATCAGGGGAAGAGATGTTTTGTCGGCGATGGCACGGAAATGCCTATAGATGCCTTCCTGGGTGGGCTTGTTGTAGTAAGGCGTTATCAACAAGGCTGCGTCTGCACTGACATCTTCTGCAAATTTCGTGAGTCGTAAGGCTTCCTCGGTGCTGTTTGATCCCGTGCCTGCGACCACGGGAATCCTTCCTCTTACTGTTTCCACCGTGAATTTTATTACTTCTTGGTGCTCAGCGTGAGAAAGGGTAGGGGATTCTCCGGTGGTTCCGACCGGAACTATACCGTGGGTTCCGCTGTCTATGTGGAATTCTATTAACTCTTCGAGCTTTCCGTAGTCAACAGCACCGTCTGTAAACGGTGTTACTATCGCTACTATTGAACCGTGTATCAATTTTTTCTCCGTCCAAAAAAGCTATACCCTAACTTTTTTCCCGCAGGAAGAACAGAAGGCGCTTGTCACGGGAATTTTTACTCCGCAGTGCATGCAGAAAAAAGTCTTTCCACCTGGTGCGGAAGGTTCAAGGGTTTGCGCCATTACCTCTTCAAATTTCCCGGAGAGCTCCTCAAACTCTTTTCTGTACTGCGGATGAAACCTTATCACGTCTTCTGAGTCAACTGTCTTTATTTCAAGCTTGAGCCCTTTAGCTTTGGTGGAACCGAACTTGTGGTGCGTTATGGTATCAAGCTCTATGTCTCGAAAGACATTCGCTTTGGAACTGTTTTTAAGTATCAGAACTCTTTTTTTCGTAAGCATCAGGATGCCCCTGAAAAAAGTGTTTCTGTCTATCCACGCCCTCGGTTTGTACGTGCTGCTAAGAGTTGGAACCGTGAGCAGCACGGGGCCGTCTTCCCCGATCAGTTCCTTTAAGTCCTCAGGGTCAATCCTCGACGGCGCAAGGAAAAAATCCGAAAGCTTTTTCCAGATACCTCTCTCAGACATGGTTTCGAACCAGAAGCTCCGCTATCTGCACGGCGTTAAGCGCCGCGCCCTTTCTTAACTGGTCTCCGCTCACCCAGAGAGAAAGACCATTTTCGACAGTGTAATCCTCCCTGAGTCTTCCGACGAAGCAGTCGTCTTTTCCGGAACTTTCAACCGGCATCGGGTAGTCAAGATTCTCCGGGTCGTCAACTAGCGAGACCCCGGGGAAATTCCTTATAGCCTCCCTGGCTTCCTCCACGGTCACTTTTCTCTCCGTCTCAAGGTTAAGTGAAACCGAGTGGGACCGGAAAACCGGAACCCTTACGGTTGTCGCTGTTAGGAGTATCGAATCATCTCCCAGTATTTTACGCGTTTCATTGTGAAGCTTCATTTCTTCTTTCGTGTAGCCGGTTTCCGTAAAAGAGTCTATGTGGGGGATTACGTTAAAGGCTATCTGGTGGGGAAACGTGTTTGTGTCCTGCGCGGGTTCTTCGTTCTCCGACCAGCTTCGCACCTGGCTTTCAAGTTCGGCTATTCCCCCGGTTCCCGCTCCGGAGACCGCCTGAAAACTCGTAGCGACCACCCTTTTTATTCTTGATACGTCATAAATGGGCTTAAGTGCCATGAGAGTTACCGCAGTTGTGCAGTTGGGGTTTGCCACTATTCCTTTTTTCGTGTGAAAAGCGGCCGCGGGGGCGTTTATCTCAGGTATTACTAGAGGGATCTCAGGATCCATGCGAAACGCAGAACTGTTGTCGATAACCACCGCTCCGCTTGCAACAGCACAGTTCGCGTATTCTCTGCTTCTTTCAGAGCCTGCGGAGAAAAGTGCTATGTCTATGCCGTCAAATGAGTCCTTACCCAGCACCGAAACGGTTACGTCTTTTCCACAGAAACTGTATTCTCTCCCCCGGGAGCGCTCAGAAGCAAGAAGGCGAAGTTCTCCTACGGGGAAATTCCTTTCCGCAAGTATCTGCATCATCTCCTGTCCCACAGCACCCGTGGCGCCGGCTATCGCCACGTTGTATTTTTCTTTCCTTGTCATTTCTCGATTATTCCGCCCGGTTGCGATATCTGGATTCGATTCTGCTTACCTTTTCTATGTTTTCCCTCTCAGAAGGGTCCGGTTTGCTCTGGAACCATGCATCAAGGATTTCCTTTGCTACGTCAGAGGATATTAGACGCAGGCTCAAGGCAAGTATGTTCGCATCATTCCACATGCGCGCGCCTGCGGCTGTCCTTGAGTCTGTACACAAAGCCGCCCTTATTCCCGGAACCTTGTTTGCGGCAATGCTTACCCCGGTTCCCGTTGAGCAGAACAGAATCCCCTGGTCGCACTCTTTCTCAGAAACCTTCTCAGCCACCTGTTCTGCGACTTCCGCCCATTCAACATTCTCGTCCGCAAGGGGTCCGAAGAGTTCAACTTCCATGTCTCTTTTGCGAAGCTCTTCTATTACCTCGTCGGTGAGAGCGTTTTTTTCATCACTTCCAACAGCGATCTTCATTCTTACGGGTCTCCTTCTTCAGAATTGTGCGTTCTTCCCAACCCGTTTAAAAAGCAAACTTAAGCTTTAACAGGGGTTGGGATTCTAAAGGTCCCGAATCGAAAAACATACCGATTCATTTTTATATAAGTCTATACCATAATATGGCGGCAACATCACGAGGTAGAGCAATCTTCTACATCTGTTGCCCTAAGAAGCGGTTTTGCCCATCTGACCCAGTTCACTGGTGATAATGATTCGCCTGAATCTTTGAGAAAAGTGATATTGTTGGATGTTTGTATGTGTTTAATAGGGGTGAATTACCCTACTGAGAATTTTTTCTCAAATAGGGTAATTCCAAGGTAGCAAGGAACCGAATCACTTGATAACGGCAGGCAGATTTTCGATAACGTTTCCACGTTCTGCACATCCGGATTGAGATATATGCAAATCTGGTGTATAAGACATGATCAAGCGGCGACCTGATTGTCTGTTTTCACCTCCGTTGTTTCGTCCGTTGTCTCTTCGATCCCATCTTTGAATTTCACTCCCGTTATCACTTTCCCCAGGAAGTCAAATCCGTTTAGTTTTCTCCAGTTCTTCTCCGCGCACATCCCCAGCTTGAATATCATGTGCAGCATCCCCTGCGAACTCAGGCACCCCTTGCTCCTCCTGGTCCTGTGCCGTATCGTCCCGAAGGCCGACTCAATCGGATTCGTCGTCCGGATGCTTCTCCAGTGCCTGGCCGGGAAGTCATAGAAAGCCATCAACTCCTCCCTGTCTTTCTCAAGACACTGCGTTGCCTTGGGATACTTGTCCTCGTACGTTCTTATGAACAGGTCAAAGGCCCCGTTCGCTTCATCTTTCGTCTCTGCCTGCCAGATGTCATGCAGATGCCTCTTGGCCTTGGGCTGGGAAGACTTGGGCAGACAGTTGAGCACGTTTTGCGTTTTGTGCACCCAGCAGCGCTGCTGACGCGTTTCCCCGTAAACCTCCTCAAGCGCGGGCCAGAACCCAAGCGCCCCGTCCCCTATGGCAAGCTTCGGGGGTTTGTTCATCCCACGCTCCCGCAGTCCCATCAACACCTCGCGCCAGCTCTGCTTCGATTCCCTGATCCCGTCTTCTATGGCTAGAAAACGCTTTTCTCCCCGTTCGTTCACCCCTATTATCACGAGCACGCACAACCGGGGATTGTCTCCCCTTATGTTGCTGTATATGCCGTCTGCCCACACGTAAGCCCACCTGCATCCGCCAAGATCCCTCTTCCGCCAGATATCGTACTGCGCGGCCCACCTGTGCTTGAGCCGCGACACCGTAGCTTGCGACAACCCCTTGGCCTCGGGCCCCACAAGCGCTTCCAGCGCCGCTCCCATCTCCCCGGTGGAAAGCCCCTTTAGGTAAAGCCACGGCAAAGCCGCCTCAAGCGTAGCTGTCTTACGCACGTAGGGAGGCACAAGCGCCGAGCGGAAAGCAACGGCACACCCGTCCCTCGACCTCACCTTGGGAATCTGTACAGTCACAGAACCAATGCCGGTCTGCACTTCCCGCTGCGGGTGGTATCCGTTACGAACCACCGCCGCCCTTCCATCCTCCCCCTATATGTCAGGGGAGTTGTCGCTTTTTTTGAATTTTCAATTTCCAGAAATTTAAATTTTTGGAAATTGAAAAAAGGAGGACAACTGACATGCAGTACAGTTACGAATTCAAGACCCGGGCCGTAGAAAAAGCCCTTAGCCGAGGGCCCGATGTTTCTTTCAATTCCGTTGCCCAAAGCTGCGGCATTGATCATTCTACTCTGCGAAGGTGGGTTGGCAGATTTCAAAATCAGTCTTTCGCGGGGGAGAATATGAGCAAAGAAAAAACACCTCGGCAATGGAGCCCGGAACAGAAACTTGAGGCCGTTATAGATTGCGCGTCCATGGACGAAGAACAGGTAAGCGCCTGGTGCAGGGAAAACGGAATCTTTCCCCATCACGTAGAACTGTGGAGAAAGGAATTTGCCGAAAGCTCCCCTAAACCCGCGCCCGAGAGCAAAGCTCGGATAAAGCGGCTCACAGATGAGAACAGATCTCTTAAGAAAGAACTGCGAAGAAAGGAAAAGGCGCTGGCCGAAGCCGCGGCTCTTCTGGTTCTTAAAAAAAAAGTCGACCAGCTCTGGGGAACCGAAGAGGAAGACTGACTGTGAGTGAAGACAGGGAGAAGACAATCGGCTTGATCGATGAAGCGGTGAGGGCCGGGGCGAGGCGCTTGAAGGCGTGTGAGATCGTCGGAATGAGCGCGAGAACGCTTCAGAGATGGACAAAGCCGCATAATACTCATGACGGGCGCAAAGACGCCCGTCATGAGCCTTCCAACAAGCTTGGGGAGGAAGAAAGAGGGGATATCCTGAAGATCGCGAACAGCCCCGGGTACTCGGAACTGCCCCCGTGCAAGATAGTGCCCTTGCTGGCCGATTCCGGCCGTTATATAGCCAGTGAATCGACGTTCCACAGGGTTCTCAAAGAGAAGGGACAGATGACCCATCGTCACGGCTCAAAGCCCAGAAGCGCGAAGAAACCGAAAGAGCTTGCGGCAACGGGCCCGAACCAGGTCTACAGCTGGGACATAACGTGGCTTCCCGCGAGGATTGCGGGGATGTACTTTTACCTGTACATGGTAATGGACATATACAGCCGAAAGATAGTGGGATGGCAGGTCTACGGGAAAGAATCAAGCGCTCGCGCCGCCGATCTTATGACGGATATCTGCCGTAGAGAAGAAATCAAGCCTGACCAGGTAACCCTGCACTCAGATAACGGAGGAGCGATGAGGGGAGCGGCTCTGGTTGCGACCTTACAGAAGCTCGGAGTGATTCCGTCTTTCAGCCGTCCGGGGGTAAGCAGTGACAACCCCTATTCTGAATCTTTGTTCAAAACAATGAAATACGTGCCGTATTATCCGGAGAGGCCTTTTGAAGATATTGCGCAAGCTCGGGGATGGGTAGAGAAATTCGTGGGATGGTACAACGAGGAACACCTGCACAGCGCTATAAAGTTCGTTACGCCCGCGCAGCGTCATGAGGGTCTTGATAAAGAAATTCTCTCACGACGCGCTTGTGTTTATGAACAAGCCAGGGAGAAGAACCCCAGTCGCTGGTCGGGTAAGACGCGAGACTGGTCTGAAATACGAGAGGTTCGGCTTAATCCTGATAACTGCGAAAAAGCCGCTTGATATGACTGAAAACAATTTGACATGGAGATTGTTGGGAGGTAATCGTTAGGGCGGATGAAACAAAATATGCGACAACTACCCTGAAATACACCGCTCCAGATGATGGCCCTCGAATTGCCCCAGAAACTCTTCAAGCTCGCACTTGATGGCAGAGCCTATGAGAAACCGCGCTCCATCCCGAAGCAGTTCGCCGAGGGGGTCGTCAACCTCCTCGGGACTCCCGAACCCGTTTCCTGTGTATCTGCCGAGCTCAAGCCCCTTATCGATCACCGCTTGAGTCTCGCGGTTGACGAAATTGGCGAAAAGCCCGTTCAATGAATCGATCATCTCTTTTTGACCTTTGGGGCCAAAAACTTTATTCTTTCTACCCATAGTGGCGTATCCTCCTGTTGATTATTGATTTGGGTGAATTCAAATCAACCGGATACGCCGCTTTTTTTCAAATCCTCCATACACCAAATTTGAATATAACTCCTCCGGATTCCGCTCAAGGTTGTGAGAATCTATTGTCCTTGACAGAGAATACCTAATATTTATAATGATACGCTTAACAAGGAGCAAGCTTTTTGGCTGCTTTTTCCTTATAAGATTTGCATCTCTATTAAATCAGTCCAGCATGGAGGTAGTATCAGGTGAAGATAGTGGTTTTTATAACACAGACGCAGGACACTGAAGCAAGAATAAAGGTCAGTTCCTCAGGTGATTCCATAGACACAGAAGGCATGAAGTGGATCATGAATCCCTACGATGAGTTCGCCGTTGAGGAGGCTATCAAGACCAAGGAAGCATACGGAGGTGAAGTTATTCTAATCACCGCGGGTCCGTCCCGCGCTTCTCAGGTATTGCTTCAGGGGCTTGCCATGGGCGCCGATTCGGCAGTGCACATTTCGGACGAAGCTATTGGAGAGACAGTTGATTCCCTTGTCGTCTCGAAGCTAGTTGCGTCGGAACTTGCAAAAATTGAAGGTCTGGACCTGGTTTTCACCGGGATGAAGATTATTGACGAAGAATCCGTACAGGTGGGCATACAGATAGCTGAAGAACTGGGAATTCCTCATCTCGCGCTTGTAAGCAAGGTGATTGGCGTAAAGCCTGATGAGAAGAAGCTTGTATGCCAGAAAGAGATTGACGGTGGAAGTGTTTCCGTTGAGGTTTCTCTGCCGGCGCTTATTACATGTCCCGACGCCATGAACGAACCCCGCTACGCGTCCGTTCCAAATATAATGAGAGCGAAAAGAAAACCGATGAAGAAAGTTTCACTTGATGACGTGGATTTTGGTTCTCTCGGCATCACCAAGGATGCCGTGGGCAAATCCGGGGCAAAGATAAAAACGGTCAGTCTTGAGGTTCCCGAAGTGGAAAGAAAACTGAGAATCATAAAGGGAAGTGACGAGACCACGGTCAAGGGAGATGAGATTGCCGAGTCCGCAAAAGAGCTTGTTAAGCTTCTAAGGGATGACGCGAAAGTCATATGATCCGGGATATCCGGCGTTTTATCAGAAAGTATCGCTAGGAGGCTTGAATTAAATGAGTAGTGAAATCTGGGTTGTTGCTGATGTCAAGGCTGACGGAGAGATAAGAAAGGTAACGTTTGAAGTCCTTTCCGAGGCCAGAAGAAAACTTGGAGGTCCGGTCTGCGCGGTGTTGCTCGGAAATGGCGTATCGGACAAGGCTTCTGAGCTTGCAAGCTACGGAGCGGAGAAAATCTACGTAGTTGACAATCCCAACCTCAAGGATTTTAATCCCGATGGTTACGTAAAGTCCCTTTGCGAATTGATAAAGAAACACTCTCCTGCGGTTGTGCTCTCCGGCAATACGGCTTTTGCGGAGGACTACATACCCAGGGTTGCTTCGGGCGTGGGTTCGGGTCTTGCCATGGACTGCGTTGATATAGGTATGACCGATGACGGAAGACTGAGCATAAAGAGGTATTCCCATTCAAGCAGGGCGATATCCACCCAGGAGTTCAGTGGTGACGGAAGCGCGATGATCGCCACCGTAAGGCCCAATTCCTTTAAGGAAGAGGAATCCGCCGGCGCGGGGCAGGTTGTGAACGAAGATACGGGAGTTACGGATGCCGACATAAGGATCAAAGTGCTTGAGATGAAAACCAAGGAATCTGATCGCCCGGAGCTTACCGAAGCAGAGAGGGTGGTTTCCGGCGGCAGGGGTCTTGGGAGCGAAGAGAACTTCAATTACATATACGATCTTGCGGATTTGCTGGGTGCAGCCGCAGGGGCGACAAGAGCCGCGGTCGACGCAGGATACTGCCCCTACGATATGCAGGTCGGCCAGACCGGAAAAGCGGTTTCTCCCATGCTTTACGTCGCGGTTGCCATATCCGGATCGGTACAGCATTTCTCCGGCATGGGTTCGTCAAAAGTAATAGTTTCCATAAACAAGGATTCGGAAGCCCCGATTTTCGCGAAGTCGGATTATGGAATCTGCGGGGATCTCTTCCAGGTTCTTCCCCCGCTTACAGAGGAACTCAAAAAAGCCTTAGCTGAGTAGTCGTACTCGTTACACTATATCGACGACTTCAGCTTTTTCCATCGGTCTGCCGAGGAACCTGGACGCGATTGATGTAAAGGTTTCCGAATCATCCGTAAGGTAAAACGACATTTCCCGCGCTTTGCCGTCTTCTCTCAGCAGCCCTTGGGTCCTGAGTATGGTTTCGGTCTGCTTTGCGGTCTCTTCCGCTGAGTCAACAAGTCTTATCCCTTCGCCCATAACCCCGGCAATCGTGTTTTTAAGAATGGGATAGTGCGTGCAGCCGAGTATCAGTACGTCTATTTCTGATTGCCTCAGATCTCCAAGATATTTTTCGGCTATCAGGGCTGTGGTCTCGTCATTTTCCCACCCTTCTTCTGCAAGCGGAACGAAAAGCGGGCAGGGTTTTGAGTATATCTCAATCGGAAAAGAGCAGATCTCCCGCAGTTTTTTCTCATAGGAGCCGCTTTTTATAGTCGCCTGGGTTCCTATAACCCCTATTTTTCCGCTGACGGTGAGTTCCGACGCTCTTTTCGCTCCAGGTTCCACGACTCCGACAACGGGAATTTCCAGGTTTTCTTTCAGCATCTCTATTGCGTACGCAGATGCGGTGTTACACGCTACGACCAGAAGCTTTATGTTTTTTGACAGAAGAAAATTCGTGGTGCTTTCAACGTATTTCCTTACCGTTCTCCCGGATTTCGTTCCATAAGGAACTCTGGCGGTGTCACCGAGATATACGATATTTTCTTCACAAAGAAGATTCATTATCTCCTTTGAGACTGTAAGTCCTCCTATGCCCGAATCAAAAATCCCTATTGCCTGGTTTCTTCTTTCTTCCTTCATTTTGCTGCTGTGCCCGCAGGCTTGCTCCGAGGATGTGAAAAAGACAGATTCTGAGTCCGCCGGAGAGAGTAATTAGACCTTGTTCTCTGGTCTGGAACTTACTTTTTTGTATTCGTTCAGGTAGTTATCGGCGAAGCGCCTGGTTCTCTCCACCCTCGCTTTTCTTCTTTCCTTTCTTCTCTCCGCTTCTTTCCATAGACGGATTTCGTAGGGAGTTTCAGGGGTGAATTCGGGAACCGAGACGGGGTTTCCGGCTTTGTCGACTTTCACGTAAGTGAGAAACGCCGTGCACGCGTGGGATGATTCTCCGGTCTCGGTATCATACGAATCGACCTTGATCGCAAGCTCAAGCGACTTGGTTCCCACATAGGTGATACCCGCCTTGAATTCAATCAGGTTTCCGACATTGAGCGGGGAATAGAAAAAAAGATCGTCAAGTGATCCCGTAACCAAAACCCCCTTGGCAAACCTTTTCGCCAGAATAGCCGCGCTCTCGTCAATATACTTCATGAGCTTTCCAACGGACATGAAATTTCCGTAGAAGGCGTCTTCTGGGAGTACCATCTTGGTGGTATTGAAAATAAGCCTCGTGTTTTCCGTCTCATCCGCTACGTTGAAGACATTCTTTTCCCTTTTTCTTATTTCCGGAAGTCTTTGTACTTTCCTTTCCTTCGCCCAGGCTATGAGTTCTCGTTCAACCGTGCTGGATGCGTTGAGCTTTGCTTTCATTTTTCTCGGTTTTACGTTTTTGTCTACGGCGACAAAGGCCATGTAGGAGAGGGTTATAAGCTTCTTTTCTTCAGTTTCGCCGTCTTCTGAGTGTACTCGTACCGCGACTTCAATGGATGAGTTTCCGACATGCTCAACCCAGCTTTCGAGAATCACTATCTCTCCGAGTTTTACAGGGTGCAGAAAATCTATGCTGTCCGTGGCTCCCAGAACCGCAGGCCCGTTTGCGAACTTAAAAGACGTGATGCTGCCCGTAAGCATAATCCAGTCCATGAGTATTCCGCCGTGCAGGGTCCCGTGGTTGTTCGAGTGTTCGGGAAGAACGTACTGAACCATTTTGTTGGCAGTTTCACGTATGGAGATCATGGGTTCCTTAGCTGCGCGCCATCGCGGTTTATGCTCCGAGAGAAATTCAGTCTGTTTTGGCCCGAAGAGCTATCTGTTCCCCTTTAAGGGAGAAAATCGCCTTGCCGCCGCCGGAGAGTTCTCCGAAGAGAATCTCCTTTGAAAGCTTTTCCGCTATCTCGGAGTTTATTACTCTTTGAACGGGTCTTGCGCCCAACTGGGGATCGTAGCCCTTTCGGGCGAGAAAAAGTCTCACTTCAGGCGTAAGACTGATCGTTACTTTTTTCGGGATGAGCCTTTGCTGAAGCTCTCCGATCATCTTGTCCACTATTCTCTCTACTATTTCTATATCAAGAGGGTTAAACCTGATGATTTCATTCAGTCTGTTTCTAAATTCCGGGGAGAAATACCTGTCTATGGCTTCTCCGCTTTTGTCCTCAAACTCTTTTTTCGCGAACCCGACATTTCTGTTCATGCTTTCCCTTGAGCCGGTGTTTGTTGTCAGAATCACAATTACCTGACGAAAATCCACCTTTCTTCCGTTTGAATCCGTAAGCGTCGCGTGGTCCATTACCTGAAGCAGGATGTTGTATATGTCTTCGTGCGCCTTTTCGATTTCATCTAGCAGAAGGACGCAGTGGGGAGATTTGTATATGGCCTCGGTAAGCTGCCCCCCCTGGTCGTAGCCCACATATCCCGGCGGTGAACCTATAAGGCGGGAGACAGTGTGTTTTTCCATGTACTCACTCATGTCGAAACGTATGAATTCAACTCCTAGGACCTCCGCGAGTTTTTTCGCAAGTTCCGTTTTACCGACTCCTGTCGGGCCCGAGAACATGAAAGAACCCACGGGTTTTTCCGGTTCGCTTATTCCGGCGCGCGACATCTGTATGGCATTTACGAGCTTGTCTATGGCTTGATCCTGGGAGTAGATGAATTTTTTTAGATTGTCCCCGAGGTCATGGAGAAGGTTGCGGTCTTCGACTTTTACCGACTTCGTGGGTATTTTCGCGACCTTCGCTATCAGTTTTTCCATGTCGGACACTTTTACCTGTCTTGTCATTTCGGGATCAGGATTTCGAAGTTTCACCGCAGCTCCGGCCTCGTCCATGATATCAATCGCCTTGTCCGGAAGCTTTCTGTCCATTATGTACCTGTCGGAGAGCTCTATGCACGCTCTTATCGCTCCCTGGGAGTATTTCACGTTGTGGTACTCTTCGTAATGCCGCTTCAGTCCGAAAAGAATCTTTCTGCAGTCCTCAACCGACGGTTCATCCACGCTTATTCTCTGGAATCTTCTTGAAAGCGCGTGATCTTTCTCGAAGATAATCCTGTATTCCTTAAGCGTGGTCGTTCCTATGCATTTTATGTCTCCTCCGGCAAGAGCGGGCTTGAGCATGTTTGACGCGTCAAGGCTTCCGCCGGAAACTGCTCCGGCGCCTATAACCGTGTGGATTTCGTCTATAAAAAGCACGTTGTTCGGATCCTTCTTGGTTTCGTCTATGACGGTGTTCAGTCTTTCCTCAAAGTCCCCCCTGTATTTTGTTCCGGCCGTAAGAGTTCCTATGTTGAGAAGGTGTATCTTGAGATCTTTCATAACTTCGGGAACTTCTCCGGAAACGACCCGAAGAGCCACTCCCTCCACAATCGCCGTCTTTCCAACTCCGGCGTCTCCAACGAGCACGGGATTATTTTTCTTTCTCTTGCTGAGAATGTGGATTATTCTCTGAACCTCTTTTTCTCTCCCTATGAGCGGGTCGATGTTTCCGTTGCGGGCTTTTTCGATCAGATCCGTGCAGTAAAGCTCAAGGGGATTTTTGGTCTCGGTTTTTTTCGCTTCCTTCGTCTGTTCCTTGGTGGTGGCGGTCTTTTCCTGTTGTTCATCAGTTTTCTCGCTGTTTCCGTGGGATATCTGCTTTATAACGGTGAGACGGCTGAGTCCCTGGCGATTCAGAAAATACACGGCGTGCGATTCGGGAACCCTGAACATGGCAACCAGTATGTTGGCTCCGGTTATTTCTTTTTTTTCCGCGCTTTCGGCATGCATGGACGCTACTCTGAAGATGTACTTGCTCCCTTCTGAGTAAGTCGGTTCGGGAAGATGGGGAGAATCGACGGATGATATGTTTTTACTGAGATGTTCCTCTATGTCGTTTACGAGAAGTTCAATGTCAACGTCGCATTCTATAAGTACTTCCGCCGCGACTTTGTCTCTTGTGAGTTCAAGGAGTATGTGTTCCGGGGTGATAAACTCGTGCTTGCGGTTTTTTGTCTGCTGGTACGCGCGGTAAAGAGTTTTTTCGAGTTCTTCTGAAGCCACCATGTCAGCTGTCCGCCTTTTGAACTTCAAGTATGCATTTAAGTGGATGTTCGTATTTTTCCGCCAGGTTTTTAACCTGTTTTACCTTCGTGGTAGCTATGTCGTAGGTATAGCTGTCGATGATGCTTTTTCCCTTCGTGTGAGCCTCAAGCATTATTTGTCTGCTGTCGTTTTCGTTCTTGAAAAACACCTTCATCAGAACCCAAACTACAAAATCCCTTGGCGTATAGTCGTCGTTTAGCAGGACTATGAGATACATGTCCGGCCTTTTTACGCGGATATCCTCCTTTACGACCTGCTTGGGATCCTTTGTATGAGTCGGGTTCTCGTGCTCAGGCATGGCGAATATTTTATACGATTTTTTCTGATTTGCCACCGCGGGCCTGCTTAAGCGGGGAGTGCTTGTTGTACTCTGAAATAAGCGAACGCATGTAGGGTCTTTCGCCCCGAAGGAAGTTGTCTATGGAGCTTTGTGCCCCGGGATTGAAAAAGAAGTGGGAACTGTAAACCGGTACCGCTTCAAAACCGCGAAGGAACTTATGTTCACCCTGCGCTCCGGCTTCAAAAACATTTATTCCGTTGTTTATGGCAAACTCTATCGGCTTGTAGTAACAGCACTCAAAGTGAAGATACGGTACCTCGACGGTGCATCCCCAGTACCTTCCGTAAAGCTTGTCGCCTTTTCTGAAATTGATGGTGCCGCCGACCGGGCGCCCGCCCATCTGCGCGATCACCAGCACGGTTTTTTCCCTGTACGTCTCAAACATCAGGTCAAAAAACTCCCTGTTAAGATAGGCGCTTCCCCATTTTCTTGAGCTGGTGCTTACGTAGAATTCCCAGATGGAGTCAATGTGCTCGCGGCGTATCTGTTCTTTTTCGAAGACCGAGACTTCTATGCCTAGATCATAGAGACGGCGTTTTTCTTTCTTTATCTGTTTTCTTCTCCCCGAGCGCAGGTCACGGAGAAAATCATCGAAACAGAGATAGTCTGAGTTATGCCAGTGGTACTGATGAGTGAGCCTTGAGAGAAACCCGCAGTCAGCAAACAGTTCCTGCTCTTCGGCGGTTACAAATAAAAAATGTATTGAAGAGAGACTTTTAAGAGAACATACTTCAACCAGTTTGTCTACAAGTGCCCGCCCGCATGTTCCGTAATCGTAATCCGCGCGCACAATTATTCTCCGACCAGTTGCCGGGGTAAACGGTACGCCGACGACAGCCTTGGGATAGTAGCTCAGTCCCGCGTCCTGGTATGCCTGGGCCCACTGCCAGTCGAATATGTACTCGCCGTAGGAATCGGTTTTCAGGTAAAACGTGACCGCCCCGATGAGGTCCCCCCCTTCGCGCAGCAGAAGATGGCGCGGTTCCCATCCGGTGCCGGGACCCACGCATCCGGATTTTTCAAGGGCGAAAAGGAAATCAAACTCGAAAAAAGGGTTGTTACCCGGCTGAATGGAATCGTATTCCTTCTTTTCTACCTCTGTTATCGAATGGCATATCTGGAATGCGATTGATTTCTTGGATAGTTTTCTTTGTGCCTTCATGGTCGGCAACCGGTGAATGAACCCTCAAGTTGCTTCCGATTCGTGGTATTCGGTTAGAAAAGTACCTCATTCACTGATCGTTGTCATACTCGATAATTGCCTGCGATTCGAGACCATGCAGCGGATTGTATTGATTGACTTCAACCGTATGAGCTATAATGATAGCCCGTGTAAAAGAGGAATATAATGGAAATAGGTATCAGTGAAGCAAGGGCAAGATTGTCCGCCCTGATAAACGCGGCTCTAGATGGCGAACAAGTGGTTTTGACAAAACATGGTAGGCCTGTGGCTGAAATAAGACCCTTCACCACCACGAAAAGACCCGCTGAGAAACTGTCCGCAATCCGAAGGATAGTAACAAAAGCCAGAAGCAAGCGTCTAAGCGGTGTTTCCGCGGCAAAAGCCGATAATTTTTTATACGACGATACCGGATTGCCCTCATGATTTTTGCTTACAAGTCTGCGATTATGTCTCTGTGCCCCGATGCGTTTTATCTCCATGCTCGCGACCGGCGAACAAAACCGGCATCACTGGAAAATATAGTCAGGGTTCTTTTGTTTTTGTCGAAATGATAAGTTTGTCGGGCATATGTCATTCTTTTTCTGGAAAGGATCTTTTCCTTGATCTTGAGTGGAGCATAAAAAAAGGAAGAAAATACGGTCTTGTGGGTCCAAATGGCTCGGGTAAAACCACGTTGCTTGAGATCGTAACGGGACTCATGGAATCGGAAAAAGGGGAGGTTTCCGTTCCAGCTGCGCTGACTGTGGGTTATCTTCCTCAGATAATGGACCCGCACACAGGCGATCTTACGGTGCTTTCGGCGGCTTGCGCAAGCGGTTTCGGCGGCGGTGAAGACGGTTCCGAGAAACCCGTCCACGAAGCCGAGAAAATCCTTTTCGGACTGGGTTTTACAGAGGAGCAGCTCTCCCACAGAGTCTCTTCTCTTTCAGGCGGCTGGAAGATGCGGGTTGAACTCGCGAGGATACTTCTTTTAGAACCCCGGGTGCTTCTTCTTGATGAGCCGACGAATCATCTCGACATAAAAAGCATCGAGTGGCTTGAAGGGTACCTTGGAAATTATCGCGGAACCGTGGTTCTGGTATCCCACGACAAATACCTGCTTGACCGCATGGTTGATACGGTAGCAGAGCTTGAAGGCGGGGGGATAAGAGAATTTCGGGGTGATTATTCTTCTTACCTTGAGAAAAAAGAGCAGATTGCGGCGGTTGCGGAGGCAACTGCCAAAAACCAGGAGAAAAAGCTCCGAGCACAGCGCCGTTTCATAGAGCGATTCAGGTACAAGGCTTCAAAGGCAAGACAGGTGCAGAGCAGGATAAAAATGCTTGAGAAGATGGAGCCCGCCGCGCCATCCTCAGAAACCCGCAGAACCCTTGAATTTGATTTTCCCGCCCCGGAGCGCGCAGGGCGTGTGGTTTACGAAATAAGCGATTTTTCAAAGGAGTACGAAACACCCGCCGGCGCAAGAAACGTCGTTTTTCGAAACTGTCCAGCGCTTCGTGTGGAAAGGGGAGACAGGATAGCTGTTACCGGGAGAAACGGTGAGGGAAAAACCACTCTCTGCAAGATGATCGCCGGTGTTGAAAACTTCTCCGGTAAAAGTCGCTTGGGACATAACATAACCTTGGGCTACTACGCACAGAACCAGGACGAGATGCTTAATCCGAAAAACAGTGTTTACGAAGAATTCATCGGAGCTTATCCTCTTTTCTCCCAGACCGAGGCGAGAACGCTTCTGGGTTCCTTTCTTTTCAGTGCTTCTGATATAACCAAAAAAGTCTCGGTTCTCTCAGGCGGCGAGAAAAGCCGCCTGTCCCTTCTCAAAATTCTGGTTTCCCGCTCTAATTTCCTGGTTCTCGACGAGCCTACAAACCACCTTGATATGGCGTCGAGGGAAGTGCTTCGCCGCGCTCTCGGGGAGTATCCCGGCACTTTTTTGCTTATAAGCCACGACAGGTATTTCATTGACAGTCTTGTAAGCAGAATATGGTACGTGGATGGGGGAGGGGTTGAGACGTTTATCGGCAACTATTCGGAATTTCTTGAGAAAAAGGCCCGCGACTCGGAGGACAAGCAGGTTCTCACTGAAGCGCGCGACGACAGATCTACGGAGAAAACCGCGAAAACCATAGAGGCGGAGCGGCGCAACCGGCTTTACAGGGAACTTCGGGAAAAGGGCATAGAGAATATG
Organism: Thermodesulfobacteriota bacterium; assembly: GCA_965249045.1. Taxonomy (GTDB): domain Bacteria; phylum Desulfobacterota_D; class UBA1144; order Nemesobacterales; family Nemesobacteraceae; genus Nemesobacter. The sequence goes on from OZ252213.1 coordinate 1,152,703, forward strand.
GAGAACTGGACGCTTCTTTCAAAAAAACAGATGGAGAATGCTCTTTCGGATCTTGAGAGCAGGATCTGTGAGTGCGAAACTGAGAAAGACGAGATGGAAAAACTTCTCGCGAACCCCGAAGTTCTCGCTCGAAGCGCTGACTGGGAAGAGAAAACAAGGCAGTTTAGAGAACTTGAGGCCAAGCTTTCCGCTCTTTACGGCAGGTGGGATGAGGTGAGCGAGCACATGCGGAAGAATTTCAGTTGAGAGCAATGCTGTTTCCGCCCCATGGTTTTTTCTTTATAATGATGGAACCCGCGATTTTCTGATTTCAGGAAACTTATATGAACGCAGCCGTAATAGCGATAGTTGTAATCGTTCTTTACCTGGTTGGGTACAGGTATTACTCAAAATTCATTTCCGAAAAAATTTACGGGATAAGCGACGGGGAGCCCACTCCGGCCCACCAGTTGCGAGACGGCATAGACTACGTGCCCGCCGGCAAGCACGTTCTTTTCGGACATCATTTTGCGTCCATAGCTGGAGCCGCCCCGATAATAGGGCCGGCCATCGCCGTGTTCTGGGGATGGGTCCCGGCGATTATCTGGGTTGTGTTCGGAACAATCTTCATCGGGGCCGTTCATGATTTCGGAGCTCTGGTTATCTCCGCTAGAAACAGGGGAAGATCCGTCGGAGATCTGGCCGGCATATTCATAAGCCCGCGGGGAAGAACCCTTTTTCTCCTTATGGTCTGCTTTCTGGTCTTTTTTGTAATAGCCGTTTTCGCCTACGCCATATCGGTTCTTTTCGTCAGCTTTCCCGCAAGCGTGCTTCCCGTAAACTTCCAGATACTGGTGGCCCTTGTAATCGGTTTTCTTTTCTACAGAAAAAAGGTTTCCATCCTCTGGCCTTCTGTAATCGCGCTTGTGCTTCTTTACTTTATGATCTGGGCGGGAACCAAGGTGCCCCTGACTATTCCCGAGGTCATGGGAAGCCAGGTGGTGACGTGGGTAATAATTCTTATGATCTACTCCTTCGTGGCCTCGGTTCTTCCCGTTTGGGTGCTTCTTCAGCCGAGAGACTACATAAACGGTATCCATCTTTTCGTGGGTCTCGCGATACTGATAGCCGGGATAATGGTTGCGCATCCCGAGATGCAGGCCCCCGCCTTTAACTTCACCGCCGACGGACTTCCAGTGCTTCCCTTCCTTTTCATAACGGTAGCGTGCGGAGCGGTAAGCGGATTTCACGGTCTTGTCGCAAGCGGAACCACGTCAAAGCAGCTTGACAGGATGTCGCATTCAAGATTTGTAGGTTACGGGGGGATGCTGGGGGAGGGCACGCTTGCCATGATAGCCACCCTCGCTGTCGGGGCCGGAATAGAGCGCAGCGAATGGCTCACACACTATGATTCATGGGAATCGGCATCGAGCGGGGGCATAGCGAATTTCGTTATGGGAACTTCGAGCTTTCTTACTGCCATCCACATTCCCGAGGTGCTCGGAACCACTCTTATAAGTGTGATAGTCATAAGTTTTGCGGCAACCTCCCTTGATACCGGGGCCAGGATACAGAGGATCGTTATAGGCGAGCTTGGAGAGGCCTACGGTATTAAGGCTCTTAAAAACAGGTATATCGGGGCGTTTCTCGCCGTCGTGCCGCCGCTTGCGCTTGCGCTTTTCGCGCAGGCTCCGGGCAAGGGACCTGGCTCAGGCGGATTTCTGCTCTGGCCTCTTTTCGGGGCCACCAACCAGCTGATAGCCGGGATTACGCTGCTTCTGATAACTCTTTATCTGAAAAGATCGAAAAAACCGTTTGTCTATACACTTGTGCCAATGGTTTTTCTGGTGGCTATGACGACGGCCTCAATATTTTTCAATTTGAAGTATTTTCTCGACAACACGCTTCTTTTCAGTCTCTCCGCGATAATGCTCGTTCTTGCCGTCTGGCTCATTCTGGAGGCTGTGGTCGTGTCAAGAAAAACCTCGGGCAGTGGCTGAGACTCTGCGCTACATCTCCTTTCTGTTTCTAAGCGCCTTGCCGAGAGTGAGTTCGTCTATGAACTCTATGTTGCCACCAACGGGTATTCCGTAAGCTATTCTGGAGGTTCTGATTCCTATGGGCTTTATTGTTCTTGAGAGATAAACCGCGGTTGCCTCGCCTTCGACGTTTGTGCCGGTCGCAATTATTATTTCCTTTATGTCCTCCCGGCCCGCTCTTGTTACAAGCTCTTTTATACGGAGGTCTTCTGGACCCACGCCTTCAAGAGGAGAGATTACTCCGTGGAGGACATGGTATTTTCCCCGAAACTCCCCGCTTCTTTCTATCGCAAGCAGGTCGAGCGGCTCTTCAACGACGCAGAGAATGTGCCGGTCTCTTGATGGGTCCGCGCAGATCGCGCACGGGTCTTTCTCCGTGAAGTTAAAGCAGGTGTTGCAGGTGCTGACGTCGGATTTGGTTCTGATTATCGCGTTTGAGAGGCTTTGCGCGTAGCCCTCAGATGAGCGGAATATGTGAAAGGCAAGGCGCGTAGCGTTTTTCTCGCCGATTCCCGGAAGCTTTGAAAGTTCTTCTATGAGTCTTGAAATCGGCTCGGGAAGGCCGGTTCTTTGCATCTCAGATAAGCCCTGGTGGAAGTCCCATGCCGGAGGTAATACGCGAGACTTCGTCTTTCATCAGTTCCTGTCCCTTGTGAAGAGCCTCGTTTACGGCGGCGGTTACCAGGTCCTGGAGCATCTCGATGTCGGTTTCGCTTATTATTTCGGGCTCTATGACTATTGACGATATCTCTCCCTTGGCCTTTGCCGTAACCGTGACCATTCCGCCCCCGGAAGAAGCTTCCACGGTCTTTTCCCCGGCCTCGTTCTGGAGTCGCTCCATCTGCTCCTTCATCTTTCCCATTTGCTTCATGAGATTTTTCATGTTTCCGCCTAATTTCATTTTTTCACTCCTAACTTAGATTCTTTCTTTTTATCACGCTGGCGTCAAACTGCCGGATGGCGTAGTTCACTATCTCATCTTCCCCGGGATCCGGTCTTTTCACGCTGCCGTCGACCCCGTTAACTCCCTCTTCGTTTACGGTATCGATATCAAGTTTTATTTTCTCAACGGCCAGCATTTCCCTCAGGATGTCTCTGAGCTTTTTGGATTTCTTAAGTTCTTTTTCGTAATTGATGCCGTTTTTAAGGAATTTTACGCTTACCCGATTCCCACTTACTTCAAGGAGATGGGCCTGGGCGAGTTTCCTCGCCAGAAATCTGTCTTTGCCGTTTACAAAGTCAACGACTTCCTGTTTTCCGGGACCGCTGCCCGCCGTTTTCGCTTCAGCGGGAGGTTCTGAAGTCTCCTTCTTCCGTTTCCCGCCTCCGCCTCCGTCTTTTTGTTTGATCTGGCCTCTGTCTTTTTCCGCGGGTTTGTCTTCCCGTTTTTCCGGTGCGCGCGCTGCGGCTTTTTTCTGGCCTCCAGTAGAACCCGGGGTCTTTTCCCCGCCGGATTTTTGCGGCGACAGTTTTTCAAGCCTTTTCAGCATATCGTCTATTTTCTCGACTTTTCCGACCGTGCTCATCTTGACAAGCGCGAGCTCAAGCACGACCTCAGGGTAAAAGGAACTCCGTATTTTCTCTCCCCCGTCAATCATTATGTTGAAAAGAAGCTCCACGGTTTCCGTGGATTCGTCTTTCACCAGAGAAGCGAGTTCGTCTTTTTCGTCCGGGGAAAGATCCGAGACGAAGTCCTTGCCGCAGATCTTCAGGTAGAGAAGATTTCTGAACATGTAGATTATGTCCTGGGCCATTCTCCTGGGGCTTATTCCCTTTGATGCGGCATTGCGCACAAGCTCCACGCATTTTGCCGGTTCTTTTGTGAAAACGGCTCTAAGGATGCTTTTAAGCGACTCGTTATCCGGTATGCCGAGGAGGCTTATCACGTCCTTGTGGGTTATCTTGTCTTCAAAAGACACGGTCAGCTGGTCAAGCAGGCTCAGGGAATCTCTCATGCTTCCCTCAGATTCCCTTGCGATCAGGTAAAGGGTTTCTGTGTCAATTTTTATCTTCTCCGCTTTTGTTATTTTCTCGAGCGACTGCTTTATTTTCTCGACGGGTATTTTCTTGAAATCGTATCTCTGGCAGCGAGACATAATGGTCGGGGGAACCTTGTGCGCTTCGGTGGTCGCAAGTATGAAAATCGCGTGCTCAGGGGGTTCTTCCATTATTTTCAGAAGGGCGTTAAATGCCGACTGGGAGAGCATGTGCACTTCGTCGATTATGTAAACTTTTCTTCTTGCCGAAGCCGGCGCGTATTTTACGCTTTCTATGATCTCGCGCACATCAGCTACGCCGGTGTGCGAGGCGGCGTCGATTTCCTGTACGTCAAGCGATCTTCCTTCCGATATCCCCGCGCAGCTTGAGCACTGGTCAGTTGAGCAGGGGTATTTCCCCCCGTCTTTTCTCTCGCAGTTTATAGCCTTAGCGACTATTCTCGCCGTGGATGTCTTTCCCGTCCCTCTGGGGCCGGCGAACAGAAGCGCATGGGCTATTTTTCCGGATTCGATGGAGTTTCTGAGCGTGACGGCGGGGAATTCCTGACCGACAAGGTCTTCGAAAGTCTGGGGGCGCCACTTGCGGGCAAGTACTCTATAAGCCATGATATCAAAACCAGCGACCAGGTGTCCGTAACGCACGGAGGTTATTGCTACCGTTGCTCCCTTCCGGGCCTGGCGGGGTTTGCAAGCCCCAGTCGTACGGGCCCGGCCACTGGATTTATTCTCCAAACAGATGAACCGTTGTGGCCCAGTAGCTAATCACTCTACACAAAAACGGGGTCTTTTAGAAATGCGCAATAGTGAATCTTGTTCTATATCGGCGGGAAACGCCGTAGGGTCCCGGCCCGAAAGGAACGCGGACTATGCCCGCCTTTAGGGTACCGTAATCGTCCGACCTGTATCCGAGCCACGCCGTGTGCATCATGCTGTATTTGTCGTAATACCGGTATTCGGCTCTGCCGATAACGTTGCCGTAGTCGAGATCGACGTTAAGGCGTAAGAGTTCAAAGCCGGAGTCTCCGATGTTCTCGCCCCTGCGCCCGGAGTAATCGCCGTAGGCGTGGTTCGTGCGCATGGCGCCGCCGATTCTGATCGGATTTTTTTTCGGTTCCGCCGGCTTGGGGGAAGCGGTTTGCGGTTCCGACTCCGCAAGCTTTTCACGGGCCTCCTCCAACCCCCGCTCCAGATATTCGATACGTTGCCTTAAAGCTTCGTTCTCATCGGCTGCCTCGTCGGCAAAGGCCAGCGGAGAAGCGAAGAGCAGAATTACAATGCCTAAGATCAGATTGTACATGTATTGTCCCGGCACCCGTGTTGCTTTCGTCATTCTAAGACCTCCTGCTTATGCTCATTTCTCCATAATATTAAGAGCGAACAGTTATATCAAGCGATTTTTTAACAAGTTGATTCAGACTGTGAAGTTATTCTGGAGCATCTTATTATTTTTATTTGGCGGGGAACCGAAATTCATAGAACCGATAGACGTAACGACGGGTGATGTGGTCAAGTCATTCTTTGTCGAGAACCCCGAGCCTAAGAAACCCACCGAGAAAGACAAGAAAGGCCAATCCCCACCCCTCAAGGTTGACTGGCATTGTATGTAATTCCCCTAAATATTTATAGAATAATTCATCTTTTCTGTGTTACACTGCTAGCATGTGCGTAAAAAAGGTTAAGGACGTGGAAAGCACGGTTATCGGAGCAGGGCAGGGCACTTCAAGGCAGGTTCTAATCAGTCCGGAGCAAGGTCCGAACTTCGCGATGAGAAAATTTGTTATGCAGCCCGGAGGCGATATCCCCGCTCATACCAACGCCGTTGAGCATGAGCAGTACGTGCTTGGCGGCAGGGCGCAGATTGGAATTGGAGACGAAGTGTATAACGTCGAGAAAGATGACGTAGTCTTTATTCCTGCCGGGGTGCCGCACTGGTATGAGGTTCAGGGCGACGAGCCTTTTGAATTTTTGTGTCTTGTGCCGAATCTTGAAGACAAGATAGAGCTTCTGAAATAATTGTGCTTGGAACCAACTAAATCTGGCGGAGAGAGTGGGATTCGAACCCACGAGGGAGCGTAAACCCCCTACACGCTTTCCAGGCGTGCACCTTCGGCCACTCGGTCATCTCTCCCCATATTTGTTGTTCTAGTACACTCCGCGGATTATTCTTTCGGGAGTTTTATAAACAATTTCCTCGGGTTGTGAAAAACCCATTCTAGTTTAACAAGAGAATCGGGTTTATTAAAATATCAAAATGCCAGAAAAATGGAAGCTTCAAAAAAGCACTCCGCTTAACGACTACAGAATTTTCTCAACGAAAAAGAAAAACAGTGTATCGCCCAAAGACGGGGCCGTCCATGACTTCTACGTAATAGACGCTCCAGACTGGGTTAACATTATTGGCGTTACTCACGCCGGTGAAATTGTTTTGATAAAACAGTTTCGCCACGGCACCGGGGAGATCACTCTCGAGATTCCGGGCGGAATGGTCGACCTGGGAGAAAGTCCTGTTGAATGCGCGCGCAGGGAACTGCTTGAAGAAACGGGATTTACTTCTTCCCGATGGGAGCAGATAGGATGCGTTCGGCCGAATCCGGCCATCATGTCAAACTCCTGTTTTACCTTCCTGGCCTCTCATTGCGAGCGGACATCGGAACCCTCATTTGACGCTACTGAAGACATAGAAACCCTGCTTGTCGCTCCGCAGGAAATAAAACGATACATAAGGGAAGGGACCATAGACCACTGCATAGTGATAGCGGCGTTCGGGTTTTACTTTCTAGCGGAGTGATCCTGTTGATTTCTCCGGGTTTAGCGAGAATAATAGTCCCCTATCTTAAGGGCGGGTGGCGGAATAGGTAGACGCGACGGCCTCAAAAGCCGTTGGGCTTCGGCCCGTGAGGGTTCGATTCCCTCTCCGCCCAGAGAAAAAAGCGTCCGCTTTTTTCCCCCCTTTCGGTAACCCTCGGATCCTCAGTACCTGGCCATAGACGAGTCGTACTTAACAGCCCACTCGTCTATGCCGCCTTTGAGATTCTTCACCTTGCTGAAACCCTGCTCGACAAGGAAAGTCGCGGCCTTCATGCCTCTCCCCCCGTGGTGGCAGTGAACGACTATGTCGTCTCGGGGATCAAGTTCGTCCGTCCTGTCCTTGAGTTCGCCGAGAGGAATAAGCCTTGAACCCTCAATGCTGCATATCTCGTACTCATGGGGCTCCCTTACGTCGATTAGAATTATATCGGCCTTGTTTTCCTTAATAAGGCTGAACTCCTCAACGGTTATCTCTTCAACCAAGGGTTTCTCCTCTTCGGCCTCCTCGCCTCTTCCGATGCCGCAGAACTCCTCATAGTCTATGAGTTCGGTTACGGTGGCATTCTCGCCGCAGACGGGGCACTCCGGATCTTTTCTAAGCTTAAGTATTCTGGGTTCCATGTTGAGAAGGTCGATAAAAAGAAGTCTTCCTATAAGCGGCGTTCCCTCCCCGATTATAAGCTTTACGACCTCGGATGCCTGCATGGTTCCCACAACTCCCGGCAGTATTCCCAGCACTCCTCCTTCGGCGCAGTTCGGCACCAGTCCCGGGGGAGGGGGCTCCGGATAGAGACACCTGTAGCAGGGGCCTCTTTTCGCGTCAAACACGCTTACCTGGCCCTCGAACCTGAAGATGCTTCCGTAAACATTCGGAATTCCTAGGAAAACACAGGCGTCGTTTATAAGATACCTGGTGGCGAAATTGTCCGTTCCGTCAACAACCACATCGTAGTCCCCCATGATTTCCATAGCGTTACCTGAATTCAGCATTTCGTTATAGGTAACGATATTGGTATCGGAGTTAAGCTCCAAAAGACGGTCTCTTGCGGATTCCACCTTGGGCTTGCCTACGGTTTTTTCGCTGTGGATCACCTGTCTTTGCAGGTTGCTGAAATCCACCACGTCAAAGTCCAGTATTCCCAAGGTGCCGACCCCCGCGGCTGCGAGGTAGAGAGCAAGCGGAGACCCAAGCCCTCCGGCGCCGATACACAGGACCCTCGAGTTCTTGAGTTTCTTCTGTCCCTCAATGCCGACTTCGGGCATTATAAGGTGCCTGCTGTACCTCGTTATCTCCTGGTTACTCAAGTCCATCATCAGTACCTTCCTTGCGAATCTGGAATTGTAAAATATCCAAACAGTAAACTAGTACATGATTTGCATATTTTCAAACCGCGAACGCAATTGTCCCTTCAGCTGAGAAACAGAGATTTTCCCCGGGAACCCGAAACAAACGGATTCAGAGTTTCCTAGGAAGTCTTCATAACGTTGGTTGCGGTGGGACCTTTCTTACCTTGGATAATCTCAAAGCTTACTTCGTCACCTTCATTGAGGCTCTTGTAGCCGTCACCCTCAATAGCGGTGTAATGAACAAAAACATCATCCTGTACATCATTGGAAGTGATAAATCCATAGCCCTTAGAGCTATTAAACCATTTTACAGTTCCCTGCATAGTAATATTTACCTCTAAAAAATTAAGATTTGCGGGATTATTCCACAGCGAAGTTGTTTTGTCAAACAAAAATTTTATCCGCCCCCAAAATAAAATTCCTGGTGCAGTGAAAAAGAGTAGTGGTTCTCGAAGTTTTTCGCAGTATAATTAGAGAATCTCAAATCCGCGGAAAGCGGACTCTTACGCAGGTACAAGGTCAATGGAATATAGAAAGAGAAAAACAATCTACATTTTCTGCATAGTGGTATTTCTGCTTGGAGGGGGTCTTTTCTTTTATAATGTCGCGAGGAGTTTCAGTGGGTTAGGCGCCACGCTTAGCGAATATACTTTCCCGGGAAGCCATTCCCTCGGGCTTGAAGAAGAGGGGCTTTATTCGATCTACCACCAGTACGAAAGTGTTTCCGAAGGGAAAAAAACAAGCAGCGAATCCGCCGAGGACGGCTCGATAGTTGTTCATCTGAGAAAAGTTTCGGGCGAGGAAAATGTTGAACTCAAGGTTCCGGATTCACAAAAAAGATACAGTTACATGGGGAAGAAGGGAGTGAAGATTTTTGAGTTCGAAAACCCAGAACCCGCAAGTTACGTAATTGAGTCTTTTTCCGCCGCCCCTTCACAAAGCGCCTCCTACACCCTGGTAATTGAGCACGGATTCGAGATAACCAGGCTTAAGGGAATACTCGTTTCCCAGGCGTTTTTGCTTGTCCCGACCCTTTTTGCGATAATACTTTTCATGCGCACCTACATAAGGAGTTGACCGCAGCGGATGTTCAGAGACGTAAAATCCCGGGTTCTTGCTTTCGATATAGAGTGGGTTCCCGACCCTGAGTCGGGAAAGGCCGCGTACGGATTTCCCGAAGACATCTCCGATCGTGAAGCGATTGAGTTGATGTGGAAGGAGGGCGGGGCGACGGAGGAAGAGCCAATGCCGTTTCTTAAGATGGTTCTCTCCAGGATAGTTTCAATCTCGATGGTTTTCCGGGAATCCGATAAGGACGGAGCGGTGTCTAGACTCAAGCTTCACTCCATTCCGTCAATTCCGACTTCCGCCGAAGACTGCTCGGAGGGAAGAATAATAGAAGATTTTTTCAAGATTCTCGATAAGCACCACCCGCAGCTTGTCGGATACAACTCCTCGGGTTCTGATATACCGATTCTGGCTCAGAGAATGATTAAGAACGGGCTCCAGGGTGGTTTTTTTACGGAAAGGCCTAACAGGCCCTGGGAAGGCGCCGATTTTTTCGCCCGCGGAAGCGACTGGAACATCGATCTAATGCGTTGCATAAGTGCGTGGGGGAAGGGGACCCCTTCTCTTCACGAAATATCGGTTGTAAGCGGAATCCCGGGGAAAATGGATGGCGTTGACGGAAAACAGGTCGCCCCGATGTGGCTTGATGACAGGCTTGACGAAATAGTCGCCTATAACGAGTGTGACGCGCTTACAACCTATCTTCTATGGCTCAGGATGGCCCATTCGATCGGACACTTTGATTCAGACCAGTACGCCGAAGAGCAGCGGCTGCTTCGCGGCATGATAAAAGAAGAGTCAGAAAATCCCCAAAGGCGGCACCTTCTGGGTTACCTGTCAAAGTGGGAGAGCCTGAGCGGGGCCATGGAGGATGAGTGAGCGACCCGACAATCGCGTCGTCGTCCTTTCCTTCTACAAGTTCGTGGATCTTGACGGCCTTGAGGAGATAAAAGCTCTGTTGTTCTCGCTTTGCGAGAAAAACGGGATAAACGGCACTTTCATTCTCGCCTCGGAGGGGATAAACGCCACGGTGGCCGGTCCGCGGGAAGGCATAGACCGGCTTATTGCCTATCTTGAGAGCGACATGAGGTTCTCGGGCGCGCGGTACAAGCTGAATTATAACGAGCGAAGCCCCTTTCACAGGCTCAAGGTTAAATTCAGAAAGGAACTGGTTCCGATGGACGTAAGAGGTGTAGAACCGCAGCGGCTCTCAGGGCGGTGCGTCCCGCCCGAGAAGTGGAACGAGCTTATAAGCCGCCCCGACGTGCTTCTTATAGACACGAGAAACAGTTACGAGCACCGCGTCGGAACCTTCAGGGGTGCGGTAAACCCGGAGATGGCCCATTTCAGGGAGTTTCCCGAGTACGTAAGGGAAAACCTCGACCCCGGGGAACACAAGGAGATAGCGATGTTCTGCACTGGCGGAATAAGGTGTGAGAAAGCGACCTCATATCTTCTTGAGAAGGGGTTTCAGCGAGTATATCAGCTTGAAGGAGGAGTGCTTTCGTACCTTGAGCAGGTTCCTTTGGAGCAGAGCCTCTGGGAGGGGGAATGTTTTGTGTTTGATGACCGTACATCGGTCGGCCACGATCTTGAGAAGGGAACCTGGAGTACGTGTAGAAGCTGCAGGGCGCCTGTATCTGCGGAAGACAGGAAATCCAAGGGGTTTCGGGAGGGGATATCTTGCCCGCGTTGCCACGGGAGACTTACGCCCGAGAGAATTTCATCGCTTGAGGAAAGACAGAAACAGATGAGACTTGCCCGGGAGAGAAACCAGAAACATCTGGGAGCCGTAATAAAAAGAGGTAACCCGAAATGGGCGGAGGGGTAATCTCAGGCGCTTAACTCGTCTTTTAATATCTTGTAGTCTATGCTATCGACAAGGGCTTTCCAGCTTGCCTCCACTATGTTGTCAGAGACCCCTACGGTGCTCCAGGTCTTCTCCCCGTCTCCCGATTCGACAAGCACCCTAACGACGGAATCGGTACCGCCTGACCTCGACACGACCCTTACCCTGTAATCAAGCAGTCGCAGAGTCTTTAGTCCGGGGAAGAACTTCTCAAGCGATTTTCTAAGGGCCCCGTCTATCGCGTTTACGGGACCGTTTCCCCTCGCCACTGTATATTCCGTGACGCCGTTTACCTGGACCTCTGCGGTCGCTTCGGACAGTGGTTCTTCGTCTCCCTCCCTCTTTTCGACCAGCGTTCTGGTGTTTTTGAGGTAGAACCGCTTTTTATAGGTTCCGAGAGCTTTTCTCACCAGCAGTTCAAAAGACGCGTCAGCCCCTTCGAACTCGTAACCTTGGTTTTCAAGAATTTTGAGCTCGTTCAGTATTTCAATAATTCTTTCGTCCTTGGGGTCTATATCCACTCCAAGTTCCTGGGCCTTGTAGGCTATGTTGGCCCGACCGGAGAGATCCGAGACCAGCACCCGCCTTCTGTTGCCGACACTCTGGGGCTCTATATGCTCGTAGGTATCGGAATTTTTCATGACGGCACTTACATGAATTCCCCCCTTGTGCGCGAAAGCGCTTTCACCTACGTAAGCCTGCTTTTTCAGAGCTGGGAGATTTGTAAGTTCGTGAATGAAATGGGATACGGAATAGAGTTTACGCAGGTTCTTCTTGGAAATAGAGTTCATCCCGAGTTTTATGGCTATATTGGGTATTATGGCGCAGAGATTGGCGTTTCCGCACCGCTCCCCGTAGCCGTTCATGGTCCCCTGGACCTGGGACGCTCCCTCCCTTACCGCGTAGAGGCTGTTGGCAACCCCGACTTCGCCGTCATTGTGGGTATGTATTCCGAGGCTCGGGTTATCGAACATGCTGTTGACTTCTCTTATAGCGCCCTCGATGTCCCACGGCATCGAGCCGCCGTTTGTGTCGCATAAAACGACCGTGTCAACTCCCGCTCCGTAGGCGGTCTCGAGAACTTTTGCGGAATACTCGGAGTTTCCCCTCCAGCCGTCAAAGAAGTGTTCGGCGTCGAAGAACACCTTGTCCACGTGGCGCTTCAGGTATTCGATTGAGTCGTTTACGAGTTCAAGGTTTTCCTCAAGCTCTATTTTGAGAGCCTCGGTCACCTGAAAATCCCAGCTTTTTCCGACGATTGTCACAACGGGGGTTTCTGCCTGGAGAAGCGCCTGGATGCTCGGGTCCTCTTCGCAGCTTTTTTTCGCGCGTCTTGTGCTTCCGAAAGCCGCCACGCTTGCGTTTTTAAGCCCCAGTTTTTTTGCTTCTTCAAAGTACCCCTTATCCCTCTCGTTCGAACCCGGCCATCCTCCCTCTATGTAATGCACCCCGAGGTCATCCAGTCTTTCCGTTATCCGGACTTTGTCGTTTATGGAAAAGGATATGTTTTCTCCCTGGGTTCCGTCACGCAGGGTCACGTCGTATATTTCAACGGTTTTTGAGTTACTCATCGGTTTTTCCAAGATTAAAAGCGTCGTGAAGAGTTCTCACGGCGGTTTCGGTGTCTTTTTCCTCAAGCATGCAGGAGATTTTTATTTCCGAAGTGCTTATCATCATAATGTTAATTCCCTCGTTTGCAAGCGTCCGGAACATGCGGGACGCCACTCCCGAATGAGTCTTCATCCCCACGCCCACTAAAGAGACTTTGGAGATAAGGTTATCGGAGATCACCTGCTTTGCCCCGAGTTCCCGGGCAATCTTTTCCGAGAGTTTTATTGACTTCTTGAAATCCGACTTGGGAACGGTGAACGTGAGGTCGGTAAACCCCTCCATGCTGACGTTCTGAACGATCATGTCGACAACTATGTTTTTGTCCGCAAGCGACGAGAAAAGCATCGCCGCTATGCCGGGCTGGTCGGGTACCTGTGTCACGGTGATTTTCGCCTGGTCCCTGTCGTAGGTGACTCCCGATACGACAACATCTTCCATGGATTCCATAACTTTTTCCTCATCCAGAACCCACGTCCCCACGTCCTCGGGCCTTGGAGTTGACTTAACATGTATAGGCACTTTAAATTTTTTTGCAAATTCGACCGCACGGGCCTGCAGCACCTTGGATCCCAAGGATGCCATTTCAAGCATCTCGTCGTAGGAAATCCGGCTGAGTCTTCTGGCGTCGGGACAGACCCCGGGGTCCGTGGTGTAGACCCCGTCGACGTCATCTTTGTAGAGTTCACACGCATCGGCGCCCATTACCGCCGCGAGCGCCACAGCGGTCAGGTCGGAGCCTCCCCGCCCGAGCGTGGTAAGGTTCCCGTTCTCGTCAACTCCCTGGAATCCGGCTATAACGACCGCCTTTTTTTCTCCGAGAGCAAGCCGGATATTCCTGTCGTCGATCGATTTTATCTTCGCCTTCGAGTAAATGTTGTCTGTAGTGATCCTTATCTGATGTCCCTGAAACGATATCGCGTCCTCGCCGAGCGATTTTATCGTCATCGCGAGAAGACCGGAAGCGACCTGTTCTCCGCTTGAGGTTATCACGTCAAACTCCCTTTCGTCAGGAGGGTCCATGACCTCTTTTGCGAGGCCGACGAGCCTGTCGGTTTCACCCGCCATCGCGGAAACCACGGCTATCACGTCGTTTTTCTTTCTTTTCGTTTCTACAACATGCTTGGCCACGCGCCTTATTTTCTCGATGCTCGCAACGCTTGTTCCGCCGTATTTCTGAATGACAAGAGCCATTTTCCCTCACCTGTTACTTTTATCGTTCTTGATTCATCATCCGCCTGGGGCGGAGATTGGATATCAATTATAACAGCGTTTGCCGGTAATACATCCCGGACCCTGTCCGCCCATTCCACGACCGAAACGCCGTCTCCGTAAAAAAATTCCTCGTAGCCCGTATCCTCAAACTCAGGGCCGCCCGAGAGTCTGTAGACGTCAAAATGAAAAAGAGGAATCCTGCCTTCATAGCAGTTCATTATGACGAAAGTCGGGCTGTTGGGCTCCTCCTTTATTCCCAGACCGCGGGCAAGACCCTTGGCAAAGACCGTTTTCCCCGCGCCCAGATCCCCCGTAAGACCCACTATTGAGCCGCGGGGGATGAGTTTTCCCATTATCTCGCCGCAAAGCATTGTCTGTTCAGGCTTGCTGACTTCTAGGAGGAATTCGGGTTCCATTTGGACTATCTTACCGTAGAGAAGTGCTTTTCTTCCGTGGACGAAATGACGGAATTTCTTGAAGCCGGGATTTTACGCGATATTTCAGACGCAGTAAAACCCGCCGTACCTGTTTCTTCGAGAAGAAGGTCCGCAGCGTGACCGTGGAGAAAAACGCCGAGAAGACAGGACTGAAGACAGTCGTATCCCTGGGCGGCAAGCCCGCCGATTATTCCCGTAAGCACGTCTCCGGTTCCGGCCGTGGCCATAGCGGAATTTCCAGTCGGGTTTATGAACACCTCTCCGCCGGGGGTAGTGACGACTGTCCGGGCGCCTTTTAGAACTACGTAGCAGCCGTATTTCTCGGAAAACCGTGTTGAGGTTCCGATACGGTCATCCTGCACCTGCTTTGTTCTAACGCCGCAGAGCCTTGCCATTTCGCCGGGATGCGGAGTTATTACCGCGGGAACTTTTGTTTTTTTGAGAATATCCGGGGTCTTTGAAATTATGTTAAGCGCGTCGGCGTCAAGAGTTACCGGCACTTCGCATTGCGTTATTACCTTTTTCAGAAACTTCTCGGCGCTTTTAGAGGTCGATATTCCCGGGCCGACGGCAAGCGCCGTTTTTTTCCTGTCAAGCTCTCTTAGCACTTCTTCATGCGCGTCCGGGTGGAAGGTTCCGTCCTTTGAGTCCTTGAGTGAAACGGACATTACCTCCGTAGTTTTCTCTTCCACGGCGGGGGCTATGCTGTTTGGAACTCCCAGGGTGACGAGCCCGCTTCCGGCCCGAAGCGCCGCCTCGGCGCAGAGAACCGCGGCCCCGCTTTTCCCCGGAGAACCCGCGAGCACAAGAAGATGTCCGTAGGTTCCCTTGTGGGAATCGGCGGCTCTTTTCTTTATGAGTCTCCGGCATTTTTGAAACGTGAGAAGTTCGAGGGGGAGATCTTCCTCAAGCAGCCTGGGGATTGTTATGTCCGCCACGCAAAGCTTTCCCGCGTAATCCACTCCAGGGTAAATGCACATCCCAAGCTTCGCGGGAGTGAATGTGACGGTGACGTCTGCCATTACGGCAATTCCAAGAGGTCGTCCCGTGTCGGCATCAAGTCCCGAGGGTATGTCCACGCAGACGCGCCGGGCGCTCTGGCGATTTATGAATTTTATTAGCTTTTCGTAAAACCCTCCCACATCCCTGTCAAGTCCGGTGCCGAAAATGGCGTCGACTATCACGTCCACGTCCTTTATTCTGGGGAGCTTTTCACCCAGTTCCCTTACCGCAGCCCCAATTTCGAGAAGTGAGTCGAGATTTGTTTTTGCGTCTCCCCCGTAGCGCTCTTTTCTCTCGGCGATGTGGATGCTCACGTCCTTTCCCGAGGAAATCAGATGGCGAGCGATTACGAAGCCGTCCCCGGCGTTATTCCCGGCGCCGCAGATAACCGCTATTCTCTTAGCCGAGGGATACTCGCCGAGGATGACCGACGCCACGGCTCTTCCGGCGTTTTCCATCAGCACAACGCCCGGCACGCCGAATTCCTCAATCGTCCTTCGATCTATTTCCCTTGAGATCCGCTTGGTTGAGAGCTTCATGGTTTTCTGAGGAGGGCGACAGGATTTGCTATTTCCCCATCCCGCCCGCTCCCGTGGGTCTTGTATCTCCGAACTCTTCTATATGTCCCGTGATGAATTCCTCGGCGTGATCAAAGCAGAAATAGTAGGAAAGAAGGATGCTTCCGCTTCGATTGACCGTGATCAGCTGGTAGTGGCGGCTGCAGATATCCACACCGCACTTTATGCACTGCTTGATCGAGTTTCTTTCCCCCGCAAGTTCGCATCGCTCTCCTCCAGGACTTACGTGATCGCACTGATAGATTTCAACCTCTATAGTTTTTACCGACAAATGTTTTTACCTCCCCTGAGTTTCTGCGTTAATTATACAGTTTTGCGTCGAGGTTTGGTAAATCACGCGGATGATTTATAATAGACGGAAAAGATACAGTCCAATGATACATCCAAGACAGGCCCTAAGCGGCACATTAAAATATTTTTACATCAAGGCTACGGGAAGGCCGAAGCTACTTAATCTTGAGATAACCAAGCTTTGCAACGCCCGCTGCGATTTCTGCGATTACTGGCAGACAAGACACGAAGAGCGTCTCTCTGACTACACGCCCGTCATAAAGAAAATAAATCCTCTCGTCACGGTCATTACCGGCGGGGAGCCCATGATCAGAAAGGATCTTCCCGATATCGTAAGGCAGATAAAGGGATGCTCGATGTTCATTTTTACTTCCATGGTTACGAAGGGAGATTTTCTTAACGAGGAGAAAACCGAAGAGCTTTTCGACGCGGGAATGGACCAGATTGCCGTTTCCCTGGATTTTCCGGGGGAAAAACATGATACCTACAGAGGCATTCCCGGTCTCTGGAAAAAACTCTCAGAAACCCTTCCCGAACTAGCGGAGCGGTTTCCGGACAAAAGCCTTGTGCTAAACACCATAATAATGGAAGACAACCTTGAAGAGGTTGTCGACATAGCGAAAAAGGCAAGAGAGTGGGGCATAGCAATATCTTTTAGCTCCTACTCGGTTATGAAAACCAACAACGAAGACCACTTCGTTAAAAAGGAAGCCCTGTCAAAGGTAAGTGACCTAGTCGAGGAGTTGATCTCGCTTCGAAGGGAGTGGAAGGGAACGATACTCTCGACAGAGTACTACCTCAGGGAAATCCCGGGCTATTTTGAAAGGGGAAGCGTTCCTGACTGCCTGGCGGGCATAAGCCACATACACGTTACCCCGAGCGGTCACTTAAAACGCTGCTCAGAGATGCCCGTCGCTGCCCATTACACCGAGTACGAGC
This sequence comes from Thermodesulfobacteriota bacterium, assembly GCA_965249045.1. Classification (GTDB taxonomy): domain Bacteria; phylum Desulfobacterota_D; class UBA1144; order Nemesobacterales; family Nemesobacteraceae; genus Nemesobacter. Next base: position 1,169,860 of record OZ252213.1, read on the forward strand.
CGAATCTTTACGGCAAAACCAAGTGCACTTCCTGCTGGTACAGCTGCAGGGGAGAGACCCAGAGCCCGGCGAACGTTAGAAGGGCCATGGAATACATGGGGATCTATATCTAGTCTGTTCTAGCGGGGGGAATGGGTGCACTTCTGAGCTTTGCAACTCAAGTTAACAGACTACTTTGCAGAGGGTAACCCCAAGTAGCGCGGGACCCGACGCTTATATGCCAAATATTTTTCACCGTATTGCTTTGCGAGCCACCGTTCTTCCGGAAAGGGAGCGCTTAGGTAACAAAAGATAGCCAGTACAAGCAGCACGATTGCTTTTGACGAGGCTACCGATACGCCCAGAAAAATACAGGCGATCGAATAAAAAACATATTGTGGATTCCTGCTGTATTTATACAACCCCGTTTCAATGAATCCGGCGGCTTCTCCGTGTGAGTTACGCCACCCGAGCTGCAGGAACGCGACGGTGCCGAGCACCGCTGCAATGACAAACATGGGCAGTGCTACATAAAAGCGTAACCAGCGCGGGATATCTAAAGACGACCACTCAAACCATGAAATCAATCCGATACAAAGAACCAGAACTCTGATCGCTCCCCACAAGGATCGATATTGCCACGAGTCGCGTTTTGGCGGAGGCCAGAATTGGAAGTTTTCTTTTACTTGGCCAAGTGCCAGCATTGTCAAAAGGAAAGCGTTTGCTAAAAGGCCAATGATAAATAGCAGCGTGCCCATATTAATTAGCATAACGAAGCTGTAAAAAAACATTAGTGTTACGAAATTGAAGTGGTATGCAATAAAGATTCACTAGGACAGACTCAAAGAGGAGTGTCGGTTGCCCTCGGCAGAACTTGAATCACGATGATTAGGTTCTCTGCGCTTTCCAGTCAGTGCCGTCAGGGCGGTCTTCAAGCACGATGCCTTTGGAGCTTAGGTAGTCCCTGATCTCATCGGCCTTTTTCCAGTTTTTCTCCTTTCTGGCTGAGGTTCTCTCGTCAATGAATTTCTCTATCTCCAAGGGGTCTATGTCGGAGAGGTTGGCTGTGGACCTTCTTTTTTCCATGTACTCGGCAGGCTCCTCGGATAGCACTCCGAGCACTCCGCATATCTCCTTTATCTTCTCAAGCGCAAGGGTTGCGCTTTGAGTCTTTCCCACGGAATCAAGCGACCTGTTGATTGAACGTATCAGGTCAAAAAGATTTCCCACAACGTCAGCGGTGTTGAAATTATCGCTCATTGAGGAGTGAAAATCCTCCTCGAATTTCCTGATCGAACCCTCAAGCTCAGGGTCGGAGCCTTTCGCTTCCCGCGCCTCGGCCGCTCTTAGCAGGGTGAGGTATATTCTCTCAAGCGACGCCTCGCTGTCATACATGCTTTTTTCCGAGAAATCGGCGGGATTCTGATAGTGGTGGGAGAGGAAGAAAAGCCTTATGGCCTCTGGTGACCATCTCTTCGTGGCCTCAGAGAGCGTAAAGAAGTTCCCAAGAGATTTTGACATCTTCTCCTTGTTTATCCTTATCAGGCCGTTATGGAGCCAGTATTTTGCAAACGGTTCGCCGGATGCGGCCTCTGACTGCGCTATTTCGTTTTCGTGATGCGGGAAAATAAGATCCTTTCCCCCTCCGTGTATCTCAAAATTTGTTCCCAGGTATTCCATGCTCATAACGGAGCATTCTATGTGCCAGCCGGGTCTTCCGTCTCCCCATGGGCTCTTCCAGGACGGCTCGCCGGGTTTTGACTCCTTCCAGAGCGCGAAATCAAGAGGGTCTTCCTTCTCTTCGTTTACGTCTATCCTGACTCCCTCGAGCATGTGATCAAGAGAGTGCCCGGAGAGCTTTCCGTAGCCGGGGAATTTTCTTACGGAGAAAAAGACGTTGTTGCCCGAGCGGTAGGCAAAGCCTTTCTCCATTATCTTCTCTATAAGCGCCGTTATCTGCTCTAGATGTTCAGTTACCCGGGGCTCTGCATCGGGAGTCTCAACCCCTATTGAAGCCATGTCCTCTTTGTATTCCTTTATGTATTTCTCGGAGATCTCATCGCAGCTTACCCCTTCTTGGTTTGAGCGGTTTATTATCTTGTCGTCTATGTCGGTGAAGTTTCTCGCGAACAGCACGTCGTAGCCGGCGTATCTGAGAAATCTCTGTATCATGTCAAAGGACACCGCGGAGCGGGCGTGTCCCAGATGTGCGGAGTCATATACCGTGGGACCGCATACATACATCCGGACCTTGTTTCCTTCAAAGGCGATAAGATCTTCTTTTTTCTGCGAGAGAGAATTATAGATTTTTATTCTGGTGGGTTCTTTTTTCATGTTTTCAAGGGAGATCACTGCAGGACCTCCTTGTCCCGCGGCATTTTTTGAAAGAAAAATTCTACGTATTCGTTTTCTAAATTCAAGGGCGGAGTGCCAGTACGCAAGGCGATCAGGGGTCTTTTCTCAGAACTTGTGGAGAGGTTGATAGGGGCTTTTGCTGTGGCCCGCAGGTTTTTTTTCTTAAAACACAAAAAAATCCCTTGCCAAACTAAAACCGTCCGTTAGTATGATGGCTCACCTTATTTTTCATTTGAATTTCACTTACTTGTTTTTTTAACACGTTGACAATTACGTATGGGTAAGTAAGCTATTTTACCCATTTTGAAAACTGATCTTTGAAAATTTAATAGCAGATGATAGCGGGCGAACTAGAGCAGTATCCGTAAATTCTTTAAATTCTTATGAAGAGTTTGATCCTGGCTCAGAGCGAACGCTGGCGGCACGCCTAACACATGCAAGTCGAGCGAGAAAGTGACTTCGGTCACGAGTAAAGCGGCGAACGGGTGAGTACAACGTGGATAATCTACCCTAAGGTCCGGGACAACCCCGAGAAATCGGAGCTAATACCGGATAAGACCACGGTATCTAAGGATACAGGGGTAAAAGATTTATCGCCTTTGGATGAGTCCACGTCCCATCAGGTAGTTGGTAAGGTAAAAGCTTACCAAGCCTAAGACGGGTAGCCGGCCTTAGCGGGTGAACGGCCACATGGGGACTGAGACACGGCCCTGACTCCTACGGGAGGCAGCAGTGGGGAATATTGGGCAATGGGCGAAAGCCTGACCCAGCGATGTCGCGTGAGGGATGAAGGCCTTCGGGTCGTAAACCTCTGTCAGGAGGGACGATGGGACTTATGTCTTGACGGTACCTCCAGAGGAAGCCCCGGCTAACTCCGTGCCAGCAGCCGCGGTAATACGGAGGGGGCAAGCGTTGCTCGGAATTACTGGGCGTAAAGGGTCCGCAGGCTGTCAGGCAAGTTGGTTGTGAAAGCTCAAGGCTTAACCTTGGAATTGCATCCAAAACTGCCTGACTAGAGTACAAGAGAGGTTGGCAGAATTCCCGGTGTAGCGGTGAAATGCATAGATATCGGGAGGAATACCAGAGGCGAAGGCGGCCAACTGGCTTGTAACTGACGCTCAGGGACGAAAGCGTGGGTAGCAAACCGGATTAGATACCCGGGTAGTCCACGCCCTAAACGATGGATGCTAGGTAGGGGGAATTCAATTCTCCTTGCCGTAGTTAACGCATTAAGCATCCCGCCTGGGGAGTACGGTCGCAAGGCTGAAACTCAAAGGAATTGGCGGGGGCCCGCACAAGCGGTGGAGCACGTGGTTTAATTCGATGCTAAGCGAAAAACCTTACCAAGACTTGACATGTTAACTCAAGTCTATACGAAAGTATTAGGTGGTTCCGAGCTTGCTCGGAACAGTTATCACAGGTGCTGCATGGCTGTCGTCAGCTCGTGCCGTGAGGTGTCCGGTTAAGTCCGGTAACGAGCGCAACCCCTATCTTTAGTTGCCATCACTTTGGGTGGGCACTCTAAAGAGACTGCCGGCGACAAGCCGGAGGAAGGTGGGGACGACGTCAAGTCATCATGGCCCTTATGTCTTGGGCTACACACGTGCTACAATGGTTGGTACAATGGGCTGCGAACTCGCGAGAGAGAGCCAATCCCATCAAAGCCAATCTCAGTTCAGATTGCAGGCTGCAACTCGCCTGCATGAAGTTGGAATCGCTAGTAATCGTGGATCAGCATTGCCACGGTGAATACGTTCCCGGGCCTTGCACACACCGCCCGTCACACCACGAAAGTCGGTTCTGCCCGAAGTAGCTGTGCTAACCTTCGGGAGGCAAGTTCCTAAGGTAGGGCTGGTAATTGGGGTGAAGTCGTAACAAGGTAGCCGTAGGGGAACCTGCGGCTGGATCACCTCCTTTTTCACGGAGATATCTGTCTCTTTTTCGCTCGTCATCTGCTTTTTATAAAAAAGTATTTGCTGCGCTTTAAAGCAACGGGGCCTATAGCTCAGCTGGTTAGAGCGCACCCCTGATAAGGGTGAGGTCGTTGGTTCGAATCCAACTAGGCCCACCACTAGGGGGTGTAGCTCAGTTGGGAGAGCGCCTGCTTTGCAAGCAGGAGGTCGACGGTTCGAGCCCGTTCACCTCCATGGAAAAAGAATTTTTGAATGCTTTTTTGATCTTTGACAACTGAATATAACGCTGAGAAACAGAATTGATCGTGTTGTTAGTATTATCGAGGATTTTCATGCCTCGCAGATAAGATATGTAGAGCAGAAGGTGGATGCCTTGGCAACGGACGGCGATGAAGGACGTAATAAGTTGCGATAAGCCTCGGGGAGTCGCTTAATAGGCTTTGATCCGGGGATTTCCGAATGGGAAAACCTGACCAAGCAAACCTTGGTCATACCATTGTGAATATATAGCGATGGTAAGCTAACGGGGGGAAGTGAAACATCTCAGTACCCCCAGGAAAAGAAATCAACCGAGATTCCCCTAGTAGCGGCGAGCGAACGGGGAAGAGCCCAAACCGAAGGGATTTTCTCTTCGGGGTTGTGGGACCTCAGTATGGGACTTTGAGAAGTAGCAGAATAGTCTGGAAAGTCTTGCCACAGAAGGTGATAGCCCTGTACGCGAAACTTCAAGAAGCCCTAGAGGGATCCCGAGTACTCCGGCACACGTGGAATGTTGGAGGAATCTGGGTGGACCACCATCCAAGGCTAAATACGTGCCGTTGACCGATAGTGAACCAGTACCGTGAGGGAAAGGTGAAAAGAACCCCTATAAGGGGAGTGAAATAGAATCTGAAACCATCTGCTTGTAACCAGTGGAAGGGCTATGTCCATTTATGGAAATGCCTAACCGCGTGCCTTTTGCCTAATGAGCCTGCGAGTTATCTTCAGTGGCCTGATTAAGCCGAATAGGTGTAGTCGTAGCGAAAGCGAGTCTGAATAGGGCGCCAGTCACTGGGGATAGACCCGAAGCGAGTCGATCTATCCATGGCCAGGGTGAAGCAGAGAGAAAACCTTTGTGGAGGCCCGAACCGGTCAGGGGTGAAAACCTGTCGGATGAGCTGTGGATCGGAGTGAAAGGCTAATCAAGATTCGTGATAGCTGGTTCTCCCCGAAATATATTTAGGTATAGCCTTATGTGATGACTAACGGAGGTAGAGCACTGATTGGACTAGGGGGTCGAAAGATCTACCAAACCCAGCCAAACTCCGAATGCCGTTAGGTTAACATAGGAGTCAGTCGGTGGGAGATAAGTCCCATCGGCGAAAGGGAAACAGCCCAGACCGCCGGCTAAGGCCCCTAAATGCGAACTAAGTGGTAAAGGATGTGAATTGGCATAGACAGCCAGTAGGTAGGCTCAGAAGCAGCCACCCTTCAAAGAGTGCGTAACAGCTCACTGGTCGATGCGGATTTGCGCCGAAAATGAAACGGGGCTAAGTTCGTTGCCGAAGCCGCGGGTTGCGTATTTATACGCAGCGGTAGGGGAGCGTTCCCAACGGGTCGAAGGGTTACCGTAAGGAGACCTGGACTGTTGGGAAGTGAGAATGCAGGCATGAGTAGCGATAAAGGTGGTGAGAATCCACCTCGCCGTAAACCCAAGGTTTCCTGGGCAAGGCTCGTCCTCCCAGGGTAAGTCGGGACCTAAGGCGAGGCCGAAAGGCGTAGTCGATGGAAAACGGGTTAATATTCCCGTACCAGTCGGTCTGAGTGATGGAGTGACGGAGAAGGATAGGTCATCCGGGTGATGGATATCCCGGTTCAAGCTTGTAAGAGGAAAAGACAAGTAAAACCTCTTTTCAATACTCTGAGAAGTGAGTACGAGAGGCGTTAGCCTCGTAAAGTGATTGAGTCCATGCTTCCAAGAAAAGCTTCTAAACGTTGACGACCGAGTGCCCGTACCGAAACGGACACACGTGGGTGAGTTGAAAATACTAAGGCGCGTGAGAGAACTCTGGCTAAGGAACTCGGCAAATTAACCCCGTAACTTCGGAATAAGGGGTGCCCATGTGTACGTGAAAGCCCTTGCGGCTGGAGCGGAAATGGGTCGCAGTTAATTGGTGGTAACGACTGTTTACTAAAAACACAGGGCTCTGCAAACACGCAAGTGGACGTATAGGGCCTGACTCCTGCCCAGTGCCGGACGGTTAAGGGGATGGGTTATCTTCGGAGAAGCTCAGAACCGAAGCCCCGGTAAACGGCGGCCGTAACTATAACGGTCCTAAGGTAGCGAAATTCCTTGTCGGGTAAGTTCCGACCTGCATGAAAGGAGTAACGATTGCCACACTGTCTCGGCCAGAGACTCAGCGAAATTGTGGTTCCGGTGAAGACGCCGGATACCCGCTACGGGACGGAAAGACCCCGTGCACCTTTACTATAACTTAGCATTGAGTTTTGGTGCTACATGCGCAGGATAGGTGGGAGCCTATGAAACTTCGCTTCAGGGCGGAGTGGAGGCAATGGTGAAATACCACCCTTGTAGTTCTGGAATTCTAACTTAGGTCCGTTATCCGGATCAAGGACAATGTTAGGCGGGTAGTTTGACTGGGGCGGTCACCTCCTAAAAGGTAACGGAGGTGTGCAAAGGTTCCCTCAGCTTGATTGGAAACCAAGCGTAGAGTGCAAAGGCATAAGGGAGCTTGACTGTGAGACTGACAGGTCGAGCAGGTGCGAAAGCAGGTCTTAGTGACCCGGTGGTTCTGTGTGGAAAGGCCATCGATCAACGGATAAAAGGTACGCCGGGGATAACAGACTAATCTCCCCCAAGAGTTCACATCGACGGGGAGGTTTGGTACCTCGATGTCGGCTCATCGCATCCTGGGGCTGGAGAAGGTCCCAAGGGTTGGGCTGTTCGCCCATTAAAGCGGTACGCGAGCTGGGTTTAGAACGTCGTGAGACAGTTCGGTCCCTATCTGTAGCGGGCGAAGGAGATTTGAGAGGATCTGCTCATAGTACGAGAGGACCTGAGTGGACGAGCCTCTAGTGTACCAGTTGTCGTGCCAACGGCAGTGCTGGGTAGCTATGCTCGGAAAGGATAACCGCTGAAAGCATCTAAGCGGGAAACCTACCTCGAGATTAGATCTCCCGAACGTAAGTTCCTTAAGGTCCCTTGAAGATTACAAGGTTGATAGGCTCAGAGTGTAAGTTCCGTGAGGAATTAAGCTGATGAGTACTAACCGACCGTGAGACTTACTGCGAGGCTTGAAAATTCTCGATAGCAACACACAATTTCTCAGCGTTATATTCAGTTGCCAAAGGTTTTTCTGCCCTTCCAAGGGAGAAATCTCCTGAGAGCCGCTCCCTGCGACCCTCATTATCGTTTATAATAACTGTGTTATGGATATCTCTGGTCTGCTTACCCATCTGGGAGCAATGGCGATTGTCGCCCTTGCGTTGTCCTACTACCTGACTAGGGAAAGGGGCAGGCGTGAATCGGCAGAAACCGAACTGTCTTTTATCAGAACCGAACTGGAAGAGTCAAAGAACAAAGGCGTACTGCTTGAAGAGAAACTTAAAAACTCGGTTGAGGCCGCAAGTGTTCTTAACGCCGAGAAAGCATCTCTTGAATCCAGCATAAAAGAGAAGACAACCTCTATCGCGGAGCGCGATTCCAGGATTTCCGAGTTCGAAAGGCAGATCGGGAAACTGAACTCCCAGGTTACTGAAAAGGAAAGTCTCCTTTCGCGGCTTGAAACCACCATAGAACAGGAAAGAAAGGGTTTCGAGGAAAAACTGGCTATCCTCGATGAAGCGAAAAAAAGGCTTGGAGACGAGTTCGAGAACCTTGGAAACAGAATTTTCGAGGATACGACGAAAAAATTTACCGACAAGAACAAGGCGGACATGGAGAATCTCCTAAACCCCCTTCGCGAGCAGATAAAGGATTTCGAAAGAAAAATCACCGATACCCACGAGAAGGCAACCACCGACAGAGCCTCCCTCAAAGTTCACATAGAGAATCTTAAGAACCTTGGCGAGCAGATGAGTCGCGAAGCCCTTAATCTCACTACCGCGCTTAAGGGAGAGTCGCAGACCCAGGGCGCTTGGGGGGAAATAGTGCTTGAAAAGGCGCTTGAGATGTCGGGCCTGTCTGAGGGCAGGGAGTATCACTCCCAGCCGAGCTACAAGGGGGATAACGGCAATACACTAAGACCTGACGTGATCGTTCATCTGCCTGAGGGAAAAGACGTTATAATCGACTCCAAGGTTTCCCTTACGGCTTATGAAAGATACGTGTCCTGCGAGAATGAGCAGGAGAGGAAAGATTATCTTGGGCAGCATATCCTCTCGTTTCGAAACCACATAAAGGAACTTAGCGCCAAGGGATATGAGGATATTCCCGAAATCACGAGCCTTAACTACGTTTTGATGTTCGTTCCGCTTGAGTCAGCTTTCATGCTGGCCATAGAAACTGAGAGGGATCTTTACGCGGAGGCTTTCGAGAAAAACGTGATAATCGTCTGTCCTTCGACCCTCCTCGCGACGCTCAGAACCATACACAGCATCTGGCAGTTTGAATACCAGAACGCAAACGCCAGGGAAATAGCCGAAAGTGCCGGGAGAATGTACGACAAATTCGTGACTTTCGTTGATCACCTCAAGGATGTAGGCAAGCGCATAGAGCAGTCCGACCGCGCTTATCAGAGCGCAATGAACAGTCTCTGTGAAGGGAAGGGCAACCTTGTGAAAAGATCTTTAGATCTCAAGGAGTTGGGAATAAAAACCTCGAAGGAACTTCCCCCGGACCTCTCGGAGAAATCTCAGCTCTCTGGGTACGCCGTTTCTTCCGACAAACAGACAGACGACGGGTCGCCGTGACCTGTCGTATTTAGAAAAAAGAAGGGAAATCGTGTACGGTTTTACCTCCTAAATTCGATATCCAGAGAGGTAGAAAGATTGTTCAATAATTCTCTTAAGGGCAGTTGGGCGGTTGTGCTCGGTTCTTCAAGCGGCTTCGGAGAGGCCTGCAGTCTTGAGCTCGCGCGCCGGGGAATGAATATTTTCGGCGTACACCTTGACCGTCGGGGTACCATGGCGAAGGTGGAGGGCATAATGGAGGAAATAAAAAGCACGGGAAGCGAGGTCAGATTCTACAACGTAAATGTCGCCGACCCGGAGAAAAGACAGGAAGTTATCGGGGATATAAAAGAAGTAATACAACAAGACGGTTCCCAGGTAAAGGTGATGATACATTCCGTCGCGTTCGGGACGCTCAAGAACTATGTCTCGGATGAACGCAGAGACGTTCTTAACAGTAAAAACATTGACATGACCCTGGATGTAATGGCTCACAGCATCGTTTACTGGGCTCAGGATCTTGTTATGGAGGGAATGATGGGTGAGGGCGGGAGAATATTCGCCATGACAAGCTCGGGGAGTCACAGGGTCTGGCCCACATACGGCGCGGTATCGGCCGCCAAGGCGGCCATAGAGGCCCACATACGGCAGCTTGCCGTTGAACTCGCACCCCGTGGAATTACCGCGAACTCGATAATGGCTGGGGTAACTGACACTCCCGCGCTTAGAAAAATACCGGGAAACGAGAAACTCATTGACCACGCTCTCGGGGCAAACCCTTCGGGAAGATTGACGACCCCGGAAGACGTGGCAAGAGCCATTGCGCTTCTCTCTCTTGACGAAGCCGCCTGGATAACGGGTAACGTGATAGGAGTTGACGGCGGTGAAGATCTTGTTTAATAAATCTGCTTAGTATAAAATTAGAAATTATGTTAAGTTATGGCAGAAACAGGGATGTGGATTTAGGAATTTTTCTGCTCAGAGTGGGTTTTGGCTTCTCGATGCTTATTTTCCACGGCTACGGGAAGCTGACCGGAGGACCCGAGAAGTGGGCTAAAATCGGGGAATCGTTACAGACCTTCGGTATTGATTTTTACCCGGTTTTCTGGGGTTTTATGGCGGTTTTTGCCGAGTTTTTCTGCTCGGCTTTCATAATCGCGGGGGTTTTCTTTATGCCCGCGACTTTTTTTCTGTCCGTTAACATGATCGTGGCGGTTCTCTTTCACCTGTATCTTCCGGAGGAGTCACCAGCAGCGGGATGGCAAGGTGCTTCAAACGCGATCGAATATCTTTTCGTTTATGTAGTATTGATGATTTCCGGCTCTGGAAGGTACAAGATAAACCTGAGCTGACGGTCTTACCGTAAGCATTTCGTCGCTTTTTGCCGAAGAGAATTCGGTAAGGATTCGCTCTGGATAGCAGAAGCGTTAGCGACACGTTAATCGATGTCGTCCGGAGCCTTTTGAGATTCCTTTCTATTACCCGAAGGAAATTCATTCCCATTATTTTTTCTACAACACCGGTCGGATATCCTTTGCCGAGAAGATACTCGGAGAGTGAGGGAAGTTCGGATATGTGCCTCATCTCCTCGGGGAAATCCTTTATAGGTGCTCCGTCCATGTCGGTTCCCACTCCCACGTGATCCTCGCCGCAGACGCTCAGGATGTGGTCTATATGAGCGTATATGTCTTCTAGGGTGGCGCAACCCGGTCCTTGCCTTAGGAATCTTCCGTAGAAAACAACCCCCGTTACCCCGCCTCTTTCGGAAATGGCGCGAAGCTGCTCGTCACGCAGATTTCTGGGGTGATCCACAAGGGCTCTTGAATTCGAGTGGGTCGCAACGGGTATAAGTTCCGTGAGTTCAATACTTTCCCAAAAGCACTTTTCATTTAGGTGGGAAAGATCAAGCGTGATGCCGAGGGAGTTCATTTGGCCGAGAAGCTCCTTTCCCTGCGCGGAGAGTCCCTTGTCGCTTTCGGGCCCGGACGCGTAAATATTCCTGTTGTTCCAAGAAGGACCGAGCGCCCGCACGCCTCTTTTGTGGTATTCGAGAAGATGTTTTGGGTTCGAGATGGGGTCCGCTCCTTCCATGAGCGTGAAAAACCCGATTTTATCGCCCTCACGCAGTTTGTCTATGTCCCGTTTGTTTTTTATCTGAAAAACGCTTTCGCGATGTTCGCGGTATATGTCGTCGTATACGTCAAGCTGGGCCATGGCTTCTGTTACTGAACCCGAAGGTTTATGCTTGGGGTGAATGAAGACGGTATTGAAAACGACCCTCGCTCCGCTTTGCCTGAGTCCAGGCAGGGTTATCATGCAGGGACTCTCGGGACTCTCGAAATCTCTTTTGTAGTGACGCATGTGAAAGGCTATGTCCTGGTGAGCGTCAACGGTAAAAAAAGTCGCAGGGGTAGGGGTTCCCCATCCTCCTCCTCCCGGAGTCTCGATTCTTACCGCTTCTCCGGCTTTTACCGGAATGGAGCATTTCGCGGGCAGTTTTTTCTCTTTTGCTCCCGATAAAAGGGTGTTTCCCCCGCTCTTTCCGTCTTCCCCGCCCCCAACTCCCCAGGGCCGTTTTTCCCTTCTCTCGGTTATAAGGGAAACGTGGGAATCCTCCAGGAACCTGTACTGCCTTATGATTCCATCGCCGCCCGGGAACCTGCCCGCTCCTCCTGACCCCTTTTTTATGGAGTATGATTCCACCATTACAGGAAGTTCCCTCTCGATTGCCTCAACGGGGGTGTTGAGCGTGTTTGTCATGTGCGTCTGCACGGCGTTTACTCCATCTGCACCTGACCGTCCTCCCATTCCGCCGGCGATGGTTTCGTAGTAGGCGTAGGAGGAGTCAGAAGGGGTGCTCTCCGGTGAACCGAACGCCAGATTGCTCATTGTTCCCGCACTTGCCGCCTGTATTGTTTTTGGGATTGCGGAAGCGAGCGCTCCGAACACCGCGTCCACTATCCTCTGGGACGTTTCGACATTTCCGCCGACAACCGCGCTTGGGTATCGGGCGTTTAGAATCGAGTCCTCATCGACTTTGATTTCAATCGGTCTAAGCGTCCCCGAGTTAAGTGGCGTGTCTTCGCCCGAGAGACACTGAAAACAGTACAAAACGGCGGAAGTCGTTACGCTCAGGGGAGCGTTAAGACATCCTTTAACCTTTTTTGAGCTTCCCCTGAAATCCACTGTGGCGGCATCTTCTCTTATTTCTATTTTTACCTTTATGGGTATGTCCCTTGTTCCCGCTCCGTCGTCTTCAAGGTAGTCGGTAAAGACGTAATCGCCGTCCGGTATTTTCTCTATGGCGTTTCTCATAAGCCTCTCTCCGTAGTCAAGAAGCCCGGAAGCCGCAAGGTTTATTTTTTCAAGAGAATGCTTTTCCAGAAGCTCTAGCATCCTTTTCTCCCCCGTGTCAAGCGAGGCTATCTGCGCCCGAAAATCCCCCTCTCTCTCCTCATGATCCCTGGTTGAACGGATTATCTCCTGGAGCAGGGTTTCCCGCAGCACTCCCCCTTCCCGTATCCTTGTCGGAGGTATTATGATTCCCTCTTCGTGGATTGTCGTCGAAAGCGGCATGGATCCGGGAGTGCTGCCTCCTATGTCTGCGTGGTGGGCGCGCGAGGCGAGCAGGAACTCCGGTTTCCCGTCAACGAACACGGGCGCTACGCATGTTACGTCCGGGAGGTGCGTTCCGCCGCGAAACGGATCGTTAAGAATGAAGACATCTCCCGGGGAGAGATTTTCCGTCGCTACCGATTTTGCCGCAAACGACATCGACCCAAGGTGTATGGGGATGTGGGCGGCCTGCGCGATCATATCCCCCTCTGAGTTGAATAGGGCGCAGGAAAGGTCCCTTCTCTCCTTTATGTTCGGAGAGAATCCGGCTCTTATGAGAACTGAGCCCATCTCCTCGGCGATTGTTCCGAGAAGATTGTTGAAGATCTCGAGTTCGAAAAGTTTGAGTTCCATACGGGCACAATAATAACCAATTTTAAGGATTGCCCGCGGAACGTTATAGGAAATTAAGACGCTGGGTGATTGAACTTCCCGGGTGCTTTAAGCCCGGGGCATTACGAGATTGCGCTTTTAAGTGCATCTCCCATCTCAGCCGGGCTTTTGCAGGTAGTGACTCCGGCACGCTCAAGTGCCCGGAACTTGTCTTCGGCGCTTCCCGAACTCCCGGAAATGATGGCTCCCGCGTGGCCCATTCTTTTCCCTTTAGGCGCCGTGGCTCCGGCGATAAAGGCGGCTATGGGCTTTGTGAAGCTCCGGCTTATGTATTCGGCCGCTTCTTCTTCGTCTGATCCGCCGATTTCCCCTATCATTACCACCGCGTCTGTGTCCGGGTCGTTCTCAAAGAGTGAAAGCGCGTCAATAAAGGTGGTTCCGATGACGGGATCGCCTCCTATGCCTAAGCAGGTCGATTGTCCTATGCCGAGATTCGTAAGCTGCCAGACGGCCTCGTAGGTCAGGGTTCCGCTTCTTGAGATTATCCCCACTCTTCCGGGTTTATGAATGTAACCTGGCATTATTCCCACCTTGGCCTCCCCGGGAGTTATGACGCCCGGACAGTTAGGCCCCACAAGCCTTGAATGAGAACCCCTCATGTATTCCTTTACCCTTACCACGTCAAGGGTGGGTACCCCTTCGGTTATGCAGATGACAAGCTCTACGCCTGAATCAAGGGCTTCGAGCATTGAATCCATAGCGAACGCCGCCGGAACGAACACCAAAGATACGTTGGCTCCGGTTTCCCGCACAGCTTCAGTCATGGTGTCGAAAACCGGGAATCCTTCGGCGCTGCTTCCACCCTTTCCAGGCGTGACGCCGCCCACGACATTGGTTCCGTACTCCCGGCACTGGGTCGCATGAAACAGCCCCGCGCTCCCCGTTATTCCCTGAACGAGAACTTTTGAGTCTTTATTGACAAGAATGCTTATTTTTCCGGTTCCCCCTGATGAATTTCATCGTTTTTTCGGACAAGGCCGTATCTCCAAATGAGGGCGTACTATAACATGCCTGGTCCGTTTTTTCAAAATTCTCTGCCCAAGGTCTGCAAAGACAGAAAAGGATTCTTGCGGCCATGGAATGTCTTTTGGGGTAGGGGCATCTCAGCCGTTCCCGCAACATTCTCGCCTGGCTCGGGGCGGTGACCTGTAAGCGGTTTCCCATTAAGTACTTAACGGTCCTTCTAGGGCTTACCGTTTCGTATCATATTGAAATTACTTATAAATTGTTATAATGCATGTTCATGGGCAAGCCACCGCCTAGAACAGGCAGAATGATACAGATATATAAAATCAGCTTTCCTGACGGGTCAGCTTACGTTGGGCAGACAAGACGACCGATTTCCCACCGACTCGCACAACATCGGTGGTCGAATCCGTGCAATTCGATTTTGTACCGCAAGCTTCTGATAATGAAGCCAACTATAGAAGTTCTCTCGCGTCACCGCAAGCAAGAGATTGCTGACCGGGAAGAGAAAAAATGGATCATGCGGCTTGAAAAACCAATAAACAGGTATGTTGAGGGGAAGCAAATCAACGTGAACCCTGAAGCGCTGTTGCTAAGTAACAATAGGTGGTCGAAAAAAAGAAACCGGAGAGAAAGACGCAAGTATCCTCGTAAGGTTAGCGGTCATCACGTTTGTTCTTGGTGTTGGCGAAAACTGCCCGTGTCAGAGTTCTATACCGACCGTTGCAGGTCGGTCGGTCTTTCAAGCCGGTGCAAGGAATGTGCTGGAATCGAGAACAACGCCCGCCGAGAGGCGATAAAAAAAAAGGAGATATTTCCGCCACTTATCTGCGAACGAAGCTTGCGCGTCAAGCACTCCGGAGAACCAAAATTCGGCCGGTAGTCAGTGTTTATGAGAAGTAAGAAACAAACCGATTTCTAACTGTCGTTGGCTAGGATTGTCGCCTTGAGCTGAGAAAATAAATGGGACAAGCCGGACAGACACGTGAGATCGGCAGTGGTGTCAGTGTCGAGGTGACAAGGAATTCGGACGGCAGCTATGAAGTCACCGTAAGTGGTGGGAAAGTGGCGGAATTTCCAAGGTGGTGCAATCAGATTCATGGGAGTCCGAACCGATATGATACCGGTTGCCTGCTGAATGAATGGTTTTCACCTCCGCAAAATAAAGAATAACGGTGTGAATTCAGCGGGACTCTATTCTATATTCTGAATCTGCTCCCGTATCTTTTCCAGCTCAAGACGTATGTTTATGGTAAGATGCGAGATTCCCGCGTCCTTGCATTTTGCCGATATTGTTCCCGCTTCCCTGTTCATTTCCTGCACCAGAAAATCAAGCTCTTTCCCCACCGGCCCCTTTTTCCTGGCGGTTTTCCTGAACTTTGAGATATGAGCCTCTATCCTTACGATTTCTTCGTCAATTTCGCTTTTTTCCGTTACTATGGCCGCAGCTTCCTGAGAGATAAGAGGGTCGCTTTTGTGTCTTGAGGAAAAGATTTTCTCAACCTTCTCCTTTGTTTTCTTCTCGGATTTCTTTATGAATTCCTTTCGTCTTTTCTTTACGCTGTCAACCGTTTTTTTTATGATTTCGAGACGCCCGAGTATCGCTTTTTCAAGTTTCCGTCCCTCGATTTCCCGGCTCCCGTTGAATTTTTCCAGGGCTTTTACGACCGCTTCTTTGATCCTGGTTTCCGTCTCCCTTGAGACCTCGGGTCCGACGTGGCTTTCAAAGGAGTTCTCCATCATGAGCAGGTGCTCGATTCCTATCTCCGTTTTAAGCCCCAGGGCGGAATTGATTCTTTTAAGGGAGCTGTGATTCTCCCGAAGCACCTTTTCGGACAGACGCTGTCTTTCCCTTCGGGTTGTCTGCACGGAAAGCCTCAGCCTGAGCTTTCCTCTCTGAGTTGAGCTTTTCAGTTTCTCCTCAATGGCGTTTTCCATCTGGAGAAACGATTCGGGAACGCTGGCCTTTACATCAAGGAACCTGTGGTTCTCCGACCGTATATCCACCAGGATCTTTCCGACTTCAGTGTTTACGGATGATTCCGCGAAACCAGTCATGCTTTTCATAATGTGTTTCTGTCCTTAATTCTGTATCCGTTTTCCTTTTTTTTCTAGAGCAGAATACCCGCAACGGGTTCTAATTCATAACCACCGCCTGGCGGAGAAAAAAAACCGTTGTATATTCTCCTAACTTGCCTGTACTACTTTTCTCATTTAACTTCTTAGGTTATTCAAAGGATCTTCAGTTTCCGCTACGTTATCCATGAGAAAAACTTACCTTTTCGTTCTGCCGCTGCTGTTTCTTTTTCTTTCCTGCGCTATTCCGGTGCGAGGGTCAGGAGAAAGGAGGCCGCACCCGAAGGTTTCCGCTACCAGCGTTGTCAACTCTTTTCTTGAGGCGCTTAAGGAACAGGACTTTGAATCCGCTTACGATAAAATCCATATATTCAGTTCAGACCGCGAAGGTTACATAAGCAGGCTTAAGTTTCTTTACGAGAGCTACGACCTCAGGATAGTTGACTACAAGGTCTTGGCAACCCAGCTCTTTAGGGATACCGCCATAGTGGTTGCGGAAGTGGAGGTTGACTACAGCAATCCGGGAGAAAGTGAGCGTCTGAGGGCCAAATACAGAAACCGCTACGATCTCGCCATCCCCAAAAAAGAGTGGAAAATAGTAAGGGACGAATGCATTGAGAACTGCAGTTACGGACCTGAGGGTGAAAGCGGAGGCGGAGGAGGTTAGGGTGATAAAAGTTGCGGTAGTCGGGGTGTGCGGGCGCATGGGAATGAGCATAGCTTCACTTGCGGGCGCAGATGAGGATATTGAGCTCGTGGGCGCTACGGAGGTGCCGGGACACGTTTCGATCGGTCGCGATCTGGGGGATTTCATCGAGGGCGCGGGACCGGGAGTAAGCGTGAGTGACAGCATTGAGGTAGCCGCGCGGGCTGCGGAAGTGATAATTGACTTCACAGTTCCCGAGGCGACCCTTGCCCACGCCGAATATTCGGTTCGGAACGAAAAGTCTATGGTTATTGGAACGACGGGCTTTACGTCTGAGCAAAGGGAAAAACTGCTGCGGCTGCTTGATCGGATACCCTGCGTTTTTTCTCCCAACATGAGCGTGGGTGTCAATGTTCTTTTCGAGATATCAAGACAGGTGGCGTCTCATCTGGGAGAGAGCTACGACGCCGAGATTTTCGAGACTCATCACAGAGGAAAAGCCGATTCTCCGAGCGGAACGGCCATCGCGCTTGCCGAAGCGGTCGCCGCGGGCCTGGGGTCAGAACTTAAGGACGTGGCGAGGTATGAAAGACACGGGCGCATAGGGGCGAGAAAAAAAGGGGAAATAGGTGTTCAGACGCTTCGGGGAGGAGACGTGGTCGGAGATCACACAGTCATGTTCCTCGGCGACGGAGAAAGAGTGGAGCTTACCCACAAGGCGACCAGCAGGGAGAATTTTTCCTCGGGTGCGCTTCGCGCGGCGAAATGGATTCCGGGAAGACCCCCGGGAGTCTACGCGATGCGGGACGTGCTTGGATTCTGATCCCGCAGCATTTATCCATATGTACCAGTTCAGAATTATCGAAAAGGAAAAGGGCGGTTCCGCCAGGCTGGGGGAAATCCGCACTTCCCGCGAAACGGTTGCGACTCCGGCCTTCATGCCTGTAGCGACCCAGGGTGCGGGCAAGGCCATCTCGCCCCTTGATCTGCGTCGCCTAGGTTTTCAGATTCTCATCGCAAACGCCTACCATCTCTACTTAAGGCCCGGCACGGACATAGTAAGTTCCCTCGGCGGACTTCGCGAATACATGTCGTGGGACGGTGCGATTGTTACCGACAGTGGCGGTTTTCAGGTTCTAAGCCTTGCGAAAAGCAGAAAGATCACGGACGATGGAGTCTCTTTCCGCTCCCACATAGACGGAAGCGAACATTTTTTCTCGCCCCAGACCTCAATAGCCGTTCAGGAAAGCCTTGGTTCAGACGTGATGATGTGTTTTGATGAATGTCCGGCCCATGATTCTCCATACGAGTACATGGAGAAGTCGGTCTCTCTCACGACGCGCTGGGCTAGGCTTTGCAAGGAGGCGAGACGGGAGAGCTCCGGGGCCCTTTTCGGTATCGTGCAGGGAGGGGCGTACGAGGATCTTCGGACGCGCTCGGCGGAAGAACTTGTGGATATAGGTTTTGACGGTTACTCGATAGGAGGGCTCGGAGTCGGTGAGTCGGGCGAGGAGACTTTTGAGATTACGGATCTTTGTACGGGGCTTCTTCCGGAGGATAGGCTTAGATACCTTATGGGTATCGGAACCCCAAGCGACATAGTGAGGGGGGTGGCGCTCGGAGTTGATCTTTTCGACTGCGTCATCCCGACCCGCAACGCCCGGAACGGAACTCTCTTTACAAGCCGGGGAAAAGTGGTTATAAAAAACTCCCGTTACGCGTACGATCGCTCTGCACTTGATGAAGATTGCGGCTGTTACACGTGCGGAAATTTCTCAAAGTCGTACCTGAGGCATATATTCATGGCCGGGGAGATTCTCTCTCTTCAGCTTTTGACCCTTCATAACCTCTATTATTACTCCGAACTGATGAGAAAAATAAGAGAATCGATAAAAACCGGTACCTTCAAGCAATTCCGCTCGGAGCTAAGCGATGCGGAGGAGGAATAAAAATTGAAAAAACTTGCTTTTATATCCACTGCGGCCCTTTTTGTTTCATCGTGCATGCCTCCCGGGGCCGGCCAGGGAGGAGGAACGACGTTTTCAGCCATACTTCCGTTCGTTCTCATATTCGGCCTTTTTTACTTCTTTATCATAAGACCCCAGCAGAAGCAGGGCCGTGAGCGGAAAAAGATGCTCGCCGAGGTAAAAAGAGGCGACAGCATTGTTACCACCGGGGGCATATACGGGAGGGTGATAAACGTTGATGGTGATGAACTCACGGTTGAAATAGCGAAAGGCATTAACATAAGAATGGCCCGCTCCGGGGTCTCGGAGAAGACTGATTCTGCGACAGCTGACGGCAAATCCAAAAGGGGCGGCTGATTAATGAAAGGCGTGTCCCGTCTGTGGATTATCGTTATCGCGCTTTGTTCTTTCCTCTCCGTAATACTTCTTACGCCGACCTTTATGGGTGACAATCTTCCCTCGTGGTGGGGAAAGGCGTTCTCAAGCAAGGGGATGAGTCTCGGGCTTGATCTTGAGGGCGGAATATTCCTTCTTCTGGGAGTTGAGACGGAAAAGGGCGTTAACCAGGAAATGCTTATCGTGGAGGAAGCCCTTGTCTCGAAGTTCGCGGAAAACAGGATTCTGGTGAAAAGCTCGTCCGTTTCTGACGGAACCCTCACGGTAGGTCTTTTCCCCGGCGCGGATATCGACAGGGCGCTTGAGATTGCGCGCGACGATTTTGAACAGGTGGCGAATATAGGTTCTGACGGCTTTCTGGTCACACTCTCGATAAAACCTTCTTACGTGGCCGAGCTTGAGCAAAACTCAATAGAACGGGTCCGCCACATAATAGAGAACCGCGTTAAGGATTTCGGTCTCGTTGAACCAAGCATACAGAAGTCCGGTGACAACAGGATTCTGGTGCAGGTGCCGGGCGCTTCCAAAAAAGACAGACAGAGAATAGTAAACCTGATCAAAAAGACGGCCGTTTTGGAGTTCAAGATCGTAAAAGCCGTCGGGGCGTCACGGGAAAATCTCCTCGCGGCGACTGAAGCGGAAACCGAGAAGCAGGTTGCGGAGAAGGGGATGTCAATCCACGCTGGAGATACCGGAAACGAAAACGAAAAGTTCTTTCTCACCGAGAGGCTTGCGAGCGTGACCGGGGAATATATCTCCGATGCGCGGATAACGTTTGATAATTACGGAAATCCCGCGGTCGGATTCACCTTCAGGGGAGAAGGCGCGAGCAAGTTCGGGAAACTGACCGAGGAAAACGTCGGCAAGCGTCTGGCAATAGTTCTTGACGGCATTATAAAGTCCGCTCCCACTATCCAGGACAAGATAACTTACCAGGGCACCATAACCGGGACTTTCACCCCCGAGGAGACAAAAGACCTCGCGCTTATACTGAGATCCGGCTCTCTTCCCGTTCCCGTAAGGGTGGAGCAGGAGAGAACCGTGGGTCCTTCCCTCGGCCAGGAGTCCATAGAAAAGGGGAGGTTCTCCATGATCGTTGGCGGGATACTCGTTTTGGTGTTCATGGTCTTTTTCTACAGGATCCAGGGCGTCATAGCGAACGTCGCCCTTGTGCTTAACATACTTTTCATAATGGGTTTTCTCTCCGCTTTCGGGGTGACGCTTACGCTTCCGGGTATAGCCGGGCTTGTTCTTACCCTCGGCATGGCGGTTGACGGAAACATCATCATATTCGAGAGGATAAAAGAGGAACTTGTCGCGGGGAAAACCGCCATGCACTCGATTGAAACGGGATACGCCAGGTCTCTCTGGACCATCCTTGACGCTAACGTGACGACGCTTCTTACGGCGCTTATACTTTTCTGGCTTGGCACAGGCCCGATAAAGGGTTTCGCGGCCACGCTTTCAATCGGAATAGTGTCGACCGTTTTCAGCAATCTCGTGGTGGTGAGAGTTTTTACTAATATGCTCTACAGGGACAAAAAACTGACCGAAGTAAGTATCTGAGGGTGAGAGAGTGCGATTTATAGGAAAACTGAATTATGATTTTGTAGAGAAGATGGGGGGCGCGATGCGTATTTCCATCGCGCTTGTGGTTATCTCCCTCGCGTCTCTTCTGTATCACCAGGGACTTAACTGGGGAGTTGAGTTCACGGGCGGAACGGAAATACACATAAAGCTCGCGAAGAGCCTGGAGACCAGCGTGCTCAAGGAGGGGCTTGAAAATAGCGGCTTTCCCTCCGAATCGGTTCAGCGTTTCGGTCTTCCGAGCGATAACGAGCACCTGATACAGTTTGCTCCGGAACTTGCGACTTTTGACCAGATACAGGATTTTCAGAAAAGCCTTGAAGACCTTTTCGCGGAGTCAGAAGATTTCAAGGGAGCCTCCATTCAGAGAATAGACTACATAGGTCCCAGGGTAGGGAAGGAACTCATAACCAAGGCCATTCTCTCCATACTGCTTGCGTGCGTCGGCATACTGGCTTATCTGGTCGTAAGGTTTGAATTCGGTTTTGCCGTGGGAGCGGTTATCGCGCTTCTTCACGACACCCTTATAACCGTGGGGGCCATATCGATTGCGGACAAGGAATTCACTCTTGCGATCGTTGCCGCGCTTCTGACCGTGATAGGTTATTCGGTTAACGACACCATAGTCATATTTGACAGGATAAGGGAAAATATGGGCAATTTTCCTGAAAAGAGCTTCAGAGAGCTTGTTAACGAAGGAATCAGCCAGACGCTCTCGCGTACGTTGCTCACTGCGATAACGGTGTTCATAGTGCTTCTCCCGCTGTTTTTCCTCGGTGGTTCGGTAATACACGATTTCGCGTTTACCCTTATGATAGGGGTCATCGTGGGAACCTATTCTTCAATTTTCGTGGCAAGCGCCTTCGTGGTTTACTGGAGAAAAAGAAAGGCGACCACATAGGACCTGCTTTGGCGGATGCTCGATCGCAAGTGAGTTCTCCGCTTTGATAATCGGTCTCATAACGGTTAGATATTTTCCCGTCTTGCTTCTAAAAACGCACAATCCGGGCATATGATGGAAGAAACGCTGCAGCAAATCAGAAGCCGTATAGATCCTGACCTTGACGCCGTCTCGACGGAGGTTGATCTTGTCAAGGTAAAGGCAAGCTACGTC
Source organism: Thermodesulfobacteriota bacterium (assembly GCA_965249045.1). Classification (GTDB taxonomy): domain Bacteria; phylum Desulfobacterota_D; class UBA1144; order Nemesobacterales; family Nemesobacteraceae; genus Nemesobacter. The sequence continues at coordinate 1,191,757 of OZ252213.1, forward strand.
GGAAAAAAAGGATCTCTTACGCAGCTTCTAAAATCCATGAAGGATCTTCCCGTGGAGGAGCGCCGTCAGGCGGGCATTCTCATAAACGGAACCAAGAAGGAAATCGAGGAACTGATCGAGAAGAAATCCGACGAGATAAAGCGCAAAATCATGAACGAAAAGCTTCTTGAGGAAGCAACCGACTTCACTCTCCCCGGCCGCGGAATGCCGGTAGGGGCCAAGCATCCCATAACTCAGATGATGGAGCGTATCGTCTATGACTTCGAGAGGATGGGGTTCGAAGTCGTCGATGGTCCCGAGGTTGAGCTTGATTACTACAATTTCGAGGCGCTTAACATACCGAAAAACCACCCTGCAAGGGACATGCAGGACACTTTTTACATCACAGACGACATGGTGTTGAGAACCCACACTTCCCCTGTGCAGATACGGATTATGCAGACCCAGCAGCCTCCGGTGAAGATAATAGCTCCGGGAAAGGTTTACCGATGCGACAGCGATGTTTCCCACACTCCGATGTTCCACCAGATAGAGGGTCTGCTGGTCGATAAGAACATAACTTTCGGAAACCTAAAGTCCGTCATCATCCAGTTCGTCAGACTGACTTTCGGGGAGGATACGAACGTCAGGTTCCGCCCGAGCTTTTTTCCGTTCACCGAGCCTAGTGCCGAAGTGGACATAGAATGTCAGATATGTTCCGGCAACGGATGCAGGGTATGCAAGAATACCGGCTGGCTTGAAATAATGGGATGCGGAATGGTCGATCCCGCGGTTTTCTCAAGCGTTAACTACAATACGGATATCTATTCGGGTTTTGCCTTCGGCATGGGGGTTGAGAGAATCGCCATGCTCAAGTACGGGATAAACGACATAAGGCTTTTCTTTGAGAACGACATAAGGTTTTTGAGGCAGTTCGTATAATTTTTTGAGGGGCTGCTGTCGGACGGGGTACCGTTTCTTTATGGTCCGCTTCATTTTACTATATAAAAACCACCAAATTAGACAACATTTCCAAGTTTTAAAAATATCTTTTGTATGAGGACAATACGAATCAAATCTTAAGCAAGATTCGAGAAAACAGAAAGGAGAACACCGATGGGAATCAAACCTGATCACTGGATAAGAAAAATGGCGCTGGAGCACAAGATGATAGACCCTTTCGTCGAGGGGCAGGTAACCAAGGGTGTGATATCATACGGTCTTTCCTCTTACGGCTACGATATAAGGGTAAGCGATGAGTTCAAGGTGTTTACCAACCTGCACAGCGCCGTTGTGGATCCGAAAAATTTCGACACCAAGTCTTTTGTGGAGATAAGGGATGATTACTGCATAATTCCGCCGAACTCTTTCGCGCTCGCAAAAACAGTTGAGTATTTCAGGATACCCAGAAGCACCCTTACCGTGTGCGTCGGTAAATCCACTTACGCAAGGTGCGGAATAATCGTGAACGTAACCCCCTTTGAACCCGAGTGGGAGGGATACGTGACGCTTGAGATCTCAAACACAACCCCCATTCCCGCGAAGATATATTCAAACGAGGGAATTGCACAGGTGCTCTTTTTCGAAGGGGATGAGGAATGCGATATTTCATACGCGGACAAGAAGGGAAAATACCAGAAACAGACCGGCATCACGCATCCGAAGATTTCCTAGGCGTAAGGTTCCGGGAAGCAATATCGTCTGCGGGAGGCCACTTGACCAGATTATCTCTCAGGAAATTCTGATTTTTACGCAAACTGCCCGATATTACGGACTTTTTTCTTTTCTTCAGGTATTATAATAAGCATACTATCTCTACCGGGAGGTACTTGTTTTGAGCGAGTCTCAAGAATCCGAAACAATGGGTGAATTGCAGCAGGATAACGGCTCCGGCGATGATTACACCGCCGAGCAGATAAAGGTTCTTCCAGGCCTTAAAGCCGTAAGAAAACGCCCGGATATGTACATAGGGGATACCAATTCCCGGGGATTTCACCATCTTGTTTTCGAGGTTCTCGATAACAGCGTGGACGAATCTCTGGCGGGCTTCTGCGAAAATATTTCTGTTACCGTACACGTGGATGAGAGCATTACGGTTGAGGACGACGGAAGGGGAATTCCGGTTGACATACACGAAGAGACGGGGAAACCCGCCGTTGAAGTCGTGATGACCATGCTTCACGCCGGGGGGAAGTTCGACAGCAAGGTCTACAGGGTTTCAGGAGGACTCCACGGCATAGGCGTCACCGTGGTAAACGCCCTTTCAGAGAACCTCTCAATAGAGATCAAGAGGGAAGGGGAGGTCTGGTATCAGGAATATGAAAAGGGAGAGGCGACAAAAGACATTAAGAACACCGGGAAAACGAGAAAAAGCGGGACCAAAATCCATTTCAAGCCCGATTCCGGGATATTCGAGGTTAACGAGTTCAATTACGACATAATTGCCCACAGGATAAGGGAGCTTGCTTTTCTCAACAAGGGTCTTCGGATTACCCTTAACGACGAGAGGACGGAAAGGTCCCAGGAGTTTTTCTACGAAGGAGGGATCATTGCTTTTGTCGAAGAGCTTAACAAGAACAGAAAAGCACTTCACCCCGAGGTGATCTATGTTACGGGAGAAAGAGACTCAACCGCGGTTGAGGTCGCCTTGCAGTATAACGACACCTACAGGGAAACCATATTCTGCTACGCGAACAACATAAACAACATAGAGGGCGGAACCCATCTATCGGGCTTTCGCACTTCTCTTACGAGAACCATAAACAAGTACGCCGAGGAGAAGAATCTTCTAAAGAACCTGAAGATGGCCCTCAGCGGGGAAGACGTGAGAGAGGGCCTGGTAGCGGTTGTTAGCGTAAAGCTCCCGGATCCGAAATTTGAAGGTCAGACCAAAACGAAGCTCGGGAACACTGTCGTAAGGGGTATTGTCGAGTCTTTGCTAAATGAGAAGCTCCGGGTGTTCTTTGAAGAAAACCCGCCTGTGGCTAGACGCATCGTGGAGAAAACTATAGAAGCCGCGAGAGCGAGAAACGCCGCTAGAAAAGCAAAGGAGCTTACCAGAAGAAAAAGCGCTCTTGAGTCCGGAACGCTTCCCGGGAAACTGGCCGACTGCCAGGAACGCGACCCCGAGAAAAGTGAACTCTACATAGTTGAGGGAGAATCGGCGGGAGGATCCGCGAAACAGGCAAGAGACAGGCACAATCAGGCCATTCTGCCTCTTAAGGGAAAAATCCTGAATGTCGAGAAGGCGAGATTTGACAAGATCCTCGGCAACGAGGAAATCCGCGCCACTATCACCGTTCTGGGTACCGGAATAGGGGAAGGCGAGGGCGAGTTCGATATATCGAAGATACGCTACCACAAGGTAATACTCATGACCGACGCGGATGTTGACGGATCCCATATAAGAACCCTTCTTCTAACGCTGTTTTTCCGTCATTTCAGTGAAGTAATAGAAAGGGGGTATCTGTACATTGCTCAGCCTCCTCTTTATCTAGTGAGAAAGGGAAGAAAGGAAACCTATCTCAAGGACGACCATGAATACGAGGAGTTTCTCGTCAAGCTAGGAGTCGAAGATCTTGAAGTGGCCTCCGGGGGTACAAACGGCCACGTAAAGCAGATCAGGGGAACGAAGCTTTTCGATCTTGTGCAGAAAGCCATCAGGTACGGAAAACTTCTTGACCGCATGAGCAGGTGGGGGCGCAACAAGGGGATAGTTGACGGTTTCGCAAGAAAAACCGGTTTCGGCAAAACCGACCTCAAGCTTGGCAATGAAGCCTCTCTGGATACTCATCTTGTCGAAATAAGGGAATGGCTCGGGGAGAACTATCCCGACATAATTGATCTTGACTGGAAGCTTGGGGAGGATACAGAACATAATTCAAACAGCATTGAATACGATTTTCGGGAAAACGGAAGAGTAAGTTCTTCCTTTATTGATTTTAATTTTCTCGCTTCTCCCGATTTCAGGGAACTCAGGAAACTTGCGGAATCGCTTAGCCCGCTTTGGGGTTCTACCTGTCACATAGCTGATAATGGCGAGGAAAAAGAGATCGGAAGCCTTGAGAAATTCGTTGACTTCATCCTGGAGAGAGGAAAAAAGGGTCAGTTCATACAGAGGTATAAAGGTCTTGGAGAGATGAATCCCGAGCAGTTGTGGTCAACGACCATGAACCCCGAGAACAGGGTATTGAAACAGGTTCAGGTTGACGATGCCGTTGAGGCTGACGAGATCTTCTCAAAACTCATGGGCGATCAGGTTGAACCCAGAAAGGAGTTTATCGAGTTAAACGCTCTTAGGGTGAGCAACCTGGATGTCTGACAACTCGAGCCCCATCATTTAGTGCGATGGCTTTATAAAATTCCCCAAGAAGTAAAAACTCACCCCATAACCTTGAACTCTTTATACCGCATTGCTAAGCGGTCTTTGTCAGGATAATGCTCCTCTAGCTTTGGAAGCCTGAGCTTATTGCCGTCAAGCCTCTTGAGCGCTTGAAGTGTTGGACCGTCATTCTGATCAAGCAGGCGTTTTGAGACGTGAAGACCGTAGTCAGGGTCAATGCCTATAAGATGGCTGTCAAACGCTGCGTGATGGATCTTGGAGAGTAGCAGGCCATTTGAGATTACTGGTTGGCCAAGTTCCGGGTCAGCATCGGGAATTATGTGGGCAGCGTCAAGCAGGCGTCTTTCGGGAATCCCGGACAAGGCGCAGCGCCCTTTATAGGCAATGAGAATCGATTCGCGGAACTGTCCTTGGTGAACCCGCTGTTTCACGATATGAAGGGCATAACGCCTGTCCTCTGAAGTTTTAGGAGGAACCATTTTGGTCTGGCCTGGTCTGCCGAAAAGTATTTTGGCTCTCAGGGAGGTTCCATCCCAATCCCCGATAAAAACGGGCGCTATTGCCTGATACTGACCAGGAGCAATTCCAAGAAAGTAAATCACGGGAGTCTTGTTTTCATACGCCTCACGAAGCCATTTATTATCTGCGGCGTCAGGATTAGTACCCATAAATGCGTAATCTATTGATTCGAGGTTCTCAAAAATCTTTCTGTGAATGTCTATCTGGTCTTCGTACCGGACTCTAGCGCTGGTTTTCGGAAAGACGGTTCGGATTGATAGAAGGAATTTCATTTCCTTCGGTCTGAATATACCGCGCTGTGGGTTCACTAGCGGTATACGCTTACCTTCAAAGGAGAAACCTTTCCTAATTTCTCCTGCGGGTATATGAGTGTAGACCGCACTCAGTTTTTTGACCTGTTCAAATGCCGCCATCCGTATGGGGCTGTCAAGGTCGAAGTGTGAATCCCTCATAAACGCAATTATATACTAAAGGATTCCGAGAACTATAAGAAAACTTATGATAAGAAGGTTTGCTACTGCTAGGGGGAGAAGCTTCTTCCAGCCAAGGCCCATGACCTGATCATATCTGAACCTTGGCAAAGTCCATCTTACCCAGATGAACAAAAAGAGTAAGAAAAGGACTTTGCCGATAAACACAGTCGGCGGCAGATACCAATGTGTATTGATATCAATGCCGAACCACCCACCGAACGGTAAGGGATACCAACCACCCAAAAACAAACAAGTTATCATGCACGAGGCAACTATCATATGAGTATATTCAGCCATGAAGAACATTGCAAATTTCATGCTGCTGTATTCGGTGTGATAACCGGCGACTATCTCGGGTTCGGCTTCCGGCATATCAAATGGAAGCCGTCTGGTCTCGGCGAACGCCGAAACGACGAAAACCACAAAACCTATAAATGAAGGAATCATAAACCACATCTTTTCCTGCGCTTCGATTATGTCCCCGAGACGAAGCGAACCCGTTATGGCTATTACCCCCAGTATGGACAGGCCAAGTGCGAGTTCGTAGCTTATCATCTGCGCCGCCGCCCGAAGACCTCCTAGAAGGGAGTATTTGCTGTTAGAACCCCACCCGCCAAGCACCACTCCGTATACGCTGAGCGAACTTATCCCCAGCACGTATAAAAGGCCGATGTTTATGTCAGCTATCTGGAACCTTATGAATACCGGATCCTGGAGAAATCCGAACAGGTCGGTATGAAAACCCTTTCCTATAGGAATTACCGCGAGGGCGGCAAGGGCCGTAACAAGCGCAAACGCCGGGGCCATGATATACATGGTCTTGTTCGCATTCTTCGGAATTATGTCTTCTTTGAAAATGAATTTGATGCCGTCGGCAAGTGGCTGGAGAAGTCCCAAGGGCCCGACTCTGTTCGGTCCGTAACGGTCCTGTATGAAGGCGCTTAGCCTTCTTTCCGCGTAGGTAAGATAAGCGACTGCGGTCAGAACGACGAAAAAAACAACTGCTATCTTTACAACTGCTATTGTTATCAGAAGCGGCGTCATTTACCCATGCCGTGTTCCAGAAGTTTTCCGACGGTACCTAGTCTGTCGTAGCTCATTCCCCCGTATCCTGGAATCTTGAGGCTTATGTCATCCATCACGTCCGATGCGGAGCTGTAGTTAAACAGAGGTTTGTCGAGTTTTCCCCCGATCATGCAGAGTATCTCCCATCCGGGTTTTGCCTTTCCGGGAGGAGAAATGGCCTTTCTTATTTTCTGAACCCGCCCGGAATCGTTTGTGAAAGTTCCGTCTTTTTCATAAGGGCTCGCCGCTGGAAGTATTATGTGAGCATACCTTGCGGTTTCAGTGAGTTTGTAGTCGATAACGGCGAGAAAGCCGATTTTCTCAAGCGCTCGGGAAAGCGCGTATTTCTCATGGTCGGAAACCAGCTCAAACAGATCTTCTCCGACGACAACCAGAGTATCAATCCTGCCGGCAAGCAGCGAGTCGATCGTCGTTTTCACATCCTCTCCGTTTGCCTGTATCATGAAATTCCTCGCTCCCGCGCTGTTGGGATACGGATCGTTGCTTACGAGGTCGAATTTTTTCTCTATATTCTCGCTTCCAGTGGCGCAGATTGCCGGGCAGCCTCCAAGGAGGGATGAAATCTTCACCGCAAGAAACATCTCCTCGTTTGTAAGCGTCGGCGACCCCGCAATTGCGCAGGGACCCGTGCCGCCCGACATTATTGCGGAGAGCCTGGCGCAAAGACTGTTAACAGCATCTTCCCAGGAGGCTATCTCGTAGTCTTTATCGTTTTTCATTATGGGATCCTTAAGCCTGGTTGACTCCTGGACCTCCTTGTAATCGAATCTTCCCCTGTCGCATATCCAGTGTCCGTTCACTTCCTGGTTTATTCTGGGTCGGATGCGGGAGACCTTTCCCTGCCTCGGGTCAACTCCCACGGTAATGTTGCACCCGTTGCTGCAGAGAGAACACACGGAGTCCGTAAATTCCATGTACCAGACCCTCTCTTCGTGAAGCGTGTCTTTGGGGAGCAGGGCTCCGACCGGGCATATGTCAATCACGTTTCCCGCAAGTTCGTTATCAAGCTTTTTCCCGGGGAAAACGGAGATTTTCTTGCGAAAACCCCTCCCGGTGGTTCCCAGCTCATGGGTCTTCGTCACTTCGTCCGTAAAACGCACGCATCGCGTGCACATGATGCATCTGTTGGCATCGTACATTATGCGGTCGCTGAGGTAGCTTTTCTGCCTTACCTTCTTGTTCTCGGGACCCCCGACCCTGCTGTAGCCGGGACCGTGACCGAAAGCGACCATCTGGAGCGGACATTCTCCACCCTTGTCGCATATGGGACAGTCAAGCGGGTGGTTTATGAGGGTGAATTCGACGGCCGCCTTTCTGGCTTCAAGGGCTTTTTCGGTGTTCGTTTTAACAACAAGGCCGTCCCTTACGATTGCATTGCACGCGGGAAGCACCTTGGGAACGCCTTCCACTTCCACAAGGCATTGTCTGCACTGGGCGACTACGCTTAGCGAAGGGTGATAGCAGAAATGGGGAATATCTATCCCGGCCACCGCCGCTGCCTGGATGACGTTCAGTCCGTCGTCCACATCAAGTTCAATTCCGTTGATGGTTATCTTCGGCATAGAGAGGGCTCAAGGGAAAAACGATTAGCGTAAATACTATCAGAGAAAGTGCTTTTGACAAGTCAGGCGTTTGAGCATTTTTCTGTTCTTTTCCGATATATCTATTGATACTGCTATACGCACTGATTTCTGGGTAAAATAGCTGGTTATTACTGCAATATGCAGAAAATAATCAAGAGATAGCGGAAACACTACATTAGCAGCCTTCAGCATGGTTTCCGTGTCCGGAAGGAGACAGGTTAAATCATTAGGTCTTTGAAGAGTTACTGTTTGATGTAGTCTTTATAATTGCTGGAGCAAGGAATGGAGCAGACTCAAGACTCATATACGAACTCAACCGGTACCATCCGTAACGGTTCCGACATGAAGATATTAATTGTTGGCGGAGGTCTTGCGGGACTCACGCTATGCGCGCTTCTTGAGCAGAGAGGCTTTTCCCCAACCCTTGTTGAAAGGGCCTCCAAATTCGGGAATATCGGTTACGTGGTGATAATATGACCGTCGGGAAGCAGAATACTTAAGGGGCTTGGCGTTTACGAGCAGCTTGAAGAAGCCGGTCTCATTTTCACTGATTACCATATCTGTGACCAAAAAGGCAATACCGTAAACAAGTACCGGATTGACCCCGTGACGGAAAAATACGGTCCGGTAATGGGCATATACAGGCCCGATCTGGTAAGGATACTGAGAGGAAAGATAAGCGAAAACTCAATGAAAATGAACGCCAGCTTCGTTTCCTTAACTGATACTGGCGATGGAGTCACGGTAGATTTCACTGACGGAAGCAGCGATACCTACGATCTGGTTGTCGGCTGTGACGGCTTACGGTCGCCGCTTCGCCAGCAGGTCTTCGGAGATATTCCGCTTCGCTACAGCGGCATATCCGGATGGGCTTTCTGGTCCGACCCAAAGCTTTGCGACGCTCAGGGAATTACGGAGTATCTGGGAAAGGGAAAATTCGCTAAAATGTGGCCGGCACACGGACGTTTGGCTGTTTTTCTAAGCATAAGAACGGAAGCCGGCGTCCGGGATGATGTCGAGAACAGAGTGGAAACTATCCGCCGGCATTTTGCCGGGTTCGGGGGGCCTGTACCCGAAATAATGCGCAGTCTCGACGGTTATGATCCCAGAACTATTCACTACGGAGAGTACAACGACTTCAACACAAACAGCTGGATCGGTCGTGAAGATGTACGATCGTGACCCCGGTTCCGAAAGCAATCTGATCAGTCTCACCCGATGCCCGGGCTATAAAGAGTTCCGGAGAAGGAATGTTTTCCCAAGGCAATGTCATATGCTAGCCGACCCATGCTTCGCTGAAGCCTAACCTGTCAGCCATTCGAATCGCTTTCAGATCTTGGTCAAATGACTCTGATAGAGTTCTCCCGGGTGGATGGATTGGCATTACGAACAATCCGATTTTCATTGGTTTTTCCTACTCGTTTTTCTCGGGCGTCTCAGGCTTGTTTACATCGTCGGTATCGTCTTCAAATTCTATGTTCTTCTTCAGATCATCCTTGGCTCTCTGGAGCTCCCTTATTCCCCTGCCAAGGGTTCTTGCGACTTTGGGCAGTTCCTTGGGCCCTAAGACCACAAGAGCGATGAAAAGTATTATAAGTAATTCAGCTGTGCCAAGTCCGAACATAGTTTTTTCCCGGTGTCTAATATAACCAAAACCGGCGGATTAAGTACCAGCCTTGCTCTTTTTTTTAACCGGCTTCCTTATAAGGAGCGTTACGAAGGCCGTTATGAAAGACGCCGCCGTAGCCACGATAAGGGAATTCTGGTAGCTCTGGGTCATGTCGAAGAGAAGTCCCGAAACAAGGGGACCGCTGATCGCGGCCAGGGAGAATCCCGTGCCGAAAATACCGAAGATGCTTCCAAGCGACTTAAGGCCGTAGAATCTTCCAAGTATCGTCGGGAACATCGGCACCCATCCGCTGTAGAAAACGCCGAATAGAAAGCCGAAGAGGTAAAGCGACCATACGTCCACGACCGAGAGAATCAGGATTATGGAAGTTGCCTGAAGGAAATAGCAGACAAACAGTATGCGCACGTCGCTTAAGATGTTGGTCATAACTCCCGAGAAGAAAATCCGCCCGATAATACTTCCAACCCCTATGAAGGCGGGCGCTCCGGCCGCGACGAGAGGGGTTATTCCCGATTCTACGGAGAAGTTAAAAAGATGTACGATAATAATGAGAAAAGTGTTAAACCCGAGGAAAAAAGCAACGTACATAAGCCAGAAGCTCCCATCTGAAAACGCTTCCTTCGCGCTCCAGTCAGAAGCTCCCGTATCTTTCGCCGCATCCTCCGAGTCCTCTCCGTACGCCCTGAGTCCCATGTCCTCGGGACGGCTTTTAACGAGAAACGCGGAACACAGTATCGCGGTAAAAAGTACCGAGATGTAAACAAGGGCGCGCTCGTAACCGAATGATTCTATAAGCCACGTGGTAAGCGGATTTATCAACAGTCCGCTTACCGGAACCCCGGCAGTGGCGATCCCTATGGCGAGCACTCTTTTCTTAACGAACCACCTGCTGATTATGGTGACGGGAAGTATGTAGAGAAACCCGTCTCCTATTCCCACCATTACGCTGTAGGTAAGGTAAAGCTCCCAGATGTTCTCGGCAAAAGAGGAGAGAAAAAAACCGAGCGCCGCTATGAGTCCTCCGAAAAAAGTGAGAGCCCTCGCGTCATGGGTATCTATAAGCCTTCCCGCGAACACGAACGAAAAAGCCATGCACACGCATCTAAGGGAAAAAAATGACGATCCGACGGTATTGGAGAGACCGAAAGCTTCGTTCAGGTAGGGAAGAAATATCCCGAACGAATAGAGAACCATCCCGTCAAGCGTTATGAGCAGGTGCCCCGCTATGACTATGATCCATCCGTAAAAGAATTTGTTTCTAAACATAGGTTTTTTAAGTGGAACCAGGATTTCGCCGCCGCGGGCTAATCAGAGAAGTTTCCGAAAATCAGCGTGCCCCCGAAGGTCGGCGAGCTTTTTGAGGGGAACCGCTTTTTCCTCTCCGGTCCTCATGTTGCGAAGCGAAAAGATTTCTTTCCGAAGCTCATCCTCTCCGATAATGACGGAATATGCTGCCCCGGTCCTGTTCGCTTTTCTCATCTGGCTTTTCAGGCTTTTGTTCTCGTATTCAGTCTCGACCCGCATGCCTTTTTTTCTCAGATCGTCGGCTATTTTCGCCGCTTTGCCTCTGGCCTCCTCTCCGATATGGATAACGGATACAAGCTGTTTTTTCCCGGGAGAATTCCTTCGCGTCTTCGTTTTCTCGAGCAGAAGCAGTATCCTTTCAAGCCCCATCGCGAAACCCACGGCGGGCGTTTCCGGTCCTCCCATCCTCTCCACCAGAAGGTCGTATCTTCCCCCGGCGGCCACGGCGTTCTGGGAACCTAGTTTGTCCGTCGTTATCTCAAAGACCGTGTCGGTGTAGTAGTCAAGTCCTCTCACTATCCTGGAGTTAAGTCTGTAGGGTATGGACTTTTCGCCGAGAGAGGAGATAAGCGCGTCCAGATGTCGACTGCTTTGCTCGGAGAGATAATCACGGATCGAGAAGGGAATCTCTGAAGTTATCTCGCGACATGTCCCGGTTTTGCAGTCAAGTATGCGAAGAGGGTTCGTACCGAGTCTGTTTCTGCAGTTCTCGCAAAGAGAGTCTTCCTTCGGGGAAAGAAAGTCCAGAAGGGCTTTTTTGTACCGCTCACGCTCCGCAGGTTGCCCTATTGAGTTGAGCTCAAGTTCCACGTGGTCAGAAAGCCCGAGTTCCACGATCGCAAGCCAGAGCATCGCGATTATCTCTGAGTCCGCAAGCGGGTCTCGGGAACCGAAAAGCTCGGCTCCTATCTGGTTAAAGCTTCTCTGCCTTCCTTCCTGGGGTTTTTCGTGCCTGAACATTTCTCCCGAGTAGTAGAGTTTCGTCACGGGCGATTTTCTGTAAAGGGAATGTTCGATAAAAGCCCTCACCACTCCCGCCGTCCCCTCGGGTCTCATGGAGACCCACTCTCCACCTTTAGTCTCGAACGTGTACATCTCCTTCTGGACGATGTCGGTGGTGTCGCCGAGCCCCGTTGAGTAGACCCCGGAGGGTTCCAGAATCGGAATGATTATTTCGAAGAAACCGAAGCGCTCGAACACCTCTTTGGTTTTGCTCTCGACAAGCCGCAGTTTTTCCGTTTCCGGGTGAAATATGTCCTTGAATCCGTGAAGACGGGCCGCTTTCATGGTACGTTTCCCCGGGTGAACAGCTATCCCCGCGGGTTGGTTAAGGTTATACGCTCTTCAATCAAAAATAAAGTTCCTGATACCGAAGAGCGCTCTTCTGGAAGTAGGTAGGAGGGAAGGTCGGTGAAATACCGCTAATAGGTTTGAAACTCCGGAAACTGGCGTTTTCGACCGACCTCTTGAAGCTGTTTTCCCAAGCCCGCGGCGAACAATACGGGCTTATCACCGAGGGAGTTAATCCGTATTCACTTCTTCGCCTTGAAAATTAAGATACGTTCTTTGTGGTACACCTTCAGCGTCGTATGTGTCAACCGCGTAGAGTCCATCCTCTATGTCTCCATTTTTATCAAGATCGATCGGGCCCGAAAGTCCTTCGTAGTCAATATCAACTTCATCGGTAAGCGCCATGGCGCAGGCAGCGTAACTGTGGCACTCTGTTCCTTCTCTCGTGACCTTTTGGATTTCGGAAACATAAACGGAGGGATCATTACTTCCGGCGCTTAAAGCCGCAAGGCTGAGTATGACCACCGCATCGTAGGCGTGCGCGGCAAAGTCACCAAAGTTGAACTGTTCTTTAAATTCTTCAAGCCTTTTGCCCGGAGGCGGAGTTGAAATTACCTGCTTGAATCCTTTAATGTCACCGTTTTCCTCATCCACATGCGGGAAAAGGGAGCTCTTAAACCCGAGCCCGTCCCCGACGTAATATCCGGTTTCTTCGGGAATCACTGGAGACTCAAGCAGGTCTCTGATTATTCCCCCTCCCTCTTTATCAAAAACAAGTAGGACTATAGACTTTACGTCTGGGATTCTTCGCACTGCTGCCTCAACCTCTGAAACCACCTCTGAAATCACAGGGGCAGTTGAAGAATAACTAACGACCTCAGCCTGCCTGCCGTCAGACATTATTTCTTCTTGGACATCCATCGCAAGGCCTTCTCCCCATGGGTCATCACGATTCACTATAACCGTGTTGCCCTGAGACTGTTTCGCCAGTATTGGCGCCTGAAAGAGGTCAGAGGGGGATACTCTGAAGAAAAAATGCTGATTTCCACTGTCCACGATCTTTTCGTTTTCCTCGGTAATGCCCGCATTAGTGGCCGAGGGCGAAATACTGACTATTTGATTGTAGCTTAGAAAAGGAAGAACCTCCAGAGAGTCTGAAGAGTATGAAGGTGCCACCAAGCCGCGGACACCCATGTCAATGAGCCGCGCCGCGCTTGCAATCGCTTCGCCCACTCCCTGTCCCGCTTCAAAAGAGTTTCCACTTATAATCTCTATATTTCCCCCTGCCTTGTTAATGTCGTTTTTCGCGAGATCCACGGCCTCTATAAGAGGACCGTTAAACGTTTCGCCTTCAGGCAGGAGTGTTCCTATGCAGAAAGTTTCCGCACAATCCACTTTTGCCTCATCCTCTTCGTCTTCCAGACACCCCGAAGAGAATATTCCCAAAAAAAGCAACAGCAGGACAGAACCCAAAATGCTTAGTCTTTTCATGACCAGATACCTCCAATGGAACCGAAAAACGCAAGTTTGGTAATATTCCAGCGCTCGCGGAAATCCACAACTTGTTCTTTCGGTACTGAAATATGTATCGCCATCACCGAATCTTCGATCTGTTGATGTACTCTATAATTATACTCTAAAACAGAACCAAACGGTTCAGTTTTTTACGATGATTTACATAGTCGGTAAAAAAGTTTCTTGTTGTCTAACGCTCTGGGAAAGTAGGGGCTATTCGTTTATCAGTTTTTCTTCAAACTCGGCTATGGGGATTGCGGCCAGGGTTTCTATGTGGATAGTACTCCTTGAACCGAGTTCTATCACGATTTTCGTGATTGTTTCGTTATCCGGCGCTTCCACTATGTTCACGAAGTCATAAGGACCGAGTGCTGCGTACTGGGTTTCAATCTTGGTGCCCATCTCTTCAAGCTCCCTGTTAGTCTCGTTTATTCTCTCGGGCCTCATCTTTATAGTCCTTCTGTCCTTGTCGGTGAGGTTTTTCATGCCTGAATATCTCTCCCGAGTAAGTAGTAAAGCTTCGTCACGGGCGATTTTCTGTAAAGGGAATTCTCGATAAAGGCCCTTACAACTCCTGCTGTGCCCTCGGGTCTCATGGATTTTAGTCTCGAAAGTGTAGAGTATTTCCTTCTGGACGATGTCGGTGGTATTGCCGAGCCTCGTTGAGTAGGCCCCGGATGATTACAGAATCGGAATGATTATTTCGGAGAAACCGAAGCGTCCGAACCCCTCTTTAGTCTTGCTTTCGACAAACTGCAGTTTTCCTGTTTCGGGGTGAAATATATCTTTGAATCCGTGAAGACGGGCTACTCCCATAGTACGTTTCCGCGGGCAAATAGTCATCCCCCAAGTTAGTTGATGCTATACGCTCTTCAATCAAAAATAAAGAAACTTTGACATATATAGATAGCCCTCTACGACGGTATTGAGGGCCATATCTGAGGAACTGTTCTTTTGGGTGGCAAGGCGCTGTAAGTGCGATTAAACAAAGAGTGATGCAAAGGATAATCGAAAACCTAGGAATTTCTGCCGACTGGCCTTCGCAAATATCTTAAACTGATACAGGTATTGAGAAATTACTAGAGATCTATATCATAATTTGCTGTCTATATTGAATAAAATAGGTTATATATTGCAAAAATAATTACGGACAAACCAATTTTCAAACTAGGCGACAATATATAATGATAAAGAAAAGATTGAAAAGTCTACGGGATAAGATTCGCTTAATAGTAACGCGATTTTGTAGACAACAGGCACTTAAATGTCGAAGGAGAGAGATATATGCAAATCTGGTGTTCAAGGACATGATCAAGCGGCGACCTGATCGTCTGTCGTCACCTCCGCTGTTTTCTCTGTTGTCTCTTCGATCCCATCTCTGAACTTCACTCCCGTTATTACTTTCGCCAGGAAATCAAACCCGTTAATTTTGCGCCAGTTCTTCTCCGCGCACATCCCCAGCTTGAATATCATGTGCAACATGCCCTCGGAACTCAGACAGCCTTTGCAGCGTCTGGTCCGATGCCGTATTGTGCCGAAGGCCGACTCAATCGGGTTCGTTGTCCGAATGCTCCGCCAGTGGTTGGCGGGAAAGTCGTAAAACGCCAGCAACTCCTCCCTGTCCTTCACAAGGCACTGTGCCGCTCTCGGGTACTTGTCTTCATATGTCTTCAAGAACAGATCAAAGGCCCTCTCCGCGTCTTCCTTTGTCTCCGCCTGCCAGATATCATGCAGCTGCCTCTTGGCCTTGGGCTGGGAGGACTTGGGCAGGTAGTTGAGTACGTTCATTGTTTTGTGCACCCAGCAGCGCTGCTGACGGGTTTCTCCGTAAACCTCCTCAAGAGCGGGCCAAAACCCAAGCGCTCCATCTCCAACAGCAAGCTTCGGGGCTTCCTTCATCCCACGCCCTTTGAGATTCACCAATACCTCACGCCAGCTCTGCTTTGATTCTCGCACACCGTCTTCGATAGCCAGGAAGTGCTTCTCCCCGCGTTCGTTTACCCCTATGACCACCAGCACGCACAACCGAGGGTTATCTCCTCGTATGTTGCTGTATATGCCGTCTACCCATATATACACCCAGCGACCCCCGCTCAAATCCCCGGTCCTCCAGGTATCGTATTGCTCGGCCCACTGTTTTTTGAGCCGCGACACCGTGCTTTGCGAAAGCCCCCTGGCCTCAGGCCCGATCAGCGCCTCTAGCGCAGGCCCCATCTCCCCGGTGGATACTCCCTTCAGATACAGCCAAGGCAAAGCCGCCTCAAGCGTCGCGGCCTTGCGCACATAGGGAGGCACCAATACCGAGTGGAAAGTGACGGGTTCCCCGTCCTTGGACCTCACCTTGGGAACTCGTACCTTCACGGGACCAATGCCGGTATGTATCTCCCGCTCGGGCAGGTGTCCGTTGCGCACAACCGCGACCCTCCCATTGTCCAGAAGACGATCCTCGTATTGCTTGAGGAACTCTTCGAGCTCGCACCGCACGGCTGTGCCGAGAAGAAACCGGGCGCCCTCTCTCAACATCTCGCTGAGGGGGTCAGCAACCGCCCCGGGGCCTTGAAGCCCGTTTCCCATGTGTCCGTCAAGCTTCAATTCTTTGGCAACCGCTCTCTGTCTTTCTGAGTGGACAAATTTGCTGAACAGTCCGTTCAATGAATCGATTGTCTCTTTTTGACCTTTGAGGTCAAAAACTTTATCCTTCTTGCCCATAGTGGCGTATCCTCCTATTGGTTGTTTTTTTGAACTCAAACAACAAATCAACCGGATACGCCGCTTTTTTTCAAATCACTCTGAACACCAGATTTAGTTATAACTCCGAAGGAGACATATACAGGCTGTATTTCTTAAGGCGTATATTAATACATTTAAATTGTTTCCAGAAAATAGATTAGATAGTAATTCCAGACTATCAATTCTAGTTGGCGACAAACTTTTCGAGATACCGTCTACAGAAAAAACTTATGAAACTGACAACGATGAAGTCAATAAACTTTATAGCTCCCTCATTTCTGATGATTGGGTAAAAAAAACCGTTTCAAATAGTTATCTGTTAGAGGTTTTTTACTATTCTAACGGAAATTCATCTGATGTATTCAATGACAAAATAAAAAATGCCTATGAGAAAGCTAGATTATACGATGATGAGGCATCTTCTATTTCTCAAGATGAGTTAATCTCAATAGATAAGAACATCAATAAAGAACTCAAGGAACTAAAAAAAAGTGTGCGAAGATTGAACTCAGAGCGAATTGAAAAAGAAGAGCAAAAAATAATAACACCTGTTACCATAACGTTCTCACATGTAACACCTCTTTTCTCTTTATTCTCAGTTTTATTTCTAATTAGTGGATTCATCTATAATAAGCTTCTTCTTAGCAGCCTAGGAATTAAAGCGAGTGATTTCTTTCTTATCTCAGACTACATTTCGAGTAGTGTTGATGTAATAACAACATCTCTCATCGCATCTGCAATTGGAATATTTGCATACCTTTGGGGAGCACAAAAGGCTCTGTCGGATAAGTTACATGCGGAACAATTCAATATAGAAACAAGTAAAAATCGCCTCAATTATCTTATTGTAGCGGTTATCGTTCTCCCTATTCTTATACTAGTAGAGAAGTGGTATAAAACAGGTGAATTACCTAGCAATCTTTTTAACTATCTCTATCCACTGGTCTTCTATGCTTTATTCCACTTTGTTTTCCGTTCTCTGCAAATGTGGAAGTACGTAAAGAATTCGTTTGCTGTTGGTGCTGTTATAATGATGGTCCTTTTTTTCCTGCTAGATTTGGCGGTCAGGATAAATCAGGACCTTCAGAGCGTCGAGAATGGAAGCTATAAAAGTTCATACACTATAGTTTTTAAGAAGGAATACGAAGAGTATTCTGGCCATATATTCTTTACCAGCAATTCAAATTATGTGTTTTTGCTAAATAAGGAGAATAAAAAGCTATCTGTTATTCCTAAAAGCGGAATTAAAGCACTAAATCCCAAACATGATGAAGACGAATTGCTCAAATAAATGGTCCTTTATTTTTTTCTGACTAAGAATAATGGAACGGAAATTAACTGTCTATGAGTTTTTCTTCAAACTCGTCTATGGGGATTGCGGCCAGGGTTTCTATATGGATGGTTCCCCTTGAACCGAGTTCTATTACGATTTTCGTGATTGTTTCGTTGTCGGGGGCTTCCACTATGTTCACAAAGTCGTAAGGACCGAGCGCCGCGTACTGAGCTTCAACCTTGGCGCCCATCTCTTCGAGTTCCTTGTTGACCTCGTTTATCCTCTCGGGCCTCATCTTTATGGTTCTTCTGCCCTCGTCCGTGAGATTGCTAAGCAGTATGTATTTGCCCATTTTTTGTGTCCGCGCCCGGAGTGTTCTAGTCTAGGGTCTTGTTCAGTACCTTTTCTATTTCGCTTTTTGGGACGGCGCCGACTATCTGCTCGGCGACCTCGCCGTTTTTAAAAACTATCAGGGTGGGAATGCTTCTGATGCGGAATTTCATCGTCGTCTGGGGGTTTTCATCCACATTCACCTTCCCCACCTTAACGGTGCCTTCGTAGTCTTTGGAGATTTCCTCAATGACGGGGGAAAGAGCCCTGCAGGGACCGCACCAAGGGGCCCAGAAGTCGACCAGAACGGGAACTTCGCTTTCCATTACTTCCTTGTCGAATGCGGAATCTACTACTTCAACTATGTTTTCGGATGCCATTTTAATCTCCTTGGAGGATTTTATGCCTATATCCTAATAACGATTTATAATAACACAAGGAGAAGGTTGAAGATATCTCTCGCCTATAAGTAATAGCCGTTTAGTTATGTATAATTCAAAAGATTTAAAAACGCGTCTGTGCCGTTCCGCGCCTTTAAATACGATGTAAGTGGGTTCTTTGCAGTTGTTCTTAACAGGATGTTCCGTAAGAGAGAGAAACACCGTGGTTATGCGAACAAGAGTCTTTCTGCTTTTTTTATCTTTTTGTCTTTTTCCGGGGCTCTCCCTGTCTCAGCCCCCAGACGCTCCCGTGGTAGTCTCCACGGTCGTTGAGAGGGAAGTGAAAAAACCCATAAAGCTTGTCGGCGCGACTTCTCCCGCGAGAAACTCCGTCATATCAAGCGAGGTTGAAGGGATCGTCGAGAAAATAAACGCCGAGGAGGGCGAGTACGTAAAAAAGGGGGAGACGCTGGCCGAGATAAAAAACGAGAAGATCCGTCTTGCCCTGGAGCAGCTTAAAAACGAAAGAAAAGAAGCCTCCGCGAGGGCCGAGCTTTCGGAAAAAGATCTTGCGAGGATGAAGGAGCTCTACGAGAAGGGCATTATTTCAGAGGGAGAGTTTGACAGGGCAAAGACGCAGAGAGAATCAGACCAGGGCGGGCTGCTGAGTCTTGAGAGCCGGATTGAAATTGCCGAATACGACCTTGCGGCCTCTAAAATCACCGCTCCTTTTAACGGTTACGTGACAAAACACCACGCCGAAGCGGGTCAGTGGCTCGATATCGGGGGACAGGTGGTTTCCTTCGTGGACATAGACACCATAGAGGTGAAGGCTGGGATTCCCGAGAGGTACATAGAAGACGTGAGCGAGGGCATGGAAGTCAAGGTCATATTGCCCTCCCACAATCGGCTGACTGTTGCCGCAAAGATTTTTTCAATTGTCCCTGACGCGGATCCGAGAGCCGTGTCTTTTCCGGTAAAGGTGGTGCTTGAGAACCCGGATCATACGATAAAATCCTCGGCTTCGGCCGTAATCATAATAAGAATCGGCGAGAGTCAAAAAATAAAGCTCGTGCCGAAAGATTCCATAGTCAACTCTCCCCAGGGCGCTATGGTTTTTGCGGTGAGGGAAGGCCTCGCGCACCCGGTGCCGGTGGAGCAGCTGGGCTGGTATGAGGGCTTCGCGCACGTCGATGGGGAAATAGGTGTCGGCGAGAGTGTGGTCGTAAGAGGAAACGAGAGACTTATGCCAATGCAGAAAGTCAGAATCACCGCCACCCTAGAGCAATGAAGCTTGTTGAAACCTCCATAAAAAGCCCCGTAACCATAGCCGTCGGCGTTATATTCATCGTTATTTTCGGGGCCATTTCGTTTTTCAGAATCCCCGTTCAGCTTACCCCCGATGTCCAGACGCTTAGAGTTACGGTAAGCACCTTCTGGAGGGGGGCAAGCCCCCTTGAGGTCGAAAGCGAGATAGTAAACGAGCAGGAAGACGAGCTCAAGGGAATAACGGGTCTTAGAAGACTTGACAGCGAAAGCTCCGAGAATTCATCCCAGGTAATACTTGAGTTTGAAACCGGGGCGGACCTTGACTCAAAAGTGGTCAAAGTCTCAAACAGGCTTGATCAGGTAAAGGAATATCCCGACGAGGTTGAAAGGCCCGTAATAACCACGGTTGATCCCAGAGCAAACGCCATGGGGTGGTTTATCCTAAAGCCCCTTGCCGACAACCCGACGGATATAAACTTCTATTACGATTTCACAGACGAGGTGATCCGCACTAGGCTTGAGAGGGTTCCGGGAGTGGGGGCTTCAAACGTATTCGGCGGCAGAGAGCGGCGCATAGAAGTTCTTTTCGACCCTGCCGCGCTTGCCCAAAGAAATATCACCATAGCCGCACTTGCCGCTTCCATCGACAGGGAGAATGAGAATTTCAGCGCCGGCTCCTTTGATGAGGGTAAAAGACGGTATCTCGTGAGAACCGTCGGAGAGTACAGAACTACGCGGGACATAGAGAACATAGTCGTGCGTACCGCGCAAAGCGGCCTTCCTGTTTACCTGAGTGATATTGCCACTGTCCGCCTCGGATATGAGGATCCTGACTACACAGTAAGGCAGAACGGAGAGCCTGCCATTGCCGTTAACGTGCTTCGTGAGAGCGGGGCGAACTCAATAGAGGTGAAAGAAGCTCTTTTTGCGGCCGTGGAGGAACTCAATGCGGGTGTCCTTAAGGATAACGGACTTTCTCTCCAGAATGTTTACGAAGAGACCGGGTACATAAAAAACGCGATAAAGCTCGTAAGGGGGAATCTTCTTATCGGCGCCGTGCTCGCGATAATGGTTCTGCTTCTTTTCCTCAGAAGCGCGAGCAGCACGATGATTGTTGGAATCGCGATACCGTCAAGCGTCATAGGAACGTTCATAGTTTTCGAGGCCCTTGGTCGTACGATAAACGTGGTAAGCCTCGCTGGAATGAGTTTCGCCGTCGGCATGGTTATAGACAATTCCATCGTGGTTCTTGAGAACATTTATCGACATATACAGATGGGAAAGCCGAGGGCCCAGGCGGCCTATGACGGCACAACCGAGGTCTGGGGAGCTGTGCTTGCAAGCACCCTTACCACTGCAGCTGTGTTTATTCCCATTATATTCATCGAGGAGCAGACGGGACAGCTGTTTCGCGACATAGCCATTGCTATCAGCGTTTCCGTCATACTGAGTCTTCTGGTCTCAATAACCGTCATACCGTCTGCATCTTCAAAATACCTTTCCGCAAAGGGAGCCGAAAGTCTCGAACGTTTCAGCCTGATGTCGCGGCTGCTTGGTTTTGCGGGAAGGGTCTCCGGGTTTATAAACAGTTTTACCGAGCGGATAATGAAAAGCGTTAAGAAAAGGGCGATTCTTGTGGGTTCTTTCACTCTTTTATCCATAGTGCTTATAATCGCTGTTTTCCCGAAGACCGAGTATCTTCCGACGGGCAACAGAAACCTGCTTTTCGGGATACTTATCCCGCCTCCCGGATACAATTTCGAGGAATATAACTCCATTGGAAAGCAGATCGAGGCGGATCTTGAACCCTACATAAACGAAAAGACCGCCGCCGAGAGAAACCTTCCCCGAATAAAGAATTTTTTCTACGTTGCGAGGGGAAAACAAATCTTCATGGGTGCTGTTGCTGGTGAAAGAAAGGACCTCAAGGAGATTTTTCCTGTCCTTCGCCAAACCATAGCCAAGATACCGGGGACGTTCGGCGTAATAATTCAGCCGAGTATTTTTAACAGCAACATAGGGGAGGGGAGGTCAATAGACGTTCACGTTACGGGAGATGATCTGGATGAGATACTGAGAACCGCAAGAAGCGTGTTTTTCATGTCCATGGAGAGCATTCCCGGGGCGCAGGTAAGGCCGATTCCGAGCCTTGATCTAGGAAATCCCGAGCTTAGGATCGTTACTATCCGGGAAAAGTCTTCCCAGTTCGGGATCACCAACAGCGAACTCGGGTTTGCCGTGAGGTCCCTTATAGACGGCGTCGAGGCAAGCGAGTTTAACCTCGAGGGGCAGGAAATCGACATAGTATTGCGGGCGCAGCAGGATTTTTCCGAGAGAACGCAAGATATAGAAAACATAATGATCACCTCTCCCAGCGGAAAGGTGGTTACGGTGGGAGCGGTTGCCGATGTCAGTCTTGAAAACGGCCCGGAACAGATAAATCACTATGAAAGACAGAGGGTGATAACGATACAGATAACCCCCCCTGAGGACCTTACGCTCGAAGAGGCGATCGAGACCATTAAAGCCAAGATAATTTCTCCCCTTGAGGCAGGCGGGGAGGTAGGAGAGCGGACCGGTTTTATTCTGGCCGGAACCGCGGACAAGCTCGCCACGGCAAAAGAGGCGCTTCAGTGGAATTTTCTCCTCGCGGTCGTGATATCTTTTCTGCTCATGGCGGCTCTTTTTGAAAGTTTTCTCCATCCGCTCGTTATCCTGGTTACGGTCCCGTTTGCTTCCCTCGGAGGTTTTCTCGGGCTTTTCATCCTCAACCTGTTTACCTATCAGCCACTTGATATACTCACGATGCTCGGCTTTGTGATCCTAATAGGAATAGTCATTAACAACGCCATACTCATAGTTCACCAGACGCTTAACAACATCCGCGCGGGCATGGAGCACCAGGCGGCCATACGCGAGTCGGTAAGGGTGAGGATACGGCCGATTTTCATGAGCACACTGACAAGCGTGTTCGGCATGCTTCCCCTTGTGCTGGCCCCGGGAGAAGGCTCTGAGCTTTACAAGGGCCTTGGGAGCGTGGTGGTCGGCGGACTTGTTCTCTCCACGGTTTTCACCCTGTTTTTAATCCCCTCCGTTTTCAGTCTGATGCTCGAGTTTCGAAAAAGACCCTCCGTCTTATGAAACCGGTTTTGTTTGTGGCATAATAAACCGTTTAACCAAGATTTTGGAACTTTGGAGGAAATATTAAATGGCTAAGAGCAAATACAGAGTGGAATCCGACTCCATGGGAAAGATGAAAGTTCCTTCAGACGCTTATTACGGGGCGCAGACGGCAAGGGCGGTTGAGAATTTCCCCGTGAGCGGACGCACGCTTCCAAGGGAATTCATAAGGGCGATGGGTCTTGTGAAACTCGCCGCGGCGCAGACAAACGCGGAGCTCGGATTCTTGAAGAAAAATACCGCGCGGGCCGTAGCGAGAGCCGCAAAAGAGGTTGTCGATGGAAAACTTGACGATCATTTCGTGGTCGATGTCTTTCAGACGGGCTCGGGCACTTCGACCAACATGAACACAAACGAAGTAATAGCCAACCGAGCGGCCGAACTACTGAAGGGAAAAACCTCCGTGCATCCGAACGACCACGTGAACATGGGTCAGTCAAGCAATGACGTGATCCCGACCGCCATGCATGTTTCTTCTCTTGAAGCGATCGAAAAAGATCTTATACCGTCGCTTGAGTATCTGCGCGACGCGCTTTCTGGAAAGGCAAAGCAGTTTGACCACATAGTTAAGATAGGACGCACCCACCTGATGGACGCCACCCCTATACGCCTTGGCCAGGAGTTCAGCGGATACGCTAGCATGATCGACCACGGAATCTCAAGGTTAAAAGGGATAAGAAACGACCTCTCGGAACTTGCCATAGGCGGAACCGCGGTCGGCACGGGAATAAACACCCATAAGGATTTCGGAAAGAAGGTGGCGGCGAGGATAAGCGAGGCTACCGGAGTGAAGTTCAGGGAGGCACGAAATCACTTCGAGGCCCAGGCCTCAAAGGACGCCGTCGTTCAGACAAGTGGAGCGCTTAAGACGGTTTCGGTCAGCCTCATGAAGATAGCAAACGATATACGATGGCTTGGAAGCGGTCCGCGCTGCGGCTTCGGGGAGATTCTTCTGCCTGCGATACAGCCGGGCTCGTCCATTATGCCCGGGAAGGTCAATCCGGTGGTCGGAGAGTCGGTTACCCAGGTTGCGGCCCAGGTAATCGGAAACGACGCGGCGATAACGATAGGGGGCCAGGCGGGGAATTTTGAGCTTAACGTGATGATGCCCATGATGGCGGACAATCTTCTTCAGTCGATAAGGCTTCTCTCAAGGGTCTGCACCGTATTTGTCGATAAGTGCATTTCGGGAATAGAGGCAGACGAGGAGCGTTGCGGGGAGACCATCGAGCAGAGTCTTGCCATGTGTACGAGTCTCGCGCCGATTATAGGTTATGACAACGCGGCCGCGATTGCCAAGGAAGCCTATGCTTCGGGAAGCACCGTTAGGGAAATCGCAAGGGAAAAAGGAGTGCTCTCCGATGAGGAACTTGACAGGGTTCTTGATCCGTTGTCGATGACAAAGCCGGGTTCATAGAATTTTCATCTGAAAGCTCGTGGCTCGTTAAGTGATGGTTTCTTTGGATTGAGCGAATGAGAAGTTTTCTTTTAGTTCTTCTGCTTTTTTTGGCGTTTCCGGTTTTTTCTTACGGAAAGGAAGAGGTTTACAAAACCTATACCGATATCGGAGAACTTGAACCGCCGACCGCAACCATCTCGCAGGTTCTTTCCTCACGGGATGAGTTTGACAGAAAGATATTCACCCTTGAGGGGCAGGTGGGTGAACTTCGGCTCATGAGGATGGCAAACGGGAGGAAGTTCACCATGTTTTGGCTCTTCGAGGATGATCCGGAAAAAAGAATAAACATTTATGCCAGAGGACTTGTGGAAGGTATTGAGAACGGGAGCAGAATAAGAATCTGGGGCCGTTACAGCAAGCATAAAAGGCATTTTCTTTCCAAGCGCAAGAACCTAATGAAGGCGAAGAAAATCCAGATTAAGGGGATTCCGCAGACGAAGCAGAGTAGAACTGAAGAGAAAAATTCTCCTTGAAAGACATTTAAAAGTATATCTAAATATATATTTAATTGACATTTTAGGCGGAGTTCTGTATACTTGAAGCAGAAAACAGGAGGCAGTTATGGAAAACTTGTTAACTAATAAAACCGCTTCATTAACCGAATTCCGTGATCCCAAGAATGTGATCAAGAAAGCCGGCGGCAAGCCCGTTGCCATCTTGAACCGGAATAAGCTTGAAGGTTATTTTGTACCAGCATCCGCTGTGCATAAAATCAATTTTGAGCTTGCTGATTCCGACGAGGTTGATGCTGCTATTGCAAAGAGCATATCTAAGAATCAGCCAATCTTGGATTATCTGAAAGATAAGTAGAAATGAACTATTTATCACCCGAGAAGGTGTTTGCCATCCACGAGCAGATTGTCGGACCCAGTGAGCTTGAGGGGATGGCACTGAACAAGTCCATTGAGTCAGTTTTGGCACGAGTCGACAACCGCGTTGCCTACGGGTTGATTGAGGATGTGTTTGAACTTGCTGCTTCCTATGCGTGTTATATAGCTGTTGGCCATGCGTTTAATGACGGGAACAAACGGACAGCATTTACGGCAATGGATACTTGCTTGAGGATTAACGGCATAGAACTAGACTTTGACACGGTAGAAGCAAGTGAGATGATCATTAAGGCTACCCAAGGCATTGTTGATGAAAAAGAACTGGCGGAGTGGCTGAGAATCTTGGCTCAATAAAAATTTGTGAATTCAGGATGCTTGAAATGACTGCAAATATTGAAAAGGGAAAAGTCGGCACGCTGTTTGAAGACTTCCTTAAAGAACAAGGAACCTACGAGGAAACGACCGAGTGGGCGGCGAGGCGCGTTCAGGTTTTCCAGATTGTTCAATTGATGAAAGAATATTTAAAACTTAATCAATCTTCTCACAGTTCAGATATAATTTACCCGACAGGTTCTGCTACTTGAGGGTTTTCAACCGCAGAAGCGGCCTTTCTTAAGTTTCCGGTATCTATTTACTAGATGAAGCTGATTTACTATCCCAAAGAATCCTCTTTCAAAAAACTTTTCAAAAAATACGGGCTTAATCCAAGTGATGAGACGTCCCTTTTTCTTCTTCCTGGGGTCTCGGTCGTACAGGAAATAGAAGATCATTACTGCACCGAAGGGGTATGGGGAAAGAACCTGCTCACGTTCAATGAGCTGTCGGATTTTATAAACGAAGCATCCCCGAACCTAAAAAAGAAAAGGATATCTAGAACTCAGGTTCTATCCGTAACCAGAAAAGCAGCGGAGTCGATCTCGGAGAAACTTGAAGTTTTCGGAGAATTCTCGCAGAACCGGGATTTCCTAAATGCCGTCGCTTCCATTATTTCAAAACTGAAGCAAAGCGAAATCTCCGCGAGGGAATTTGCCGGGTCTGCTAAAAGAATCGGGGCGCGGGGCTTTCGGAAAAAACTCTCGGATATAGGGCTTGTTTATAAAAAATATGAAGCTCTTATCGCGGAGAGAGGTTTTCTTGATGACGCGGACTCTGTCCGTGTCGTGTCAGAAGAACTGGACGAGGAAGGGTTTGCCCGGTTTTTTCCGTCAGCAGAAAGACTCGTAATTTTCGGTTTCTTCGATTTTACCCTTTGCGAACTTGACGTGATAAAGAGTTTTTCCTCGAAGATTCCCGAGACTTTCTTTTTCCTAAACGATTTTGGTGATTTGGGTGAGTACAGAAACTGCTTTTTGGGCAGGCTTAGCGAAGCTTCCATAGTCTATGAAGAGGATTTTACAATGACAGAGGAAGTCCCGGCCGCTGAAATGCAAAGGGAATTCAGGGAGTTTCGCGACGCTCACGACGAAATTGAGTACGTATCAAGGACGATTAAAAAGCTCATTGTGGACGAAGGGAAGAAAGCCTCTGATTTTAAGGTTCTTGTGAGGTCAGCACAGAAACGCGGCAGTTCCATAGCCAATATATTCGAGAAAAACGGAGTTGCGGTTGACCTTAGAAATTCCGGGACCCTGGCGGGGAGCGTATATGGACGCCTGGCGGGTGATATTCTCCGCCTAAAGTCAGGCAATTTTCACAGAAACGACCTGATCAGTCTCCTCTATAACCCGATTTTTACTCTCTATCTGCGGGAGTCTGACAGTTCGCGACGCTGCGTGAATCTTTTAAAGGAGATTTCTTCTGCGGACAAAAAATACAGAACCGTAAGCGGTATCTCGGGCTGGAAGAGGATATTAGGACACGTAGTGGAGCGGGACGGTGAGCTGTCTTCGGTTGCCCGTGATATAGGCTTGGCGCTTGATTCGGTGTCATCAAAGTTCGGCAGGAAAAATTTTGCCGCTATGACTTCTGATCTCAGAAAGGTTTTTTCAGAACTCAGGGTTTCTGAGAGTTCGGCACTGCTTATAGAAAGAAATAAAACCACCAGGGAGTGTTTCGATGAGTTCTTTTCTTTTCTAAGGGAGCTTTCCTTTTCTTACGGTGAATTCGATTTTCGGGTTTCAGACCCCGGAGAGTATCTCTTTCTCCTGGATGAGTTTATGGGGGAGAGGACAGTTCCTTATAAAACTCCCTGTGATACCGATTCAGAAAAGGTGGGCGTTATTGATTTCTCTGCGGCTCGTGGCATAAACCCCGAGTTTCTTTTCCTGATAGGTCTTTCGGATACTTCCTTCCCCTCTCTCCCCGCGGCGGATCCCGTACTCAAGCCCAGGGAGAAGGCGCAAATAAACCGGGTGCTTAAAAAGAGGGTGTTTGACGAGGAAGGTCTTCATTACGAGAAGGAAAAACACCTTTTCTCTATCCTGAGCGCGGCGGCTTCTGAGAAGGTATTTCTCTCCTGCTTCCGCTACGATCAGAGATCAAAGGAGGTAACCCGCTCCGATTTTCTTGAGGAGCCGGGGAGTTCTCCCGCAACGCGGTGCCCTGAGAGCCCCTCGGAACCGGGAGAGGTATTTTCAAGGGAAGATGCTCTGTTTCACTGCTTCTCATCCTCGGGGACAGGGGATAGCAATCCAGAAATCATTAAAATTTTAAGGCAGCAGTACGGTTCAGATATCGTCGGTTATCTCTCCGGCGGTATTTCCGCGGAGAGAAAGAGATTAGAGCTTGAAGGGGGTTATACGGATTTTGAAGGGGTTCTTCGCAATTCTCCACCGCACTCAGATGCCTTTTCGCCCACGGAGCTTGAAACTTACGGAACATGTCCCTTCATGTATTTCTCGCAGAGAATACTGAAGCTGGGCATGGTTGCGGACCCCGAGGAACAAAGGGCCTCGCAGCTTGACCTGGGCTCACTTGCTCACGACATCCTGAAAGAGTTTATGGAAACCGTTTTCGCCGAAGGCGCCGGTTGGCCGCAAGCGAGTCATGTTATCGATGTTTACCGGGAACTTAGGAGGAAGTATGAAACGAAGCCCGGGGTTTTCTCCCATCTCTCAAGGAACGTGGCGGAGATGGAGAAAAAAAGGTTTTTTGAGTGCGTTTTGCCGAATTTCATTTCCGATGAGATTCAAAGAATCGGAAAAGATGAATTTACCCCCCGGTTTTTTGAAAAAGAAGTGAAGTTTCGTATCGGAAATGCCGAAATCAGGGGAAAGATAGACAGGGTCGATCTCCACAGAGACGGTGAGAAGAAAGCGGGGGTTATTGACTACAAAATCGGGAGCCTAAGCAGCAAGAAATATTTTGATTTTGAAAATCTGCAACTCCCTCTTTACTTAAAAGCACTTCTTGAGGAAGGGGCTATTCCCTCAAGGGGCTCTTATCTTTCAATCGGCAGGCCCGGGGATAGCGTTTCGTCCAGAGATCCTTTTCTGGAGGAGGCGGTTTCGCTTGCGGAGTACTACGTAGAGAACATAAAAAGAGGTTTTTTCCCTCCCTACGTGGGGAAAAAAGAGGAAAATCAGGGAGAACATTACCTCCATATGTCCAAGGATCGTCCCTGCTCCTACTGTGATTACGCGGATCTTTGCAGGGTAAAAGACGGCGTTGTCAGGAAAACAGGGCATTCACAAGGATAGTCATGAAGAGAATTTCCGAGTTCTTAGATCTTAACGAGGAGCAGTCCCGGATACTTCACCCGGAGAGGAAATTAGCTGTCAGGGCCGGAGCCGGATCGGGGAAGACGAGGGCGATAATAGCCAGATATCTCCGTATTCTCGAGGCTGGTGAAGCAGATGTCCCCCAGATAGTGGCCGTCACCTTTACGGAGAACGCCGCGGCCGAGCTCAAGTCGAGAATAAGAACGGAGATCTCGAAATACATCAACACCTACGGCCACAAGGGGAACATAGTCGAGGGGTGGCGCAGGAAGTTCTTTTCCGCTCCCATAGGAACGATCCACAGCTTCTGTGCCGGGATACTGAGGGAAAACATCTTTGATTCAAAGCTTCCGTTGAACTTCTCAGTAATTGAAGGTTCCGAGAAAGACGCCTTTTACGAACAGAATATCAGCAAGTTTCTCCTGACGAGGATCGAGGACGGCGACCCCGGGCTTGGGAGGCTGCTTGAGATGGAATCTTATGATTATGCACAGATCGTGAAGATCATAGCGATGATACTAAAAGAGGCGGCAAGACTGCACCTAGTTCCTCCTTTTGCCTATTACGAAGAGAACTTCTATATCAAAAAGCCCGATTCAAAAGCGCTTGAATACATGAATGAGAGGCTTCACCTGATGATTGAGAAGCATGTCTCCATTCTTTCTTCCCGTTCCGAAAAGAAAAAACAGGCTCTGCGCGACCTCAGCGGAAAAATAGACATGACTCTGGGCATTGACCGCAATGCCCGCTATCTCAAAGCCGTTTATGAACAGGTAAAAGGGGAGATGAGGAACTCTGAGGTTGAGCAGTCAAGGCTTGCGCTTCTTGATACGGTCTTCTCGGTAATGGGATATTATGACTCGGAGATCAATTCTAATTACCTTGATTTATCAGACGATGCGTACAGTTTCTTAATGCAGGCGAAAATCTCCGAGGAGAAAATAGAGTATGAGGACATGATACGTCTCACTATTGAACTTCTCGAGAAAAATCCTGAAATACGAGCCTATTACAGAAACTTTCTAAAGTTTATTATAGTCGATGAATTCCAAGATACCGACTCCCTTCAGCTTCGGCTAATGAAACTTCTTACAGACGGTGACTCTGGCGGCAGTCTTATTGTGGTCGGTGACGTTAACCAGTCCGTTTACGGTTTCAGGGGCGCTCAGCCCGAGATGTTCGGGGACATGCTTCAGGACGAGGATTTCACGAAGATATCCTTTGCGACCAACTATCGTTCCCGCTGTAGTCTCATAGAGTTTTTCAATATCTTTTTCGCCGGCACTTTCCCCGAAGGATATTACGAGAAGATGACGGCTCCTCTTCCCCAACCCGACCCCGGTATTTCGGTGGAAGTCATCGCGTGCGAAGGTGCAAAAGCCAAAGAGTCGGTCGAACAGGAAGCTCGTGCGGTGGCATTGAAGATAAAAGAGATACAGAAGGAGGCTTCAGGGGAGACTGCCCTTCTGTTCAGAAGGGCTACAAACGTGTCTGTCTACGAAAAGGCGCTTACGCGGGAGGGAATACGGTTTCAGTCCCGCATAGGGCGCGATTTCTACGATCTTCCGGAAGTAAGGGACGTTATGTCCATGCTCAGATATTTTCTTGACCCGCAGGACGCCCTGGCGCGGGCGTCGGTGCTTAGATCTCCCTACTTCGGGGCATCGGATGACGAGCTTCTCTCCCATTTCCGCGGCGATGAAGAGGAAAAGGGCTCAAGAGTCGGGGAATATCTTCGTTTTCTTGATGAAAAAAGAGAGGAGTATGTTAACGGAGATACTTTCAGGACGGTCGATTTCGCTTTGAACGGGCTTGGTTATTCCTCCGCGGTTCTTGCGCTTCCGGACGGCAAGGCCAGATGTCTCAATCTCAAAAAAGTTCTTCTGATGGCAGAAGGGCTGGTTTCACACAAGGGGTACGGACTTTGCCAGGTAGTGGAACACTTTGATTCTATGCGCCGAAGTTACGAAGAAGAGCAGGTGTTTGAGGAAACAAGCGACGGCAGGGTGGTAAAGCTAATGACGGTTCACGGAGCAAAAGGGCTTGAGTTTCATACCGTCTTTCTCTGCAACACTAATTACCGGAGGGTGACGTCGCCTGAAAGGGTTATGGCGGATATCGAAAAAGGTTTTATAGTCAGGTATCCCGCTTCCTCTTCTGATAACTGGGAAGAGCTTAAATCCCGTGTCGAGAGAAAAGAAACCGAGGAAGAGAGAAGGGCTCTTTATGTGGCCATGACCCGCGCCGAGAAAAGACTTTTCATATGTTTAAGTGGGCGGCGTTTGGCCGAAAAAGAGCGGATACAGGTGGAAAAAGGCAGCTTCGCCGAACTTATTGATTCAAAACTCTCCCTGTCTTCCCGATGTCTTGAAGTGCCCGGGGGATTTATCGACGACAGCCGGAGAATCCTTTTTTCAGGGCTCTGCGAGGGCGAGGTTTCAAAAGAATCTGGCCCGGTTTCGGATACTCCTTCTTTCAAAAGAGAAGTTTCTCTGGAGCTTAAATACATGAATCCCCTTTACAGTGAGAAAGATAAGTCACAACGGGAGGAGGTTTTCCCGCTTCCCGACCTGTTTTCTCCGACTGACCGCTTAAAAGATCCGGAAAGGGCTGGAAGCATAATGCACAGGTTCCTTGAGGTCTGGGATTTCAGTGAGGAAACGGTCGAAAAAGAGATTGAATTCGTTCTGGGGGAATTCCTTGTTTCAAACCCGAATATGAAAGACCTGCTGCGGGAGCTTTCCTCAAATTTTCTTTCCTCCGAGCTTTTTCCCTTTATCCATACGGCTCGGGAAGTCAGAAGGGAGCTTAAATTCGTCTTTGACTCCGGAGAAGGTGGTTCGAAAAGAGGCAGAATAGATCTTCTGACCGAAGAAGATGGAGGAATGCGTCTTTTCGACTACAAGTACAGAAAATCGATGAATGACGATGCCCGCAGGACTTACGAAGAGCAGATGGATGGTTACTGCGAAGCCATAGGCTCGAGATTTGAAAAGCCTCTGCTTTCCCGCCACATAGTTCTTATCCCGCAGGTGGAGCTTGTCTCCGTATAAAGATTCCATGGAAAAAACGGTTGTCATCATCCCTGCGCTGAATGAAGAGCGTTCCATAGGACGAGTGATTGGGGATATCCCCCAAGACCTTGTAACGGAGATAGTGGTTGTGAACAACGGCTCGACCGACTCCACCGCGCGCGTTGCCTCAAGCAGCGGAGCCACGGTTATAGAGGAGGAGAGAAGGGGGTACGGACAGGCATGTCTTGCGGGGATAGATTACATTAAGAATTCCTCATATATACCTGATATTATAGTATTTCTGGATGCCGACTATTCTGACTATCCGCAGGAAATAAAAGAGCTTATCTTCCCGATAACAGAAGGTGAATACGATCTCGTCATAGGATCAAGAACCATAGGCGAAAGACAGAAAGGGGCGCTTTTGCCCCAGGCGCTTGTGGGCAACTACATAGCTACCAGGCTTATAAAACTGTTTTACCGCGTGGATTTTACTGACCTCGGTCCTTTCAGGGCCATAAGATACGATAAGCTGCTTTCTCTCGACATGAGAGACAAAACGTTCGGATGGACGGTTGAGATGCAGGTAAAGGCCGCGAAGAACGGACTTCGCTGCACCGAGATTCCGGTAAGTTACAGAAAGAGAATAGGCACTTCGAAAATAACCGGAACGGTTGCGGGAAGCGTCATGGCCGGGGTGAAAATCATCTGGATGATCTTCAGGCAACTCTTTTCATAGAATTTGTGGCGCGTCCCCGGCAGGATTTGAACCTGCGGCCTCAGGATTAGGAATCCTACGCTCTATCCAACTGAGCTACGGGGACACAGAAGGAAAAATGAGTCTACCCGCTTCGATTTCCGCTTCAAGGGGAGGTAAAACTGAACCCTATCTCGAAAACCTCGGACCAGCGTTTTCCGGTTATAAAAAAAGTGTCGGAAGAAGATTTCCAGGCGATTCCGTTTAGAACTCCCGCCCTGTCCGGAAGGCTAAGTCTTTTTCTTAATTCCCCAAGTGTTATCCGTCTCTCCACCTTGCCGCTTTCGGAGTTTACGACCACTATATCGTCTGAGCGCCATATATTGCAGTAGATCTTTCCGTTTACGTATTCAAGTTCGTTAAGCATCCTGACCGGGGATCCTCGCTCCTTTACGCTTAGTATTTTTGTTACCTCGAAGCTCTCGGGGGAGAGAAAATACAGTTTTTCCGATCCGTCGCTCATTATAAGTTGCGTTCCGTCATCAGTAAGCCCCCAGCCTTTGGTGGAATAGATAAATGACCCCTTGCGCTGTAGGGTTTCCTTGTCGTATATGAAACCTTGCCGGGATCTCCAGGTGAGCTGGTATATATTGTCGCCTATTATGGTAAGACCTTCGCCGAAAAATTCTCGGGAAAGGTTTACCTTATCGAGCACCTTTCCCGTGGCCGGGTTAGTCCTTCTCACAGATGACTTTCCGTAAAGCCCGGTACTTTCATAAAGGAACCCGTCTCTATAGAGAAATCCCTGAGTAAAAGCTTCAGGGTCATGCGGGAAGGAGTTTAGCACCTTGAAAGTGGTCCGGTTGGGAGAATTCTCCTTGTTTTCCGTTGTGGAACATGCGGAAAAGATAAGGAGAAAGAAACAGATAAAACCTGCTATGCCCAGAAGGGGATTTGTTCTTTTATGATGCCGCTTCCGCATGGGGCTTATTCTAAGCCATAAACGCCTCTTTTCGAAACTCGGTGACTCTCCTTGACAGTCGATTCGTTTTTGCTACAATTAAAAAGAAATTTAGACAAGACTAAAATAATTTTTTTGGCTGTTTTAAATTTAGGCGGTTTTTGGAAAGATAAAGGGAAATAAAGATGCTCTCGCAGTCAATAGAGGATTACCTGAAAGCCATTTACGAGGTTGAGACTTCCGAAGGAAAGGTTTCGACCAGCGCGCTTTCGGAAAAACTGGGCGTGTCTCCGGCTTCGGTGACGAGCATGGTGAAAAAGCTTTCGGAGAGAAAGCTTATAACCCACAAGCGCTATCAGGGGGTGAAACTTACTTCTGCGGGCAGGAAAATAGCTCTTGAGATAATCAGGCACCACCGGCTTGTTGAGCTTTACCTCAAGGAAGCGCTCGGCGTTCCCTGGGACAAGGTGCACCAGGAAGCTGAGAAATGGGAACATGTGCTTTCAGAAGACCTTGAAGACAGGATTGACAAGTTTCTGGGTTATCCGGTTACCGACCCGCACGGTTCTCCGATTCCGCAACGAGACGGCACCATGATCGTGAGGCAGTGCAGCGCTCTTGAGGAAGTGGAGCCGGACACCTTGGTAAAGGTGGTTGAGGTGAGTGATCA
The DNA here is from genome assembly GCA_965249045.1 of Thermodesulfobacteriota bacterium. GTDB lineage: Bacteria > Desulfobacterota_D > UBA1144 > Nemesobacterales > Nemesobacteraceae > Nemesobacter. The sequence continues at coordinate 1,225,931 of OZ252213.1, forward strand.
TGACCCGGAACTGCTTCGTTATCTGGGCACGATAGGTCTCTACCCGGAAACCGAGATGACGGTTGTTTCAAGGCAACCGTTTAAGGGTCCCATAATCGTCCAGATGACCGGGAAGGAACATCCCATAGGGCGAAACGCGGCCAAGTACATACTGGTTGAGAAAGCCGGGAACTGAGAGAGGAAAAATGAGAATCATAACGGATATGCGATTTTTTCTGCTGTCTGCACTGCTGATCTTCTGTGCGGCCTGCACTGAGAGCGGCGGGAGTATAAAAAGAGAAGGCGCGATAAAAGTGGTTACTACCACCGCGCTGATCTGGGATCTGGTTGAGAACATTGCCGGGGAAAAAGCGGAGACCATCTCCCTTATGGGAACTGGGGTTGACCCGCATCTCTACAAGGCAAGTGCCGGGGACGTGGGAAAGCTTGCGGGCGCCGACATGATTTTTTATAACGGTCTTCACCTTGAGGGGAAGATTACGGATGTCCTCGGGCAGATGAGAAAAAGCGGGATATTCACCGTGGGCGTTGCGGATGGAATTGACAAGTCCCTGCTTTTTTCTCTTGCGGAGTATGAGGGATATTACGACCCGCATATCTGGTTTGACGTTACTCTCTGGAAAAAGGCTGCTAAGGTGGTAATGGAGGCGTTTTCGCTCTACGACCCGCAAAACGCCCGTATCTACAGGCGTAACACAGAATCCTATCTAAAAGAGCTTGACCTGCTGCAGGCTTACATACAGAAGAGAATCGCCACGCTTCAACCTGAAAGAAGGGTGCTTATAACGGCCCATGACGCGTTTAATTATTTCGGAAGAGGTTACGGGTTTGAAGTGATGGGCCTTCAGGGAATAAGTACCGATTCTGAAGCCAGCGTAGCGGACATAAGGAACCTCTCAAAGACAATAACCGAGCGAAAGATTCCGGCTGTCTTCGTTGAAACTTCCATTTCTCCCAGATACATGCGCGCTCTTCAGGCCTCGGTAAAGGCCAGAGGTTTTGATGTTGAGATAGGAGGCAGTCTTTACTCGGATTCGATGGGCAGCCTGGGAACGGAAGAGGGTACTTACATAGGGATGTTCAAAAGCAACGTAGACACTGTAGTGGAGTCCCTTAACCGTAACCTCCAGGTCGCCGATTCCGCAGTCGCCGGAGATGGGTAATGAACAGCGGAGAGCCAAACCGGGTCGCCCCGGCAATCCGTGTGACGGATCTAACCGTCGCTTACGGCGACAAGACCGTTCTTTGGGATATAGATATTGAGATTCCAAAGGGCGCTATGGTTGCCGTTGTGGGGCCAAACGGGGCCGGCAAGACAACGCTCATAAAATCCATACAGGGGCTTGTTCCCCGCGTCGCGGGAGTTATCTCCATCCACGGCGGACCTTACGAAAAACAGAGAAAGGAAGTGAGTTACGTTCCCCAGAGAGGTTCTGTGGACTGGGATTTTCCAACCTCCGTCGTGGATACGGTGAAAATGGGAAGTTACGGGGATCTCGGCTGGATAAGGCGTCCCGGAAGAAAAGAACACGAAAAGGCGCTGAGTGCTCTTGAGAAGGTCGACATGCTTCAGTTTGCCCAGAGGCAGATAAGCCAGCTCTCAGGGGGACAGCAGCAGAGGGTCTTTCTCGCGAGAGCTCTTGTTCAGAGCGCCTCGGTTTATCTGCTTGATGAGCCCTTTCAGGGAGTTGACGCCACTACGGAAAAAGCAATAGTCAGGATACTGAAAGAGCTTGTCACCGGGGGAAAAACCGTGCTTGCGGTTCATCACGATCTTAACACCGTTTCCGAATACTACGAGCGGATCGCTATTTTGAATGTTGGGCTTGTGGCTTCGGGAAAAGTGGATGAGGTTTTCAATTCTGAGAATCTCATGAGGGCTTACGGGGGCAAGACATCCTTTTTCCCTGAAAGAAAATCGGCCAAAAGGGCAGTCTGATGCTGGAATTTGCGGTTGAGCTTTTCTCTGACTATACCGCAAGGACCATTCTTTTGGGAGCGGCTTCCCTGGGGATTGTAAGCGGCGTGGTCGGCTCGTACGCGGTGCTAAGAAAACAAAGCCTCGTGGGCGACGTCATGTCACACGCGGCGCTTCCCGGAATAGTGCTTGCTTTCCTCATAGTGGGGGTCAAGGAGCAGCTGCCGATTTTTATCGGGGCCGCGCTCTCCGCTGTCCTGGCAGTTCTTCTGATTAACCTCATTAAGGACAACTCAAGAATAAAAACTGACAGCGCGATGGGGATGGCGCTTTCGGTTTTTTTCGGGCTGGGTCTCGTTCTTCTTACCTACGCCCAGAAAATGCCAGACGCCAACCAGGCGGGGCTTGATAAGTTTCTTTTCGGTCAGGCTGAGGCGCTTATTGAAAAAGACGTTCTGATTATAGGTCTTACGGGCTTTTTCGCCCTTTTGGTAGTGGGGCTTTTCTGGAAGGAGTTCAAGCTTCTTTGCTTCGATCCGGATTTCGGCGGAACAATGGGTTTTTCAATGAAATCTATGGACATGCTCGTTACGGCCGTAATAGTTTCGGCGATAGTAATAGGGCTCCAGACAGTAGGGGTAGTGCTTATGAGTTCAATGCTCATCGCCCCGGCGGTCGCAGCCAGGCAGTGGACCGGAAATATGGGCTCGATGGTGATTCTCGCGGCTCTTATAGCCGCTGTTTCCGGCATGACGGGTGTTGCGCTCAGTGCCGGGTTTGAGAACGTGCCGACGGGACCCGCGGTTATAGTCTGCGTGAGCGTTATCGCTTTTTTCTCGGTTCTTTTCTCCCCGAACGGGTTTTTCACCCTGAGATTCAAAGACGCGAGAAGCAGAAGGGAAATAAAAAAGGATTACGTTCTAAAAGCCCTCCACAATCTTGCCCTTGAGCATGACGACCCCGGCTACGCGCATTCTGAGAGACTGCTTACACTTGGAAGCGAAAAGGGGTTTAACGTTAAAAAGAGTCTCTGGGAACTGCAGACGGCGGGATACGTGGAGAGGGCGGGAGAGGAGAACTGGCGTCTTACCGCAAGCGGTATTCGCGAGGTTCGAAAGTTCTCCCCGGTGGGGAAGAGCAGATGAGCCCACATCAGTTTGATATACAGCTTGTGGCCATCATAGTTGCGGCTTCATGTTCCATACCCGGGGTGTTTCTTGTTCTAAGAAGAATGTCAATGATGGCTGACGCGATCAGCCATTCCATTCTGCTCGGCATAATACTCGCTTTTTTCCTCGTGAAGGATCTGTCTTCGCCGTTTCTCATAATAGGTGCCGCCGCTAGCGGAGTGCTCGCGATTTCACTCATAGAGGCCGTTAACCGATCAAGGCTAGTGAAAAAAGACGCGTCCATAGGAATTGTCTTCCCGTTTCTTTTCAGTGTGGCGGTCATACTGCTTTCAAAATACGCGCGAAACGTTCATATCGATATCCACTCGGTGCTTCTCGGAGAAATCGCTTTTGCACCTTTTGACCGGTTCATTGTCTCGGGAATGGATCTGGGACCCAGGTCGGCTTACGTAATGGGCTCGATTCTTCTTTTAACCCTGTTTTTTATCTCCTTTTTCTACAAGGAGCTCAAGGTGTCTACCTTTGATGAGAGCTTCGCGTCGTCAATAGGCTTCCGTCCCCGGCTGATTCACTATCTGCTTATGGCCGTTGTGTCGTTTACCTGCGTGGGAGCGTTTGACGCCGTGGGCTCGATACTGGTTATAGCGCTTATAGTAATTCCGCCGTGCTGCGCCTACCTTCTTACGGATTCGCTCTTCAGGATGATTCTTCTGAGCGTGGTCTTCGGTATCTTGGCAGCCATTTCCGGATTCTGGGTCGCCAACTGGCTTGACGTGAACATAGCTGGTTCCATGGCCTTTATGTGCGGGGTGTTTTTTCTCGCGGTTTTTCTTTTCTCTCCACAAAGGGGGCTCTTCGGCATAATGAGAGAAAAAAGGAGGCAGAAGGTGGATTTTGCCGAGGCCTCGCTTCTCGTGAGTCTTTACAACCAGGAAAAAGGGGAGGCGGTAAAAAACCATCCCGACAGCAGGGGAATGTTCCAGTCCACTGATTTTGCCTCGAAAGTGGTTGGGTTTCTAAAACGGAAAGGAGAAGTAGCCGTTACGGGCGGAAAACTTTTTCTTACGCAGAAAGGAAGAGAAAGGGCGCGGATGACTGTGGAGGGAAGATAGTGTGCGGCGATGAGCGGAGACGAGATCGGCTCATAGTATTTCGATTATTGTTGCCTCGACTGTTTTATTAGCTTTCAGTTTTCCGTCTATTTCGACTTCGCGTCCAGGAGCTATTTGGTGACACATAGGGTCATCTTCGCCAAATATATTCACACCTTTTAACTTAACTAGTATTAGTTCAGGCTCACTGCCCTCAGATGATATGGCTACATCTATATTCCCGGTTATTTCCCCATCTCCGTCGATGCAATTGTCATTATTGGAAATTTCTCCATTAAAAGTTATGTCAACGTCGTCCTGATCGTAATCTATGTCCCCACCATTCTTAATAGTTATATCTCCGATGACAATTGCTGCTCCGGGGAAAACGTCAATTCTTTTTACACCAATACGAGAACCTTCGTTCCCACTCTCAAAGATTTCAAGCTGAACTTCCGGATCGAGATTCCCCTCTAAAGAAAATTCTTGGCCTAGAGATGCCGCAATTTCGCAGCACTCTTCTAGGATTGCGTCTCTAACGACACTTCCTTTTACGACAAAGCTCGAATCTCTATACGTGGATGGCACTTCTTCTATGGTTCCCATTATTGTCTCGTTGGGTTTCACATCGGTGTTCTCGTTGTTCCCGCTGCCGAAATCAATATCCAGACCACATCCCGAAACTGCGAATAAGGAAATAAAAAGGAAAAACAGGTAGATTTCCACGGCGCTTGCGCGGGTTTTGGTTTGCATTAAGATTCCCTAATTTTTAATTTGATTACGGTAAATAATAACATGAAATTCGTATTAGTTTATTTTTCTTTTCCTCTTTAACCCCCAGGGATTTTACCCTAATATCAGCCGATATGAAAAAAACAAACGTGCTTTTCATCAACCACTCCGTAAGGGACGGAGGGCCGGGAAGAAGTCTCCTCTATATACTCAAGTATATCGACAGGAAAAAGATAAATCCGTTTGTGCTTGTGCCGAAACACGACATATTCTCTGAGAGCCTCAAATCCGAGGGTATTTTTGAAAACGTTATAGTTGACCCCAGATTTCCCGAGAACATACAGAAATCAACAATGGTGGCGGATACAACAAAGGCCCCGGGTCTGCTGAAAGTTTTCTCCGTAATCGTAAACATAGTGAATATGATCCGCCTTCTCTGTGGTTCCCCGAAGATAGTCAAGGCAAACGGAATCGACATTATCTACTGCAACGGAACCCTTGCCAAGATTGTGGGCACTCTGATCGGAAGAAAAAACAAAAAGCCCGTTATCTGGCACGTAAGAAACATACAGCAGACCTGGTTTCTCAAGCTTCTCATGGAGACGCTTTCGGGATTTCGATGCGTGAAGAAGATAATATGCGTTTCCCAAGCCACGGCCGAGCCGTTTCGAAGAGCAAAAAGCAAGGTTCACGTCGTCTATAACGGGATTGACCCTGCGGATTTCGACAGGGAGTCTGTCCGGGGTTCTCTTAGAGAGGAATTTTCCATACCCTCCGATACCGTGCTTGTGGGAAACACCGGAAGAGTGGTCCCGAGAAAGGGCTACATGGACTTCGTGGACACCGCTCACCGTCTTGTTTCAGACGGGAGCATGAAGGAGAAAATAAAGTTCGTTATAGTAGGAGATACTCCGTGGTTTTTCCCGAAAAACCATCTGCGGGAACTTGAGGATTACGCGGAGAAACTCGGAGTGCGGGACAATTTTATCTTTACAGGATACAGAAAGGACGTAAGACCCTATCTCAAGGATTTTGACCTCTTCGTGATTCCGTCCAATTATCCGGATCCTTTCCCAAGGTCCGTCATAGAGGCGATGGCATTCAGTCTGCCCGTTGTGGGTTTTTCGATAGGTGGCATAGCGGAGGCTGTGGAGGACGGAGAGACCGGTTTTCTGTGCGGCTCCGGGGATTTTGAGAAGGTCGGGAAGAGTATCTCGATTCTTGCGCAGGATGCGGAGACCCGGGGTGAAATGGGCCGAAACGCTCGGAGCAGGGTGATGGAAATGTGCTCTGCGGCCGATCGGACGGCTGACATACAGAAGATAATCCTTGAAGTTTGATAATCTAAACTTCTTTTCCTTCTCTGTCCCGAAACAGAAGTTTCAGTGGAACTCCCTCGAAATCTTCGTACTCCCTTAGCTGGTTTTCAAGAAACCTTCTGTAGTTCTCGGGTATTCCCTTTGCGGAGTTAGTGAAAATTGTGAAAGTCGGTGCTGCGGTGAAAGGCTGTGCGATGTAGAAAAGCTTGATTTCCTTTCTCCTGTAAACCGGGGGAGGGTAGCGCTTTGTCAGATCTTTAAGAAACCTGTTGAGCTTCCCGGTAGATATTTTTTTTCTGAAATTGTTTTCCACGCGCTCGATGACGTCAAAGATTCTGTCAACCCTTTTGCCCGTAAGCGCGGAGATTGTGAGCATCGGGGCGTAATCCACCCCGATTAGCTTCTCTTTTATTATCTCTTCAATCTCTTTCGGCTCCACTATGTCTTCGGGGGCGAGATCCCATTTGTTAAGCAGTATTATAAGGGCCCTGTTTCTGCCCTTTACCAGTTCCGCAAGGCGTGAGTCGTGGTGGGTTGGACCCTCCTGTCCGTCTATCAGCAGCAGCACTATATGGGCTCTTTCGATGGATCTTATGGCCCGAAATACACTGTGCTTTTCAACGGGAGCGTCTATTCTTGACTTTCTTCTTATCCCAGCGGTATCGATAAAAACATATTTTTTCCCGTCTTTTTCATAAATGGAGTCCACGGAATCACGGGTCGTCCCCGGAGTGGGACTTGTTATGAGTCTGTGTTCTCCGAGTATCCTGTTCACCAGAGTGGATTTTCCCACGTTGGGTTTGCCGATAACGGCGATTCTAATTTCCCCAGACTCTTCCGATTCTTCTTCCGGCTGTCTGAAAGTTTCTATGCAGGAAGCGATCTGCTCCACGAGTTCGTAGATATTTTTGTTGTGAAGCGCGGAAATCGGCATGAACTCATCTGTGCCCGTCCCGTAGAATTCGTACGTCTTGAGTATCTGTTTTATATTCCCATGATCGATCTTGTTCACGGCATAGATGACTCTTTTTTCGGTCCTTCGAAGATACCGCACTATCTCTGAATCCTGGGGCAAAGCCCCGTCCTGACCGTCAAAAAGCATCACCACGAGGTCCGCTTCAGAAATAGCCACGTCTATCTGCTCTTTTATGAGCGAATAATAGTCTTCGTCATTTTCGCCGAGGGAAAGACCCCCGGTGTCAACGAGAGTAAACTCCTTTTCCTTCCATCGGGTACCTTCATAAACTCTGTCTCTTGTTACGCCCGGGACGTCCTCTACTATCGTTTTGTTCCACCCTATTATTCTGTTAAAAAGAGTGGATTTGCCAACATTTGGTCTTCCAACTATGGCTACGATCGGTTTTTGCTCGTTCATTGCGCTTCTCCGCTATTGGCCCCCGGGATAAATTTCCCCGGAGTTTAGCTTTTTAGAAATTAAAATTGTAGAAAAAGTCGACTCCGGGATTTTCTCCCCCCATCTGACTTTCTACGGAGAATCTTCTGTTTAGTTTCCACTCAAGATTGAGCTTGTTGCGCATCCGCGCCGTCTGGTCAATGGAGGTCGAAGAGGGCGATCTTTCGTAACCGACGAAAATATCTCTTGTCACGTGGGAACCGACCTTGAGGGTGCTGTCCTCAAATCCCCGTTCTCCTTCCTGGATGCTCAGAAGGTCAAGTCCTATCTCCGAGCTTAACAGCTCCGAGATTCCGCCGGCGGCAACTGCCGTCGCGAATTTCCCCACAAACGCCCTCTGTCTGTTCTGAAGTCTGTTGCTTGAAGCTCCGAAAACTATATAGGAAATTATGTCAATTTCTTCAAGATCCGGGTTGCTTGACAGGGAGAGGTCAGGCTCACTTAAATCTCCCGTAACATTTACGTACACGTCAACATCGCCGACATCGTAATATGCTTTAACGTTAAGAGCGGGATTTTGGGTTGATCCCGTAAAATTAAGCGCTGCGTCCTCTATGTCAAAGAGCTTTCCGAAGACCGTGTAATATCCCTCGGATGACACTATGTTTCCCTGCATGTTAAGATCCGCACCCGGTTCTTTCCTAAGTCTCAGTTTTCCTCTTGTGTTAAAGTTGGCTTCCTTGGTTTTTATCCATGTACCCGAAGAGATGTCAACCGAGATATCCATTGCGGTTTTTTCTCTGTAAAAACCGGTTTGGTTTAATGTTTCAAGTGAAAACTCGTCGGTGAAGTTCTCGGTTTTGTCTATGAAGCTGATATCCTTTACGCTCTTCAGTCTGCCGGGGTAAAGACGAATTCTACCCGCCGTGACCTTCGTGGTTCCCTTTACGCTCAGAAATTCATCTTTCTTTTCTATCTTGAGATTACCGGACAGGTCCGTTTTTATTGAGTGGGGATTGAAACGGATTTTCTCCATCTCAAGATCCGCGAGGTAAGTGAGATCAGAGAGGTTCATTTTGCCCTTCAAGTAGGCTTTGCCCGTTTCTGAGCGAAACTCCGTTCTTGGTAAGGTCATTTTCGCGCCGTTAAACGAAAGCTTGGCGTGTTGCGTGAACAGGTTGTTTCTGAGCTGGGTTAAAAAGAGGTTCATGTTATCTATTTCTAGATCTCCCTTTACCCGTGGTTTGGATAATGTGCCACCAAGAGAAAGACCGCTGGATGAAAAGCTACCTTCGATTTTCTTTATGGAATTTGAAAAAATTCTCAAAAAGTCGAGGCTGTATCCCTCCGACTTCAATTCAAGGTCCACTGAAGCTCCCGTTATCGCCTCGACAAGGTTCTGGGCGTTTTTTGAAACCAGCAGGTCTCCCCGCAAACTGAGTTTCTTTCCCTGATCCGTCGAGGATGCGAAGTCGAGGAAAAGTTTTCCTTTCTTCCCCCGGAGCTTGATTTCCATCTCTCCGCCCCCCAGGATTTTATGGAAAAGGCCGTCCGACTTTACTTCGGCCTGCACGGAAGGAGCGGTAAGAGAACCGCTGACTGCAACTTTCCCGTTAAACGTTCCTTCCGGATGGTGTTTGAAATTGAGAACCTTCGATATGATCAGGGGATTGAAATTCGTCATGTCCGCCCGCAGTTCAACTGTTTTTTCCTTCTTATTTATCTCTCCCAGAAAATCGGTGATTTTTCCCTCTCCGTATAGGAATTCATCTCCACGCAGCCTTGTTCTGTCCGAAGATATATCAAGGAAGATATCTCCCTTGCTTTTAAACTGCTTTTCGCCCAGTAGGCCTTCAAGATATGTCGCCCTTAGTTTTTTCTCATGGCCAAAGAGGTCATTAACACTGAATTCTGAAGAGGCGAAGGCACCATTTTTTTTGCTCAAAAGGGCTCTTATTTTAAGCTCCGTTTCCGTTCCCCGCAATTTTGCTTCGATCGTGTCCGAGGAATTGCCGAGAACACGGGCTCTTTGCCCCCGGAGGTTTATATCAAGCGACACCGTGGGCGTGTTTTTGAAATCAATCCGTGTACTTGACTCAACGGACATGTCCTGAGCTATGAAGTCTTTTTTATAGGCGAAGTTCTCTATGTACGAAGTTGCCTTGATAAATGGAGTGAAAACGCTTCCGCTGATTCTTCCACTTGAGCTTATTGCCCCTAGAAGCAGGGGGATCCTTTCGTTAATCTCAGAGAGAAAACCCAGGTCCCGCGCCGCGAATTCAAAAGCGCAGTCAAGGCCCTTCTGTGTTTCTTTGGTTTTTTCCGCGGACAGGGAAAATTCATCGGATAAGACGTTGAGTCTGTTTATCGTCAGGGTTCCTTTTTCAATTCTGGCGTCTATTTGGGAGTTGATGTTGTTTATTACATGAAATCCGTCGGTTTTGAGGTCGGCGTTCACGCGCAAATCAGCGTCTTCAGAGAATTTGCCTTTCTTTGGTATTGCTCCCTCGAAGGTCGCGCTTCCTGACACGTAGTTATCAAGCGACACGTTTGGGAATTCGAACTTTAGCCTGAACCCGTTTGCTTTTGAACTGAGATCAAAATCCGTACCGTCGTTTCTAAGCGTCAGATAACCTCCGACCCGAAGGTTGCTTTGCTCACCGTCGATTACGTCAAGATAATCGGGTTCAATCCGAAGAGAATAGATCTCCGTGTTCGTCCAGTTGCCGCTTATTCTCAAATTCGAGTTCAGCCTGGAGTCGTTTCCGAATTTAAGCGGGTAGGGCCAGCGGTTAAGTATGTCGGTCAGCTCATCTGTGTTCGCGTCATTTAGCTCTACCGCGAAGTCAAACCAGTTTTTCTCTCCCCCCGCGAGCCATTTCTTAAAGTCGACGCTCCCTTTTAAGCGGGATTCTCCGAACCCTCCGCCTACCATTCCCTCCATAAAGGTTTTTGTCCCGTCAATCCTGACCGGTTCAAGCTCTGTCCAAAGCCGCTTTCCGTTAAGAAACGAATCCTGGGTCGAGACTTCCATCGTGCCTGCCATGTTGTCAAGGGAGTGCATCTTGACCTTTGTTTTTGCCTGGAGGTTAAGCTCTCCCTTTCCGTTTATTCCAAGCGCGTCGAGATAAACGGTCATGTCAAATTCGGGTTCTCTAAGGTTTTTTACCGTGCCACTTCCCCTAAGCGGTATGTTCTCAACCTTAAATCCCGCGTCCTTGAATACGCAGTCCCAGGACGCTATATCGATTTCCCCCCTGAGATTCCTTATCCTGATTGTGGGGGACACGTAGTTGAAATTTACATCTTTGGCGTCAATCTCGAGTTTTTTCGTCAGTTCGATGATGTTTATGGAGAAAAACGACTCCTCCACGAAGTCAAACTCCCACACTTTGTCTTTTGTATGATCGCTGATGGAAACGCGGGAATCGCGGATTCTGTTATTAGCGAAAATGAGACTTATTCTTTGCTGCTGCGGGCGCTCGGCGGTTTTGTCTTCGTTTTTGAGTTTCTTGAAATTCCATACTCCGCGGCGGTCCTTTTCAATCAGGAGTTTTAGACCGGATACCTGCGTGTTTGATAAATAAAGTTTCCTGCTCGAGATTATTGAGTACAGAAGGGGGATTGAATAGTTCGTTGAGAGTTTCTCGATCTCTATGAAAGGCTCCCCGGCTATTTTCACTTCAATATTGTCTATCTCCATTGTGGAGATTATGCTTCCTTTGATATTTCCAAGCTTGATGTGGAAATTGGGAATCGAGTTAAGCCTTCGCTCTATAAGGTTTTTTGCGTATTGGTGGCTTTGCTCGGTCTGGGAGAACAGAAAAAGCCCCACGACAAGGACGGAAATTACTGCCGCCAATATAAAAAGAATGGTTCTTCGACGCACTGTTTTTTCTTTGGTGAAAACGCAGGGAGCTTCTTTTCGGTCACGCTAAAGGATCTGGATTTTCCTACCAAGCCTATTATACTTAAAAGCCACCAAATAAAAACAGGACTCACTTGAACTGCCCGAGAGGTTCTGTTCACGGGACTGTTCTGGTTGCCGGGGGTTTTTGCCCGTAAAACCGGATCGCGCCAAGGGGTGATTTTAAGTTTCCTGAGGCGGTTCGGAGATAAAACTTTCTGTCTGATTCACTTACGCTATCGGGGTTGTTCTTTATGGTATGAAAAGCGAACCTGATGCTACCGTAGCTCAAAGGAGGGTGTTTTAAATGTTACAAGTATCCGGAAAACAGGTTGCCGCTGTTTTTGGGATTTTGCTTCTGATCCTTGCACTCATAAAAGTTATCTCCATTGCCGAGATGAGCCCTCCCGTAATATCCATTGAGCGGGATATCAGGAATCTTGGCACAAAGCCCTTTGAGGTAACAGTGTCCGATAAGGGAACCGGGCTTTCCAAAGTGCGCATCTATTTGCTTGACGTCTACGGGGAGTCCGTTCTTGTTGAAAAAGAGTATAAGAAGGGAACTAAAAGCGATGTGCTGAGCGTAAGCATCAACCCTGAGAAGCTTGGCATAAAAGGCGGCGAATCGGAATTTTTCATAGAGGCGACTGACCATTTCATGAACGGTCTTTTTTCAGGAAGAAAAGCCGTTTTCAGCCAGAAGGTCACCCTCGATTTTATCCCTCCCGAGATGCAGGAACTCTCACCCATGCAGTATATAAAACACGGGGGTGCGGGAGTTGTCGTATACAAGATCTCCGAGGACACGGTTTCAAACGGCGTTGAAATAAAAGACCTTTTTTTCGAAGGCTATGGCGGGTACTTCGAAGACCCCCTGATACACCTTGCCTTTTTCGCCTATCCGTACAATGCCGCCAAGGGTGAAAAGATAGAAATTTTTGCAACCGATGCGGCTGGCAACGAAGTCAGGGAATCCGTTCATTACCGGCTTCTAAAAGCGTCTTACGTAAAAGACGAAATAACCCTCTCCGAGGGGTTTTTGAGAAAAAAGATCCTTCCGCTTTTCAACAAGGTCTACGGCTATCCCTCGGTGACGGATGGGGGGGAACCTGATTTTCGCAAGGCGTTTCTCAAGATCAACAGTGAGACCAGAAAAGAAAACGATAACAGGATATATGAGATCGGAATGCAAAGCGGAGACAGAATTCTCTGGGAAGGAAAATTCAACCAGCTCCCCAATTCCAAGGTAGGTGCGACGTTTGCGGATCACAGGAAGTATGTGATGGACGGTAGCATCATCGACAGACAGTACCACCTCGGCTACGACCTTTCGGTTACCAGGAAACGCCCTGTCCCCGCCTCTAACAGCGGAGTGGTGGTTTTTGCCGAACACCTCGGTATATACGGCAATACGGTTATCATCGACCATGGCATGGGTGTTATGACGCTTTACTCCCATCTGAGTTCGATGGATGTGAGCGTCGGAGACAGCGTGGGGAAAAAAGACTATGTAGGCAGAACGGGCACTACCGGGCTTGCCGTGGGAGACCATCTCCATTTCGGAGTTTACGTTCAGGGAGTTCCGGTGAGGCCGCTTGAGTGGTGGGATGCCAAGTGGATTAACGACAACATATGGTACAAAATTAACTACGTAAAGAAGAATTTCGCGAGCCGGGCGACTCCACGTTGATTGTTTACGGCAAAAATTCCGTTGCCGAGCTTATCCGCAATTCTCCCCGGGAGATAAAGAAAATCATGGTTTCGGAGAATTTCGACGTCTCTTCTGACCCGCGGATGAACGCATCGATTAAGAAATTCCGCATAAAACTTTCCCAGCTTCCCAAAAACGCGATTACCGGTATATGCAAAAGCTCGAACCATCAGGGTATCGCGGCTGAAATCTCGGATTTTGCCTACAGTTCAGTTGAAGATATGCTCGAGGTGGCTGGGAAAAGACAGGAGAAGGTTTTCCTTCTGATTCTGGATCATGTGGAAGATCCCCAGAACCTAGGCGCCATAATAAGGACAGCGGATTTTCTCGGAGTCCATGGAATCGTGATACCCGCTGACCGGGCATGTGATGTAAATCCCACCGTGATGAAAGTCTCTTCCGGTGCTTCAGCCAACATAAGAATCGCCCGGGAGACAAATCTTGGCAGGGTGATTGATTCTCTTAAGAAAAAAGGGGTCTGGATCGCTGGAGCCGATGCCGATTCTGGGGATGAGGTCTGTGGTTGCGACTTCGCTTCGCTTGATATCGCTGTGGTGATAGGAAACGAGGGCAGGGGAATGCGAAGCAAGACAAAGCAGAGGTGTGATTTCCTTCTTTCCATTCCCAGAGAGGGGAAAGTGCAGTCTCTAAACGCTTCTGTTGCAGCGGGGATTTTTCTCTACGAGGTTTACAGGCAAAGACACGGGACTAAAGCCCTGTGAGCTTCTTTAGCTGTTCTTCGTTAATGATATACGTTCCAAGCTCACCGGCTTTTTGAACTTTCGCGGTTCCGGGGTTATCCCCAGTGATGAGAAAATCGGTCTTTGAGGATACGGACCCCACAACCGTTCCTCCAAGTTTTTCGATCTCTTTTTTTATCTGATCGCGCGGAAAAGACAGTTTTCCTGTAAGCACGAAGGTTTTTCCGGCCATTTTTTCGTTTTCCCCGGACCGCTCGAGTTCTTTCTCTATCCTTACTTGATGCAGAAGTGCTTCCACCACTCTTTTTCTTTCGGGATCCTCAAAGAATTTCAGTATGCTTTGCACCAGTTCCCCGCCGACGCCGTCTACGCGGAGAAGATCTTCGCCTGTGGCTTCCATGAGACTCTCCGGTGTCCTGAATTCTTGCGCCAGTGCCTGGGCGGTTCTCGTGCCCACGTGTTTTATGCTGAGTGAGTTTAAAAATCTCTCAAAACTTATATTCCTGCTCTTTTCTATTTCCTCGAGTAGTTTTCCGGCGGATTTCTCCGCAAATCCTTCAAGTCCGAGAAGTTGCTCCTTTCTGATAGTGAAAATATCCGACATGTTTTGCAAAATCCCTTCATTTATTAACTGCTCCACCTTCTTTTCTCCGAGTCCCTCTATGTCAAAAGCGTTTCTTGAAGCGAAAAGACTTATCCTTCCCTTTATCTGCGCGGGACAGGAAATGTTCGGACACAGGTGAAAAGAGCCTTCCCTCTCAACAGGGGTATTGCAGATAGGGCAGTTCTGCGGCATGGAGAAAGGTTCTTTTCTTTTTTCCCGTGAGGGAACCACTTCCACCACCTCCGGTATAACGTCTCCCGCCCTCTGTACGACTGCGGTATCGCCGACTCTCACATCCTTTTTCCTTACCGTGTCCTCTGTATGGAGAGACGCCCTTTTTATCTCTATGCCGGATATCTCTACGGGCTCAAGTTCCGCTACTGGGGTGAGGTGTCCCGTTCTTCCTACCTGAACGGTTATATCCCTTACTTTGGTGGTTATCTGCTTCGGAGAGAACTTTATGGCCACGCTCCAGCGAGGGTGTTTTGCCGTTGTCCCCAGGCGTTCCTGCAGACCTCTGCTTTTTACCTTTACAACCGCTCCATCGGTTTCATAATCAAGAGAATCTCTTTTTTGCTCAAGGGCTCTTCCGTACTCAATAGCCTCGTCAACGTCCCCGCAGTCCTTGGGCTCTTCAACGCTGAAACCCCATTTACGAAGAGCCTTGTATATTTCAAGCTCGTCTCTGAAATCCACCCCCTCGCAGCCGCCTACTCCCCAGGCGTAAAAGTGCAGGGGACGCCGCGCCGTTACTGAGGAATCGAGTTGACGAAGCGACCCCGAAGCGGCGTTCCTAGGGTTTTTAAACAGCATCTTGGGAGGCTTCAGTTTTTTCCCTTCTTTCAGGAGAGTTTCGTTCTCTTTTTCAAGTTCTTCATTAAGTTTTTCAAGCTCTTCATTCAGCTTTGCGAACAGGCTTCGCGGGAATACAACTTCCCCCCTGATCTCGACCAGCTTCGGCTTTCGGCCTCGCCCCGAAAGAGCCAGAGGGACGGACCTTATGGTTTTTACGTTTGCCGTTATTTCCTCTCCCGTTTTTCCATCACCCCTCGTGGCGCCGTGGAGCAGCGCTCCTTCAACGTAGGTAAGCGATGCCGAAACCCCGTCGAATTTAGGCTGCAGAACGTATTCAACTTTCTCTTCGGTCTTTAGAAATCTCTTTATCCGTTTATCAAATTCTCTGGTTTCGTCCTCGTTTATGGCGTTATCGATGCTCATCATGGGGATTTTGTGAGCGAAGGAACTGAATTGCTCCGCAACTTCTCCGGCGACTCTCTGGGAGGGGGAATCGGGGATGGCTAGGTCATGGGCCCGCTCAAGTTCAATGAGCCTTCCCATGAGTTTGTCATAATCGGCATCAGGGATTTCAGGGTTGTTCTCCGCGTAGTACAGGTGGTCGTGGCGGATTATTTCCTTTCTCAGGCGAGATACTTCCGCCCGGGCCTGTTTTTTAGTGAGTCGGGGCATTTTATGAGCCGTGGCTCGCAAGCCATTTAAGGAGTTCACGAAGACCGTAAGTGTTTACGACATCCGTTTTCTTTACCCATCCGCGTCTTGCCGTACCGACCCCGAAGATTATTCTTTCAAGGTGCTGCGTTCTGTGAGCGTCAGTGGATACTATGATTTTCACTCCCGCATCCACGGCTTTTTTAGCGTGGGTATCTTTAAGGTCAAGCCTTTTGTACGATGAGTTTACCTCAAGCGCTTTGTCGTAATTCCTGGCGGTTTCAATAACGGCGTCTATATCGACTTTGTAGGGTTCTCTCTGTCCTATAAGCCTTCCGGTCGGGTGCCCCAGGGCGTCTATGTTGGGGTTTTCTAAGGCGCCGCATATTCTTTTTGTCATTTTGTCCTCTTCCATCGAAAAAGAGCTGTGAACCGACGCGACGACGAAATCAAGCTCCCCGAGTATTTCATCGGGATAATCAAGGGAACCGTCCGGCAGTATGTCAACCTCAGAACCCATAAGCACCCTTATTGCTCTTCCCTCTGCATTTATTTTCTCGACCTCTTCCTTTTTTTGCCGGAGCCTGCTGATACTGAGCCCGTTTGCGATTCTTGAGGAGGGCGAGTGGTCGGTTATGGCTATGTATTCGTAGCCGAGCGAGGCCGCCTTATCCACCATCTGGCGGAGGGTTGAAGCTCCGTCGCTCCAGGTCGAATGAACGTGGAGATCTCCCCTCAGATCGTCTTTTTCGAGGAGCGGGGGAAGTTCCCCGTCACATGCCGCTTCAATCTCTCCGCGGTCTTCACGCATTTCGGGGGGAATATACTTTAGTCCCAGGGATTCGTAGATTTTTTCTTCGGAGGAAAAATACCCCGCCCGGTTGCGGATACCCACGATGTCCGTCTCAAGACCCTTAGCCGCTGCGATTTCCCTTATTCTTGCGTTATGGGCGCGCGAGCCTGTGAGGTATTGAAGCGCGGAACCGTAGCAATGGGGCTCTACGACCAGAAGATCGGTTCTCACCCCGGTTTCCGTAAGAATCTGCGCGCTGTTTTCGGTTTTGCGGAGAACTTCCTTAACGAAGCCTAGGCCTGTGAATTGTTCGGCTACCTCCGCTCCATCATCTGCCGAAGCGATTATGTCTATGTTTCCTGTGGTTTCCCTCATCCTGCGGAGCGAACCGGCTAATTGGGTTTTCAAGACGCCCGGGATTTTCTCCGTTTCCTCTTTTATGAATGTCGCCAGGGGATGGGCTTCGGTGAGTCTCATTCTTTTTTTTCCGCCCTCGAAAATCTCTATCGAGCGGGTCACTTGCGCGATTTTCTTTACTCCTATGCCCCCTAACTCAAAAATATCCGGATTACCGATGGTTTCTTTCAGGCTTTCAATATCCTTTACCCCGAAGTGCTTTACCAGGGTGCGGAGAAATTTCGGGCCGATTCCTCTTATTTCGAGAAGTTCTGCGAGTTCGTCTGGAACCTGCTTTTTTATCTCTTCATGGTAGGCGATCTTTCCGGTAAGCCTGTGCTCGATTATCTTTTTCGAAAGATCCTTTCCGACTCCCGGTATGGTGGAGAGTTCCTTTTCACCGTCAAACTCCTCAAGAGAATCCGGCATCGAGGAAATATTGCGCGAAGCTTTTCTGTAGGCGTTTATCTTGAAGCTGTTTTCATCCAGGATCTCAAGAGAATCGGCTATCCTTGTGAATATTTTCGCGATCTGATTGTTCACGTTCTCCATAAGTACGTAGTGTTTCAGGAGACTTTCTGGCCTTGCATTGAGTACTGCTTTATTCCCAGAATTATTCCGTCCACTATTCTTTCTATGTAAGTTTCGCTCTTAAGCCTTTTCTCCTCTCTGGGATTCGTTATGAAGGAGGTTTCAATCAGCAGGCTCGGTATGTCCGCGCCGATCAGCACTACAAAAGGAGCCTTTTTCACTCCCTTGTTCTTTATGTGCCTGTACTTTACGGAAACGTTCTGGATTATGGATTTCTGCACGTAACTGGCGACCTGCTGAGATTCCTCTTTCTTGGAACTGAGTATGTAGTCTTTCAGTATTCCGCGAAGGTCGTGCAGTCCCTTGGTCGTAGTGGCGTTTTCCCGGGCGGCGAGCTGCAGGGAGGTCTGGTCGTCTGTAAAACCCAGTATGTAGGTTTCTATTCCATGCGCTTTTTTCGTTCTTGCCCCGTTGCAGTGTATTGATATGAAAATGTCGGCCTTTCTTTTTCTCGCTATGGCGGTGCGTTCCTCAAGAGGGATGAACCTGTCGCCGTCTCTTGTAAGGTAGACGTTTTCTATGCCGAAACTTTTCCCCTCTTCAACAAGCCTTTGCCTGAGTTTTCTGGCTATTCTGAGCGTCACGTTTTTTTCCTTGAGGCCGCTTGGACCTATCGCTCCGGGATCATGTCCTCCGTGACCCGCATCGATCACGATGGTCTTAACCTTGAGTCCGAGAGCCTGCTTGAGGCTTGCTATCTCTCCTTCGGGAATCTTGGATCGAAGCGAGGGTCCCTGCTTGTCGTATGAAGGGGCGTCCTTCGCGAATATCTTGTCCGGTCTTGCTCCTTTCCCCTTTATATCCATCACGAGCCGGAATGACGGGTTCTGTTCTGATTTTGGCAGGGAAAAAACCTTGTGACCTTCAAGATCTTTTATGTAAAGCACTATGCGGGATACTCCCGGGCGGTTGCTCGCGAAACTTATTTTCTCGAGAAGTCCCTTGGTAATTGGTTCGACGCTGATCGAATGGTCAAGGACGGTTTTCTCAAGATCCACGTACAGGCGGGGAGGGGTCTTGAGTTCAGGGTCGGGACGGAGCATTCTCGATGAGTACTTCACATCCCTGTCGGTCTCTATTACGACCCGCGTATAATCATCCGTTGACCAGTGCCTTATTTTTTTTATGACGGCATAACCTTTGGGAATTACCTGGGGCGGGACTTTTTCGCGCACCGCAGGTTGTGTTTTCCTGGGAGCGGGTCTTCCCGAAAGCGTCGCGAGTCTTTTCTTGGCGATCTCGTGAGTGTCTGATTCCTCCATTTCATCGACGATTTTCCTGTATGCCTCGGCGGCTTCTTTTTTCTTTCCCCCGCGTTCAAGAATTCTGCCCACCCGAAGCCATGAGTCGTCGGCCAGGCTGTCTTTTGGGTATCTTTTTACGAATTCCCGCGAGTACAGAAGAGCTTTCTCCGAGTCTTGCGGCGAGTTAAATCTCAGGGACTTTTTCTCGTAGACCCTGGATGCGACGAAGAGACAGAGCGGGGAGTTTCTCCACTCCGGGTCCTGCGAGTATATTTTGTAGAAAGTGTTTCCCACAAGATCCCAGGTTTCGCTTCTCTTGGCTTTCTCGGAATTTGATTCGAGCTGGCGGTAAAGCTTGAAAGTTTCTTCGTAAAGCGCCTCGTTTTTTTTCTTTGCCAATGCGGGGGAAAGGGCAAACAGGCAGATAAACGCTATGAGAAAAGGAGAAAATTTTATGCGGCTTTTCACTTTAAGCAGAAACTATATTGTGTAGTTACGCAGTTGCAAATTTATTTTCGGAAGATTTGTATGTTATGTTGTTACAACATCAATTCTACCATGTTTGGCGTGTTCTATGAAGGTCAGAGTACTTGGATGTGCTACTTCAACCGGCGTTCCCATAGTGGGCTGCCCATGTGATGTCTGCACATCGGACAATATTAAGAACAGACGTACGAGAAGTTCCGTGCTTGTTGACGTGGCCGGAAGAAAAATACTTGTCGATACGTCAACCGATCTCAGGACCCAGGCCCTGAGGGAGGGGATAACCAGGGTTGATCTTGTTCTTTATACCCACTCGCATGCCGACCACACCCACGGGATAGATGATCTTAAGGCGTTTAACTTCATGAATGCAATGGACATAGACTGTTACGCAAACCCGGCAACCCTTGATGACATAAAGCGGAATTTCGCCTACATATTCGATTCCTTCCCCGCGGCGGGAGGAAAACCCAGGCTGAATTTCAAAGAGGTAAACGGGGAAATCAAGTTCGAGGAAATCACTATAGAGCCGATCGACATCTATCACCACAACTGGCAGATACTCGGCTACAGGATAGGCTCTTTCGCCTATCTTACGGACTGCAGCGCCATACCTGAGAGCTCCTATGAAAAGCTCTCGGGGCTTGATCTTCTGATACTCGGCGCGTTGAGGTACAAACCCCACAGGGCCCACTTCAACATAGAACAGGCGGTAGGTGAAATAGAGAAACTGGGAGCCAGAAGGGCTCTTCTTACCCACATGGGACATGAGCTTGAGTATGAAAGACTCCTGGCGGAGCTTCCGGATCATATAGAGCCGGCGTATGACGGAATCGAAATAGGACTTAAGGACCCTTGACGGAGTCTCCATTAAAACAGCTTACAAGGCGGAAAAATGCAGGATATGGTTTCAAAACTCGTTCAGAAAAACTCTTCAAAGATAGTTCTCTGCGTTCTTGACGGACTCGGGGGGCTTCCGGTTGACGGAAAAACGGAACTCGAAGCGGCTCGAACCCCGAATCTTGACCGGATTTCTTCGGACGCGTCCCTGGGGCTGCACGTGCCCGTTGAGAGGGGAATAACTCCGGGAAGCGGCGCCGCGCATCTGGCGCTTTTCGGCTATGACCCCGTCAGAAACGAGATAGGAAGGGGAGTGCTTGAAGCGCTGGGTCTCGGTGTTGAGCTGGGTCCGTCGGATGTGGCGGTGAGGGGCAACTTCGCCACGGTGAGATACGAGGGGGATGTCCCCGTCGTTACCGACAGGCGGGCAGGCAGGCTCAAGACGGAGGAGAACAGGAGGGTGATCTCCAAGGTTTCATCAGCGGTTGAGGAGATAGCGGGTGTGAAGGTAAGTTTTTATCCCGGTCTTGAGCACAGGTTCGTCGTGGTCCTCTCCTTTTCCGACCGGTTTTCGGAATCAGACGCGCTTGTCTGCGACACAGATCCCCAGGCAGAAGGCGCAACTCCTATCAGACCTTGGGGGAAAAACAAGGGTTCCCAGAAGACGGCCGAAATTGCCGGAGAGCTGATTGATCGTGCCTGCGAAGTGATAAGGGATGAGCCTGTGGCTAACTACATGCTCCTGAGGGGTTTTTCCGTGCGGCCGGACCTCCCTACCTTTGACAGGGCTTACGGGCTTCGGGCCGGATGCGTGGCCGCCTATCCGATGTACAGGGGAGTATCGAGATTGCTCGGGATGGACGTGCTGGAGGTCTCGGGGGATTCCATAGGCGATGAGATCCAGGCGCTTTCTCTTAATTTCAAGAACTATGATTTTTTCTACATGCACATAAAGAAGACGGACAGTTACGGAGAAGACGGTGATTTCCGCGCGAAGGCGGGAGTAATAGAGGAATTCGATTCACTTCTGCCCGAGATCACAGGACTCGGGGTAGATGTTCTTGCCGTTACGGGTGACCACTCGACCCCGGCGGCGATGAAAGCGCACAGCTGGCATCCGGTGCCTCTTATGATCAGTTCAAAATACTGCAGGTGTCGAGGCATGGCAGATTTCTCCGAATCGTCCTGTTTGTCCGGTGATCTGGGGATTATAAAGGCGACGGAGATAATGCCGCTTCTTCTTGCCCACGCGGGGCGGCTTCGCAAGTTTGGCGCTTGAAATTTACCTTTTGCGTGATATCTTTTTCAGTCCGATTTCGGGCCGAAGTGGCGGAATTGGCAGACGCGCTATCTTGAGGGGGTAGTGCCCTACGGGCGTGCGGGTTCGACTCCCGCCTTCGGCACCATAACTATTCCTTCTGCACAGATACTTATCTTAGTAGGTTGGTTTTATTATGGCTTGGGTTCACTTAACGCCTATCATCGCTTGGCGTTTCGCTACGGATTTTTTCCGCTTTCTCGGGCTCTCCGGTTTTTTCGTACACAAGACTCAACTGCCTTCTCGCCTGGACATAGTAGGGACTTATGCTTCCGTCTACTTCTGAGAGGTGCTCTAAGCTCTTGTCCCATTTCTCGAGTTTGAAGGCGGACAGCCCGATTACGAGGTTTGCGCCGTCACGGAAAATATCGTCTTCGGGATCTTCGTCAAGGAAAAGCTCAAGATGTCTTGTCGCTTCCTCAAAGTTTCCAAGCTTGTAATTGATCATCCCCATCTGGTAAAGAGCCAGAAGCGACACGTCGGCTTTGGGGTGCTCTTCACGTAGCGTTTGCAGCAGGGAGAGAGAATTTTCCATTTCTCCGTCGTCGTAGCTCTTAAGGGCCTTCTGGAACTGCTCGTTTGCCATGAGGTTTATTTCTTCCTCTTGGGAGGAAACAAAACAGACAGCTAGCAGGACCACGACTATGGCACCTATGCCGATAAGTATCCTGTTGAAGTACTTAGAGAGATTTTCAAGCGATTCCGCCAGGAACTCCCTGAATCTGTCGGGGCGTTTAAGCTCTTTGGTTGTATACTTTATCTTGGGCATGAATCGTAAACTTCTGCGTGATAAAAAACGGCAGGCTTACAACCTGCTTCGGCGTGACTTTATTATCTATGTTAAAATATTTCAGGATAAACATGATACGTTGTTTCTTCAGTCAATGTCAAAGATTTCCGCGGAATTATCCGCGGTGCTTCTTAGGACTCGGTTCCACGACCCGGGAGTTCCGGCGAGGATAAGGTTATGGCGCGAACAAGCAGAAATTTTTCTCTGTACATTTCGGTTTTTCTTTTCCTTCTTTCCGGTGTGATGTCCTACCGGATTTCCGCCGCCGAGGGGGAAGTTTCCCCACGGGCGGGAAAAATAGTCGAGATCGAGATAAACGGTTCGATAAACCCCTCGACGGTCGACTATATTAAAACCGCTCTTTCAGAAGCGCGTGCCCAAGACGCAAGAGCCCTCCTTATCTTAATGGATACTCCGGGAGGACTTCTAAGTTCCACAAAGGACATAGTGAAGATGCTTCTCAATTCCGAAGTTCCTGTAATCGTTTACGTCTACCCCAGGGGAGCGACGGCCACTTCAGCGGGAGTTTTCATCACGCTTTCCGCTCATATTGCGGCGATGTCTCCCGGGACCAGCATAGGGGCCGCTCATCCCGTAATGCTGGGGCGCGGTCAGAAAGGCCCGGGGAAACCGGAAGAAAAGGACGACAAGTCTTCTGACGTGATGAGCGAAAAAATTGAGAACTTCGCGTCGTCTTTTATCGAAAGCATCGCCCAGGAAAGGGGAAGAAACGCGAAGTGGGCCGTTGAGTCGGTGAGAAAAAGCGTTTCGGTGACCGCGGATGAGGCGCTTAGCAAAAAGGTGGTAGACATCATATCTCCCGATATTCCGACCCTTCTCTCTGAAATAGACGGAAGGGATGTGAAGGTAAACGACCGAAGCGTCCGTCTTGAGACCGCCGGGGCCACCACCCAGCGCCTTGAGATGAGCCTCAGGCAGAAAGTGGTGAATGTTCTGAGCACCCCCGACATAGCGTTTCTGCTTCTCTCGCTGGGTTCGCTCGGAATATTCCTTGAGTTCTACAACCCTGGAATGATTTTCCCCGGCGTCGCCGGGCTTATTTCCCTGCTTGTCGGGTTTGTTTCTCTCCAGATTCTTCCTTTCAATTACGCCGGCCTCATACTGCTTTTCCTCGCCACGGCGCTTTTAATATCAGAGGTGTACGTGACGAGTTACGGCCTTTTGAGTCTGGCGGCGCTTGGGTGTCTCGTATTCGGAGGGCTCCTGCTTTTCGATACGCCCGATTCGGACATCAGGGTCAGCAAAGGGACAATAGCGGCTGTGGCCATAACCATTGGATTGCTTTCGGTTTTTATTGTATATTTAGGGATAAGTTCGTTCCGAGTTCCCGTTCGGGGCGGTTTTGAGGGGATGCTGGGTCAGAAGGGGGAAGTTATTTCCTGGTCCCACAAAAGCGGAAAGGTCTTTATTGGGGGAGAGTACTGGGAAGCGACGGGCGAACGCGAGTTTTCACCCGGGGAAAAAATAAAGGTAATAGAGAGCACCGGGGAACTTACCATCAAGGTTGCCGCTTATGAAGGCGAGGAGTGACGTAGAATGTCGTTGACCACAATTGTAATTCTTGTAATTGTTTTTCTCATTCTTATCTCGGGACTTAAAATCCTCTATGAATACGAAAGGGGAGTAATATTCCGTCTTGGCAGAATAGGCGGCGTCAGGGGCCCCGGGTTCATCATCGTCATCCCGTTTCTTGAGAAGATGGTGAGAGTCAGTCTCAGGCTCGTAACCATGGACGTGCCTCCTCAGGACGTGATCACCAAGGATAACGTTTCGGTAAAGGTAAACGCGGTTGTCTATTTCAGGGTTGTTGAGCCGAGCAGGGCCATCTTGCAGGTTGAAAACTATCTCTACGCTACCTCCCAGCTTGCCCAGACCACTCTTAGGAGCACGCTCGGACAGGTGGAACTTGATGAGCTTCTGGCGGAGAGGGAAAAACTCAACCTCAAGCTTCAGGAAGTTCTCGACAAGCAGACTGACGCCTGGGGGATAAAGGTTCCCATGGTGGAGGTTAAGTACGTGGACCTTCCTCAGGAAATGCAGAGAGCGATGGCCAAGCAGGCAGAAGCCGAGAGGGAAAGAAGGGCGAAGGTAATAAACGCCGAAGGGGAGTTCCAAGCCTCGGCCAAGATCGCGGAAGCCTCGGAAATACTGTCAGCAAACCCGGTTTCTCTCCAGCTCAGGTTCCTTCAGACAATGCACGATATGGCGTCTAACGAAAGAGCTTCCACAATTATTCTGCCTCTTCCGATTGACGTACTGACGGCCTTTATGAAAAAAGACGAAAAAAATGATTCATAACCTGATGCCTGACCGCGAAGCTGACTGAAGCTGATCGCGGAAAATGTTCATGGAGAAAATTTTACGTCTTTTTCTGGTCGCGTTTCTGATCGCGTCCGCGGGTTTCCTCTCGGTCGCATGCTCCCGAAGCACGGATTGTCAGGATAAAAACGATAACGCCGCCCTTGCGGGCAACGCGGATCCGAAGACTTTTTCCGCCGGAGGTTTGCTTATAAGGGAGCTTGGCGAGGAACCAGCCACCCTTAACCCCGTTATAGCCACGGATGTTTACGAAGGCATCGTTAACGGCGGAATCTACGAGACGCTTGTAAGAAGGGACAACGAAACCCTTGAATTCCAGCCCCTGCTCGCGAAATCATGGGAAGTTTCCGAGGACCGGCTTTCCTATATCTTCCACCTGAGAAAAGACGTGAAATGGCACGACGGCACTCTGTTTACCGCCGATGACGTGGTTTTTTCCTATAACTCCGTCAGAAATCCGAAAGTCGCCGCCGCTCACCTCCAAAGCTATTACCAGGACGTAAAGTCCTATACGAAAATTGACTCCCACACTGTAAGGTGCGAGTACGGAAAACCCTACTTTCGCGCTTTTGAGTTCTGCGGCGGAATTCCCATAGTGCCGAAACACGTGTTCGGGAAAGGAGATTTCAACACAAACCCCGCCGGCAGAAGCCCCGTGGGGACAGGGTCCTACGTCTTTGAGCACTGGGAGACCGGAAGGGAGATCGTGGTAAAGAGAAATCCTGATTACTGGGGTGAGCCCGCGTGGCTAAGCGAAGTAGTCTACAAAATCGTGCTCGATCCCACCGTTAAGCTTCAGCTCCTTAAAAAACAGGAGCTTGATCTTGGGGGTCTTCTTCCGCTTCAGTGGTCAAAGCAGAGCTGCGGGGAACCGTTTCGAAAAAAATTCTACAGGGCCTCTTATACGACCCCGGGTTACAGCTACATAGGGTGGAATTCGAAAAAGCCTTTTTTCAGGGATAAAAGGGTGAGGCGGGCGATGACCCATTTTGTCGACAGGGAAACTATCCTGAGAGAAATTCTCCTGGGTCTCGGGGAGATAGTAACTACGACTTTCTACGTAAACGGCCCAGAATATCCAAAGGACGTAAAGCCCTATGCCTACGAACCGAAAAAGGCAAGAGCGCTTCTTGACGAAGCGGGGTGGCGCGACAGTGACGGTGATGGAAGAAGGGACAAAGACGGCGTTTCTTTCCGTTTCGAGTTCCTGCTGCCCACGGGTTCTGAAACCGGTGAGAAGATAGCTACCATACTGAAAGAGGAACTCTCCCTCTCCGGCATTGAGATGAGCATAAGAAAAATAGAGTGGGCGGTTTTTATCCAGAGCATAACAGAGCGAAAATTCGATGCCGTGACTCTTGGGTGGAGCCTGGGAGTTGAAAGCGACCCCTACCAGCTCTGGCATTCTTCCCAGGCAGAGGAGGGCTCGAATTTCGTGGGCTTTAAAAACCCCCGCGCGGACGTCTTGATTGAACAGGCTAGAGAGGAGTTTTCTCGGCCGGAGCGGATAAAAAAATACGAGGAGTTCTCAAGGATTCTGCACGAAGAACAGCCGTACACCTTCCTGTTCGCGAGAAAATCCACCGTGGCTATACACAGAAGATTCCATAACGTAAGGCTTTATCCGCTGGGATTTGATAACAGGGAGTGGTTTGTTCCGAAGAATTTGCGTAAATACTCGAACTGAGAGTTTTTTGCCTGCCTGGCTAATCTTGCAGGAGATGTCTTGGGATTTCCTCTGATTTTTCCATTCCTTTACGTGTATAATTTCCTTTCTCCGGGGCTCTCCTCCAAATGAAAGACTACATCCTAAAAAGACTTCTGCTGGTGGTTCCCACACTGTTCGGGATCACTCTTATCACTTTCCTGGTCATACAGCTTGCTCCCGGGAGCCCGATAGAGAGCAGAATGTCGATTGATCAGGGAATAAAAAGCGATCAGGTAACCAAGCAGATAGTTGAACAGACCAAAAAGCTCTACGGTCTGGATAAGCCCGTTCACCAGAGGTATTTCATCTGGCTCCGCCAGATTGTAACACTTGATTTTGGAAATTCCTACAGGGATCACCGCCCGGTCATCGACAAGATAGCCGAAAGACTCCCGATCACCCTGATACTGAACGTGCTCTCGATCTTTCTCGTTTACCTGATAGCCATACCGATCGGGGCCTGGTCCGCCGTGCGGCAGCGGAGTTTCGCGGAACGCTCAACGACTTTCGTTCTTTTTCTTCTCTATTCGATTCCGAGTTTCTGGATGGCTGTGGTGCTGATCTATTTCTTCGGGGGCGGAGGGGCTCTGGATATCTTCCCCATATACGGCGTCCACTCAAGGGGATATGAGGATCTTCCATTTTTTCAGAGGACACTAGATTTCCTATGGCACCTTATTCTTCCCGTGTTCTGCCTTACCTACGCTTCTCTGGCGTCGCTTTCGCGCTATCAGAAGGGAAGCCTCCTCGAAGTTCTCCGTGAGGACTACATAACTACAGCGAGGGCCAAGGGACTTGCGCCCAACAGGGTGCTTTTCAAGCACGCGCTCAGAAACTCGCTTATTCCCATAGTAACGATAATCGCCTCGATTCTCCCCGCCATGATAGGGGGAAGCGTTATCATAGAAACCATATTCTCGATTCCGGGAATAGGAAGACTGGGTTTTGAGTCGGTACTCTCGAGGGATTACCCGGTCATAATGGCGGTTGCCACCATCTCCGCTTTTCTTACCCTGATCGGCATTCTGATATCGGACATAACCTACGCCATAGTGGACCCCAGAATAGGGTTTGAGAGGAAGTCATGAAGCAAGGCTCAAGCGTCGGATACTGGGATGGGGTCTGGATCGAGTTCAAAAAGGATTCCCTCGCGTATGTCTCGTTTTTCTTCATAGTTCTTTTAGCGGTGACGGCGGTTTTCGAAAGTTTTCTCGCTGGCAACAAACCGATAGTGCTTGTTGATGAGGGTAAATACTATTTTCCGGTCATCGTGGATTATCCTGAGTTTCGCGGAGAGGATCTTCGGGCCACGTACCTTGACGACCCGGATTCGTTTGCGGTTTTCCCTCCTGTAAAATACAGTCCCACGGAAAGCGATTTCTTCTCCGTTCTCGCGGCTCCCGACGGGAATCATTTTCTGGGCACGGATGACAGGGGAAGGGATGTCCTGAGCAGGATTATTCACGGGGCCAGGATATCGCTTTCAATAGGGGTGGTCGCCGTCGGGATAGCCATGGTGATAGGAATAATCCTGGGGGCAATGGCGGGTTACTACGGCGGCTGGATAGATTTTGTGATCTCAAGGCTGATAGAGGTGATGATCACTTTCCCCGTTTTCTTTCTGATCCTCACCATTCTCGCTTTTACAGAACCCAGCATTTACAACATCATGATAGTGATAGGCATTACGGGCTGGACTGGGGTGGCGAGGCTCCTTCGCGGGGAGTTTCTGAAACTTCGCCGGACAAACTACGTGGAGGCTGCATGGGCGCTCGGAAGCGGCGACCGCAGGATAATACTCAAACACATGCTTCCAAACGCTCTCGCGCCCGTTCTGGTAAGCGCCACTTTCGGGGTGGCGGGAGCGATACTGGTTGAATCGAGTCTCAGTTTCCTGGGATTCGGGGTAACTCCCCCGGAACCCAGCTGGGGAGAGATAATTTCCCAGTCCCAGAAGTACGTGGATTTCGCGTGGTGGCTGGTTCTTTTTCCGGGATTTGCGATTTTCGCGACGGTTACGGCGCTTAATCTGGTCGGGGAAGGGTTTAGAAACGCGATAGACCCTAAACTCAAAGAAAGATAAAATTACGTGATGCCAAACCCAGAGCTGCTAGAAATAAAAAATCTTAACGTATCCTTTCCCTCGAAAGGCGGAGATCTTGAGGTTATTGGAGATGTGAACCTTCGGATCGGAGAAGGAAAGATAGTCGGGGTTGTCGGAGAAAGCGGCTGCGGAAAAACCCTTACCGCTCTTTCCGTCATGGGGCTTTTGCCCGCGCCCCCGGCCAAGGTGAATTCGGGGGAGGTTATATACAGGGGAAAGAACCTTCTTTCGCTTACCGAACGGGAACTCAGGAGTTACCGTGGAAACAGGATTTCCATGATATTCCAGGAACCGATGAGTTCACTTAATCCCGTCTACACCGTAGGAGACCAGATAGGTGAGGTCATACGGGTTCATGAGAACGTCTCAAGAAAAGAGGAGAAGAAAAGGGTACTTAACCTGCTCGATATAGTCGGCATTCCCTCTCCCTCGGAGAGATACTCAAGCTATCCCCACGAACTGAGCGGAGGCATGTGCCAGAGGGTAATGATCGCGATGGCTCTTGCCTGCAACCCAGAACTGCTGATAGCCGATGAACCCACAACGGCCCTTGACGTGACGATCCAGGCGGGGATTTTGTCCCTGATAAAAAGTCTTCGGGACAGGATGGGGATGGCGGTTATGCTGATTTCGCACGACCTCGGGGTTATCTCCAACGTTGCGGATGATGTCTATGTTCTTTACGCGGGAAAGGTGGTTGAGCGGGGAAGTGTTGAGGAACTTTTTTCCGCCCCCGCACATCCCTACACCATAGGACTTATAAATTCGATTCCCGGTCAGTCGACGGGTGAGGATCTTTACTCCATAAAGGGCACAATTCCATCTCCCGGGGAGTTTCCGAAGGGATGCAGGTTCAATAACCGCTGCGAGTACGCGGAAGGAAAATGTTTTGAGGCGCAGCCGGATCTCTACGGCATTTCGGATTCTCACAGCTCGGCCTGTTTCCGGTATGAGATGTTTTTGAAGAATGGATGAGAATAAAGCGAGTCAGAATTATGTATGTAGCCAAGCGTAAAAGGCGGGGAGATTCTTGATAAACTCCAATATTCAGATAGATGTGATAAAATGGCTTGTAGGACAATTTTAAGGAAAAAATGGGTAAAATTCTCGACCAGATGAAGTTGATTGTGGACTAGTACGGGAATGAATGCTAGTAACGGAATGAGGCCGGTGCATCCGGGAGAGATGCTTCGCGAGGAACTCGAAACACTCGGGCTGTCGGCCAATGCCTTGTCGAAAGAGTTGGGTGTGCCGGCGAACCGAATTAGAATGATTCTGAACGGCCAGCAAGGTGTGAGTGCCGACACAGCGTTGCGGCTGGCGAGATATTTCGGGACGACGCCGCAACTGTGGCTGAACCTACAAAAGACATGGGAACTTCGCAGAGCGGAGATCAAAGCAGGCCGCGAGATAGACAAATGCGTTACACCTCGGGAAACGGTGACGTAACGGAGAATTGATTGATCCATGCCCGTCTCGGATTATCAGATGCTGATACTGCCGGTTCTGCGGAGGGAACAATCACTTTAAGCAGTTCATAAGAACAGTTCCTCCTGAGCGACGGGCGTATTTCTTGACCGCAATTGAGGAAATAAATCGACGAAGAATCGAGACCCAAAATAAGGTTGACCAATAACCAAAAAACACCTTGTGCTTGGAATCATCTTTCTCGGATTAAACGGGAAATCGCAAACACCTAGGGCATTAAGAAGTTAAACAGGTTTTTATAAAAATGAACAAAGCAATAGTAAGCGTAAGGGGACTTAAAAAGTACTTTCCGGTCCGGAAGGGCATTTTCTCGAGGGTTTCCGATTACGTCCGCGCCGTTGACGACGTGGAGCTTGAAGTGCAAAAAGGCAGGACCGTGGGTCTTGTCGGGGAGAGCGGAAGCGGCAAGACCACGCTTGGAAAAACGGTGCTGAGACTCCTTGCGCCCACGGCCGGGAAGATCTTTTTCGATGGGGAGGACATTACCGAACTTGACTCCGCCCGGGTCCGCCCTCTGAGAAGAGAAATGCAGATGATATTCCAGAATCCCTACGGTTCCCTTAATCCCCGAATGAACGTGGGTTCGCTTGTTTCCGAGGGAATAAGCATCCATAACACGGTAAAAAAAGAAGAACGCAACGAATTTGTAGTCCGGCTTCTGGGAGAGGTGGGTCTTGGCGCCGATGTTATGAACCGCTATCCTCACGAGTTCAGCGGGGGGCAGCGCCAGAGAATAGCCATAGCGCGCGCGATTGCTCTTCGCCCGAAGTTCGTCGTCTGCGACGAGCCTGTCTCGGCGCTTGATGTGTCCGTCCAGGCGCAGATAATAAACCTTCTTAAGGATTTGCAGAAAAAACACGGTCTCTCCTACCTCTTCATATCCCATGACCTGCGGGTCGTAAAGCACGTAAGCGACCTGGTGGCCGTAATGTATCTTGGAAAAATAGTCGAGATCGCTCCGAGCGAGGAGATTTACTCAAACCCCATGCACCCCTACACCAAGGTGCTTATCTCCGCGATTCCCGAGATAAAGAAAACCAGGGGAGAGAAGGGTGAGGAAGTTTCAATATCGGGAGAAATAAGAAGCCTGGCTGAGATTCCCTCTGGGTGCAGTTTCCATCCGAGGTGCCCCATTGCGACCGAGATATGCTCCAAAGAGACTCCCATGCTCGAGAAGAAGGGAACCGAGGGGCGAAGTGTTGCCTGTCATAACGTCTGAGCGATTCGGCTTCTTTCCCGGCGGACCATTTTCTGAATTACTTGCAATAAAGCGATTGTGGTTTATATTAGAGCAATTTTTACAGGCGGGGTTCCCGCGCGATGATAGTAAACGTATCGGAAATAAAAGACGGCGGATTGAGTCTTAATCTCACGAGAGGGCCTGGGTGGCTTGGCGGTTCCGAGAAATCGGAGACTGCGAGCGTGGGTTCCGATATAGAGTTTCATATTGACCTTGTGCGCACGGCGGACAAGGTGAGTGTGCGGGGGAAAATCGGATTCTTGGCGGTTTCCCGATGTTCCCGTTGCCTGGGGGACGTAAGCGTTGATACAGATCTTGAGGTAAAACTCATTCTTTCGTCTTCGGATGCGGAAAAAGAGATGAAGTCCGGCGGGGATATTGATTATGAGACTTACCGAGGGAGAAGAATAGACCTTAATGATTACATGAGAGGGCAGGTGAATCTCTCGCTTCCTTACAAGGTGGTCTGCGCCGAGGACTGCAGGGGGCTTTGCTCCGGGTGCGGTCGGAACCTGAATGAAGAACGGTGCGACTGCGAGACTCATCCCCAAGACTCGCGCTTTGCGGTACTTAAAGATATAAAAATATAGATTCAAGCCAGGAGATTAAAATGGCATTACCTAAGAGAAAGACTTCCAAGTCGAAATCGAGGAAAAGAAGAACCCATTATTCCGCCACGTTGCCGGGAGCTTCCTTTTGTCCCGAATGCAATGAGACGAAGCCCCCTCACAGGGCGTGTCCCAGCTGCGGTTATTACAAGGGAAGGAATTTCTTCAAACAATCGCCCGAGACGGAAACCGTTGCGGAAGATTAAGAACATATTGAATCCATGATAGCTTTTCTTTTTCCAGGGCAGGGTTCGCAGTATATCGGCATGGGCGCTGATTTCTGCGCCGAGTTTGCGGTTGCGAGCCAGACTTTTGAGGAAGCAAGCGACGCCCTTGGAATCGACGTGGCGAAGCTTTGCTTTGAAGGCGAGGCGGCGACTCTGGCCCTTACGGCAAACGCGCAGCCGGCGATACTTACCACAAGCGTGGCCGCGTTGAGAGTTGTGCTTGAGGAGACGGAAATAAGACCCGATCTGCTTGCGGGACACAGCCTCGGGGAATTTACGGCCCTTGTCGCTTCCGGGTGCGTTCCGTTTAGTGACGCGGTGCGCATTGTAAGGAAAAGAGGGGAGTTCATGCAGGAAGCGGTTCCCCCGGGGGTCGGGAAAATGGCTGCCGTGCTGGGTCTGACATCGCAGGAAGTAAGCGAGCTTTGCGCCGAGGTTGCCGGAGAAAAAGCGGTTGTTTCCCCCGCGAATTTCAACTCGCCCACACAGACCGTTATCTCGGGAGAAGCTCGGGCTGTCGAGGCTGCCTCACTGCTTGCGAAGGAAAAAGGGGCGAGACGGGTCGTTGAGCTTGAAGTGAGCGCTCCTTTTCACTGCTCCCTGATGGAGCCCGCAGCTGTGCGGCTTCGCGGCGTTATAGCAAAAGTAGATCTTAGCCCCATGAAATATCCCGTGGTCACCAATACCGAGGCGAAGACCAATTCTGACCCTGCGAGGGTAGAAGACATTCTGGTGGAGCAGGTGGTAAGCCCGGTGAGATGGGCTGAGTCTCTTGAATTTCTTAAGGACTCCGGGGTTTCGGAATTTTTTGAAATCGGTCCTTCAAAAGTCTTAAGCGGTCTTGTTAAGAGAACACTCAGGGACGTGAGTTGCGCGAGTATTGAAAAACCGGAGGAGTTACATCATATTAAAGCAGATGGAATTAAGTAAACAGATTGCCCTTGTCACGGGCGGGTCGCGAGGAATAGGAAGAGACATCGCCAAGGAGTTTGCTCTACGGGGAGCGTACGTGCTGATCAACTACATCAGCAACAGACAGGCGGCCGAGGAAACTCTAAAGGAGATAGAACAGGCTGGGGGCAGCGCCAGAGCGGTCGGCTTTGACGTTTCCGATTTTGCCGGGGTTCAGCGAAGCGTCGGGGAACTCTCGGATGAATTTGACGGAATACAGATACTTGTTAACAATGCAGGGATAAGGAATGACGGACTTTTGGTAAGAATGGGGGAGAATGACTGGGACCGTGTCCTGGATATAAACCTCAAGGGAGCATTTAACTGTACCAAGGCGGTTTCCAGGGGGATGTTCAAGAACCGTTACGGAAGAATAATAAATATTACCTCGACTGCCGGGGAGGTTGGAAACCCCGGGCAGGCAAATTACTCCGCTTCAAAAGCCGGGATAATAGGTCTTACGAAAGCAACGGCCAAGGAATTCAGTTCAAGAGGGATAACGGTAAACGCGGTAAGTCCCGGTTTTGTTGAAACGGAGATTATTGCGGATCTTAACGAGGACATGAGAAAAAAATATCTGGAAGCTATACCTCTCGGGAGGTTCGGCCGCGTCGAGGACATTTCAAGTGCCGTGTGTTTTTTAGTTTCCAAGAGTGCGTCGTACATAACCGGGGAGGTTATAAAGGTTAACGGCGGAATTTACATGTAAAATATAGAGGAGGTTATGACTCATATGTCAAAGGATAACACGGAAATTTTAGCTAAAGTAAAGGAAATGGTCGCGAGCCATCTCGGCAAATCTGAGGACGAAATAACGCCCGATTCTTCCTTTATAGAAGATCTGGGAGCCGACTCGCTCGACCTTGTGGAGCTTATAATGTCCATGGAGGATGAGTTCGAGCTTGAGATCTCGGATGAAGACGCGGAGAACATAATAACCGTTCAGGATGCGGTTAATTTTATCCAGAAATCGGTTGAAGCCACTTCGAAGGATAACTAAAGGGGAAATGGCAAGAAGGGTAGTCATTACAGGTATAGGGCTCATAACGCCCATTGGGGTGGGAAACGAAGCCACATGGTCTTCTGTCTGCGAAGGAGTCCCGGGGGTGGGAAGGATCTCGATCTTTGACCCCTCGGATCTTAAAACCCAGATTGCGGGAGAGGTGAAGGATTTTGATCCTACTCTGTACATGGAACCGAAGGACGCGAAGAGAAATGACAGGTTCATTCAGCTGTCCATTGCGGCCACCATGCTCGCGCTTCGCGACGCAGGGCTTGAGATTACAGATGACATCTCCGAGCGCACGGGGACTTTTATCGGATCGGGCATCGGCGGGATGAAAACTTTCTACGATACCGTTTTGACCATGGAGAACAGGGGCCCCTCACGTGTCTCTCCCTTTTTTATACCGAACATAGTGACCAATATGGCCTCGGGATATGTGTCGATAAAGTTCAACGCCAAGGGTCCGAGCTGTTCTTCCACGACCGCGTGTTCCGCAAGCGGTCACTCGCTTGCGCTGTCCGCCAAGATTATAAAGGACGGTAAGGCGGACGTCATGATAGCCGGTGGATCAGAGGCGCCGCTTATCCCCCTCACCTTTGCGGCTTTTAACGCCATGAAGGCACTTTCGACCAGAAACGACGAGCCCGAGACCGCGTCAAGACCGTTTGAGGCGCAGCGTGACGGGTTCATTCTTTCCGAAGGGGCCGGTATGCTGATTCTTGAGGAACTTGAGTTTGCGAAAAAAAGAGGTGCCAACATATACGCCGAAGTGCTCGGGTCGGGAATGAGCGCTGATGCCTTTCACATCACGGCGCCTTCGCTTGAGGGACCGATCAGCTGCATGAATGCCGCTTTGGAGGATTCAGGCCTTAATCCCGGAGATGTTGATTACATAAACGCCCATGGAACCTCCACCCGCCTTAATGATGTTAACGAAACCAAAGCGATTAAGAATGTGTTCGGCGAAGATGCTCGGCGAATTCCGGTGAGTTCCACCAAATCCATGACTGGTCACATGCTCGGCGCTGCGGGTGCGGTAGAGGCGGCTATTTGCGTGCTCGCGCTTGAGAACGGCGTTTTGCCGCCGACGATAAACCTTTTCGAAAACGATCCGGAGTGCGACTTGGATTACATTCCCCACACCGCGAGGGAAAGCAAAATAAAAGTGGCGCTTAGCAATTCCTACGGTTTCGGGGGAACGAACGTAAGCGTTGCGCTTCGTAAGTTCAGTTGATGTCCCGGGGCTCGGGGAAATCCACCACGGTCTCCCAAATCGCTTCGTGTAAACAGATAGCATCAGGAACAGTTTTATTTTTTCGTTCTTTTTGGTACAATACCCCGCTGATTCCACAAATGTGAAACTGCGCAAAAGAGGTGCCATATGGGTTTGACTAACAATCTCGATACTCTTTCCGACCTTTCGGTCGGGGACAAAACCTACAGGATATACTCCCTCGCGAAGCTTGAGAAGCGCTACGGCGCATCGATTTCGAAACTTCCCTTCTCAATAAGAATACTGCTTGAAAACATGCTCAGGAACCTTGACGGAAAAACCGTTACGGAACAGCACGTGGAATCCCTTGTGAACTGGGATTCCTCAAATGCCGAGGCCAAAGAAATTCCCTACAACCCCGCAAGAGTGATACTTCAGGATTTCACCGGGGTTCCCTGCGTGGTTGACCTTGCGGCGATGAGGTCGGTTGTCCAGAAAAAAGGGGGAGACCCCTCGCTTGTAAATCCCATAGTGCCGGTGGATCTCGTTATAGATCACTCCGTTCAGGTCGATTATTTCGCAAGCGGCGACGCTTTTGGCAAAAACGTGGAAATTGAGTACGAGAGAAACAAAGAGAGATACAGCTTTTTAAAATGGGCCCAGGGGTCTTTTGACAATTTCAGGGTAGTGCCGCCGGGAACCGGAATAGTGCACCAGGTGAATCTTGAGTGCCTTGCAAGCGTAGTTGTCTCCAAGCAGGCCGACTCGGAGCTGGTGGCGTATCCCGACACCCTGGTGGGAACTGATTCCCACACGACCATGATAAACGGTCTTAGCGTCATGGGCTGGGGAGTGGGTGGAATAGAGGCCGAGGCGTGCATGCTCGGGCAGCCGCTTTACATGCTGATACCCGATGTCATCGGATTCAGACTCGTCGGCGGCCTCTCCCGGGGGGTTACCGCCACCGACCTGGTTCTCAGGGTGACCGAGATGCTGAGGAAAAAAGGGGTGGTCGGCAAATTCGTCGAGTTTTTCGGATCCGGCGTGAGCAATCTTGCGCTCTCGGATCAGGCCACCATAGCCAACATGGCTCCCGAGTACGGTGCTACCATGGGATTTTTCCCTGTAGATACGGAAACCCTCAGCTACCTGAGGACAACAGGCAGGGAAGACGCGGCAGCGCTTGTGGAAGCGTATACGAAGGAACAGAAGATGTTCAGAACTGACGACGCCGAGGACCCGGTCTATACCGATACGCTTGAACTTGACATATCGACTGTTGAACCATCTCTTGCCGGCCCGAGCCGCCCCCAGGACAGAATATCGCTCGGGGACATGAAGAGTTCCTACAACGAGAGCCTCCGGGCCAGGGGGATCAGCGCAAACGGGGATTCCCCGCATGGGGCAAACGGAATTTCAAACGGCTCGGTCGTGATAGCCGCCATCACAAGCTGTACGAACACCTCGAACCCATCCGTAATGATAGGGGCGGGCCTTTTCGCCAAAAAAGCGGTTGAGCGCGGACTCACCGTCAAGCCTTACGTGAAAACGAGCCTCGCGCCGGGATCAAGGGTGGTGACTGATTATCTGAACGCCGCGGGACTTACGCCCTACCTTGAAGAACTGGGCTTCAACCTGGTCGGATACGGGTGCACGACATGCATAGGCAACAGCGGCCCGCTTCCAGAAGATGTGGACGCAGCGATAAGAGAAAACGATCTTACCTGCGCGGCGGTCCTGAGCGGAAACAGAAATTTTGAGGGCAGGGTACACCCGCTTGTGAAGTTCTCTTATCTGGCGTCTCCTCCGCTTGTCGTGGCGTTTGCCCTGGCGGGTACGGTTGGAATTGACCTCTACAGCGAGCCTCTTGGGGTTGGCAGTGACGGGGACGAAGTGTTCCTCAAGGATATCTGGCCGACGCAGCAGGAGATAATCGATACGGTAGCGGAATCGATCTCCCCTGAGATATTCAACAATCAGTACTCTGGGGTTTTTGAAGGGGATGAGACCTGGAAATCGCTTGGGGCTCCGCAGGCGGATATTTACGAATGGGAGTCTGAGTCAACGTATATACAGGAACCTCCGTTTTTCGATGATTTCTCTCTAGAGCCCGAAGACCCCAAGGACATAGAGAACGCAAATGTGCTCGCGCTTCTTGGAGACTCGATAACAACGGATCATATTTCCCCCGCGGGTTCCATTCCCAAGGACGGGCCTGCAGGCGGCTATCTTATCTCAAAGGGGGTTTCCCCAAGGAGTTTTAACAGCTTTGGCTCAAGGAGGGGAAACCACGAGGTTATGATCCGGGGGTCGTTTGCAAACATCAGGATAAGAAACAAGATGGTCGAAGGAAAAGAGGGGGGGTGGACGGTGCACGTTCCCACGGGTGAGGAGATGTCGATTTACGATGCGTCCTCGAAGTACATGAGCGAGGGAACGGACCTTGTCGTGATCGGGGGGAAGGAATACGGGACGGGAAGTTCCCGGGACTGGGCGGCCAAGGGAACCGCTCTTCTGGGTGCGAGCTGTGTTATAGCGGAGAGTTTTGAGCGGATTCACAGAAGCAACCTGGTGGGAATGGGAGTTCTGCCCCTTCAGTTCGAAGAAGGGCAAAGCGCGCAGTCTCTTGGCATTACGGGCTTTGAGACCTTCAGCGTGAGCGGGATTTCCGAGGATCTTTATCCGGGCAAGAAGATGACCGTAACCGTAACGGACCCAGATGGTGAGCAGAGGGAGTTTCACGCCACATGCAGGCTTGATACGCCGGTTGAGGTTAAATATTACCGTAACGGCGGAATACTGCAGACCGTCTTGCGTCAGATGATATCCCGGTAGGTAGGCACATCAATTTGAAATGGGTGGGTTTTTCTATTATATTTTGAAATCCAAAATTTTGCTTTATCTCAAAAGGAGAAGTGTTCAATGTCAGTTCCAAGCGGAGAAAAAATACAGATTGACGAGGGAAACAGAAAACTCGTAATTCCCGACAACCCGATAATTCCTTTCATAGAAGGCGATGGGATAGGTCCCGACATCTGGCACGCGTCCCGGATAGTGTTTGACGCCGCGATCGAGAAGGCTTACGAGGGAAAGAAGAAGATATCCTGGCTTGAGGTGCTGGCCGGCGAGAAGGCGCATGAAAGGACCGGTGAATGGCTTCCCGAGGAAACCATCGACACGATAAGGGAGTACGTGGTTGCCATCAAGGGTCCCCTTACCACTCCCGTGGGAGGGGGGATAAGGAGCCTTAACGTTTCCCTGAGGCAGATACTTGATCTCTACGCCTGCGTAAGGCCCGTCAAATGGATCAAGGGAACCCCCAATCCTCTTCTGGTTCCCGGCAAACTTGACGTCGTGATATTCAGGGAAAACACAGAAGACGTATACGCGGGAATCGAGTGGGAGAGCGGTACCAAGGAAGCGGCCGATATAAGAGAGTATCTCATCGAAAACTACGGGGTGAATATCCGCGATCTAAGCGGGATAGGAATAAAGCCCATAAGTCCTTTCGGAACCAAGAGGCTCGTGCGAAAGGCGATTGAATACGCAATGGAGTATAAAAGGAGGAGCGTCACCCTCGTTCACAAGGGCAATATAATGAAGTTCACCGAGGGGGCCTTCCGCGAATGGGGCTACG
The DNA here is from genome assembly GCA_965249045.1 of Thermodesulfobacteriota bacterium. GTDB lineage: Bacteria > Desulfobacterota_D > UBA1144 > Nemesobacterales > Nemesobacteraceae > Nemesobacter. Next base: position 1,264,821 of record OZ252213.1, read on the forward strand.
AACTGGCAAAAGAGGAGTTCCCGGACGTCATCATAACTGAAGATGAACTCTGGGACGATTTCGGCGGCAAGCAGCCTGAAGGCAAAATCGTTATCAAGGACCGCATAGCCGACAGCATGTTCCAGCAGATTCTCACAAGACCGGGCGAATACGACGTGATGGCCATGCCTAATCTTAACGGCGACTACATGTCCGATGCCTGCGCTGCGCAGGTAGGGGGTCTCGGAGTTGCCCCGGGCGGCAACATAGGCGATTATCTGGCGGTCTTCGAAGCCACTCACGGGACCGCTCCCAAGTACACCGGACAGGACAAGGTGAACCCGGGCTCGGTCATACTCTCGGGAGTCATGATGTTCCAGTACCTGGGGTGGCACGAGGCGGCGGAGCTTGTTTTCAGGGCGATGGAGGCGACTGTTCTGCAGAAAACGGTCACCTATGACCTTGAAAGACAGATGGAGGGGGCGACCCTTCTTAAGTGTTCTGAGTACGGAAAGGCCATCGTGATGAACATGGACAGGGTAATGGGCTAGGGGCGGCGCGGCACAAACTTTTTAAAAGGAGCAGATTCTTGGAAAAACGCAGACCGAAGATTTCTGTGATAGGTGCGGGAAACGTCGGGGCGTCGGCGGCGTTTCGTATCGCGCAGCTTGAGCTTGCCGACATGGCTTTGATTGACATAGTGGAGGGAGTTCCCCAGGGAAAGGCGCTCGACCTTGCCCAGATGTGTCCGATCTCCGGAAGCGACGTAAGTATCGTCGGTTCAACCAACTACGAAGACACGGCGGATTCTGATGTGGTGATAATCACCTCGGGTATTCCAAGAAAGCCCGGGATGAGCCGTGACGACCTAATCTCGACAAACACCAAGGTGGTAAAGAGCGTCACGGAACAGGTGGTTTCTCATTCCCCGGAGGCGATACTCATACTGGTTACGAACCCGCTTGACGCCATGGTGTACGTGGCGCACAGGGTCAGCGGTCTTGCCGACCATAAAGTGATGGGAATGGCCGGGGTCCTCGATTCGGCGCGTTTCCGGGCGTTTATCTCGATGGAGCTTGGGGTCTCGGTTGAGAACATACACGCTTCGGTTCTCGGCGGGCACGGAGACACGATGGTCCCGCTTCTGAGCCAGACCACAGTGGCGGGCGTTCCCATTGCGGAGCTCGTTCCCGCTGACGTGTTGGAAGCAATGGTCGACCGCACCCGAAACGGAGGAGCCGAGATAGTGAAGCTCCTTAAGACCGGAAGCGCTTTCTACGCTCCCGCGGTAGCGGCGGTGGAGATGGCCGAGGCAATCATAAAGGATAAGAAGAAGATACTGCCCTCCTGCGTGTACGCAGACGGGCATTACGGAATAGAAGATACCTTCGTGGGCCTTCCCGCAAGGCTTGGCACAGAAGGGGTTGAAGAGATAATAGGGTTTGATCTTTCCGACGAGGAGATGGAGGCTCTTCACGTCTCGGCGGGCAAGGTAAAGGAGCTTTGCGAAATAATTGACGGAATGGGAATATTGTGAGGTTCCCGCTTCCATTCCGCCCCCCGGCGTTGTTACTGCTTTGGGACGGACGCTCCGGATATTTTTAAATATTTTTTGGAGGTTTCTGCAACATGGCTAACGGTACGGCTGACAGCGCGCTAACCATGAGAAAGGATGCGTGGTGGGTGGCTCCCCTGGTGACGGGGGTGGTGCTTGGGGCTTTCGGAATCTATTCCACCTGGAGGGTTCTTGCAAACGAATTTTACCGCACCGAGCCTTACCTCTCGCCTTTTTATTCTCCGCTCATACTTTCCGACTGGTGGCCGTTTTCCCCGGCCATACTTATTCTCTGGGCGCCGCTTGGATTTCGCGCGACCTGCTATTACTACAGAAAAGCATACTACCGGGCATATTTCCTCTCGCCCCCGGGCTGCGGGGTCAAGCCGATCGGCAAAATGGGTTCTTACACGGGGGAATCGAGTTTCCCGTTCGTTCTGCAGAACCTCCACAGGTTCTTTCTCTACGCGGCTACTTTCGTTCTGCTGTTTTTGTGGATTGACGCGTTTCAGGCCTTTTTCTTCCATGACGGGATCGGAGTCGGCCTCGGAACCATATTTCTTACCGCAAACGCGTTTCTGCTTAGTATGTATTCGTTTTCCTGCCACTCGTTTCGCCACCTGGTGGGGGGGAAACTTGACGTGTTCTCAAGATGTCCGACCCGCTTTCGCCTGTGGGGCGCCGCAAGCGTCCATAACGAAATACACATGACCTGGGCGTGGATAAGCCTTGTTTTCGTGGCCCTAACCGACCTTTACGTGTTTTTGGTCGCAAACGGAACAATTACTGATCTGAGGTGGTTGATATAGACGTGGAAAAATACGAAACACACACTCATGACGTTATAGTTATCGGGGCCGGCGGGGCCGGTCTTCGGGCCGCCATTGAATCTTCCGCCCAGGGCGCCTCGACCGGACTTATATGCAAATCCCTTCTCGGCAAAGCGCACACGGTTATGGCTGAGGGCGGCATTGCGGCAGCTTTGTCCAACGTTGATAGCAAAGACTGCTGGGAAACCCACTTCAAGGACACCATGAAGGGCGGAAAGATGCTTAACAACTGGCAGATGGCACTTTTCCACGCACAAGAAGCCCCCGAGAGGGTGCGCGAGCTTGAATACTGGGGAGCTCTTTTTGACAGAACAAAAGACGGAAAGATAAATCAGAGGGCCTTCGGCGGACACACCTGGAAAAGACTTGCCCACGTGGGCGACAGGACCGGTCTTGAGATGATAAGAACCCTTCAGGAAAAGGGGATACATTCCGGCATGGAGGTCTACATGGAATGCACCATAACCCATCTCATAAAGGACGGAGACAGGGTGACGGGGGCTTTTGGCTACTGGAGGGAAAGCGGGAAGTTCGTTCTTTTCCGTGCAAACGCAATCATTCTTGCGACGGGTGGAGTAGGCAAGGCCTATAAATACACTTCGAATTCCTGGGAGTATACGGGCGACGGTCACTCGATGGCCTACGAGGCCGGAGCGGAGCTTATGGACATGGAATTCATACAGTTCCATCCCACGGGCATGGTATGGCCTACGAGCGTAAGAGGAATTCTGGTTACAGAAGCGGTGCGGGGTGAGGGAGGCATACTCACAAACAGCGAGGGCGAGCGGTTCATGGAGAAATACGACCCCGAGCACATGGAGCTTTCAACTCGCGACGTGGTGGCCAGATCCATATACACCGAGGTGGAGCAGGGACGCGGTTCTCCCCACGGCGGAGTGTTTCTCGATGTCTCCCACAGGGGAGCCGATTACGTGAAACGCAAGCTTCCGAGCATGTACCACCAGTTCATGGAGTTTGCCGATATAGATATAACAAAGGGCCCGATGGAAGTATTCCCGACCACGCATTACGTCATGGGAGGGGTGAAAGTTGAAGGGGAAACCTGCTTGAGCACCGTTCCGGGGCTTTTCGCCGCCGGCGAGGTTGCGGGAGGAATGCACGGCGCGAACCGTCTCGGCGGAAATTCTCTTTCTGACCTTCTCGTTTTCGGAAAAAGGGCGGGAGCAGGAGCTGCCGCTTACGCAAGCGGGAGATCCCATGTGTCCGTACCCACCGAGCTTCTGGAGGGATTCGCAAGCGAGCTTCACGAACCTTTTAACAACACGCAGGGAGAGAATCCCTACATGATTCATCAGGATCTTCAGGACGTAATGCAGCACTACATAGGAGTGTTCCGTACCGAAGAGAACATAAGCACGGGTATAAAGCAGATAGAGGGACTTAAGCAGAGGGCGAGGACGCTCAAAATAGAGGGCTCCTTAATGTTTAATCCCGGTTGGCATCTGTGCAGGGATCTTAAATCGATGCTGATCGTTTCAGAGGCCCTCGCAAGATGCGCGCTTGCTAGGGAAGAGAGCAGGGGGGCTCACAGCCGGGTCGACTATCCCGAAAGCGACGATGAGGTATGGGGCAAGCTCAATTCCATTGTCGCTCTTAAAAACGACGTGATGGATGTCGGAACGCGACCGGTTACGCAGATGCCCGAGGAATTTTCGAAAATGTTTATGGAGGATAAGTGATGTCGGTAGCCAAGCTAAGAGTTTTTCGCGGTGATTCACAGGGGGGAGAGGAAAAAGAGTACGAGGTGCCGGTAGATGAGGGAATGGTTGTCCTAGACGCGCTTTTCTACATACAGGCAAACTACGACGGCGATCTGGCAATAAGATGGAACTGCAAGGCGGCCAAATGCGGTTCCTGCAGTACGGAGATAAACGGAAAACCAAAGCTTGCCTGCAAGACCCGGATGGACAGTTTTGCGGAGGGCGAAACGATTACCGTTTACCCGATGAAGGCGTTTCCCGTAATAAAGGATCTTGTCACCGACGTTTCATGGAACTACGAAGTCAGCAAGAAGATTCCTCCGTTTACCCCAGCCGAAGATACCGAATGGATTATGTACCAGGAGGATGTGGAGAGGGGACAGGAGTTCCGAAAATGCATAGAGTGCTTTATGTGTCAGGATGTCTGCCATATACTTCGCGATCACAACAGAAAAGACGCATTTGCCGGGCCGAGGTTCATGATAAAGATTGCCGAGCTGGAAATGCATCCCCTCGATACGCTTGACAGAAGAGAGTTCGCGCGCGAGGAAGCGGGAGTAGGTTTCTGCAACATAACGAAATGCTGCACGGAAGTATGCCCCGAGGATATACACATAACGGACAACGGAATTATTCCGTTAAAGGAGAGGGTGGTTGACAAGTACTATGATCCTCTCGCCTGGCTTTTAAGAAAGGTAAAGGGGAAATAGGGGGGAGCATTGAACGTACACGAATACCAGGCTAAAAAACTTCTCTCGGATTTCGGAGTCAAAGTTCCGGGCGGCCAAGTCGTTTTCAGCGCGGATGAGGTGTCGGAGGTGCTAGATACCCTTAACTCTGCAAAATACGTGGTGAAAGCCCAGGTTCACGCGGGCGGCCGGGGCAAGGGAGGCGGAATAAAGATAGTTGACAGCGCCCAAGACGCTTCGCAGGCCGCAGATGAGATAATCGGCATGAACCTCGTTACTCACCAGACGGGTCCCGAGGGCAAGACGGTGGGAAGCGTGCTGATTGAGGAAGCCTTCGATATAGAAAAAGAGTTCTATCTGGGCATGGTGATTGACCGCTCCCGGGAAAAGGTGGTCGTTATGGGAAGCCCCGAGGGCGGGGTTGAGATCGAGGAAGTGGCGGCCAGATCTCCTGAGAAGATAATCAAGGAACATGTTGATATCTCGCTTGGCATTCAGCCTTATCAGTGCAGGAAAATCGCTTATTTCATGGGTCTTGAGGGTGGTGCCGTAAGGCAGGCTGTATCGTTTATCTCGTCGCTTTACCGAGTGTTTATCGAAAAGGACTGTTCGCTTGCGGAGATAAACCCCCTTGTTCTTACCTCCGATGGAAACATAGTGGCCCTTGACGCGAAAATTAACTTTGATGATAACGCACTTTTCCGCCACCGTGACATCGCGGGGCTAAGAGACAGGGACGAGGAGGACCCGCTTGAGCTTGAGGCAAGCGACGCTGGGATAAGCTTCGTTAAGCTTGACGGAAACATAGGATGTCTTGTTAACGGCGCGGGGCTTGCCATGGCGACCATGGATATAATCAAGCACCACGGCGGAGAACCCGCAAACTTCCTTGACGTCGGCGGAGGCGCTACTACGGAGCAGGTTACAAAGGCGTTTAAGATGATCTTAAGCGACGAAAACGTAAAAGCCATCTTCGTTAATATTTTCGGCGGCATCATGAAGTGCGATACCATTGCCGATGGCATCGTGGAGGCCGCGGGAGAGGTCGGAATAAACGTTCCTCTGGTGGTCAGGCTTGAAGGAACGAACGTTGAAGCTGGAAGGGAAATCCTTTCAGGTTCGGGTCTTGACATCCAGACCGGAGCCGACATGAAAGAAGCCGCGTCCAAAGTGGTTGCAGGTGCTGAAGCTGACTGATTTCAGTAAGTTACAACTACTACTTAATTTGTTTTCTATAGATATTTATTCCCCTTGATAAAAAGGACATGCTGTAAGGGGATAGAGGAACTTCGGTGTAACAGCAGAGATAATCCCCAATGCATTGAACGGCAACACATAGCTAACAATTGAACGGCAACACATAGCTAACAGTAAAATTTTATTCTTACCTTAATGTTCTTTACTCTCCGCAAATTCTGAAGTCAGAATTTCAAGAGTTGACTCTTCTCATAGGTCGACTTAAGTCATATTCGCATTTCCCGCGATCTTCGAAAACAGCATCAATCAGGAACCTGAGAGCACTGGGATTGTTTCCTATCTTGGACCAAGGGGTGACCGAGGCTTTGGCCTCATCTCTCAGAAGGTTGTCGATAATCCTGTCCGGCACACAAGGATAACGGCGTTCGTACTCAGCCCTGCTATCAACACTCACCCAGCTTTTGATCTCAGGGTAGACAGCTTCTTTTTCTCCAGAGTGTGAGGTTGTGCAGAGAGTACTTCTAGTCGACGGTAGATTCACGACAAGAATTCCCGATTTCTTGTTGACCTGACCGTCTATCATGCTTGAATAGATTTCCCAGTCTATGTGCTTCCGCCTTTTTGTTTCCAGTCCCACAAGTAGGATTGTGACCGTTGAATCACGCAGGTACTCGTCACGAATTTTCCTCCTTATCGATTCGTCACTGAGGTCATCCGATATGTCTGCGGTATCAACTGATCGGTCAAGAAAGATTCCGTATTTACCACCCATCTGCACGAGGTAGTTTTTATAATCTTGATCAAGACGGTGATGATAGCTGATGAAAACTTTATGCATCGATCCGTGCCTTATTGCCCTCCGCAAGGGTAAGAATACCAAGCAGACACTACGCAAACGCTCCCGAGGACAATTAAAACACAAGCGACCCAGAAGGAAACGCTCTTCCACCGCTTTGAAGTCGGCGGGATGCCGACATCGCCAACGGCACTTGCGGCTTTGCTAAGCACCTTGCTGTTCATGTTAATTCCATGTCCTATCCGCAACATGACCGATCCAAATATGATAAGCAAGAGACCTACTGCCGCAAATATCCACCAATCAGGTTCACTTTCGCCTCCCGCAAAAGCCAGAATTAGAGAACCCGCTCCGACTGCGATCTGTAGCATTTGCCAGCGAAGACGGTCAAGATGCCGGTACGTCTCGTACCTCTGCTTATAGATTTCTATCTGATTGATTGTTGCCATTTATTCTCACCGCTAGTCTGCAGGAAGATGAATTTGCATTCTTGCGTTCGTTACGTTTCTGTGGAACAAGACGGTAAATTCCTGTTCGCACCAATGAAAATAACACGCAGATGGCATAAACACAATCAATCCAAAGGTACTGTTTGAAAGGGGAACTGCTTTACCAGCAGCAACCTTTTTATTAGAAAGGACTGGTTCACTTGAATTTATGCTGCCTAAGAGTCATAGTTTTCAGGCGGAAGGCTAAGGAACAATGGCTGAGAAAACTAAAAATGTCTTTATAAGTCACGTTCACGAAGATGACCCTGGACTTGCCAAACTGAAAAGTCTGCTTGCTTCCAAGGGAATGACAATTCGTGATTATTCAATCAGTTCCGACAATCCCAACAACGCAGAGTCGGAAGACTACATTAAGTATAAGATTCTAGCTCCGCGTATTCAGCAATGTTCCACTATTGTTGTCTACAGTTCTCCCGAGACAAAAGATAGTGACTATGTGAATTGGGAAATTGAGTATGCCCAGAAAGAAGGCAAGCGCATCGTCGGTGTCTGGGCAGATGGTGAAAAAGGCTGCGAACTCCCAGAAGCACTTGACAAGTACGCTGACGCAATCGTCGGATGGACTGGAGATCGTATTGTTGACGCGATTGAAGGGAAAATTGAAAACTGTGAAAATCCAGACGGTTCGCAATGGCCTCAACGCAAGATCAGGCGATATAACTGTGGAACAGGGAGAATTTTTTGAGATTGTTCTCGTACGTAGTTGCTCAGGATTTTGGATTCGCTCCCAATCCCTTTTATGGTTTCTGCACTCTCGCAACCTGCAAGCCGAAGATAAGAAAAGGGGCTGAGATAAGAGACTGGATAATTGGCACCGGCAGTAGGGGTAGGGGCAAGGTACAGGACCGCAGAGACTTCCTTGTATACGCTATGTGTGTTACGGAAGTGATGACATTCAGTGAGTACTGGAACGACCCGAGGTTCCACCGCAAAAGGCCGAATCTTAAGGGAAGTTTGAAGCAGAGCTATGGAGATAATATCTACTTCAAGAATGAAATCGGTGAGTGGCATCAGCAAGATTCCCATCACAGCTACGAGGGAGGTAAACAAAACTATCATAATATTTTTCACGATACGCAGGCCGACAGGGTTCTGATCAGCAAAGATTATTTTTACTGGGGAGGTGAAGGACCCAAAATCCCAGAGAAATTCCTTAACTATAATGGAGAGGATATTCGCAAAAAAAGAAATGGTCACAAAAATAAATTTTCGCCGGATCTGGTCGAAGAATTTATCAAATGGTTGCGTTCGTTAGATACAAGCGGTTATATTGGTGAACCCTTGGACTGGTGAAAAACCTTCAATGACTGGCAACCCCCAATCCCAAATGCCTGATATTGAACCCGAGCAACCGCACTCGATTCTCCTGTGCGATTATAAGCAAAGGATTAAACCGACCGATACTTTGGCTGAAGACGATCTGTCCACGGTTTTGCTAGGTCTTTTCGGAGAGGTCGGTAGCGTTATGGCTACCGCAAAAAAACTTCGCAGGGAAGAAAAAGCCTATGCAGGGTATCGTAATGCCCTGATAGAGGAACTAGGAGACACTCTCTGGTATCTTAACGCTCTGTGCAGACGACTTGATTACGACATTGAGAAAGTTTTTTCAACCGTAATCAGTGGTAAAAATTACGGGAAAAGATTAGTCGCCAGCGACTTGTCTGACGGCCCCCTTTCACGTATCGCCACTGCCGGAGACAATACTCCTATTGATGAGCTTCTGTTGAAGCTTGGGGAAGCCACCGCTTCACTTCTCACAGTTAAAGGGCATAACAAGATAACTACGGATTTGTTGAGCATGTTCGCAGACCTATATCTTAGGGCTGTCCAAGCCGCGGAGGTACCGTTTGCCGAAATCGTTCACAGTAATATCAAAAAGGTTTGTGGACGTTTTTTGGAGTTTAACTTAGCCGACCTGCCTGACTTTGACGGCGATTTCCCCGATGAGGAAAAACTGCCGGAACATTTTGAGATTGAGATAATTCAGCGCAGGGAAAGAAAAAGTTATATGCGATGGAACGGAGTTTTTATCGGCGATCCTCTTACCGATAACATAATGGATCCCGATGGCTATAGGTTCCATGATGTGTTTCACTTGTCGTACGCTGCAATCCTCCACTGGTCCCCGATTTTCCGCGGACTTATAAAACAGAAACGAAAAACCCGCCCAGAAATTGACGAAGCTGAAGACGGGGGAAGAGCCCGCGTTGTTGAAGAAGGGCTGAGCGCATGGATATTTTCCCGAGCCAAACATCAGAATTTCTTTGAGGAACAAAAATCTCTTTCCTTTGATCTTCTAAAGGTGGTTCAGGAATTTGTTCGAGGTTACGAGGTTGAAAAATGCCCTCTTAGTTTGTGGGAATATGCGATTCTGGAAGGATACAAAGTTTTCAGGGAAGTAAGAAAAAACAAAGGAGGTATCGTGATCGGCGATCGCTGTACCCGAACAATCATGTATAAACCCATTGAGAGAACTAAGTCATGACACCGTTTCAATTTGTTGAAACGCTTAGACATCTGGACTTTCAAAATACTTTTAATCCCTATTCCGACCGTTGCGCTAAGCACGATCACAGGGAGGCTCCGTGCCATAGGCGGGAATCATTGCTCGCAATACTGGAAGCGGCTGCCGAAGCAGAAATTGATTCCTTATGGATCGGACGTGACCTTGGGTATCGAGGGGGCAGACGAACCGGTCTTGCCCTGACCGACGACGTGCATCTTGAGAAACACGCTGAGCGCTGGGGAGTCTCTGTCAAAAAGCCGACTAGAGAAATTGTAGCGGAGCGCACCGCGGCGATGGTGTGGAGCGTCCTTAACCGGATTGATGCTTCGATTTTTCTCTGGAACGTTTTTCCGCTGCATCCGCACGAACCCTCTGACCAGTTCACTAACCGTGCGCACAATTCCCGCGAGAGAAATACGGGGGAAGCTTTGCTTTTTGAACTTATCTGCCTTTTAAAACCTCTCAGACTTATTCCCATTGGCAATAATGCCGCTTTGGCAGCAAACCGCCTTCGCAAGAAACAGGAAGTTTTCAAGATTCGCCATCCAAGTTATGGAGGTCAGAACATATTTCTGAAACAGACACGTGAAATATATGGGTTATCCAGAGATGATGCAAAACTGATAACGCAGCCTTCCAAAGATAACGTCTTAAATATTTCGCAAATCAAACTGCGAAGAAGCCGTTACATTACCCACCTTTATCAAGTACCTGAGATACATAGTTGATTAGTGATATTGCCCTTAAGCTATTAACTTTACTACCATAATCCAACGATTCTCCGTGTAATACTGTATGTCGATTGAGTAATTCAAAGCCATCTTCTCGCTCACGTTCCGACGCACAAATCGGAGTTACGTTTGCCAACGCACTCAACAAGGCGTTTTTAAACCTAGTCTTATCTGTCTGTTCCGCATAAACAGCTGTTCTTGGTTTCTTCTCTTGTCTCATAAAAAAATGTTTCCCGGTGACATCTTTGCATATTCCATCTACTTGAATCAGGAACACAGGTATTGATAAAAAATATTCTCCTTGTCTGTGTGCTTTAAACGCCGAGCTAATTATATGACCTCGGTGAGGGAATCGGGCCAGAATATTAGCCTCAATTTCAGATAATTGCTTTTCGAAATGTTGACTTAATGCTTCTTCAACTTCTGAAGTGTAACCACTTGCTAAGGCATCCTGCAGTGTCCATAAATACGAAAACGGAAGTTTAAAATCTAGATACCAACCATGTTCCGCTAAAATCAAAATAGCTTCTTGAGTTCTCTCAGGCAACTCTTTAGAGTGACGTTGTATTGCCTTAAGTGCAGAAAAATTAATGAATTCGTGAAAGAATTTTTGATCAGCAACTATTTGGTTTACAGGAGGTAAAATGTCGGATATTGGATAATTCGGTAGTCTTATTTTCTTTACCATCTCTTGCACATTCTCTTGAGCTTCTACTATCTTTTGGGCATTTCTTTGAGCTTCGAGAAAAAAGCTGAGATTGCGCTTTAAGTTGTCAACAAAATTTTTCATTTGCTTGATACGCTAAATAAACAATCCTTATCTCGACCTTAAGATCTACTCAGTTATCTCCTCCAAATCCCGCTTAAAAGGAATTTGTGTTGAAATTTCGCTTTCAATCAGAGTCTTAATTGGAGTGTAGAGATCAATATCCATACTTTCGGTTTTCAAGGATACAATTATTGCGTAGCGTGTTTTCTGACATCGGATGTCTCTGTCAGCACGATTTCTCCACCAGCCCCCAACCGGATGCACACATATCATGTCGCGCGTAAGAAGCTTTGCCGCAGACCCTGTCCAGATATCGCAGTGAAGAGAACCGGCCGATACGCTTTTTTGTCCGAAAAACCAATTATCGGTGTCGGGTATATTGCCCACCTTTTCGCCTGGGTCCCTTTCACTAGCGTTCACCCGCTTAGCAAACTCTTTCAACGATTCATTGCGGCGCTTTAGGTCAAATCTCAGGCCAAAAGATTGATACCGATACGGGTCAATATTCGCCGAATATCCAGGGTTCGGATCGATAAAATAGGATAACGTGATTTTGAGTCGAACAGTTTCGTGACCGATTGTTTCAATAACATCCCTAGGCCAAGGTAACTTATAAAAATGGCTGTCTTTAAATGTCCTGTCTTTATGCGCAAATGGCTGAATTTCCGCCTGCGCTACAAGAGCTAGATGATCGTTTGCTGACGCGTTCGCTCGCTCAAACGTTGGTACCCCGTACCCATAACGTCGTATTAGTGCCGCTCGCTTGCTCTTATTACTCGCATTAGCTAACTCGTCTTTCATCGGTTTGGTCCACTCCGCCCCATGAATCATCAATGCTCTAATGGTTTCGGGCCAAGAATTCGGGTGATCAGCCATTAACCTCGCCGCCATACGAGCCGCAGCAGCGGCTGCTGCACTAGTCGCACGAAACGGAACAAGAGGCTGTTGACCAATGTCAGGTCCAGTTGACAACACGGCAAGCGATTCAGCGTCAAGTACATCTCGGCCTGAGGGACTTACCGCACGATTACCAGATTCCATAACAATATCAGGTTTAAAAGGCGTCTTCCCGCTCCAATTGGTTGATGTTCGAGTATGTGGGCTCAAGTCCCCTGGTTTCGAATAAGGTTTATAATCTTCTAAGCCTTGATCCTGAATTTCTATCTTATCTGTATAACCGCCTACTGTAAGAGCGTTCCAAGCTTGGCCTGGATCTTCTATCAGATACTTATCGGGGCTTTGCAGACGATCGCGTTCGATATGGTTGGGTGCGTTGCCCGTTGAGAGTATAATCAATCTCCGCTTTCTTTTATTATTATTATCGCCAATCATTGAACCTGAAGCAGCTTGATCAATTGCGCCACTCCAGCCGGATGTCTGATCTCCACTTTCCAATTTATTACTAACAGCCATGCAGTAAACCCGAAGACGTCCGGCTTGACGGATTTCCGGAAGTGCGATCGCCTCTTGTGTTACCGGTCCGTAAAAACGTTCTTCCGTCGGAGGAAATCCCGGTGGAGGTAGGATCTTTACGGATTCCAGTCTGTGCTTCAGAATTAACTCTTCATTGCTTTCCAGCAGGGGCATAAGATCGCCATACAGCGCAACACCACTCATTTGCGTGCCATGCCCATGGGTGGTATCATCAGCGAGACCCCAAACACCCTTCACGGTTTCCATATCCCTTTCGGCCAGAGCAGGCTCGATTAAATGGTGCGCGCGATTGACACCTGTATCAAGCAAACAGACGGCTGGAACGTCTATATTTGGCCATCTTACTCTTTGAGCGAGATTGTCAACCCATTCTAATTGCTCGTCCCTATCGGCTTCCAAAAAAACAACGGGCGTATCACTAGCGCGGCGGATCTCGGTAATCGCGAATCTGGCGAAAAGAATGTCCTCTATTGCCTGCTGAGACGCAAGAACCGGGACAATAACCGTTTCCGGGAAATAGAGACGTCGGTCCCTCTCAGCTGATCGTCCGCCCATACGCTTGACCATAGCATCCAACTGCGCCTCCGCTTGCTGGACACACCAGATTTCCCACCATACCGGTTCGGTCGGATCCTCAGGCAGCTTATCATCACGATCGGTGTAAAAGGTTCGGAACTGTGCCTTGCGGATGACTTCTATAGATTCTACAAAGTCTTTATGCTGCGGCTGCTTTCCCTTTTCTGTGAGAGGACCGGTCGTGTAGTCCAACAGAATTTGATCAAGGAGAGCACGTGCCGCGTTCGGTACAAACAAACCAACCGTTCGGGTTTCATCAGGTTGTACATGCGTTGCAGTTGGTGTAATGCCTTTTGATCTTCGCTCAATTCTCTCGATCGGCGTGCCACGCAGCAGTTCCACCTCGAGGAAAGCACCTTGAACGCCGTCAACCTCTTCTAACTTTAGATCCGGTTTATGGGTAAGGTCAAATGCCCGAAAAGCGGCTTGCAACTGTTCTCTTAGACGCACGCCATGCTCTTCGCGTGTGCGCGGTGGCGTATTCGTGCTCATGCCCATCTTCGGAGCTTTGAAATCCCGTCGGGTGTAACTACCACTAATATCAATGTGAGGACGCGTATACTGAGATGCCACTCATTCTCTCCCTACTTCGATTCGATCTGAAACGCCTCGCGCATTTCGCGGCGTTCATCAAGACGCCGGACGAGATCTTCTGTTGTTAAAACGCCTCGTTCGTCCAGAATAGCTGTTTTAACTGCGTCTTCTACAGCTCGAACAATTTCAGACTGACTGAGTTCACATGCCGCTGCCGTAACCCGTTTCCACGAAAGACTAGGATATTTCATCGGTCGGATATTGGACTTGACAATAGTTTTGATCTGTTCCACCGTTGGCGGGGCAAATTCCAACACCAGATCAAACCGCCTCAGTAGGGCTTTATCGAGAAGGTTCGGGGAATTGGTTGCTGCGATTATCAAACTATCTGTCGTGGTCGTTTCTTCCATGAACTGGAGAAACGAGTTTAGCACCCGACGCATTTCAGCAACATCGTTGGTTGCATCTCGATTACCACCCACGGCATCAAATTCATCAAAGAGGTAAACCCCTCGTTTGCTGGCCGTCTCATCAAACACCAGTCTGAGTTTCCCGGCAGTTTCTCCCATGAATCGAGTGATCAGACTCTCAAGCCGGATAACATAGAGTGGAAGCTTCAGTTGCCGCGCTAGAGCCCCCGCGGTCATTGTCTTGCCAGAACCTGGAGGTCCAACAAATAACACGCGACGATTAGGTGTTTTTCCATATTCGCGCAACCAGTCACGCCTGAGTTGCTCGCGAACCAACTCGTTGAGACGCGCACGCAACGTATCCAACAAAATCACGTCGTTAAGCTGAAATCGCGACTGTCGAGATTCCAGAAGATCTGCAAGATCACCACGCGGCATCCCAAAGGAGATTGGGGATGTCCGGGCAGATTTTTCAGCACCACGCGCTTTTTCTACAGCGTTTCGGATTTTCTCAGCTGTGGTCTTATGCCCTTGACGGGCTTCCGCGGCGGCTACCTGAAGTGCAATCGAAAAAAACAACTCATCATCTCCCTCTGCTTTGCTATTTAGCATCGCTAGTATTTGTTTTGAATTGGACATTTTCGTTGCTTTCAAATCACCACCAGTGAATATAGTCAGAGCCTTTCAGTGTGTACGACCAAAAAGACAATATCCATTTTTTGGATTGTTGTCGTGTTATATTCTCCTGTTTGTACTTCGAAATTTTCCACAACTTTTATTTGGCATTTTTCAGTTGCCTTATCAACTCCAAAGCGTAACACCCTTGGCAAACGATGATGCTCTCCATATAAAATGTATCTTGGAAAGTTCGGTTATCAAAGCCTTGATAGCCGGTTTTCTTAAGCCATTTTATACCGTCAATATATTTGTTCTAAGTATCAATCTCAGAGATACATTAATCATCAATTGAATCGTTCCACCACTCAGGCTATTTTGATAGCTAAATCTTTAAAACATTCTATCAAGTTTTTCTCTCATTAAAATTAGGGAATTATGTATTATCATTGACAAGCTGAATTCATTCTTTCTGACACCAACAGGAAGCCGTAGTTTTACTCGCTCTGCAATAGGCCCAGGTTCCCTCTTTGCAACGTTTACGACAAGAACTGCTACCATCTCCACTTTTCGCTTTGCACCGACCACGACCTTCACCTTTTGATAATTCCTCCGACTGAACTTCCGTTTCTGGAATTTCAATACTTGTCGTTTCTTTACTAACATCATTTGCAGATGCGCCACTCGCAAATGCTGAACCGCTGATGGTCAAGATAAAAATAAGGAGCAAAGCTTTAAACATGATAACCTCTCTTACGTTTGGGAATTATATACAATCCTACCCAACTCTTACTTCTTGATTTTTCTTCTGTCCTCTAATTTCTTATCCGCAGCTTATGTAGTTTTAACCCATATTCTTTTAGGGAATTATATAGGAAAGTTGACAGAACTTCCTTAACATAGGAGTTCATCGCTGATATTTAGCACTACAAAAATTCCAATGTATTGGACTTATATAGATAACTAGACAAAAGGAGTCTGATTTGTGGCTGGGCTTGCCAAAGGCCCATGAGTCAGCTTAGCTGTCTCCCCCGTGCGCTATGGTCTCTCACAATACCTTGCCTCTCTTGACAGCTAGAACTCAGTACTGCCGCCTGACACCCGTTTTCCTTTTAACCTGCATGGCTTAAGTAGTCGGGTATTCATTCCAAGTACGGTCTTCCAGAATACGCCCCGCTTTCTTTTTATTAATTCCGCCCCACTGCTTGAAAAAGAAAGGAACTTCGATACTTCTGCACTGGTTGCGGATTTCTGTAACCCATTCTTTCTTCATGGGTCGGGAACGGGGCCCGCTTTCTCCGCCTACTATCACCCAGTTGATCCCCCCGTGTTCTCCGCCCAGAACAGGTCTTAGGTCAAGGGAACCTAGAAGTGGCCCGCAGGAAAGAAATCTGACCGAGGAAGACAATCTTGAGATAATATATGCCCGCTCCATGTACTTCTCCGTCTCAATACTGGTTCCAAGCCATATATTCGGGTATTTCTCGGCAAGAGGTCCCAAATTCTTATCCCAGGATTCCATATATTCCGACATTCTTTCAGGTCGTTTCGTCAGGACCTGAAACTGGTGATTGGACGCTTTGCACATCGTTTCAAAAACCCTGTCTATAAATTCATCCGGTACGTACGGATGAAAGAGGTCGCTCATTGAGTTCACGAATATGCGCCTGGGCTTCTTCCATTTAAGCGGCAGTTCTAGGCGCTGGGGCCATAGCCGCATGTCAAAACCCTGTTCATAAGGATGATTAGGTACGCCTCTGTATCTTTCCGCGATCACTTCCGCATAGCAATATTTGCATCCCGGACTTATTTTTGTACACCCGGTAACGGGATTCCAGGTTGAGTCGGTCCACTCGATTTTTGAAATTTCAGCCATGTTAACTTACTTCGTGAAATTCAATGATTGTTCCCGATGGAAAAGTACCCCTCTTCCTAGGACTCCCATCTTTCTTTGTTGATTTTACTTGAATTCTATAACCGTTTTCAGATTCTAAAAGCTTCAGAGCTTCGCGAGCGTGTTTTTTTAGAAACGCAGTCTCGTCGTTTGTATATCCAAGAACTTCATCTGAAAATACCGTTTCGCCCTTGAACTTTTCTCCCAAAATCGGCGCCAAATCCTTCTGCGGGGTAGGTGAGAAAAGAATTCCCTGCTTGGGGTCGGTCGCATCGGAAAAACTGAACAGACCCGATTCATCTGCTTTCCACATTGCTTCCTTCATTTTCTCGTGCCCGCGAGGATGGTTAGTAGCAAAAAACAAATTATAGATAGTCCTGCCGTTTTTGTCTTTCATTTCAAAGGAGCGAACGAATCTGGCAGCTTCTTTTAACGAGTAGTAATACAGCTCTCTTGCTTTAGCAATGCGATTTTTAGATGATCCTATAATGTCAGACGCAGACGAGTTGCCAATCAACTCATTTATTTGCTCTGGGAGTTCGTATACAAAACGCTGTATAGTTGAGTCCATAAAAGTAATTAACACTTCACATTTATCATTCTTGAGAAGCCGTTTTATAAGAGAGAAAGGTAGTCCTTTGATTCCAAAAGGATCTATAAACGCAAAAGTGGGAGCGATGCTCAAACTTTCTTCTTCAAGAGAATCAAGGGTTTTTCGAAGAGCAGGTTCAAATTTTTCATTTATAACTTCACAACGAAAATTTCCTGGTAGAGTTTTTTCTTCAACTCCAATAATCTGTCGAAGAGCAGTTGCTCTATCTTCCCTTTCTTCCACAAAAACAAACCGTGGTTTCAAGTTTGAAACGCAACCCTTGATGTAGATTAAAAGGGCAAGTTGCAGTAATCTTCGCAACTCTCTTTTAACCATCACATCAAAAGGAGCGTTTGAATGAGAAAACCAAAGCAACTTACCCTGGCAAAAAGATACCAGATTGCCATTTTACGGAAAGCAGGCCACAACCAGACCCGGATTGCAAAGCACTTGAGCGTACACAAATCCACCATAAGCAGGGAACTTAGCCGCAATCTCGGCCGTCGCGGTTACCGTCCCAAGCAGGCCCAGAGGCTTGCGGATGCCAGGCGCTGCTGTTCCCAAAACCGTATCTCGCAACAAACCTGGATTCGTGTAGAGCGGTTGCTAAGAGAAGACTGGAGTCCCCAGCAGATAAGCCGCTGGCTTGCCCAGAACGAGGGTCTTGGGGTAAGTCACGAGAGTATCTACAAGCACGTAAAGGACGACAAGATGAGTGGAGGGGATCTCCACACACACCTTCGCTGCCGCAAGAAACGCAGAAAACGCTACGGAGCGCCCTCGCACAGGGGACATATCAAAAACCGCGTCTGCATAGATCAGCGCCCCGAAGTGGTGGATAAGCGCCTGCGCATAGGGGACTGGGAAGCCGATACTCTGCTTGGCTCAAGAAAAAAAGGCAAGGTGCTCGTAACTCTCGCCGAGCGCAAATCCCGCTATTGCATGATCCTGGTCTCAGAGGATAAAAAAGCCAGTTCCGTCTCCCGGGTCATACTCGAGACGGCATCGTCCATGCGTAAGCACTTCGAGACTGTGACGTGCGATAACGGAAAGGAGTTCGCCTTGCATGAGGAACTCTCAAGTGAACTCTCGGCGCAGTGGTACTTCGCTCACCCTTACCACTCGTGGGAGAGGGGGCTTAGTGAGAACACAAACGGCCTTATACGCCAGTACTTCCCAAAGGGAATGGACTTCGCGGAGCTGACACAGGAAGATGCGAATAGGGCTATGGACAAACTTAACAACAGACCGAGGGAGTGTCTTGGATTCGAAACCCCCAATCAGGTATTCTTCGGAACTGATCCACCTGTTGCGTTTCAAACTTGAAACCACGAACTGGTAGTTAGTGTCTGCCAGAAAAATCTCTAACCTACTGAAATAAAATAAATAATTGGCAGTTTTTTGTGGCGAAGATTGCCAATATATGGTATAATTACACCTGAATCATCAACATATAGGCCTGTTTTAAACAATCTTCGGGAGAATCGGAACCATGAGAAAGATAAAAGAACTCCAGCTTCAGCTCGGTGAAGTTGCGATTGAGGAAGTCCGCTTTAACCCCAAGTCGCGAGACGATATCCCCGCGATACTCAGGGGTCTTCAGTACATTTACGCAAACCCCCGGACGCGCGAACAGTTGTTTTCGCTTCTTGAGAAGCGGTTTCTGCCCGAAGTCAATCTCAACGTGGGCCGTCGGGGGATGGACATCTGGAGAGTCCTGGTTCTCGGGGTGTTGAAGCAGGGGCTCGGGTGCGATTTCGACCGGCTTCACTCCCTTGCCAACAGTTACAGTGAATTGCGCCAGATGCTGGGTCACAGCGATTACGGCGGTAAATACGTTTACGAGCTTCAGACGATGGTAGACAACGTGTCGCTGCTCACTCCCGAGCTGCTGAGGGAGATTGGGGCCATAGTGGTTAGAAGCGGCCATGAGTTGGCAAAAAAAAAGCCTGGAGAAGGGTTGCGCGGGCGGGCTGATTCGTTTCCGGTAAACACCGACGTGGATTATCCCACGGACGTAAAGCTGCTTTGGGACGCCACGAGGAGCCTGGTTCGAGAGGTGGCCGAGGGGGCGGGGGTGAACAAGCTTCCGGGCTGGCGTCAGCGGGGACATCTCATCGAAAAAGTGAAGAAGCTTTTTAACGGGTTAAGAACTTCACGCAAGCGCAAAGGCGGGGAGGATGAAGTGAAGGAGTATCTGAGGGTTTGCGGTGATGTGGTGAGACGCGCGGAGCGGACGCTTCTGGAGTTGGTGGCCCTTGAGGCTGCGCCGTGGCGGCTTGAGAGGATCCGGAAATACATAGGGCACGCGCGCAGGCAGATGGATCAGATCGGTCGGCGTTTGCTCAAGGGGGAAGTGATACCGCACGGGGAGAAGGTGTTTTCGGTGTTCGAGGAGCACACTCGGTGGATATCGAAGGGCAAGGCCGGGGTCCCGGTGGAGTTTGGAGTGCCGGTGTGCGTAATGGAAGACCAGCATCAGTTCATTGTGAACCACAGCATTATGTGGGATGAGGATGACGTGGACGTGATAGTGCCGTTTGTTGAGGATACGAAGCGAAGGTATCCCGATCTTCGCGTATGCAGTTTTGACCGTGGTTTCCACAGTCCGCGAAACCGCGGGGAGCTTGACAGAATTCTGGAACTCAACGTATTGCCGAAAAAGGGGAAGCTGAATTCAAAGGACAAGGAGCGCGAGGGGGCGGTGGAGTTTGTGGAGGCGAAGAGGCGGCATCCGGCTGTTGAGTCGGCGATCAACGCTTTGAACCACAAGGGGTGTGAGCGTGTGAGGGCGCATGGGGCGGATGGTTTCGCCCGGAGCGTGGCTTTGTCCGTGCTTGCCGCCAACGTGCACCGACTGGGGGTGCTTTTGAGGAAGCGGGAAGAGGAAAGAAGGCGACGGCGGCTAAGACCCGCGTCGCTTGCGGCTTAGCCGGACTGTTTATCATTCAGATATCCGTTTCTGAACAGAGAGAAGAGGATGGTTGCGTCCGATTTTGGCCATATTCGGGTTTGTTTTTCAAAAATCGTCGTGTTGTGGTACACTGCCGCCTTGGAAGCGTTCAAGACCTGGAATGCGGCAGAAATATTTGCGAAAAAAAGGCTTTCTCTGACAGACACTAGTTATGGTTTTTTGCTACATCAAGAGCTATTAAAGGAGACCCTTCTTCGCCCTTAGAATAAACTCCTGGTCCGGCAAAGCCGTCGTAGTAGATTATGCGTCCATTCCATCTTGCAAGGATTGGAAACCAAGCTTGCAGATATTTTTGTAATATCAAATGTTTTGCCTTAGTGTGCGGTTCTATAGGCCAGATTGTTTCTTTAGGTGGAGCTATTTTGTCTTCCTCCTTTCATCAAAGAGCATCAAAGAGGCAAAATCTCTTCACAAAGACGATACCAGATAGGGATCATTGTTATAGTGTATGAAGTTATCTGAATTTCGAGACCTACCTCTGAACAAGTCGAATTATTATTGGGAGTTCCCTCTAAGTCGTATCTTCTTTCTATTTTTTATCTTCGGGTAACAACAGATTTTAAATTTTAGTCCGCTCCCGCAAGGACATCGATCATTTCGGCCTATATCGGAAACATATTTTTGAAACTCTCGCATTCCTTGTTCTTCATGCGAATATTGTCCACAAGGAGGAACTTTTCTGAACTTTTCAAAATAAGCTTGCCAAACAAAGTACGGATATACCTTGTTAATAACAAAGTCGCTTAAGGTTTCTCTTTCATTTATCAAAAAGATCCCCAAGCAACAACCCTCATCAGGAAATAAATGCAGGTCAATAATCGGGCGATCAAGTTCCTTTGCCAGCTTTTTAATCCTGCCTCCAACCTCGAAAACTTTTAGTTGTTCGTCGAGATGTATTTCTATCTCGTAAACATCCTGAATACAGTCTTCTCCCGAAGAACAGTCTGCTATTAGCCATTCTTTCTTTTTCCTCCTGCCCGAAAGTTCATACCTCGCTCTGAAACTGATTTCTCCCCTGACAGCACCCCCATCATAGTACAAACCAGGAAAACGGCGCTGGATTTTCTCCATCTCCGCAGGACTGTATTCAATCGTGGGTAAGGCAACGGTTTCTTGGCTGGCATATGGTCTCGTCGGATACACAGGAGCAAGGCCACCGGCGGCCGCCCCAGAAGTAGGCTTCTGCAGTAATTTACCGAAATCATTGCCAAACACTTCCCTCCAGAGCTTCACGCTTTTGTTGTGGTCTTTCTCTTCAAAGGCTTTGTTAATTTTAGTGTTATATAAATTGAACTTTTCGCGGAAATTCCTGTATTTGATCTCATCCCAGTTTCTATTGAAATTCTCCCCTGGTAAGACCGGGTTTTCGACGGTTGGCATTTCCGGATTATTTTGCAGGAAATTATTAATCCTGTTGGACAGAGTCTTTAATGCTTGTGGCAGATCACTAAATTCCCATGAACCCTCATCAAAATTATAAACTTGATTCCCAAGAAGGGTCGTCAGCAGAATCGATTTTATAGAATAATTGCTCTTGTGGTCACGCTGGAACTTAAGAAGGCGAGTCACCTTTCTCAAAAGATTGTTGCCGGTAATTCCATTTTTCCCGGCAAACCACCTTTTGTACCCATCACCGTCCGTCTGTTCGTACTTCTTTTCAACTCTGTTGCATATATAGAAATTCCCTTGGTACTCGACGCATGGAACCACGTCAAGGTGAAAGTCCCCAACATAATTGATAGTAACGCATCTGGTGTTTAAGCGAACATCTTTGTAGTTTCCGTTATCCTTAAAAATGTCATATATCTTCCTTACGTAATCCTCCTGAAACTCATCGGGTTTAAAGTCCTCATCCTTGATGAAAATCAGGATGTCGGCATCAAACTCATCGTTCTCCGCAACGGGTTTGATGATGGTTTTATGCGCGTAAGATCCTTGGGGGCTATATTTTCGGTAACCAGGCAACTTGGATTTAAGCAGGTTCGTAACAGCTTCAACCCTCTGATCCAGAGTGTCTAGTCTGGATTGGTTTAGATTGACTTTCTCTCTTAAGAAATCGTCGAAATATTTCACGTGTTTCACTTCAATACCTCCTAAAAGTCATTGTAAAAATCTCTTAATCAACTCTCCTCGGTTCGTTACTTCTCGCGAGGCTAAGCTCTTTAATGTCGGTAAAACCTTATAGTCATCAAGTTTCCAGTTCTCAATCTCCGGATTTATTCTTAGAACATTCTCAGGCATGATCAGGCTTAGGCAATTTTCAGCGTATTGAGTCTGGCTAAGCATGGCAAAGCTCACGATCTTTTCCTTTTTCCAGCCCGTTACCAACCCCCACATGTATGAGGGAAGATAGAACTGCCTAGTGTTTCCGGTTCCTATAGACAGTATCCTCATGTTCTCTGGGGTCCTATTGAAATTCCTTACCGCGTCAACATAACCAACGACCGCCGGATTGTTCGCCCACAGGCCACCATCGCAGACAAGGTCCCCCTCAATCTCCACGGGGTTGAAGTAGACGGGTGCCGAACACGACGCTAAAATAGCCCTGTAGAGTGGCACACCCCCATCACGGGAATAGTCGCCGCCGCGTCTATTCTCTTGATAGGAAGACTTGAAAACATGTACCTTCCCGGTGCTGACATTCGTCGCGTTGATTACCAAAGGCGTCTTTATGTCGCCCAAGGTGACCTCTCCAAAGCTGTCACGTAGAAGGTTTTTAAGAAATTTGTTGTCATACCTGCTTCTGAGGAGACCTCCCAAGGAGAATCTTCGCTTGAATATTTGCGGCGCGTAGCGCTCATAGTCTCCAACCAGCTCCGATAAGTCGTATCTTGTCGCGACAGCTGCGGCAACGATGCCGCCCGTACTTGTACCTACGATAAGATCAAAGGTATTATAAATATCTATGCCCAGTTTATCCTTCATTAAGTCGAGGACGTGAGCCGAGAAAATCCCCCTAATACCGCCCCCGTCAAGGGATAATATTTTGAAGAATTTGCTTTTCTGTTTCATGGGTACTTACTATACCTACTCTCTATTCCTTTTCAAGTATTAAATGTTCTCTACTCTGAACTTATTGTTTCCTATTGAATTTCCGAAGTCAAGCAATTAAAATACTTCTATAGCGAACTGTCGAAAAACTGGGAAAATCTATGCCGAACACTCTAGGCGGTAAGATTCAAAAAATCAGAAAGCAGAAGGGCCTGACTCTTGAGAAACTTGCGGAACTAACAGGTTCAAGCAAAAGCTATATCTGGGAGCTCGAGAACAGAAGTCCTCCGCGACCGTCTGCGGCGAAAATAGCCAGAATAGCCGACGAGCTTGAGGTGGAAATAGAATATCTGCTGGACAATGAAGCGACAGTAAGCAAAGAAGATTCGGTTGACGCCAAATTTTATCGAAAATATAAAAAACTGGATTCTGAAACCCGTAGGAAGATTCGAGATATAGCAAAACTAATTGGAAAAGAATAAATGACCAAAGAATTATCTCCTGAGCGCTGGGCTACCGATCTTACTGTAATACTCAATGCAACTCATAAAGCCGATCGGTTTCCGGTGAAAGTAAAACAGCTTGCGCTTGACTTTTCCCAGCAGAGGTTTCGCGATGATCCAATCACAGATGTACTAGACGATTCCCTGCCCGGCTTCGAAGGTGCATTGCATCCAGCGCAGAACGGTAAAAAGGGCTGGGGGATTATCTATAACAACGCCATAAGTTCATCAGGCAGAATAAATTTTACTATAGCCCATGAACTCGGTCATTACCTGCTACACCGGTTGAGATATCCAGAGGGTCTCCAGTGTACGGAAGAAGACATGGCAATATGGGGCTCCGAATACAAACAAATCGAGAGCCAAGCCAACAGTTTCGCGGCAAATTTACTTATGCCTCTTGACGATTTCAGAAAACAGATTGGCGCACGAACAAAACCCGATTTAGAAATGATTGGAGTGTGTGCCAGTCGATATCAAACGTCTCTGACAGCTTCAATACTGCGCTGGTTGAAGTACACTGAACGGCGTTCTATTCTTGTCGTCTCAAAAGATGGGTTCATTCTATGGGCGAGGTCAAGCGGACCTGCGTTCAAAACCGGCGCGTTTTTCAAGACAGTAGGCAGGTCACCCATTCCAGTCCCTAGCAAATCGCTTGCCGCTCAAAGAGAAGTAGCCGAAAAAAATAATAGAGTTCTTGAAATTGACACTGGAATATGGTTGAAAGAACCCTGTGAAGAAATGGTTCTCTTTGCGGACCAACATGATTTCACGATCTCACTCTTGCACCTAGACGAAGCGACTTCGGATTTCGAGTCAAACGAAAAAAACGAACCGGACGCTTACGACCGAATAGCGTATCGGACATTTTGATTATCTTCTGTGTAGTAAAACTATTTTTCGCCTTAACCTGAAAATAATCATTCGTTAGGGACTTATATACATGACTAGACGGAAGAGAAATAGAATGACGTAAAATGATTTGCTACGTGGGGCGACACACAACGACAGCGGGAAACACTACGTAGGTACTGCTAAGCGTGGTTTGAAGGCTCGCAGAAGTCAACACGAGAGAGATGCAGCAATAAACGCGAGATATATGCAAATCTGGTGTTCAAGGACATGATCAAGCGGCGACCTGATCGTCTGTCGTCACCTCCGCTGTTTTCTCTGTTGTCTCTTCGATCCCATCTCTGAACTTCACTCCCGTTATCACTTTCGCCAGGAAATCAAACCCGTTAATTTTGCGCCAGTTCTTCTCCGCGCACATTCCCAGCTTGAATATCATGTGCAACATGCCCTCGGAACTCAGACAGCCTTTGCAGCGCCTGGTCCGATGCCGTATTGTGCCGAAGGCCGACTCAATCGGGTTCGTTGTCCGAATGCTCCGCCAGTGCCTGGCGGGAAAGTCGTAAAACGCCAGCAACTCCTCCCTGTCCTTCACAAGGCACTGTGCCGCTCTCGGGTACTTGTCTTCATATGTCTTCAAGAACAGATCAAAGGCCCTCTCCGCGTCTTCCTTTGTCTCCGCCTGCCAGATATCATGCAGCTGCCTCTTGGCCTTGGGCTGGGAGGACTTGGGCAGGTAGTTGAGTACGTTCATTGTTTTGTGCACCCAGCAGCGCTGCTGACGGGTTTCTCCGTAAACCTCTTCAAGAGCGGGCCAAAACCCAAGCGCTCCATCTCCAACAGCAAGCTTCGGGGCTTCCTTCATCCCACGCCCTTTGAGATTCACCAATACCTCACGCCAGCTCTGCTTTGATTCTCGCACCCCGTCTTCGATAGCCAGGAAGTGCTTCTCCCCGCGTTCGTTTACCCCTATGACCACCAGCACGCACAACCGAGGGTTATCTCCTCGTATGTTGCTGTATATGCCGTCTACCCATATATACACCCAGCGACCCTCGCTCAAATCCCCGGTCCTCCAGGTATCGTATTGCTCGGCCCACTGTTTTTTGAGCCGCGACACCGTGCTTTGCGAAAGCCCCCTGGCCTCAGGCCCGATCAGCGCCTCCAGCGCAGGCCCCATCTCCCCGGTGGATACTCCCTTCAGATACAGCCAAGGCAAAGCCGCCTCAAGCGTCGCGGCCTTGCGCACATAGGGAGGCACCAATACCGAGTGGAAAGTGACGGGTTCCCCGTCCTTGGACCTCACCTTGGGAACTCGTACCTTCACGGGACCAATGCCGGTCTGTATCTCCCGCTCGGGCAGGTGTCCGTTGCGCACAACCGCGACTCTCCCATTGTCCAGAAGACGATCCTCGTATTGCTTGAGGAACTCTTCGAGCTCGCACCGCACGGCTGTGCCGAGAAGAAACCGGGCGCCCTCTCTCAACATCTCGCTGAGGGGGTCAGCAACCGCCCCGGGGCCTTGAAGCCCGTTTCCCATGTGTCCGTCAAGCTTCAATTCTTTGGCAACCGCTCTCTGTCTTTCTGAGTGGACAAATTTGCTGAACAGTCCGTTCAATGAATCGATTGTCTCTTTTTGACCTTTGAGGTCAAAAACTTTATCCTTCTTGCCCATAGTGGCGTATCCTCCTATTGGTTGTTTTTTTGAACTCAAACAACAAATCAACCGGATACGCCGCTTTTTTTCAAATCACTCTGAACACCAGATTTAGTTATAACTCATAAACGCCTCAACGTACCTTTCCATAATGCACTTAGGAAATACGGTAAAGACGTGCCTTCACATGGAAAGTTGTCGCCGAAGGCGAGGATGAGGCAATCAAGCTACTGGAGCATGCTCTGATTGAGAGGTTAGGAATCAACGAGTTAAGAGGATTCAATGCTGTAGGTGGATATGCTGTTCCACCGGTTGTGGTTACGAAAACCTTATAGGATAGGGCAGTGTTTCATTCGGGCCGATTCCGGCTTCTTTGAAGATACGCACCGAGGACACGGGATTCACTAATTCAGGGATTTGTCATGTCTGACAAGAGCAACGATCACGTAAGTTGGGACGCGCGTTTGATGATTGAGAATGCGAAGTCTTTACAGCGTGTTGCGAAGGAATTGAGAAAGAAGGGGGGCGAAACTTCGCAATCGGACGTATGGCTTTTCCAAGGTAAATTTTTGGCGGTTCCAATTCTGTTGTCGCTCGCGACAGAGATCGCACTGAAGGCATGGTGGTGTCGAGAGCGGAATAAAGCTCCTAAGCAAACTCATGACTTGCTGAAATTGTTCGACGTCTTGAAACAGGACACTCAAGAGATGCTTGAAGCAAGAATGCGGAAATCGAGCCCGCACTCGGTGTGGGCGGCGGAACCTAACATGCAAAACTTGAGCCCAGACTTACAAGACATGTTGGGAGCAAGGATGCATCCACTTCGCGACGTCCTGTTTGCGCACCGTAACGCCAACACGCACTGGAGGTTCCTCTACGAGAAACCAAGGGCTTTGTTTGAGACAGCTGAAATCGACCGAACACTAACTGTGATAATCGACGCCTATCACGAAAAAAAGGATTGGGGGTTATATACATAACTAGACGGAAAAGAGGAATGGAACGAAGTAAAACGATCTGCTACGTGGCGATACACAACGACAGCGGGAGACACTATGTAGGTATTACTAAGCGTGGTTTGAAGGCTCGCAGAAGTCAGCATGCGAGAGACGCAAAGAATAACCGCTTCGACGGACCTCTCCATAAAGCACTTGGGGAATACGGTAAAGACGCCTTCACATGGAAAGTTGTCTCCGAAGGTGAAGATGAGGTAATCAAGCTATTGGAGCATGCTCTGATTGAGAGGTTAGGAACCAACGAGTTAGGAGGATTCAATGCTGTAGGTGTATATGCTTTTCCACCAGTTAGGGACTTAGAATCTGATCTATTGCGATCTTGGAGTCTTTCCTAGCGGTGTTGCCGGAAGCTGAGAAGCACTCGTGTTCGTTGGGGAGAGTGATAAACCGGATGCGTTGCCGTCTACGGTATTGGTCAATGTATAGACTTCGGATAGTTGTGAAAAAGAGAGCCTTCGTTGTCACCGTGCCATATTGCTGATGCAACTTCAGCTATGCAGTCTGCGCCAGATCTTCAGCGTCGTGACGTGACCTAATGGATGTGATTTCCAGTCAGGGGCTTGCGATCACATCGAAAGGCAACTGGTATGTTTCCAGCAAGTAGTTCTCTGTGACGCCCATCAAGAGGAGTTGCTCCGGAGATACAGCCTGTTTCGAAACGCCCGGCTGTACAATGAAGATTTTGAGATTTACCGGACAGAGGTGGCTCATTTCCCGGATTGTTTGTAGCACCTCCCCATCTCCTACTTCGTAGCGGCTGGCTCCACCGCTTTCATTACGCGTCGCTTCCCGTCGCAAGAGGTGTGTAAAAAGGTCGGCCCGCTTTGCCGGTGACGACATCCACGACACGCTCTTTTGCGCCTGTCCGCATACCTCGTACAAATCCGTAATCCGCCGTCCCGGCATCGTTTTTTGAGAGTACTTGCAGTGGTAGAACTCCACGTCGATTCTCTCCGGCGATGACTGGTCTCCGACGAGGCGGATCGCGACTACGTCTGCCGCCTCTCCCTTTCCGTCATCGTCGACGATCATGGCATAGTCGCGACGCTTGAGTTCGCGAATAACATGGGCCTGAATGGACTTCTGATCTTTAGCTTCCCCTTGCGATTCCTTCCTGATGTCTACCCCCGTCCAGTCCCAGACGTGAATCTTCTCAGGGTCATAGCCAGAGACTGTCTTCTTCAACTCCACGTACTGGTTGCCGTCCAGTGAAGAACCGTCTGCGAACCAGATGATGGGAGGATTTTCGTAGAAGAAGTCCATAAGACTCGTTTTGGTATGGCCGCACTGCACCGTAGCCGTCTGATCACCAAGAGCAACGAACCGATAATTTGGACTCTCGTTCTCCTCGAACAGTTCAAGTTCAACCTCGATCCGCCCGGATTCAGACGCGATTGCAAACGTCAATGCGCCGCTTGGGGCCGGATCGACGAGGGAAATCTCCAAGTCGCTGAGCGGTTGCTCCTGACCGGCAATGATGACAGACCACATCACCTCTCGAGTCTTGTACATTTCCTCCGGCCAATCGACGGCAATCGGCATCTTCGCGGGCCGTTCCATGATCGTCTTCGCGTCGAGGGTTCCTTTGAGCACCTCGTTTGGGTCAATGTCTGCGTTCAAAAGCTTCGCGCCGAGCTTCTTGCACCAAGCAGCGAGTTTGTCTACTCGGTCACGTTGGTGCGACCAGATACGCCCTTTCCGCGACGCGCCGACTGTCACCCGCTCACCATCTTCAAACCCATTCCCTGAGAGCACCGTCTTTCGCGCCCGCTGGCGCTGAAGGTCGGTTAGTCCGGACTCAACATCCGCCCCCATCCTTCCCGTGTAACGGATATTCCGACCGAGTTGTTCGGTCAGACCGACGTTTTGGAGTCGAAGGCGGTTGACACCGGCGAACGTCCGGAACACCTGCTGGCCTTTGATTAGAGCCGTGTCGTTCCCTACGATGGCATCAGCAAGCGCCTTATATTCCCCAGCGTTTGTGGAGCTGTTTATGAAGAGTAGATTCTGGTCGGGCGACCAAATTGCGATGTACAGCTCCCACTGCCAGCTAAAGAGGTTCTCTACATTGGTCCAGTTTAGAGATACGCGACGGGCTGTGATAACGACCAACGTGTGTTCTTTCTCGTTTATGGCCTCGTGGACATGGGCGCACCCGCCGATTGCCGGAATACCTGCTCTGAAGTTCTCGGGGCTCCACTTGGTGCACTTCGTCTGGTACACGACGGTACTGATTGCAGGACGGACAGTTTTGAGTGGAATCTCGTTTGTGAAATCTGTGAATCCCGCCAGAAATTCCTGGAGGGAGATTTGTTCACCGATCATCCTGTCGCTCAGCTCAGGTAGCAAGGCGTTCCAGTCCGGGTCACGGGTATAGAGCTTCCGCAGTTCCTCTTGCACCTGAACGTCCGCGGTGTTGGCGATGAACGTCGCGTCACCCAAGTCCGGCCGTGACCGCGTGAACCTGCCCGCGAGCTGCAGTGTCACAGCAAGTGACTTCCGTATATCGTGAAACGCCGCGATCTTCAGCTCGGGCAGGTCGAAACCCTCGCCGAGCATATCCACGCACACGACGATACGTGATGCACCGCTGAGGATCTGTTTCCGCGCTGCCTCGCGCTTCCGGACGGATGTGATCCCGGTGTGAAGCTCGACCGGGTTGAACTCCCCATATTCTTTGTATATTTTGAAAACTTCTTCCGCACGGGCGACACTCCCAACACGTGCCATCACGATATGGCCTTTGGCCGCGTCCGCGCGGAGCTGCTCGACGGCCTTTGCAGCAATCGCCGCATCTGATCGCTTACGGTTGAATTCAACCACTGGCCGGAAGTGAATCTGCTTAAAATAGCCTTCCTGCTGTGCCTTCTCTAGGGGATACTTATAAATAATCTTGCCATCGAGTGGCTTTCCGTCCTCTCTGAATGGGGTGGCCGTGAATTGCACGATTCTCCGCTTTTGGAACCGCTCCTTGAATGCTTTCCAGGTGGGAGCTTCCGTGTGGTGGGCCTCGTCTATGAACAGGTAAGGGCAGTGTTCGGCCATGCGGTCTTGGATCGCGCGGTCACACCGGCCAGCAATAGCGCTTGTTGTGACGATCACGTGACAGCGGCTGAAGAACACGTCAACATCCTCAACGCTCTTCGGCATGTGCCGGAGCATGCCGACGATTGGATGCTTTGCGTGTGGCGACAACACAGAACAGCCCGGCTCCTTCAGTACTCCGAGCGTCATGAACTTATCGGCTATCTGGGTCCGCAACACATGCGTCGGCACGACGACCAGTAAGCGCGAACAACGGGCAGAGACAAGTATTGATAACATTGTTTCAGTCTTCCCCGTGCCGGTCGGCATGACTATGGTGGCTGGAGCATCCGATACCGACCAATGCGCATGGATTGCGTGAATGGCACCGATTTGTGGTCCACGGAGACCTTGTATGCCCTGCTCCGTATCTTCCTCTATATAGGAGAAAGCTCCAGTCCAAGATTTCAAGACCCGTCGGATCTCATCTTTGTGATCGAAGGCTGCTCCGGTCAGAAGAGGGTGCTTGATCCACCTGCCCTCCCGGATGTCGATGTTGCCTTTTGGGTTTGTAATCCCTGCCTCAATCACGCGCGAGTGGTTTTCGGGGATTTGTCGCGCTTTAGGGACTATAAGCGTCTCATCGCCGCCGTCCTGTGCTTGGAAGAGGAATCTTTGAAGCCTGCCACGGCTGAAAGGAACAAGTGCACCCGCAAATTGGTGGCTGCTTTCACGGATTTGGCGGATCACATTTTCGGCACAGGATTCGTCACGCCACAGAACACTTGGTAAGGTAATCAGCATGAGGAGTTAGCGACGATCGGCGTGGCTATCGGGTCTCGACTCTCGCCGGCCAAGTAGCGCGCCCAGTTGTCCATCAGTATACGCTGGCGCTTGAACAGGTCCGAGCGCGTGTAGGTTGCCTCGATCCGGTTCTAGACCACATGCGCTAGGGCCGCTTCGATCACCTCGCGGGGCGGGTTTGATAATATGTGTCGAAAGCGTGTTGCCGGTTGGAATGGCGACCTTGCCCCCAACAAAGCAGATCATCGGTTTGTCCTGTGCGCTGGCGCCGGATATTCTGACATCCTTCTCTCCGGCGAGAAGCGGTCTTTTGTCAAGCGAGGTCAGGATCTCAGCCGCTTCATTATCATCAAGCACCCTGTAAGTCGGCTTATCGCCATCCTCAGGCGAAGTGCCCTGCGGATAAACGGAGACGGCACCGGCGCATTCCCCGCCGATTTCTTTTAGCAGCGCAAAAGTCTTTTTTTCCGATATGCCGAGATATCTTGCTAGCCGCGTGCGGACATCCCCATCCGGAAGGAGTCTGGAGAAAAAAGCCGATGTCACTTGGTGATCAAAGACCGTATCGGTAAGCGGCAGCGACGCTGATAGCTTTGATGCGTTCTGGCCGTCCAGATACTCCGGGTTATAGGCAAAACTAAGAGTCGCGTTGTCGGAATAAAGTCTGCCTATAGGTTGACCATGCAGATATACGTCCAGAATCTCTTTTTTCAAATGATCCTCCATACCGGTTAATCCCATTTTCTTATGGTGGCAACCGACACTCCCAGAGTAGCCAGAACCCGCAGAACCTTAGCCGAACTGAACGGTTTCCTTGCCTTTTTCCAAGTCCACGATGAACCGTCGTCCCGTACCGGCCATTCCTGACAGATCATCCTGGCTCAACTTCTGACCTTTCCGTGCTTCCCGCACGACCCTGCCCAGATCTTCAGCGTTTTTTATCTTGGTGTCCATATTTAGCTACCGTTCGGTACCATTGTATGGCTTTTAATGGGAAAATCAAGGAATTGTTACCGCTCGAACGCAAAAAAAGATTTTTAATGTGCTTTTTCATAAAATGCCCCCGATCGGTATCAATTATTCTTGAATCGGCCTAAAAAGGTCATTTCGTCCAGAACACCCATTGAGCTCCCGAAACGGTACGGATTGAACACATGTCGGTGTTGGCCGATTCTGAGAGATCTGTCTTTGATGGCGAAAGAGAGACTGATTCAAGCAATCGGGCAAGTTTTTCAGGAAGAAGGTCTTTCGAAATTGGAAAGTCGTCGAAATAATCGGTTTTCATGGATATTGCCTTGTTTGGGGAACTGGGCTTATCTAGATTGGAAAATCGTACACACCTCTTGCTTCTAAATTCAAATTTTACCTGAGTTGATTGTCAGTGGGGAATTTTTTGAAGTCAAGATTGGAAAATTCAGAGCTTTTTACACATAGATTAGGTTGTTCGGACAGAGAGTGGAAGAATTTTTATAGTTACTCTTGTATTTTCTTCCATAAAGTTTATAATCCCATGTAGAAATTACATCAAAAGATGGAAGAAAAAGTGAAAAATAGAAAAATGCTCAGTGAAAATTTTCTTCATTTAGCCCGAGTAGCGCTTTCTGAAAGAACACAGGATGTTCAGGCATTCTTATATCGCATTGCGAAAAGTCGCGACACAGACCCCGGGATATCGAAAGCCTTGATTGAACTTTTGCGCAAGAACCCGACTAGGTTCTCCCCCCTACGGGACGCCGGGGAGGTCGCTGTGCCGGTCGATATGGAATCACGCTTCCACTTGGTTCGATTGGAGGAAAACCCGGTTTTGGCGCATGAACCTGTCTATACGGACGAGGTTCGCATTGCGCTTGAGCGCTTGGTGCGGGAGCGTGAGAAAATCTCCGTGCTTCTTGAAGCGGGACTTGATCCGACGAGAACGGTGCTTTTCACCGGTCCCCCGGGTGTGGGGAAAACGCTTGCGGCTAGGTGGATTGCGCACGAGACCGGGCGTCCGCTTCTTACCCTAGATTTATCGGCGGTTATGAGCAGCTACCTTGGGCGGACAGGTTCAAATCTCCGTCATGTTTTGGACTATGCCAAGTCAGTTAAATGCGTTTTGTTATTAGATGAACTGGACGCTGTTGCTAAGCGAAGAGACGATTTCGGCGAAATCGGAGAACTCAAGCGGTTGGTGACCGTTCTTTTGCAAGAACTCGATGACTGGCCACATTCGGGTCTATTGATCGCGGCGACAAATCACTCGGGCCTTCTGGATCCGGCGGTTTGGCGGCGGTTTGAGCAACAGGTCGATTTCCCTCTTCCTGGAAGGGAAGAAATTCGGGTTTTTATATCAGGGCTTCTGAACGATGTGGCATACGAAGCCAGAGGATGGACGGAGGTTCTTTCGCTGGTGCTGTCGGGACATTCATTCAGCGATATCGAACGGGAAATAAATCTGGCGCGCCGCGCCGCGGCACTTAACGGAAAAGACCTGGGTTTCTACTTGGCCGAACTGGTGAATGTTGAGGGGCGGTCAAAGCGCGACCGAATTGACTTGGCGGTTGAGTTGGTCCATAACGGACTAGCCTCTCAGCGCGCAGCTCATGAGATTACCGGGGTTGCGCGAGATACTATCAGGGAGCGGCTAAGGACGCGCGAAGATAAAAAAAGGCGGATGGGTAAAAATGGCTAAGAGGAATTTTCTGCTCGGCAACGGGGAGAGATTGACTGAAGGTATTTCAGTTCGCTCCGGAGGCGGACCGAAGGACCATCCTTACACATTCGCGGAGGCTCTCCGACGGCTCTCTCCAATGGTTTCTCGCGCCACCTTAGAGATCGATAAGTTACCTGATTATGCGTGTCCTCGCGATCAAGCTGTTATCTCTTTGACTCTTAACCCTGAGTATATTTCGAAGTCTTATTTCCCGAAAGCTCTCTTACGGGAAGTAGGATTTGAAGTTGTCGGCAGCCGTCCGAAGAAAACCAAGCCCGAGAAGCGATCTAGGGGAAGGGAGAGCGTTGAAACAGTTACCACGGAGCTGTTTGCTCGCGGCGCAAGGGCCAATATCCGGTCCTGGGGTGAGAATCTGGTGGATTGGGATGAGGGCCAAACCAGATCACAGGATCTGCTCTCGATTGAAGCGGTTTCGGTTCCTGTTCCTGGGGAAAAGATTAAAGGGAATTTACCCGAGACAGGTATTTTGCCTATGGAGATTGTTCTGCACGCGAGCGAGATCGAGGCGCAGACGTATTTGCTTCGAGATTTCCAAGCTTATTTGAAAAAAGTTGGTTTGGAAGCAAGATTTGGACGTCGTTTCTTCGCCAAAGGTTTGTGCTTTCTTGAAGTTGACGCACCCGCGGAAAGAGCGGATGAAATTGCTGTTTTTTCAATGGTGCGTGCCCTTCGGCAAATGCCTGGGTTGCGCGTTCTGAGGCCAACGATCCGCTCATCTGACATCCCGACCAACATTCCGAAGCTTCCGACCGGACCTCCCGTATCAAACAATATTCGGGTGGCCATCTTTGATGGAGGCATACCCAAAAAACACCCGCTGAAAGATTGGGTCAGGGTTCATGAGCTGCCGGGCTTGCGTGCTAGCACAAACCAATTCCTGTCGCATGGCGTAGCGGTTACATCTGCTGCTTTGTTCGGACATATCAATCCACGTGAACAGATTCCCCAACCCTATAGCCATATCGATCACTATCGTGTTTTAGACGATGCGCCCGGCCAAAACCTCCATGAGCTCTACGAGGTTCTTGAACGTGTCGAGAGTGTCTTATCGGCCGAGGAATTTGATTTTGTCAACCTGAGTATAGGGCCGCGGCTTCCGATAGAAGACGACGATATTCACGCCTGGACTGCTGTTTTGGATGAGCGGTTTTCGCGTACTTCAATACTTGCCACTGTCGCTGTTGGGAATGATGGCGAAGGCGATTCGGAGTTGGGCCTAGACAGGGTTCAAGTCCCAGCAGATTGCGTGAACGCGCTAGCTGTGGGAGCGTGTGATGCTCCAGATAATGATTGGAAGCGGGCACCTTATAGTTCGGTCGGTCCGGGCCGGAGCCCCGGACGTATCAAGCCCGATCTTGTGGACTTTGGAGGTGAAGTTGATCGTCCGTTCGTCGTTCTGACACCGGATGTTACGCCGGCCTTGGAGGCGACAGCCGGAACATCGCTCGCTACGCCAAGTGTCATGCGCCAAGGAGTTGGGATTCGCGCGTACTTCGGAGGAAATCTGAACCATCTCGCTATTCGCGCTCTCTTGATCCACACAGCCGAGAAAGGCGAGCAAGATCATAAAGAAGTCGGCTGGGGTCGCGTCGCGCGAGACCTCAAAAATATTGTACTTTGCGATGACAATACGGTAAGGGTTGTTTATCAAGGAGAAATTTCTCCTGCCAAGTATATCCGCGCGAGAATCCCGGTTCCGCATGATGAGATTCAAGGAACGGTTCTAATCAAGGCCACAGTCTGCTACAAATCTCAGACCGACCCTCACCATCCTAGCAATTACACAAGAGCCGGTTTAGAGGTGACGTTCCGTCCTCATGACGGTAAGTTCTCGCGTGACAAACAACTCCATCCGGACTCGGCAAGTTTCTTTGGACCGGTCAGAACAGGCGCAATTGAAGACCCACTGGGGCGTGATGCTCGGAAATGGGAAAACTGTCTCCATGCATCAAGGCGGAAGAGAGGAAGTTCTCTGAGAAATCCGTGCTTTGATATCCACTACAACTCACGCTTGGAGGGCCATAATTTTACTCCCGATCAGAAACTTGCCTATGCATTGGTTGTCACCGTGCAGGCAAAAAACATCTCAGATTTATATGATCAGATAGTAAGGAAATATGTGACGCGACTTAAACCACTTACGCCTGTCCTAGAACTACCTTTGCGCACGTAATGTTATATATCGAAGAAAAATTGTTCAAAGACATATAGGAGGAGAAACAATGCCAAACCAAACTACCCATTTAGTAGCCGGAGCAGTATCCAGCCTGATTGTTGCCATGTTTGATAAGAACGATAACCACGAAACTGTTCATGACCCGTTCTTGGCTGCGACCATTGGAGCGGTTTCCGGTCGTTTGCCCGATATATTGGAACCGGCGTTAAGAAACCCGCATCATAGACAGTTTTTCCATAGCGTTGTCGTTCTGATCGCAGCTGGATATGGATTAAAAAAAGTTTATGAATGGAAACCCGAAGATAATCTCGAGGCTTTCGTGAGAGGAGTGCTTCTATTTGCGGGGGCCGGTTACGTCAGCCACTTGCTTCTCGACGCTGCTACCGCTCGGTCTTTACCGATTATAGGAAAGATTTAAGAAGGAGTCTAAGTTTATGGTTACGGAAGTTTCACGGCATATAAAGAAAGAAGTTGAGCGTGAACTCTGGGCAAGAGCGGCCGGAAGATGTCAGTTCCATGGATGCAATGTACTTCTTTATAAGTCTTCTATAACTCAGGAGACAGTGAATTTGGCGCAGAAAGCGCACATATATTCGTTCTCAAAGAACGGACCTCGAGGGCGGGGACCGTTCACCACAGATGAAAAAGGCCTGAACGAAATTCCCAACCTTATGCTGGTGTGCTATGGATGCCATAGAAAAATCGATCAAGATTCAAAAGGAATTAAGTACTCCGCGGACTTGTTAATTGGCTGGAAGCGAGATCATGAAAAAAGAATTGAGATAGTAACGGGAATTCGGTCTGACAAAAAATCACATGTCATACTCTATGGAGCTAATATAGGTTCGGAGAAATCCCCGATAAACTATGAAGAATGCGTGGAAGTGATGTTTCCTCACGGGTATCCCGCCAAGGAAAGACCGGAACTGCTTTCGATGGTATCAGAACTCAGAGATAGCAGTGCAGATTACTGGAAAGCGGAATCTTCTCATCTTTATAGATCATACGAGCGGAAAATTGCTCCTTTGATAGAGCAAGATAACTGCAAGCATTTCTCTCTGTTCGCGCTTGCTCCTCAGCCTTTATTGATACAGCTAGGCGCTTTGCTGACCGATAAAATATCAGTGGACACATTCCAGTTGCATAGAGAGCCGAAGGGATGGTTATGGCAGAACCGACCGGAAGATTTCGATTTTATTATTCACCGCCCAGATCAGCCTAACGGTTACTCAGTTCTGCTTGTTTCATTGAGTGATCATGTGTCAAGAGACCGAGTAACTCGAGTTCTAGGAAATGATGTAAGCGTTTGGGAAATAACTATTGAAAAACCGAGCAACGATTTTATGAAGTCCAGAAAGCAGCTCTCGTTGTTCAGAGAGTGTTTACGAGAGTTAATGGTTGATATCAAGCGAGAAAAAGGTAACACTGCCCCGCTGAATATTTTTCCCGTAATGCCGGTTGCGTGTGCGATTGAGTTAGGACGAATAAGGATGCCGAAAGCCGAAATGCCTTGGACCATTTACGACCACAATATTGAGACCCGAGAATTTAAGAAATCCATAGAAATACGAGGTGATATTCATGAAAGGTAGTCGCAGCAATTTAATACTGGAGAAAATACTTGGAAAGATAGAACTTCCAGAGGAAGCATATGAAAAAGCGGAGAAGCGCTACAAGGACATAGGTATCTGGTTTCACAGAACAGGTTCGAGGTGCGTTAGTTTCCGTCCCCATGTGTTTTCACAAGGGTCATTTCGACTGGGTACCGCGATAAGACCGAAGGATAAAGAAGAGTATGATCTTGATATGGGTTGCAATCTTCGACACGGATTAACCAAGGAGAACATCTCACAAAAGCAGTTAAAGGAGATAGTCGGCTACGAACTGGAACTTTATAGGGAAGCCCGTAATATCAAGGAAAGTCTATCTGAGAAAAGACGGTGCTGGAGATTGGAATATGCCGATGTTCTTAGTTTTCACATGGATGTTGTCCCATGTATTCCAGAAGGCTATCATCAAAGAGAAATATTGAAGGGGAGAATGATGCGGTCAACAAGGTTGGATGAAAGTCTTGCTTCATCCATTTCGGAGTTGGCCGTTTCAATTACTGATAATAAGGATGCCAGATACTCGATAATAACAAGCGATTGGAGGATAAGTAATCCAGAGGGCTATGCTCTTTGGTTTGAAGCGCGCATGAGAACCGCCGAACTTTATCTTTCTCAAAGAGAGGCGGTGTTTAAAATGAGTATTGATAATCTGCCTTACTATCGGTGGAAGACTCCGCTGCAAGGAGCTATCCAATTCCTTAAGCGACACCGA
This sequence comes from Thermodesulfobacteriota bacterium, assembly GCA_965249045.1. Taxonomy (GTDB): domain Bacteria; phylum Desulfobacterota_D; class UBA1144; order Nemesobacterales; family Nemesobacteraceae; genus Nemesobacter. The sequence goes on from OZ252213.1 coordinate 1,303,187, forward strand.
GATACGATGTTTAAGTATGATGAAGAATCCAAGCCAGTCTCGGTAATTATTACAACGCTAGCGGCCGCCGCGTATAGGGGTGAAAGTGATATTATTTCTGCTCTAGAAAATATTTTGAACACCATGGATAAATTTATTAATCAGGCCATCCCTTATGTTCCAAATCCGGTTAATCCTGAAGAGGATTTTGCTGACAAATGGTACTCAGAAGAACATACGCATCTTAGATTGAAAGATAATTTTCTTAGATGGTTGATTCAGGCGAGATCCGACTTTGAGGCAATCTGTTCAAACAGCAGTCAATACATTCTTGATGCGGCCAATCGGGGTCTTTCAATTAACCTTGATAAAATATCTGTAGAGCAAATGCTCGGAATTGCCTCCGGCGTAGCACCTGCGATTCATAAGATAAAGCCATCAAGTCCGCGCCCTTGGTTGAAGTTGTAATTGTCAAAGTGGGATGTTTTCAATCTACAGCAGTTCTTGGCGTCAAACCCGAAAATGAGGCTTGCGCATTACGGAGAAACTGTTTCTATTGAAGGCAGATATGATATTAACGCGCAAATGGAAGGTTTCAACGAAATACATGATACCTATGCACTGAAGATAAATATTCATGAAGAATATCCGAGGGTAATTCCATCTGTTTTTGAAATCAGGAATCGTATACCGAAAAATTTGGAACATCACATTTATAATAATGGATCTTTCTGTTTGGGTTCGGAAATCAGGCTAAAAGCAATTCTATCTGAAACACCCGGTATTCCCGATTTTGCGGAAAGGATACTAGACCCTTTCCTGTATTCGGTCAGCTACAAGCTTAAATACAATCAATTTCCTAATGGGGAATTAGCGCATGGAGAAGCGGGATTAATTGACGATTATGAACGTATGTTTAATGTCACTGGGAAAGACTCTGTATTGAAAGTGTTGTCTGCGCTTGGGAAGAAGAAACGTGTTGCAAACAAGCTCCCATGCCCTTGTGGTTGTGGTAAAAGGCTAGGAAATTGCGAGTTCAGATTTTCTCTTGAAAAATGGCGGAGGCTTGATAAGAGAAGGTTTTTTAGAGAACATCTTTCCAAGCTATTTAGACAATAACCCTACACTAAGCGTTATATTATCGAAGATCTCTTGTGTAAAGAAGCAATATTTACGAGAGAATGGGATCAATGTCTTTCCATCCTTATGGTTTGATGAGAGAGAGGTGGACTGATTTTTTAAACAGTTTTTTTGTTTTTTTAAGTGTATTCCAAGCTTCAAGAATAACATCTTAATCATGATTAATAAAGAGAACCTGGCTTTCTGAAACGAAGGGAGGGCGTAGCCCGACCGGAGTTTCAGAAAGCCAAAATCCATATTCTCGCTTCTTGAGTTTTTCTTAATCATTTTCAAGCCACTTTTATCAGTCCATCGGGAAGCCCTTGGTAAACCTCGTCCGGAGTAAGTTCCCCAATTCCACTATGGCGCCGACGGCGATTATAAAAATCTATCCAGCTCCCAATCCCTTCTTTTGCACAGCGAACCGAGTCGTAAGCTTTAAGATAGACCTCCTCGTATTTCAAACTCCTCCACAATCTCTCTATAAACACATTGTCCACCCAGCTGCGCTTCCCATCCATGCTTATGCGGATGTCCTTCTCCTTCAATACTTCCGTAAACATCTTGCTTGTGAACTGACTTCCCTGATCTGTGTTGAATATCTCGGATACCCCGTAATGATTCAGTGCATCGGTCAAAGCCTCCACGCAGAACTCCGTATCCATACTGTTCGATACTCTCCAACTCAGCACTTTTCTTGAATACCAGTCCATAACCGCTGCCAAGTACAAAAACCCCTTTGACATCGGTATATACGTGATATCCGCTGCCCAAACCTGATTTGCACGTTCTATCTTCTCTTCACGAAGCAGATAAGGGTATATCTTATGCCCCTCGGCCCCACGTGTCGTCTTTGGCCCGGGAGACAGCCCCCGCAAACCCATAATCCCCATTAGCCTCTGCACCCGTCCGCGACTGACATGGACACCACCTCTGTCCCGCAACGCAAAACATATCCTGCGTGAACCCTTGAACGGATACTTCATATAGATTTGGTCAATGAACCTCATAAGCTTCTCGTCCTCTTCCGTTAACTCTTTGCTCTTGTAATAGAGGCTTGAACGATTTATCTCAAGCAACTTACATTGCTTTACCATGGAAAGACCATGGTTGGGGTTTGCTGACTGCTTGCGCCGCGCCCGGCCTAACGACCGAGCGCTTTGGATAAAAAATCGTTCTCCAAGGTCAACTGACCGATTTTGGTGAGCATCTCCTTTTTCTGCATATCCCCAACATCTTTTTTGTCCGAAGTACTTGTGAAAACACCCTTGGCGTTTTCGAGCAATTGCTTTTTCCAAGCACTGATCTGGTTGGGATGAATACTGAATTGCTGGGACAACTCTGCAATTGTCTTATCCCCTCTTAGTGCCTCCAAGGCAACCCTGGCCTTGAATTCCGGTGAATGATTACGTCTTTTACTTCTCATTGTATACCTCCTATATGTTTTGTACCATACCGAAGGAATACACTTAAGGACCTGTCTAGTTTTCCCAGTCCACTTCTGAGCTTAAGACCCACAGGTGAAATTCAGCCTTACGACGTGGGTTATGGAGAACCACCGTTACTTGAAGAACTTGATGGAGTATTGCGGTGGCCATCAAAAAGCCGGAGGAAATAGATTAACCTCAAGCATACAATTTCAACGTACTGATGTGAATATGCTAAGACCCCGTCTAGTTTTCGGGGTCTATTTATGAAGGAGAAAGCATACCGATGGGAATACCGAAACACACGGAAGAACTTCTTGAAGACTTGGCAGCATCTCTACAGGTGCCGCCAAGCAGATATGAGGCAGCGGAACGCAGCTACAAGGCTGTTGGCGATTGGTTGTGTCGGGAAATGTCTTCTGTTCGCAACATGGACCCGAAAGTTTACATCCAAGGGTCGTTTCGCCTTGGAACGGCGATTCGCCCCATATCGGACGGTGAGGACTACGATGTTGATCTGGTCTGCGAATTGTCGTTGCCGAAAACGCAGTTCACGCAGGCGCAACTAAAGGCATTTGTAGGAAGAGAGCTTCGGTCATACGCAGAGGCTCATCAGATGGATAAACCGGAGGAAGGGCGTCGATGCTGGACACAACACTATGCGGATGAAGCGCAATTTCATGTGGACATATTGCCTGCGCTTCCGGACGCAGCATACAAGCGGATGCTTCTGGAAGGTCGTGGTTTATCCACAGAATGGACGGAAACAGCTATCGCTATTACAGACAGGGATCACCCGGATTTCAAATGGGTCTCCGAAGACTGGCCGCACAGCAACCCAAAGGGCTATGCCAACTGGTTTCGCTCGAAGATGCGTGAGACCTTTGAAAAACGCCGTCTCGCTTTAGCGCTAAAGGCTCGCGCCAATGTCGAGGATATTCCAGACTACAAAGTGCGCACGCCGCTTCAAAGTGCTATCCAGATTCTAAAGCGACACCGTGACATATTGTTCACTAAGCGATCAGAGGATAAACCGATCTCTATGATCGTAACAACTTTGGCTGCCCACGCCTACCGACAGGAAATAACCATTTCTGCCGCGCTCTACGGTATTCTCAGTCGGATAGACTTGTATATACAAAACCGCGGTGGCATTCCGTGGATTCCCAATCCCACTGACCCTGCGGAGAACTTCGCCGACCGCTGGGAGAAATACCCAGAGCGCCAGCGGGCTTTCTACGAATGGTTGAATCAAGCCCGTAGAGATTTTGACGCCGCCGCTCAGGCATCCAACCAGGGGGAGGCAATGGCAGCTTTACAGACTTGCTTCGGGCAACGGTTTATGGAAGCTGTCGCAACAAACCGGCGTGGTTCGTCATTGGTGCGACTTACTAGCGGTGCACGCCAGCTCGGTAAGTTTCTCGACCCTGTACACCGGAAAAAACCTCGTTGGAAACGCGCGGATCAGGGTGGGGTTCAGATTAAACGGGCTACCTTTGGGCGAACGGGCTTCCGATCGAAGGTTTTTAGCAGTGACGGCGAACCGCTTCTAAAGGATTGTAGCCTAACTTTCGAGGCTATCACGAACATTTCTAGACCCTACGAGGTTTATTGGCAAGTGGTAAACACTGGCCCTGATGCGGAAGCCGCCAACGACTTGCGCGGGAGATTTGATGAGGGCTTTGTGACAAGCGGGAAACTAACTAGTGTCTGTCAGAAAAGGTCTAACTCATTGAAATAGAACAAGATATCATTGATTTTCTATGGTGAAGATTCTCCATGTATGGTACAATTGTACCCGAGTTATCAACATATTGGGCCATTTCAAAGAATCTTCGGAGAATTCACCATGAGAAAGACAAAAGATCTTCAGCTTGAACTTGCGGGAACGTCAATAGAGAACATAAAATTCAATATCAAGTCCCGGGACGATATACCGGCGATACTGATAGGGTTGCAGCACATTTACACGAATCCCGAAACAAGGGAGAGGTTGTTCTCCCTGCTTGAGGAGAAGTTTCTTCCCGAAGTCAGTTTTCACACTGGCCGCCCCGGCATGGATACGTGGAGGGTTGTGGTGCTCGGAGTTGTGAAGCAGGGACTTGGCTGTGATTATGATCGTCTTCACGAGCTTGCCAACCACCATGACACGGTTCGCAAGATGCTGGGTCACAGCGGTTATGGAGATGAATATGAATACGGACTTCAGACGATAATAGACAACGTGTCGGTGCTGAGTCCGGAGTTGCTGAAGGAAATAAGTTCCATAGTGGTTGACAGTGGTCACGCGGTCTCAAAAAAAAAGCCTGGAGAAGGGTTGCGGGGGCGGTGTGATTCGTTTCCGGTAAAGACGGACGTTGAATATCCCACGGACGTGGGTTTGCTTTGGGACGCGACAAGGAGCATGATTCGGGAGGCGGTCGGGGCCGCGAGGTTCAACGGGCTTGGGGGGTGGCGTCAGCAAGGGCATCTTCTGGGAAAGGGCGGGAAGCTTTTTAACGGGGCAAGGACTTCGTGCAACCGCAACAGGAGCGGAGAAGGGGCGGTGGAGCGGTACGTGAGGTTCTGCGAGGATGTGTCCGCGCGGGTGGAGAAGACGCTTTGCGAACTGGTGGCAGAGGGGGTTCCCGCGTGGCGTATAGAGAAGATTAAGGGGTTCCTGCGTCACTGCCGCAGGCAGGCGGATCAGGTACGCAGGCGTTTGATCTTTGGAGAAGTCATACCGCATGAAGAAAAGGTATTCTCGGTGTTTGAGCCCCATACCCGTTGGATAGCGAAGGGGAAGGCGGGGGTTGCGGTGGAGTTTGGAGTTCCGGTGTGCGTAGTGGAGGATCAATACCAGTTCATTCTTAATCATCGCGTGATGTGGAAAGAGTCCGACGTGGAAGCGTGCGTGCCGTTCATAGAAGAAACCTTGGAGATGTATCCCGAGTTCGGGACATGCAGTTTTGATCAGGGGTTCCACAGTCAGAAAAACAGAAAGAGGCTTGAAGAGGTTTTGGAAGGGAACTATCTGCCTAAGAAGGGCAAGCTCGGGAAGAAGGACAGGCAGAGGCAGGGTTCTGAGGAGTTTGTGGAAGCCAGAAGGCAGCATCCCGCGATAGAGTCTGCAATAAATGCTTTGAATCACAAGGGATGTGACAAGGTAAGAGTTCGTGGGAAAGAGGGGTTTGCGAGGAGCGTGGCTTTATCGGTTCTTGCCGCGAACATCCATCGTCTTGGGGCGCTTGTGAGGAACAGGGAGAGGGAGAGGGAAAAAAGAAGGCTCAAACCGGGTTTTCCGGTTGCTGCTTAAGCAGCTTTGGAACAAAGAGAATAAGCGGTTTGGGAGAAGGGAAGGCGGGGGTTTGTCCGAATATCTGGGAAATCGTAGTGGTTTTGCGGTAAAGTGGATAATTCAGTGGTTTTGTATGGCGTTGCGGGTCTTTGAAAGAACAGGGATCCGGGCGCTGTCTGGATCCTGTCGGAAAATCAACCAAAAAAGGGCTTTTCTGACAGACACTAACTAGAAAAGAGTCTACGCGTTATATTGGAACTCATAGCATCGAATGCTTTATTGTTAAGAAGGGCTATCTTGCGGCGCGGAGCGGCCAGTTTATAGTCAATATTCGTTAAAGGCGCAACCAATGAAGATATTATTTAAGCACTTTTTAAGATCACTTATTGACTGGGTATTTAGACGGCGTTCTCCGGCTCTTTTGATGATGCGGGTTGGACTGGCATTCTTTGTACTTGCCTTCGGTGCCGGCTGGGTGCTGGATGTCTCATTACCGTTCAGGGATGGCAGCGTTAGAGTGGTTTTTTACAGCTCCGGGGGAACGCCGATTGTGCTTGTTTATCTGGCGGGGGGCTTAGGATTTTGCCTGACAGCGGCGGGATTGATCTGGGAATTTATTCGCTACGGGACAGAGCGAAAACGTCTTGAGAGGAAGAGAGTTATCGTCATTGAGGCTCGGGGTTTACGTGATACCAGCGGTACGCCGCTTTTTGACTCCATCCCCAAGAACTTAAAGGGACACCGAGATTCTTTCCTTGTTGATATCCGCCAGCGGATCAAGGACGGGGAGATTACGGTACCGGAAGCAGCACTTGAGGATGTGATTTCTCTACCCTCAAACCTAAGGCAACGAGAAAATGATCTTGACCGTCGTGACGTTACACTTGTTTATGGTGGTCTCACCCCGGTGCCGTTTACCTTTCTAACCGGTGTGTTTGCATATTCCGAGCGAACGTGAACACCGATTCCGAGCGAACGTGAACACCGATTCCGAGCGAACGTGAACACTGATTCCGAGCGAACGTGAACACTGATTCCGAGCGAACGTGGACACCTGATCCTCTTTTTCTTCTTCACAACAACATCATTGAAGAGCGTTTTGTTATCCTCCTTGTCATCTTTGAGAAGGAGGCGACAAAATGCCGGGAAGAAGAATGAATACGAGAGTGATAAAGGAAGTTCTGAGGCTTAAGTCCCTGAATCTTTCGGTCAGGGAGATAAGCCTCAGCGTCAACGCAAGCGTCGGCGGCGTCCACAAGCTGATCCGCAAGGCAGAGGATGCAAATATTGGATGGCCCCTTTGCGAGGATATAGACGACGAGGCTCTCGCGCGGCTGCTCTATCCGGAGCCTGTGGAGGTCTCCGGGGGCAAGGTTGTCCCCGAGTGGTCTTTCATACATCGGGAACTCAAGCGCCGCGGGGTGACCAGGCAGCTGCTCTGGGAAGAGTACGCGGCACTGCATCCCGACGGCCATTACAGCTACTCGCGGTTCTGCGAGCTCTACGACGCCTGGCGCGCAAAGAACGCGAAACCCTCGATGAGGCAGCTGCACAAGGCGGGTGAGAAGTGCTTTGTGGACTACGCCGGGCAGACCGTGGCGATAACGGATCCGCAAACGGGGAAGCAAAGCAAGGCCCGGATATTCGTCGGGGTTCTGGGGGCGTCGAACTACACTTTCGCCGAGGCCGTCTCCTCGCAGTCTCTTGAGAACTGGCTTGGGAGCCACACCCGCATGGTTGAGTTCTTCTGCGGAGTTAGCGCCCTGATAGTGCCCGACAACCTTAAAAGCGGTGTTGCCAAAGCCTGTTATTACGATCCGGCGGTAAACCCCGCCTACGGGCAGTGGGCAAATCATTACGGTGCGGTGATAATGCCCGCGAGGCCGCGCAAGCCGAAGGACAAGGCGAAGGTGGAGGTCGGGGTGCAGATAGTGCAGCGGTGGATACTTGCAAGGCTTCGGGACATGGAGTTCTTCTCCCTGGGGGAGCTTAACGCGTATATCGGCAAGCTTCTCAAGCAGCTCAACGACACCCCTTTCCAGAAGCTTCCCGGCTCCCGGAGAAGCGAGTTTGAAAGGGTCGACAAGCCGGCCTTGAGACCTCTTCCCCCGCATTCCTACAGGCACAAGGAGATAAAGGGGGCCGGGGTAAACATCGATTACCACACAGAATACAAAAAGACCCGCTACTCCGTGCCTCATAATTACATAGGGGAGCGCGTGGAGGTTCACGCCGATAAGAACATCGTGGAGATTTACTTCAGAGAGAAGCTCATAGCGCAGCACAGGCGTACAGACAGAGGGGGCTTCGTGACGGATCTCGCTCACATGCCCGAGGCTCATCAGCGCCATGAGAAGTGGAACGAAGAGAGGATCAGGAACTGGGCCGCGCAACAGGGCGCGGAAGTGCTTGAGTGGGTGAACGGCCAGTTTTGCTCCAGGGAACATCCCGCACAGGCGTACAGGGTGTGCCTGGGTCTGCTTAACCTCTCCCGGACTTATCCCAAAAGACTCAACGACGCCTGCGGGGTTGCGAACAGAAACGGGCTCACAAGCTTGAGGCAGGTAAAGGAACTGCTCAGAAACAACATGGACAGGCTGCCTTTGCTCCGGGAGGAGAGCCTGTCTCTTCCCCAGGATCACGAGAACATAAGGGGGCCGGAACAATACAGGTGAAACCAAAATCAAGGAGGTGTTTTTTATGAGTTTATCATTGACATTGTCCCGTCTTCGGGAACTTCGCCTCGGAGCCATGGCCAAGGCGCTTGAGCGTCAGCTTGAACAGCCGTCCACATATGACGACCTGTCTTTTACGGAAAGGATGGGCCTGCTCGTTGAGAGGGAATGCCTTGAGAGGGAGGGGCGCAGGCAGCAGAGACTGGTGCGGGAAGCTCACTTCAGGCTCAGGGCGCATCTCGGCGACATCGATTACTCCCATCCCCGCAACCTCAACAAGTCCCAGATAGCGCAGCTTGCCGAGGGGGAGTGGGTGGAGAAGGCCCGGAATCTTCTCATAACCGGTCCCTGCGGGTGCGGAAAGACGTGGATAGCCTGCGCCCTGGGACACAACGCGTGTCTTAGGGGAATAAGGGTTCGTTACTACAGGATCTCAAGGCTGTTTCTTGTTCTTGCGCAGGCCAAGGCCGACGGAAGTTACAGAAAGCTTCTCGGGCAGCTTGGGAAAACGGGGCTTGTGATAATAGACGACTGGGGTCTTGAGAAGCTGACCCAGCCCCAAAGATACGACCTGATGGAGATCCTGGATGACCGTTACGGGGAGAGTTCTACGGTGATGATAAGCCAGCTCCCGGTGAGCGGGTGGTACGGGGCAATAGGGGACAATACTCTTGCCGACGCAATCCTCGACAGGATTGTCCATAACTCTCACAGGCTTGAGCTGGGGGGAGAGTCCATGAGAAAAATCGAGGCGGAAAAGACAGAAAAACAGGCGCTGGGAAAAGAAAAAACCGGAGGTAATTAACAGGAGAAAAAAACAGACTTTTTACGAGTGGTTTGACAGCGAAAAACAGAAAGTGTAAAAGTCTGTTTTGGAGAAGAAAAAAAGAGAGTCAGGTGTTCACGTTCGTTCGGAATTGGTGTTCATTTTTATCGGAATAGGCATGTGTTGATTGACGACGAAGGAATGGTCTTCATCTTTGACTGGGATAGACATGCGGGAACTTGGCGCCAACTAGACGATACGGATGACGGTAGGCGCTTCAAGACGGCAGGGTTAGACAACGTGCCGTATGGTACTCGGGAGATTGCTTTGGCGGTGTCTGTATCGTATGGAGTAAACACAGACGATGTCCGTGCCAAGGTTGGAGAAATTCCTGTTGTCACGTTGGATCTTGAAGGCGGTTCACCGGACTGCCACTGGTCTGAGGAAAAGCAGCGCGCTCTTGGTAAACAGTTTCTCGATACTGTGATTAGCTTAGGGAATCTAGGTGTTCAACGTATCCACCTGTTTCTTGCCGCCCAGAACAGTGTCGTTTTTCGTTTCGGCAGGCTCTACGACAAACGTAACCTTCCCAAAGTAGTTGTCTATCAATATCTAAAGTCTTCTACACCGCCATATCCGTGGGGCATCCTAATGCCAGTATGTGGTATTAGTGAGCCGACCGTTGTACGAGAGTGAATGATGGAGCTACTGCATACTGATTTGAAGTTTCTGGTTAGGAGGGAAATTGCTGACGACCGTCTTTCAGGTGGATTTCGCTGTTCATTACTGTTAGGGTTTAGTCGCTATGTCTTAACTCAGTGTTATGCTTTATGATAATTTGCCCTTCTTAAACCATGAAATTTTTATAGTCTTTAGGGTAACTAATACTATCAATCTCAATCACACATTCCATGTCTGCTCTAACTGAAAAACACCTCACGCGACTTTCGTTTTCGATGTATGAGAATCCTGGCGTTTATGCATTACTGATCGGTTCAGGCGTTTCTCGTGCAGCTGAAATTCCAACAGGCTGGGAGATCACTCTTGATCTGATCCGCCGTGTTGCTTTAGCACAGGGTGAAAAAGAGCAGACGGACTGGGTTGCTTGGTATCGGAAGAAAAACGACAAAGAGCCTAATTACTCGGAGTTAGTTAGTGAGTTAGGTTTGTCGCCTGATGAGCGTCGCTCAATACTTCACGGATATATAGAACAGTCCGCTGGAAATCACCAAGAAGGTCGAAAGCTTCCAACACAAGCTCACTATGCGATTGCCGATCTAGTGCAGGCCGGGTTTGTCCGTGTGATAATTACCACCAACTTTGACCGGCTCCTCGAAAACGCTTTACGTGAGAAAGAAATAGAACCAACAGTCGTTGCGTCAGTGGATTCACTGAAGGGCGCAGAGCCGCTTGTTCACTCCAACTGTTACTTGCTCAAGTTACATGGAGACTATAAAGATGCCCGAATTCTCAATACAGACGCGGATCTTTCTAACTATCCGCAGGAATATGACGATCTGCTTGATCGCATCTTCGATGAGTATGGCCTGCTAGTCTGTGGTTGGTCCGGCGAAGGGGACCACGCTCTCTGCGAAGCGATCACGCGTAACCCTTCTAGGCGATATTCCATGTTCTGGACAGCACTCAAAGAACCAGACGTACCTGCAAAAGAACTAATAGCACATCGAAACGGGCACTTAATTACCATCAAAGATGCTGACAGCTTCTTCGTGGAAATCCGTGACTGTATTGAGACGCTCGCACAAACGCATAGACAGAATTCGCAAAGTATCGATCTATTGGTCGAAAACACCAAGCGGTACATCGCCAAGCCAGAGTACAGAATTCAACTAGATAAACTTCTGACTTCCGAAACTCGCTCGCTTTTAGAAAAGCTCGAATCGGCCGACTTACCCACGGAAGGAAGTTGCAATGCCGAGGAAATTCAGCGGCAGGTAGGAATCTACGAAGCAAGTGTTGAGCCACTTGCTCTGATGGTTGGTGTACTTGGCCGTTGGGGAGAGAATGAAGAATACAGGACCGTAATTGACATTGTACGTTCTATGCTTCGCCATGCCGACCAAAAGAAGAGCGGGTTGATCTCGTTATTGAGTTTGCGCTCCTACCCAGCTGTGCTGTTGGCTGCTGCCTACGGCATTGGTGTTGTTAGTGCTCGGCGCTGGGGCGTACTGCACCGCCTATTCTCAGAACCGATCGGGAATAGCCATACTATGGGAACTGGACGGATGGTAGAAAAATTATTTCTCTATTCTTGGGAGGGTGGCGAAGACTATCTTTGGAAAAACCTTGAAGACTTGACCGACCGCATAACGCCTCTTAGTGATCATCTTTGTGACCTTTTTACCCGGTGGAGCGAGAGCTTTCTCGGAATCGTTCCGAATTTCGAAGAACTGTATGAAATGTGGGAAGTGATTGGTTCACTTACCTACTTTGAACGCTACACATCGGAAGATATCCAAGCAGTGAGATCAAACTCTCAACATGACTTTATAGCTATGCCTGTGGGCCGAAGTATATGGAATCGCAGAAATCATATCTTAGAACTTATACAAGGTCATGACCTTAAAGAAAGTCTTCTGGAAGCAGGGTTCGGTAAGGGACAACCAGAATTTTTCGACGCAGCAATTAGTAATTTTCAGCGAATTCCTGCACGTAGAATATTTTGGTGAACCACCACATCAGATTTACCAAGGTATTAGCTATACAACAATAGTATGCCACGGGTTGTATATAGGATCTGTCACCTTAACTGTGACGGTTGTAAGAAAGAGTTGTTGTCAAAATGGAAACAATCATTCGGTCGGACCCTGTTTCTGGTCCTTGCCTAGGGTCTCAGCAGTTATGACGGGGCCTTACCATCCGCGATCTTCAATGCTCACCAGCTTGAGCGGAACTCTGATAAAAAAGGGGTGGGTAAGAATTTATCTCAAAGGGAAAGGAGAGAAAGCGTAAGTGCATTGTCTATCTGCTTGTGTTGCAAGATATCTCTTTGCGTTTCATAAATAGGAGTATTGCCGGGCGCGTCTTTGTTGGTGTTAAATTAGGGTGGGATCGTGCATTTTAAGGTTGTCGTCTTGCGAATGTTAAACTTTGCATGGCGGAAAAAATTAATTCCTTCTGGGGAATTACAATAAATACTTAATCTGTTTTCTATCAGTTTCTCCCCTGTCTTTTGTTTTACTCTAAGACCTTGACATAACCCTTTTGATGATTAGTTTGAGAAGTGGAGGTACGTGTCAGATGCAAACGGCAGTTGCAACGTGCGATTCTCTTTCTGTTTTCATGCGGGAGATGGAAAAACATCCCCTTCTCTCAAAAGAGGAAGAGTACGCGCTTGCGGTCAGATATTACGAAAACGGGGATCTTGAAGCGGCCAACAAGCTTGTGGTATCGAACCTCAGGTTCGTAGTTAAAATCGCTTCTGAGTACGGATCTTACGGTTTTCCGATGATGGACCTTGTTCAGGAAGGTTCTATAGGACTCATGCGCGCCGTTAAGAAATTCGACCCTTACAAGGGCTACAGGCTCATATCCTACGCGGTGTGGTGGATCAGGGTAAGGATTCAGAACCATATCATGAAGTTCTGGAGCAACGTGAAGATCGGAACCACGCAGTCTCAGAGAAAGCTTTTCCAGAGAATAGAAGGGGCAAAGCGAAGACTCGGAATAACTGCCGCGCGTATGGAAGATGACGACATAAGCCGTCTGGCCGACCATTTCGGCGTTAATGAAGAGGAGATTTCCAGGATGCAGACCCGCGTTTCCGGAAGAGACCTTTCCCTCTCGGAGCATCCCGCCGGAGAGGACTCGGCCACTTACGGAGATATGCTGCACGATCCGTCGGATAACCAGGAGCAGACCCTCGGCGAGCTTGGGTTTGACAGCCTGGCGAGGGAAAATCTGCGCGAAGCTCTCGGGACTCTTTCCGCGAGACAGGTAAAGGTGATAAACGAGAGGTTTTTCTGCGAACCTCCGAGAAAGCTCCACGAAATAGCCGGGGACCTTGGAGTTTCCCAGGAAAGGGTAAGGCAGATACAGGCCGAATCCGTAAGGAAACTCAGGGGATACATGTCCGAGAAACTCGAAATTCACCCATAATAGTCAGAGGAAAAATCAGGAGGAATTAAATGGCTTCTAAAATAATAGGAATAGACCTTGGAACGACTAATTCATGCGTCGCCGTCGTTGAAGGCGGCGAACCGAAAGTGATAATCAACGAGGAAGGCACAAGAACGACCCCTTCGGTGGTAGCTTTTCTAAAAGGCGGAGAAGAGGTTCTGGTCGGCGGAACCGCGAAGCGCCAGGCTGTCGCCAACCCAGAAAATACCGTCTACTCCACCAAAAGACTTATGGGTAGAAGGTTCGAGGAGGTATCGAGCGAAACAGACGGCCTTGCCTACAGTGTCGTAAAATCAAGCAAGTCAGACGCATGGATTGAAGTTGAGGGGAAGCAGTACTCCCCCCCGCAGGTCTCGGCTCACATACTCATGAAGCTTAAGAAGGCCGCCGAGGATTACCTGGGTTCTGGGGTCCAAGAAGCCGTTATCACGGTTCCCGCGTATTTTAACGACAGCCAGCGCCAGGCCACAAAAGATGCCGGGAAAATAGCCGGTCTTGACGTAAAGCGCATAATAAACGAGCCGACCGCGGCGGCGCTTGCCTACGGGTTTGACAAGAAAAAAGAGGGGATGATAGTGGTATACGATCTCGGCGGCGGAACTTTCGACGTATCGGTGCTTGAGGTCGGAAACAACGTTATAGAGGTGAAATCCACAAACGGCGATACCCATCTCGGCGGAGACGATTTTGACAAGAGGGTTATCGATTACATCATCTCCGAATTCAAGAAGGATTCAGGAGTGGACCTCGGAGCGGACAAGATGGCGACCCAGAGGCTTAGGGAAGCCGCCGAGAAAGCCAAAATCGAGCTTTCAAACACGGTTGAAACGGAAATCAACCTGCCGTTCATAACGGCTGACGCAAGCGGTCCAAAGCACCTCGTGATGAAGATGACGCGCTCCAAGTTCGAGCAGCTGATCGAAGATCTCGTAAAAGGCACGCTAAGGCCCTGCGAGCAGGCTCTTAAGGACGCGGGACTTCGCTCAGGCGAAATATCCGAGGTAATACTGGTCGGCGGATCAACAAGGATCCCGCTTGTACAGAAAGTCGTGACGGACTTTTTCGGAAAGGACCCAAGCAAGGGAATAAACCCAGACGAGGTGGTTGCTCTGGGAGCCGCCATCCAGGCGGGCGTGCTCGGCGGAGACGTAACCGACATGCTCCTTCTCGACGTGGTTCCTCTCTCTCTTGGGATCGAGACCCTCGGAGGGGTCATGACCACCATCATCGAGAGAAACACGACCATTCCCACCAAGAAAAGCCAGATTTTCACCACCGCGGAGGACAGCCAGAGCTCGGTTGAGATTCACGTGCTGCAGGGAGAGAGACAGATGGCGGCAGATAACAGGACGCTTGCCAGGTTCATTCTCTCGGGCATTCCCGCCGCGGCAAGGGGCATTCCGCAGATAGAGGTCACTTTCGACACTGACGCCGACGGAATACTGCATGTTTCCGCGAAAGATAACGCGACTCAGAAGGAGCAGAAAGTTAAGGTCGAAGCTTCAAGCGGGCTTGGAAGCGATGAGATCGATTCGATGGTCGAAGAAGCCGAAAAAATGTCCGAGAAGGACAAGGAAAAAAGCGAGCAGGTTCAGAAGAGAAACCAGCTTGACGAGCTTGTCTACAGGACCGACAAGAGCTTCCAGGAACTTGGCGACGGCCTCTCTGAGGAGGAGAAAAAGGAGCTTGAGCAGGCCCTTGAGGAAGGAAGGGAAGCGCTTAAATCCGATGATCCGGGCAAAATAGACCTCGCGACGGAAAAAATAACCGCCGTCTCTCACAAGCTTGCGGAGCTGATGTACAAAAAGCAGCAGGAGGAGGCTTCGCAGGGTGCCGGGGAGGGCGGAGGGGAAAGCCCCGATTCTGGACAGGGAAATTCCACCTCTGGCGACGACGTGATAGACGCCGAGTTTACCGAACAGAAGTAATCGCGTGGGGTCTTGGAAGTGAACCTCAAAAACTGGACTCGGGGCATTTGGGACTTGAAAACACGTGGATAATTGATGAGCAGATGAGTAAAGAGGAATTATAGTTTACGGGCTTGAAGATGTGGATACGTATTTCAATACCAAAAAAAAGGTTGTAGATTTCTGCGAGCGCTGGGATATTACCGAACTTGCTTTTTTCGGATCTGTACTGCGGGATGATTTCGGACCGGGAAGTGACATAGAGGTACTTGTAAATCTCCGTCCTGGTACCAGCCACCGAATTTCCAGCATACTGCTGCATATGGAGAAAAAGCTGGGCGGCATCCTAGGAAGAGAAGTGGATTTGGTCTCTCGATCCGATGTTGAGCGGAGCCGGAATTATCTTCGGCGTGAAGCCGTTTTAAAGTCCGCCGAGGTTTTTTATGAGGCGTGATGAAACTGCTTATTTGCTTGACATGTTGCTGGCGGCTGAAGAAGCTCACCTATAAAGAGTTCATTTCTGCATAAGACAAAATCATTCTGCAGGAGAGTAGTAAGAATGGAATTTCCTACAAAAGTTGAAATAGATCTTAGTAAGTTAGGCATACACGGAACTACGCCTAAAAGTATTAACATACATAGTGGCATTACTACTTTTCTTGGACCGAACGGTTCCGGAAAAACACAACTGTTGAGAGGGCTAAAATCCGCAGTCGGGATGATAGTTTCTTGGGAAAAAGTACGTTATGTTTCTTCCGGCAGGCTCGGCCCGTTAGAAGCTTATAGATCAGATTACGATGGGCAAAGAGGCGGTCAACCTGGCTATGAAGACGCAACTTACGGTAACAAAAAATCTATGGCACGAAGACATAAGAGTGAAACAGTCTTAGGTGACTTTGCAACCTTATCTGAGCGCCCAGATATACTCATTAAAGTTCAAGAAAGATTAAAGAAGTTGTTCAACCGGGATCTAAGAATAGACTGGGATGAAGGTCGTCTTAAAGTTTACTTTTCAAGAGTTGATGTCGCCAGTAGTGAGTATTCATCAGCTAGGGAAGCAAGTGGTTTATTACATTTAGTAGCAATTTTAGCGACGCTCTATGATGATGAAGTAGACTGTATATTGATTGATGAACCAGAAGTATCCCTACACCCTCAATTGCAATCATTTGTTTATCAAGAGATGTTAAAAGTAGCCGGTGACCCTGAGGATAAAGGTAAGAAGTTAATATTTATCTCTACTCACTCCACGGAATTTGTACATATCCAATCAGTCGAAAATCTCGCCTCTATTGTATTCTGTAGTGATATTTATGATGACTTGGTACAAATAGACCCAACTCTTGAGGAGTTTAAAAGTCGTAAGATAAGAACGCTACTGTCACGCATGGGGCAGGAGCATAAACTAGCGTTGTTTTGCAAGAGGCCTCTTCTTGTAGAAGGACCAAGTGATCAAATAATTTGTTCCGGTCTAAATATACAATTGGATTTAAACATAGAAGCTGCCGGTTCACAGATACTACCCATTATAGGAAAGGGGCAAATGCCAACAGTGATTAAGTTAATGAGATTAATAGGTAAAATTCCTTGTGTTTTAGCCGATGCTGATGGATTGGCTGATGGCACAGACCTAATAACTTCTTTCACAAATACAAAATCCGCCTCCGAAATTGCTACTAAGGCAGGACACAAAAATGCATCTAAATTTGCTCAAAATGTTTATAGTGACTTTTCTCAGTTAGTGATTAAGCATTGGGATGACATTGGCCATCTAGCAGAAAAACATAGATACTGGATTAATAAGGATTCTGATAGCAATGAACTAATCGCAAAGAAAAGGGCCGCATTTTCTACACTGCTAAATCTAGAACAGCAAAGTATTCAGCGACTCGATAATCCGGATTCATGGAATAGAATAAAAACCCGCTTAGTTTCTTTATTGGAACTATTAAACTCTTTGGGCTGTTTTATTCTTACCAAAGGAACGATAGAAGACTACTACATTCGTGCAGACACTAATGGAAGAGATGAGAAACCTAACAAGGCTATACACGAAATATCATATTTCTCTGAAGCAAAAGATGATGATCTCAGAAGTACCTATGCCGATATAATTAAAGCAGTAGAATTTGCTGCACAGGCTAAAGAGATAGACGAAAGAGCCGCCATAAGAGAGATGGTATTAGCCGTTGCTGCTCCTGCTTTAGCAACCCTTAAGGCAGATACAACGTCAAATCAGTTACATGTAAGTAGCAAAAGTTTACTTGGAAACAAGGCTAATTTATTCAAATTAGAGGTAGATAATACTGATGGCTTACATCTTGTCGTTGACCTAAAGACTTCAATCTTAGACGTCAAAGAATTTCCATTGAGAATTCCTGTTGGAGCAGACCTAATTAGAAGTGTTAACACCAAAATGAATTTTAAGTAAAGATATACTTCCATGGCTACTTTTGGGAATTGTATACATAACTACACAGAGAAAAAAAGAAGCGCCGAAATAGTTCCGCGGGGGTAGTGATATTTCTCCCCTTGCGGTTAAACTGCTTTTCCGAATCCGGGTTTCCGCTTGGGGTCTGAAGTACCGTTCTGAGCGTTTAAGGCCGGGTTTTCAGTTATAAGGGCAACGTGGTTTTTCCATGTTGCAAATTCCCCCGCGGCCCCGCTTCGCCGCGTTTTGTACAGGCAATGGAAGAAGATCCCCAAATATCGGAAGAAGAAGCTGAAGACCGGGAATGGATCGAATCACTTGAATACGTGATTGAGAATTCCGGTCGCGAGAGAGCAAGCGACCTGCTTCGAAAGCTCCGGATATACTCTCAGAAAAAAGGCGTCAGGATTCCCTACGCCGCGAACACTCCTTACGTAAACACCATCGCCCTCGAGGACCAGCCGCGCTACCCGGGCGACTACGAGATAGAGCGCAACATAAGAAGCATCATAAGGTGGAACGCCATGGCCATGGTGGTGCGCGCGAACAGGATCGATGACGGCATCGGAGGACATATATCCACTTACGCCTCCGCCGCCACGCTCTACGAGATAGGGTTCCAACACTTCTTCAGGGCCGGCGATGAGCGGTGGGAAGGGGACATGATCTACTTCCAGGGACACGCTTCGCCGGGCATATACGCGAGGGCTTTTCTTGAAGGCACCGTTTCAATCGAGCAGATGCGGAATTTCAGAAGGGAGCTTGGCGGAGACGGGCTCTCCTCCTATCCCCATCCCTGGCTCATGCCGGGCTTCTGGCAGTTTCCCACGGTTTCAATGGGCCTCTCTCCCATAATGGCGATTTACCAGGCCCGTTTCAACAGATACCTTGAGGACAGGGGCCTTAAGCCCAGGACCGACGCAAAGGTGTGGGCCTTTATCGGGGACGGGGAAACGGATGAGCCCGAAACCCTGGGAGCCATCACTCTCGCGTCAAGGGAGAAGCTTGACAACCTCATATTCGTGATCAACTGCAACCTCCAGCGCCTTGACGGTCCCGTGAGGGGAAACGGCAAGATAATACAGGAGCTTGAGAGGATCTTCAGGGGAGCCGGCTGGAACGTCATAAAGGTTCTCTGGGGAGCTAGCTGGGATCCGCTCCTGGCGCAGGATAAAGACGGTTTCCTGGTCGAGAGGATGGAAGCGGCCCTTGACGGAGATTACCAGAGATACACAATTTCTCCTGGGAAATACATAAGGGAGCATTTTTTCGGCACCCGCCCTGAAATCCGCAAGATGGTCAAGAAGCACTCAGACGAGCAGCTTGAAAGACTGGCAAGGGGAGGCCATGACTCAGAAAAAGTCTACGCCGCTTACAAAGCCGCGGTTGAGAACACCGGTTCTCCCACGGTGATTCTCGCAAAGACCATAAAGGGCTACGGCCTTGGAGAAGCCGGGGAAGGCAAGAACATAACCCACCAGCAGAAAAAGCTTAACGAAGAGGAGCTAAAGCGTTTCAGGACCCGCTTTTACATACCGCTTACAGACGATGAGGTCAGAAAAGCCCCCTTTTACAGGCCCCCTCCGGACAGCCCCGAGATGAAGTATCTTCGCGAGAAAAGAGAGGCTCTCGGCGGAACTATCCCGAAGAGGACCGTCCGGGCAGAGCCTCTCGCAAAAATTCCGGAAAAAGTATTCGAGGAATTTAAAAAGCCATCGGGACCGCGAAGAAAAGTGGCTACGACGATGGTAATCGTCCACATGCTCTCAAGACTCATGCGGGACAAGGACATAGGAGAACTTATAGTCCCCATAGTTCCCGACGAGGCGAGAACTTTCGGAATGGAATCGCTTTTCAGGCAGGTCGGCATCTACTCAAGCGTGGGACAGCTCTACGAACCAGTTGACGCCGACACCCTTCTTTACTACAAGGAGGAAAAGGACGGGCAGATACTTGAAGAAGGCATAACCGAGGCGGGCAGCATGTCTTCCTTTATCGCGGCCGGCACGGCTTACTCAACTCACGGCATAAACACCATTCCTTTTTTCATTTACTACTCCATGTTCGGGTTCCAGCGCATAGGAGACCTTATCTGGGCCGCAGCCGACATGAGATGCAGGGGTTTCATGGTAGGAGGAACCGCGGGCAGGACCACGCTTGCGGGCGAAGGTCTTCAGCATCAGGACGGAAACAGCCATCATTTCGCCTACGCTTATCCAAACCTTAAAGCATATGACCCTGCTTTTTCCTACGAGATAGCCGTAATAGTGAGGGACGGAATAAAAAGAATGTACCAGGACGAAGATGACGTCTTTTATTACATAACCGTAATGAATGAACGCTATGAACAGCCCGCCATGCCGGAGGGGGTTACCGAAGGTATAATAAAGGGAATGTACAGGTTCGCGTCTTCTCGGATCAGAGATTCGGAAAGAAAAGCCCACCTTTTCGGTAGCGGCGCGATTATGAACGAGGTGCTAAAAGCAAGAGATCTGCTTGAGAGTGGTTACGGGGTCCCGACGGATGTCTGGAGCATTACCAGTTACAAGGAACTTTATCGCGACATGTGCGAGGTACAGAGACAGAACCGGCTAAACCCCGAAGAAGACAGGAACAAAAGCTATATTTCCGAGTGCCTGGATGGGGAAGACGGCGTTTTTATAGCCGCAACCGACTACCTGAAGAGTCTTCCGGACTCGATCTCAAACAGTTTTCCGAAGCCTCTTGTTTCTCTGGGGACCGACGGATTCGGAAGAAGCGACACCAGGGAAGCGCTTCGCGATTTCTTTGAGGTTGATTACCGCCATATCGCGTTTGCGGCCCTCTCCGAGCTTTACAAAGAGGGAAGGATTGACAAGGAAACCGTCGCCGGGGCGGCAAGCGAACTTGGAATTGACCGGGACAGGCCGAGTCCCGCGGTTTCGTGACGAGGAACGTGAGTTGATAGAATTCAGGCTTCCCGAACTTGGAGAAGGAATCGAATCCGGACAGGTAATAGAGGTTCTCGTCGCGCCCGGAGACAGGGTCTCGGTCGAGCAGCCCCTGCTTGAAGTGGAAACTGACAAGGCCGCCGTTGAAATTCCTTCCCCGGCCGACGGAACGGTTGTCGATGTTTGCGTGAGCGCCGGAGACACGGTCAAGATAAGCCAGGTCCTTGTAAAAATAAACGGGGATGCTGAAGGCAAGGAGACCCCAAAAGACGCCGCCCAAATCGTAGAAGAGAAAAAACCCGCCGCGGCGGAAAAAACCCGCCGCGAAAAAGAACCTGAAGAAGAAAAACGGATGCCACCACCCAGAACCGCCCCCGCGGACGATGTTGCCCCGTCGGCACCTCTTGGAGTTCCCGCGGCACCTTCTGTGAGGCGTCTTGCGAGAGAGCTTGGCATTGAGCTTTCATCCGTTTCGGGAACGGGCCCCCGCGGGAGGATACTGGAAAAAGACGTAAAGGCTCACGCAAAGGCCATAATAAGGTCCGCATCTTCTGTCCCGGTAACGCCTACAGAGCCTGAGCTTCCGGATTTTTCAAGATGGGGAGAGACCGTGACCGAGAGTTTCTCGACCGTGAGAAAACTTACGGCCGAGCGGCTTTCCCAGGCGTGGGCGGCTCCACACGTAACGCAGTTTGACAAGGCGGAGGTCTCCCGGCTTGAAGAGCTCAGAAAACTTAACAGGGAAAAGGTGGCAGATGCCGGGGGAAACCTGACCGTGACCGCGATTCTGGTAAAGGCCCTTTCCTCTGCGCTTTCTGAATTCCCGAAATTTAATTCAAGCATCCACATGGGCAGCCGCACGATAGTCTACAAGAAATACATAAGCATCGGGGTCGCGGTGGATACCGAAAGGGGGCTTCTTGTTCCGGTGATAAGGGCTGCGGATAAAAAAGACGTAACGGAGATATCGGTTGAGCTTACCGATATATCTTCTAGGGCGAGGGAGAAGAAACTCTCGGCGGACAGGCTTCAGGGAGGCACCTTTACCATAACTAACCTGGGGGGGATAGGGGGAACCTTCTTCACTCCGATTCTTAACCCGCCCGAAGTGGCCATACTGGGGGTTTCAAGATCTTCCGTTGAACCCGCGTATGTTGACGGGGAGTTTGTGCCGAAACTGATGCTTCCGCTTTCGCTTTCCTATGACCACAGGATTATAGACGGGGCGGAGGCGGCGAGGTTTTTAAGATGGCTTTGCGAGATGCTTGAGAGATCTCCCGAGGGCATATTCGAGCAGGTGGTGTAGTTTACGATGGAGAGAATAGTAACGGAAGTGGCGGTGATAGGGGCGGGCCCGGGGGGATATCCCGCGGCGTTCGCTCTTGCTGACAAAGAAAAAAAAGTCACTCTTATAGATCCCGAGGCAAACCCCGGAGGGGTCTGTCTCTACAGGGGATGCATACCTTCAAAGGCCCTTCTTCACGCGGCAAGGGTGGCGGAGGAGGCAAGGGACGCGGCGGATTTCGGCCTGAGCTACGGGGAGCCGCAGGTGGATCCGGAGAAGCTTTTTTCGTGGAAAGACGGAGTGGTGGCGAAGCTCACGGGTGGGCTCCGCACGCTTGTTAAGGCCAGGAAAATAAATTACGTGCGGGGAAGGGCGTCTTTTACCTCGTCCGGAGCCCTTTGCGTCGTAATGGCTTCTGGGGAGGAAAAAGAAGTCCTGTTTGAAAACGCGGTTATTTCCACGGGTTCTGTCTCAAGAAGAATCCCGGGGGTGGATTTCGGTTCCGAAAACGTGGTCGATTCTGATGGCGCTCTCTCCATGGGGAAGATTCCGAGGACCCTGCTTGTGGTGGGCGGGGGCTACATAGGCCTTGAACTCGGAACGTTTTTTTGCTCTTTGGGTACGGAGGTCACGGTCGTTGAGATGCTTCCCGGACTCCTGCAGGGGGTTGACAGAGATCTTGCGGGCGTGCTTAAAAAAAGGCTCGATCAAAAATTCCGCTCCATAATGCTTGAGACAAAATTAACTTCTTTAAGTGAGTTAGATAACGAAGTTCAAGTTTCGTTTGAAGCCGACGGAAAAAGCTTCCAAGAGAGATACGAAAAGGTTCTGATCTCGGTCGGAAGGGTGCCGTTTACAGAAGGTCTCGGCCTTGAGAATACCCGGGTAGGGGTGGACGGGAAGGGTTTTATAGAGACGGATGTGCAGAGAAGAACGGCAGATCCGGCGATTTTCGCCGTCGGAGATGTTGCCGGGGAACCCATGCTTGCCCACAAGGCAACGTATGAAGCCAAGGTTGTGGCTGAGGTAATAACCGGAGCCAAGACCCAGTACGACCCTCGGGCCGTTCCGGCAGTCATATTTACCGACCCGGAGATTGCCTGGTGCGGGATCACCGAAAGCGAGGCGAGAGAGACCGGGGTGGAAATAGAGGTATCGAAATTTCCCTGGGCCGCCTCGGGTAGGGCCCTTACGCTTAACAGAACCGACGGTCTTACGAAGATCATAACCCATCAGGGGACCGGGAGGGTGATCGGCGTTGGGATAGTCGGGCCGCAGGCTGGAGAACTCATATCGGAATCCGTCTTGGCGATCGAGATGGGCGCGACGGCCGAGGACATGGCTTTTTCAATACATCCTCACCCGACCCTGACGGAAACCCTTATGGAAGCGGCAGAAGGTATATATGGAGCAAGCACGCATCTTATGAAAAGACGTCCGAGAAAGGGTTCACGCAAGTGACGGAAGAGTTTCTTACTTGAACCGTTTTTTCTTCTTACTCTGTTATTCCCTAAAAAACAGCTTGACAGGGAGATTCATATTTGATACTATCCGGTCATACCAAATTAATTACGGAGGTTGACCATGAAAAGTTGCGTATGTATTGCCTTCGGCCAAAACGAAGTGGAACATTCTGGCGTTAAAGACCCCGGAATTATAACCTACCCCCCCCCCTTATAATTTAACATCCAAGGCGGTTTCCAGATGTTTTGCCGCCCCCCGGCGATGCAGTCCGGGCGTTTTTGCCTTCCGTTGTTCAGGATGGTTAGGTGCGGCGGTGTTGGCGCTGCTGATGACGTTTCTGGCTGTTTCTCCGGAGTCCCGGGCTCAGTCCTCTGACGACACGCACGCGGGCGCACGCGATTTCGGGGACATCACCTCGCTCACAGGCCCCCGCTTTCCCCGGGGCAGGCTGGACGGCGAGGGGGACCAGGTTGACTACTACCGGTTCACGCTGGCGGAGGCGAAACGGGTCGTCCTCGGCCTGCGGCAGCAGGATGCGGATGCCGACATGTTCCTTGAAGATGCCGACGGCAACGAGCTGTACGGCAGCACGGCCTCCGGGACGGACAACGAGGTGATCGCGGGGACGCTGCTTGCGGGGACGTACTACGTGCGGGTCGAGTCGCAGGAGGCGGGCGTCAACGCGCACGTGTTCCGCTATGGAGTCTCGGCGCCGGATGTGGGTGCGCTGGCCGCCCTGCAGGAGCAGCAGGGCACCCCTGAGACTGTCTCTGAACCCGACGGTGAGGATCTTTCCGACGACACTCGCGCGGGCGCGACCGATTTCGGGGACATCACCTTGCTCACGGGCCCCCGCTTTCCCCGGGGTACGCTGAACGGCGAGGGGGACCAGGTCGACTACTACCGGTTCACGCTGACGGAGGCGAAGCGGGTCGTCCTCGGCCTGCGACAGCAGGATGCGGATGCCGACATGTTCCTTGAAGATTCCGACGGCGACGAGCTGTACGGCAGCACGGCCTCCGGGACGGACAACGAGGTGATCGCGGGGACGCTGCTTGCGGGGACGTACTACGTGCGGGTCGAGTCGCAGGAGACGGGCGTCAACGCGCACGTGTTCCGCTATGGAGTCTCGGCACCGGATGAGGACGCGCTGGCCGCCCTGCAGGCGGAGCAGGGCACCCCTGAGACTGTCTCGGAGCCCGACGGTGAGGATCTTTCCACGGATACGTCCACGGACGAGGCTGACACGGGCGGGGAGCAGGACACCCCGAAGACCGTCTCTGAGCCAGACGGTGAGGATTTTTCCGCGGATACGTCCACGGACGGGCGGGTTGCGGTCGGCGGTACGGCCAGGGGCGAGATCGAGAGCGAGGGCGACCGCGACTGGTTCGGGGTCGAGCTTGTGGCGGGGGCGACCTATACGGTGGACCTTCGGGGCAAATGGAAGGGCGACGGCACGCTCGTCGACCCCTATCTTCGGGGCATCCACGATGCCGACGGCAATCTGATTGCGGATACGACGAACGACGACGGTGGTTTGGTCCTGAACAGCCGCGTGACGTTCACGGCGACCGAGAGCGGTACCCACTACATCGCGGCAGGCGCCCATGGCAGCCGCCAGGGCACCTACACGCTTGAGGTGGCGGAGGTATCGCCGGTCATGCGGGTGAGCGACGCCACCGCGACCGAGGGAGACGACTCGTCGATGGAGTTCCACGTGACTCTTGACCGGGCATCGGCGGAGACCGTGACGGTGAACTACGCGACGGTCGACGGCACCGCCGAGGCCGGCCTTGACTATGAGCAAAGCTCCGGCACCTTGACCTTCGCCCCGGGTGAGACGGAGGAGATCATCGAGGTGACGGTGCTCGACGATTCGTACGAGGACAGCGGCGAGACGTTCCGGGTCGTGCTGAGCGATGTCTCTGGCGCGCGGCTTGGCGATGACGAGGGGGTCGGCACGATCCACAACACCGATCCCGTGACAAATGTGGACGAGACCGACGGGGACGGCGACATAGCCGGCAGTACCTCGACTAGAGGCTGGGTGCTGGTCGGCGGCGGCCCGGCGTCGGGCGATGTCAGGGGCCACAGCAGAAGCGCAGGCGGTCGAAAAGACCGCGACTGGTACAGGGTGGCGCTTGATGCCGGCACGACCTACCGGATCGATATTTATGGGCAGCAGAGTTCCGGCAGCAGGGATAGGTTTTTCTACCTGAGGGGCATCTACCATGCGCAAGGATGGATAATTGACCAGACAAGCGATTGGAGAAGCGGCCCGGGCGGGAACCCCCGCCTCTACTTCACCCCGGAGGACAGCGGCGACTACTACATTTCCGTGACCCTGTGGAGTCATGGGGGAGCGGGGAGGGACATGACACGCCACTACCGGCTCACGGTTGTGGAGGATAGCCCTGACGATGATGACTATGCGGACGACGACACGACCACCGGCACGGTCACGGTGGACGGCCCGGCGGCGGCCGGCGAAGTCACCTATGCGCACGACCGGGACTGGTTCGCGGTTGCATTGACCGCGGGCACCAGCTACGAGGTCCTGCTCAGGCGGGGCGGCTCGGACCCGCTGGCTACTCCCCTTCTTACCGGCATCCACGATGCCGACGGGAACTTCATTCCCGGCACGCGGAATTTCGGCGCGATACAGGAGCAGTTCCGGTATAGGATTAGTAGCCTCAACCGCGGCAGCTCCCGTCTATACACCAGCCGTGTCGAATTCACCCCGGACAGCACCGGGACGTACTATATCTCCGCCTCGGCCCACGCCAGCACTACCGGAAGCTACGAGGTCGAGGTCAATACGATGTAGGCGGGGCGAAGACGAGCAACGGCGCCCGGACGATTGTGCCGGGCGCCGTTGGCCGCGTTTTTGTGCCTGATGATGGGGCTGCTCGACTACTTCCACGTCGGGGTGTTTGGGGGGTTCTTACGGAACTTCATGAGCCGGCGAAGTCCGCAGCTATTTTCTTGTAATTATCACCGCAACCCGGTTCAGTTCCACGGGTTAACCCCGGGTTCCCTGGCGGAACCGACTACTGTTATGTCAACAAACAGCTTTTGCTGATAAATGAACTCGGACCGTGGAAGTATTCAGGGAAAGCAGCTTCTTTGGCAACAAATTGTCCGAAGTTGACAATGCAGGGAGAAGATGTAGACTCTAATCTTCATTTTTAAACCCCGGAGGATTTTTATGGGCCTTAGAAAAAAATCGGCGCAGAAAGAACATCGCCAGAGCCTGAAAAGACGAGAGAGAAACAGGTTCGTGACATCCACTCTTAAGACTAAGCTCAAGCGTTACTCAGAAGCTCTTGAGGGTGAGGATATGGAGAAATCGCAGACCCTTCTCAAAGAACTGGTCTCCCTTACTGACAAGGCCGCCACAAAAGGGGTTATCCACAAGAAAAAAGCATCAAGATACGTATCGAGGTTCTCAAAGAAGCTTTCAGACCTCAGCCAAGGCGCCAGTTCCTAGGCTCTCCGCGCGCAGATCCCCAGAAGAAGTTTCTCAAGAAGTATGTAATTGTTCCCGGAACTGTTCTTGATTCCGTAGTCCGTTTGTTCTATAAGACCCAGTATCCTGCCCAGGTCGTTTTCCCTGAAATTACGCACGCTTTTTTTGAGGTAAAAGACGGCTCCGCGGGATGTCCTGATAGCCTTCGCGATCCCTTCGTCCGATTTTCCTTCCCGCAGAAACTGCGAGACTTTGAATATCTGGCGGAACCTCCAGGCTATCATGTAGAGAATGGAGAGGGGATCCTCCCTGTTTCTCTCAAGTTCCCGCAGTATTCTGAGAGAGCCGCTGAGATCCCTGTTTGAAAGCGCGGTTGAAAGGGAGAATACATTCTCCGTACTCTGTTTTTCCATAAGCCCCCTTAAATCCTTCTCGCCTATGGTTTTTTTCCTGTCCACGTAGAGGGATATCTTCTCAAGTTCGTTCCTGATAAGGTTCATATCCTCGCCGAGCATGCTTTTTATGAAACCGACCGCTCCGGGGGCAAGAGCTAACCCTAGTTTTTCCGCAAGGCGTCTTATTTCCCGGTCAATAGTCCTGCCGCTGTCAAGGTCAACGAGTTTTATGCTCTTTGCGGGTTTCACTTTGCCTCTCCGAGACCCCTGGGAGAGCAGAACCAGTACGGAAACAGAAGCCGGAGCCGCGGCGTATTTATTCAGAAGATCAAGATCATCTTTCCCGAGATCGTCGTATCCCTTCACCACGATCAGTTTTCTCTCGTGAAACATGGGGAGGGTCCGCGCGTCCTCGACTATTTCTAAGAGGGACACCTCGTCGAGGTTTTTGCTTTCAAAGAGCAGCTTCGGGGAGTTTGCCGAGAGCTTTTTTTTCAGTCCTTCGACGAACTCCTCGATCAGAAGAGAATGGGAGCTTTTAAGTACCGAAACAGGATGGATGTCAATGCTTTTCTCTGAAGACATAAACTGTTTTTCCTCCTGAGCCGAAGCGGCCTGCGGGCGGAGCGTTACCGGCCGCTTATTTCAAGCTCGCTGAAGAAATATCCTATTTCGTAGGCGGCCGCTTCCTGTGAATCTGACCCGTGCACTATGTTTTTTTCTATCCCTGACGCAAAATCCTTTCTTATGGTTCCGGGTTCCGCTTCCTCCGGGTTCGTGGCGCCCATGATTGCCCTCACCCTGGAGATTGCCCCGTCCCCCTCAAGAACCATTACTACGCACGGTCCCGAGGACATGAAGTCCGTAAGGCTTGAAAAAAAAGGTCTTTCCCTGTGTACCTGGTAGAACCCTTCGGCCTGTGTTTTTGAGAGGTGTATCATCTTGAGGGCGACTATGCTCATTCCCTTCTCTTCGAACCTTCGCAGGACTTCGCCGACGAGGTTTCCCCCGACGCCGTCAGGTTTTACTATTGATAGTGTTCTTTCCATTTCTTGCCTCCATGTGTATACGGTTGGGAATGACTGTCTGATTTTTCGCTTCGCGGCGGGATTTAAAACGGATTGCGCCGCTTCAAGGGGAGTTCGCTGCGGTATCTAGTATTCCTTTTTAAGTTTCTCCACGAGGTTTTTTCTTCTTCTAAGGCTTTTTATTCTCAAATATACCTTGTGCTTAAGATCAAGGGTGATCGGCAGGCCGAATTCCTTGCTTACCATTTCACAGAGTTTTTTTCCTTTAGTGCCGGGTTCCCGGGAGACTGCGTTGCTTATAAAAGCTCTGATTTTCCTTTTCTGGTTGCCCTCTACTTTGTCCAGGATCCCGTCTCTTTGCGGAGCGGCAAGTTTTTTCAGATAGGCGACCACCTCGCCCCGGGTAGGTTCGTTGTCGCCGGGTTTCGTCTTCTCTATCGCTATTCTTATAAATTCACTTATGGATATCTTTTTTTCCACGCAGCTTGAGCATACGTAATCGTAGTCACTTTCGGGAAGCCTGAAACTCAGAAGCTTGTCTTTTAGCTCGGGAACCATAATTTGCTCTAGACCGGATTGCGGTTGTTAAGCACGGAATCTGTGTCGGTAAATCCCGCAACCGGTTTTGGAACTAGATTCTAATTATTAGGGTCTAAAGAATCAAGAGTTTGTTATCACGTGGTGTTAAGAAGATGTTGGGGTTGCGTTCTGGCGTCGGTCGGTTTTCTAGGGTATTCTCGTGCCGTTTAGCCGTAATTGCTCTAGGACAGCCGCTTAGATATCCGGTCTGTTGAAAGGAATTGCGCTTCGGACCAAAAAATCCGGATTCCCCTGGAAGCAAAACAAAAGCGCGGTCTGATTATGAGGGCGAATTTGAGGTTACCCGTCATTAAGCGAAGCTTGGCGGCTGGATTTTCCATAGGGGTTCTTTTTTTCCTGCTGACCGTTTTCCCCGCGGTTCCATACTGCGGCGCGGTTACAATCGAGGCGCTGTACGTTGACGCTCCGGGAACCGGGTTTAATGATAGGACCAGGTTAACAGAAGAGAAAAGGGCGCTGCTAGGCGATAACGGCAATAACGCGGGTACGCTCGGGCAGGCGAGAAGAAACGCTTTCGAGCACGCCGCCAGTTTGCTTGAAAGCAGGTTCCCGGGCCCAAATATCATCCGGGTTGAGGCGTCGTTCATATCTTTTGAAGATGAAACCACGATCGCGTCTACTGGTATGCGGCGGATTATAAGTTTCGGTCCCAGAGAACTTCTGCACATAGGGTATCCGCCGGCGCTTGCGGAGAGAATAAGAGGAGAAAAACTTATAGACGAATCAGCGCCTCATTTTATCGTGGGATTTTCCAGGAATTTAAACTTCTATTACGGTCTTCGCGGGGAAGCGCCGCCATCTTCCATAGATTTTGTTACCCTCGCCCTACATGAGATTATTCACGGGCTTGGGTTTCATTCTTCTCTGAAGGAAGATGGTTCTTTTCCCAGCGAGAGGCTTAATGTAACGGGTGAAACTCGGAGTTTTTCACTCGATATAGAGCAATGGCAAAGGATTTACGATGTGCAGATGTATTCTGAGGGAGACGGTGAATTAATCGTCGATCTTGAACCGCAGCGAAGAGAGCAGGCCGTTACTTCGGGTACCGGTCTTTTGTGGGACGGAACTGTGCGGCCGGGGAAAGAAAATTCATGCAGCTACGGCCAGCGCATGGCCGAGCTTAAATCCGCCGGCGTAGCTTCAGACGGAAAACCTCGTCTTCACGCTCCCCCGGCTTTTGAAGGGGGAAGTTCCATTACCCATGTTCATACGGATGCGGAGGATATCATGGAATATCTTTATCCGTTCCCAAGAGACATGGACCTGAGTTTTGGAATGCTAAAGGACATGGGCTGGGAAATTGATGATAACGACTTTCCTCCGTCTTGCGTACCGACGGGAATAAGCGTCACGCCGACTTCGGGGCTTGTGACCACGGAAGGGGGCGGGGTTGCGACATTTGCGGTGAAGCTTGACTCAGAGCCGATGAGCGACGTTATAATTCCCCTGCGCAGCAGTGAACCGCAGGAAGGGGTGGCCGATACCGCTGCGCTTGAGTTCACACCCGAGAACTGGGCCGCGGCGCAGGAGGTAACGGTGACCGGCGTTAATGATACAGAAGAAGACGGGCCGAAGCGCTACGTTATCGCTCTTGAGAGGGTGGAGAGCCGGGACAGGTTTTATGACGGTTTTAACCCGGACGACGTGTCAGTGACGAACCAGGACAATGACCCGGAGCCGGAGACTGCTCCGCCAAGTGAACCCGCGCCGCAGCCAGATCAGGAGATGGCACAAGACGGGGAGGAGAGTGGAGGATGTGCTCTCGCCATGGAGAAGCGGATGCGAAATACTCCTGAGAATACGGTGCTTAACCTGTTCTTGATCGCCGCGTTCCTGTTCTCTGCTACCTTGCGGAAAAGCCCGCTCAAGGAAAAGTAACATTCCCAGCTTTTCTAATTATGGCAACAACTAGGCAAGCTCTCCGTTTCTCAGGATTACCGTATAACCGGCAAAAAGTATTCTCTCTCAGCAATGTGGACAATCCCTGTTTTCGTGCTGTATAATGTTGCTCCAGAGGCTTTTAGAGGAAAAAGGAATTAGCGCGAAAAGTTTGACTGTCTTTAGTTGCTTTTCCTCATCTTTTTTAAATCATATCCGCATCTTACAATCTTGGAGGCAGCAGAAATGGAAAGGTTTGTTATTCCCCATCAGCATGAAATAACTAAAGAGGACAGAAGAAGACTCAATGGTCACGGTTCTTTGATTCTCTGGTTTACGGGACTTCCCAGTTCGGGAAAGTCCACTCTTGCCAATGAACTCGAAAAGGAACTTATACAGGGCGGCCATCGCACCTACATACTGGACGGAGATAATGTAAGAATGGGTCTCTGCAAGGATCTTGGTTTTTCCGCCGAGGACCGCGAGGAGAACATAAGAAGAATAGGAGAGGTATCGAAGCTCTTCATGGACGCGGGCGTTATCGTGCTCTCCGCTTTTGTTTCTCCTTACCTCGCCGACCGTGACGCCATAAGGGAGCTTGTTGAGGAAGGGGAATTCGTAGAAGTGTTCGTCAGCTGTTCCGTTGAGCAGTGCGAGCAGCGAGACGTTAAGGGGCTTTACAAGAAAGCGAGAGAGGGGGTTATAAAGGGATTTACTGGAATTGACGATCCCTACGAAGAGCCTTCAGACCCTGAAATCGTAGTTGACACGGAGAAGTTTTCAATCGAGGAGTGCCGCCAGCAGATACTCGATTATCTGACCGGGCGCGATATAGTAACCATGGGATAAGGAGAACCCCAACGCCTCTGTCTTGCCGACGAGGCGGATTTCCCGTTTATCGAGCGTCGCCCGGTTTTTCCGTAGCCGCTTCTTTAGATTTGCGGTTATAAAGCATATAATAAGATTTTATTAAAGTTTTTTGAAGAAACACGGATGTTTCTTTCAAACGATGAATCGGAGACCTTTGACTCGATGAGCCCGGCGGAGTTAATTAGCGGTATCGCGGAGAATTCAAAAAAAGCCTCAAGGGCTCTGGCCTCCGCCCCGTCTTCTCAGAAAAACGACTTCCTTCTGCGCTTCGCGGAAGTTCTGGTGAAAGAAACCGATAACCTGCTTTCAGAAAACGCAAAGGACGTTTCCGACGCCGAAGAAAAAGGTCTTTCCTCCGCCCTTGTGGACCGCCTCAGGCTTAACCCTTCAAGGATAAATGCCCTGGCCGACGGGTTGCGGGAGGTATCGCGGCTTGATGACCCGGTGGGCAAGATATCGGCAAAGTGGGAGAGGCCGAACGGGATTTCCGTTGAGAAAAAAAGGATCCCCCTTGGCGTTATAGGAATCATTTACGAGTCAAGGCCCGGGGTGACGGCCGATGCCGCGGGGCTCTGCGTTAAATCGGGCAATTGCGTAATCCTCCGGGGCGGTTCTGAAACGATAAGATCCAACCTGGCCATCTCCCGGCTGATGGCCGATTCCCTTTCCCGAAGCGGTCTTTCTCCCTACGCGGCCCAGGTCGTTCCGGTTGCCGACAGGGAAGTCGTGACCGAGATGCTGAAACTTGAAGACAAAATAGATCTCATTATCCCCAGGGGAGGGGAGGGCCTTATACGGTTTGTCGCGCAGAACTCCCGGATCCCGGTGCTTAAGCACTACAAGGGGGTCTGCCATGTATACGTGGATCGCCACGCCGATTTGAAAATGGCCGAAGAAATCTGCCGGAACGCGAAGGTCCAGAGACCGGGGGTGTGCAACTCGATGGAGACCATGCTGGTGCACTCCTCAGTAGCGGGCGACTTTCTGCCCGGCGCCATAAAAAGGCTCGAGTCAGAAGGTGTCACCATAAAGGGCTGTGAGAACACAAGGAAACTCCTTCCCCAGGTGGCCCCGGCGACAGAAGAGGACTGGTATGAGGAGTATCTTGACCTTGTTTTAAACGTAAGGGTCGTTCCCACGATTGATGAAGCCATAGACCATATACAGACTTACGGCTCCATGCACACAGACGCCATAATTACGGAAGACGCCGAAAGCTCCGAGAAATTCGTACAGGAGGTGGACTCCTCAGCGGTCATGGTCAATACCTCAACCAGGTTCAATGACGGCTTCCAGCTGGGCCTCGGCGCTGAAATCGGCATAAGCACTTCGAAACTGCATGCGTTCGGTCCCATGGGGCTTGAGGAACTGACGACTTCCAAGTTCGTGGTAAGGGGTAACGGTCAGGTAAGAAGCTGAACCCGGGGGCGGCTCGGGGGAATTTTCGCGGAGCGCCCCGGTCCTGCGAAGACGGAACGGGGTGCTGGAAAAACATATGCTTGTTGAGCTCGGGCTTAAGAATTTCGCCATAATAGACGATATTTCCATTAATTTCGGAGGTAATCTGAACATAATTACCGGGGAGACGGGCACGGGGAAATCCCTGATCGTTGACGCGATAAACATAATCCTCGGCGACAGGTTTACCGCGGACCACGCTAAATCAAGCGAAAAACAGACATCGGTAGAAGCGCTTTTCGAAGTTCCAGAAGATTCCGGTATCACGGAGAAGCTCGAACAGTTCGGCATCGGAGACTTTCAGGGGGAGCTTCTAATAAAAAGGGTTCTCAATCCGGGCGGGAAGAACAGGGTATACATAAACGGTTCGATAGCGACGCTCGGGACGCTTTCTGAGGTAACCGACGGACTTGTTAATATGTTCGGTCAGCATGAACACCAGAGTCTCCTTAAGAAAAACAATTATTTAAGCTATTTAGACACTCTTTCTAAACTTGAACATGAACTCTCTCGATATAAGGCCACATACGCCGAACTTGTGCGTGCCGAGAACGAGCTTGAGGTTCTTAGAAAAAAAGAGCGTGAAGGAGCGGAGAAGGAGGATTATCTGAGGTTCCAGGCGGAGGAGATAAAGAAGGTCTCCCCGGCGCCGAATGAGGATTCCGAGCTTGAAGCGGAGAAAATCAGGCTTGAGAACTCAGAGAGATTTTCATCTTCGCTCGGCAGCGCGACCGGGCTTGTGTACGAGGGAGAGAGTTCGGCGATAGGTTTTCTGAAACAGGCCCTCTCGCACCTTGAGAAGGTTTCTGACCTTGATTCCTCTCTCGGGGAGCTTCGCGACAGAATCGCGGCCGTACTTATAGAAACCGAAGATGTTTTTTATGGTCTGAGCGAGTTCGCGGGAAAAATTGAACACAATCCGGAGAGGCTTGAAGATGTGCTCTCTAGGCTTGAAGAGATAAAGAGGCTTAAGAGAAAACACGGGAATTCCATTGAGGAAATAATAGAAAAACAGCAGCAGATCGAATCTGAGCTCGAAGGCCTTGAGAGCTCGGCTGAGATGATGGGGGAAATAGAGCGCAGAAGGGATTTGCTGAAAGAAGAGGTCTCCGCTGCCGCATCTTCCATATCGGCCGCAAGAAAAGCGGGAGCGAAGCGGCTTCAGGATCTTTTTTCTGAGCAGGCCGAGTCGGTGGGGCTTAAAAATGCGCGTTTCGAGGTGGAATTTGCAGAAAAGAAGCTCTCGGCAGACGGCAGAGACAGCGTGCAGTTTCTTTTCTCCGCCAACCCGGGTCAGGCCTCAAGACCCGTTAACAAAGTCGCTTCCGGAGGGGAGCTATCGAGAATAATGCTTTTGCTAAAAAGTTTCATCTCCACGGGCGATGCCGGTTCGATTTTCATATTCGATGAGGTGGATGCCGGGATAGGAGGAGTCGTGGCCGAGAGCATAGGGAAGAAAATAAAGAATCTTTCGGATGAAAGCCAGGTCGTGTGCATAACGCATCTTCCTCAGGTTGCGAAATTCGCAAACACCCACCTGCTTGTGGCAAAGGAGTTCAGCGAGGGCGAGACAGATGTCTCGGTTGATGCTCTCAGTGAAGAGGAGAGAGTCATGGAAATCGGCAGAATGCTTGCCGGGAAAAGCGTGTCTGAAAAAACTTTTGAAGTTGCCCGCGAACTGATAAAGAAAGCCAGTTGCGATGATCTCTCATAAAGCGACATGGAAAAACCGGCTTGAATCCAAGCGACTTTACTCTTGGTCGAAACCGGCGAACCCCTCTGCCACTATAGCTTCAAGTGAGGCAACCTCACTTTCTGTAAGCCTTTCGAATTCTTTTTTGCGGCGTCCCTTGGGGAAAACGCCCCCGTTGCGGCGAATGAGCATAATGATGTCTTCCGCTGTCCGACCCGGCATTTCAAAGGCGTTTATGATCCGTTTCACGGCGAGGTCGTGGCGCTTGAGATAGTCGATTTCACGTGGCAGGTCAGATTCTATCGTTTGCAGAATGCAGTCATAGAGAAATTCCGCTTCGTTTGTGCAGTCGTAATAGCGGTAGAGATCCGAGGTATCGTTTGTGACCTCCACGTTGCCGTCCGGTAAGGCCTTCCAGGCTATGAACCGCATCAGTGGACCGGAATGTGCCCGCAACGCAGCTCCGTAGTCGTCTATGCGGCTCAGCATTACGGATGAAACAGGAAATACCATCTCCGGGGGCGTGAATTTGCGCTCCGCCAGGACCTGATGAATCAGGCAGCGGTGCAGGCGTCCGTTTCCGTCGGTAAACGGATGGATATATACAAACCCAAACGCCACGCAGGCGGCATGGAGAACGGGGTCGACGCCTGAGTTGCGCAGACGGTCTCCGCATTCGTTAAGTGCGGTCATTACACACTCAACGTCGTCGTGACGTGCTCCTATAAACTCGGGCAGGGGCTCGTAGTTGCGGTTGCGATGGCCCAGAAACACCTCTTCGGTTCTGTATCCAGTAGTTTTGAACCGGTCGTCGCCGATCAGGACACTGTGGAGACGGTAAATTTCCGCTTGGCGCAGGGGTCTCTTCCCCGCCTCCATAACCGCACGTCCCCATCGCTCGAGCCGATTAACAGGCGGACGTTCTCCCTCGATCTCAAAACTCGCCCGGCTGTCTTCAAGCAGTACGAAGCTCGCGGCGCGCGCAATGAGCTGCGCGCCGGCTTTCCCGATTGTATCCCGCGTCTTTGCCGAGAGGTCAAGAGCAATCATTTTTTCAAGTTTCGGAGTTCGCCTTATGATGGGACACAGATCTCCTGTGCCCAGAAGGTTGTTGCGGACGCGGTGTCGCGGTGAAATCCGACTCCCGCCCGTATAGTAGCGATCCGGATCAAGGGCATCGACGGCCGTGACCGCCGGGGCGTCCGCAATGTCGAGGCGCTTGCCGGTCAGAGTCTCAAAGAAAAACCAGATCTTCCGCGTGGTGGTCCCCCTCGGTTTACTGCGGATCATTTCGACAAGAACGGTCTCGGGAACCGCCTGGAGAATTTTTTTGAGCACTAGGAGATCGACTGTCTCATGGCGCATTGCGAAGGTCAAGTGTCCTTCGAGTGTAGATTCGGGGCGATATCTCTTGTCGTAGATATTCCACGTACCGTCGCTTCGTCTGCTTCCGAGAACATGCCTTTGCGAAACGCAGGAAGGGTTACGAACTGGCGCGGCGACGCCGAGTGAGTGGACTAAGGCGGACCAGCCGACCATCTCTGTGCCTTGAGGCAGGGGTTCACCCTGAAAAAAATCCGGTGTCAGGTTCTGTATTTGCATTGCTCGAAAATCCTTCATGGTTATCGAAATATGCTATATAAACTCTAAGCATATCGAATTTCCATATATTATACTTTTCAATATCGAAAATCAAGAACTTCCGCAGAAAATTACATCATGACGTTAGGAATGTCGAGAACCGTTTACGTAGTCTGCACTGTGAGTCGGGTCCAAGAAATCTTGCGGATAAGCAATTTCAATTTTGGAAAAGACTTCAAACCACAGTTGATTCAGGTGGAGTCGGGAATCTGACACCGGAAGATTCTTCCGCTTTACTTCTTGTGGGAAATGAGAGCTAGCTGAGCGACTTTGCTTCATACGAGCAGAAAACCACCGCGGTGAGAACCGTTGTCCAGAGTCCGTTTTTATCTCCTACGGCCGTCTGCGTTATGTTCCTGCTTTTTACCTTGTGCCCGCTTATCTCCCATATGTCTTTCTGCTCGTCATAGCTTTTATCGGGGTCAAAGGGAGCGTTAAGGGTCGTGGCGAGCATGTAGGCGGCAAGATCCTCTGCGTATTCTCCCGCTAGGGTCTCCTTCTGCCCGTAGCTGTGGTGTTCCGAAATATATCCGTAGTGTGTCTTGTCCTTGGGGATCGCGAGGCCGGTGGACGCGGCGATGAGCCTGCTGGGCTCGTTTGTGGAATTCTCGCTCATTACCACAAACGCTATCTGTCCGGGGGAGAGCATGATGAGCCCCTGCTTTCTGGTTACGAGCTGGCAGCCCGGGGGGAATATGCTTGAGACCTTGACCAAGTTGAACTGGGCGATGCCGGCATCTCTTAGGGCAAGCTCAAAGCTTGAGAGCTTCTCTTTGTGTTTACCTACGCCTTTTGTGACAAAAGCTTTTGTCGGGGTCAACCCACCACTCCTTATAAACCTGCATTCAAGTTATATTTACCGGGTAAATTTGTCAAACGAGGGTTAACCGAGATGAAATTCGGAGCACATGTTTCAATAGCCGGCGGGATTGAAAACGCTCCGCTTAGGGCGAAGCAGCTTGGATGCGAATGCTTTCAGATGTTCACCCGTTCCCCTAGGGGTGGCAAGCCCCCTGAGCTTGAAGAACGCCTGCTTGAGAACTTTTTTCATAACTGCTCCGAGGCTGCTATAAGCGATTACTACGTTCACACTCCTTACTTCATAAACCTGGCTTCCGGGAAAGAGGATCTCAGGGGAAAAAGCGTGGATCTGGTAAGGGAAGAGCTTGAAAGATCGAGTGCCTTGAGGGTGAAATACATGATGACCCATATAGGAAGCGCGAAAGGAATGGAAAGGGATGTTGCGATAAGCAACGTGGTCGACTCCGTTCTCCGAATTCTCGAGGATTATCAAGGCGTAACGCAGCTTCTGCTTGAGAACACGGCGGGCCAGGGGGATACGATAGGAGTGAGCTTTGAGGAAATCTCGCTCATACTGGAACGCGCGGCACATGAGGGGCTTGGAGTCTGTATAGATACAGCCCACATGTTTGCCTCAGGGTACGATATAAGGACATGCGCGGGGGTAGGGGATCTGGTAAAAAGCATCAACGCCGTATTTGCTCCCGAAACTGTAAAACTTGTTCACGCGAACGACTCCAAGGTTGAATTCAATTCTCGCAAGGACCGCCATGAGCATCTCGGACAGGGGGAGATAGGAATCGACTGCTTTCGGGCGATGATCGAGAACCCGTTTTTCAAGAATCTTGACATGATAGTGGAAATGCCTCCTCCCGATGTGGCAAAAGACGTCAGACTTCTTAAGGGACTAAGGGACGCAGGCACCTGATTCAGGGCGAGAGCGAAAAGCCGCTTTTCCCCGTCTTCAAACCGTCAACGTAGATATTGTTTTTCTCGTCAATCGCGACCCTTCCGTTTGCGATCAGATCATGGACTACGAAGGGAAACAATTCCCATTCGCCCTGTTCTCTGATTTTCTCCTCCATTGCCGCTACGTCCCCGATACCGAAGCCCTCAAGGGATATGTCGGCTGACTGAGCTATAGCGGTTCCGAACCTTGTTTCGGGGTCGTTTTCAAGATAGACGGTGCATCTTATGGCTTTCTCGCCGTTTTCTATAGCCTGGACGCATGCGCTTTTGCCTCTTACGAGGTAGTCTCTGGTCGTGTCACCGGGATAGAGGTTTATGATCCTGTTTGCGAACCTCTCGGTGAGCAGGCGGCTGAGCTTTCTCCTGTAACCCGCCAGCACCACAAGATCGGGTTCAAAAAGCTCTTCAATAAGCGAAATCACGGCCGAATCGTAAAGAACTCGTCCGCCTTCGTCGGAAGGGTGTTCTCCCAAGGCGGCAAAGAAATTCTCGGAACTTATCGAAGAGGTTTTGATTTTGAGTGTTTCCGCCTTCCTGAGAACCGCCGCCTCGGGGCTGTTTGAAAAGACATGTTCTATTGTTCCGTAGTTCCCTCCGCCGTCCTGTTTAAGCTCAATCTGTCTTGAGTGTATGTTCTCGAAATTTGTTCCTCTGCCCGAGGCAAGCGCAAGAATTCTCATCGGGCGGTGGATATCAGCGTAGAGAGGCGTTATTTGCATTGATTCTCCTATCATTTAATTTTATGCGATTCCACGCAAGGGTAACGCAGGATGGAGGAAAAAAGAAACCTGATCACGAGAATCGCGACCGCCGTAGTGGCGGTACCGATACTTCTTCTTATATTTTACCACGGGGGAGTGTACTATCTCGCTTTTATATGCCTGCTTGCGGGTCTGTGCTCCTTTGAATTCTTCGCGCTTGCGGGCCCCGATATCCGGAAGTCGAGAAAAACTTATATCACGGCTATTTCCCTGCTTCTGATCATAAGCGCGTTTTTCGACTTCCTGCTTATGAGCCTTTTTTTCACCTTCCTGATATTTCTTTCCATAATACTCGAATTCCGCAAAAAAGAGTTCAGCGACTGTCTGGAAGACCTCGGCATGACTCTTTTGCCCCTTATATATTTCGGCTGGATGCTGGCCCACGGTGTGCTGTTAAGAAATATCTCGGACAACCCAAGTCTGGGGAGTTACGGTTCCCCTGATCGGGGTTTCGAGGACATAGGCTTTTTCCTTGTGGTGCTTGCCGTTTCGTGCACCTTTCTTAACGATGCCGGGGCATATTTCTTCGGAAAAAGTTTCGGGAAAAAGAAGCTTGCCCGCCACATAAGCTCAGGCAAGACCATTGCGGGGCTAATAGGAGGGTTCTTTGTTTCGGTCGTAAGCGCTTTTGTGGTGAATCTCATATTCAATACTCCTCTTTCAACGACCTGGGTAATTGTTTACGCGGTAGTAATAGCCGGGGCCGCGGTTGCGGGTGATCTTTTCGAATCCACCATAAAGAGAGGGGCGGGGGTAAAGGACTCCGGTTCCCTGATCCCCGGACACGGCGGGGTGCTTGACAGGTTCGACAGCCTGATATTCGTTTTCCCCTGTACATATTACACTTCCCTGATTTTCTATCGCCTAAGCGAAACAGGCGTCGCTATATAGGGGTGAAGATGGGAATATCCATAGTGGACAGGGAGGAGTTCATTAACGGTCCCGCCAGGGAAAAACTGATCCGCTTGGTTGAGGAAATACTTGCATACCTTGATCTTTCCGCGCGAAGCGAACTCTGCGTCTCCCTCGTAAACGACAGGGATATGCGGGAGCTTAACCGGCAGTACAGACAGATTGACAGGACTACCGACGTGCTCAGCTTTCCGCAGAAAAGCGAAGTAAGCCTCGATCTTCTAGGCGATATAGTGATATCCTACCAGACGGCCGTCCGTCACTCCCGAAGGCTTGAGATTGCCGTTGATGAAGAGTTGCGCCTGCTTATAGTTCACGCAGTCTTGCACCTGCTCGGATTTGATCATAAAAAGAAAAAGCAGAGGGAGACTATGCGCGAGAAAGAAAAAGAGGTGCTTAATTACCTCGCCGAGGCGGGGTAGGCGCCTGTCGGTCATCCAGGTTCTTCCAGATCCTCTTTAATCTTCTCTATTTCCTTTACGGTAGGGAGATCCTTTAGATCTTTAAGGCCGAATGTCTCGAGAAAAAGATTGGAAGTCCTGTAGAGAAAGGGTTTCCCCGGAACTTCCTTCCTTCCGGCGATCTCAATGAACCTTCTCTCAAGGAGCACGCTTACGCTGCTTGAGCAGTCAACCCCCCTTATCTTTTCAACCTCGATTTTCGTAACGGGCTGCTTGTAGGCGACTATCGCAAGCACTTCGAGGGAAGCCTTTGAGAGTCTGAATTTTTTTACTTCCTTGTTGAACTCGACTATGTACTGCGAATACTCGGGGCGGGTTCTGAACTGATACCCTCCTGCAACGCTGCTTAGGATGAAGCTTCTTCCCATCTCTTCCCAGCGCTCTTGGAGTTCATCAAGAGCATCGTTTATCTCTTCTTTTTCGGTGTCTTTTAGGAAACCAGTGATTTCCTGAATGGTTAAAGGGTTTTTCGAAACGAATATCAAGCATTCTATTATGTTTGCAAGAGAACTTCTATCGTCCATTTTTCTCCCTCAGGATTATCTTTATCGGTTCTTCGAAGGTAGGCTGAAAGACATCCAGAATGCCGTCTTTCAGCAGCTCCAGTATCGAGAGAAAGGTTATCACGAGTTCCATGCGGTTTATATCCTCTCCGAAAAGATCTTCGAAAAGAATCTCTTTCCTGCTTCTCATTATTTCGATCACCTGGTTTTTTCTTTCCTCTACGGTATAGGTCTGCGGGGTCAGGGATATTTCTTCCGTTTCCGATTTCTTCCTGTTCTCATATATATTTGAGAAGGCGTCTACCAAGGACCAGAGGTCGAATTTAACGAACTCCGTTTCTTCCGCCGGTTCTCCGAATGCCTCCTTGCGGTCGTAACCCGCCAGGAAGACGTCTTTTCCGAGGATTTCCATCGTTCCAAGCCCCTCCGCCGCGCTTCTGTACCTCTCATACTCAAGCAGCTGCCTTACAAGTTCCTCCCTGGGGTCCTGCCCCTCATCTTCATCCTCATCCTTTATTCTGGGAAGAAGCATCCGCGATTTTATGTACCCCAGTTCGGCCGCCATGGACATGTAATCCCCGACGATCTCGAGGTTTACATCTTTTAGAAAGTCCAGATATTCAAGGTACTGCTCGATTATAAGCGCGATGGGTATGTCGTAGATGTCCACCTCGTTTTTTTTTATGAGGTGAAGCAGCAGGTCAAGGGGTCCGTTGAATATATCAAGCTGTACGCTGTAGGCTGACTGCGGATCCTCCATTTCTCCGTTCCTCTCGATAATCACGATGGATTCATTGCCCTTATGACGATCTCAAGTTCGCTGTAGTTGAAATTGCACAGACTTATAAAGATAAACACCGGGACGCGTATGAAGTAACCCAGGAAACTCCCGCCGAAAATAAAGATGGCGAAAAGAATGAATATTCCGTAAGTTTCAAACTTGGCGTACCTAAAGGCGAGGCTGTCGGGCAGCAGTCCGTAAAGTACCCGTGAGCCGTCAAGCGGCGGAACCGGGATCATGTTGAAAACGGCAAGCACTATCCCTATGTATATGAACCACACGAGCATCCGCACGACCACGTCGACTCCGCTTCCCGGAGGTATGCCCGCGGAGGCGAAGTTCTCGAATACGGCCTTTAGAACCACGGCTGCGACAATCGCCGTCAGAATGTTGGATACCGGACCCGCCAGTGCGACCAGGAGCATGTCTTTTTTCGGGTTCTTGAAGTTTCTCGGGTCTACGGGAACCGGTTTTGCCCATCCGAAATGCACGATAAAAAGCAACAGGGTTCCCAGAAGGTCGAGATGTACAAGCGGGTTAAGGGAGAGTCGTCCCTGATTTTTCGCGGTGTCGTCCCCGAGCCTGTAGGCCACAAGCGCGTGTGCGTACTCGTGTATGGTAAGGGAAAAAAGTATTACGGGAGCCAGTATTATGAGAAATCCGTAGTTTAAATCCATTTGCTTAAGCCCTCGGGTGAGATTTTTCGTGTATGCGTTTCAGCCTTTCCTTTTCAACGTAAGTATATATCTGAGTTGTGGATATGTCAGAGTGGCCGAGCATGGCCTGTATGGCCCGAAGGTCGGCTCCCCGCTCAAGCAGATGCGTGGCGAAAGAGTGGCGAAGCACGTGGGGGGTTATGTGGGAGTGGATGCCGGCTTCGAGCGCGTAGTCCTTTATGATGCGCCAAAAGCGCTGACGGCTCATCTTGGAGGCGGTTCTTGAGGTTACGAAAAGGTACTCCGAACTCCTGCCGCGAAGAAGTTCAGGTCTTGCGTCCGAAAGATAGTCCCTTATTTTCCTGATCGCGGCGTTGCCTATGGGAACTATCCTTTCCTTGCTTCCCTTCCCGAGGGTGATAACGTAGCCATGGTCAAGATTGACGCGGTTTAGCTCAAGGGCAATCAGTTCGGATACCCTTACCCCCGTGGCGTAAAGAACTTCAAGCATCGCGCGATCCCTGAGCGCTTTTTCGGATTTGCCTTTTTCAGGTTCCCGAAGAAGCGTCTCGACCTCTGAGAGGGAAAGAGTGTGGGGTAGGGTTTTTGCGGGCTTGGGAGATACCGTGTTTCTCATAGGGTCCCCGGTTATCACCTTCTCTGTGAGGAGGAACCTGAAAAACTGCTTTAAGGAAACTATGTTTCTCGCTACGCTTCTCGGAGAGAGCTTTTTTTTCCTAAGGTGTTCAAAAAAGTCGGCTATTTCACGTTCGCTTACCGCGGCGGGATCCGAGACCCCCCTTTTGCCGAGAAAAGCCACAAGGGAGGATATGTCCCTTGAGTAGGATTCAATGGTGTTTTTCGAAAGGCCCCTGTTCATCGTGAGGTATACAAGGAACGAATCGAGATGTTCATCCATTTAATCTTATGTTCCAACCTGCCAGGAGCTTAGGTATTTTTTCTGTTCCGCAGTCAGGGTATCTATGGTGACTCCCAGAGTTCTCAGTTTTATCCGGGATATCATACGGTCTATATTTTCCGGGACGTCGTGAACGTCGTTCCCAAGAGCGTGGCCGTTTTTCACTATGTGCTCGCAGCAAAGCGCCTGGTTAGCAAAACTCATGTCCATTACGCTTGAAGGATGCCCCTCGGCCGCGGTGAGATTTATAAGTCTTCCTCCGCCGAGGACGTTGATTCTCCTTCCGTTCTCAAGCGTGTGCTCCTCAACGTACTCCCTTATGACTCTTTTTGATGTTGTTATTTCTGAAAGTGCGTCCAGATCAAGCTCTACGTTGAAATGCCCGGAGTTGGCCACAATCGCCCCGTCTCTCATTTTCTCGAAATGCTTTTTTCTTATGACGTGTATGTTGC
Organism: Thermodesulfobacteriota bacterium; assembly: GCA_965249045.1. Taxonomy (GTDB): domain Bacteria; phylum Desulfobacterota_D; class UBA1144; order Nemesobacterales; family Nemesobacteraceae; genus Nemesobacter. Next base: position 1,346,834 of record OZ252213.1, read on the forward strand.
CCGTAACGGTGCAGAAGAAATCTCCAAGAGGTGCCGCCTTCTCCATGGTCATTACCCTGAATCCGTCCATCTTGGCCTCGAGTCCCGCAAGCGGTTCAACCTCGGTCACGATCACGTTAGCTCCCAGACCCCTGGCTCTCATGGCAAGCCCTTTCCCGCACCACCCGTACCCTGCGACTACGAAGGTCGTGCCGGAAATAAGCCTGTTTGTGGCCCGTATGATTCCGTCAAGGGTGCTTTGCCCCGTACCGTAGCGGTTATCGAAAAGGTGCTTGGTATCCGCGTTGTTAACGGCGATTATGGGATACCTTAAAACCCCGTCATCCGCCATGCTTTTGAGTCTTATTACTCCCGTTGTCGTTTCTTCCGTTCCTCCGACTAGGCTGTCTATCAGATCCTCGCTGTCTTTATGCAGTGTCGATACCAGATCCGCTCCGTCATCCATGGTTACGTGCGGGCGGACGGCCAGCACGGCGTTTATGTGCTTGTAATAGGTTTTAGTGGTTTCTCCCTTTATAGCGAAAACGGAAATTTTATGGTTCTTTACGAGATGGGCGGCGACGTCATCCTGCGTGCTGAGCGGGTTTGACGCGCAGAGGTAAGGCTCGGCCCCTCCGGCCTTAAGCGTGGTCATCAGGTTCCCCGTTTCCGTGGTAACGTGAAGACACGCGGCGACTCTTACTCCCTTAAGCGGCTTTTCCTTTTTGAACCTTTCTTCTATCTGCTTTAAAACGGGCATTTCCTGAGCGGCCCATTCGCTTCTTAATTTCCCCTGTTTGGAAAGCTTTAGGTCTTTTACGTCGTAATCCATTTATTCCTCCGTCGTTTTCTTGCGGTCTGCAGTTCCTAGCCCGGTTCGGCTCAGGTGTCCTCCACAGCTTTTTTAAGTTCCGCGATTCTGTCTGTTCTCTCCCAGGAGAACGTTTCTTCGTTCCTACCGAAATGCCCGTAAGAAGCGGTTTTTCTGTAAATGGGTCTTAGAAGCCCGAGGTGCGAGATTATTCCCTCGGGGGTAAGATCGAAAACTTCCCTTACGGCTTCTGAGATCCTCTCTTCCGGCAAAACGGCCGTGCCGAAGGCCTCGATCATTACGGAAACCGGTTTCGCGACTCCGATAGCGTAGGCAATCTGCACTTCGCAGCGCGAGGCCAGAGAGGCAGCGACTATGTTTTTCGCTATGTACCTTGCCATATAGGCCGCGCTTCTGTCGACCTTGGAAGGATCCTTCCCAGAAAACGCCCCGCCGCCGTGCCTTGCCCATCCGCCGTAGGTGTCTACGATAATTTTTCTTCCGGTAAGGCCGGTGTCTCCCATCGGACCCCCGATTACGAAGTTCCCAGTGGGATTTATATGAATTTCCGTGTTCTTCGAGATAAGTGTTCCCATGCAGTGGTCTATTACGTTTTGCCTGATCTCCTCAACAAGGTCCTCGTGGGAGACATCCTCTGAGTGCTGAGATGATACCACCACAGCGTCTACTCCGACCGGTTTCCCGTTTTCGTACCTGAATGTGACCTGGCTTTTTCCGTCAGGTCTTAAAAACGGCAGTGTGCCGTCTTTTCTTACCTCGGAAAGACGTCTGGCCAGCTTGTGGGCGTACAGTATGGGGGAGGGCATGAACTCTTCGGTTTCATCGCACGCGTAACCGAACATTAATCCCTGGTCTCCGGCTCCTTTCCTGTCAACTCCAAGGGCTATATCCGGGGACTGCTTGTCAATCGTCAGGACGACTGAGCAGGTGTTCGCGTCAAACCCCATGGCGCTGTCTGTATAACCGATCTCTCTTATCGTGTTTCTTGCCACCTGCTGTATGTCGACTTGGCTTTTCGTCGTTATCTCGGCGGAGATCACCACAAGACCGGTTGTGATCAGTGTTTCACACGCGACCCTGCTCTTGGGATCCTGTTCGATCATAGCATCGAGGATGGCGTCTGATATCTGATCCGCAATTTTGTCCGGGTGGCCTTCCGTTACGGATTCTGAGGTGAATATGAAGTTTTTCGGGGACATTAAGCGGACCTCAAAAGTCCAAGTAATATAATTATTCTGGCCTTTCTGTCAACAATCCGTTGTTTTGTGGCTGCAAGTTTCTTAAAGGCATGTTATAACCGCAGGCTTTTTCGGGTGAACGAACCTTTTGCCGGTATATGCCTGCCTGCTCCGCGAAGCGAACGCGTGGGTTTTTCCTGCCGTTCGGGTAAAATACCGGATAACCCCACTGCGCTTTTCGGAGAAAGTGAAATGAAAAAACTCCTCGCCCCCTCAATACTCTCGTGCGACTATCTTAACCTTGAAAAAGAGGTAAACGCCGTTGGCCAGGCAGGTGCTGACCTTATACACGTGGACGTTATGGACGGGCATTTCGTTCCGAACATAAGCATAGGAATACCCATAGTGGAAGCGGTTGCCCGGATGGAGTCGCCGCCCCAGATGGACATACATCTGATGATTGATGATCCCGAGAAATTCACGGAGAAATTCATAGACGCGGGATCTCCTCACGTGAAGATCGTCACTGTCCAGATGGAGGCCTGCAACCTTCTCTACAGCGCTCTCTCCTCCATCAGGTGGAGAGGGGTTATGGCGGGGGTGGCCCTTAACCCCGCGACCCCTATAGGCGTGATAGAGGAAAAACTGATGGAGCTTATAGACGTAATAGTGATAATGACCGTGGAACCGGGGTTCGGAGGTCAGAAATTCATCCCGGAAATGCTGTCGAAGATAAGCTATCTGAGAACTCTTCTTGACGGAATGGATGGAAAAAAACCGCTTATTGAAGCTGACGGGGGGATAAATCTCGAGAATATAGGGGAAGTGATCGAGGCCGGAGCGGATATAGTGGTTACGGGTTCAGGCATATTCAAGACAAAAAACTACGCCGATACGATGTCGGCCATGCGTGAGATAATGGGGTAGGGGCAAGACCTCAGGGCCGCGTGTTTTCCCGGGGGGAAGATGAATTCCCAAGAGCCAAACTACATAGCAGACATAGAGCGGTATTTTCTCGGGCTTGCCGGAAAGGGCCTTATGCTTTCGTCCAGGGACTACAGTTTTATAAGGGAGCTTGGCGAAAGGTCTGTTTCAAAGGAAATGGTGATTAAGGCCATAGCCTACGGTTTCGAGAAGAAAAGGCAGAGAGGGTCTCAAGAGCCAAGAGGACTTTTCAACATAAAGCAGGAGGTTGAGGAGTACCTTAAAGCCCAGTCGGCGGAACCGGAATCGAAACAAGCGCAACCGCGCAGCGCCGCTTTCGCCAGAAGCAGTATAATAGAACAGGTGGTAAAGAGGCTCGATAAGATCATAGTTGAGGAAAAAAGAGAGGATATAAGGGAGAAATACGAGAGACTAAGACAGAATGTCAGAGAAGCAGACAGCTTGGATTCCGCTAACGTATACAAGCAGTTTGACTCTTTGTGGCGGGTTTTCATTGAGGATGTTTTCTGCGGTCTTTCTGCGGAGAGACAAAAGCGGATAACAACTGCCGCGCAAAGCAGGCTTCCAGGCGAGGCGAAACTCTACGACGAGGATGCGAAGAAAAAAACCCTTGACGCCTTTAGGGAAGAAATCGTATGTGAAACCCTTGGTATAAATAATGTTTTCACGATGAAGTGATATGGCCACTAGAAAAAAAATCGCGACCGCTTGTAGAAGATGCTCCGGCAGGGGATATATGATCTCTTCTGAAAACGGTCAGTACGCCCGCGCCGAGATTTGCGGCTGCGTTTCCGAATGCAACAATTGCGGAGGATCCGGAACGGTGTTTTTGGAAAACGAAAGGGGCTACAGGTATCTTGAGCGCTGCGGGCTCTGCGGGATGGTAAGGCTTAAGACCAGAAGATACAACAACGCGAAAATTCCATCAAAGTACGCCAGCGTTTTGCAGTCAGACGATATAGATCCCCGCGACCCGAGCCAATATGATGCAATGACCTACGTGAAGTCCTTTATTGACAAGTACCCGGAGAAAAAAGGTTTTCTGCTTATGGGGGGACCCGGTCTAGCCAAGACACGCCTTGCAGTAGGGGCCATAGCGGAACTTACCCTTCAGAAAGCTGTTGAATGCGTGTTCACCGATTTTTTCTTTCTGCTTGCAGATCTCCGTAAAGCCTATTCCGAGGGAATTCCCGAGAATGAGATAATAGGGCCGCTTGTAAACGCAGAAATTCTGGTGATAGATGAGATGGGAAAAGGCAAAAGTTCCGAATGGGAGCAGAACATCCTCGACCAGCTTATTTCCAAGCGCTATAACTCCTCAAAGAAAACCCTTGTTACCACCAATTACGTGGCCAGGGAGTCGTTGCCCGAAAAATCCAAGAACAGAACCGAAATACTTGAGGATAGGGTGGGGGAGAGGATAGCTTCCAGGCTCTATGAGATGTGCACCCCGCTTTTCATCGAGGGAAGCGACTACAGGAAGAATGAGATTTCCGCCTAGAATCTTGTCGGGCTCGACTAAAATCTGAAGTGGGTGCTCCACAGGTTATGTGGCTGCGTTTGATCTTTCTGTATTTTGACCTTTTCGGCAATCTTTTATCTTAGGTGTTTTTCAAGCCGAAAACCTTTTGAAATAAGAATTAATGAAAGTTATCAATATTTGCTATTTTCAATATTGGAGGTGCTGCTATGGCTAAGCAGACAGGTAGATCATCTGAGATGGTAAATATCTCCGCGCAAATTCCGGCTGAAATTGCAGAAATATTAGGCAAGGTCTCAAAAGCGGAGGGAAGGTCAAAAAGCTATTACGTAAGAAGGGGCTTAGAACTGTTTTTAATGTCTAAGCTGGAAGATCTGGAGGATTATGAAGAGGCTGCCAAAGCTTATAAGGAATTTATGGCTTCTGGAGAGAAAACGGTTTCCTTTTCTGAGCTCAAAAAAGAACTGAACCTTTAAAATTATGTGGCGGGTTCAGGGTTGGCGACTATAGGTTGTTATGCCTGGAGCGAGACAAAGAGATATTCATAATAGCCGCCGGGCACAGAGAAGATATTTACAAGAGCATGTTACCTACTATGGTATCATGACAGTTCTGATTCTAGGGAGCTTGTGGAACGATACGACTTCTTCTAGAAATTCCAGTATTTCGAGTAAGTTCTTCTGATTTCCGTAACCGTGTGTTCGCAGGTCGTCCGCTTAGGGTCAAAACCAGTGTCTGACACCTTAAGATCGAGTATCTCCTCGATGACCGACCGCATAATCGGTCCCATCTCCGCGGTGTTGTAGCCGCCTTCTAGCAAAAAGGCGATATTTCCTTGGCAGTGTTTTTCGGCAAGTTGCGTTACGAACCTGGTAAGTCTTGCAAACCCCTCGGAGGTGACCAGCATTCCTCCCAGCGGATCGACATGGTAAGCGTCAAAGCCCGCCGATATGAGGATAAATTCAGGGGCGTACTGCTCCGCTACGGGTCCGAGTATCTCGGTGAATATTCTAAGGTAGTCTTCATCGCCGAGCATTGCGGGGCAGGGCACGTTAACGGTGTACCCGAGCCCACCTTTGTATCCAAGGTCTTTCAAGCTCCCGGTGCCGGGGTAAAACGGGAACTGGTGCACCGAAAAATAAAGTACTTTGTCCGAATCATAGAAAATGTGCTGGATCCCGTTTCCGTGGTGTACATCCCAGTCTATGATCAAGACTCTTTCAAGGCTACAGTTGGCCAGAAGATGGGCCGCCGCGACCGCCACGTGATTAAACAGGCAAAATCCCATCGCCCTGTCATGTTCCGCGTGATGTCCGGGAGGTCGGGCGAGTACGAACGCGGTATCGATCTTCTCCGAGAGAATATCGTTTACCGAGCATATAAGTCCCCCGGAGCCCGCAAGCGCAGCGTCAAACGAAACCTCACACGCAGACGTGTCGGCATCGAGTTCTGAGAATTCCTTGCCCGAGGTGCTTTTTACCATATCGAAATAGGGCTTGCTGTGAGCGAGGGTGATTTCTTCCTCGGTCGCGGGTCTCGTATCCATGGGAACCGCTTTCTCAAGAAGACCCGAGCTCTCAAGCGTCCCTAAGATGCTTATCAATCTCTCCGGACACTCCGGGTGCCCCGGAGGGTTCTGGTGGGCCAGGAAAAGGTCGTTACTTACTATCGAAAGTTTTTTCATTTTCAATTGTCTCTTTAAGATAACCTATGAGATAAAAGGAACCACAAACGCAGGCCGCTTCTCCGTAACCGAGAAGCTTTTCATATGCCCTTACGGGGTCTTTTACTGTTTCGATCAAGTCGAATTGCCCGCGTGTAAGCGCCAGGATCTTCTCCGTATCTAAAGACTTTTTCACTCCGGCAAGTTCCGTTATGATCAGTTTTCCTGAAACGCGAGAAAGTATTTCTGTAAAACCTGCGATGTCTTTGTTATCGAGCATTGTTACTAGGAAATTGAATTTTGTCCCCGGATGATAGAACTCAAGTGACTCGACAAGGTTTTTTCCCGCGGCGGGGTTGTGCGCACCGTCAATTACAACTGGGATTTCTCTGCTCAAATATTCCATTCGCCCCCATAAACTGACTCTCGCGAGGGCTTTTTTTACTTTTTCCGGGTCCGTTTTGTAGCGGGTGTGCATTGTCAGCAGTTCTGCTGTTGCTACGGATATTACGGCGTTTTCCACCTGGTGTGTGCCAGCAAGAGAAGCTTTAAGCTGCGGAATATCCCACTTCGGCCCAGTGTAATCAAAACTTAAGTCTTCTTTTTTCCTGTAAGTGAAATCTCCCCCGATTCTGTAGCATTTTGCGGAGTTTTCCCGGGACCTACGCTCGACTACGGAAAGGACCTCACCCGTGCATCCGGTTAGCACAAGCGCGTTTTTTTTTATTATTCCGGCTTTTTCCGCGGCAATCTCGCCTAACGTATCTCCAAGGTATTCGGTGTGGTCAAAAGACACGTTAGTTATAACGCTTACAATGTGATCGCATACGTTTGTCGAGTCCCACCTGCCGCCCATTCCCACTTCAAGCACGCCGATATCTATTGATTTGCTGTTGAAATGAAGAAACGCGGCCGCGGTGAGCAGTTCGAAATAACTGAGTTCCACGTTAAGTTTCGCACAAGCGGTGAAAACCGTGCCAAGGGTCTCTTCAAGTTCCTCTCTGGTTATTTCCTCTCCGCTCACCTTTATTCTTTCCGTGACGTCGATCAGGTGAGGGGAGGTAAACAATCCGACGCGGTAACCGTTTGCTTCGAATATCGACGCGATACAGGCCGCCACGGAGCCCTTGCCGTTAGTTCCGGCGACGGTTACGTAATCCTTTTCTTCGTGAGGAGATCCCAGTTCTTCTAAAACCGCGGTGATTCTCTCGAGTCCCGGTTTTACGCTGTCTACCCCTTTTAGGCGTAGTCTCTTCAGATTCTGAAACATTCTGGATTTCCCAGGTGAAGATAGTACCCGCTGATTTGATATCCCCGCTTGGCTTGCGAGAGCAGTTTTTTCCAGTCCGTACGGGCAAGCTTGAGATTTGAATCTAAGAAGTCAGTTCTCAAGTATAACTACGGCAACGGAGTATTCACCGTCGTGCGATATGGTGGTATGAATTTTGGTCAGGCCCCTTTGTTCGGCGATTTCTTTTGTGCTTCCCCGAAGGTCTATGAAGGGTTTTCCAAGCTCGTTTCGTTTTACCGCTATGTTGTGAAATTTTATGCCCCGTCTGAACCCGGTTCCAAGCGCTTTGACAAAGGCTTCTTTGACAGCGTAGTTAGCGGCGTAGCTTATATTCCTGTTTTTGCCGTTGCCACCCTGGGCGAGCTCATCATCGGTGAAGACTTTCCGAAGAAATTTCTCCCCCCATCTGTCAATAAGGCTCTCTATGCGGCTGTTGCGAACCATGTCAATGCCTATGCCTGAAACCATATCTTCGTATCCTGTGCTCTGTTATAGGAAGTACTATAGCAGGTGAATCATATCTCTTACGGCTTTTTCCATTCCTGAGGAAACCGCCCGTGAAATTATGCTGTGACCGATGTTGAGTTCTTCAATCCCGTCGATTCTTGAAACCGCTGTCACATTGACATAATTGAGCCCGTGACCTGCGGATACCCTGAGTCGGTGGGAGAGGGCGTCTTCCGTCGACTTTCTGATCTTATCAAGCTCCATCATCATTTCGGTTTCGCTGCGGGCGTTTGCGTAACTTCCGGTGTGAAGTTCAACCATGTCAGCGCCCGCCTGCGCGGAGGCCCTTATCTGGTCGGGGGCGGGGTCTATGAAGATGCTTACGAACAGTCCGGAGTCCTTCAGTTTTTCAATCGCCGTGGCGATTCTTTCCGTATCCTCGCGCACATCAAGTCCTCCTTCCGTCGTTATCTCCTGCCTTTTCTCAGGAACGAGGGTTACGAAGTCGGGAAGCGTCTCGCTCGCAATTTTAATCATTTCGTCCGTGACGGCCATCTCCATGTTAAGTCTGGTTTGCACCGTCTGTTTCAGCAGAAGAAGGTCCCTTTCCTGAATGTGTCGGCGGTCTTCCCGCAGGTGAACCACTATTCCGCTTGCCCCGGCAAGTTCAGCCTGCAGGGCGGTGGCCACGGGATCCGGTTCACCTCCCTTCCTGGCCTGTCTCAGGGTCGCTACGTGGTCAACGTTTACGTTCAGTCTGGTTTTCATCTATAGGCTTCCTGTTCCTATATTTTCACTTATTACAGAAGATACGCTTGAGGCGATCCCGTTTATCAGAGCTTCATCCTCTCCTTCCACCATCACGCGCGCGAGCAACTCGGTTCCTGAATATCTGAGATTTATCCTTCCTTTATCTCCGAGGATTTTTTCCGACTCCCTGACAAGTTTGAGAAGCCCCGGAATCTGTTCAAATGGTTTTTTCTCCTTAATCTCAAGACTGTTAAGTACCTGTGGAAACAGGTTTATTATCCCGGCTAGCTCAGAAAGCGATTTCCCCTTTTTTTTCATTATGCTTAGAATCTGAAGCGAGGCGAGCAGACCGTCTCCCGTGGTTGAATGGTCCAGAAACAGCAGGTGACCCGATTTTTCACCCCCGAGATTTGCTCCCAGCTTTCTCATGGTTTCTACAACGTATCTGTCTCCCACACGGGTTCTTTCAAGCTTGAGTCCTTTTTTGCCGAGGTAGTTCTCAAGGGCCATGTTGCTCATCTGCGTAGCCACCACGGTATCGGTTGACAGGGTTCCGGCTTCCATCATTTCAGATGAGCAGATAGCGAGAACGTGGTCGCCGTCAACTTCATTTCCGTTCTCATCGGAGAAGACAACCCTGTCCGCGTCTCCGTCAAGCGCTATCCCTATATCGGAACCGCTTCGCACGACTTCTTCAAAAAGTATCTCGGGCCTCAGGCTTCCGCAGTTGACGTTTATGTTTTTTCCGTCCGGCTCCGTGCCGATTGTGATTACCTGTGCTCCCAGTTCCTCAAAAATTATGGGTGCGACCTTGTAGGCGGCTCCATTGGCGCAGTCAACGACAATTTTCACTCCGTCAAGTGTCAGATCTTTGGGGAAAGTATTTTTGAGAAACACTATGTACCGCCCGACCGCGTCCTCGATTCTTTTCGCCTTTCCCGTGAGGGAAGGGGGGCTTATCCGTTCTTTTCCGAGAACCATGTTCTCTATTTCGATCTCTGTTTTATCCGGCAGTTTGAAGCCTGTGGAATCGAATATTTTTATTCCGTTATCGGTGTAGGGGTTATGGGACGCCGAGATAACCACGCCAGCCGTGGCTCTCATGTTTGAAGTTAGAAAGGCTATTGCCGGGGTGGGTAGGGGTCCCACGAGCAGTACGTCGGCTCCCATGGACGTTATGCCGGAGGCTATCGCCTGTTCAAAGACGTAACCTGAAAGCCGGGTGTCTTTGCCGACAAGTATTTTCACGTGACCGCCCGTTTTCTCGGACAGATATTTTGTTAAAGCCTTTCCGAGAGCAAGCGATATCTCTGGGGTCATCGGATAGGTATTGGTGACCCCTCTTATTCCATCGGTTCCAAAAATTTTTCTCTCGGGAAGTTCGGATAAAGAATTCATGATCTAGGTTTTTGGAGATTCTTTGACAGGAGGCGCTTTGACTTTAACCCTGATTCTTTTCGGAGTGATACTTGTAAGCTTAAGCAGGTTTGAATCCGGATAATCCACCTTTATATTGAGTCTTCTCTGCCTGCTCTTGCCCATTTCGGCTCCGTCTATGTAAACATTGATTTCATTGCTTGTAAGGCTGTTGATGGTCTTGTAGGGACCATTGAATACCAAAGTGGCCTTAAGTTCTGAAGTCGTGCTGTACTCGAGTTGTTCAAAATTACGGGGGACTATGTCAACGTCCCGAAACTCTTTGGTCAGTATTATCTCTTTTATATGAACCGTTACGTTTACATGATCGCCCTCAAGAATTTCCATGTATTGCGAGGGCAGTTGCAGCTGCGCCGGCGCCGTGAACTCGGATTCTTCGCCTTCAAGTTTTATTTTCGCCGTCTCTATGGTTTCCAGTTTCGCAAGTTGCGAGGCGGGTCCTCTCACTTCTACGGATTCGGGGACAACCTTTATTTTCTTTGATATTTCATAACCGGAACCCGGTTCTCCCAGCACGGGTTTTACCTTGAATTTTTTTGTTACAAGCCTGTCTATGTTAAGCGAAAGTTTTGAAGGGTTTGCCGCGACTATATCTATTCCTCTCGGAACTATTGCCGAAGCCGCACGCTTCGTGTCTATCTTGAGAACACCCTGTTTTGTTTTTTGCAGGTCAATGGGGATTGACTTGTTTGAATGGGCGAATGAAGACAGCAGGCTTCTTGGTCCTCTAAGGGACAGGTCAACGCTGTCGGGCAGTTTATTTGCTATAATAAGGCTCTCCGGGAGACTGCTGAGGTGAAGCGGAATCCTGATATCCCTTTCCACGTCGAGTTCGAAGTTCGTAAACGCCCAGAGAAGTACCGCCAGCGCAAGCGCGATTGTCTTTTTGGTAAGGCCTTGAAAAAAAGGTTTTTTCTCCATCAGGCTTTTCCCGCTTGGCTTGCTTTCATGCTGCCCGGGCTCTCGCTGCTCAGTTCGGAAACCAGACTAGGTCTGAGCAATTTGTCGTTGGCGATTCTTTTGAGTTCTCCGTCTGCTGCGAGCGAGATCTTTCCCGTTTCCTCAGACACGATTACCACAACAGCGTCAGTTTCCTTGGACAGCTCTATAGCGGCCCTGTGCCTCGTTCCAAGTTCCGTTCCCAGTTCAAGGTCCGTACTGATCGGGAAAAAGCATCCGGCTGAAAGAATAACTTCGTCTTTGATTACCAATCCCCCGTCGTGAAGAGGGGATGCCGTATTGAAAATACTTATGATCATCTCGCTTGATAAGCTGGCGTTAATCGGTCTTCCAGGAAACATCTTGAGGCTTTCCTGCCTTTCGATGGCTATCAGGGCTCCAATCTTCCTTGAGGAAAGAAAAGAGCAGGCAGCTACCAGTTCTTCTATCACCGTTTCATTCGCGCTGTGTTTCGCGAAACTGAAAAGAAGAGGTTTCTTTCCTATGTTCGCAAGTCCCCTTCTTATATCGTCCTGAAAGAGGATGATTACTATGAGTATTACGAAACCGAGGAAGTGGGTAAGCACCCAGTTAAGCGTGAAAAATCCCCATTTTCCTGAAGCGAAATAGAGAATTACCATTGCCGCGAGTCCGAGCAGGATCTGCGAGCTTCTGGTTCCCTCTAGGACTTTTAGTATGTAGAAAAATATTATGGCGACGATCAGGATATCCAGGCTGTCTGAAAAGAATCGAAAGTTCTGTATTGTAGAGTCCGTCATCCGCTAGTTTATCCCGTATATGCTTTTTACCGTCCGAATTGCCTGCGTTGTTTCAAGTACATCATGAACTCTTACGATAGAAATACCTTTAAGCATTGATATTATCACTGAACAAACGGATCCTATCAATCTTTGCTCAACAAGCGGGCTCCCCAGGATTTCCCCTATAAAGGATTTTCGCGAGGTTCCGAGGCAGACCGGAAACCCAAGTTCGCAGAACTCTTCAAGCCTTCTTATGATTTCTAGGTTCTGCTCGGTGGTTTTTCCAAATCCGATGCCCGGGTCGATTATTATATTGTCCCGCGGTATTCCTGCCGCCATGGCCGTTTGAGCTGAATTCAAAAGAAAGTCCGCTATATCGGAAATAAGCGAACTGTAGTGGGTTTTTTTCTGCATGTTCACCGGTCGTGAACTTGTATGGGTGAGTATGATGGCTGCTCCGCTTTCCGATACCTTCTGCGCGATTTTCGGTTCGAAGCTTAGTCCGCTTATATCGTTTACCATTGAAGCTCCCCGCCCAAGAGCTTCCTCCGCGACGACGGCTTTTGTAGTGTCTATCGATATTACGGTGTCAAATTCCTCTGAAGCCGCTTCTATTACGGGTATAACCCTGTCAAGCTCCTCCTCCACGCTCACACCGAGAGAACCCGGTCTTGTGGATTCTCCCCCTATGTCAATAATGTCGGCCCCGTCTTTAATAAGAGAAGCGATTCTCCCGAGAGCCTGCTGGGGATCGTTGTACTTTCCGCCGTCATAAAAAGAATCCGGCGTCATGTTCACAATTCCCATGACAAGGGGTTTTTCGCTCAGATTCAGTTTTTTTGAACCGAGTTTTATCAAATGGGGTTCCGGCGCGTTCTGATTTGCTTTGTGGACTGGGTGCTTTAGCAAACGGTTCTCACTCCCGGTCATGCGAAGACGGCCGAAAAACAGCGGCATTGTGGAAAAAAGCCACAGGGATCAGACCCTGCCGGTTATATCAAACGGCTTTTTCACTTCCGGCCTGAACTCCTGCGTTTTTGAAACCAGTTCGTCAAGTTCCGCTGAGTCTATCACTTCCTTTTCAAGAAGCAGGGAAGAGAGTTCATGCAGGATATCCTGATTGTCTCTAAGGAGCTTCAGTACCGCATCGTAGCTTTCGTTTACGATTCTTCTTGTTTCCTGGTCTATCTGCACCGCGGTATCTTCGCTGTAGTCGGTTTTTCTCGAAATTTCCCTGCCCAGAAAAGGCTGCTGTTCCCCTTTGCCGAAAGTCACCGGTCCCACAACTTCGCTCATTCCCCATTCGCATACCATTTTTCTGGCTATCTCGGTAACTCTCTCAAGATCGTTGGCCGCACCGCTGGTTCTCTCGGAGAACACCAGTTCTTCCGCGGCCCTGCCTCCCAGAAGCACCTTTATGGTGGAAATCAGATAAGTTCTCGACAAGGTGTACTTGTCTTCAAGGGGAAGCTGCTGGGTGACTCCAAGAGCCATTCCTCTCGGTATGATCGTTACTTTGTGTATTGGATCGGCTTCGGGAGTCAGTTTTGCCACAAGCGCGTGTCCGGCTTCGTGATAAGCGGTGATCTTCTTCTCTTTGTCGCTTATCAGCAGGCTTTTTCTCTCAACTCCCATGGTGACCTTGTCTTTTGCGTATTCAAAGTCCTCTATGGAAACTTGCTCCTTGTCGTTGCGAGCTGCGTGAAGAATCGATTCGTTAACGAGATTCTCAAGGTCGGCTCCGGAAAAACCCGGAGTGGATCTCGCGATTACCGAAAGATCAACATCCTCGGCTATCGGAGTGTCTTTCGAATGAACGACCAGGATAGCTTCTCTCCCCCTGACATCCGGCCTGGGGACGACAACCTGACGATCAAACCTCCCCGGTCTGAGAAGTGCCGGGTCAAGCACGTCCGGGCGGTTTGTGGCCGCCATGACTATAATGCCTTCGTTTCCTTCAAAGCCGTCCATCTCAACCAGAAGCTGGTTAAGTGTCTGCTCCCTTTCGTCGTGGCCTCCTCCGAGTCCCGCTCCCCTGTGTCTTCCCACGGCGTCAAGTTCGTCAACGAATATTATGCAAGGGGCGGTTTTCTTGGCCTGTATGAACAGCTCCCTGACCCTTGAAGCCCCGACTCCGACGAACATTTCCACAAAATCGCTCCCGCTTATTATGAAAAAGGGTACTCCCGCTTCTCCGGCTATGGCTTTTGCAAGAAGGGTCTTTCCCGTTCCCGGGGGACCGACCAGCAGAACCCCTCTGGGTATTCTTCCTCCCAGCCGCGTGAATTTCTCGGGGCTTTTAAGGAACTCCACTATTTCGCTTACTTCCTCTTTTGCTTCCTCAACCCCGGCTACGTCCTTGAAGGTGATCTTGTTCTGTCCTTCGCCCAGCATCCTCGCGCGGTTTTTTCCGAAACTCATCGCCTTTGTGCCCCCGGCCTGTACCTGCCTCATGAAAAAGACCATGAGCGCGACCAGTATGAAAAGGGGGCCCCAGTTTATGAGTATCTGGGTAAGCGAGCTCTGGTTCCGGCGTGAAAAGCTGAACTCCATGCCGCTTTCCTCAAGCTTTGCGATAAGCATTTCTCCCGCGGGTCCCGTGGTTGTGAATCCGCGATCCGTGGGATCGGCGTTTTTAAGTTCTCCCCTTATTATGTTTTCGCCGAACTCTACCTTTGCTAGCCTGTCATTATCCAGGTGCTCCAGGAATTTGCTGTAGGTTATCTCGGAGTAGACGTTTGCCGGGGTGTTCATGAACTGGTACACCGCAAACACGCCGACGAATATGGCTACCCACAGTACAAGATTCTTAAAAATATTTGCTGACATGCGTCATTCCTCAATCTTTACGCAACTCTCGCGTAGATAAAAACATCCGAAATATAAAATAACACAGTTAAAATTTCATTTCAAACAGGTTTTCTAATCGTAGAGATCGGTTCCAAGATACATTTCCCCGCTGTCGCAGAAAGTTACGAGCACCTGAGCGCCGTCCTCAAGCTCTTCTGATATTCCAAGAGCCGCGTAAAGACAAGCTCCCGAGGATATTCCAACCAGTATCCCTTCCTCGGAAGCAAGGGCTTTTACGCATTCGCGGGCCTTGTGCGTTGGGACCTTGTAGATTCTGTCGATTATCCCGGTATCAAGCTTCTCGGGAACAAACCCGGGCGATATGCCGCAGATGCCGTGGGGACCTTCTTTTCCCTCGGACAGAGTAGGGCATTCGGCGGGTTCGACCACCACTATCTTGAGTTGGGGATAGATCTTCTTGAGTTCAGGACCCATCCCCATTACCGTTCCCCCGCTTCCGACTCCGCACACAAAGGCATCGAGACGGCCCGGTATCTGGTTTTCTACCTCTTTTGCGGTCTCCTCGCGGTGAATCGTGATATCCGCGGTGTTTTTGAACTGGTCAAGAAGGTAAAAATCCGGGTTTTCATCTTCTATCTCGCGGGCTTTTTCTATCGATCCGCGAAGTCCCCGGCTCGCGGCAGTGAGGACCACTTGCCCTTTAAACGCGTTTACCAGGTAGATTTTCTCCTTCGCCGTGTCCTCGGGCATGACAACGGTGAGATCGTACCCGCTTGCCTTGCAGCAAAGTGCGAGTCCTATCGCGGTGTTGCCGCTTGACGCCTCGATTATGGTCGTTTTCCCGGGCTCTATGAGGTTCTCCCGCTCCGCCTGCTTGATCATGGCAATACACGCCCTGTCCTTTATGCTGCCCGCGGGGTTTAAGTGCTCAAGCTTCGCCCATATTGTAGAACGGCTGTTTTTCGGAACGCTCCTCAGTTTTATTACTGGCGTATTGCCGATACAGTCAATCAGATTTGTCATCTGCGTGTTTTTCGTGCGGCTTTTTCCGCGCCCGGTTAATTACACAAGAAAAGAGATTATGTCTTTTAGCACTTGGTTATCTTTGCTTTTGATCTCGGCCAGTATCTGCTGTATCTGCTCCCAGGTGACGTCTTCTTTTCTCATCTCGTTTTTGAGCTTGAGAAGAAGTACTTTTATTTCCTGATCCGTAACGTTTTTTATATATGAGCTGAGATCGGCCATTGATTAATTTCCTGCAGAGTGCGTTGTTGATCTAATTGTCGATTAAGATAACCCAAAAAGGTTTTTTAAGGTAATCTTTTTTCAACTTGATTTCCACGAAGATTATATACTCTCAGCACAGATGAAATTTAATAGAGGGATCAACCTGGCGGGCAAAGACCCGAGCAAATTTCTCCATTCCCGTTTTCTGATGCCCGCAACGTTTGTGTTTGCGTGCCTGGCCGGGATGCTTGCCATCTATATCTATTTCTCAAAAGATCTCCCCGATCTGCGTGATCTCACCGGATATCAGCCCGTTATTCTAAATGAATTCTATTCATCCGAAGGGGAGCTGATAGCGCAGTCCGGGCAAGAAAGAAGAGCGCTTGTAAATCTTGAGAGCATACCTCCTTACGTCATAAACGCCTTTATAGCCATAGAGGACAGGAGGTTCTACCAGCACAGCGGCGTGGACGCGAAAAGCGTTGTGAGGGCACTTTTTCAGAATCTGGTTACGGGAAGAATCGTTTCCGGCGGAAGCACCATTACGCAGCAGATAACGAAAAACCTTATTCTGGGTCCCGAAAAGGCTTACAGCAGGAAAATAAAAGAGGCGATCCTCTCATACAGGATAGAAAGAAATCTCTCCAAAGACGAAATACTGTATCTGTACCTAAACCACATATACCTTGCCGACGGAGTATACGGAGTTGAGATGGCGAGCCGAAATTACTTCGGCAAGTCGGCAAAGGATATAAACATAGCCGAGGCGTGTCTGCTGGCGGGAGTTCCCAGAAGACCGGAACTGTATTCGCCGAGAGTCAATCCCAAAAACGCGCTTAAAAGGCAGAAAACCGTGATAAGCATAATGCGGGATCAGGAATTCATAACTGAACGCCAGAAGCGGGAGGCCTTGGCGTATAAAATAAAAATCGTTCCGAAACAGGAGCCTAGGGGGGAATACATAGCCCCTTATTTTATAGAATACGTAAGGGAATATCTTGAGAAAAAAGTCGGTAGAAAAGCTTATGAAAAAGGTGGCTACAAGATCTACACCACCCTTGACATGGATCTCAATCTTGCCGCGTACAGGGCCCTTAGAAGGGGAATACGCAGACTTGAGACAAGACAGGGCAGAACCAGATCTACCATCGCCAGGCTCAGAACTCCTGAGAAAATTGAGGAATTCAAAAAGCAGCAGAAGCACCTTGTTCTTCAGGACGGCAAAACGTACAGGGCCATCGTCACCGTTATAGGAGACATAGATGAGAAAACTTCTTTTGCGACTGTTGAAGTCGGCGGCGAGAAACGAAAATTCAGTTACATAGCTGATCCTGGGCGATATCTCCCGCCTCCACCGGGCAAGCACCTTCTTCCCGAGAAACTGCGGATAGGAGACGTTATAAAGATCAGGGCATCTGTAAGCGGGGATAAAGTGACGGATATAGTTCCCCTGTTCCGACCGCAGACCCAGGGGGCTTTGCTCTCCATTGATACAAGGGGCAACGTTATTTCAATGATAGGAGGTTATGAGTTCGGGACCTCGAAGTTCAATCGAGCGACCCAGGCCAAAAGGCAGCCGGGTTCCGCGTTCAAACCTTTTCTCTACTCCGCGGCCATAGACAAAGGATATACGCAGACGAGCAAGCTTCTCGACGTGCCGATTATCGTGGATGACTGGGCTCCCGAGAATTACGACGAAGAATACATGGGATCGATTTTCTTCAGGGAATCCCTTGTTAACTCGAGGAATCTTTCCTCAATAAGACTGATCATGGACATAGATCCGGAATATGTGGCAGGTTATTCCAAGCACTTCGGCTTTAAATCCAGAATCAATCCTTATCCCTCGCTTGCATTGGGAAGTTCCGAAGTAACTCTGCTGGAAATAACTGTCGCATATTCTGTTTTCGCAAATTCCGGGATATACAGAAAACCGAATTTCATACTCAGGATTTATGACAGAAACGGAAGTCTTATTGAGGATAACACGGGGGAGGTATACCTTCGGTACGAAAAGAAGCTGAAACAAGCAAAAGAATCAGGGGAATGGCACTACCAGGAAAGACAATCACCACAGCAAGACGTCAGGTCGCAGTTTTTAGGCCTTTTTGCCGAAGAACAAAGAGATTTTGTCACCTCGGAGGAATTCAGGGTTTTTATTAAAAAGGTCCCCATTCATTTCTTTGGTAATATAGAAGAGTTTGACAGGGTTATAAGCCCCGAGACGGCATATATAATGACAGACATAATGAAGGCGGTTATCAAGGAAGGGACAGGGATACTTTCCAACTCGCTTAATTCCAAGGCGAGAATCGCGGGTAAGACAGGAACCACAAATGACTATACGGATGCGTGGTTCGTAGGATACAGTCCCATGGTTGTCACCGGGGTGTGGATCGGAAAAGATGATAACACGTCACTAGGAGACAAGGAGTCGGGATCTTCGGCTGCCGCCCCCGTCTGGAAAGAGTTCATGAGTTTGGCGCTTGACAAATACAATGACCGCACGACATTTGAGATTCCACCCGGCATAAAAATCAAGAAAACTCCTCTGGGGGAAATTTCTTACAAGGTCAAGCCAAGCATGTCCAAAGATGAGGTGCTCAGGGGACTGAAGATGATGATGGTGAGATCCAGGGAAAAGAAAGAGGAGCAATTACAGGATTACGATTACAAGATAGATTCTCTTTTCAGGCGGGATGAAGAAGAAGATGATGAATAGAAGACAGAAGAGTAGGGGAAGTGGATTAAAGCCAGAAAAATCCGTGCAAAAATTATCTGCGCAACAGTGAGTAAATCAGAATTTTGGTCTGTCATTGGTTAATTGCTATATGTTGCAGGTCTCTCGTTGATTTTTCTGATCTCTCTGTTCCAACTCACAGCCACCCCGGCATATCAATAGAACTTGGAAAGTGTTAAAATCCCAACATTTACCCATTACCACGGGGGCTTTATTGACTTTGATTGTTTACGGTCTTCTCCGAGTTATATTCAAATTTGGTGTATGGAGGATTTGAAAAAAAGCGGCGTATCCGGTTGATTTGAATTCACCCAAATCAATAATCAACAGGAGGATACGCCACTATGGGTAGAAAGAATAAAGTTTTTGGCCTCAAAGGTCAAAAAGAGATGATGGATTCATTGAACGGGCTTTTCGCCAATTTCGTCAACCGCGAGACTCAAGCGGTGATCGATAAGGGGCTTGAGCTCGGCAGATACGCAGGAAACGGGTTCGGGAGTCCCGAGGAGGTTGACGACCCCCTCGGCGAACTGCTTCGGGATGGAGCGCGGTTTCTCATAGGCTCTGCCATCAAGTGCGAGCTTGAAGAGTTTCTGGGGCAATTCGAGGACCGGCATCTGGAGGATGGGAGGGCAGCGGTGGTTCGTAACGGATACCACCCGTAGCGGGAAGTGCAGACCGGCATTGGTTCTGTGACTGTACAGATTCCCAAGGTGAGGTCGAGGGACGGGTGTGCCGTTGCTTTCCGCTCGGCGCTTGTGCCTCCCTACGTGCGTAAGACAGCTACGCTTGAGGCGGCTTTGCCGTGGCTTTACCTAAAGGGGCTTTCCACCGGGGAGATGGGAGCGGCGCTGGAAGCGCTTGTGGGGCCCGGGGCCAAGGGGCTGTCGCAAGCTACGGTGTCGCGGCTCAAGCACAGGTGGGCCGCGCAGTACGATATCTGGCGGAAGAGGGATCTTGGCGGATGCAGGTGGGCTTACGTGTGGGCAGACGGCATATACAGCAACATAAGGGGAGACAATCCCCGGTTGTGCGTGCTCGTGATAATAGGGGTGAACGAACGGGGAGAAAAGCGTTTTCTAGCCATAGAAGACGGGATCAGGGAATCGAAGCAGAGCTGGCGCGAGGTGTTGATGGGACTGCGGGAGCGTGGGATGAACAAACCCCCGAAGCTTGCCATAGGGGACGGGGCGCTTGGGTTCTGGCCCGCGCTTGAGGAGGTTTACGGGGAAACGCGTCAGCAGCGCTGCTGGGTGCACAAAACGCAAAACGTGCTCAACTGTCTGCCCAAGTCTTCCCAGCCCAAGGCCAAGAGGCATCTGCATGACATCTGGCAGGCAGAGACGAAAGATGAAGCGAACAGGGCCTTTGACCTGTTCATAAGAACGTACGAGGACAAGTATCCCAAGGCAACGCAGTGTCTTGAGAAAGACAGGGAGGAGTTGATGGCTTTCTATGACTTCCCGGCCAGGCACTGGAGAAGCATCCGGACGACGAATCCGATTGAGTCGGCCTTCGGGACGATACGGCACAGGACCAGGAGGAGCAAGGGGTGCCTGAGTTCGCAGGGGATGCTGCACATGATATTCAAGCTGGGGATGTGCGCGGAGAAGAACTGGAGAAAGATCAACGGATTTGACTTCCTGGGGAAAGTGATAACGGGAGTGAAATTCAAAGATGGGATCGAAGAGACAACGAACGAAACAACGGAGGTGAAAACAGACAATCAGGTCGCCGCTTGATCATGTCTTATACACCAGATTTGCATATATCTCTCACCGGAGTTCAAGGCCCAAATTGCCTTGGAGGCACTAAGAGGGGATAAGACAATTGCGGAGTTGTCCCAACAGTTTGATATTCATCCCAACCAGATCAGTTCCTGGAAGAAGCAGTTGCTCAAAAACGCCTCAAGCGTATTCTCGGGTGTTTCAGATAAAAAAGGTGTTGGCCAGAGCAATGAGAAGGAGATGCTCAGAAAGATCGGTCAGTTGACTTTGGAGAACGATTTTTTATCCAAAGCGCTCGGTCGTTAGAGCGGGCGCGGCGTAAGCAGATAGCAGACCCCAGTCACGGTCTTTCCATGGTAAAGCAATGCGGGTTGCTTGAGATAAATCGTTCAAGCATGTACTACCAGGCCAAGGGGATCTGTGAGGAGGAAGAAAAGCTGATGGGGCTGATTGACCGAATCTATATGAAGTATCCGTTTAAGGGTTCACGCAGGATATGCTCTGCACTTGGGGACATCTACGGTATCGGTGTCTGTCGGGACCGGGTGCGGCGGTTGATGGGGATTATGGGTTTGAGGGGGCTGTCCCCCGGAGCAAAGACGACGCGAGTGGCCGAGGGGCATAAGATATATCCTTATCTGCTTCGAGGGGAGAAGATAGAACGAGTAAATCAGGTGTGGGCAGCTGACATCACGTATATACCGATGTCAAGGGGTTTTTTGTACTTGGCAGCTGTTATGGACTGGCATTCGAGGAAGGTATTGAGCTTTAGAGTGTCGAACACCATGGACGTGGAGTTCTGCGTGGAGGCGTTGAAAGACGCGCTTAATCGTTATGGAGCGCCTGAGATATTCAACACGGACCAGGGGAGCCAGTTCACAAGCCATGGGTTTACGGGAGAATTGAAGGAGAAGAACATCCGCATCAGCATGGACGGGAAGCGCAGTTGGGTGGACAATGTGTTTATAGAGAGATTGTGGAGGAGTTTGAAATACGAGGAGGTTTATCTTAAGGCTTACGACTCGGTTCGTTGTGCAAAAGAAGGGATTGGGAGCTGGATAGATTTTTATAATCGGAGGAGGCGGCATAGTGGAATTGGGGGACTTACTCCGGACGAGGTTTACCGCGGGCTGCTTCCCGGTGGGCTGAAAAAAGTGGCTTGAAGATGGTTAAGAGAAATACAAGAAGCAAGGATATGTTTGTTAATCAAGATTGAGAAGTTATTCTTGAAGCTTGGGATACACTTAAAAAAGCAAAAAAACTGTTTAAAAAACCAGACCACTTCTCTTTTAGGTCCTTCTCCAATCCCATTATATTTGTAATCAAAGTCTTTACCACTCATAGAAAAATAGGTTATAGCCTCTATCAAAGCGACTACACTTGGAATCAGTGTCCAGCAAAATAAGATGTAAGCAATTCCCCACCCAATTCTGCCAAGATAGAACTTATGTATTCCAACGCCACCAAGAAATAAAGCAAGCAATCCGGCTACAGTTTTGCTTTTATACTCATTCGTATTTGTCGTCATTTTCCTAACACCCGCCTATTTCGTCAGCAATCTCACCCCAAACCGATTCGGCAGATGTGTCCGGTTCTATATACAAATTAGCAGCTAGAACATTCCTGACAGCCTCTTCCAGATTACCTCCCCAATTTTCTATACTACCAAGGAACTGACCTACCAGATCATCCCATATCTCCTCGTCAGTATCATCACCAAAACCACGAAAACAAGGAACATTCTCTCTGATCTGCTCAATAATTCGGGCTTTGGCAGAATTGCTACTAAAAGAATCTACAAATAATGATACAATCTCGTCCGGCACATAATCGGCATCAGCTAGCCGATCACCATAATCTGACGGGTCAAAATCCGGTGTAAATTCTCTCTGTTCCGGTGTTTCCACAGGCTCGAAATCTGGCAGGTCTATTTCTTCTCCACCACCACAACCAGTAACAAAAAGTAGTACTACGAAAACGGATAAAATCTGTCTCATCAAAATCTCCTTTGGTTGACCTTGGTTTAGACACGCAAGGGTGTCGGGTCTTGTTGCTAGTCAAAAGGATTTAGACAGACCGTTTATTTCCCGGAAGGGTTTTATATTCACGGAGACCCGACGGAGCGGGTTCCTTTTAACTAGCAACGGCTAAGAGTATAACAGAAGGAATTAATAAGTAAAAAATGTAGTCAATATGGTTTCTATTTCCCTCTAACTAGGTTGTAACCTGCTGTAGCTATTGACTTTTTCGTATAATCAGGTATACTATTTACCAAGATAAACGAGAAGTCGAATGAGCAAAACAACCATAAGTGAATACAGCTTTCTAGAGAGATTCAACACCGAGGAAAAGGCAGTTGAGTTTTTCGAGTGCCTAAGATGGAAGGACGGCGTAACCTGCCCTTGTTGCGGGAGTGAAGACACATACCCTCACACATCAAGAAAGTTCTACCATCATTGCAGGGAGAAGGAATGCCGTCTCCAGTTCTCTTGTAAGACTGGTACGGTAATGCAATCCAGTAAGCTTCCTGTAAGAATGTGGCTTTATGCTATGTATAAGGTCAGTGTAGCAAGGAAAGGCATATCCAGTCTCCAGTTAGCTAAGGAACTAGGTGTTACTCAAAAATCCTCTTGGTTTATGGTGCAGAGAATAAAAGAGGCTTGCGGGAATGATACTGATACGATTGCGTATTCCGATTGAACGTGGACACTGATTCCGATTGAACGTGGACACCGATTCCGATTGAACGTGGACACTGATTCCGATTGAACGTGGACACTGATTCCGATTGAACGTGGACACTGATTCCGATTGAACGTGGACACCTGACTCTCTTGTTTTCTTCTTCAAAAAATAATTAAAAAGCGTTTTGTTATCCTTCTTGTCATCTTTGACAAGGAGGCAACAAGATGCCGGGAAGAAGAATGGATACAAGAGTGATAAAGGAAGTTTTGAGGCTTAAGTCCCTGGATTTTTCGATCAGGGAGATAAGTCGGAGCGTTAACGCAAGCCGAAGCGGCGTCCACAAGCTGATACGCAAGGCCGAACAGTCAGGTCTTGGGTGGCCGCTGCCCGAGGATACAGACGACGAGGCTCTCGAGCGGCTGCTTTATCCGGAGCCTGTGGAGGTCCGCGGGGGCAAGGTTGTCCCCCAGTGGTCTTTCATGCATCGGGAACTCAAGCGCCGCGGGGTAACGAGACAACTGCTCTGGGAGGAGTACGCCGCACGCCATCCCGACGGCCATTACAGCTACTCGCGGTTCTGCGAGCTCTACGATGTCTGGCGGGGGAACAACGCCAAGCCCTCTATGAGGCAGCTGCACAAGGCGGGTGAGAAGTGCTTTGTGGACTACGCCGGGCAGACAGTGGCGATAACGGATCCGCGAACGGGGGAGCAAAGCAAGGCCCATATATTCGTCGGGGTCCTGGGGGCGTCAAACTACACTTTCGCCGAAGCCGCCTCCTCGCAGTCTCTTGAGAACTGGCTTGGAAGTCACACGCGGATGGTCGAGTTCTTCTGTGGAGTTCCTTCACTTATCGTTCCCGACAATCTTAAAAGCGGAGTCGCCGCGGCCTGCCGTTACGACCCCCGGATAAACCCCGCCTACGGGCAGTGGGCGAATCATTACGGGATCGTGATAATGCCCGCAAGGCCGAACAAGCCCAGAGACAAGGCTAAAGTGGAGGTCGGGGTGCAGATAGTGCAGCGGTGGATACTTGCAAGGCTTCGAGACATGGAGTTCTTCTCCCTCGGGGAGCTTAACAAGTATATAGGGGAACTGCTTGTGAAGCTTAACGACACCCCTTTCCAGAAGCTTCCCGGCTCCCGGAGAAGCGAATTCGAAAGGGTCGACAAGCCTGTCTTGAGACCTCTTCCTCCGTACTCCTACAGCTACAAGGAGATAAAGCGGGCCAAGGTGAACATCGATTACCACACGGAATACAAAAAGACCCGCTACTCCGTTCCTCATAACTACATAGGGGAGACGGTGGAGGTTTGTGCGGATACGGACATCGTGGAGATTTACTTCAGAGAGAAGCTCATAGCACAGCACTGCCGCACGGACAGAGGGGGATTCGTAACGGATCTCGCTCACATGCCCGAGTCTCATCAGCACCACGAGAAGTGGAACGAAGAGAGGATCAGGAGCTGGGCCGCGCAACAGGGCGCAGAAGTGCTCGAGTGGGTAAACGGCCAGTTCTGCTCCAGGGAACATCCCGCACAGGCTTACAGGGTGTGCCTGGGTTTGCTCAGCCTCTCCCGGACTTACCCCAAAAGACTCAACGACGCCTGCGGGGTTGCGAACAGAAACGGGCTCCTGAGGCTGAAACAGGTAAAGGAACTGCTCAGAAACAACATGGACAGGCTGCCTTTGCTCAAGGAGGAGAACCTGTCTCTTCCCCAGGATCACGAGAACATAAGGGGGCCGCAACAGTACAGATGAATCTTAACCCAAGGAGGTGTTTTTTATGAGTTTATCATTGACATTGTCCCGTCTTCGGGAACTTCGCCTCGGAGCCATGGCCAAGGCTCTTGAGCGTCAGCTTGAACAGTCGTCCACATATGACGACCTGTCTTTTACCGACAGAGTGGGTCTGCTTGTGGAGAGGGAATGCGTTGAGAGGGAGAACCGAAGGCAGCAGAGGCTGGTGCGGGAGGCTCACTTCAGGCTCAGAGCCCACCTCGGCGACATTGATTACCGACATCCCCGCAATCTTAACAAGTCCCGGATAGCGCAGCTTGGGGAGGGGGAGTGGGTGGAGAAGGCCCGCAATCTTCTCATAACCGGTCCCTGCGGGTGCGGAAAGACGTGGATAGCCTGCGCCCTGGGACACAACGCGTGTCTTAGGGGAATAAGAGTTCGTTACTACAGGATCTCAAGGCTGTTTCTTGTTCTTGCGCAGGCCAAGGCCGACGGAAGTTACAGAAAGCTTCTCGGGCAGATTGCGAAAACGGGGCTTCTGATAATAGACGACTGGGGTCTTGAGAAGATAACCCAGCCCCAGAGATACGACCTGATGGAGATCATGGATGACCGTTACGGTGAGAGTTCTACGGTGATGATAAGCCAGCTTCCCGTGAGCGAGTGGTACGGCACGATAGGAGACAACACCCTGGCCGACGCGATTCTTGACAGGATCGTACACAACTCTCACCGCCTTGAGATGGGGGGAGAGTCCATGAGAAAGATCGAGGCGGAAAAGACAGAAAAACAGGCGCTGGGAAAAGAAAAGACCGGAGGTAATTAACAGGAAAAAGAAACGGACTTTTTACGAGTGGTTTGACAGGAAAAAACGGAAAGTGTAAAAGTCTGTTTACGGAAGAAGAAAACAAGAGAATTGGGTGTCCGAATTCGCTCGGAATCGGTGTCCATTTTTATCGGAATAGGCAACGATGCTTTCCGGTATAGTTGAGATTGACGAAACTTACATTGGGGGACTTGAGCGGAATAAGCATGAGAGTAAGAAGCTTAACGAAGGTCGGGGAGTAGTGGGGAAGGTTCCTGTACTTGGCATGAGGGAGAGGGATGGAAAAGTGCGGGTGAAGATAGTTGAGGACAGGAAAGCCGAGACACTACAAAGAGAGATCGCAGAAGCAGTTGAAAAAGGTTCCATAGTATTCACCGATGAGTGGAAGAGCTATAACATCCTTATTGACTCTGATTATGAACATGCTACTGTAAACCATTCAGCGAAAGAGTTTGTGCGTGGGATGGCTTCTACTAATGGGATAGAGAGTGTTTGGGCCGTGCTAAAGAGAAGTATCATAGGAACCTACCATCATGTAAGCGTAAAGCACCTTCACAGATACGTTAGCGAGGCAGCTTTCAGGTTAAACGAGGGGGATGTTAAGAATAAGCTTATGGATAGGATAGAGGCCCTTTGCTGTAAGATGGTGGGGGTTAGGCTTTCTTATGTGGAGTTGACGGCTTAACGTGGGATTATTATGGGAATAAGTATAGGTTTTCTTCTGCCGATGACTCAAAAGGTAATACGATGAAACATGTAATTATTTTGCTACTGATTTTTCTTTTCACACCGGCACAAGCAAGTGAACTCCCAACTTCAAATATTCTATATAGGGTTTTACCAATAAAGGTTGGGATTAAAGAAGGAGCAGATTTCATAATTAAAGAGGGAACAGCTTTCACAATAGAGGTGGATGGAAAACAGTACTTGATAACTGCAAAACATGTAACCAACAATCAAGCGGTAGAGATAATAGAAATTTGGAGAAGTGGGTGGACAACGGTAAAAGTAAAGACCGTTGGAATAGGAAAAGAAAACGCAGACATCATTGTATTAGCAGCAAATACCAAGCTAACCCACACTTTTGAAATAGAGACAGGAAGTGGCGGGATAATATTAGGTCAAAATGTAAGATTCTTGGGATTCCCTAGAAAGAATGAGTTGGGTGGTCTTGATATTGAAGTATATATGACCCAAGCTAAGGAATGGAGAATACCTGTTGTAAAAGCAGGCGTTCTTACTGCAATTAAATCTGAAAAAGGCGTGTCTCAGTTGCTGGTAGATGGGCATGGCAATAAAGGGTTTAGTGGTGGCCCTGTAATATTTAAGTCATTTGAAGGAAAAACTGAAATATGGAAGATAGCCGGAGTGATAAACAGGTATGAACCAGAACTCCTGTCTGTGTTCGATAGCAAAGGAAAAAAGATAGAAAACTTAGTTGTTATGGGAAACTCCGGTATCTTAGTGGCCACAGGAATTGAAGAGGCTTTGGAGCTAATTAAGTCAAACCCTATAGGACATCCTGTTAAGTAGATTAGCCTTGCTGTTAGTCGAAATTCCGCTTTTTCTTATGGTATAGTTACCCGTTGAGGGTTAATCAGGTGGCCAAGTTTCTGTATGTAAAACTTTCAGAGGAGCAAAAGCGACTTCTAGCTTCTTACGTACAAGAGGGTTCGAGTTGCGTTCACGAAGATATTGGTCTTGTAGAACTTCTAACTCTTTCAAAGCATCGGATAGCGACATTACATTGTCCAAAGTGCAATCGTCTCCTACTATACGAATCCTCGGACCTTCAAAAAATCCTAGGGATACAGGAATAGGGATCATCTTTTCTTCTGTTTTTAGTTGTTCTTTTTTCATTTTTTATTTATGTATGTAATTCCCTAAAAATATTTGGGAGTATGGGGTATTGTGCTTGGTAGTAATGAGAGTTACCTCAAGATAGTATTAGATTATCCAAAAAGCTGTTAATCAGATAGCTGAGGAATTCTTCTAAAGCCTTGCATCATTGCTTTTTTACTTCGCAGACTTGTTTCTTACTTGTCGCCGTCTTGATTTTATTTTAGCTACAACTTCCAGTGGGGTACGCATCTTCTCATAGAGTGAGAAGAGATGCTCAATGCGTTGGCGTTCAGAAGAAAAACCGCCACGCCGATAAAAGCGATCCACGGCACGGTCGAGGACTTGATGCGCCTTGCGCAGATTTGCTGGCATTAGGTCCGGGTCGTAGAGATTGGCAAGCGTCGAGTCTGGGTATGCCACTCGGGCATCAAGCACGGATTGCGCCAACGGTCTCAGTTTAGAAAGGTTTGTACCTTTGGGTGGCACGGGAAAGGTATTGTAGACAAGGTCGATGGAGTAACGATAATCGCTTTTCAACCGCCCGCCGACATGGCGCAGCCAAGCCATGTGCATGGTGGAGGTCAACAGTGCAAAATCGGCGAGGGTGGCTCTTTGAAGCACAAAGACAAGATCACTTGGAATCGTTGGTGGTCCAAGCCAGCCAACTGGCACATATTCTCGGCGTTCCGAACTCACCTTGGGAATGACGAGAAATGGTAGGGTGGGGACGGTTGAAACCTCGTATTCGGTAGGAAAGTCAGCAAGTACCCGGGTAGCTGGTTTGCTGCTCTCCAAGCGCATTTTCTTTACCGCCGCGACACGTCCACGAGTTAATGGCAGTTTTGCAAGATTATCTGGCTTGATTCCCTCCAGATGCAGGATGTACCGCTCTTTCCCTTGCAGAAATTCGCGAGAGCCAATGAAGGGGCGAAAATACTCTGACGCTTGAGGTTCTGAACTAATAAACTCAGCCTTTTCATTTGAAGAAAAGATGTAATGTTGACCTACTACTGGCTTCGTTCCCATCCGGGCTTTAGAAAGCCCATTGATCGGTCGGCTTTCCCCGCGCACCGTCAGATGCGGGTCGGAGAGCCCGCCAGCGTCGAACAGGTAAGGAGAGAGTGCTAGGTGTCGGGTTTCTTCTGGTTCGCCGTTAACATTAGGATAGTTGAACAACTGCTTTTCCGCCCGCATGTGCTCTCGCTTGTCAAGACCGATGATCACAACATGCACATGCGCCATGCCGCGCGCATCCGATCCCCAAGCGAAAGTTCGGTGTGCGAATGCAATCTCGAGTTTGTACAGGTCGAACAAGATCGGCCAGATCTGCGCCACCTGCTCGCCTTGGGTGATGGAATTGGTTGAGACGAAGGCAATACGGGTTTTGCTTGTTTGGACATATCTCCCCGCCTTGATAAACCAAGCGGCAACATAATCCAGTGAACCCGCTCTTTTTCCTTTTGGGTCGAGAAGTATACGCATCTGTTGCTGCTGATGCTTCGATCGATAACTCTGCCCTATGAAAGGTGGATTTCCGAATACAAAAGAGCAATCTTCCGGCGACAGCAATTCCGTCCAGTCGGTTTCCAGTGCATCGCCATGGCGAATGTGAGGTGATTCTTTCAATGGGATGCGCACATAAGTCTCACCGAACTCCAGACTCAACAGATTGTTCATTATGTGGTCCATCATCCATAGAGCGGTTTCTGCTATCCGAGCCGGGAATTCGCCAAGCTCAATTCCGTAGAACTGGTTCACGTTCACCAGAGACAGGATTGTCACATAGAGTTCATCTGGTACAAGTTTGTTTTCTATTGAGCGAAGTTCGCGGATTACCTCGATTTCAAGTAGGCGAAGTTCCCTATAGGCGATAATCAGGAAGTTGCCGCAGCCGCAAGCGGGATCAAAGAATTTAAGGCTGCCGAGTTTTTTCTGAAAAGCTTCAAGCCGTTTTTTGCGGGTGCTCTTTAATTTTCTCACCTTCTTAAACTCAGCACGAAGATCATCAAGAAACAGCGGTTCAATCACTTTCAGGATATTCTTCTCGGTAGTGTAGTGTGCGCCCTGAGCACGACGTTCCGCTGGTTCCATAACCGACTGGAAGAGCGCCCCGAAAATTGCTGGAGAAATATTTGACCAGTCAAAATGACAGGCATCAAGCAAGCGGGTACGCATGGTCTTGTTAAAGGAAGGGATATCCAAGCGTCCGCGGAAAAGATCACCGTTTATATAAGGGAAATGTGCTAGGTCTTCGTCCAGCATTGTAGACCGTTTGTCATCTGGCGTGTCTAAAACCTGGAAAAGCTGGGAAAGCAATGGTCCGAGATCAGAACCATCTTCTCTGGTACGTGTCTCAATGAAATCGAGGAATATGTCGCGCGGCTCAAAAATACCGGTGTCATCAGCAAACAGGCAGAACACGATTCGTACCAAGAAACGTTCCAGATCGTGACCGCGGTAGCCTGCTTCGTCAAGTGCATCATGCAACCGCCCGACAAGCTCAGCCGCCTTGATATTCGCTGGATCCTGATCGCGGAAAGTCTTGCGTTCCACGCCAAGAATAAATCCGAAGTTTTCCACATGCGAGGGGAGATCTTTCAGCGTAAAATCAGTTTGTTCTCTCGTGTCGAGATCGTGAAGCTCAAATTTCTGGAAATCGCTGACTAAAATATAACGTGGACGTTCTCTCTCGGGCAGAGCATCAAAGTAATCCCCAGCCTGCCCATAGGCGTCAGCTAGATTATGGCCGGCGCTTTTTTGTTCAACCAGCAGTACTCCCGGCCAGAACAGGTCTATGAAGCCCGACTTGTTATTGAGTTTCTTTACATGTTCTTCATAACGGGCTACGGAACGACGTTTAACGTCGAATATTTCAAAAAAGTCGTTGTAGAAACTTTGTGCTTCACCTTTCTCGTAGGTTGCATCTGCCCATTCACGGGAAAACTCGGCTGCACGGCTTCGAATTTCATTCCAGGATAAGCGCATAGCTGTCTAATTTCCAATTAACGTAGATGACTTCACTGAACATCTCTCTTAAGTTTCCAAAGATTTTTATTCAAGACTGTTTGTATTTCGTACGAGACGGGAATTAGAACAGACCTCGCAGCAATCCTCCATCAACCTGGATAGTCGTTCCGGTTATGTAGCTTGCTTTTTCAGATGCGAGAAAGCAGGCTAGGGCGGCCAACTCTTCGGGGGTTCCTATTCTTCGCAACGGAATGTCCTTTTCCATCTCTTCTATGGCTTTTTCGTATTCAATGCCCGACTGCGTAGCCCTTTTTTCCGCAAGCGCCTTTATTCTGTCCGTGTAGATTCTTCCGGGGCAAATGTTATTCACTAGAATGTTGTATTTTGCGAGCTCGTTTGAAAGGGTTTTCGAAAAACCTATAAGCCCGGCGCGGGAAGTGTTTGAGAGTATTAGTCCATCTATCGGCTGTTTAACGGCTATTGAGGTTATGTTTACTATTCTTCCCCAGTTCTGCTTTTTCATCAGTGGAGTTATCTTCTTTGCCAGATAAATACCGCTTAGAAGATTGAGTTCCAGAGCGTTTTGCCAGTCGGGTGAGTCAAAATCTTCAAAAAAGCCAAAAGGTGGGCCCCCAGCGTTGTTTATCAGAATATGGATTCCGTCAAATTCTCTGCTCGTGTTTTTTATTACGTTATCAACCTGCTCTTTATTTGTTACGTCGGCCACAGAAGCTAGAACATCTACCCCAAAACTGGCCCTTATTTCCGAAGCGGTACGTTCTATTTCGTCTTTTGAGCGCGAGAATATGGAAAGGTTTACTCCTTCATTCGCAAGACCGAAGGCTATTGCCTTTCCGATCCCCTTGCTTGACGCTGCGACTAGGGCAACTTTTCCTTTTATACCGAGGTCCATAAGCTATTTTGGAACTTAAGTTGAAAGTACCTGCTATTTTCTCTTATGAAGATAGTATATTTTACCGACTGCGGAAGGGAAAAGTCAGCTTGATTTTACAAGCTATAAAATACCCTTCAGATTGAAACGGCGTTTGATTGCGCTAAGAGAACCTTTTCGGATTTCTGTATTTTCCCCGTGGCATTTAACCGGATAGGATTCGGGGCGACCATTAATGTCAGGATGGTATATAATTCGCTCGCTACCTTTGCCACGTTTCTTGTAAAACTCAAAGCGCTTATCGTGTTTCCTAAGGGCCTTTTCGAGGGTACGAAAAGTATAAGTTTTAGGCATTTTCCAATATGAAGTCTTTTCTTATCTGAGATATAACCTGAGGAGAGGGAAGGGGTACACCGCCAGCATGGTATTGATCGTCTTCGATTGGTTTTGCAAAGTAGTGGAGCTGTCGCCTTCTTTGTTCCGAGAAACGTTCGAAATAAACGGGGTCAGCAGGACGCCAGATCATATCCGGCTGGTCTTTTTGAATGGCAAAAGTGATCTGCATTAACACAAGATCTTTCAAGTCTTCACATGCTTCTTCAAAAGTTTCGCCATAGCCCCGGATGTCCACTTCCAAACCGAGCGCACACCACGAGTCGTCTTCTCGAAAGCCGAGAACATTCATTGTCATGTCATAAGCACTTGCCATGTTTTATGGTTTATATGCCTCCGTAAGCTTATTGTAAATTGATCATAAGACAGTGGACAAGTCAAGCGAAGAGGCGTTAATCCCGTTTCAGCCTAATGATTCTCTATGTTTGTTCAGTCTTTTGTTTTTTGCTTTGTTTTCTTAGTATCGGACTTTATTGAATTATAGACCTTGGCAGGGTCGGAAGGGCCGGTTTCCGACGTGACCGAAGCATTTTCAGAAGATGCGGCCGTATCTGCAACTGCTTCTCCAGAGGCATTATCTTTTAGTTCCTTGGGTTCGGATACTTTTTTCTTTCCGTAGTCGGTCTCATACCAGCCGGCACCTTTCAAATGAAAAGCGGAAAGAGAGATGAGCCTTTTAAGTCTTCCTCCACATTCTTCACACTTGGTGGCAGGCTTATCATTAAAACCCTGGAGGATTTCAAAAACACCTTCACACTTTTTACATTGATATTCGTAAATAGGCATGATTGCTCAGTTCTCCAATCTTAGAATATTCCTAGAAAATCATCCGGACATAGAAGAAAAAATCAAGACCGCGAGCAAAATAGGGTGCTTATCGGCAGATTCCTTCGGATTTGTCCACGGATTTATATAAGTTAACATAATATACATTATCGGACATTGAATATTTTTGTTCACGGGAAGGAAGAGATATCTATTTAAGGTTATATTCATCAATAATTAAAGGCATTTAAAGACAAAAGCTTATAGATTTTTACACTATTATAACTATTGTTCTTCCTGGACCATGAACTCCCAAAGTAAGGTTAAGTTCTATGTCTGCCGTTCTACTGGGCCCGGTTATAAAGGAAATACACGAACACAGTTTATCATAATTTTCATATGATTTCCCTAGCTTCGCAAACAGGTCATGAATATTCGGAACTATGGTTTCCTTTTCAAGTATCGCGATATGTACAGGAGGTAGAAGCGAAGTAAGTCTCGGCTGCTTCGGACCGGACAGGAGAACCAGCGTACCAGTGTCTGCAATTGCGAAATCAGCCCCTGTTATTCCTATATCTGCTTTTGCGAGATCGGTTTCAGAGTTAAGTTCAAGTGGTTTCAAGGGTTTTATGTTCCAAAAAGAAACTGATTTTGCTTTAAGTTCCCGGATGAGTTCATTTATTTTCTCTAACAAGCTTTCTTTTTCCCCGAGAAGATGAACTTCACCGGATACCATCTCAAGATTTTCTATAAAATCGCTTTGTAACCTGCTTTTATCAATAGATAATTTAGTATTTGAAAAAGTCACTTGGTTGGTCTTGCTAGTTTCCTCTTCTTTTGTTACTGTAAAACGTAAGTTTTGTAGTATAAGTAGCTTAGATTCTTTAGAAATCATCTTAGAACTCCAATTTTCCCGTCGTATTTTTCTTTCCATCTTTTCCTGAAGGGTTTTTTCGAGAAAGCCGGGAAATTTTTCTCCTTAGTCCATTTCGAGAAAGGATATGGAAGTCCCTGTAATTCATTGTCTTTTTGGTAGAAATACTGCAGGAGAAACATCATTCTCCCTGCAAGGTTATAGTAAAATGGCTTACTGAAAACGAAACTCCAGATCCGAAAGGCAGTTTTCTCTATAAATCCTGCCGGATCCAGCTTTTCATTGGTTTTTTCCACTACTTTTTGCCTCAGAGAAAGAAGAACATGAGGAAAATCGATTTTTACCGGGCATACATCCCTGCAGGCTCCGCAAAGAGAGGATGCAAACGGCAGATCCGCTGTTTTTTGCAAATTGTTTAACTGGGGAGTTATTACCGCCCCTATCGGTCCTGAATAAACCCATCCGTAGCTGTGTCCTCCAACTTGTCTGTAAACGGGGCATATGTTGATACAGGCTCCGCATCTTATGCAGTAAAGCGATTCCCTAGTTTCCTTTGATTTTGCAATGTCACTTCTTCCATTATCAAGAAAGACCAGATGAAACTGCCGGGGGCCATCACTCTCCCCTTCCCTTCTGGGTCCCGTTATGAGAGAAACATAAGTGGAGGATTTCTGCCCCGTAGCGCTTCTTGCTAGCAGGCTGAGGAAAATGGAAAGCTGTTCAAACCTGGGAACGATTTTTTCTATTCCCATAATGGCCACGTGTATATCTGGAAACGTGGTTGTCAGCCTGGCGTTACCCTCGTTTTCCACTATTGCTATGGTTCCCGTTTCGGCCACCGCAAAATTAACTCCGGAAATGCCCATATCGGCTGAGAGAAACTTTTCTCTCAGCTCTTCTCTCGCTATGTTTGTGAGTTTCTGCGGCTCTTCATACTCGGGAACTCCGAATTTCTCGGAGAAAAGTTTTGAGATATCCTCTTTGGTCTTGTGGATTGCGGGGGTGATTATGTGAAAGGGCTGATCATCGCAAAGCTGGAGTATGTACTCTCCGAGGTCTGTCTCCACTGTGTTTATCCCGTTTGATATGAGGTGTCTGTTAAGTTCTATCTCCTCTGTGGCCATCGATTTGCTTTTCACGACGTTTCGGACGTTGTTTTCTCTAGCGATATTGACCACTATTGCTGAGGCTTCTTCGGCATCTTTCGCCCAGTGCACCTTGCCACCGAGCTTGGTAACGTTTTTCTCAAGCTCCAAAAGATAGGTGTCTAGGTTGTTGATTGCTTCTTCTTTTATCCGCCTGGCTTCAGACCGGAGGTCTTCCCACGCGAAAACCTCGTCCACCGCTTTTTGCCTAGAGGCTCTTGATCTGTCGGTGAAATTCACAAGAGCTTTTTTCAGTTTAGGATCTTTTAGGGCCTCCACGGAGTTTTTCTTGAAATCTATGCGTTCCGTAATCATTTGGGATCCTCAAAGGCAAGAAGTTCGGCTAGATGAAACACTTTTAGGGGCAGTTTTTTTCTGGATACAAGTCCCTTTATGTTCATAAGACACCCCATGTCGGTTGAAACGACAGCGTCCGCACCTGAATCTATAATTGAGTCCGTCTTCTCCTGAAGCATGGATTTTGATACTTCCGGATACTTAATGGAAAAAGTTCCTCCAAAACCGCAGCAGGCATCTGCCATCTTCATTTCAACGAGTTCAACTCCGTTTAGGGATTTGATAAGTTCCCGGGGCTGAGAACTTATCCCAAGTTCTCGAAGTGCGTGGCAGGAATCGTGAAAGGTAACCCTACCCTTGTATACGGAGTTAAAGCTAAGAGTTTCCTTTTTCTGGAAAACAAATTCAGAAAACTCGTAAATGTTGGATGAGATCTTTTCCACGCGGGACAGTTCCTCGGGGTCATCACGGAAAAGCTCCGCGTAATAGTTTTTTACCATGGACACACATGAACCCGAAGGACACACAATTGCTTCATCTGCGTCGCCGAAAACATCGAGAAAATGACGGGCGACTTTCTCTGTTTCTTTTCTATGACCAGAGTTCAATGCGGGCTGTCCACAGCATGTCTGGTCTTGCGAAAATTCAATTTCGAGCCCCATGCCAGAGAAAACTCTCAGCATCGCTTCTCCTACTTCGGGAAAAAAATTGTCTACAAGGCAGCTTATGAAAAGATGGATTCTCTGTTTTTTTCCGAGCGAGCTCATATTTATATAAGATAACTCTAACCCACCGGATTTCTACAAACCGTTAGTGGTCCTTTGGCAAATACCCATTTACACCTAGAACTATTTTCTACGTTTGCGGACGTTCTATAGGTACTTTCTAGGTTGCGTAGGAGGGTTTTACTATTTCTCGGTTAGTTTTATTTCGAAGCTGCTATTTCTTATAAATCCATCTATCACAATAGATTAGAAAACTTAGCGAAGGATTTTTGACATCACAACGGAGTTGGTGGACAATCTCAATTATGAGCACACTTTTCACACAGATAATAAACCGAGAAATTCCGGCCGATATAGTATATGAAGACCAGTTCTGTCTGGCCTTCAGAGATATAACCCCCCAAGCTCCCGTCCATGTCCTTTTAATACCGAAAGAGGAAATAGTCTCAATGGCAACTGTTGAGACCGAAGATCAGGCGGTCTTGGGACATCTTATGGTTAAGGCTTCAGAAATAGCTTCAATGCTGGGCCTTAGCGAGAATGGGTACAGGCTTGTCGTAAACACGAACGAGGATGCAGGACAAAGCGTTCTTCACCTGCACATACATATCCTTGGTGGAAGGAAACTCACTTGGCCTCCCGGATAATCTTATGTTATCGAAGCTGTTACTACGGACTTGTTCGCGTGTAAAAAACGAACTAAAGCCCTAGCGCTGAGGCATCCCTTTCGCTTAGGAATCTTCCGTTTGACCTTTTTTTTACGGTTTTTCCCCTCTTCCAGGATCGCTCGCATCTTGGTTCCTGGGAAAGATCTATCAGTTCCACGTGGATTTCGTTTCCCGCTAGGACCTCAAATCTGCTTACTCCACAAAGATCTTCAAGTTCCGGTTCGAATTTCTTTATTTCATCATAGAGATCCGCTTTGACCGCCACTGCAAGCGCCACATCAAGAGGATTGTTCATGCCACCCTCCCCTCGTGCATCCTCAAGGGCTTTAAGGCATAGTTTTCTTATATCCATAACATCATTCCAGGTCTTGTCAGCCTCAACTTTCTCAACGCGTGGGAATGTTTCAAGGTGTACGTTGGCATCGTTGTCTTTTTCCAGAGATTTATAAGCTTCAAATGAAGTGTGGACCAAAACAGGAGCCAGGAACTTTATAATTCCGTCTGCTACTTGGTACATGACCGTCTGGGCACGTCTTCTTTTCCGGCTGTCCTTTCTCTCGCAGTAAAGCCTGTCTTTTATGCACGCAAGGTAAACAGCGCTCATCTCGTCACAGCAAAAAGAGAAAATAAGATCACTTGCCTGCTTGTAGCGAAAACCCGAGCATGCATCCGCGGTTTCGTTTGCAAACCTCGTGAACTCACAATACGCCCAATGGTCAATCGAGTATCTGTCGTTCTCCTCAAATTCAACACTGTCCCGCGCCGGGACGAAGTCACTTAAGTTCCCGAGCAGAAACCGTATTGTATTCCTTATTTTTCTGTATTCGTCCGCGGCGACGTCGAAAAACTCCCAGTCGACCTTTATATCGTTTGAGTAACTGAGCGAACTTACCCACCACCTGCATATATCCGCCCCGTATTTACTCAGTATATCTTCGACCTCAATCGCATTGCCTCCGGATTTGCTCATCTTTCTGCCTTGGGCGTCCACCATGAATCCATGTGTAAAAAGCGCGCGGAAAGGGGGTTCTCCGGTTGCTCCAAGGGCTACAAGAAGCGAAGACTGGAACCATCCCCTGTGCTGGTCTGAACCTTCAAGGTACATATCCGCCGGATACCCGAGATCTCTTGCGTTAAGAACGGAGTTCCAGGAGGAGCCCGACTCAAACCATACGTCAAAAACATCACCGCCTTTCAAAAGATCCTTAACAGCTTCCTTTGATTTAAGCCAAGGGGGAGCTTCGGGATCGTCTTGCGGATCGTAGTTATCAAGAAGTTCATGCGGTTCTGAGAAAAACCAAACGTCAGAACCCTTTTCTCTTATCTTTTCGGTAACGGCGAGAACCATTTTTACCGTCATTACCGCCCTTCCCTCTCCGTCTGTAAAGTAGGGAAGTGGAAGCCCCCATGATCTCTGTCTGGATATGCACCAGTCGGGTCTTGACTCAAGCATTCCGCCGAGGCGGCTTCTGCCCCAGTCGGGATAGAAATCAATGTTTTTTCTGACTGCGTCAATGGCGATTTCTCTTAGGGTTTTTCCGGCCTCGCCAAATGGTTTGTCCATGTGTATGAACCACTGATCAGTTGCCCTGAATATGGTAGGCGTTTTGCTTCGCCAGTCATGCGGATAACTGTGTACATAAGGTTCTGAATGAAAGAGGTTTCCTGAATCAGCAAGTCTCTGCGTTATTATTCCATTGCTCTCCCAGATCCCCTTCCCCTTTATCCAGTCCGGCACCGTGTCGTCAAAAGTACCGTCTTCTCTAACGGGACAGTAAATATCAAGCCCTTCCCGAAGACCGGTTCTGTAGTCCTCATCGCCGTGCCCGGGGGCCGTGTGAACACACCCCGTACCAGTTGAAAAAGTCACATAATCGGCCGTAACCACAACTGATTTTCTGTCAATAAACGGGTGGATGCAAGATACGCTCCCTTCTGGGAATTCTTCTCCCAGACAGGAACCGACTTTCTCGTAGTCTTTTTTTCCGGACTTCTCGAAAACTTCTTCACAAAGAGCTTCGCCGATAATAAGATTTTCACCTTCGGGAGACCTGTAAAGACCGTATCTGCCCTTCGGCGCTACGGCGACGGCGAGATTTGCCGGAAGGGTCCAAGGCGTTGTGGTCCATATCATAAGGCATACCTTCTCCGCCTTCTTCGCGTTAAGGGATGGGGGCAGCGTCGACGGATCGTCAATTTCAAACAGTACGTAAACGCTTTTATCCTCTTTTTCATGGTATTCAAGTTCCGCCTCGGCAAGAGCAGTGCGGTTTTCGATTGACCAGTGGACAGGTTTTAGATCCCTGTAGACAAGTCCTTTTTCAAGCATCTGCGAGAACGCGCTTAGCACTCCGGCTTCATAGCCGGGGGTCATAGTCAGGTAGGGTTTTTCGTAATCGGCCAGCGTTCCGAGACGAATCATCTGCTTTGACTGCGTTTTTACGTATTTTGTCGCATATTTGCGGCAGCTGCGCCTGATTGAGAGTGCCGGAATGGTGGCCGCGTCTTCTCCGAGCTCCTTTAAGACCTTGTGTTCTATCGGAAGGCCGTGGCAATCCCAGCCGGGAACAAATTCCACGTCAAACCCTTCCATTATCTTTGACCTTACTACTAGGTCTTTTAGAACCTTGTTAAGCAGATGCCC
Source organism: Thermodesulfobacteriota bacterium (assembly GCA_965249045.1). GTDB lineage: Bacteria > Desulfobacterota_D > UBA1144 > Nemesobacterales > Nemesobacteraceae > Nemesobacter. The sequence continues at coordinate 1,385,503 of OZ252213.1, forward strand.
CAGATGAATGGGACCATTCGCGTATGGGGGTCCGTCGTGGAAAAGGAATTTTTCACAATTGCGGTTTTTTCCGCGGATTTTTGCGAAGAGATTCTCCTTCTCCCAGGATCTCTGGATAACAGGCTCTTTTTGCTGCAGATTGGCCTTCATCGGGAAATCCGTTCTGGGAAGGTTAAGGGTGTCTTTGTAATTTATTTTTTGCTGCATTCTATTTGCCGGAAATGGTTGCGGTTGCTGCGAGGTCCGGGAATTCGGTATTTTTGGTCAGACCGTCTCGCACGGATTATCATATGTTATCGAAAAAAGATTCGAATTCCTCGAGCAGGGCATTTGAAAACTCCACCCATTCATCCCATTCATCCATGTAGTCTCTTGATTCATCGACTTTTTTCTTGACGATTATCCCGTTGTTGTAATTTTCCACAAGAAAGTACCCGATTTTTTGGAGTTTTTTTTCAAGTATTAAGGAATACCTGTGAAGGATGAGTATTCTTTCTTCCTGGGCTTCCCTGTACTCCGCAATGAAATAGCCGTTATTCTGGGGTGAAGGCATATCCATTGTTACATGCTTGAACATTGTTGGATTTATGTTTTCAGCTTTCATTGATATGTAGAGTTCCATTCTTATATCCGCCGAAGGAAAATTCTACAATATTTTTCGGATAATTTCTTGGGGTCCATATTTATACCTGTTGATGTTGGATTTGAGTTGATGAGTGAGTTCTAACTAAAGCCGAGACTTGTCTGCTCTATGCTGATGTGTCTTTGGTTTGTTCAATTGAATTTGATACTGTAAAAACTTTAGAGATAATCTTAAAACCAGAGTGTGAGGGCTTTTATACTAACACCCATTCGAATTTCAGATTCTCGGGGGAAGCATGGAAAACAAAAGTAATGAAAAAGGACATGAAAGAATATTGCTCCTGCTTCAAAATTACAAGATGTTTAGTTTTATGTGCTCATTATTGATTCTGCTGATTCTGACAGCCGCTCTGGAAGGCTATCATTACGCACACTCATTGTTAAGCACTTTTGGCATGGCTGCATTTATTGCCGGCGGGTACGCGCGTGTACAAGCAAAAGAGCATTAAAAATACTGTTCGTTCTCGCTATCCCTTGGATAATTACCGAGTGGTTCTTTCCGTCGAGTCAGGTTGTCTACCTGAGTTTCTTCTTCTTTTTCTACCTGATCGTTCTTCTGTCCAGAATGGTCCTCGCATCAGATGAAATAACGTCGCACCAACATCCTACTATGTCTACCCATCGTTCTACCCCAGTGCCGGGTTTTCTAGGCCCGTTCGACCTGGACATCATCTGGGTCACGAAAGAGCTGCCGGGATGAGCTTGGGATTGGAAGAAAGTCGTCGTTTTTTCAAAAAGAAATTGCGCGCCGAATTTTTCAAGGACACTCGACATGGTGAAGAATTTGTGGCATCGTAATTTTCAATCTGAAAAGGCAAAATGAGTGCGCTGAGCGTAGCAAATAGTGGCTCCAGAAGAGCAAGATGACTTGGTTTTAAGTTGGTCGAATTGTAACTTGCTATAATTTAGGAGTTTATAACACGGGCAACGGCCTTTTTCCATATTGGTTGTGAAAAATGCATTTGCATAGAACATTTCCGCAAATACGACGAGAGGAAATTATGAGTACAGTTCACATTGGGGCAAAACACAGGGTGCGTATGGGTTTTCTTCTCGTGATTCTTATTGCCGTAGTGCTGTTTGCCGGCAACGCAGATGCAGAGTCCGGCAAATCAAAACCAATTTCGTTTTGGGAAACCAGTGATGAAACCAATGTAAAGCAGATTAATCATGGCGCCTGGCAAGATATACTGACCGTTTATTTACGTGTCCGCAGCTCTGGCATTAATAAGTTTGACTACGCTACACTTAAGGCAAACGCTAAAGACAGCTCAAAGCTGGTCAAGTATCTAAACTACTTGCAGGAACTTGACCCGAGAAAATATTCCCGTGCTGAGCAGAAAGCGTATTGGATCAATCTCTATAACGCCCTGACAGTAAAGTTAGTTGTGGATGCCTTCCCGGTTGATTCCATACGTAATATATGCAAAAACCGGACTTCAGGTTCTGAATGCTCTGGTCCTTGGGATGAGGTACATGTTAAGATAGCCGGTCAGGACCTGACTTTGGACAACATCGAGAATGACATACTGCGCCCTATCTGGAAGAATCCCCTCATTCACTACGGTTTGAGCTGTGCCAGTTACGGTTGTCCTGATCTTTGCGGAACAGCATTTACAGCCAAGAACACCGACACACTGCTCAATACCGGTGCGCGCAAGTACGTAAACCAGAACCGCGGAGTAGATTTTATGGAAGGTGATTTCATCGTTATTTCCAGTATCTACGATTGGTACGCAGAAGACTTCGGCAACAACGAGCAAGGCGTCATCAAACACCTTGCTCGTTACGCCGATGAAAAGCTTGCAAAACGCCTGATGGATTTCAGTGGAGCAATAGATTACGAGTACGACTGGAGACTCAACTGTCCCTGATTGCTCGCTCCGCAATTTCCAGACGCGGAAATAAACTTAAAACTTAGGTTGCATCAAATTAGAACGAGTAACCGAGAGATACGCTGAAGATATCAGACGCCGCGGTATTGCGACCGTCAACAACTCTTCCATACGAAATTCCCAAGCCTACCTGTTCCGATACGGCCACGCTCAACGCGGAACTAAGAATGTGGATATCTTCCTGCAATTCAAGAAAGAGAACGCAGGCGACCCGTGTCTAAAATAAATACGGCTGCAGCGACATAGAATCAAATAAGATTTCTTTACATTTCAAGTTTTTGTTTTTTGCAAAACCTTAATTTTTTGAAATATTATTCAAACTACCTATTATAATGGGCTGAAAGGGTATTTCCCGGAGGAGAAAAAAGATGAAGTTTTTTATAGATTCCGCGAATTTAGAAGAAATCAGAAGTGCCGCGGCTTTTGGAATAATAGATGGGGTAACCACAAACCCTTCACTTGTATCCAAGGAAGGAAGTCAAAAGAGTTTCGAGGATCTGGTCAAGGAGATATGTGATGTGGTAAAGGGACCCGTGAGCGCGGAAGTGCTCAGCATCGAGTACTCCGAGATGATTTCGGAAGGCAGAAAACTGGCGGGGATAGATGAAAATATCGTCGTTAAGCTCCCTATGACCGAAGATGGCGTAAAGGCCACGAAAACCCTCTCAGACGAGGGGATAAATGTTAACGTTACCCTTGTTTTTTCTCCTTCTCAGGCACTTTTAGCCGCAAAAGCGGGAGCCGCTTACGTAAGCCCTTTTGTGGGAAGACTTGACGATGTATCATCAAACGGAATGGACCTTGTGCTTGATATCTGCGAGGTCTACGCGCACTACGCCTATGAAACCGAGATTCTGGTTGCAAGCGTAAGACATCCCATGCATATAGTGGAAGCGGCCAAAATGGGAGCCGATGTTGCCACTTTTCCTTACAGAGTGTTTACCCAGCTGTTCAAACATCCCCTTACCGACATAGGGCTTGAGAGGTTCCTTAAGGACTGGGGGAAGAAGTAGGCGTATTCCAACAGGCGCAGACTAAAAACTCTCTGTTACCTCCGGATCCTTTTATAGGAGATTCAACTATATCTTTAACTTTAAATCCTAACTTATTAAGATAAGATGTTATTTTCTCGTTGACTTCCTTAAGTTTGTCCTCGTTTCTTACTATTCCCTTTGCTCCGACGTCCTTTCTTCCGACTTCAAACTGGGGTTTTATGAGAGCAATCAGTGTTGCGTTCTCGGCAAGTACAGAGATGGCAGGTTCTATTATCATCGTAAGCGAAATAAAAGAAACGTCGATCGTGACTATCTCGACTTTTTCTCCGACGTCTTCCGCTCGCAGGTACCTGCAGTTGATCTTTTCCTTTACTATGACCCGCTTGTCATTTCTAAGAGTCCAGTCAATCTGTCCGTGACCCACGTCAAAAGCGTAAACCCTAGATGCTCCGAAGCGAAGAAGACAGTCCGTAAAGCCACCGGTTGAAGCTCCTATATCAAGGGCGACTTTTCCACCTATATCTATATTGAACTCCGTTATTGCCTTCTCAAGCTTAAGCCCTCCCCTGCTTACGAATCTTTTAGGGTCCTGCTCCACAATCACTTCGGAATCTTTTTTTACAGCAGTTCCGGGCTTTTCTACTCTTTTCCCGTCCACCGTGACCCGCCCCGACATTATAAGCGCTCGGGCCTGGTTTCCGCTTTGTGCCAGTTTTCTTTCCACAAGAAGGCTGTCAAGCCTTGTTTTATTTTTCTCTTTCACGCAACCAGATAGCTATTTCTCTCAGGGGATTTGGAGTTTTTTGAAAACTCTCAAGTTCGGCCATGGCTTGGTTTGTAAGCTCGGAGACTTTTGCTTTTGACTTTTTAACTCCCATAACCGACACGTAAGTGTGTTTTTTCACTCCGGCTTTGTCTCTTGACTCCTGCTTCGTGCCGTGGCTTCCCACAACATCTAGAATGTCGTCTTTTATCTGAAAGGCTATACCTATTTTTTCCGAATAGGATTTAAGCTTTAAGAGTTCTCTTTCCCCCGCTCCCGAGAGCATTGCTCCGCTAAGAACAGATGCCGTGATAATTTTTGCCGTTTTCATCAGGTAGGTATTCGAGATTTCATTAACGGACGGATCTTCGATTCCTTCCATTTCAATATCAAATGCCTGTCCCAGAACCATTCCTTTTGATCCCGCCGCCTCTGAAATAACGGAAATCACGCGCAGTATAAGTTCTGACGATACACCTTCCTTTATGAGTTTTTCCGTTACAAGGTTAAAGGCATCGGTTAAAAGAGCGTCTCCTGCCAATGTGGCTACGGCTTCTCCGAATACCTTGTGGTTTGCCGGTTTCCCCCTTCTGATATCATCATTATCCATTGAGGGCAGGTCATCATGAATGATGGAATAGGTGTGGATCATTTCAATAGCGCAGGCAGCGGGCAAAACGTTTTCATAACTTCCGCATATAAGCTCCGAGGCGGCAAGGCAGAGAATCGGTCTTAGCCTTTTTCCGCCCGGATGTATGCTGTAGAGAATTGATTGGTGAAGTTTTGTCTTAGCATCGTCAGGTGGCAGGTATTCCCGCAGGGCACGGTCAACGACATCTCTTCTTCTCTTGAGATAATCTTTTGTATTAAAACTCATTTATTGCTTTTCGTCGCCGAAATCTTCAAGATCGAAAGTGCCGTCATTTTTTTCTACTATAAGGCTTATTTTCTTTTTTACGCTTTCAAGGTTTAAATAGCATTCTTTTATAAGGCTTGCCCCACGCTCGAACTTTTCAATGGATTCGTCAAGAGGCAGTTTCCCTGCTTCAAGCGTATCGACGATTTTTTTTATTTCATCAAGCAGGTTTTCAAAGGATTTTATCTTGGAACTCATCTTCTGTTCACCTCTATACTTCGATTAACTCTTTTTCGGAATCACCTAGTACATCAGGACTTGTGGAAAGCGGATCCACGTCGAGAATCGATACGATATCTCCCGCTTCGAGATTAACACCTTCGTGATAGACCAGCACCTCGCTGGTCCTTGTCCTCTCCACTACAAGTGGGATTATGTGTTCCGGAAGCGATTTTTCAAAGTCTATTTTATTGATTGCTTTTTTTCCGATCTGAAATTTGAAAACAACGTATTCCTTGCCAGTAATTTTCGAATATATATCCATTACGTCAATTTTCTTTCCAAAAGCAAGAGGAACTCTGAATCTTTCCATATCTTCAATATCAGAAGGGCTTGCGTTCTTGTTTAAAAGTGCACACATGTTACTGACCTTGAAATCTATTCTTACCAAGCGGCAGGCAAGAACATTCACGTGGTCGCTCGTTGTAAGGGATATGAGATTATCAGGGGAAAAAATCTCCGTTTTCTCAAGTCCATCTACGGTTAAACTGTTTCCTTCAACCGCATTTAGTCCCTCTGTCTTGGAAAGCTCGACGAGCCTTCTGTTCGTATCTATTAGGCGAACTTCCTTGCCGGCTTTTTCAAGCAGCCTCGCAAGCAGTCTCGCAAGATTGTTGGCTCCTACCAGCACCACTTTGTTTCTTGTATCGTTAACCCCCAGAGCCCTTGAAACAAAACCTCCTGCACTCCCTTGGAGCACAACCGAAATTGCTATTGTGAGAAAGACAAGCCCCTGAACCGTATTGCCTCCTTCAAATTCATGTTGTTGTAGTTGCAGAGCGATAATCGACGCTATTGACGCAGCAATTATTCCTCTTGGAGAAACGAACGAAAGAAACATTTTTTCCCTGATCGAAAGACCGGAACGCATGCAGAGGAGAAATATTTCCACCGGCCGGACGATAAAAAGCAGACCCAGCACGACCAGAACTCCATAGAAACCCAGATCTTTTATGTAGTCAAGTTCTAGGCTTGCCGCAAGAAAAATGAAGAGCAGAGAAATGACGAGAATCGTAAGCTTGCCCTTAAATTTCTTCATTTCCTCTTCTTCTGGAATATTCAGGTTTCCGATTATGGCCCCGGAGACAATGGCAGCCACAAGCCCCGCGTTCGGAGTCAGCATCTCGGCAAACCCGTAAACAGCAAGTGCGGAGGCAAGCATAAAAAGATCCACGAAGTCCTCCATGTAGATATAGAATCTTTTAACCGCGAAAGTCGCCGCGTAACCGCCAAGAAAACCCAAAATCCCTCCTACTACAAATTTGTAAGCGACAAGAAGCACTACCCGGCCTATTTCCATGAAGTAACCTTCAAATCCGAGGCTTAAGCCCGAAACACCGTGGCTGCTTTCAATAAGAATTACCTCAACTACAAAAAGAGCTATCAAGGCCCCTATAGGGTCAATCAGAACTCCTTCGTATTCGAGTATGTGCTTCAGGTTGGGTTTGACCTTAAATCTTCTGAGCAGTGGCTGAACAACGGTCGGGCCGGTCACTATGACCAGAGAACCGTAGACAAAAGCCATTTCCCAGGAGAGATCACCCACAAAGTATGCGAAGGCAGCTCCACCTATCATAGTGATCAGCGCACCCACAGTTATCAGCAACAGTATTATGTTTCCGTGGCTAAGCGCTTCTTCCTTATTCAGGTTAAGTCCCGCTTCAAAAAGAACAATCGCTACGCAGAGCTTTATTATTATTTCGAGCCCTTCTCCGAACTCCGAGGGATGGACCAGAGATAAAAATTCCGGACCGACTAGAACTCCGAAGATGAGAAGAAACACAATACTTGGAAACCCTGTCCTGATGGAGAGCATCTGACCGACTACTCCCAGCACTAAGGCAAGGGACACCATTACGAGCAAAGAGATATCCACCCTTTTTAAGGAAATGAGGGGTTAAAATGAACCCTTAATGGTGGATTATAACCCGAGAGGGCATAAAAATGAAATCTAAGTTACATGTATGAACGTATTGGTTCCCAGGCGGAGCAGATGGGTAATACTTGAGAGAGGCAATGCAGGGTTTATCTCCTGAGGCACACGATTTAATCAGACACTTAGCATGAAAGGGGTGTTATTCAGTAGTTTTCGGAGCTTCACGCCATAAAACGGAATACTTACCGGGGCCCGGCTTGCTTCACTTCCGATATGCCGTTGATCCCGCAAATCCCTAGCTTGGACTTTCTCCGCTCCAGTACGCCCAGGATAGTGGAAAACTTGTCGCAGAAGAGCTCACGGAAAAGTTTGAGTTTCCCGTATCCCTTTCCTTCGATAGCTTGATGGCGAGCGATATTTCCGGGAGAACTCGGGCGTTTCAAAGTATGGTTGGCGGCGGTATGGATGTTACAAAAGCCGCGACGTTGTCGGGTTTGATGATCGAAGATTAGAGCCAGTTATACTTTCCCTTAAATCTGTACCGGAGGAATTCTTAATTGTTAGGGCGAATATTGTCGCATCTACTTGAAAGGGTAGTTGTTTTCCTTTTGGGGTTTCTTTTCGACCGACTGCTTCCTTCGACAATGCAAGAAGCAACGGCAATAATTCCTGACAACCCCGCAGATATGGTACGTGCCATTGTAGTTGCTACTGCATTCACCATCATTTTCTACAAACTTCTCGATATCAGCTATTGGAATCAAAACAGGAAATTCTGTTCTCACTCCAAGCAGGTCAAAGATTGCCTTAAACTTGTACTCTATAGCACGGAGCGTAATTTTGCATCCGATGAGATACGATTCAAAGTGGGAACGCTTTATTCCGAGGTTCTGCATCCTTTTGAAATTCCTTCCCCGCCTCCGCCTCCAAATCCCTCTTTATCACCAGGTCCGTTTGCCTTGGGATTTGCTTTGGCGGGAGGAAAGAGTTTCCCAAGAGAAGAATGGCTGAAATTTCTTCACATGCTTTACGGTTCTATGAACGACAGTAAGCTGGGATTAAAAGGTGCTCGTGGTATCTATCCCTTAATGAAGGAAGAGTGGAAAAAGAAATTATTGAGGGAAATACATGCGGAGGAAAGCAATGATGCCGAATGAGCAAATGGTATCAAAAGTGATACTGAAATTTCCTATACCCTAAAAAGTTCAACGATTCGGGGGAGTTGCAAAAGCAGGATGGTAGCGGGGGCGGGATTTGAACCCGCGACCTTCGGGTTATGAGCCCGACGAGCTACCAAGCTGCTCCACCCCGCGACAGAAGTTGTAAAACGGAGATTGTAATTGAAACGTCTATTATGTCAAGCTATATTGAGGGAATAACGCTGACCATCGTTCCCGAACCGAATGCCGGTACCCCGTAGGGAAAAGACCCGGAAACAACCATGGTTTAGATTCCGCTGGGATCTATAGCGAAAGCCCTGCCCGTTCCATAAGGTCCCTGGCCATAAGAACTCCTTCGGCGGATGCTTTTTCCGCGTCGCACTCCCAGGTGTTCCTGGAGACCGTAGTTTTCTCAATGTCTATAAAAACGGAATTCGCCGATACTTTCCCAAGATGTACCTCTGCACAGCATCCAAGTGGAATTTGACAGTCCCCGCCGAAAGTTTTTAGGAAAGAGCGCTCAAAGACTGCTGCGGTCTCTGTGTCTTCATGCGTGATTGCGGATATGAAGTTTCTCGTTTCCGCCTCATTTTTTCTGTACTCGATGGCTATTATCCCCTGACATGGAGCGGGAACCAGGTGGTCCCGCGTGAAATACTGGGTAATACGTTCGGAAAGTCCTAGCCGATTAAGTCCCGCCGCTGCCAGAATTATTCCGTCAAGGTCTTCTGATAAAATTTTTCTGAGCCTAGTATCGACATTTCCTCTCAGGGGAACAACTTTCAGGTCGGGGAACATGAAAAGCAACTGCGCTTTTCTTCTTACGCTTCCGGTTCCCACCCTGCCCTCTCCGCGGAGTTGCTCAAGGGTGCGGCCGTCTTTTGAAATAAAAACGTCCCTTGGGTCTTCTCTTCTGAGCACAGAGCTTATGACAAGCCCGTCGGGGAGAAGCGAGGGCATGTCCTTCATGCTGTGAACGGCGATATCTATTTCACCCGAGAGAAGGCCCTGCTCTATTTCTTTTACGAAAACCCCCTTGCCGCCTATCCGGGATATATCTTCTTCGAAGTTCACATCGCCCGAGGTTTTTATTTCTTTTATTTCCGTTTCAAGTGAGGGGAAAACAGCGTGAAGCTCCGTTTCGACAAGGCGGGCCTGGCGCAGAGCAAGTCTGCTACCCCTGGTCCCAATTCTCAGCTTCGTCATAAATATCTTTTGCGTCCCGCGGGGCGTCCACCGGGTCAAGTTCAAAAAGCCTTCTCGTTACCTCCGAGTAGAGAGCCGCTTCGTAACCGGACGTTCTTTTCTTTAGGTTAGTGACCGGGTCATGAAATATTTTTCCGATTATGGAATTCGCCAGGCTCTCTATAATCTCTTTCTGCTCCCCGGTGCCGCCTTCGAGTTTTCTGAGAGCCTTCTCGACCTCGATCTTTTTTATCTCCTCGAATTTCCGCTTGATATCAATTATGACTGGAAAGACCTTAAGGCTTTCCATCCAGTCCATAAAACCCTTCTCTACCTTTAGGACTATTCCTTCGGCTTTTTTGAGATTTTCCTTCCTGGAATTTAAGTTCTCGCCCTGAACTACCCTGAGGTCGTCTATGTCGTAGAGATAAACCCCGGGGATTCTGTTTATCTTCGGATCGATATCGCGTGGAACAGCTATATCGATCATGAAAATCGGATCGTTTTTCCTGAGCTTAAGGGACTGTTTTACGTGTTCGCTTCTTATTATATAGTCGGGGGACCCGGTTGCAGTCACAAGAATATCAATGTCTTTCAGACTGTAGAGCATTTCTTCAAATCTGATGGGCTTGCCGTTTAGGGATTGCGAAAGTTTTTCCGCGTTGCGAAAATTTCTGCTCGTCACGTAGAGTTCCTTTATGTTGTTTGAGACAAGATGTTTAGCGAAGAGCTCCCCCATCTCCCCGGTTCCCACCAGCATCGCGGTCCGATTCGCAAGGTTCTCGAATATCCTTTTGGCAAGCTCCACTCCCAGATAACTTATCGAGACCGCTTGAGAGGAGATTCCCGTTTCGGCTCTCACTTTCTTCCCGGCGAAAAAAGCCCTGTTAAAAAGCCTGTTGAGTATAAGCCCGACCGTGCTCTCGGAACGCGCCACGCTGTAGGAGTTTTTAAGTTGGTTCAGAATCTGGGTTTCTCCGATCACCATGGAATCAATGCTGGCGGCTACCCTGAAAAGATGGTTTACAGCGTCAGATCCCACGCGGGTATATATATAGGGATAAAGGTTTTCACTCTGGAGCTTATGAAAATCCATAAGAAACGACTTGATTTCCTCTTCGCATTTCCCACAGTTCTCAGTCACCGCGTAGACCTCAACGCGGTTACATGTGGACACAATGCAACATTCAAGCACGTTTTCCCTCAGGCGAAGGGTCCCGAGTGCTTCTCGAAGCTCCGCATCAGAGAAGGAGAACCGCTCCCGCACTTCCACTGGGGCCGTCTTGTAGCTGATTCCGATTGAAATTATCTCTATCATCTGCTTGTTCCGAAACCGGTATTGCGCAATTATAAATTACCCGTGGATGGAACTATATCAATTTCATCTATGTTCGCTTCCAATGGCTGATTTATGACCGACAGGACTGTTTTAGCTGTAATTTCAGGAGACATCATCTTTGTCTTATTCCATTTTCCCCCAAGGGAATCCCAGATATCCGTTTTCGTCGGGCCTGGCAAAACGGCAGACACCTTTATTCCCCTGTCTCTTAACTCTTCTCTCAGTGAATTGGTAAAACCCAAAACGGCGAACTTCGAAGCGCAGTAGGCAGCCCATCCGGGAAAGCCCTTTTTTGAAGCGTTCGAACCGATGTTTACGATGTGGCTGCCTCCAGTCATAAGTGGAAGCGAATGTTTTACCATGAGAAAGGTTCCTCTTGCGTTTACGGCCATCATTTCATCCCACTGTTCGGTTTCGGTCTCTTCTACCGGACCCGTGTAAACGACACCCGCATTATTGATCAGTACGTCAACCCTCCCCTTTTTTTCCACGACGCTTGAGATGAATCTTTTAACCTCTTCCTCGACCGAGATATCGACGGAGGAAATCATGAAATTTCCGGCAAAAGACGATATTTCGGCCTCAAGGGAAGCTGCGCTCCGGCGGCTTTTTGAACAAAGCGCCGTAAAAAACCCCGCCTCGAGCAACTCAATTGCGATTGCTTTTCCTATGCCTCTTGCCGCCCCAGTTACAATCACGACTTTCTCAGCCATCTCGTTTTTCCTCGAAATACTCAAAATAACTTTTCGGATTCTCCCAGATCTTTACGTAATCAAGCTTGCCAGGGATGATTTCCGTGAATTTCTGCCACAGGTATTTCCCGATATTCTCAACAGTCGATATGTTTTCCTGAAAGAAAGGAATATCCCTGTCTATCCATTTATAGTTAAGTTCTTCAATTATGGGTGCCGCCTGTTTTTCGAAATCAATACGGTTTATGACCATGCCCGTTTCATCGTCTATTTCCCCCCTTATACCCACTTCCACGGAATAGTCGTGCCCGTGCCCCGCGGGATTTGCGCATTTGTCAAATATGGCGAAATTTTCTTCATCAGACAAACCTTCCACAAAAAGCCTGTGGCTTGCAGAAAATCTGAATACTCTGGTAAGAAGCACCTGCTCTTTTTTTTTCAGCATTTACGGTAATCGACGAAAAGATCGTCTGTTTCATATACCCTTATCTTGTGAAGACTACAGTCATCTCTCTCAAGGGTTTTTTCCTCAACCATTTCCCAAAGAACCTTGGCTATGTTTTCCGTCGTTGGTATAAGATCCTGAAAACGGGGATTGTCTTCGTTCAGGTTCTTGTGGTCAAAATCAGCCAGAACCGATGAAACGATCTGCTTCAGGTCAAAAAGGTTGATTATCATCCCCGTCTCCGGGTTTATCTCTCCTTCCACAGTAACTTCAAGCGCAAAATTATGTCCGTGTCCGCCTGGCAGACTCGATTTACCGTAAAATTCACGGTTTTTCTCTTCACTCCAGTTTTTGTTCCAGTACCTGTGAGAGGCGGAAAATTCGACTTTTTTCGTTATGAGTTTTTTAAAAGACATAGATCAGATCAAGCTGGCAAGCAGTCGCCTGATAGCCGGCCGGCCATGATTTAAGGCCTGTTTTTCCGGATCTCCGGAACTGCGGAGTCCGCACGGAAAGCTTCTTGCTGCGTCCCGTCTATTATTTTCGTTACCGTGGGTTCCATCTTTGAGAGAAACGGTTGCGGATAGATCCCCATAAAAAACATCATAACGGCAAGCGGAATCATAAGGGCTATCTCTCTGGGATTGAGATCCATAAGCCCCATGTTTATTTTCTTTGCTATAGGTCCGAACATCACTCTTTGGTATGCCCAGAGCATGTAGACGGCCCCGAGAACAAGCCCCGTGGCTCCAAGTGCGGCGTACCAGTAACTCTCAGCGAATACTCCCAGCAGAATCAGAAATTCCCCGACGAAACCGTTTAAAAGAGGCAGACCTATCGAAGAAAGCATGGCAATCATGAGAAATACCGCAAAAATCGGCATCACCTTCGCAAGTCCACCGAATTCCGAAATCATTTTGGTGTGGCGTCTTTCGTATATCATCCCGACGAGAATAAACAGAGCTCCAGTGGAGAGACCGTGACCTATCATCTGGTAGATTCCGCCCTGCACACCGTGAAGGTTGAAGATGAACACACCTAGCATTATAAGTCCCATATGACTTACACTTGAGTAGGCGACCAGCTTCTTAAGGTCCTTCTGCATAAAGGCCACCATCGCTCCATAGATTATCCCTGCGATTGAAAGTACTATGAGAACTCCGGTGTATGCCTCTATTGCCTCCGGAAAAAACGGAATGAGAAACCTTATAATTGCGTATGTTCCCATCTTAAGAAGTACACCCGCAAGTATGACGCTTCCGGGCGTGGGTGCCTCAACATGGGCGTCGGGAAGCCAAGTGTGGAACGGGAACATCGGAACCTTGATTGCAAAAGCCAGGAAAAACGCCAGGAACACAAGTCCTTGAGGACTCAGTATGCCGTCAAAAACAAGACTGGTTCTTTGGATATCGAAAAGGTTCATCGACGCGAAGCCGAACTGGTCTATGTGAGCGTAGTACATGTAGATGATTGCAACCAGCATAAGCCCGCTTCCAAGCGCCGTATAAATGAAAAATTTTATTGCCGCATAGACCCTTCTAGAAGATCCCCAGATTCCTATGATGAAATACATGGGAATCAGTACCGCCTCCCAGAATATGAAGAAAAGAATCATATCCAGTGCTATGAAGGTCCCGATGAGCGCTGATTCAAGAAAAAGAGTAAGGCAGAGAAAGGCTCTCCATCCGCCTTTTATCGCGTTCCATGAGCAAAGAACTGTAATCGGAAAAAGAAAAGTTGTGAGAAGCACAAGCAAAAGGCTAAGACCGTCAATTCCTAGGTGATAGGATATTCCCAGGTCCGTAAGCCAAGGGAGCTTCTCTTCAAACTGCATTGTGGAAAGCGAACCGTTGAACCTGAAAAAGAGTGGGAGTGAAATCACAAATTCAACGAGGGTTATTCCAACCGCGGTTGCTTTCAATCGGCAATCGGAGATCTTGGAGAAATATGGCAAAACTCCAAGTACGACAGCTCCTAATAGAGGAAAAAATATAAGCAGAGACAGAATGTTGTTATCGAAATTCATGTTCAGGCGGACCGAAGCAAAAAGAATAAAATCGCCGTAATTATACTTGGGAATTATATACTTGTTTACCCATTAGGATAATCTCGCATCAATTTCACGGTTCCTAGGGACTGTGCTAATACCAGAACCCTCCCCGTGCAGTCGCGCCATTCCCAGACGCCTTATGTTCATCGCCGCATTCGTATCCGCGTTGGACCCAAAACCGCAATTCACACACAGGAACCGTGCTTGAGTTTTACGGTTCTCTTTATCCGCATGCCCGCATTTGTGGCATGTCTGACTTGTGTATGCGGGATTTACTTCTATCAGTCTCCCGCATTTGTACTCAAGATTCTTTCTTATCTCCCCGAAGGCGGTATCAAGTATTGCCCTGTTAAGTTCCGCCTTCTGCTTCACGTTCTTTCCGGGATTCTCTATCGTGCCCTTTGCAGAAGCCGTCATGTTCCTCAACTTTAAGTCTTCCACTATCACGGTTCCGCATTTCCCGGCAATCTCCTTTGTGGTCTTGTGAATCCAGTTCTTGCGGATATTGGCTATCTTCCTGCTCACCTTAGCAAGTTTCTTCTTTGTGTCCTTCCGCCTGTTAGACCCCTTGACCTGCCTTGCCATCCTTCGCTGATAGCGCTTACGCCTTGCTTCTTTCTTCCTTAAATCGGGCAGGAAGTAGAAATGTCCATCCGAAGTGGCAACTTGGCGAACGTTCATGTCAACACCAAGAACCTCGCTGTCGTCCAATCTCCGTTCTGCCTCGATTTCATAGAAGACAAAGGCACGCCACCTGTGCCCGTCATGGCGAAGCACAACCTGCTTGGGCGCGCAGTCCTCCCAAGGATTGCCACCCCTGCGGGTGAGTCTCACCCAACCCACCAATGGAATGCGAAGCAGAGAGTATTTTCTATCAATATTTTTTATTCTGAAGTTTTCCTTGCTAGGGAGTGTAAAACTAGGAGTAGTCCTTCTCCTGCTTCTAGGCTTCGGGAAGCCCTTTTTGCCAGCAATTGCCTCTTTCAACGCGTCCGCAAAATACTTGAGAGTATGTTTAATAGGATTGGCGGGAAGCTCCCTAAGCCAGTGCGTCCTATGCCTTAGCTTGGTGAACTCCACTCCGAGACTGAAATAACTGGTAGATGGCCCTTCTCCCTCGCCGTCCCTGAACTTCTGGTAGTCGCTAAGGTTCTTCTCCCGAAAATGGTTCCAGACGTATCTACAAGCTCCCGCTATCTGGAACATCTTCCTTGCCTTCGCCTTAGAGGTAGGCAGAACGACAAACTCTACAGTACGTATTTCTTTAATCATTAAAGTATATTATGTCCAGTTATCATGTGATTGGGTAAATAAGTCCCTTATACTTTCATAAAATTCCGTTCTCAACTGTGCATATGAAAAAATTCAAATCCTAGCACTGGTCTTGGAAAAATGATTCATTGTGAAAAGAATACGGATTATGGAAAGAGAAAGAGCGGAGAATAGCCGATATTCTCCGCTCTTTTAGTCTACAGAAAACTTAAGAATAAGTTTTAGCTGTTATCTCCATTACCTCTATATTACTCTGTTTTCCTACCGGTCCGGGAACCAATATGGCAAGATCGACTCCAGCTGCGAAATGCTCTTCAAGTTTTTTCTTACAGTTATCTGGCGTACCGGCAAGCGCTATTGAATCTATGAGTTCGTCAGTGAAAACTTCGGCCGGGTTCGCTCCGTCCTGCACCTGGTCGATTATATCACCGAAACCTATGTTTCTTATGAGTCTCTGGTAAAACGGAAACCTGGCATATGGACCTAGCCCCCTCTTGGCTGCGGCAACGGCCGCGGCTTCATCATCCGAGACAAACGATGGGATGCCGTTTGTAATTGATACAGCTGAAGGGTCTCTCTCCGCTTTCGCGGCGCCCACGGCAACCTGCTCTTTTAGGGTTGCCACATAGGCGGGAGGACAGAGGTATGGCATTATACCGTCGGCAACCTCTCCGGCCAGCTCCGCCGCGGCTTTGGTAAGTCCAGCTATATAGACTGGAAGATCGGGTACTTTCCTTTTAAGAGAAAGCCTGGGAGATGTTCCGTCAGCAAACGCTTTCACTTCGCCCACATAGTTTCTCATCGCCTCAATCGGATCTCCCATATCTATATCGTATCTATTGTTAACGGGCTTGTGACTGACTCCGAGTCCGAGAATCATTCTTCCGTCCGTTATTTCCTGTATCGTAAGCGCTGTCGCGGTAGCAACTACGGGCTGGCGCATGTATATGTTAGCTATCCATGTTCCAACGTTTATTCTCTCAGTGCACTCCGCAAACACCTGAGCGTTTGTTATGGCGTTGTAAGGCGGCACCTCCGGAGAGAGAATGCCGTCAAAACCCGCCTCCTCAGTAATTCTTGCGAGCTCTCTCATATCGCTCACGCTGCACCCCCAAACCGGTGAAGTTGTCGCAATTTTTCCCATTTTAGCCTCCTTGAGTTTTTTTCAGTACTGGTTTACTACATCCCTGTAATAATCTGGACGAAGGGAAGCTTCGTCTCTGGTCTTTAACACTTCTTTTATCTCTTTAAGAACTCTCTTTTTTTCCTCAGGGAATTTCGCCTTGACAGGAAGATAATTTGATATGTGGTTTGAATAGAAGTAACCGTTTGAAAGTTCCGTATTTTCAACTATGGTCTCAAGTTCTTCTATCATCCGAAATTTGTCCGGAAGCTCAAAGAGGCCTTCCTGCCATTGCTTGTAAATCGGTGCTCCGGGACGAAGTTGAAGGGAAAGAGCTCCGACATATTCAGGATCACATTCCGTAAGAAGTTTTCCGGTAGCCAGTGCGTGCTCACTGCTCCTCTCCTTCCCGCCGATGCCGAGGAGGACCATGACCGAATTCATTATCCCCGAGGCTTTCAGTTTTCTTGAGGCTTCAACGGTCTCGGCAAAATTCGCTCCCTTCTCTATTCTCTCGAGTACTACATCATCTCCGCTTTCAAAACCTATGTAAACCATGCTGAGACCATTCTCTCGAAGACGCGTGAGGTCTTCAATCGATTTTCTGAGTATGTCGCCCACGTTTGCGTACACGGTAATTCTCTCAAGATCAGGGGTTTTTTCATGAAGATAATCCATTATTTCCATAAGTTTCGCCGTAGAAAGCACGAGTGCGTTACCATCGGCTATAAAAACCCTTCGCTCAAGTGATCCCCTTTTCGCCGCGGTATCGATAATCTCTCTGATTTCGCCCATAGGTCTTACCCTGAATTTCTGGGTTTCCTTTCTGTACATGGCGCAATATGTGCATTTGTTGTGGGAACAGCCGACAGTGGCTTGCAGAATAAAACTTTTATGTTCGCTTGGGGGACGGAAAAAGGGAGTTACGTATTCAATCATCACCCTAAGAACTTAACAAAATTTTGAGGTCTGTTCAACAAGACTTTGCAATGGCGTAAAGCATAGGTTATTCTTGCGCCATAATGTTTGACCTCGAACCACACGAAAAAGAAGGCCTGAAGTACATACTTGGTGTACCGATACTAATCGGACTAATAATGGTCATCGCTTCTCTGACGCACATCGTCCTTGCTCCCTAGCTTGTGCCCCAGCGGATTATCCGGAGGATGAGTTCGTGGATTTCGATCTCTACTCCACTATTATCCCTAAAAAGATATCCCCCGTTTTTCTTCTCTTCCCAAGTAACTCCGAGAAGTTTCAGATTTTTCTTCGGTTTTTGGGGATCGGGATCGATTTTCCTTCCGACAAAGGTAACGGTGTTTTCGCCCCCGTAAAGTACCATAATCAGTTTTGAAGTTCCAAAAAGGAGCAAAAAACCCGGAGTTTTTGCTTCGGTACCGAAAACCGCCTGCATAAAACCCGGAGGCGGAGCAATCACGCTGATTGTGTCTCGGCCGTATTCTTTGTTTAATGACTCCACATATGTTTCGAAGCTACGGCAGAGAAAATCCGAAGCTCTCTTGCTTTCCCCGCATGTTTCATCCGAGTCGACTGAGATTTTCTCTTTTTCGTAAAACTCAGCAATCCACGGCTGTTTTTTCATTTCCACGGCACATCACCTTAACCTTCAGCTTTCAATCTGGAGTCTGAAGACAAGAAAGCTTCATCGTTCTCAGCTCTGAAAAACCATCCGCAAACCGATAGATTTTCTCATTTTTCACTGAAAACGCTTCAAATTCTTCGCGTAATATAATAATATATGCAACAAGGGGAAACAAAAGATAGACAAACTCTACGGAAACACCGCAGGCCTCACCAGAAGCGACCTGAAGAACATACTTAGAATATACAAGAGGAAAATTCCTCAGGACCGCTTGGTAACCCCTGAATTAATCCGCACTCTTTTAGCCCTCTCGGGCGAATTTAAAAGAACAATGACGGTGCTTATCGACCGCAAGGGAAAGATAAGGTTTGTTTTCATCGGAGAACCTTGCGATTTTCCTTTTGAAAAATTGCTCGGAAGGAGGAGAAGAGCGAAGTACAGACTCAGGGGACTTCGTGCTGTAAGAACCAATCTTAAGGGATCAGGCCTTACCAATTCAGACCTGACGACCCTGGCAAACGAAAGACTCGATCTGGTGGCTTCGGCGTCTATCAGTCAAAGCGGTTCAGCGGGGCGCCTTGAATACGCTAATCTCATCCCACCGGACGAAAAGAACCCGGCGAAGTGGGAGATTTCAAAATTTTCGGATCTAGGTCGCATAGAGATTAATCTTGAGCAGGAAATAAACAGCATAGAACAAGCTCTCAGGCGCGCTTTTCTCAAAAACGGAGGCAAGGAAAACAGAGAAGGAGTGATACTGGTGGGATTCAGCACTAAATTCCGCTACCTGACTGAAAAATCTCTTGAGGAACTTGACTCTCTGGCTCTTTCAGCCGAAAAAGTGGTGCTCGACAAGGTGGCTCAGGTAAGAAAAAAGGTTGATCCCCGTTATCTTGTCGGGAAAGGAAAACTCAGGGAAGTCGCTCTTCATGCTAAACACCTGGGAGCGGATACCATAATTTTTGACACCGAACTTACCCCTGCTCAGGCAAACGCAATCGGAGAGGAATCCGGCCTTGATATAATGGACCGCAGTCAGCTTATAATACAGATATTCGCAAAACACGCTAAGACAAATGAAGGAAAAATCCAAGCCAGACTCGCCGAATTACAATACAACCTGCCGAGACTTAAAGGCAAAGGCACGACCTTCTCACAGCTTGGCGGTGGAATAGGTACTAGAGGCCCGGGAGAAAAGAAGCTTGAACAGGAAAGAAGAAACATACGAAAACAGATCGAGCAGCTTGAAAAACAGACTGAAAATCTCTGCAGAAGAAGGGAACACACAAGGAAAAACAGGAAAACCTCAAGAATTCCAACCCTTTCCTTTATCGGATACACAAATGTCGGCAAATCCACGCTTTTTAACCGTCTGACAAAATCCTCGATTGTTACACAAGACAAGCTTTTCTCAACCCTGAATCCAACCACAAGAAAAGTCATGCTTCCGGGAGGAAAACAGATACTCATGACTGATACGGTGGGCTTTATAAGCAAGCTTCCCCAGGAACTCATAAACGCGTTTAGAGCCACGCTTGAGGAAATAGGCGAAGCCGACCTGCTGCTTCATGTAGCCGACGCGAGCGATCCAGAGGTCAGAGAAAAAATAGATTCGGTAATCAAGATAATGGAGTCCATGGAATGTGAGAACATTCCCAGTATTCTTGTGTTCAATAAAACGGACGAAGCGGACGCGCATACACAAGCGACACTTCGCGAGGCGTTTCCTCAAGTTCCACTTGTGTCGGCAAAAAAAGGAACGAATTTCAGGGAGTTACTTCTACATATAGAGAAAGTTGTTGAAAAAATCGAAGCTGATGCGAAAGTCGGGGGTTTTAACCCGGAAGAAAAGCCCGAAGACACTGTCTCGCTTCCGTTATTACACAGTTCCTTTTAGCTTTCTTAAAACCTGCACACAAAAAAGGGGATGCCCGTTTCCACGAACATCCCCTTTTTTATACTGTTTTTACTTCCAGATCTCTACCAAGGCTTGGACGCGTCGTCCTGTCCCTTGAGATTCTTGATCCATTTCGAATCGTCATAACTGGAAACGCCGAAAGTGAGCGCCAGAGTAGCGATTATAACGCCTATCTCATTATTGTTCGTCTGCTCGGCTCTCCTTTTGATCTTGTTATGAATTGGATCCGGAATATTTAGTGTTATTTCTGCCATTATCAAAACCTCCTGATTGATTTTTGATAAGAACTAGTCAGCGTCCCCGATACCTTTTTCTTTCCTGTACTCTGCTACTTTCTCCCTTTTTACTGTCGGGGTAAGAGAAAAGCCTGAAGGGTCAGGAGATGCGCCCGCGGCCGAAGCCTGCAATTCCTCGGCGCTAAGAGAATTAAACTTCATGTCTCCCGCGACCTCTCCGAGCTGGGACTCTTCAAGTTTCCAGTCGGTAAGCCACTCGTCTCCGAGACCGAAACGTTTCGTAAGCCCGTTGATCTCCTCCAATCTTCCGGGAAGAGGTCCTGCCGGCTGAAGCAGATTCAGATCCTGCAGAAGACTCATTACTTCTGGATCTCTCGGGAATGCGTTTCCGACCCGTTTCTCAAAGAACATGGTATCAAACGGAGGACGGCATCTCTGCCCGCCACCTTGGATATCCTCTGCAGGATAGCCGACGGTCATAAGCCAGCTGAACACGTAAGTGTCGGGAAGACTGAACTTCGCCTTCGTGTTTCTCCTCGCACCGCCACTCGCGCCGTTAAGACAGGTCCCGAGACCCAGCGCCGTCGCGGCCAATATCGCGTTCTGGATCGCGTTTCCAAGATCGATTGCGGCGAGCCGATGCAGTATTGCGTCGGGAAGCAGTCCGGGAAGTGGGAACAGGTTAGATACCCTGTCGTATTCCCAGCCATGGGCCTTGTCAAGCGCTCCGGTTCTCATAAGATCGTGGATTGACTGACCCTGCGTGTCATAGTTGGCCATGTCATAACACCAGAACACAAGCACGGGAGCCATCTGCGTGGTGATCTGACTCCAGTCGGATATGAACTCCCATATTTCGGGATCCTCATCCCTGTATACAACTATTGCTCTTTGTCCATTGAAGTTACCTGCCGAAGGAGAAAGCCTGGCGGCTTCCAGCATGGCCTGAATCTTCCACTTCTCAACGGGCTGATTCGGCTCATACCACCTGATGGACCTTCTTGTCCCTATGGCGTTGAACGTGTCCATGACACTAACTTCGCTGGCACTTGGTATGTTACTCATATTAACCTCCTGTTTGGGTGTTTTTTATTCAGAGTGAAACTAAAACTCCATAACCTCTCCTGACATTATACCACCAAATTACAAAAATTTCATCATCGAAAATCAAAATCTCTTGAATTTTACAACGCCAACGATTTAGTATACATTCTATTGTTGAACTTAAAGCGCAAGCAGGAGGAATTACTAATGAGAGACGTTTACATCATAGGAGTGGGAACCACCGCCTGCGGAAGATTTCCCGATAAACCAGCTCACGTGCTCGCAAGGGAAGCCGCATGGGCCGCGATACAGGATTCGGGAATTCACGCGCGAAAAATCGAGATCGCGTTTTGCGGTCATGTCTACCAAGGTATGGGAGTCGGTCAGAGGGCGCTTAAGGACATAGGACTTGTCGGACAGCCTACCATAAATGTGGAAGGAGCCTGCGGGAGCGGAACCCTTTCTCTGTGGGAAGCCTGGAGAACAATAGCCTACGGCCAGTACGATATAGCTCTCGCTCTCGGCGTTGAGAACCTGAGCAGGATTCTCTCCGGAGGTCCCCTACCCCTTGAGGAAGACGATCTCGAGGTTTCAATCGGCATGGGAATGCCCGGGCTCTACGCAATAAGAGCTTCAAAGTACATGAGCGAATACGGAGTTACCTTGGAACAGCTGGCCGAAGTTGTCGTAAAAAGCCGCCACCACGCCTCGCTAAATCCTCTTGCCCAGTACAGAAAGCCTACCACGGTAGAAGAAGTTTTGAGTGCCCCGATGATCGCAGACCCGCTTACGCGCAACATGTGCTGTCCCGTCGGCGACGCAGCCGCGGCTGCCGTGCTTTGTTCCGAGGAACATGTTGAAGAGCTTGCCAAAAAGATGCCGGTAAAGATACTTGGCTGTGTTGCCCAGTCGGGCAAATACAGCAGTCCCACAGGTCTTACCTGCGATCCTTCTGAGAACGTTTGGAGAACTTCCCAAATGGCTTACGAAATGGCTGGACTAGGACCCGAGGATATGGACGTAGCTGAGATTCACGATGCTTTCTCAATAGCGGAAATGATGGTTGTTGAATCCCTCGGTTTCTGCGAGAAGGGAGAAGGAGCAACTCTCATAGACGAAAAAAGCACTTGGGTGGGGGGCGATAAAGTCGCGGTCAACCCAAGCGGCGGATTGCTTTCACGGGGACACCCCGTCGGAGCTACCGGACTTCTTCAGACCGCTGAGATTGTAAGGCAGCTAAGAGAGGAAGTTGAACCCGAACGCCAGGTGAAAGATGCGAAAGTTGGTATCATCGAGACCATGGGAGGTGCCCAGCCCGCCATGGACGGAATCACCTGCGTTGTGAGCATCCTCGGAAAATAAGGGTGGTGACGCTGTAATCAGCGTTCTTAACCTGATATCCCGGCTTTTTTCTGCGCTAAGCAAACCGAAGACGTTGCGCGGGTGGTGGTTTAACCGCGCTCGGGGGTTGTTGCGTAATCGTGTTTTGCAACCCTTCCCTCCCGGTTTTTCAATTCCGAGTAATTTCTTGATTCCGCACAAAGAAGAATTATTTTGTGTCTGAGATGATTTCACCCGAAAAATTTACTCTAAAAGCCCAGGAAGCTATCTTGGAGGCCCGAAACGCGGCGGGCGACAGCGGAAACCAGGTAATTGATCTGCCCCATCTCTTTGTGGCTCTTATAAACCAGCCTGGAATACCGATCGAGATCCTCAAGCGACTGGGATCTGATCCCCAGGTGCTTGTTCGAAGAGCCGCGGAGCAGATATCAAAGCTCCCCAGGGTCAAGGGAGCATCCGACCGGATATACATGAGCAGAGAGCTTGATTCTGCGATCCGGACAGCCGACAAGGAAGCACAACATCTGGGGGACACGTATGTAAGCACAGAACACCTTCTGATCGGAATTGTTTCTCACGCCGGTGGAGTGCTTAAAGACGGATTTTCGGAATCGGGTATAACCAAGGAAGGGATTTTTAAGGCATTAAAAGAACTGAGAGGTAACCAAACAGTGAATACACAGAACCCCGAAGATACAATGGAACCGCTTCGCCAGTACGGAAAGGATTTCACCGAGCTTGCCCGAAGGGGGAAAATAGATCCTGTTATCGGAAGAGATGAAGAGATAAGAAGAGTGATCCGGGTACTTCTTCGAAGAACGAAGAACAACCCGGTGCTCATAGGGGAACCTGGAGTGGGGAAAACGGCTATAGTCGAGGGGCTTGCCCAGCGGATAGTCGACTCTGATGTTCCCGAAGGGCTTAAGGATAAAAAACTCATTTCTCTCGATCTGGGATCGCTGCTTGCGGGAGCGAAGTACAGGGGACAGTTCGAAGAAAGACTCAAAGCGGTACTCAAAGAAGTTACGGAGTCCGAGGGAGAGATAATTCTTTTCATAGATGAGATACATACCGTTGTGGGAGCCGGCGCGGCGGACGGAGCGATGGACGCGTCAAACATGCTCAAGCCGGCTTTGGCACGGGGAGAGCTTCACTGCATAGGAGCAACCACGCTTGATGAATACAGAAACCGCATAGAAAAAGACGCCGCCCTTGAGCGCAGGTTCCAGCAGGTCTACGTTGACGAACCTTCCGTCGAAGAAAGCATTTCGATACTAAGAGGGCTTAAGGAAAAATATGAGGTTCACCACGGCGTGAAAATCAAGGACGAGGCTCTTGTCGCCGCCGCCCAGCTTTCAAACAGATATATATCAGGGCGGTTTCTGCCAGATAAGGCCGTTGACCTCATGGATGAAGCCTCGGCGCGACTAAAAATGGAAATTGACTCCGTGCCGACAGAGATAGATGAGATAAGAAGAAAGGTAATGCGCCTTGAAATAGAAAGGGAGGGATTTAAAAAAGAGCAGGATCCCGAACTTCTGGGAAAACTTGAAGACCTTGAGAAAAACCTTCTGGAACTAAAGGAGGAAGCAGAGGTACTTGAAGCACATTGGCAGAAAGAAAAAGACTGCATATCGAGGATAAGAAAAACCAAAGAGGAAATAGAAAACGCTAGAATGGAAGCGGAAAAAGCGCAGAGAGAAGGGGATTTCTCCCGTGCATCTGAATTTCTTTACGGCAGGATTCCCGAGCTTGAGAAGAAGATGGAAAACCTCGGCACGGAGCTCTCCGAAATACAGAGTCAAAGGAAAATGCTTCGCGAGGAGGTAAGCGCCGAGGATATAGCTATAGTTGTGTCGAAGTGGACGGGAATACCTTTATCAAGCCTGGTTGAGGAGGAAGTAGAAAAACTCGTTCACATGGAGGAAAGACTTTCCGAACGGGTGGTGGGACAGCCGGAGCCGATAAAGCTGGTCTCAAACGCGCTTCGCAGATCAAGGGCGGGACTATCCGATCCGAAAAGACCCATAAGTTCGTTTATATTCCTCGGACCCAGCGGGGTTGGCAAGACGGAACTCGCCAAATCGCTTGCCGAGTTCATGTTTGATGATGAAAACGCGATTGTACGGATTGATATGAGCGAGTATATGGAAAAGCACTCCGTATCAAGACTGATTGGAGCGCCTCCCGGGTATGTCGGGTACGAGGCGGGAGGACAGCTTTCGGAAACCGTGAGAAGGCGGCCCTACTCCGTAGTGCTTTTTGACGAGATAGAAAAAGCGCATGCCGACGTGTTTAACCTGCTTCTTCAGATTCTTGACGACGGAAGGCTCACCGACGGGCAGGGAAAAACGGTGGATTTCAGGAACACTGTAATAATAATGACCTCAAACCTCGGAAGCCAATATATACAGGAATCGTCAGGAAACAGCGGGGAGATGGAGAGCAGTATAAAGGAGACACTCAGAAATCATTTCCGCCCTGAGTTTCTAAACAGAATTGATGAAGTCGTTATATTCAGCGGTCTAAAAAGAACCGACCTTATGAAAATAGCCGAGATTCAGATCGGATATCTGAGAGAGAGACTTGGGGAAAAGGGCCTCGGAATAGAGCTTTCCGAAAAAGCTATCGTAAAACTAGTTGATATTGGTTACGACCCTGTCTTCGGAGCTAGGCCGATTAACCGCGCTATACAGAAATACATTCAGGACCCGCTTGCAAACGAGATACTGAAAGGAAATTTCGAGAACTCAGCCATGATAAAGATAAACCTGGACAAAGAAGGAAACTTCACTTTCGGAAGAAAGTAACTGCGGATCAAAGCTCAAACTTGCTAGTCAGAAACAATGTTCGTCCTAGGATTGAATCAAGATAAAGCGCCTGAGCTTCATCTTGGTTGGGGCGGGATTGACTCTCGTTGCCGATATTCAGGATGCCTCCCGTAAGCTCAAACCATTTGAATCCAAACGCTTTTTCTCGGTTAAGTGAGATGTCATGCCCGATCCAACGCTTGTAGCGTTTAGTCTTCATCGTTATTCCAGCAACTTGAAACCGCGTGCGTGTTCCATTGCACGGTCATATTGTTCCGACCTGCGTTGAGCAAAAGGTGCAGACGGTTGCGGGGGCGGATAGCAGTGTGGCTGACTGGTTACAAAATTTTTTGTTCCCGGTTTTCTTATTTCTCTTCAACCAGAAGAGCCGCAATTTCCCCCGGAACTTCTTCCACGGCCACGGTTATTCTCTCACCGGAGTTTCTATTTTTTATCTCTACTTTGCCTTCTTTGAGATTTCTTCGCCCGATGGTAACCTGAATCGGAATTCCGAGCAGATCTGAGTCCTTAAATTTCACTCCGGCAGTTTCCGCCCTGTCATCAATCAGAACATCCACCCCGTCGCGAAGAAGTTTTAAGTATATTTCTTCCGCTGCGTCCTTTACGTCCTGCTGTTTCATGTTTATCAGAAGCACGGAAACTTCAAACGGAGCCAGAGGAACGGGGAATTTTATTCCGTACTCATCGTTATTCTGTTCTATCGCCGCTGCTACCGTTCTTCCTATCCCTATTCCGTAACAACCCATAACAAGGGGTTTTTCCGCTCCCCTCTCATCTACGTAGGTAGCTCCCAAGGCTTCGCTGTATTTGGTGCCCAGTTTAAAAACATGCCCGACTTCAATGCCCCTTGACGCTTTTAGAACGCCGTTTTCGGAAACGGGGCAAGGGTCTCCTTCCCTCGCCACTCTTATATCCGCGTAGGAATCCGCTTCAAAATCCCGCCCGGGGTTAACGCCGGTTATGTGGTAGTCGCCCTTGTTGGCACCCGTTACAACGTTTTTCATATTGCGAACCGACTTATCCGCAACCACTCTTACGTTCTTTCTTTTAAGAGCAACCGGTCCGCTGAACCCAAGGGGTCCGCCCGAAACCTCCGAAATGGTCTGCGGGTCGGCAAGTTCTGCGACATCACATCCAAGAAAATTCTTAAGCTTGGTCAGGCTCAGTTCCGTGTCTCCTCTTACAAGCGCAACTACCGGTTCCGTTTCAGTACGCACTATAAGGGTCTTTATAAGTTTCTCCGCACCGACTTTTAAAAGCTGCGCCACTTCCTCAACCGTCTTAAGACCCGGGGTATGAACCTCGGAAACATCGTCAAGCCCGGAGGTTGTTCTAAGCCCTTCTCTTTCGTCTTCTGAAATGCCGATTTTCGCAAGTTCGAGGTTGGCGGCGTAATCAGCTTCGGTGGAACTCATTATCACATCTTCCCCTGTGTCGGCCGTCACCATGAACTCATGAGAGAAACTTCCTCCGATATTTCCGGAATCGGCGGCAACCACGCTGAATTCAAGGCCGCACCTCTCGAATATGCGCACATAAGCGTCGTACATCGCCTGGTAGGAGCGATCCGCCTCCTCATCTGAAACGTCAAAGCTGTAGGCGTCTTTCATTATGAATTCGCGCGCCCTCATAATTCCGAACCGGGGGCGGATCTCATCCCTGAACTTCGTTTGTATCTGGTAGAAATTAACCGGAAGCTGCTTGTAGGAACGGATCTCCCTTCGGACCATGTCCGTTATTATTTCCTCATGGGTAGGCCCCAGGCAGAAATCCCGCTCGGCGCGATCCTTGAATCGAAGCAGCTCCTTTCCGTAGTAATCCCATCTGGCGCTTTCAATCCAGGGTCCAGCCGGAAGCACCGCGGGCATGAGAAGCTCGATGGCCCCGGCCCTGTTCATTTCCTCCCGCACTATGTTCTCAACTTTCCTTATGGATTTGAGTCCCAGAGGAAGGTAGTTGTAGATCCCGGCCGCAAGCTTTCTTATCATGCCGGCTCTTACCATAAGCTTGTGACTTATGATCTCGGCATCCGAAGGGTCTTCCTTGACTGTGGGTATGAAATAGGAAGAAAACCTCATCCGTTTCTCTCCTTTAAAGCAATTTAAAACTCAGCCGGAAAACAATTTCGCGGGGTTCTGGGTTCAGTTAACGTAGTTTCTTTCTATTTCCTTAACAAGTTCCCCGACCAAATCGGCTTCTTTGAAAGATTTTATCAGTTTTCCGTCCCGATAAAGCATTCCCTTCCCCCTTCCCCCGGCTATTCCTATATCGGCTTCCGCAGCTTCGCCCGGCCCGTTAACAACGCAGCCCAGGATGGCGACTTTAACCGGTCTTTGGAGGTTAAAACCGGAGACACCCTGCGCGACTTCCGAAACGAGTTTTTCAAGATCTATTTCAAGCCGACCGCATCCGGGACACGAGATAAGTTCGATTCCGTTGTTCCTCATTCCCAGAGACCTCAGTATGTTCATTCCGACAACGATCTCCTCCACCGGATCGCCAGTTAAAGAGACCCTTATCGTATCTCCTATCCCTTCGGCCAGAAGCGCCCCGATTCCTATTGAAGATTTCACCGTTCCCATCCCCGGGGTTCCGGCCTCGGTAACTCCGAGATGGAGAGGGTATTCGGTTTTCTCCGCGAGCATTCTGTACGCGGTGATCATTTTCCTCACGTCGGTGGATTTAACGGAAATCTTTATGTCGTAAAAATCAAGGTCCTCGAGTATGCGCACATGCCTCATCGCGCTTTCAACCAAGGCTTCCGCGGTGGGATGCTCGTACTTTTTGAGTATGTCTTTTTCAAGAGAGCCTGAATTTACGCCTATCCTTATGGGAATTTTCCTTTCCCTGCAGGCGTCAACCACGGCCTTTATTCTGTACCTCGCGCCGATGTTTCCGGGATTTATTCTCATCCCGTCAACTCCCTGTTTTATTGACTCGAGGGCTAGTCTGTAATCGAAGTGTATATCCGAGACGAGCGGGATTCTTGTTTCATTCCGTATAGGCCCCAGAGCTCTTGCGGCATCCATGTCCGGAACAGCGACCCTGACGATATCACAGCCGGCTTCTTCAAGTCTTTTTATCTGGGAGACGGTTGACGCGACATCTCTCGTGTCGGTAATGGTCATTGACTGAACCGATACAGGAGCTCCCCCGCCTATTTTCACGTTGCCGATTGATATCTGCCGGGATTGTCTCATAACTTGCGGAGAATGCTATTGAATAGTTAGGGAATTATATACTTGTTACACAAGATTGCAACTGTTTGACAGATCGGTATAATGTAACGATGATAAAGACTTACAAATGCCGTGCTAGAATCTCCAAGCCAAGTCATAAGGCGTTATCCCGCATATTTGATTGGGCCCCGGAGTAGAGAGCAAAGGATGACGCTTATCAGCGCGTCTGGTATGTGCGGAGAACAAAAAAAAGAAGGAGGCAAAAAATCATGGGGATGAAAAAGATAATCCAGATAGACAGGGGCGGTTCCTCGAAAGATAAAAGCGGCGTGTCTTTTACCAAGTTTGAAAAGAAAGAAAAACCCGAAGACAGTCCCGAAGTAACAGAGAAAATCGTCTACGACGCTCTTAGGGAAGTGCACGATCCCGAGCTTCCCGTGAACATAGTGGATCTTGGGCTTATTTACGACACCAAAATCTCCGGGCGAAACATTCAGGTCAAGATGACGCTTACAACTCCCGGGTGCGGCATGGGCGCGCAGATAGCCGGTCAGGCGGAAATGGCCCTTAAGAACGCAGGAGCTGATAATGTGCTCATAGAAGTGATATGGGATCCTCCCTGGAACCCCGACATGATATCCGAAGAAGGAAAAAAGAAGCTGGGTATCACATAGGGAGACTCTTTTTGTGGAAATAACCAGAGAACAGATAATAAAAATTCTTAAGGGAGTGAACTATCCTGGTTTTAACCGAGACATAATGTCTTTCGGCCTCGTAAAAGATATTCTCGTGGAAGGCTCGAAAGTTACCCTCTCCATAGTACTTCCCAAACCCGATCAGAAGCTTCAGTCCGCAATTGAAGAAGAAGTCCGAAAAGCCATCTTCGGCATACCCGGGGTTGAAGATCTTTCGATTAAGATCGGCGCGCGGCCGCAGAAGCAGATAACTACCGACTCGGGTGGTGAAAAAAGCAAGCTTCCCGACGTAAAGTACTACATAGCCGTGGCAAGCGGCAAGGGAGGAGTCGGCAAATCAACTGTAGCGACCAATCTTTCCCTGGCGATTTCCAAAAAAAGAAAGAAAGTCGGACTTCTGGACGCCGATATCTGGGGACCGAGCGCTCCTTTAATGATGGGGATAAGTGAAAAGCCCCGAGCGACTACCGACGATAAAATTATCCCCATAGAAAAATTCGGTCTCAAGGTGATGTCGATCGGGTTTCTCGTGAACGAGGAAGACGCCGTTATATGGAGAGGCCCCATGGTGCACGGAGCTATAAAGCAGTTTATTGAAGACGTTGAGTGGAGTGGAACTGATTACCTGATAATTGACCTTCCTCCAGGCACAGGGGACGCCCAGCTTTCCTTGGCACAGACGGCTCCAATAAGTGGAGGGGTTATAGTAACCACTCCGCAGGACGTGGCCCTCGTGGACGTGAGAAGGGGAATACTGATGTTTAACAAACTCAATATTCCTATTCTTGGCATAGTGGAGAACATGAGTTATCTCGATATGCCGAATGTAGACGGGAAGATCGACATATTCGGCAGGGGCGGTGGAAGACGAATGGCGGAGAGGTTTGAAGTTCCGTTTCTGGGAGAAATCCCTATTGATCCCAGGATAAGAATCGGCGGGGATAACGGGACCCCGATTGTGGAGTCTGATCCGGAAAGCATCGCGGGAAAGGCCTTTTTTGAAATCGCAGACAGAATCCTTGAGTCCCTAGAGGACTGACCGACAGACAGACATAACCACACTGTCGGCCTCTCGGGAATCTCAAATCAACTACCTGATTCAACCACCAAAAATCCAAACAGCTTTTTAATTAGGTCTGCGAAGATCGCCAAAGGAACACGATCCTAGCCAATTTCCCTGAATCTCAAGTAGAATTACAAAAGAGCATGAGAAAACCGAGGTTTTTATTTTCATGAACACAGGAAAGGACCCTTACGCGGTACTCGGCGTACCGAGAAACGCAACACAGGATCAGATAAAAAAGGCGTACAGAGACCTCGCCAGAAAACATCACCCTGACATGAACCAGGGAGATAAAAAATCCGAGGAAAAATTCAAGGAAATCCAGCACGCTTACGAAACCCTTTCTGACCCGGAGAAGAAAAAAAGCTACGATATGTTCGGAACAAGCGGTTTCGGCGGACAGAGACCGGGTGGCGGGGGTGGAAGTTACAGACAGTATTCACGGGGTTTTCCGGGTATAGACGAGATTTTCAAAGATATCTTTTCCCAAGGAGGCGCATCCTACGGTATGGGTGGAGCCAGAGGAAATTTCGGGGATATTTTCGATTTCGGCGCCACGCGACAGCAGCCTAGAAAACCGAAGAACATCCAGCACACCGTAACCCTTGATTTTGAGACCGCCGTAAAAGGCGGAGAAAAAGAACTTCTGATGAAACCCCCCGAAGGTGAAACGAAAAAAATAAGAGTCAGGATTCCGTCAGGAGTGAAAACCGGGTCTAAGGTGAGACTGCCGGGTAAAGGCGAACAACTGAATTCCATGGCCGGGGATCTCATACTCGAAATAAAGGTTTTGCCGCATCCGATTTTCAAAAGGGAGAATGACGATATATATATTGATCTTCCGTTAACGGTTTATGAGGCCACCCTGGGAACGCTGATTGATGTGCCGACCATAGAGAGCCCGGTAAAACTTACGATCCCTCCCGGGGTCGGAAGCGGCACAAAAATGAGACTTAGAGAAAAGGGAGTGAAAAACCCCAAGACCGGCAAGAGAGGAGATCAGTTCGTAGTTGTTCAGATAGCAATGCCGCAGAAATCTGATAAATACATGGAAGACCTCATGAGTGAGATAAAAGAGAAATATCCTTACGACCCTAGAAAAAAATTCCGCCAGTATCTATAATTGATCCGGTGGAGTTAAGGACATACGCATAAGGAGAGTAGTTTGCTGTGAGCGACGGACAAGAAGAATTGAAAATGGATTTTTCGGGATTTATTCTTTCGTTAAACGCCTCGGCTCTTATTCACTTGGGAGAAATTCCCGACCCGCACTCAAAAAAAAGAGAAGTTAACATTCCCGCTGCCAAGCACACCATAACCATACTCGAGATACTAGCGGAAAAAACCGAGGGGAATCTTACAGAAGAGGAAAAGCAACTTCTCGACGACATGATTTACAACATCCGCATGAAATACGTAAAGTCCCTTAGCTGATTTCCTCTTCTACATCGTTGAGAGTTTCAGAAACTGTCCGTATCTTTCCTCTATTTCCTGCTTTTGAAGCGAACTGAGACGTCTTACGCTGAAATCCTCAACGGTAAAAGAAGCCAGAACACTTCCGTAGGCAACCCCTTTTTTAAAGCTGGCAAAATCAAGGTCTTTATCCTGAGACGCCACATAACCCATGAATCCTCCGGCAAAAGTGTCTCCTGCTCCCGTTGGGTCAAGCACCTGTTCAAGCATGTAGCTTGGGGCGAAAAACAAAGCTTCCCGGGAGAAAAGCAAAGCTCCGTACTCCCCTCTTTTCACAATCAGAAATTCCGGGCCCATGTCCATTATCTTTTTCGCCGCCCTGGCCACAAGTGGTTCTTCCGAGAGTTGTCTTGCCTCAGAATCGTTTATTATGAGGATGTTTACTCTGCCAAGAAGTTTTTTAAGTTCCTGTAGTTTGTTCTCTATCCAGAAATTCATGGTGTCACAGGCCACAACGCGGGGCGAACTCACCTGCTCAAGGACTTTCATCTGTATTTCCGGATCGGTGTTGGCCAGGAAAAGATAGTCGGCCTCTCTTGATTTTTCGGGAACCACAGGATCAAACGACCCCAGAACGCCAAGGGTGACGGAAACGGTTTCGGGATCTTTCATGTCATAGTCGTATCTGCCTTCCCATCTGAAGGTTTCTCCGGCACTGATCGCTATCCCTTCCGTATCAACGCCCTTTGAGCGAAGCATCTCAGAATAGTCCGGAGGAAAATCGTCTCCTACAGCCGAAACCATATGAACATCTGTAAAATTACGGGCCGCCAGAGAAAAATAACAAGCGGATCCCCCAAGCACATCCTCTTCTCTTCCAAAAGGCGTTTCTATGGTATCAATCCCTACTGAACCTACTACAACTATGCTCATCCGAACCTCTACATGTATTTTTTTACAACAAGCTCAAGCCTGTCCTTAGTCTCTTCGGTTACGTGCTCCGGGGACGTTATTATGGAGTAACCGAGGGCACCGGCACAGGGGCATTCTCTTTTTTCTGGGATACTATCAACTACAGCAGCCAATATTTTTTTCGCCGCATCGACGTTTTTGTTCATGATTTCGATTATATCTGAGACTTTGACATCGTCGTGATCTTCTTTCCAGCAGTCATAATCGGTGCAAAGAGCTATCACGGAATAACAAATCTCGGCTTCCCTCGCGAGTTTTGCTTCCGGCATCGCAGTCATTCCTATTACTCCTGCTCCCCATCTCCTGTAAATATGGCTCTCCGCTCTGGTAGAGAACTGAGGACCTTCTATACAGATATAGGTTCCTCCAGAGTGAACCGTCCCACCACAGCCAAGCGATGCCTCTCTAAGACAATCCGAGAGCACAGAACACACGGGATCGGCCATTGAAACGTGCGCCACCAGACCACCCTCAAAAAAGGTAGAAGGCCGCCCTTTTGTGTTATCAATGAACTGATCGGGTATTACTATGTGTCCGGGTTCTATTTCCTCTTTCAAGCTGCCCACGGCACTTACGGATATAACCCACTCGACTCCCATAGCTTTCATCGCGTATATGTTAGCCCGGAAATTTATCTCCGATGGGGATATTGTATGCCCTGTCCCGTGTCTTGGAAGAAAAACCATGCGCGTGCCGCCAAGAGTTCCCGTGACGAGACTTGAAGAAGGGCTACCCCATGGAGTGTCCATAGAAACGCTTTTAACGTCCGAAAGTCCCTCCACCTCATAGAGACCGCTTCCGCCTATTACTCCTATGGTCCTCAAACTTTCGTCTCCATCTGCTGAGATATCGGTTTTGCGACAATAATTACCCTGGTTTCACCCGAAAAAGGCAGCTTGAGCTCTCTTGTCAAAAGAAGCTCCATATCCTCAGGATGCCGGTCCACGTAATCTTCCCACTCCTTTTTTCCCCGGGGGCCTTTCATTATAACCATCTCCCCTCCGATATCCAGATAAGGAGCGCCAAGAGCAACTATAGTGTCCATACTTCCAACCGCCCGGAATGTTGCCCGGTCAAAACACCCTCTCATGCTGTCGGCTATCTCCTCGGCCCTAGAGTGGTGAATATCGATACCTGAAAGTCCGAGAGATCTTTTCATATGTTTTAGAAAAGCGACTTTCTTCCCCACAGACTCGACAAGCGTAACGCGAAGAGAACCATCGTGAATATAAAGCGGGATCCCGGGAAACCCGGCGCCTGTGCCTATGTCAATCACCCTTGAACCTGGAGGCATGAATTCGGCCACGGTAAGGGAATCGATCAGGTGCTTGATTATAATTTCCCGCTCAGTAAGAACCGAACTTAGGTTTACACGTTCGCCCCACTTTCGCAGCAGATCAACGTAAGAGAGGAAAAGATCGGTCCTGATGTTACTAACACCTATTCGTCTCGCTCCTTCCCTAAGGAGTTGTTCATTAGTCATTTTAACTCGAGCGTAGCGACATTGCTTATTCCTTTAAAAGCGAATGTAAGAAATCCGGTGTGCGCCACGGTTCTGTTATCGGGGCGGGTCTTCCCCTTTTTTACCTGGTAGTTTCTCATTATGAGCTCCACGGTTTCAATTCTTACAAAACCCGTTTCCTCAAGCACTTCCGCGGTTCTTTCCACCTGGTTGTAAGTCGGGGAAATGCTCGCGATTCTCCCACCCGGAGCAAGAGCTTCGTAAGACGCGGGAATTCCGTACCATGGAGAAGGAAGATCAAGTATCGCAACGTCAACGTCCTTTTCCTTAAAACCCTCTCTGGCATCACCACAGTTAAATTCCACGTACTCTGAAAGTCCTGTCCGTCGCACGTTGTCTCTGGCGTTATTCATGAATTCTTCTCTTTTCTCGTACGTATAGACTTTTCCCGAAGGGGCCACTGAATTCGCAAGCGCTATGGTAAGAGCTCCAGAGCCGGTCGCGGCTTCAACCACTCTGGTTCCCGCCCTCACGTCCGTCTTAAAAAGAATAAGCGCCGCGTCCTTGGGGTAAACTATCTGCGTAGTCCTCCTCACCTTCATCACTTTCTGTTCAACAGTCGGATTAAGAAGCACAAAATCGTTTCCGAGACTCGAAACTATCGTCTCTCCCCATTTTTTTCCAAGCGCGGAGGAAAGATCGAGTATTCCCAGATGAGAACTGAAGGACCTGCCCTCTTCCACAACTACCATGAAACTTTTATTATCGGGGGAAACCAGAAGAATTGTGTCACCGGATTTTATTTTCATTAAAGCCGTTTCGCCCTCCCCGCACTTATGAAATATTTATAGGTGAAGATAACGCACCCGGCAAGCATGAATATTCCCACTGCTGAATACATATTCGAGAAACCGTAATCGCGCGCTATGATCCCGAGGCCAAAGGCGAAAAAGTTTATCCCGATGCTAAATGACATGTTAAACGCCCCCATAGCCGTTCCCCTCTCGTCATCAAGCGCCCTATCGATAATCATCGCGCTTATAGTTGGGTAAAGGATTCCATAACCCAGACTGAAGACAAAGGAAACCAAAACGGCACTCAGGGTGGAATTTATTGAAAAGACCAGCAGCAGGGACAAGACCATGATGAACATTGAAGGCAGGGCTATTTTTCTCCTCTCGACAATATCCGGAAGCCTCCCCCCTAGAACCCTGATTAATATCACGGTTATGGAATAGGTAAGGAAAAAACTTCTCGCGTTAATTCCATTTTCCTTAAGAAAAACAGAGAAGAAATTGAGCATGCTTCCAAGCCCCACGGCAATTATAAGGTTGGTCAACAGAAGCACCCTGAATCTCGCTGAGAAAACAACGTCAAAGAATCCGCTGAAGATGGGTTTTCTGGATACCGTAAAGCTTCCCTCTCGTGAAAAAAAGCAAA
The DNA here is from genome assembly GCA_965249045.1 of Thermodesulfobacteriota bacterium. Taxonomy (GTDB): domain Bacteria; phylum Desulfobacterota_D; class UBA1144; order Nemesobacterales; family Nemesobacteraceae; genus Nemesobacter. The sequence continues at coordinate 1,421,272 of OZ252213.1, forward strand.
AAACAAAGGCAAGCAGGCTGAACAAGGAAGTATAGAGGAAGAAGACCGGGTAACTGAATCTTTCGATTACCAGTTCTCCCAGAGAAGGTCCAATCGAGTAAGAAGCTATTGTGAAGGCACCGAAGAGGCCAAGTCCGTAAGCCCTTATTTCACTGGGAACATAATCTGAAACCGCAGTAGCCGCAGATGTGAAGAAAAAAGCGAAAGCGACTCCCTGCATGAGTCTCAGAATAAATATTTTCACGTCAATATCCGATATGAGAATGTATAGAAGGGAGATCAAAAACATCAAGAAAGAGCCCGCAAGCATAAATCTCCTTCGCCCATAGTGATCTATCAGAAAGGCTGCAAAGGGAATGACTCCTATTGAGGTTATGCCGAAGGTTCCCATAACGTAACCTATACGGGCCTCGTCACCCCCAATATCCCTTATAAAAAGCGGGAGCAGGAAGAAAGAGGAAAAATTACAGAAAAAGAAAAAGTTTCCCAGAGTAACTAGGGAGAAATCTCTGTACTTTTGTAGGAAAAGCATCTTAAATGGTGGACTGAAGAAAATTAAAGAGAGGAAAGTCTACATGATTTTACACCTTCTATCAGAACAACTATGATTTTTTGACATGAAAGGGGGCCGTGATATAATACGGCATCTTTTGAGCCGTTAGCTCAGCTTGGTAGAGCAACTGCCTTTTAAGCAGTGGGTCACAGGTTCGAATCCTGTACGGCTCATTTTTCCGTCGTCCCCGTCGTCTAGTCAGGCCTAGGACATCGGCCTTTCACGCCGGTAACAGGGGTTCAAATCCCCTCGGGGACGCCAGAGAAAAATTCCCAATAGCAGTTTGAAAAACCATAGTGAAAACAGCTGGTTAAAATTTTTGGTTCAAGCAGTTTCTATCTAACTTCCGACTTTCCCGTCCCCACAACCTTTGGGAGCAAGGTGCTTCCCTTTTGGAATTTCCTTCAGAAGTGTGTGTGTTGGAGTGCAAGATTAGGTTCTCTCGCCATTGTCACGTAAGTTCTCTTCTCGGGAGAAAAGTAAAAAGAAAAGATGTATATCTTTCTTTGTTCTATTCTATCGCGGCTTCTTCACCCATTATTGCGGTTATGTAGTACTTGTAAGTAAAGATGACACACCCAACAACCAAGAACATCGCGGTTGCCAAGTACATGCTGAAGAAGCCGTAATCGCGCACTATCAGTCCAAGAATAATAGCGGAAGAGTTTATTCCTGTTCCGTAGGCCATATTAAATATGCCCACTGCGGTTCCCCTCTCGCCGGCATGCGCTCTGTCAATAACCATTGTATTTATCGTGGGATAAGCAAATCCGTAGCCTATACTAAATACCAGAGAGAACAGAATCAATTGTGAATAGATGCTCACGAAGAAAGCTATGGGCATCGAGACAACTATCATAAAGAGTGCTGGCAGAGCGATCTTTCTTCTCTGTATAATATCCGTGAACCTTCCCCCAAAAACCCTGATTAATATTGCCACCACGGCATAGATAACAAAAAAAATTCCCATTTGAAGGCCCTGTTCTTTGAGATGAATGTGGAAGAAATGGACTAAAGACCCGAGCCCCACGGCGATCATCAGGTTCATCAGGAAAAGTACGCTGAACCTGTCGGAAAACAAAACATTAAGGAATCCTTGGAAAAGCTGGCCCCTGAGTACGCCGCGGGTTGTTTTCGCTGAGAAGAAGCAAAGTATAAACGCAAACAGCTGGAAGCTAGAAGCGTAGAGAAAAAACGTATGGTAACCGAATTTTTCAATAAGAATTTCTCCGAAGAAGGGCCCGATGGAGAAACAGGCTATCATCGTAACACCGAAGGTGGTAAGACAAGAATGCCTTATGTTCCTAGGAATGGTATACGAAACGGCTGTAGCCGCGGAAGTAAAGAAAAGGCCGAATGCAACGCCCTGCAAAAGCCTCAAAGCGTACATCATTGCGTTAATATCCGATACAAACAGGTAAAGAATGGAGAACAAAAACATTAGGGCTGAACCCAAGAGCATGAAAATCCTCTGCCCGTAGCGGTCTATAAGAAAACCGGAAACCAGAGCGGTACTTACTGACGCTATACCGAAAGTCCCCATCACGTAACCAATAGAGGCCGTGTCACCTCCTAGGTCTTTTATGAAAAGTGGCAGCAGGAAGAAGGAGGTGAAACCACATTGGAAGAAAAAATGAGTTATAACTAAATCTGGTGTTCAGAGTGATTTGAAAAAAAGCGGCGTATCCGGTTGATTTGTTGTTTGAGTTCAAAAAAACAACCAATAGGAGGATACGCCACTATGGGCAAGAAGGATAAAGTTTTTGACCTCAAAGGTCAAAAAGAGACAATCGATTCATTGAACGGACTGTTCAGCAAATTTGTCCACTCAGAAAGACAGAGAGCGGTTGCCAAAGAATTGAAGCTTGACGGACACATGGGAAACGGGCTTCAAGGCCCCGGGGCGGTTGCTGACCCCCTCAGCGAGATGTTGAGAGAGGGCGCCCGGTTTCTTCTCGGCACAGCCGTGCGGTGCGAGCTCGAAGAGTTCCTCAAGCAATACGAGGATCGTCTTCTGGACAATGGGAGAGTCGCGGTTGTGCGCAACGGATACCTGCCCGAGCGGGAGATACAGACCGGCATTGGTCCCGTGAAGGTACGAGTTCCCAAGGTGAGGTCCAAGGACGGGGAACCCGTCACTTTCCACTCGGTATTGGTGCCTCCCTATGTGCGCAAGGCCGCGACGCTTGAGGCGGCTTTGCCTTGGCTGTATCTGAAGGGAGTATCCACCGGGGAGATGGGGCCTGCGCTAGAGGCGCTGATCGGGCCTGAGGCCAGGGGGCTTTCGCAAAGCACGGTGTCGCGGCTCAAAAAACAGTGGGCCGAGCAATACGGTACCTGGAGGACCGGGGATTTGAGCGAGGGTCGCTGGGTGTATATATGGGTAGACGGCATATACAGCAACATACGAGGAGATAACCCTCGGTTGTGCGTGCTGGTGGTCATAGGGGTAAACGAACGTGGGGAGAAGCACTTCCTGGCTATCGAAGACGGTGTGCGAGAATCAAAGCAGAGCTGGCGTGAGGTATTGGTGAATCTCAAAGGGCGTGGGATGAAGGAAGCCCCGAAGCTTGCTGTTGGAGATGGAGCGCTTGGGTTTTGGCCCGCTCTTGAAGAGGTTTACGGAGAAACCCGTCAGCAGCGCTGCTGGGTGCACAAAACGATGAACGTACTCAACTACCTGCCCAAGTCCTCCCAGCCCAAGGCCAAGAGGCAGCTGCATGATATCTGGCAGGCGGAGACAAAGGAAGACGCGGAGAGGGCCTTTGATCTGTTCTTGAAGACATATGAAGACAAGTACCCGAGAGCGGCACAGTGCCTTGTGAAGGACAGGGAGGAGTTGCTGGCGTTTTACGACTTTCCCGCCAACCACTGGCGGAGCATTCGGACAACGAACCCGATTGAGTCGGCCTTCGGCACAATACGGCATCGGACCAGACGCTGCAAAGGCTGTCTGAGTTCCGAGGGCATGTTGCACATGATATTCAAGCTGGGGATGTGCGCGGAGAAGAACTGGCGCAAAATTAACGGGTTTGATTTCCTGGCGAAAGTGATAACGGGAGTGAAGTTCAGAGATGGGATCGAAGAGACAACAGAGAAAACAGCGGAGGTGACGACAGACGATCAGGTCGCCGCTTGATCATGTCCTTGAACACCAGATTTGCATATATCTCGAAAAAATTTCCCAGAGTGATTAGAGAAAAATCTTTATATTCTCTTATGAACTCCATATTGAGGCCTATTCTAACGAAAGAAAATTCAAGCCTGAATACTACACGATTTTATATTTTGTGTTGATCTTTACAGTCAAATTTTCTCATATAAAAACGCTCCACAATATAACACAGACTTGCCCGAACCATGAGGTTGGCCATTAGGATAAATATTTTTCGTCATCCCACTCATCTTGACTAAGTTTCTATTGCAGGGGAATGACATGAGCACGGCTTGAAGGAATGAAAGCGATTTTTATGATCTCTCAATATACTCTAGAGAAAGTTGCTATGAGTGGTAAACGCAAGGAAATGTTACGGAAAAATCTGTGGCCTGAACAGTACTTTCAGTGATCATGGGCTACGCATACCCGTAAACCTTTGATCAGGGGGAAGTAATACCATTAACAAATGGCAACGCTACGTCCATATCCACGCTCGGCCACTAGCCTGCTCCGCTGAGTTGAAATCGGCTGCTAACCCTAAAGATATTTTTCGTATTCTTTTTCGAAAAGATCTGATAGCGTATTAGCTTTGCGGTCATATTCTTCCAGATCATCCCAAGAAAGTCTGGGCTGAAGAAGAGTCGAATCAACCCCTGGACACTTAACTGGCACAGACAAATCAAGTATGGGGATTTTGACAAATTCGCTACCGTCAAGCGAACCGTTTACCGCAGCGCTAACAAGAGCCCTTGTGGATGGGAGAGGCATTCTTTTACCAACTCCGAAAGGTCCGCCGGAAATCCCGGTATTCAGAAGCCAGACGGTTACTTTGTGCTTCTCCATCCTTTCCTTCAGCATTCTGCCGTAGAACTTCGGGGGTCTTGGAAGAAAGGGAGACCCGAAACATGAACTGAAAGTCGCCTGGGGCTTGCTTACCCCTCTTTCCGTACCAGCAACTTTCGCCGTGTATCCCAGAAGGAAATAACGCATAGCTTGGTCGGGATCAAGTTTCGATATCGGGGGCAGAACACCGAAAGCGTCATAAGTCAGCATGAAAATACTTTTCGGAATGCTGCCTACTCCTTCCGGAACAATGTTCTCAAGCATATCAATCTGGTAAGCCCCGCGGGTGTTCTCCGTATGCCTGTCACTGTCAAAATCTATCTTTCCCGTCTCTAGATCAAGCTCAACGTTTTCCAAAACCGAGCCAAAATTAAGCGCCGCCCGATAAATCTCAGGCTCTGTGTTTGGACTAAGCTTTATAGTTTTTGCGTAACACCCGCCCTCGAAATTAAAAACTCCTTCATCAAACCATCCGTGCTCGTCGTCTCCGATAAGAGCTCTTTCAGGATCGGCGGAAAGCGTGGTTTTGCCCGTTCCCGACAGTCCGAAGAAAAGTGCTACGTTTCCATCTTTTCCGATATTTGCCGAACAGTGCATTGGAAAAACGTCTTTTTCCGGCAAAAGAAAATTCATTGCGGCAAAAACGGATTTTTTCATTTCTCCCGCATAGCGCGTTCCCCCGATAAGGGCAATTCTTCGGCTCAAGTTAAGAAATATGAACGTTTCGCTGTTAAGACCGTAGCTCTCGGGATCATCCGCCTTGAAACCCGGGGCCGAGATAACGGTAAAACCCACTTCACTGTGGGGAAGCTCAGAAGCGTCTGGCCTTATAAAAAGGTTGTTTACGAAAAGATTGTGCCACGCAAATTCGTTTATAACCCTTACGTTTGTTCTATAGTGGGGATGGGCGCAGACCTGCAGGTCTCTTACAAAAACGTCTTTCCCTTTGAAATAATCCATCACTTTTTCATAAAAGTGATCAAATACCTCGGGTGACACAGGCTGATTTACCGCCCCCCAATCTACATCTTTTTCCGTAGAAGGTTCCTTTACCACAAACCTGTCCTTGGGAGATCTTCCAGTATGGGGAGAAGTGAAACCTACAAAAGTTCCCCGCTCACCGATGCATCCTTCGTTTCTTTTAATCGCCTCTTCATAGAGTCTGGGAACAGAGAGGTTGTAATAGACGCCGGAAGGATCTTCAAGCTGATGTTTTTCTGAAAGCTCCTTTTCGATTGAAAAATTCTCGGACATGTTTTTTGCCTCCAAATTCCCTATCGCCTATAGGCTTACAAACAACAAAGATGTCGGGGAAAATCGACTATTTTATTAAAGGACTTGTAAGATATACAAAGTTTCTCTTTTTGCAAGAATAAATCCGACTCGGCTCACAGAATCCCTAAGACCCGTTAAAAGAACTGGGTTTATGTCTTTGCGGTGACCTTCGATATCCATCCGGTTATCGCATCTATAGAGTCTTTGGGATTCTCTACGCAGTCATGTTTCGCCCCAAGTATATAGTGCAGTGTCACGTCTTCGTTACCCGCATGATTCATTATATTCTTAAGCTCCTTGGGCTCCCACACATCAACGATATCGTCGTCTACTCCGTGGATAAACAGAACCGGAATTTCCACATCTTTTATAATCTCGCAGGTTTTTGCGTAGTAGGCATGAGGCCCTCTCATGAACCACCAAGTCCTGTAAGTAAACATCTCGGCATCAACGGGGTTGAAAGAATCACCCCAAGCTCTGTAGACAATAAACACCTGATCGTTTTTCTTCTTCTCGGGGTTCGGACCCAATACCTCTCTGGCTTTTAGATAGATAGCCTCATAAGAAGGAATGCTCCTGTTTCTCTCAAGCCTTCTTTGCTGTGAATAGGGAAGAGAATAGGAACAGCCTTCCAGTATAAGCCCGTTTATCCCAAAAGAACCGGTCTGGCTGGCGTAGTAGACGGCCATGTTGGCCCCTAGGCTGTAACCCAGAATGAAAATGTTACGAAACCCTTCTTTCCGAAGAATATTCACCGATTCCTTCATTTCATGAATTGTGTCGGGAAAGACCCCTTCCCCCATTATCTGACCCATAAACGCCATGCGGGTATTCACAGAAAGCGTGCTTATATTTTTTTCTTTAAGAAGCGGAGGGAGTCTGACTGGGGTTCCCCTTGTGAGAAAGTGTCCCAATACTCCGTAGAGATTTATGATTATGGGAGATTCGTAAAGATCTTCTTCCGAGGCAAACGCGGGGGTAACAAGAAGAGAATTCACCTCGAATCCATCTTCAGTCTTATAAGTAAGAAGACTCTTCTGTTCGTTTACCATCGTAGAATCAGACGAATCTTCTGTCAAGCCATCTTACTATAATGTCGCCCATTTCTTCTTCCTTTCCATCGAGATTGTGACCCGTGTTAAGATAATAGGCGGAAACATCATCATTTCCGTTATCTATGGCTATCTGTGCAAGGTTGTAGGTTTCATCGGGTTTTACAAACGCATCGTTCCAGCCTTGTATAAGAAGAATCGGCAGCTTTATGTTTTCTATCTGCCTATAGCTCTTTACGGCTGTTGCCTCCGGACCGGCGAGAAACCACCATGTCTTGTATGTATATATCTCCGTGTGCTCAGGCTGGTAAGAGTTTCCCCTAGCCTTGAAAATAAGAATCGTCCTGTCTTGTTTTGAATCATGGGGTTTATCGCCAAGTATCGTTTTCGCCTCCTCATACACCTCATCGTAAGAAGGCTGACTTTCCCACTTGTTCCATCTTCTCCTTATCGAGTCGGGAATCGAATACGGAGTAGCAAGCGCAATTACGCCCTTTAGCAGGCCTAATTCATCGGAATCCGGCTGGCGGCTTTTCACCGAAAGATATCTAAGAACCACCCCTCCCCCCAGACTATAGCCCGAAACGATGATTCTCTCATACCCGATCTCACCCAAGTACCTCACTACCCCGTCTATCTGCGGAATGGTGTCGTCCACTATTCCAAAACCGAAGAAAAGCCCGAAATTGGCCATTCTGGTATTTATCGAGATAGACGAATAGCCGGCCTTGGCAAAAATCGGCGGCAAAAACCTCTGGCTTCCGTCAAGAAAATTTCCCAGAAACCCGTGAACATGAATAATTATAGTTTTTCTCTTGTCAGAGTCGTTGTTAAGCGCTCTGTAGTAAAGGGCGTTAACCCTCCCCTTCCCTACTGGTACGGAAATCAGCTCCTGCTCTACGTATTTCATTATTAAACGCGGTTGTTTTTAAAAAACACTGATATTATAAAGATCGACCGGGCAAGTCAATAGCATCCGTGACGAATTCCGACACCTGAGAAGAACGGCAAAGTTAAAAGACGCACCGAACCCAAAACTTGCGAGTGACAAATTCAATGGTCTGCAAGTTCCATCGCGACTGAATCGGGGTTTTCCATCAGAAAATCCGCTTTTTTCTTTGCTTCCATCCAGTCTGACGCCTCTCCCACTTTTATGAGAGTGTTTTCCAAAGTGGCTTTCAAGAAAAGATCCCCCGTCCCCTTGTTCCAGAAGATCTGCCAGTTGTCGCCCCGAAAACCCCTTAGCCATCCGAAGGGAAAAAACCCTGAATAATCATCAATGGACTTCATCCACCGGTTCTCCATTTGTGCACTGTAGAGATAAAAACTGGGTAAAAAATACCCTCTGGTCTCACCACCAAAAGCGTTTTCCAAAAAATCCTTTTAATTCCACAGGTCATCATGACGCGTAAAGTTGTTCGAAGTACAAGCATATGTGTGATATCCCGCACTTTGAGCAGAGCGGTTTTCTCGCCTTGCAGATACTTCTTCCATGATCTCCGAGGGAATTCGAGAAAAATGTCCAGTCTCTTTCCGGAATACACTCCCTGAGATCGAATTCAATTTTAACGGGGTCGGAATTTCGTGTAAGGCCCAGGCGGCGGCTTAACCTCATAATATGCGTGTCAACTATGACTCCGGGTTTTCTGAAATGATTCCCTATTATAACGTTTGCAGTTTTCCTTCCGACTCCAGGAAGTTTGACCAACTCTTCCATTTTGCAGGGAACCTCTCCTGCGTGCATTTGTATTATTTGCCGCGAACAGTTTATTATCGCTTTTGCCTTGTTTCTGTAGAAACCCGTTGATCTTATGTCATCTTGGAGTTCTTCTTCTGATGCCTGCGAAAAAGCTTTTAGATCCGGGTATTTGCGGAAAAGTCCTAGGGTTACCATATTTACTCGTTTATCCATGCACTGAGCGGAGAGAATAGACCCAATCAGAAGCTCTGAAGCGTTTTCAAAAACGAGATGACATTTTGCGTCGGGATAGGTTTTTTTTAGAAATCGAAGCACCTTACGTGCCTTCGCTTTTAAATCCCGGATATTCATCTCGAACAGCAAAATATATACGCAAAACTTCTCAGGCCGCAAGCAGATAGGATTTGACGAGCAAGGGAAGTTGTAAGGTGTCTCCCCACACGCGACATTGATCCGGACAGAAGACCTGCTCATAAACATAAGAAAGGGGGACATGAACTTCTCAGGTCCCCCTTTCTTATCTAGAGTTTTCTCTTACTGAAGTTCAGTCATTTCTGGCCGGCTCAAGGCCTTCTTTGCCCTCAAAAAAATCTTTGTTTATATCAATGAACTTCTGCCATTTCTCGGGCAATTCGTCTTCGTGAAATATGGCATCCACCGGACATGGGTCAACACATGCTCCGCAGTCTATGCATTCATCGGGATGGATAATCAACTGATCATCTCCTTCATATATGCAATCCACCGGACATGCTTCGACACAAGCTTTGTCTTTCACTCCGATACATGGTTCAGCAATTATGTATGCCATTTTTGAAACCTCCGAACTGGCGCGTTTCTACCGTACAAACTTATTTTCTCTATATTAACTAAAGCTCTTGCAAATAAAAGACACCCAATCAGGTGATTTTTTACTCTTCAGGCGTTTTTCCGGAATCTTTGAGTTCAGGGGCCACTTGGGCCGGAGCGGTATCGGCTAAGGAAGCAGGCGCTGATTTAGCATCCGCACCCGTTTTAACTTCGTGCAATTGTCCAGTTTATTCCACATCACGGGTCTGCCCCGGGGATTCTTCCGAAAGCTCCCCGGTTGGCTGAGAAAATTCCTCAAACACTTCGCTCGGCGATTTCTCCACAACCGAACCCGTTATCGACTTTATGGAAGTATAACCCAGAAAAAGAGAAGTAATTACAAATAGAAGCCCAAGAAGCCTCGTCATTTTCACGAGAAAGGGCATTGCTCCACTTGAACCAAAGACTGACTCTGAGCTTCCACCTCCGAACATTGAGCCTATGTCGCCAGATTTGCTCGGCTGAAGCAGTATGATCAGTACAATAAGCACACTGAGCACTATGTGAATAATTTTTACCGACGGTATCAAGAACTCCAATTTCTAACCCCCAAAGGATTTTATTATTCTGAAAAAAGAGTCGGCCGAAAGACTGGCTCCTCCAACCAGAACTCCGTCAACTTCTTCAACGGACATAATCTCGGATATGCTACCCGTTTTAACGCTCCCGCCATATAGAATTTTTATATTATTGCCCGGACCGGGAAACATTTCAGTCAGAAATTCTCTTATATGTTGATGAATTTCAGCTATTTCCAAAGAAGTAGCGTTTTTCCCAGTCCCTATGGCCCAGACTGGTTCGTACGCTATAACGATATCCGAGACCTGTTCTTCACCCAGAGAACGCAATGCACTTTCTATCTGAGCCTTTATCGGTGAAAAGAGGAGCCTTTTTCTCATCAAAGCGTCTTCACTTCTGCAGATTGCCTCCTCCCTCTCGGCCTCAGTTTCTCCCACACAGAGAATTATTTTCAAGCCGCAGGAAATTGAAATGGAGACCTTTTCGGTTATCTCTTCATCAGTTTCTCCAATTATGTGTCTTCTTTCGGAATGGCCGAGAATAACCCACCTACATCCAGCATCGATGAGCATCGGCGCAGACACCTCACCCGTAAAAGCTCCCCCAATCTTACCGAAAACGTTTTGAGCCCCAAGATCTATGTTTGAACCCGAGATACAGCCCCGTACTACGTCAAGAGCCGTGTAGGGAGGCACAAGCACTACCTGACAGGCATCATAGTCTTCTCCCAGCAGGTTGACTATTGAGCCGGACAACTCCTGTGCTTCCTCCCGGAGCAGGTTCATTTTCCAGTTTCCAACAACAAGCTTTTTATCCATCTGGTACCCTTTGACGAAAATTCGTCTTGTTCTAAAAACGCAGAAAGCTACTTCCTGATTACAATCAAGGCAAGTTTTTTTCTTTTTCGAAGAATACTCATCCCAGAAACTCACCCAGTCTTCTTATGCCTTCCCTTATGGAATCAACTGAAGTCGTATAGGAAAACCTCAGATAATCTCTTCCCCTGTCGCTGAAATCTATTCCGGGAGTTACACCCACGTGGCAGTTCTCGAGAATATCAAACGCGAGGCGCCAGGAGTCCCGGCTCCACCTGGAAGAATTCACAAAGACGTAAAATGCCCCCTTAGGCTCAACTGCAATATCAAATCCGATCGAGGAAAGTCCTTTTATCATTTCCTTCCTTCTTTTATCAAACTCGGCTACGATGGCTTCATTTTTGCCGCTTTTTTTCACTTTCTCAATAGCTTCGACTCCGGCTTTCTGAACGAAGGATCCGGCGGAGATAAAAAGGTTCTGCTGAAGTTTCTGCACATACCTTACGAGGTTCTTGGGAACTATCATGTAACCAAGACGCCAACCCGTCATGGAATAAAGTTTGGCAAAGCCGTTTATCGCTATGGATTCATCAGTGAATTCCAGAATCGAGTTAACGTGCGCACCGTAGACAAGACCGTGATATATTTCATCTGAGATCACAAAAAGACCCGTCTCGGACAGTTCCCGGAGAACATCCCTGTCCATAACCGCCCCGGTAGGATTAGCCGGAGAGTTTACCAGGATAGCCTTTGTTTTCTTGCCGATGTTTTTTCTGATTTCCGCAGGGTCAACTTGATAACCATCGCTTTCGTAAACGGGTATTTTCTTTGCGACCCCTCTCGCAACACTTATTATCTGCGGATAACATGCGTAATGGGGGTCCGTTATTAATATTTCATCACCGGGGTTAAGAACAGTCAGCATTGCCAGCAGAAGCGCGGGGGAACTGCCTATAGTTATTATTACCCTTTCATACCCGACTTCCACGCCGTAGGTACGGCTGTAATCCTCTGCGACGCTTTTGCGAAGCTCCTCAATTCCAAGGCTGCTTGTGTATTTTGTATAGCCTTTCTCTATCCAACGCACAGCGGCCGAGCATACCTCTTCTGGGGTATTGAAATCAGGTTCTCCGACCTCGAAATGGACGATATCCCGACCCTCATTCTCAAGCTGCTTTGCCCTTTCAAGGATATCCATTACGTAGAAAGGTTCTATGTTTTTAACCAGATCCGAAATCATGTCACGAAAGCACCTGAAGAATCGAGTAGAATGGGAAGTCAACCCCGCGTGGATACGAACCGCTCGTTAATCTGTTTTACAAGAAGATCTCTTTTAAGCCGTCCAAGCCTGTCAAAAAACAATATACCATCAAGATGGTCAATTTCATGTTGAAGAACTCTTGACAGCATTCCATCAGCGTCAATGGTGAAACGCTTGCCTTCTCTGTCAAGGGCAGATACCCGAGCATGCTCTTTTCTTCTTATGTTCGCGAAAAACCCGGGTACGCTGAGGCAGCCTTCCTCTCCCGTTTGAAATCCACGGGAGGAAACAATCTCGGGATTTATAAGTTCATAAAACTCCCTCTTATTTTCTTCAGGCAAGGAAATATCGATAACGAGAACCCGGATATTCTTGCCGACTTGTGGGGCCGCAAGTCCAACGCCGTTAGCGTCACGCATTGTCTGTGCCATATCATCTAGAAGACGGTCCACGTCTTCGCTTAACTTCCCCACAGGAAGGGATTTCCTCTTTAACGCCGGGTCGGGGTAAACAAGGATATCAAGTACAGGCATCTGGGACGCTTACAAAAGAAGGGTTGTTAACAAACCCCGGCTGGGGTCTGTTACTTATCGCTCTGTTTTTCCGCAAGTTTCGGAGCAAGCCAGTTGCTTACCCTAAACAATGGAAGGGTTTTTTCGCCGATTTTTATTTTTTCGCCTGTTCTCGGATTTCTTCCTTCATAAGGCTGATAGTTTTTTGTAAAAAAACTTCCGAAATGTCTTATCTCTATTCTCTCCCTGTCGCGAAGCATCCCAGTCATAGCATCGATTATGACATCCAGAACCTTTCTGGATTCTAGGGAATTAAGGTTAAATTTCCGTGAAAGTTCTTTTTCAATATCCGACTTTTTCATGAGACCTTGAAAAACAAGTAGAACTAGGACTTAGGATTTCACTCTAGATATTTTAAAGCCGTTTGTCAAGTAAGCCTTCGATTTCGCAGAGAAATTTTTTCTCAGTATCCAAGATTCGGGCGGAGCCATTTTTCCGCTTCCTCAAGACTGATTTCCTTTCTTTTCGCATAATCCAGAACCTGGTCCTTCAGTATTTTCCCAAGAGAAAAATACCTTGATTCGGGATGGGCCATGTAAAAACCCGAAACCGAACTCGACGGGGTCATGGCGAAGCTTTCGGTAAGTGATACTCCCGTGTGTTTTTCCGCCTTGAGAAGGTCCCAGAGAATCTTCTTTTCCGTGTGATCAGGACAGGACGGGTACCCTGGAGCAGGCCTTATTCCCCTGTATTTTTCACTTATCAGGTCTTCGGAACTGAGCTTTTCCTCTTTCCCGTATCCCCAGAAGTCTCTTACTTTTTTATGGATCATTTCGGCAAGAGCCTCAGCTATTCTGTCTCCAAGCACGCTTGTCATAATCGAATTGTAATCATCCCCCTTTTCCTTGAAGTCCGCGGAAAATTTCTCAACCCCATCGCCTGCAGTTACCACAAAGCCCCCCATGTAATCTTCTCTGCCCGAGGCTTTTGGCGCTATAAAATCGGAAAGACAATAAAAGTGCCCTTGTTTAGACCGTATTTCCTGCTGTCTTAGGAAATGGAGTATGGCCAGAACCCGTTTTTCCTCTCCATGGATTTCAACGTCGTCTCCGACACTGTTTGCGCGGAAGATTCCGACAACCGCACGGGGAGTGAAAACTTTCTCCAGGATTATCCGCTTAAGGAGCGCTTGGCCGTCCCGGTAAAGTTTTTTTGCCTGGCTTCCTCTTTTGGGGTGCTCAAGTATTTTCGGGAAAACCCCTTTGAGCTCCCACGCCCAGAAAAAAGGAGACCAGTCTATGTAACCGGCGACTTCTTCAAGTGAGATGGTGTCGAAGACAAAAACTCCAAGCCGCCCCGGGCGCTGTATTGCTATATTCTCCCATTCAGTCGGAAATGCTTTTTCCCTTGCCTTTTCTATAGAAACATATTCCGCCTGGCCACGGGCTTTTTCAAAACGCTGCCTTTGCTCTGAGTTGCTTTTTTTAAGTTCCTCCACGTAGGACCGGGTCTTTTCCGGATTCATTATGTCGTTACACACGCCTATAACAATGGAGGCATCGGGTATGTGGTCAACTATGCCGCTGTATCCAGGAGCTATTTTTATCGCCGTATGAGCCCTGCTTGTAGTAGCCCCGCCTATAAGAAGAGGGATATTAAGCCCCTCCCGTTCCATTTCTCTCGCGTTATACACCATCTCGTCAAGAGAAGGTGTAATCAGTCCGCTTAATCCTATGAAATCCGCTTGATGCTCTCTTGCAACGTTGAGTATTTTCTCGCAAGGAACCATTACCCCAAGGTCTATTACCTCATAGTTATTGCAACCGAGAACCACAGACACTATGTTCTTCCCTATATCGTGGACATCTCCCTTCACGGTGGCTATAACAAACTTCCCTTTGACTCCCCCGCTCCCCTTTTTTTCCTTTTCCATAAACGGCTGAAGGTATGCGACGGCCCTTTTCATCACTCTCGCGCTTTTCACCACTTGAGGAAGAAACATTTTGCCGTCACCAAACAGATTCCCCACTACTTTCATCCCATCCATGAGAGGACCCTCGATAACGTAAATAGGCGCTCCGTATTTGACCCTGGCCTCTTCCGCGTCATCCTCAATGAAATCCGCTATGCCGTTTACAAGGGAGTGCTCAAGACGTTTTTCAACCCCAAGTTCTCTCCATTGCCTAGTTTCTTTTTCCGCGCCCGCGGACTTCATACCTTCAAAACGTTTTGCGTACTCAACAAGACGCTCCGTGGCATCGGGATGACGGTTAAGAAGCACGTCTTCTACTCTTTCAAGAAGTTCAGGGTCAATATCGTCGTAAACAGTGAGCATCCCCGCGTTTACTATCCCCATGTCAAACCCGGCTTTTATCGCGTGGTAAAGAAATGCGCTGTGCATAGCTTCACGCACCATGTTGTTTCCCCTGAAGGAGAAGGATATGTTGCTTACTCCACCGCTTGTAAGCGCTTTGGGACAGGATTTTTTTATTTCCCTTACAGCTTCGATGAAATCCACGGCATACGAATTGTGTTCCTCTATCCCTGTTCCGACCGTAAGAACGTTGGGATCAAAAATTATATCGCAGGGGTCCATGCCCACTTTTTCGGTTAATATGCGGTAAGCCCTTTTGCAGACTGCTACCTTATCCTCTTTTGAGGCCGCCTGGCCTTTTTCGTCAAAAGCCATTACCACGACCGAGGCACCGTAACGCATTGCCGCCTTTGCCTGCTGGCAGAACACCTCCTCGCCTTCCTTAAGACTTATGGAATTTACGATGCACTTGCCCTGAATACATTTAAGCCCCCGCTCAATAACAGACCATTTCGAGCTGTCTATCATCACGGGTACCTTGACCACCTCGGGTTCCGACGCGATAAAATTAAGGAAACGCTCCATACAGGCTTCAGAGTCAAGAAGCCCTTCATCGAAGTTGACATCTATTATGTTCGCCCCGTTTTCTACCTGCTGAAGAGCTATAGAAACGGCTCCTTCAAAATCTCCTTCCTTTACAAGCCTTGCGAACTTAGGAGAACCAGTAACATTGGTCCTCTCGCCAACCATTATGAAAGGCCCTTCGGCATCAGAGGTTATCCTAAGGGGCTCGAGGCCGCTTAGTCTGGTTACGCCTTTATAAACGGGGATCTTTCTTGGCGGAACATCTCCGAGTTTTTCCACAACCATTTCTATGTGTTCCGGAGTGGTGCCGCAGCATCCGCCGACTATATTTAGAAAACCGCTCTCCGCGAAATCCTGAAGAAGAGTAGAAGTAATCTCGGGAGTCTCGTCATATCCGGTTTCACTCAACGGATTGGGAAGCCCCGCATTTGGGTAGCAGCTTATGCAGCAGTCAGCTATTCGAGAGAGTTCTTCAATGTAAGGACGCATGTCTTCCGCCCCAAGCGCGCAGTTTATGCCGACGCTGAAGGGTTTTGCGTGGCGAACCGAGTTCCAGAAAGCCCCCACTGTCTGCCCTGAGAGGGTGCGCCCGGAACGATCCGTTATGGTAACGGAAAGCATGACTGGAATCCTGTCCCCGCCGCGCGCATCGAAAAAGGTTTCAATGGCGTATATGGCCGCTTTGAGGTTCAGGGTGTCAAAAGTGGTCTCGGGCAGAAGTATATCAACCCCTCCCTCAACAAGAGCTTCTGCCTGCTCGCGGTAAGCCTCCACGAGCTGGTCAAAGGAAACCGCCCTGTAAGACGGATCGTTTACGTCAGGGGACATTGACGCAGTCTTGTTAGTCGGACCCAGTGCTCCGGCAACAAAACACGACCTATGGGGATTTTTCTCCATAAAGTCAGAAGCTGCCTTCTTTGCGAGTTTTGCCGACTCTACATTAAGGGTTCTCACCCAGCTTTCGAGGCCGTAATCGGCCTGAGCTATGGAGGTGGAACTAAAGGTGTTGGTCTCAACTATATCGCAACCGGCTTCGAAGTATTTTCTGTGGATTTCATATATGACGTCGGGTCTTGTAAGGGAAAGGAGGTCGTTATTGCCCTTTAGATCCACCGGGTGATCAGAGAACAGATCTCCCCTGAAATCCTCTTCTTTGAGGTCGTGCCTTTGGATCATTGTGCCCATAGCGCCGTCGAGGAAAACTATTCTTTTATCCGCAAGAGCCTCGAGCCGCGCAGACACTTTTGTACACCTATCTTCCGTATTCATTCTCGCTCACCTTGTCGAGAGACCTTATATTCTCCTTTTCCCGCCGGCAAACGCCGCTTTACAGGAAAAAAGAAAAGCACGGAGTCTACCATATGTTTCTGAGTTCTCTTAATTTTATGAAAACCGCCATCGGATCATTCTCCAAAGACGGGTCTTTTTCCCTGAGCGCATCCAGGAGGGCCGGATCACCCGTTCTCATAAAGGGATTGTATGTTCTCTCCTCCCCTAGGGTTGACCGGGGAAACTTATCTTCGGGAATTTCCTCAAGCTTTTTCTTCGCATCTTCGTTCTCCGGAGCAAACTCAAGAGCGAACCTAAGATTAGTTTCCGCGTAGTCGTGACCGCAGAACATCCTTAGTCCGTCAGAAAGACTGGAAAGCTTAAAGGCAAAGGTCTCATAAAGATCCTCGACTTTCCCCCTGAACTTTACGTTTCCGCATCCTGAGACAAATACCGTATCGCCCAGAAAGATGTTGTCACCGATTATAAAGGAGGTGTGTTCCGGGCAGTGCCCTGGAGTATGAATCACCTGAAGTCGCTGCTTTCCGAACGATATCTCGTCTCCCTCCTCTATACCTTCGCTTCTTGGAGCAACGTGGTCGAGGGCCGTCGTATGAATAAGAATCTTCGAGGAGAGAAAAACCTTCGTTATGGGATTGTTTCCGTAAATGTGATCGGGATGCGCGTGGGTGTTCAGGACGTATTTAACCCTGTAGTCCCTCTCTCTTATGATTTTCAGAAGAGTGACCGGGTCAAGCGGGTCTATTACCACGCATTGCCCCGTTTCCTCGCACGCCACCAGGTAATTGTAGTTGCTGTCGCTTTCGCTGACCTTGAAGCCGTGTATTGAGAATCCGTCCTCGCTAAGTACGTTCATCCGAGCCTCCTTTTCGCGTGAAAGTGTACCTGAAAGCCTCATTGCGAATAAAAGACCGGAGACGCGCACTGCGGGTGAGCTGAGCAAAGAACTCCTTGACACCTACCGTGTTAGTCGCGGAATTTCTTTGACATCAAAAGCCGTTAGGGTAGTTTTTACTCCCGATTGACATTTTGGAGGCGTCATGGGTTTCGTAGAATCTCTTAAATGCAAGGAATGCGGCGAGCTTTATCCCAAGGAACCGAAGCATGTATGTGAGATGTGTTTCGGTCCTCTCGAAGCTGTATACAACTACGATGAGATAAAAAAGCATATCTCAAGGAAAGAAATAGCTTCCCGTCCGCAGAACATATGGAGATACAAGGAACTTCTCCCCCTTGACTCCGAACCCACTCTCGGAACCCAGGTAGGGTACACTCCGCTTGTGCGAGCAAGAAATCTGGCCGAGGCGCTTGGGGTTTCGGAAATCTACGTGAAAAACGACGCGGTCTGCTACCCCACCCTTTCTTTTAAGGACAGGGTCGTATCCGTAGCCCTCTCAAAAGCAAAAGAGTTCGGATTCGAGACGATTGGCTGTGCATCCACGGGGAATTTAGCAAACTCCGTATCCTCGATTTCCGCTGCAGGAAATCTAAAAAGCTTCATATTAATTCCCCACGACCTTGAACAATCGAAAATACTCAACACCATAGTCTACGGAGCGAATCTTATAGGCGTAAGAGGCGCTTACGACGATGTAAACAGGCTCTGCAGCGAAATAGCCGACAAATACAACTGGGCTTTCGTGAACATAAACATGAGGCCCTATTATTCCGAAGGTTCCAAGTCATACGCGTTTGAAGTAATGGAACAACTCGGATGGAAAGCCCCCAAGCACATAGTGGTTCCGATGGCAAGCGGTTCTCTCCTCACCAAGGTCTGGAAAGCCATAAAGGAATTTGAGTTGCTCGGAATCGTGGAACCTCAGGGTTCAAAAATATACGGCGCCCAGGCAACGGGATGTTCGCCCATATCAACCGCATTTAAAAACGACTGGGAGACGTTCAAACCGGTAAAACCGGACACTATAGCGAAATCCCTCGCCATTGGTACTCCGGCCGACGGCTACTACGCAATGAATATAATAAGGGAAAGCGGTGGAGTAGCGGAAGACGTAAGCGATGCGGAAATAGTGGACGCGATAGAGCTTCTTGCGAGGACCGAAGGCATTTACACCGAGACCGCGGGAGGAGTAACGCTCGGGGTAACGAAAAAGCTGATAGAAGAGGAAAAGATTCCCCGCGATGAGCCAATAGTGGTATCAATAACTGGAAACGGTCTTAAAACCCAGGATGCCGTTGAGGGAAGGCTTGGAAAGCCCCAGGTGATAGATCCTACTCTTGAGGACTTTGAAGAGCTTTACAGCAGTAAAAAACTGTAGTGTTACGTGTTATAGTCATTGGTATATGGTGGGTAGCAAAATTTTAGTAAACCAAGAGAAAAACGGGAGAAAAACATGGTATCGGTAAGAATTCCAACCCCTCTTAGAAAACTCTCAGGAGACAGAGACGAGCTTGAGATAGAAGCATCCACGGTATCCGTTCTCATAGAAGAACTCGAGAGCGAATGTCCTGGCATAAAGAACAGACTCTGTGATGAGAGCGGAAACGTAAGAAGATTCATAAATCTCTACGTGAACAATGAAGACATAAGGTTTCTTGACGGAGTGGACACGAAACTTAACGACGGAGATGTCGTATCAATTATTCCGGCAATAGCCGGAGGATGAGTCGGGGACACACGGCAAGAGCTTTAAGAGTATTAGATAATACTTTAGGTTTAGTGAATTAATTCTTTTATTTTATTTAAGTATTTCTCGATCAAAGGTTCTTTTCTTCCGTTGTAGCTTCCGGCAAATTCCATTAAAGCTTCCTTCTGTTTTCTGGTGAGTTTCTGCGGTATTACCACTTTTACCACAACGTATTGATCGCCAAGACTCCCGGATTCCACGTCCACAAGCCCCTTTCCTCTAAGCTTGAAGGTTTGTTCCGGCTGCGTTCCGGCGGGGATTTTCATCTTGGTGGTACCCTTTAGAATCGGAACGTCTACCTCATCTCCAAGAGCCGCCTGAGTAAAGCTTATCGGAAACTCGCACACGATGTCGTTTCCGTCCCGTCTGAAAATGGGGTGTTCCCTTACCATTACCTGTATGTAGAGATCTCCCGGAGGACCTCCACGTGCTCCAGGTTCCCCTTCCCCCCTTATGACAAGCCTCATTCCACTGGAAATCCCGGCGGGTATGTTGACCTTTACCGCCTTCTCGGTGTATGAAAGGCCGGATCCCCGGCAACTTCTACAGGGATTCGTTATAATTTTTCCGCTTCCCCCACACGAAGGGCAACCCTGGCTTATTGAAAACGGACCTTGGGAAAAAGCAACCGATCCTCTTCCTCCGCAACGATCACAAACTGACTCTCCTCCAACCGCAGCTCCGGAACCAGAGCAATCATCACAGAGTTTTCTTTTCCTGATTTTTACTTCTCTCTGAGTCCCAAACGCAGCTTCATCAAAATCCACTTCAAGGTTGTACTGCAGAGTCTCTCCTTGCCGGCCCCTGCTCCTGCCCATTCCTCCCGTGAAAACGTCATCGAAGAGATCGCCGAAAATATCGCTGAACCCCGAAAAACCGCCCATGCCGTCACCCGACATCTGGCCGAAACTGTCATAACGAGCCCTCTTATCCCTGTCGTTAAGCACTTGGTAGGCCTCGTTTATTTCCTTGAACTTTTCTTCGGCATTCTTATCCTCGGGGTTGCGGTCCGGATGGTACTTGAAGGCAAGATCCTTGTAGGAACTTTTTATATCTTCGGGGGAAGCGTTTTTCTCAACAGCAAGTATTTCGTAGTAGTTTTTAGCCATTTTAGAATTAGGGAGCGGGAGTTTTCGTCAGTCTTTTTCTTCAGAATCTTCCTCGGAGGTTTTTTCAGCACCTTGAGACACGGATACCATTGAGGGTCTTAGCAATCTTCCGTTAAGAAGATAGCCTTTCTGGACCTCTGAGATTATGGTGCCACTTTCGTAAGTTTCCGAGTGCTCCTTGTAAACAGCTTCGTGGTAACTTGGGTCAAAACCAGTTCCCTCGCTTGAGTCTATCGGTGTAACGCCGAAGTTTCCTAGACCCGCCAGAAATTGCGCGTGAACAAGCTTTATTCCATCAAGAAAAGCTACGAAGTCTGTTTTTTCGCCAAGCAATTCTCCAGAAAGCTCAATAGCTCTTTCAATGTTGTCAAGAACGAAAAGCAGCTCCTTTAACTTCTGCGCGTTTCCGAAATCAAGTATTTCCTGCTTTTCCCTCGCAAGTCTTTTTTTGTAGTTATCAAAATCGGCCGAAAGCCTTAAATACTTCTCCCTCAAGGCTTCGAGTTCAGCGAAGGAGTCTTCCTCTATCTCTTTTTCTTGTCCGTCAGTACCGGGAGGTTCGGGCTCTTGCAGATCCTCAGCGCCGTTTTTCTCTTTCTCTTCAATTTCCGTTATCGTGTTCTCACTCATTCCGTAATTCTCCGTTAACCCTCTTTGTGACCATCTTCGCCGTGTAGTTCACAAGCGGGATGATTCTTGAATAGTCCATTCTAGAGGGGCCGAACACACCTAAACTCCCGTAGCTGTTTCCTTTGCAGTAAGGTGCCGCCACGAGGCTGAAGCCGCGAGGCATCCCTTTTTCTGAACCTACAAAAACCTTCGAGCTACCATCTTTTACAACCGACTTCAGAAGGCTGGAAAGAAGTTCCTGATCCTCGAGTATCTCGATTATGGTCTTATAGAGACCGGAATCTCCGAAATCAAGAGACTCAATGACGAAAACCTTTCCTTTTATGAATATCCCCGCCTTTCTCTCCCTCTCGAAAAGCTCACTGCTTATTCTAAGCACTTTTTCAAGGATTTCACTGTATTCGGTAGTGGTTCTCTTTATTTTCTCAAGCACAACCTTGCGCACCTGGTCAATCGTAAGGCCCAGAATCAGTTGATTAAGATAACTCCCTATCCTCTCGACCTGGGAATCCCGAATGGGTTTGGCAAGCTTTATGTAAGTTTTTTCCGTAAGCCCACCTTCAAAGACCAGAAACAGGAGACATTCCCTGTTTCCCATTTTCAGAAGCTTTGCGGACTTGACTCTGAGAGTGTTTCTCTGGGGAAGCATCGCGAGACCTGCAAGCTTCGTAAAGTCGGAAAGTATTGAACTTGTAGCGCTTATCACGTGATCAAGCGTGCCGTCAATCTCTTCATATTTATTCTCAAGGAACCGCAGGCCGACATCCGGTGAGTTTTCCACGTGGAGAATGTTCTCTACGTAATAATTTATTCCCTTCTCCGTGGGAAGCCTGCCGGAAGAAATATGACTTTGGGTGAGAAAACCCGCTTCCATAAGCGAATTAAGCTCCTGGCGGACCGTGGCCGGAGACCATTTTATATCGTATTTCGATATAAGGGTCGAAGAACCGATGGGGCTTCCGGTCTCAATAAAATGATCTACTACAAAGCCCAGAAAAGCCTTGTTTCTTGGAGAGATTGGCTGTGTCATCTATTTCTGAAATATAATTTCCGCCTACTGTATTGTCAACGGAATCAAAAGTAAATTCTGCACTTACCAAACTGTCATACAGAATCTCAAATTAACTAGTTCCGCTAATTAGTGTCTGCCAGAGAAGCTCTTAACTTCCTGAAATAAAACGAAATAATTATGATTTTCCATGGTGAAGATTGTCCATATACGGTACAATTATATCCGAACGATCAACACGCGGGCCTTTTACAAACAATCTTCGGGGGTTTTCCATGAGAAAGATAAAAGAACTGCAGCTTAGTCTCGGCGAAGTTCCGATCGAGAAGATACGCTTCAATCCCAAGTCAAGAGACGACATTCCCGCCGTACTCAGAGGACTTCAGTACATTTACGTAAACACCAAGACGCGCGAGGAACTGTTTTCGCTTCTTGAGAAGGAGTTTCTTGCGGAAGTGAATTTTGACGTCGGCCGTCCGGGGATGGACATATGGAGGGTGGTGGTTCTTGGGGTGTTGAAGCAGGGGCTTGGCTGTGATTACGACCGGCTTCACGAGCTTGCAAACAATCACAGCTCGCTACGCCGGATGCTGGGTCACAGCGACTATTCGGGAGAGTACGAATACGAGTTGCAGACTATAATGGACAACGTGTTTTTGCTTGAGCCGGAGATGCTCAACAAGATAGGGGAGATAGTGGTGAGGAGCGGTCACGAGGTCTCAAAAAAAAAGCCTGGAGAAGGGTTGCGGGGGCGGTGTGACTCGTTTCCCGTCAAAACCGACGTTGAATATCCCACGGACGTGAGATTGCTCTGGGACGCTGTGAGGAGTCTTGTCAAGGCGGTGGCTTCGGCTGCGCGGAGGAACGGGCTTTGGGGGTGGCGTCAGGAAGGCCATCTTCTTGGGAAGGGGAAGAAGCTGTTTACCGTGGTAAGCACTTCGCGCAGACGCAGGAAGGCTGGGGATGAGGGGGTAAAAGAGTATTTGAGGTTTAGCGAGAACATGGTGAAGCGGGCGGAGAAGACTCTTTTGGAGCTGGTGAGTGTGAAAGGGCCGCGGTGGTGCATTGACAATATTAACCAGTGGCTGCGTCACTCCCGCAGGCAGATAGACCAGGTGGAGAGGCGTTTGGTTAAAGGGGAAGCGATACCGCGGGGGGAGAAGGTGTTTTCGGTGTTTGAGAGATATATGCAAATCTGGTGTTCAAGGACATGATCAAGCGGCGACCTGATCGTCTGTCGTCACCTCCGCTGTTTTCTCTGTTGTCTCTTCGATCCCATCTCTGAACTTCACTCCCGTTATCACTTTCGCCAGGAAATCAAACCCGTTAATTTTGCGCCAGTTCTTCTCCGCGCACATCCCCAGCTTGAATATCATGTGCAACATGCCCTCGGAACTCAGACAGCCTTTGCAGCGTCTGGTCCGATGCCGTATTGTGCCGAAGGCCGACTCAATCGGGTTCGTTGTCCGAATGCTCCGCCAGTGGTTGGCGGGAAAGTCGTAAAACGCCAGCAACTCCTCCCTGTCCTTCACAAGGCACTGTGCCGCTCTCGGGTACTTGTCTTCATATGTCTTCAAGAACAGATCAAAGGCCCTCTCCGCGTCTTCCTTTGTCTCCGCCTGCCAGATATCATGCAGCTGCCTCTTGGCCTTGGGCTGGGAGGACTTGGGCAGGTAGTTGAGTACGTTCATCGTTTTGTGCACCCAGCAGCGCTGCTGACGGGTTTCTCCGTAAACCTCTTCAAGAGCGGGCCAAAACCCAAGCGCTCCATCTCCAACAGCAAGCTTCGGGGCTTCCTTCATCCCACGCCCTTTGAGATTCACCAATACCTCACGCCAGCTCTGCTTTGATTCTCGCACACCGTCTTCGATAGCCAGGAAGTGCTTCTCCCCACGTTCGTTTACCCCTATGACCACCAGCACGCACAACCGAGGGTTATCTCCTCGTATGTTGCTGTATATGCCGTCTACCCATATATACACCCAGCGACCCTCGCTCAAATCCCCGGTCCTCCAGGTACCGTATTGCTCGGCCCACTGTTTTTTGAGCCGCGACACCGTGCTTTGCGAAAGCCCCCTGGCCTCAGGCCCGATCAGCGCCTCTAGCGCAGGCCCCATCTCCCCGGTGGATACTCCCTTCAGATACAGCCAAGGCAAAGCCGCCTCAAGCGTCGCGGCCTTGCGCACATAGGGAGGCACCAATACCGAGTGGAAAGTGACGGGTTCCCCGTCCTTGGACCTCACCTTGGGAACTCGTACCTTCACGGGACCAATGCCGGTCTGTATCTCCCGCTCGGGCAGGTATCCGTTGCGCACAACCGCGACTCTCCCATTGTCCAGAAGACGATCCTCGTATTGCTTGAGGAACTCTTCGAGCTCGCACCGCACGGCTGTGCCGAGAAGAAACCGGGCGCCCTCTCTCAACATCTCGCTGAGGGGGTCAGCAACCGCCCCGGGGCCTTGAAGCCCGTTTCCCATGTGTCCGTCAAGCTTCAATTCTTTGGCAACCGCTCTCTGTCTTTCTGAGTGGACAAATTTGCTGAACAGTCCGTTCAATGAATCGATTGTCTCTTTTTGACCTTTGAGGTCAAAAACTTTATCCTTCTTGCCCATAGTGGCGTATCCTCCTATTGGTTGTTTTTTTGAACTCAAACAACAAATCAACCGGATACGCCGCTTTTTTTCAAATCACTCTGAACACCAGATTTAGTTATAACTCGGTGTTTGAGGAACACACTCGGTGGATAGCGAAGGGCAAGGCGGGAGTGCCGGTTGAGCTTGGGGTTCCGGTGTGCGTGATAGAGGATCAGCACCAGTTCATACTGAACCACAGGGTGATGTGGAGAGAAGAGGACGTGGATGTGGCGGTACCTTTTATTGAAGAGACCATTGAGAAGTATCCCGGGCTTTTGGCTTGCAGTTTTGACCGAGGCGCCTGGAGTCCCGGCAACAAGAGCAGGCTTGATGGGATGCTTGAGAGCAGCGTCTTGGCGAAGAAGGGCGGGAAGAGCAAGGCTGACCGGGAGAGGGAAGAGAGCGAAGAGTTTGTTAAGGGGCGCAGGCGGCACCCCGCCGTGGAGTCGGCGATAAACGCCTTGAACCACAAGGGACTTGGCAGGGTAAGGGATCATGGGGTGCGGGGGTTCGCCCGGTGCGTTGCTTTGTCGGTGCCGTCGGCCAATGTTCACAGGCTCGGGAAGCTTGTGATGAAGAAAGAAGAGGAAAGAAGGCGACGAAAACTGAAGCCCAGGTTCCTTGCAGCTGCTTGACCTGCCTGGTTACAGCTTGATTATCCGTTAGAAAAGTAACGAAAACAGTCCGGTTGCGTTCGATTAAGGTCAGGCCTGCGCTGTTTTTGCAATAATCGCCGCTTTTTATTGCTCTGCGGGGGTTCAAAGCGGTTGCTGCTTGCGATGTCGCGGAATAATCGCCAAAATAATTGTGAAAAAAGGCTTTTTCTGACAGACACTAATTAAGCGGAATTGCCGGACAATGCTCTTTACAAGCCAAAAACTCTCACTGTTATTGTTGCTTAAATAGCTTTCTTCGATACCGCGAGAGCAAACCTACCTAGGACACAACTTTCATGGCAAACTCTCGCGAGTTCATATGGAAAGAATCTTCAGAGCTCAACAATGTTTTAACTGCTATAATTCTTGAAGTAATTCTTGCAGCTGAATGGTCCACATATTTAAAGTTGCAACAATCTTTGACGATACGCCGATTATAAATATAATTACCCGAAATGGAAAAATTTGATCTCACAGTTATAGGATCCGGTCCCGGTGGATACATATCGGCAATAAGGGCCGCACAGATGGGGATGAAAGTTGCCGTCGTGGAGCGGGACAAGCCCGGGGGAGTATGCCTTAACTGGGGATGCATACCTTCAAAGGCAATTCTCAAATGCGCCGAGATGTACTCGCATTTTCTTGACTCGGAGAGTTACGGAATTACCCACAAGGGGCTCTCCTTTGACTACTCAGAAGTAATAAAAAAAAGCAGAAAAGCTTCGTCTTCTCTTAATAGAGGTGTCGCCGGACTTTTCAAGAAAAACAATATCACTCTTATAAGCGGCACGGGAAGGCTCATATCAAAGCACGGAATTTCCGTTACTGGGAAGGATTCACAAGATATAGAGAGCGAACGGATACTCCTTGCCACAGGTTCTGTCCCAAGAACGCTGCCCGGCCTTAAAATCGACGGAAAAGTGGTGATGACAAGTGACGAGGCGATAATGCACACCGAGGTTCCCCGCTCAGTCGTAATAATAGGAGGTGGTTACATCGGAATGGAGTTTGCCTACGTCTACAACTCTTTTGGAAGCAAGGTAACCATAGTGGAGATGGAAAAACAGATCTTGCAGGGAGCCGACGAGGAAGTAGCGAAAGAGGCAAAGAAAATCTTCACGAAGCAGGGAATGACAATTCTTACGGAGACTGTGTACAAATCCCTTAAGAAAACCTCAAGTTCTGCAACCGTGACGGTGGAAAGCATGGTTTCTGGAGAACAGACAACACTAAAAGCCGATATGGTCTTGGTATCGGTCGGAAGAAAAGCCATCGCAAACGCCGCGCCGACCTCTTTTGCCTTCTATGGTGCTGGTGACAGCATGGGTCTTGAAGATGTGGGCGTTGAACTTGATGAAAGAGGATTTATAAAAACAGATGAGGACTACATGACCACCTGTGCCAATATCTACGCGATCGGAGATGTAATCGGAGGTCCCCTGCTCGCGCACAAGGCTTCGGAGGAGGGAGTCGTCGCGGTTGAAAGAATGAAGGGAATGAACTCCAAAGTACATTACGACTCAATTCCCGGATGCGTTTACTGTCAGCCGGAAGTGGCTATGATCGGCCTTACGGAAAAACAGGCAAAAGACCAAGGTTATGACGTAGATATAGGAAAATTCCCTTTCAAGGCTGCGGGGAAAGCTGTCGCGGTCGGAGAAACGGACGGCTTTGTGAAAATGGTTTTCGACTCGAAAACAAAGGAGCTTCTCGGAAGTCACATAATAGGCCACGGAGCAACTGAGATGATTGCAGAAATCGGAGTGGCGAAAACCTTAGAGACAACATCGTACGAAATAGCCACTACCCAGCACGCCCACCCAACTCTCTCGGAAGCCGTAATGGAAGCAGCTCTTGACGCGCTTGGAAGAGTAAGAAACTTCTGAGGCGCAAAATATTTACTCACTGCCCCAATGAGTACCATAGAGATATACAAACTCGGGACGGTTCCCTACGAAAAGGCGCTTGAATATCAGGAAAATCTTCTCGCTAAAAGAATCGCGGAAGAAATACAAGATTCCCTTATCCTGCTTGAACACCCGCCGACGATCACTACCGGAAGGAAGGGAAACACGGAAAACCTGCTTGTAAGAAAGGAATATCTTGAAAAACACGGAGTTTCCTTCGTGCATGCATCAAGGGGAGGAGACATAACTTTTCACGGTCCCGGCCAAATTGTCGGCTACCCCATACTGAACCTCAAAAATCACGGAATGGACATTCGTAAGCACCTAAGAAGTATTGAAGAAGTGATTATAAGGACTCTTCGCGACTTTGACATCGAAGGCAGAAGAATAGATGGGGTCACTGGAGTCTGGGCAAAAAGAAGCAAAATAGCATCTATAGGGATAGCCATCAGGAAATGGGTGACCTACCATGGTTTTGCTCTTAACGTCAGCACGAATCTTGATTATTTCGATTTGATACTCTCCTGCGGAATAACGGACGTGAGAATAACGTCTATCGGAAGTTGGCTTGGAAACGAAGAGAATGTTAGAATGGATGACGTCACGCGATCCGTCATAAAAAATTTCATGGGCGTTTTCGGTTTCGAAAACTTCACGCTGAAAGACAAAAAAGAGATAAACTAAAGGCTTTTAGAGCCGAGATTGGCAGTTTAAAAATGTCGGAAGAAAGAATCCAGAAATTTAAGAAATTACTTGAGAAAAACCCCGCAACTCCTCTTGTTTACTACAGTCTTGCAAATGAGTATTTCAAACTTAACCGTTACGAGGAGACCATAGAGACAATTAACACCTACCTTCGTCTTAAAGATGACGAAGGAGCCGCTTACAGAATACTTGGCCATTGCTACACCGAACTTGGAATGCAAGACCAGGCGAAAGATGCATATGAAAAAGGTGTCCAGGCAGCATCAAGTCATGGGCATCCGGACATGGCTGAAGAATTCCGCGATTACATAGAATCCTTAAACATCTAGGCGCATTAGTCTGCGAGCAGGTTCCACTCAATCAGTATGGAACCGATAACAATAAAAGCGATTCCCGCAATCCTCATGGGCCCTGGGGTTTCTCCCAGAAAAAGATAAGCATAGATGGCCGTAAACATGGGAAAAGTGGCCACTATAGCGACAATTTTTGACGTATCAGCCATCTGAAGAGCCGTGAAGTAGAGAAAAAGGCCAATCAATCCTCCGATTAGTCCCGACAGAAGTATCCAGAAAAGTGTCCGACCGTCGACATTAATGACTTGGGCAAACCTACCCGTAGCCAGAACTAAACACACTAGACACAACGAAGTGAAAACAAACCTTATCGTGATTACCGAAAGTGGAGAAGCATCCTTCAGACTCAGTTTTTCAAAAATCGGGTTAATCCCGAATATCATAGCCACAAGAAAAGCAATAAAAGTAGCCTTCATTTTATCCTCCTTGAGCGTAAAAGCACTTCTATCAGATAGTAGAATTGCCTTTCCGCATATATTAGCAGTTTTCTCAATGTTTTATAATTTTTATCGACTTTCTGTTTGAAAAAGCAAAGCTCATAGGTGTTCACGTAACGTAAGGCTGCGTAAGAATCTATAAGTCCTGCCCATGTGTTTTATCGAAACGCGGGCAGCGGATTAGCTCTTTCTAGATCTGTTTAAAACTTGTACGATTCAGTCGAAGCGGGAATATTTGTTCCAAGGAAATGGAAGTTTCACGAAAAACAATCTGTGTAGTGGCTGACGACATGTTTTTCTCGTCAAAAATCGAGAACGTGGCAAAAAACCTTGATATATCTATAATCAAGGTAAAAAATCACAAGGAGTTCCAAGATAAAATTGAAAGGAAAACAATTGATCTCGTAATTATTGATCTTGCTTCAAAGAAAATTGATGCAGAAGAGGTCTTCACCGAGCTTAAAGACTCTCCGAAACATGAAAAAACCTTCTGTATAGGATATCTGCCGCACGTAGAACGAGAGCTTGCCGACAAATTCGGGCAAAGGGGAGTAGACCTCGTTATTCCAAGATCGAAATTTTCTCGGGAAATGAGCAGGATAATCGAAGAACAATTGGAACCACGGTAAGAATATCAATTCCACCCCTGATATCTTCGTCGGATATCAGCCGTAAAGACTCGTGCCCACGCAGAAATTCCCGGAAATTCACATCCGGTCTGTAATCACCATACCAATCCTCGATCAAGCTTGACATTGAAAAGGGGAATAATAATAATGTTTCCAAAGTTTTCTTTCCTCGAACTGTGATAGCAACTTATGTCAGCCGACCAATCCAAAATATGGTTTAACGGAAAAACAGTACCTTGGGATGAGGCGAACGTGCATGTACTTACCCATACTCTGCACTACGGCCTTGGCGCCTTCGAAGGTATAAGAGCTTATAAATGCTCTAACGGAAAATCAGCCGTCTTAAAACTCACCGAACACATGCAAAGACTTTACGCCTCGGCGCACGTGGCCGGCATAAAGATTCCATATGAGATACAAACTCTCTGCGACGCGGTGATGGATCTTCTGCGCGAAAACGGACTTGATGAAGCTTACATAAGGCCCATAGTTTTTATCGGACCGGGGGAAAAAGGGATACTTCCAGGAAATAACGTCATAAACGTGGCGATAGCCGTATGGCCATGGGGAACATATCTTGGAGATGACGCAATCACCAACGGGATCAGGGCAAAAATTTCCTCTTATACGAGAATGCACGTTAACTCATTTATGACCAAGGCCAAGATATGCGGAAATTACGTAAATTCCGTAATGGCCAGGCAGGAGGCCGCCGATCTCGGCTTCGATGAGGGAATACTGCTTGATTCAGAAGGCTACGTGGCCGAAGGAAGCGGCGAGAATATCTTCATCGTGAGAAACGGAATTCTCAAAACTCCACCTCTAACTTCCATACTGGAAGGGATAACTAGAAAGTGCGTTCTGGATATCGCCGACGACGAAGGCATTACGGTAAAAGAGCAGCGTTTCACAAGAGACGAGCTTTATATCGCGGATGAGGCCTTTTTCACCGGCACGGCTGCTGAAGTGACTCCTGTTAGGGAAGTTGACGGCAAAAAGATAGACTCAGGGAAACCTGGAGAAATAACGAAAAGACTCCAGAGAAGGTATTTTGCCGTAATAAAAGGGGAAGACGCGAAATTTGAGCACTGGCTTGATTATATCCCCTGAACTGTCTTTCCCCTTCAAGCAAACGCTAACCAGTGAAAAACCTATCTTTCCATAAGGTAGTTAACTAGGGTTCTCACGCCGAACCCGGTTGCCCCGTACTGATACCAATCCGAAGTTTTTTCAACGTATGATGGGCCAGCTATATCTATATGAACCCACGGAACATCCGAAACGAAATTCTCAAGGAAAAGTGCCGCGGTTATCGCCCCACCCCATCTGCTTCCAACGTTTTTAACATCAGCTACGCGACTTCTTATTTCCTCTCTTAATTCGGTATCAAGAGGAAGTTCCCACATCTTCTCGCCGACATCACGCGCGGAATTTAAAACCGACCTCACAAGATTCGCGTTATTACCCATAACTCCGGCGTTGTGAAGGCCGAGTGCGACTATACAGGCACCGGTAAGAGTCGCGAGGTCCACTATCTCTGAAACCCCGAGGCGAACCGCGTAACTAAGCGCATCGGAAAGCGCCACCCTGCCTTCCGCGTCGGTGTTTATAATTTCTATTGTCTTGCCATTAAGAGCCGTTACAACGTCGTCCGGTTTGTAGGCCGAAGCGCCGGTCATATTCTCGGTTGCCGGAATAATGCCGTGAACGTTAACTCTCGGAGTCAGATCTCCAAGCGCTTTCATCGTACCCAGTACAACCGCGGCACCCGACATGTCCATTTTCATCGTTCTCATACTGTCTGCAGGCTTAAGACACAGGCCCCCCGAATCAAAAGTTATTCCCTTGCCGACAATAGCGACTTTTTTGCGGGATTTTACGGGAGAGGAATAGGAAAGATGGATGAATCTCGGGGGTTCGCTACTTCCAAAAGAGACTGCAGAGAGCCCTCCCATTCCCATTTCCCTTATCTCTTCCCTGCCGAGAACCTCGCAACTGATATATTCTGACCCTTCGGAGATTGAAAGCGCATGCTCCGCGAGAATTGAGGGAGTAAGCATGTTCGGAGGATCGTTCACAAGATCTCTTGAAAAAGCCACACCCTCTGAGACGGCACAAGCGTGTGCAGCTTCGGTGCTGAAATAATCGGCGGAAATTCTTCTCGACGCTATACACACTTTCTCTATACGGTTTTTCTTTCTTCCCGAGGACTTAAACTTTCCGTACTCATAAGAACCGCAGGTCATGCCCTCAAGAAAGATTTTAAGAAACTTTCTGTCCACGTTAGAAAAATCAACGGAAACTGTACGGGAATACTGGCCGGTTCTTGCAACCGCGGTGTTTGCGGCGCGAAAAGCCTCAAGAGGCCCGAAGTTTTCTTTTTTCCCGAGCCCCAGCAGGACGACTGTCTTCGTATTGAAATCGCCTGGGGTATCAACAAGAACTGTTTTTCCAAAAGCGCCCTTAAAATCGGACACCTTCACTTTGTCTGAAAGAAACCCTCTGAGTTTACTGTCTATTTTCCTGGCAGCGGCAGGAAATCTCTGCTCTTCATAACAGAGAAAAACAATTGAATCCGACTCAACGTTGGCAACATCATCTTTTATCAGAGAGAACTTCATTTTTTCACCATTTAATCCAGATTTCAAAATACGGCTAGGATGCCGATATTCCAATAAAAAGATAATTCTACACTACTAACACCCAGCAGAACAAAAAGATTCTTTTAATATGATCTCTTTTCAAATATGATTTAATTGGTTATTTCACCTAAAAAGAGAAAACCGACCCATGATCCAAGAAGAAAGAATGACCAGCCATCTGATGGATATCATACGGATAGACAGTCCATCAAGAAAGGAAAAGGATGTCGCCCGAAGGCTTGAGGAAGAGATGAAGGATCTAGGAGCCGACTGTTTTTACGACGATGCAGGGGACAAGGTGGAGGGAAACACGGGCAATCTGATAGTCAAGCTTCCCGGAACGAAGAAAGATGTTCCGCCCTTTTTTCTCTGCTCTCATATGGACACCGTAAGTCCCGGAGAGGGAATAAAACCTAGCGTGGAAAACGGCGTAATGAGAAGCGACGGCACGACGATACTCGGAAGCGACGATAAAAGCGGGGTATCGATAATGGTCGAGGTGCTTCGAACGCTTAAGGAGAACAATATTCCCTGCGCAGACATAGAAATCGCATTTACCATCTGCGAGGAAATCGGTCTTCTCGGAGCGAAGTTTCTTAACGCTTCAAGTTTTAAAAGTCCCTACGGGATAGTTCTTGACAGCAGTACTCCTGAGAGACTTGTCCTGCGGTGCCCGTGCTCCGATATTATGGAGGTAAAGATACACGGCGTTGAAGCACATTCGGGACTTTGCCCCGAAAACGGAATAAGCGCTGTAGAAGTCCTAAGCGATGCGGTCTCGAAAATGAATCTCGGAAGAATAGACTATGAGACAACCGCAAACATAGGAAAGATAAAGGGAGGGTCCGCCACAAACATAGTCCCGGGTCTCGTCGAAATAACGGCCGAGGCGCGAAGCCACGATGAAGGAAAACTTGACGCACAGATACAGCATATGCGTGACTGCTTTCTGGAAGCGGCAAAAAGCAGAGAGCTTTTTCTTGACGGAGAACGACTCTGCGCGCGGGCCGAGGTCGAAATAGAACGCGTATATCCCGTAATGAACGTCTCCCCGCAGGCAACTGTAACAAACCTTGTTCTTGAAGCCGCGGCAAACCTGCGCCACGACATAAAACTTCACACAAGCGGCGGAGGATGTGACGCAAACCACATAAACGAAAAGGGAATCGAGTGCGTAAACCTGGGAACGGGCATGTACGAGCTTCACACGGTAAACGAATATCTTCTGCTCGATGAGTTCCGCAGGTCAGCGGAGATAGTTCTTGAGACCATAAAACTCCACTCGCAAAGAAACTGAGCAATGAAGGCTCTAATACTGGTCGATCACGGGAGCACGGTAAAAGAGGCAAACGCCCTTCTTGAAGAGGTAGCCAGAAAAGTAAGGAATCACCGTGGCTCGCCGTTTGATATGGTTGAACACTGCCACATGGAACTTTGTGAACCGTCTATAAAAGACGCTTTTCGCAAATGCGTCGCGGCCGGAGCAAAGGACATAACGGTCCACCCGTATTTTCTCGTACCGGGAAGGCACTCAAAATCCGATATACCTAGGATGGTAGCCGACGCGGCACAGGATTTTCCAGAAATAAGTTACAAGGTCACGGAACCACTGGGTCTCCACGATAAGATAATAGAAGTCATATTTGAAAGATCGCTTGGATAACTTCCCGCATAAAACCTGATGAAAAGATACTCGGCAGTGCTTTTTGATCTTTTTGACACGCTTGTAATGTTCAGACCGTCTCTTCTGCCGAAGGTAACTCATAACGGAGAAACCTGGAATTCCACGGCGCAGCACGTTTTCACACAAATGCGAAGCAGCCTCGGAGAAATGGAATTTACGGATTTCTACGGATCTTTCGTTGAAAGTCACAGAGAACTTCTGGAACTGAGGGAAAAGGATTTAAGAGAGTATCCGAACAGAAAAAGATTCGAGATATTCATGGAGAAAACAGGTTTAAGAAGAGATGACGATGTGCTTGAGAAGTTTGTATGTTCACACATGGAAAGCCTCTGCGGAGCCATGGTATACCCTAAGCACCACACGGAGATTCTTTCCTATCTCAAGGAAAAGGGATACAGGCTTTCGGTTGTCTCGAACTTTGATCATGCCCCCACGGCGCAAAACCTACTTGTGAAATTCGGAATCGCGGATTTTTTCGAACATATAGTGATCTCAGAAGACGTGGGCTGGAGAAAACCTCACAGGGAAATATTTGAATTTGCCCTTGCAAGACTCGGCGAGAGTCCATCAGACGCCATTTTCATAGGGGATAATCCGGAGGCGGACATAATAGGATCTTCGGACTGCGGGATTGATTCTGTATGGGTAAAAAGAAAAGAACAGTTCACTCGAGCAGAACCTAAATTCATCGTAACAGACCTAAAAGATCTAAAGGGAATAATCTAGAAAAACACCGTCCAGATGAAAAGACTCTCCCGCACAGAAAAAAGACTCCCCACCATAAGAAGCGGAAAACAGATAACCACGATCCAGCAGATGCTTGAGAAAAAAGCCTCTCTGTACGCAGACAAGATCGCGTATTCCATAAGAAAAAAAGCCCTGTCCGTAAGCTCCTTTACTTTCAGTGAAGTTTTCACACTTTCCACAGAGTTCTCAGCCTATCTCAGGGCTCTTGGTCTCAAAAGAGGAGACCATGTGGCTATTGTCGGGGGAAACAGCCCCGAGTGGGCTATTTCTTACTTTGCGGTAATCTGGGCAGGCGCCATAGCTGTCCCACTTGACGCAAGGGCAAGGACAGAGCACGTAAAACAGGTGCTGGGACTTTCAGATTCAAGATTTCTTATCGCCTCGGCGGGATTCGCGGAGGTCTTGGGAAACACCGCAACGGTTGAGCACTTAATACCGATGGACAAAGCTCTGGAAACCCAGATGGACACCGAAAAAACCGTGCCCGCAGAAAAATCAGAGCCCCAAGACATAGCCGATATAGTTTTTACCTCGGGAACCACAGGTAATCCCAAAGGCGTAATGCTTTCCCATGGAAACATAATGTCAAACCTGGAGGCACTTTACAGCGCTTTTCCCATAACGGATAAAGACACGGCTTTTTCCATACTGCCCATCCACCACGTATATGAAAGAATAGTCGGAATACTGCTGTCTTTTTACTGCGGGCAGGCAGTGTTTTTCTCAAGAAGCATAAAGCCGAGGGAAATGCTCTCTGACCTTAAAGTCGCGAGACCTTCGGTGTGGCTTAACACCCCCTTGGTGCTTGAGAAACTGCTCCAGAGAATCGAACAAACTAAAGCGAAAAATTTTCTCACAAGAGCCCTTCCCTCCAAGCTTTTCGGGAAAATGGCGAAAAAACGCCTAGGTCTTGACCGCCTTAGACTTATAGTAAGCGGCGGAGCCGCTCTTTCCGAGCCGGTTTCCGAGGGACTTGAAAAATACGAATTTCCCCTCTTGCAGGGATACGGAATGAGTGAAACATCCGCAGTTATAGCCGCAAACCCTTTTTTGAAGCCGAAAAACGCAAGCGGCGGCATGGTGCTTGAAAACAGCGAGGTCGAGATAAGAGACGTAGACGCCGAAGGAATCGGGGAAATATGTGTGCGAGGCCCGAACGTAATGAACGGCTACTACAAGAACCCCGGTGCGACAAGAGAAATCCTCTCGGATGACGGCTGGCTCAGGACCGGCGACCTAGGTTATTTTGATCATGAAGGCTACCTGTACATAACGGGAAGAAAAAAATCGGTTATCGTAACTAAGGGAGGAAAGAACATCTCTCCCGAGGAAATCGAGGAAAAGCTCACCCCGCTTGAAACGGTTGAAGAAGCCATTGTATTCAGCCCGGACGATGAAAGGATACAGGCCGTGGTATTTCCAGAAGCGGAGGGAATTTCCAAAAAACTCGGGCAGTCCCCGCAGCGCGGAGACGACGAAAGAATCTGGAACATTCTTAAAAGCGAGATAACCAAGCTTAACAGCCGGCTTGAACCCCATAAAAGAATCACCCATTTCGCAATTGCCAGAGAAGAATTGCCGAAAACAACCACCAGAAAAATAAAAAGATATCTTTTCAGGGATATGGACATACCCAAGACAACAAAGTTCATCCAGCCCCCGAGGGACAAATGAAGAATAAAGCATCTCTTCAATTCGCCATGGACCACGGTCTTACCGAGAGTGAATTCGAAAAGATAATAGAGACCTTGGACAGAGAGCCGAACTCAACCGAAATCGGAGTCCTTGGAGCCATGTGGTCTGAACACTGCTCCTACAAAAGTTCCAAGGTGCACCTTCGAAAATTCCCCACAACGGGGAAACAGGTGATACAGGGTCCGGGAGAAAACGCCGGAGTTGTAGATATAGGGGATGGCTACTGCGTCGTTTTTAAAATGGAAAGTCACAATCATCCCTCTTTCATAGAACCTTACCAAGGCGCTGCAACAGGGGTCGGAGGGATACTCAGGGATATATTTACCATGGGAGCAAGACCTGTGGCACTTTTAAACTCCCTCCGGTTCGGTAACCCACATCTCCAGAAAACGAAATTCCTCGTTGAAGGAGTGGTCTCGGGAATAGCCGGTTATGGAAACTGCATGGGGATCCCTACGATAGGAGGAGATATATATTTTGACGACTGCTACAATGGAAACCCCCTGGTAAACGCCTTTGCTCTCGGAGTAACCCAAAAAGATAGTGTTTTCCGCGGATATGCGTCGGGTGAGGGAAATCCCGTAATATACGTCGGATCGAAGACCGGAAGAGACGGAATACAGGGAGCTATCATGGCGTCAGACACCTTTACTGAGGAAACCGAAGAAAAAAGGCCCGCAGTGCAGGTGGGGGATCCGTTTACTGAGAAACTTCTTCTCGAAGCCTGCTTGGAGCTGTTTAAGACGGACTGTGTTGTCGGGATACAAGACATGGGAGCTGCGGGACTTACATCTTCTTCAACAGAGATGGCTGATCGTGCGGGAACCGGTCTCGAGATTAAGATCGACAGAGTTCCCAGGAGAGAAGAAAATATGACCCCTTATGAAGTCTTGCTTTCCGAATCGCAGGAGAGAATGCTGGTAGTCCTGGAAAAGGGCAAAGAAAATACAGCCCAAGATATTTTCAGGAAATGGAACCTTGATTTCTCAATTATCGGCAAGGTGACCGATTCGGGAAAACTGACCGTCGTGGAAGGAGAAACCATAGTTGCGGACCTGCCCGTGAGTCTTATAACCTCGGGCGCACCAACCTACAAAAGACCGATAAAAAAGCCGGACTACCTGGAAAAACCAGAGAAACTGAATCCGGAAAATCTCCCCGAACCTGTGGATATCCAGAAAGTTTTTCTTGAAATTCTGTCTTCTCCAACTGTTTCGAGCAAAAAATGGGTGTACGAGCAGTACGACTATATGGTAAGAACCGATACCGTTTTGGGACCAGGAGCCGATTGCGCGATAATAAGACTCAAGGGAACGGGAAAAGGGATTGCCATGACATCTAATGTAAACTCTAGATACTGCTATCTAAACCCCCGTGAAGGGAGCAAAATAGCTGTTGCAGAGAGTGTCAGGAATCTGGCCTGCTGTGGCGCTTCTCCTCTAGCAATCACGGATTGTCTTAATTTTGGAAACCCTGAGAATCCCGAGATAATGTGGCAGTTCTCAGAAAGCGTTGAAGGCATGTCGGAAGCTGCAAAAGTATTTAATACACCGGTTGTAAGTGGTAACGTCAGTCTTTACAACGAAACCGAAGGTGTTGCCATATTCCCTACCCCGACTGTGGCGATGGTAGGTCTTATAAAAGATACGAACAAAATCGTCACTCCTTGGTTTCAGGACCCTGGAGACTTAGTGATACTGCTCGGAGGAGCGATAGAAGAAGATATAGGAGGAAGTGAGTATCTGAAGACCGCACATGGCTTGATTGACGGTGAACCACCCTCAATTGATCTTGATAAAGAAAAAAGACTTGCCGAGATGTTGATTGCGTGCGCTTCTCAAAGTATAATTAGATCGGCGCATGATATATCTGAGGGCGGCTTTGCTGTAGCGCTTGCGGAATGTTGCTTTAGTCCAGACGGTACGAGAGGGGTCCTGGTAAAAGCGCCCAACATAAATGAAAACTTTCTTAGAAACGATCTGTTTCTTTTCTCCGAGACACAATCTAGAGTAATAGCGAGTATAAGCGAAAACAGCTGGGAAAAGATAAAAGAGATAGCAACCGATTACGGTGTTCCCGCTCTGCGTGCCGGAGTGGTCATTGATGATGACAGATTTTGCGTTAAAGACTCAATTAACATGAAAATCTCAATAGTTCATGACGCATGGTCCCTGGGTTTTCAGAAAAGCCTTTCAGTCACAGAGGGGTAAAAATGGCAAAGCTACGCGAAGAGTGTGGAGTTTTTGGAATATATGACCATCCCGCTGCCGCCAACTTTACCTATCTTGGCCTCTACTCTCTTCAGCACAGAGGACAGGAAAGTGCCGGCATAGTGTCAACCGACGGCAAAAAGCTCTATTCTCACCGGAAAATGGGGCTTGTAACCGAGGTTTTTAACGAAGAATCAATATTAAAGCTGCAAGGCACTACCGCAATCGGCCATGTTAGATATTCCACAACAGGCTCAAGCAACAGCAAGAATACTCAACCCCTGATAATGAATTACGAGAAAGGGGAACTCGCTGTTGGGCACAACGGCAATCTTACAAATGCAAGAGTGCTAAGACACAAGCTTGAAAAAGAAGGTTCTATCTTTCAATCAACAACGGATACCGAGGTAATAGTACACCTAATAGCAAGATCGAAGGAAAAAACCTTTCTCAAAAGAATCATAGAAGCCCTTACTGAATGCAAGGGCGCATATTCTCTTGTATTTCTTACTCCTAAAGGTCTGGTGGCCGCACGTGACCCCCATGGATTCAGGCCCCTTGTTCTTGGAAAAATTGATAACTCTTACGTTGTGGCATCCGAAACATGTGCTTTTGAACTCATAGGAGCCGATTATATAAGGGAAATAGAGCCTGGGGAAATAGTGTTCATAAACGAGAGCGGAATCAGGTCATTCAAGCCGCTTCCGAAAAAACAACACAAATACTGCGTGTTCGAAAACATATATTTTTCGAGACCCGATTCGTCTCTTCAGGGAAGAAGCATTTATCAGATGAGAAAAAGCATGGGTAAGCAACTCGCAATCGAGTCTCCGGCAGACGCAGATATCGTCGTAGCCGTACCCGATTCAGGGACGCCAGCGGCCATGGGATACGCGGAGCAACTGGGAATTCCCTTTGAAACAGGGTTTCTGCGAAGCCACTATATCGGAAGAACTTTTATTCAGCCTCAACAGTCAATAAGAAACTTCAGCGTGAAACTGAAACTCAGCGTGATAAAAGAGGTTATAAACGGCAAAAAAGTAGTGGTAGTCGATGATTCCATAGTAAGAGGTACAACCAGCAGAAAAATTGTCAAGATGATACGTGATGCCGGTGCCAAGGAAATTCACATGAGAATAAGTTCTCCTCCAATGAAGTTTTCATGCTACTACGGTATAGATACCCCTTTTAAAGAAGAACTCATAGCGCATTCGCTCGAAGTGGAAGAAATAAAGGACTACATAACTTCAGATACTCTGGGATACCTAAGCGCGGAGGGAATAACAAAAGCCGTCACTAACGGCGACAAATCCCCTAACGGAAGAGCAAACTACTGTTTTGCGTGTTTTGACGGTAATTATCCGGTAGAAATAACGGACGAAAAAGTATCGCATCAACAGATGGACCTTTTTTAGGGTTACCGTAATGTATTGAGATAGTGGTCCAAGCTACACAGTTGAAAGCTTCTTGAGAATTTCCTCAAGCTTTTTTTTGTGGTTTTGAAACTCATCCAGCTTTCCCTTTTCCTTTTCCACAACATCCTCAGGAGCACGGTCGATAAAATCCCTGTTTGCAAGCTTGCCTTCGGTTCTTTTAAGTTCCTGTGAGACTTTAGCCAGGTCTTTGCTCAACCTGGAAATCTCCTCCTCAAGATCAAGCAGATTTTCAACCGGCATAACTATTTCTACTCCCAAAACAACTTCCGAGACTGCCTTACCGGGAGAATCTTCACCGCAGACAACGCAATCGCCAAGAGAAGCCATACCGAGGATAATCTCAAGATTTCCCCTTAAAACGTTCTCCACTTCACCATTTTCAGAATTAAGATGAATCAGTACCTTTTCCGAAGGATGAACTCCCATAGTGGCTCGCAAGCTTCGTATTCCGGTGACAACGCTTTTTATAAGCTCTATCTGCCCGGACTCCTCTTTGAACATCTCATTTTCACTCAGCGTCGGATACTGCGCATCGAGAATACTCTTTGAGTTAATACCCTCATCTTTAGGAAGACTAATTCCTTTTTCTCTGAATATTTTGAAGATTTCCTCCGTAATGTAAGGCGTAAAAGGATGGAGTGCCCGCAGAGAACGGAGCAAAACCCGCACAAGTACGTTAAGAGTGGTCTTTTTCGACTCGTCATCTTCTCCATAAAGCGAGAATTTGGATATTTCGAGATACCAGTCGCAATAATCATCCCACATAAAGTGATAAAGTGCCTGTGAAGCCTTGTCGAATTCGTAGTTTTCGATGAATTCCTCAACTTCCCCCAGCGTGGTATTCAGTCTGGTAAGAATCCACCGATCAGGAACGCTTAGACAATGGGTGCTAATATCAGAGTCGGAAACAAGCTCCGGTTCAAGGTTCATAAACACAAACCTCGTCGCGTTCCAGATCTTGTTCATGAAATTTCTGTATCCCTCAATAACAGGAAAGGTAAGTTTTATATCCCTTCCCTGAGCTGCAAGCGCCGCGAGGGAGAAACGAAGCGCGTCGGCACCGTATTTTTCGATCACGTCAATAGGATCAATCACGTTGCCCGTTGTCTTGCTCATCTTGCGGCCCTTTGCATCCCTTATGAGGCCATGCACGTAAACATCCCTAAATGGCACATCTTCCTTGAACTTAAGTCCCAGCATTATCATTCTCGCAACCCAGAAAAAGATAATGTCGAATCCGGTAACCAGACACGACGTCGGATAGTAATGCCTGAGCTCCTCGGTATCCTCAGGCCATCCGAGGGTGGAAAAAGGCCAGAGTCCGGAGGAAAACCATGTATCCAGAACATCAGGGTCTCTAACGAGTTCAACCTTGTCGCTGTAATGCTTCTTCGCACTGGCCATGGCTTCATCCTCGTTCATACCAACGAAAATCTCCCCGTCAGGCCCGTACCACGCAGGTATGCGGTGACCCCACCAAAGCTGTCTTGAAATACACCAAGGCTCTATGTTTCTCATCCATTCAAAATAAGTGTTTTCCCAGAACCCGGGATGAAAACGTATCTCTCCCCGCTCCACGCACGAAATGGCTTGAGCAGCAAGTTCCCCGGCATTTACGTACCACTGATCAGTCAACCAGGGTTCCACAACGGCCCCTGAGCGGTCACCGTAAGGAACCGTATGAACTGTCTGTTCAACTTTTACCAGAAAACCCTTATCCTCAAGATCCTTGAGGACAGCTTTTCTCGCCTCAAATCTCTCAAGCCCCGCGTATTTTTCGGGAACGTCGCCCTTTATATATCCCCGTTCATCTAGAATGTTTATGATATCGAGGCCGTTTCGTTTTCCGACTTCAAAATCGTTAAAATCATGTCCCGGAGTTATCTTTACGGCTCCAGTGCCCTTCTCAGGATCGCTGTATTCATCGGCTATTACGGGAATCTTCCTCCCCACGAGGGGCAAAACCGCGTTTCTGCCCACCAAGGCAGCATATCTCGGATCATCCGGGTGAACCGCAACGGCCGTGTCTCCAAGCATGGTCTCGGGGCGCGTTGTAGCCACTGTAACCGACAAACCATCATCTCCTTCTATCGGATACCTTATATACCAGTAGCTTCCCTGGGTTTCCTTCTGTTCCACTTCCAGATCCGATATGGCGGTACGAAGCTTGGGATCCCAGTTAACAAGTCTTTTGTCTCTGTAGATAAGTCCTTGGGAGTAAAGATCAACAAAAACTTTTCTTACCGCTTCTGAAAGACCCTCATCGAGGGTAAAACGTTCCATTTCCCAGTCGGGAAGCGCTCCGAGTCTTTTAAGCTGTTCTGTAATGCGGCTGCCGGAGTTCTCCTTCCACTGCCAGATCCTCTCAAGAAATTTCTCTCTGCCGAGATCGTTTTTGGTTAGTCCCTCGGAAGCAAGTTCTTTTTCAACCATCATCTGAGTGGCAATACCGGCGTGATCCGTGCCCGGAACCCAGAGAACGTCAAAATTCTTCATTCTCTTGTACCTGATCAGAATGTCTTGGATGGTGTTGTTAAGAGCGTGGCCTATGTGCAACGACCCCGTTACGTTAGGAGGGGGAATAACAATCGAGAAAACCTTTGCCGAGTTCGTTATTTCGGATTTGTGAAGTCCTGCGGAGATCCAGAAATCATAAATTCTCCCTTCAACCTCCGCAGGGTTGTAGCTTTTTTCCATGGCTGATCAAAAGAAAGAAGCAGACCGCAGGGGAAATATCAATCTTCTAGCACCACGTCTTCGCTCTTTTCTTCAATTTCCGGTACGGGTACGGGTATTTCCGGTGCCCCGGTCTCTATACTTATGTCCCTGTACATGGGAAGGCCGGTACCAGCCGGAATCAACCTGCCCACAATGACGTTTTCCTTGAGTCCCCTGAGAGTGTCTTCTCTGCCCTCGCAAGAAGCCTCCGTAAGAACTCTGGTGGTCTCCTGAAAAGATGCCGCGGAAAGCCAGCTGCGCGTACTCAACGAGGCGCGGGTTATACCCAGAAGAAGCGGTTCAGCCGCTGCCGGAGTTCCGCCTTCTTCAATGATCTTTCCGTTTTCCTCGAAGAAAATATTTTTCTCTATAGCCTCGCCGACAAGCATCGTGGTGTCGCCCGGATCTTTTATCTTTACCCTTTTGAGCATCTGCTTGACTA
The DNA here is from genome assembly GCA_965249045.1 of Thermodesulfobacteriota bacterium. Taxonomy (GTDB): domain Bacteria; phylum Desulfobacterota_D; class UBA1144; order Nemesobacterales; family Nemesobacteraceae; genus Nemesobacter. The sequence continues at coordinate 1,464,283 of OZ252213.1, forward strand.
TAACCTCTATATGCTTGTCGTTAATCTTTACGCCCTGGAGTCTGTAGACTTCCTGGATTTCATTAACCATATAATTCGCAAGGGCTTTATCTCCCATAATATTCAGAATATCGTGAGGATTAACAGCACCGTCAACAAGCTGGTCGCCCGAAGACACAAACTCCCCTTCCCTGACCAATATATGTTTTCCCCTAGGCACAGTATATTCTTTGGGTTCCCCCATTTCCGGAGTTACCACGACCCTCTTTTTCCCTTTGATATCTTTTCCGTAGGAAATACTTCCGTCGATTTCGCTTACAACCGCTGGGTCTTTAGGTACCCTAGCTTCGAAAAGCTCTGCGACTCTTGGAAGTCCTCCGGTAATGTCTTTTGTTTTTGATGTCGCTCTCGGAATTTTCGCGAGCACGTCTCCCGCCTCTATATCATCCTTGTCCCCGACCTCTATTATGGCGCCTATGGGAAGCGAATAAGGTATTTTCTTCTCCTTCTTCACGGAGTCATTTTCCTGAGATTCCAAGTTTTCGGCTCTTATTTCGATATCAAGCGTAGGGTGCATTTCGAGATTCTTAGTCTCAACTATGACCCTCTTGAAGACACCCGTGACTTCGTCCACTTGCTCCTTGTAACTAACCCCGGGTTCAAGGTCCTTGAACCTCACAACTCCCGGAACCTCCGAAATTATAGGGGTCGTGTAAGGATCCCATTCCGCAAGCATTTTCCCTTTCTTTACCTTATCCCCTTCCTTCACGTTGAGCCTAGCCCCAAGAACAACGGGACATTTTTCTCTTTCATATCCCTTGCTGTCCTCAATTGAGAGTACGCCGCTTCTGCTGGTAACCACCAATTTGTTATCACGTCCCTTAACGGCCTTTATGTTTTTAAACCTTACTATTCCCTCGTGCTGGCTCTCAAGAGTGCTCTCGGCCACCCTCTGACTCGCGGCACCACCTATATGGAACGTCCTCATAGTAAGCTGAGTGCCGGGTTCCCCAATTGACTGGGCTGCGACAATACCTATGGCTTCACCCATGTTTACAAGCTTTCCGGTGGAAAGATTCCTTCCGTAGCAGAGCCTGCAGACACCGGTCCTGGTCTCACAGGTAAGAACGGAGCGGATACTCGCCTCGCCTATACCGGCTTCGTCTATTCCCTTGACTGAGTCCTCATCAATTTCCTCATTTGCGTGAACAATTATCTCTCGGGTCTTCGGATCCTCTATATCTTCAAGCGCTACCCTTCCAAGCACCCTCTCTCCTACTTTTTCGATTATCTCTCCGCCTTCAACCAGATCACTAACCCTGATTCCCTCTATAGTGCCACAGTCAAGTTCAGCAATCATTACGTCCTGAGCGGCATCAATCAGCCTTCGCGTCAGGTAACCGGCGTTCGCCGTTTTAAGCGCCGTATCCGCAAGTCCCTTCCTCGCGCCGTGAGTAGAGATAAAATACTGGAGCACCGACAGACCTTCGCGAAAATTGGAGGTAATGGGGGTCTCTATGATTTCTCCCGATGGCTTCGCCATAAGTCCTCTCATGCCCGCAAGCTGCCTTACCTGGGTCTGGCTTCCCCTCGCCCCCGAATCAATCATCATGTATATCGGGTTTGAACTCGGCCTGGTAATACTGGTGTTTTTGCCCGTCCGAATCTCTTCGGAAGAAATCTTTTTCATCATCGCCTGAGCAACTTCATCACTCGTTTTCGCCCAGATATCTATCACCTTGTTGTATCTCTCTCCATCGGTTATCAGTCCCTGGGAATACTGGTTCTGAACTTTCAGAACTTCTGCCTGGGCGTTTTCCAGAAGGTCTTTTTTCGATTCGGGAATAATCATGTCCGTGATTGAAATGGAAGCGCCGGATTTTGTGGAATATTTAAATCCGAGAGTTCTCAGGCTGTCAGCCAGCAAAACCGTGCTCTTACCACCGGTTTTCCTGAAACACTCATCAACAAGAGACTCGATCGCTCTTTTTGTCATCGGCTTGTTGATAAGGTCAAATGGGACGCCTTCAGGAATAACCTCGTACATTAAAACTCTTCCAACGGTCGTGAGTTGGTTCCGCCCTTCAATCCTGACGGTTACGCTATCATGCAAACCCATCTTCCCAAGCTCATAGGCAAAAACTACCTCGCGTACTGAAAAAACACTCCCTGAACCAGCATTTTTATCCGACGCCGTGTTCCTTGTCAGATAGTAAAGCCCGAGAACTATATCTTGAGTGGGAAGTATTATTGGCTTTCCATGCGCAGGGGAAAGAATATTGTTTGTTGACATAACAAGCGAGCGGCATTCAGTCTGCGCCTCAATTGAAAGCGGAACGTGAACCGCCATCTGGTCACCGTCAAAATCCGCGTTGTAGGCAGGGCACACAAGCGGATGAAGCTGAATGGCCTTGTCCTCAATAAGCACCGGTTCAAAAGCCTGTATGCTCAAACGGTGAAGAGTCGGAGCTCTGTTAAGAAGCACCGGATGCTCCTTGATCACTTCATCAAGAGCATCCCACACCACCGGAGCTTCACTGTCAAGCAGTTTTTTAGCTATCTTTATCGTTGCCGCTTCACCCCAGCTCTCAAGTTTCTGGTAAATAAAGGGCCTGAAAAGCTCAAGCGCCATCTGTTTGGGTAGTCCACACTGGTGAAGACGTAGATCAGGACCCACGGTGATAACTGATCGACCCGAGTAATCAACTCTTTTTCCAAGAAGGTTCTGTCTGAATCTACCTTGTTTACCTTTGATTATGTCGCTCAGACTCTTAAGGGGCCTGTGGTTGTGACCCAGAACAGGTCTTCCCCTTCTTCCGTTTTCCAAAAGCGCGTCAACGGACTCCTGCAGCATCCTCTTTTCATTTCTGACTATTATGTCGGGAGCGCCGAGCTCAAGGAGTTTTTTCAGCCTGTTATTTCTGTTAATCACCCTCCTGTAAAGATCGTTAAGGTCCGAGGCGGCAAACCGTCCTCCATCAAGAGGAACAAGAGGTCTGAGATCAGGTGGCAGAACAGGAATGGTAGTCAGAACCATCCATTCAGGACGGTTTTTGGACTTGCGAAACGCCTCGCATATTCTCAGTCTTTTTGCAATGCGGGCTTTCTTGATCGGAGACTTGGTCTCTTTCATGCTCGCCCTGAGTTCCTGGGAAAGCTCGTTTAGGTCTATTGTTTTCAGCATTTCCCGCACCGATTCGGCTCCCATACCAATGACAAATTCGGAACCGAACTGTTCCCGTTCGGCCCTGTACTCGTCCTCGGTTATTACTTGGGCGAACTTGAGATCGGAAATCCCCGGGTCCATAACTATGTAAGCCTCGAAGTAAAGCACTCTCTCCAAGTCCTTCAGAGTCATGTCGAGGAGCATTCCTATTCTGCTGGGAATGCTGCGGAGAAGCCATATGTGAGCGACCGGAGAAGCCAGTTCAATATGACCCATCCTCTCCCTTCTCACCTTGGAGGAAATTACCTCTACGCCACATTTCTCGCACGTTATCCCTCTGTGCTTAAGCCTCTTGTACTTTCCACAGGTGCATTCGTAATCCTTTACGGGGCCAAATATCTTGGCGCAGAAAAGACCGTTTCTCTCCGGTTTGAACGTCCTGTAGTTTATAGTCTCCGGTTTTTTTATCTCACCGCTTGACCACGACCTGATTTTTTCCGGAGACGCTATGGAAATTTTTATGGCCTTATAATCAGAAGGGTTTTTCGGTTTTTCAAAGAGCGTGTCTATATCCATGGTACGGTTCCCTCCAAATCAATATTTAGGAAGCGATTCAATTTCCGCTTCTTTTTCAATGAGATCGACATCGAGCCCTAGTGCTTGCAATTCCTTGCGCAACACCTTGAAAGATTCAGGAAGACCTGGCTCAAAGTTCATATCTCCTCTTACGATCGAGTCGAAGATTCTGGTTCGTCCCGCGACATCATCCGACTTTATGGTAACGAATTCCTGAAGCGTATAAGCAGCTCCGTAGGCTTCAAGCGCCCAAACTTCCATTTCTCCGAGTCTCTGTCCGCCAAAGTGGGCCTTACCTCCAAGAGGTTGCTGAGTTACAAGGGAATAAGGCCCTATTGCCCTCGCATGAATTTTTTCTTCCACAAGATGATGGAGCTTTAACATGTACATTATTCCGACGCACACTTTCTGATCGAAAGGCTCGCCGGTCTGACCGTCAAAAAGAATGGTTTTTCCGTCTTCGTTGATGCCGGCAAGCTTTTGTATCTGCGCTATTTCAGACTCCTTGGCGCCGTCAAAGACGGAAGATTTCATCGGAACTCCTTCTTTGAGTTCTCTTACCAACTGAACGATACCGTCTCTGTCGAGCGACTCAATAAGCTTGCCCATATTCGAAGAATCCGAGTATATTTCCAGAAGCTTCTCTCTCAAGGCCTTGGTGCTAAATTCCTTCTCGACATACTCGTTAAGCTGTCTTCCAAGCTCTCTGCCACCCCATCCCAGATGAGTCTCAAGTATCTGGCCGACATTCATCCTTGAAGGTACGCCAAGGGGGTTAAGTACCATATCAACCGGCCTTCCATCAGAAAGATAAGGCATATCTTCCTGCGGAAGTATTTTCGACACAACGCCTTTGTTGCCGTGCCGTCCCGCCATTTTGTCGCCGACCTGAAGCCTTCTTTTGACCGCGATGCGGACCTTAACCACCCTCAGAACCCCGGGAGGCAACTCATCCGGCTTTTTAAGCTTTTCCATGCGCTGTTCATACGCAGCGGTTACGTACTCAACGCGGTTAAGCACCTTCTCGACTATTCCAACCAGTTCCTCGCGCGCTTCGGGAAGACCCTTAATTCTGATATCGACAAGCTTTTCCAAGGGTATAGCGTCGAGAATCTCCTCGGTAATTTCCTGCCCGCTTTTAAGAACCGTCTTTCTGTTAACCGTTATCTTGGAAAGCGAGGTCTTGCCGAGAACAATATGTTTTACCCTGTCAACCGCATCCTTCCTTAGGATGCCTCTCTCGTTTTCCTTATCCAGCTTTAATTTCGAGATTTCATAATTCTCGATAAACTTGCTCCTGTCATCCTTGTCCACCGAGCGGGACACGAGAGTTTCAACATCTATCACGGTGCCATATACCCCGGTAGAAACCCTGAGAGAAGAATCTTTTACGTCCCCCGCCTTATCTCCGAAGATCGCTCTTAAAAGTCTCTCTTCCGGAGAAAGCTGGGTTTCGGCTTTCGGAGAAATTTTTCCGACCAGTATATCCCCAGGTTCAACTTCGGCACCGATCATTATTATTCCGCTCTCGTCCAGATTCCTAAGTGACTCTTCGGACACGTTCGGTATATCTCTGGTTATATCTTCTCTTCCGAGCTTGGTCTCCCTCGCCGTACACTCAAACTCCTCAACATGGATTGAAGTGAACGCGTCATCCTTCACAACCCTCTCAGATATCAAAATCGCATCTTCAAAGTTGTATCCGCCCCATGGCATGAAAGCGACAACCATGTTCTGCCCGAGCGCAAGTTCACCACGGTCCGTCGAACATCCGTCGGCTATCACCTGCCCTTTTTTAACACGCTGTCCCCGATGAACTATGGGAGTTTGATTCCAGCATGAACTCTGGTTTGATCGGTGGAACTTTATCAGATTATAGATATCAACTCCGCCTTCCCGGCTTCTCTCCGTAGACTTGACTACAATCCTGACCGCGTCTACAGACTCCACCACGCCATCCCTGCAGGCAATAACTGTAACCCCGGAGTCCTTAGCCACCTTGCTTTCAAAACCTGTCCCCACAAGCGGCGAAACGCTTTTTATCAACGGCACGGCTTGACGTTGCATGTTAGAACCCATAAGAGCCCTGTTCGCATCGTCATGCTCAAGAAAGGGAATAAGAGAAGCCGAAACCGATACAAGCTGCGAAGGAGATACGTCCATAAACTCAACATTCTCCCTCTCAACCATCATAAATTCGCCATTCCCCCTAGCGGAGACAAAAGGCATTCTGAAAGATCCGTCTTCTTCAAGAGGAGCGTTTGCCTGAGCTACAACGTAATCCTCTTCCATAAGCGCGTTCATATATACTATCTCGTCCGTAACACGCCCGTCCTTCACTTTCCTGTAAGGCGTCCGGATAAATCCGGATTCGTCTATCTTCGCGTAAGTACTCAGGCTGGATATCAGTCCAATGTTGGGACCTTCCGGGGTTTCTATGGGACATATTCTCCCATAGTGGGAAGAGTGAACGTCCCTGACTTCAAACCCTGCTCTCTCTCTGGTAAGACCCCCCGGACCCAGAGCGCTCAGCCTTCTTTTATGGGTTATTTCCGAGAGCGGGTTAGTCTGGTCCATAAACTGGGAGAGCTGGCCCGTGGTGAAAAACTCCTTTAGAACAGATGTCACAGTTTTCGGGACGAGAACTTCGTTAGGCATAAGGTTCTCTATGGTCTGGTATCCCATTTTCTCCTTAACAAATCGGGCAAGCCTCTCGAGGCCATGATAAAACCGGTCTTCTATGAGTTCACCAACAGTTCTGACCCTTCGGTTCCCGAGGTGATCTATGTCGTCGGTGGATCCTCTGCCGCCTTTTAAATCAAGCAGGTATTTCACGGTCAGCAGAATGTCTTCTCTGTCCAAAGTGAGGTGATCTTCGCTTACCCCTTTCCTTTTCAGCTTGTAGTTGATCTTGATTCGACCTACTTTTGAGAGTCTGTAAGCATCGGGGGTAAAGAACATGTTTTCAAAGAAGGTCCGTGCGACTTCATCTGAAGGAGGGTCCGTTGGTCTGAATTTCTTGTAAATCTCTGTTACGGCTTCCTCACATGAATCCACCTTGTCGGAAAGAAGAGTGGTCCTAAGGGAACTTACGAACAGGGTTTTGTCCATATAGTAAACCCTAAGGGTTGTTCTGCCGATTCTGCGTAGTTCCTTGAGTTTTTCTTCTGTTATTTCCTCATTGAAACCGAGTATTACTTCTCCTGTTTCAGGATCGGAGACCATCTCAGCCGAGGGTTTCTCAATTATCTCTTCGTCTGAGACGGGTATGGAAGTCATGCCAGTTTCTTCGAACCTAGGAAGAAGATTCTTCAGCCTTCTTCCCTTCCTGCCTATAAGTTCCCCCGTTTCCGGGTGGTCTATGTTCGTAGTCGCCTTCTGATATGAAATTATCTCGGTGGTTGTTTCCTTCTTAAAACCATCCGGCCCCGATTCAAAAACCTCCGCATTTATCTCCTTTAGAAGTTCTTGCGGTTCTATGTGAAAAGTCTCCACGGGATAGAAAAAGCCCATTATCTGCTGGTCATCATATCCCATTGCCTTGAGAAGGACGGTGACGTGGAATTTTTTCTTTCTGTCTATGCGCACATGGAGCATATCCTTCGTATCATATTCAAAATCAAGCCAGCGGCCGTTTTGAGGAACGATTCTCGCTATGAATGATCCTTCCCTACCAGACAACTGGCTCTTGGTTTTGTCCCGATCAAAAAACACCCCGGGAGATCTGTGAAGCTGATTCACTATGACTCTTTCAGTTCCGTTTACTATGAAAGAACCGCTAGAGGTCATAAGCTGTACTTCCCCGAAGTATATCTCTTGCTCTTTGATGTCGCGGAACTGTCTTTCGGTTCCCTTTTGTCCCTTTTCACCCTCAGGGATGTCCCATATTATGAGACGGAAGGTTACGTATAGAGGAGCAGTGTAGGTATAACCTTTAAGTCTGCATTCAGCAAAATCATATTTGGGTTCGTCCAGCCTGTAGTAGAGATACTCTAAAGAAGCCTTGCCATTGTAATCCTCCAGGGGAAAAACACCCTTGAAGGCTCCGTGAAGACCGGTGTCCGAACGCTTGTCCGGAGGAATATCGGCCTGTAAAAAATCTTTGTACGATTTTATCTGTACATCAAGCAGGTGGGGGATATCCAGAACCTGGGGGATCTTCGAAAAATCTTTCCTTAATTCCTGAGACTCTATATTTTCTATGCTCAACGCGCACCCCCTGGTTTTTTAATTTAAGTGAAAATAACCGGAAAAAATTATCGTCAGTTAACTTCAACTGTCGCTCCGGCGTCTTCAAGCTTTTTCTTGATCTCTTCGGACTCATCCTTGCTCACTCCCTCTTTTACGGGCTTAGGAGCTCCCTCAACAAGTTCCTTGGATTCCTTGAGCCCAAGGCCCGCGATCTCCCTTACTACCTTTATAACTTGTATTTTCTTTTCTCCGAAGGACTTGAGGATTACATCAAACTCATTTTTCTCTTCGGCCACGGGAGCAGCTTCGGCACCGGCAACAGCGGCAACAGCAACCTGCGGCGCGGCGGCTTCGACACCGAACTTGTCCTTTATCTCTTCTATAAGTTCGGATATCTCTAGCATGTTGGCTTGTTCCAGATAGGTGATAACGTCTGTTCTGCTAATATCGGGCATCTGTTTTATTCCTCCTTGATAAACAGTTCTACAACTTTTTTATTCAGTCTTTTTTTCTTTTAAAGCTTCAAGCACACCGACAATATTTGAGCGTGCCTGTTCCAACACTCCCACGAGGTTACCCATCGGAGCACTAAGCAAGCCTATAAACTCGGAGAGAAGTTCCTGTCTTGACGGAAGCTTCGCTATCCGTTCTATTCTGGATACGTCAACTACTTCTCCTTCGAATATACCGCCCTTTATCTTGATTTCCGGAAAATCCTTGCCGTAATCAATAAAAACCTTCGCTGCCGCAGAAGATTCCCCATCACAAATAGCAACCGCGGTGGGGCCCGAGAAAAGATCTTTCATTCTCTCCACGTCCGTTCCGAGCGAAGCTTTTTCCAACAGGCTGTTCTTGACCACCCTGAGTTCCGTATTGGTCTGCCTTAGCTTCTTTCTTAGGACATCCATCTCATTTACCTTAAGTCCTTGGTATTCGATAACGAACACCGAGGGCATGGAATGAAATCTGGATGCTAAGTCGTCAATTATCTTCTGCTTTGCGGCTTTGCTGAGCATAGTTTCTCTCTTTCGTATTTAGTTTCGCGTTATGTTCACGCTGCGATTCCCTTGTTTTTAAGCTCGTTTCTAAGATCCGACACGCTCACGCCGATACCGGGACCCATGGTTGCCGATACTGAAATCCTCCTCAGAAAAACGCCTTTGGAAGCGGTAGGCTTCTCTTTGATCAGAAAACCCATAAAAGCAAGGAAGTTTTCTTTCAGATTCTCTTTTCCGAAAGAAACTTTTCCAAGAGAAGCGTGTATAACTCCACTTTTGTCATTCCTGATTTCAACACGACCGGCCTTTGCCTCTCTAACCATGTTACCGACGTCCAACGTCACCGTGCCCACCTTGGGGCTCGGCATCAGTCCTCTGGGTCCTAGAACTTTTCCCAGCCTACCAACTTTCGCCATGACGTCAGGAGTGGCTATGGCCACGTCAAAACCAAGCCAGTTCTCCTTTGAAATCTTTTCCGCCATATCGTCAAGACCCACGTAATCGGCCCCGGCATCTTTTGCCTCAACCGCCTTGTCATCCGCTGCGAACACAAGAACCGTTACTTTTTTTCCGAGACCGTGAGGAAGTACAACAGCGGAACGAATCTGCTGGTTTGCGTGTCTGGGATCTATGCCGAGATTTACTGCTACATCCACCGTTTCGTCAAATTTCGCGTAGTGAGCCTGCGCCACAAGCTCCATGGCTTCTTCAACGGTATACTCTTTGTAGGTATCTACCTTGGCGCTTATGTCAATATATTTCTTTCCTCTGGTGGCCATGAAGTTTCTCTCCAAACTTTATCCTTCTATATCAATTCCCATGCTTCTCGCAGTGCCGCGCACGACCATCAAGGCCGCATCGATTTCATCCGTATTGAGATCCTCAAGCTTTCTTTGCGCTATTTCCCTTGCCTGTTCTTCGGTGATCTTACCGGCTTTGGTCCTCGGAGTGGTCCCTGAGCCTTTCTCCACGCCCGCGGCTTTTTTCAGCAGGTAAGAAGTAGGGGGAGTTTTTATCTGAAGATCAAAAGACCTGTCCGCATAAACGGTTACCGTAACCGGAAGAAGTCCTTCGGTAGAAGATGTCTGGGCGTTAAAAGCCTTGCAGAATTCCATTATGTTCACGCCTCTTTGTCCGAGCGCGGGACCTACCGGAGGCGAAGGGGATGCCTTTCCCGCCTCAATCAGCAACTTTATGTAACCGCTTATTTCTTTCATCTAGATTTTCTCCACCTGATTAAAATCAAGCTCTATGGGTGTGGTTCTACCAAAAATACTGACCAGCACCTGCACCCTGGCTTTTTCAGGTTTTACGTCTTCTATAATTCCGGAAAAGTTGGCAAAAGGCCCTTCTATGACTCTTACAGCTTCTCCTTTCTCAAAAGCTACGCTGGGCTTGGGTTTGAGTGTGCCCTCTTTCGCCTTTGTCTTTATCTCATTAACTTTTTCTTCGTCAACTTCGGGAATGGAATCAATTTCTATCTTTCCATCAACCGGGCGGCCTCCAACGAAACTTATGACTTTCGGTATTTCCCTTACAAAAGCCAGAGTTTCTTTGTTAAGTTCCATTTTAATCATTATATAGCCGGGGAAGAATTTCCTGACAGAAGTTCTCTTCTTTCCGCCTTTCTGTGTTTCAACTACGGTCTCAGTAGGAATAAAAACCTCGTCAACAACAAGGTTTTGATTGTTTATACTCTCTATCCCGTTTTCTATCTGGGTCTTAACCCTTTCTTCGAAACCGGTATTGACGTGTACTATATACCACTTGCTCGACATCCGAAAACTGCTCCCTGATTCGCTCTTCAACTCAGTATAAGACCAAAAAGAAAAGAGAACACGTAATCGGCCAGCATAAAAAAGAGGGCAAAAAACGCGGTAATAATAATAACCACGAAGGTTGATTTAACCGTATCTTTACGCTCGGGCCAGGTTATTCTTTTCAGTTCTGTAGCAACACCGCTGAGATACCTGGTCGTATCAACTTTGATTCTGTCAAATTTTTCCATGACCTGGCTTTTCTGCAGGGCAGGAGGGTCTCGAACCCCCAACCTGCGGTTTTGGAGACCGCTGCTCTACCAATTGAGCTACTGCCCTGTAGAGTCTCTTGTTACGCATTATTCAATAATTTCAGTTACTACACCCGCTCCTACGGTTCTTCCACCCTCTCTTATCGCAAAACGAAGCTGCTCCTCCATCGCCACAGGCGCTATCAACTCCACCTCCATGCTCACGTTGTCCCCCGGCATTACCATCTTCACCCCTTCCGGCAATATCACTGATCCCGTTACATCCGTTGTCCTTAAATAAAACTGCGGCCGATACCCAGGGAAAAACGGCGTGTGCCTTCCCCCCTCCTCCTTCTTCAACACGTATACCTCAGCCTTAAACTTCCTGTGAGGCTTTATGCTCCCAGGAGCCGACAAGACCTGACCCCTCTCAACCTCACCCTTGCCTATCCCCCTCAGCAACACTCCCACATTGTCCCCCGCCTGCGCGTCATCCAGTATCTTCCTGAACATCTCCAAACTAGTAGCCACTGTCTTAGTCGTCTCTTTAAACCCTACTATCTCTACCTCCTTCCCCGCTACTATCCTTCCCCTCTCCACTCTCCCGGTTACCACCGTGCCCCGCCCAGATATCGTGAACACATCCTCTATCGCCATCAAAAACGGCTTGTCCATCTCCCTCTTAGGCTCAGGTATGTATCCGTCTATGCTGTCCATTAACTCAACTATCTGCTCCGCTGCTCCCCCATCCCCCTCTATCGCCTTAAGCGCGCTTACCTTCACTACAGGTACGTCGTTCCCAGGAAATCCGTACTCACTCAACAGCTCCCTTATCTCCAACTCCACCAGCTCAAGCAACTCCTCGTCATCCAGCATGTCAACCTTGTTAAGCGCCACCACTATGTACGGCACTCCTACCTGCCTCGCTAACAGTATATGCTCCCTTGTCTGCGGCATAGGCCCGTCAGGCGCACTCACCACCAGCACCGCACCGTCCATCTGCGCCGCACCCGTTATCATGTTCTTTACGTAGTCTGCGTGCCCCGGACAGTCAACATGCGCGTAGTGCCTCCCGGCTGTCTCATACTCCACGTGCGCTATGTTTATCGTTATCCCCCTCTCCCTCTCTTCCGGAGCCTTGTCTATGTTGTCAAACTCCACGTACTCCGCCTGCCCCTTCTTCGATAATATCTTCGTTATTGCCGCCGTTAACATCGTCTTCCCATGATCCACATGCCCTATCGTCCCTATGTTTAAATGCGGCTTCCCCCTCTCAAACTTTGCCTTAGACATTCCTCGTTGACCTCCGATCTTTTCTAATATTTTGGAAACCCTTAGATGCCAAGCCCACGAGCGGACTTGAACCGCCGACCTCGTCCTTACCAAGGACGTGCTCTACCGACTGAGCTACGTGGGCGCTCCTAAAAACGAGCGGGAGACGGGGCTCGAACCCGCGACCCTCAGCTTGGAAGGCTGATGCTCTAGCCAACTGAGCTACTCCCGCGCAAATTTTTTGGGGAGGGCAGGATTCGAACCTACGTAGGCTTTCGCCGGCAGATTTACAGTCTGCTGCTTTTGTCCACTCAGCCACCTCCCCGATATATTCATCCAACGGAGAGCTGGCGAAGGGATTCGAACCCCCGACCGGCTGATTACAAATCAGCTGCTCTACCCCTGAGCTACGCCAGCTTTTAATTTCTATGAATTCTGGATTCACTTGTCTGACCAAAATAAAATTGGGTAAAACAACCCTTTTTACAGTAAACCCTATATTGTATTGCTATAAACGGAAATGTCAATAATCAAAAAGCGAAGAATTAAGAAAACCCCCCGGAATCACGCGTAGAAAATCCAAGACCCGAAACTAGGAAGCAAAGTAGAAGTCATACCAGACAAGCGGAAATTTCCGCCTCCGCCACTTTTTTTCCATCCACGGAAGCCTTTGCGGAAAAAAATATTATTCTTGCTCTTCTCCTCACGAGCTCCACTTCAAGAAGCACCCTGTCCCCGGGAACCACAGGATTTCTGAACCGGCAACGGTCAAGGCCCATCAGATAGGCGTTGCTAAAGCCTTCTTTTTGCAGCTCATCCCTAAAAGAATAGTTAAAGAGTACTCCTCCCGCCTGAGCCATTGCTTCGGTAATTATCACTCCCGGAACTATTGGGTTGCCGGGGAAATGTCCTCTGAAGAAAAAATCTTCGGGAGAAAACAGCCTTTCGGCCGTAATCTTTTTACCTTTTTCAATTTCCAAAACAGAGCCAACGAACAGAAAAGGTTCTCTGTGAGGAATAAGTTCCTTTATTTCGTCCACGCCTAACTTCATTTATCTAGAAGCGTCGTAAACCGATATGACTTTCTGCGTTATGTCTGAAGATGAACTGCCGTATAGAATGCCCGCCTCGGTTTTTTCAACGATAAGGTTGAATCCTTCCTGCTGGCCTATTTTGTTAACTATGGCTTCTATCTCTTTAAGAACACCCTGGGTCAACTCAAGATCCTTTCTCTGAAGTTCAACCCTGATGTCCTCTCTTGTCCTGTCCATGTCTTTCTGTTTTTTTTCTATGGTTTCCGCAAGTTTTCTTCTTTTGCTCTCACTCATCACCGCTCCGTTTTGTATCACATCCTGCCTCATGTCTTCAAGGGCCTTTCTTTTCTGATCTATTACAGCCCTTTTAGTTGCAACTTCTTTCTGGAACGAAGTATTGGCGGCCTTTCCAGCCTTTGAATCCCTGATAACCAGCTTAATATCTATGTAAGCTACTTTCTGCTGAGCGTAAGCAGAGAAAGAAAATGTGAACAACATGAAAAATCCAGCAGCAAGCAATAAAAATCTTCTCATTTAATCCAATGCCTCCTTAAGAAATAAATGGCCTGATTAGAACAAATTCCCAACGGTAAACTGTACTTCATATTTCTCCTCATCCGGAAGCCTTCCACCTATCGGGAACCCGATATCAAGCTTCATTGGTCCCAGAGGAGATATCCACCTGAGACCGAAACCGGCATCCCTTTTGAGGTTCGAGGGACTAAGGCTGAACTCACCCTTATCAAAAGTATTACCTATATCAAAGAAAGCGACGGCCTTAAGCCCGACAGTTTTGCTTAACGGAACAACAAAGTCAAGAGATGCCAGAATTTGCTCAACACCGCCAATTATAACGTAGCCTCCAGAGTCAAGTGTAGGTCTCCTAGGACCTACTCTCCTGTAGCGGAAACCTCTCAGAGTGTTCGGACCTCCGAGGAAGAACCTCTCTTCCACGACAAGATCATCGCCAGCATTTATAAGATGCAAGAGCCCGTAATTTGCCTTTGCGGCGAAATATGTGTCTTTCAAGAACGGAATCCACGACTTTGCCGTGGCGTTGTACTTTATAAACTCAGTGTTGCCCGCGAAAAGCCCTGCGTATTCAACCCCGGTGCTCAGAAGAAAGCCCTTTGTGGGATCGAGGTAATTATTTCTTTTATCCCAAGATATCCCTACTCCCGTGGAAACTATCGTTCTATCCGTTTCAGAGATGACGAATCGCGCATCTCCGCGCACATTCTGCACTTCCTGTTTTGTGAATTCCTGGAAAACCCGCACCTGGAAATATCTTTTTATTCTCCTTCCCACTCCCAGCGAAACACCCTTGGCCGCTCTTTCAAAATCCCTGTAATCCCTGTCATGAGTAAACATGCTGACATCCAGGAGCCAGTTGGTACCAAAAACGTACGGGTCGCGGTAGTTAAGGCTGAAAACCTTGGTTACGCCCCCAATCTGGGCGTCAAGAGAAAGAGTCTTGCCATACCCCAAAAGATTGGATTCCTGTATCTGACCGGCAAAAAGGAAATTCTCCACGGAACTTACTCCTCCACCGAAGCTGAAAAATCCGGTAGGACGTTCCTCAACTTTTATGTCAACGTCTAGAAGATCTTCAGTTCCTTCAACCCTATGGGTCACCACCTCAACATTATCCTCAAAGTAACCGAGACGACCGACTTCGTAGCGGGCGGCCCTCAGTTTGGAAACACTGTATAAGTTCTGCTCCTGAAGTGAAAGTTCCCTTCTTATAACGTGATCCCTAGTCCTAGAGTTGTCCAAAATATTTATATTTCTTATGTATATCTCTCCGCCTTTTTCAATTGAGTAATCAATGATGACAAGGTTGTCTTTCTTATCAAGCCGCACATCAGGAGTTACGTTCGCAAACGCATATCCCTTGTCCCCGTAAAAATCGGCGATTTTCCCGATGTCAGCCTGAAGGACGAAACTGCTGAAAACAGCGCCGGGCGTGAGTCCGAGTTCTGGACGGATTTCATCCTCGTCCTCCGTCAGTTCCCCGGAGAAAGTTGTCTCGGATACCTTGTACTCAATCCCTTCCTCTATTGAGAAACTAACCACGTAGCCGTCTTTTTCTTCATCATAACGAATCCCGGGTTCAGAAACCTTTACGTCAAGATATCCGTTGTCAATGTAAACTGCTTTTATCCTGTCGGAATCCCTTTTTATCTCTTCGATTTTGAAAAGGCCCCTCTTCGTTATAAAAGAGAAGAAATACTTGGGCTTTGAATACATATTCTTTTTGATTTTCTTTGTCTCGACTTTGTTGTTTCCAATGAGTTCGACTTCTTTGATATACTTTTTTTCTCCCTCGTCAATTTTGTAAACAACATCTACGACTCCATCTCCCCTAGGTTCGATCTCGTATTCGACTTCAGTTCCGACCAATCCTTTCTCGGAAGCAAGAGCAAGTATTATTTCTCTGCCCTCCGTGATTTTCCTCAGGCTTACAATACGTCCTTCTCTGAGTGCCACGGCTTCCTTTATGTCATCTTCTTTTAACTTGTCGTTTCCGGAGAGCTTAAGGTCGGCAAGTACGGGGTTTTCCTCAACGATAAATTCAACCCTGAGGCCACCTTCAACTTCCTTTACGTCAACGAGGACCTGCTGGAAAAAATCGAGCTCGTATATTCTTTTGAGATCCTCTTTTACGGTCCGCGAGGAGTAATCATCGCCTTGCTTGATCCCTATATTGAGATCTATAAGAGAGGTTTCCGTTCTCCGGTTGCCTGAGATTACCACCTCGGCGACCCGGCCTTTGAAGGAGCGAAGCGTCTCAAGTTCCACTCCAGCGAGGCGGTCCTGGGCCATGGTACCCGCGGCTGAGAGCATCGCCATGAGAAGAAAAACAGCCAAGTAGAATACAGAACCCTTAATTCGCATTAGCAACCATCCCATCTGATATTCTAACAGTTTTTTTCATTCTCTTCGCAAATTCGCTGTTGTGCGTCACCACAACAACCGTAACCCCGTAATCTTCGTTGAGACCGCAGAACAGATCAAGAACCGAAAATCCCGTTTTCTTGTCAAGGTTCCCGGTGGGCTCGTCGGCAAGCACTACCTTCGGTTCCATAACCATCGATCTTGCAATCGCGACTCTCTGCTGCTCTCCCCCGGAAAGCTCGCCGGGAAGATGACTAAGACGTTCCGAAAGACCCACCCTCTCAAGCACCTCACAAGCCTTTTGTTTCGCCACAGGGAAACTCTGCCTGTCTATAAGACACGGCATCATAACATTTTCAAGTGCCGTGAATTCCATAAGAAGGTAATGAAATTGAAAAATAAATCCAATTTCCGAGTTTCTGAAAACCGAAAGTTCTTTTTCTTCCTGCTTGAAAAGGTCCTTTCCCCGGTAGAAAACCGAACCTTCCGTCGGCGGCTCAAGAGCGCCCAGTATATGAAGAAGGGTGCTTTTCCCCGAACCCGACACCCCTACAACTCCGAGGGTTTCTCCGGCGAAAATATCCATATTCACTCCACCGAGAGCGCACACGCTGCTGCCCGCCTTGTTGAAAACCTTCCCAAGCCCCCTGACCCTGTACAGTGATTCACTCATATCTCAATGACTCCACGGGGTTTTCTCTCGAAGCTCTGTAAGATGGGTAGAGAGTTGCAAGAAAGCATATGAGCAGGCTGGATGCCGCTACAACGAGAAAATAAACCGGTTCTATCTTAACAGGAAATTCAGAAATAGGGTACACGTTATCATCAAAGGGAATCATTTCCTTTATAAAGTTGCTGGTCTCAAGAAAGCGGCAGATCAGGTATCCGAAAAGCGTACCAAGAAGAGTTCCTGCGGTTCCTATAATCATTCCGTCGTAAACGAATATCTTTCTTATGCCGCCTTTCCGGGCCCCCATGGATATGAGCACGGCTATATCCCTTTTTTTCTCCATAACGAGCATTGTAAGCGTGCTGACTATGTTCAAAGCGGCAACAAGAACTATGAACCCAAGAAATATCCCTATCGCCATTCTCTCAAGGCGAAGAGCCCTGAAAAGGCTTCTGTTCGAGTCCTCCCAGTTTCTCGCGTAAAAAGGAAAGCCGAGAGCTTCGGTTATTTCGTCTCCCGTTTTACGCGCCCGATATATGTCATCCACCCTGACTTCTATGCCTGTTATCTTGCTTTGGGTTTCGAAGAAATTCATGGCATCGTCAAGCGATACGTAGGCAGTAGATGAGTCATATTCAATCATGCCGTAATCAAAAATGCCTATTACGCCGAATTTTCTTATTTTGGCTGTCGGACCGAAGGGCCCGATTTTTCCGTAAGGAGAAACCAGATTGACGATATCCCCGATTGCCGTGCCAATAAGATTCGAAAGTTCCCTGCCTATGATGATCGGAGGGTCGCCGGAAGCCGTTTTGTGCAGAAGCCCAGAAACAATCCGGGCACCTTCCTCAAAAAACGCGTCGCGGTTCTCGCTTGTCTCCGGCAGACTACCCTTCCCCACTGCCTCGGCTACGGTGGCAACCGACGCGGAATTGTCCGGGTCTATTCCCCGTATAACTGAGCCCGATACAGCATATTCCGTAACAAGCATGCCATGGTTGTAAATAAAAGGGCTTGTCGAGGTGACACCCGGAAGCCCCGAGAGTTTCTTCTCAACTTCCACGAAATCCCCGAAATCTCCTTCATAACTCATAACAACCACGTGGGAACTCGCGCCAATTATCTTATCCCTGAGTTCATCCTCAAACCCCTTCATGACTGAAAGCACCACGTCAAGAGAGGCCACTCCCAGAAGAACGCCCAGAACGGAGATAAGACCAATTACGGAAACAAAGCCCCGCCCAGTTCCCGATCTAAGGTACCTCAAAGAAATTAGTGATTCGTAGCTCATCCTAAGATCTGAGGTGAGGAAAGAAGATGACCTCTCTTATGGAAGAGGAGTTCGTAAGCAGCATCACAAGACGGTCAATCCCTATACCAGCTCCGGCGGTGGGTGGCATTCCGTACTCAAGGGCCGACACGTAATCATTATCCATTTCATGATATTCGTCCTCGCCCTTTTTTTTCATTTCGACCTGGTCTGTGAACCGTTTTTTCTGATCAATCGGGTCGTTAAGCTCGGAAAAAGCGTTGGCTATCTCCCTTCCGTAGATGTAAAGCTCAAACCTGTCAACCACTTCGGGGTCATCGTCGTTTTTTCTGGCAAGCGGAGAAACATCAAGCGGGAAACCGTAAACGAAAGTCGGGTTAACGAGGGTATCCTCGAAAAGGGTCTCGAAGATCTCAGTCAGCGCTTTTCCCTTGATTCCGTTATGGTTTATTCCCATGGAATCCGCTTTCGCAAAAAGAAACTCATCATCTTCCGTTATCTCGGAACCGAGTTTCTCCCGTAGAGTTTCATATATGTTAATTCTCTTCCAAGGCTTCTTGAAATCTATCTTCTTGTCTTCGTACTCAACCAACATGTCTCCGATCGTGTTTTCCACCACATAGCAGACAAGCTCCTCTATAAGATCCATAAGGTCCTCGTAAGTCGCGTAGGCCTGGTAGAACTCAATCATGGTGAATTCGGGGTTGTGCTTCGTTGAAACCCCTTCGTTTCTAAACGTTCTTCCAAGTTCATAAACTCTCTCAAGTCCTCCGACGACAAGTCTTTTGAGGTAGAGTTCGGGAGCTATTCTCAGGTAAAGGTCCGTGTCAAGAGCGTTGTGATGAGTAATAAAAGGTTTTGCGGTCGCGCCTCCCGCGACAGGGTGAAGCACGGGGGTCTCTACTTCCAGAAAATCCCTTTCGTCAAGGAACCTCCTGATGAGATTTATCGCCTTTGACCTTGTTTGGAAGATTTCTCTGGTTCTCTGGTTAGCGATCAGATCCAGGTAACGCTGGCGGTATCTTGTCTCGACGTCCTGAAGACCATGCCATTTTTCAGGGAGCGGTCTCAAGGCCTTTGTGAGAAAAAAAAGTTCCCGGACCCTCACCGTAAGCTCCCCGGTTCTGGTCTTAAAAAGTTCCCCGCGGACGCCAGCGAAATCCCCTATGTCAAGGAGCTTGCGAAACAGCGTAAAGGTTTTTTCGTCAACGGCGTTTTTCTGTATGAATCCCTGAATCCGCCCAGTGCGATCCGAAAGATGAAAAAAAGCGCTTTTCCCGAAGTCTCTTTTCGAAACGATCCTTCCGGCCAAGCTGAAGAGCTCTTCCATTTCCTCAAGCTCTTCGGGAGACTTTGAAGCGTGCAGGGAGATTATTTCCCCGGTGGTGTGCTCCGGGGCAAAACCGTTTGTGTAAGGGTCAACACCCATTGCCCTTAGCTCTTCAAGCTTTGATTTTCTGAGTTCGAACTGTGTGTCTTCCATTGTGTTGGAACCACTTGCCTAATTGGCTTGCGCGAGAAAATAAAACCTAGTTGCGACTGAAAACGACCTTTCCCGAAACTATAGTATTGCTTACCACCCCTTTGAGTTTCCACCCGGAAAACGGGGTGTTTCTCCCTTTTGAGAAAAATTCTCCGGGGTTTATCGTGCGGCTCCTCCCGGGATCAAACACCACGAGATCAGCGATTGAACCGGGGGCAAGAGTGCCTCTTTCTATGCCCACTATTTCGGAAGGAACAACAGTAAGTTTTTTTATCATTTCATCAAGGGTAATGACCCCTTTTTCCACAAGCTCAAGTGAAAGTGAGAGGGCGGTTTCCAGACCCACTATACCGAAAGGGGCCAGGTCGAATTCAACGTTTTTCTCATCCTGGCTGTGGGGAGCGTGATCTGTGGCTATCACGTCAATGGTTCCATCGGCAATACCCTCGACTATAGCATCTACATCTTCCTGGGTCCTAAGCGGCGGATTCATCTTGGCATTGGTGTTGTAACCGTATACTTCCTTGTCCGTAAGAGTGAAATGGTGAGGAGTCGCCTCCGCTGTAACCTTCGCGCCTCTTTTTTTCGCTTCCCGTATGAGTCTTACGGAGTCCCTGGTGGAGACATGGCAAATGTGAAGAGAAGTGCCCGTGAGTTCGCAGAGAATTATGTCCCTGCCCACCCCAACCTCCTCTGAAGCGTTGGGAATGCCCCGAAGGCCCAGTTCGGTTGAGACGAAACTCTCGTTCATGACGCCGCCCGCTGAAAGCCCGGTGTCTTCGGCGTGTGTAATAACCGGAATACCAAAAGGTTTTACATATTCCATAGCCTTTCGCATAAGTCCCGAGCTGGTAACCGGCATCCCGTCGTCGGAAATCCCCACGCATCCGGCTTCACACATCTCGCCTATCTCGGCAAGTTCGTCTCCTCTCTCTCCCTTGGTTATCGCACCTATAGGAAACACATTGACTATGCCTTCGGTTCTCGCCTTTAAGAGTATGTACTCGGTCACCGAGGCATTATCGTTTATGGGATTTGTGTTGGGCATACATACTATGGAGGTAAAGCCGCCTGCCGCCGCGGCAAGGCAGCCTGTCTTTATCGTCTCCTTGTGTTCATAGCCCGGTTCTCTGAGATGTACGTGAATATCTATGAATCCGGGGGCCACTATCTGCCCGCTAGCGTCTATCACGGTGTCAGACTTGCGCGGGGTGTCTATGCGCTTTGATATCTCCTTTATCCTGTCTCCCTGAACATATATGTCCGAAACCATGTCAAGGGACTGCGAAGGATCCATAACGCGCCCGTTTTTAATGAGCACTCCCATCTATAAACTCTCTCCCAAGGCAACGAGATATATCATGGCCATTCTAACGGCAATTCCGTTTGCCACCTGCTCAAGTATAACGGTATCCGGGTCATCAGCTATTTCAGAAGTAAGCTCAACTCCCCGGTTAATCGGACCCGGATGCATAACTATTGCATCTTTTTTCGCAAGCCTCAGCTTCTCCCTGGTAAGTCCGTAAAGGCCCGAGTATTCCCTTAACGAGGGGAAGTATTCAAGGGTCTTTCGCTCGCTCTGAACCCGCAGCATTATCACCACATCCACATTGTCGATTGCATGTTCAAGCGAATAAAAGATCTCCGCTCCCATCTCTCTGAAATATTCGGGAACTATGGTTGCCGGCCCGACTATTCTTACTTTCGCTCCAAGTTTTCGCAGGCCGAAGATATTGGATCTGGCAACCCTGCTGTTGAGAATATCTCCGACAATAAGGACATCAAGACCCTCGACTCTCCCTTTTTTCTCCCTTATAGTGAAAATATCGATAAGAGCCTGGCTCGGATGCTCGTGGGAGCCATCTCCGGCGTTTATTACTGAAGCGCCTATCTCGCGGGCCAGAACAAAAGGCGCACCGGACATTCCATGTCTTATAACCATTATGCTCGCGCCCATGGCCTCAAAATTCCTGGCAGTGTCCAGAAGGCTCTCCCCTTTTACCACGCTGCTTTGCGAAGCGGAGAAATTCAGAACATCGGCACTGAGTCTTTTCTCCGCGATTTCAAACGATGAGCGGGTTCTGGTGCTGGGTTCGAAAAAGAGGTTCACGACAGTCCTTCCCTTAAGAGTCGGGACTTTCTTTACGTCCCGAGTGGAAACCTCCTTCATGGACTCCGCGGTGTCGAGAATGATTTTAATTTCCTCGGCCGACAGTTCTCCAAGACCCAGTATATGCTTTTTGCTAAACGCCATCTCTTCGGATTATTTCAATTTCCTCCCTTCCGTCCACTTCCTCCAAATAAACGTTGACCATCTCGTCATCTAACGTTTCGATACTGATTTCCACGTAATCCGGCTGAACGGGGAGTTCCCTCCCTCCCCTGTCTACCAGCACAGCGAGTTTGACCGAGGCCGGCCTTCCGTAATCCATGATTGAATTTATGGCGGCCCGCACCGTGCGTCCCGTGTAGAGGACATCGTCAACAAGTATTATGTTTTTCCCCTGTACGTCGTCAGGGATGCTGGTTCTGCGCAGTCGTGGCCAGTTTTTCCTGTTCTCGAAATCATCCCTGTAAAGAGTAATATCGATTGTGCCAAACGTAACATTTTTTCCCGTTTGCTCACTTATACGCTTAACAAGCCTTTTGCCCAGATATTCTCCTCTTGTCTTTATTCCTATGACAATCAGACTGTCTAGCCTATCAGACGGTATGTCGTCCATGATACTGGAGAAAAAACTTTCGGTTCTGTTCTCAAGCGGTTGTATTTTTTTCTTCGTCGCCATAATTCGCAAAGAGGATACACCGTAGAGCAGTTATTAAAAGCGGGTCTTTCACGCAGCCGAAATCCGGGCTCCCCGACAGTGCCCGCTTAAAGATGTCTTCACACCGTTTTTCCAATGAAATAATCGGCAAATTCACTTGATTCCCGAAAAAATTCTTTGCCACCTAACCTTGTTTGCCAGCCCCGGGTTAGAAAGATTCCATGACCAGTGAATCATAAACGCCCTGCCGTAAACATTTTCCACCGGCACGAATCCCCAGAACCTGCTGTCGTAACTGTTGTCCCTGTTGTCACCCATGACAAAAATCCTGCCTTTTGGAATAACAAGGGGAAAGCTCATTTTCCCGCTCGTCGTGGAGCCGTTTCCCTTTTTATATATAACGCTGAAATTTTTTCCGGAAAGCGACTGCTCGTATCTGTCGGCAACGGAAAAGAATTTCTGATCCGGATACTCGTAATTCCCGGAGTAGGTCTGCGCAACCGCCCTGCCATTTAGCAGAACATCTCTGCCGCGTATGTCTATCTCGTCCCCCGCAATGCCCACGGTTCTTTTTATGTAGAAAGCTCCTTTGCCGGGCATGGGAAAATCCGTTGCATTATCTTCACTGAGTTTGAAGACCACTATGTCACCGCGATCAATTTTGGAGAAGGGAAAAAATACCTTGTTTGTAAAAGGAACTCTGGTTCCGTAGACAAACTTGTTTATCAGGATATGGTCACCCACAAGAAGCGTCGGAAGCATTGAGCCCGAAGGAATCTTAAAAGGCTGAAATACGAAAGCTCTTATGGCCAGGGCGAGCGCCACGGCTATCACAATGGCTTCTATGTTCTGCCGCACGGGAGACTTGCCGTAGGATTTCAGATTGTCGTTGAAAAAAATCCCAAGGGCTTTTCTTGATGTTCTTATTTCATGCAGGGAGCCCCGCTTAATCGCCTCTTCACAAGCAAGTATTCTTACTTCGGCGTGGTCTGCTTCCCTGGGAGCGAGAAAGCTCCTTTTCCTCCGTATGATGCTCCTTACGGTACGTATGAGCTTCTTTGAACTTCTTATGGCAAGCTTCTTTCTGATCCAGGTTATGATCATGGCAAAAATGTCCGGAGCGTACGCAGGCACCGTTTCAGTTCACATCACTCAGTGGCGGGTGTGAGGTTTCCGTTAATCTCTCAACCGAGATAACTCCCCCAAGATTTTTAAGGGATTCAATAAGTTTTTCAAGTTGCGCAATGTTTTCCACCGCCACTTCAAACCTCGCGTCTCCCTGTCCAATCTTATCTTCGCTTATATCAGCCTTGACAATGTCAACATTCAGACCTGAGACCGTAGTTGTGAGTTCGGAGAGTATACCTTTTCTGTTTTCACATCTCACCAAAAGAGCGATCGGTATCCGCCCCGAATACTCATCGTTCCAAGCAACATTTATTCTCCTTTCAGGAGAGACTTCAAGCAATCTGGGGCAATTGTACACATGCACTGTTATTCCTCTGCCCCTGGTTATGAAACCTATGATCCTTTCCCCGGGAATAGGATTGCAGCACTTGCCGAACTTTATAAGTATGTTGTCATACCTTTTGACGAGCACCGCGTCTTTGTACTCGTCCTTGGAAATCCTGTTCATTATATTTTTTATTCTTTTGTTTTTCTCGGCGCCTTCGGCGAATTTTCTGGGATGCATTACCTTAAGAAGATCGTTTACCGCGGCGTTGCCAAATCCGACCGCCCTGTAAAAATCCTTTATTCCAGAGAATTGAAGTTTTGTGAGGGACTCGTCAAGCTTTTCCTTTTCAAGCATCTTACGCAGGTTGAGTCCTTTCGCTGCAAACTTCCTCTGAGCTATTATCTCTCCCACCTGCTCGGCCCTTTGGTTTTCCTCCTGTCTCAGCCAGCTCCTTATTCTGTTTTTGGCTTTTGAAGTTACAACGAAATCAAGCCACTGCCTGTTGGGAACCTTGTCCTTGGAAGTTACGACCTTCACGATGTCTCCTGTTTTCAGCTTGTGGTCAAGGGGAACCAGTTTGCGGTTAACAAAGGCCTGGGAGCAGTGATTCCCTATATCGGTGTGAATTGAATAGGCAAAGTCAACCGGAGTCGCGCCCACGGGAAGCTCAATGAGGTCAGCGTTAGGGGTGTAGACGTATACTACATCCAGTATGAGTTCTCCTTTTATGGCCTCAAGGTACTCCGTTGAGTCCTTTATGTCCTTTAGCTCGACCAGATGACGAAGGTTTGAGTAGATTTTCTCGTTTCCGTTTTCTACCGAATTTCTTTCCTTGTACCTCCAGTGAGCCGCAACTCCGTATTCAGCAATCCGGTGCATCTGCTCCGTTCGTATCTGGATCTCCATCTGTTCTCCGAACGGCCCTATTACAGCTGTATGCAGGGACTGGTAATTATTGGCCTTCGGAAGAGCTATGTAGTCTTTTATTCTCCCCGGAATCGGTTTCCACAAGGAATGTACAGCGCCCAGAACCTGATAGCATTCGTTTTCGGTTTTTGTAACAATCCGAAAGCCCAGGATATCGTAAATATTGTGCAGGCTTATATTCCCCTTTTTCATCTTGCTGTAGATGCCGTATAAATGCTTGAACCTCCACGAAACATCGCCGCGAACCTCGAACTCCTTCATCTTCTTGGTGATAAGCGAGGCGATTTCGTTGGTGTATTTCTCCCAATCTTTTTTCTTTGAGGACACGGTTTCGCAAATACGGTCGTATTCACCAGGTTCTGAGAACTTAAACGCCAGATCTTCAAGTTCAACCGAGATCCAGTTTATCCCGAGGCGGTGGGCAAGCGGCGCGTAAATCTCCATAGTCTCGCCGGCGATTCTTTTCCGTCTTTCCTCAGGCAGGTACTCAAGGGTTCTCATGTTATGGAGCCTGTCGGCGAGTTTTATGAAAACAACCCTTATGTCCTCCGCCGTGGCGAGTATCAGTTTGCGGAAGCTTTCGGCCTGTTTTTCCACGTCTGAGACATGGGGAAGACGGCTTATCTTCGTGGTGGCGTCAACGAGAAAAGCTATCTCTCCCCCGAAAAGCCGCTCGATTTCCTCGCGGGTCGCCAGGGTGTCCTCTATCGTGTCGTGAAGAAGTCCGGTGACTATGGAGGAGACGTCAAGGTTTAAGTTCGCGAGTATGGAGGAAACCTCGAGAGGATGACTCAGGTAGGGCTCTCCCGAAACTCTTTTCTGGCCGGAGTGAACCTTGGCCGAATACACGTAGGCCTTTTTTATGAAGTCAAGATCTCCGTTCGTGATATCCGAATAGACGCTGACTTTGTCAATGATGTCGTTTAACCTGATCACAGAAGCGCAAACACCTCACTTGAGCCCGAACTTTCTGAGAAAAGAGGGGCCGTATACATTCTCCCTTCTCGCATCCCGGGCGACGGCAATCATCCGCTGGCGGTAGTCCTCTCCATTGCCGTCTCTTTGCGAAAGGATAACAGCTTCAATTCTATTTGCCGCAACATCCATCTCGTCATTGATTATAATATAATCATAGCACTTTGAGCATTCTACTTCCTGTTTAACGATCCCGAGACGAATGGAAATATCCTCGTTTCTTTCCGATTTTCTGTCCCTGAGTCTTTGCTCAAGAATCCGAAGAGACGGGGGAACGACGAATATGAAAACCGCTTCGTCAAAGACTCCCCGCAACCTTCTTGCCCCCTGTACATCTATGTCTAAAATGACGTCAACCCCCGTTTTGATCCGCCTTTCGATGTCGGCTCTGGGCGTACCGTAAAAATGTCCGTGCACCTCCGCCCACTCGGCAAAAAAATCCCGCTCTATCATATCCTGGAATGCTTCTCTCGAAACAAACTCGTAGTGTTTTCCCCTGACCTCCCCTTCGCGCATCGACCTTGTGGTATAGGAAACGGAAAAACTGAGGTTCTCAACGCTTAAGAGAATACGGGTGACAAGGGTTGTTTTCCCGCTTCCCGACGGACCGGAGATCACAAACAACTTTCCACTCATGATATCAGAGTATAAACGCAAAAACCTCGATATTAAAACGGCACTTGTTGCCCTGCAACTTGTGATTCTTCGCTGATTCGGAATCAGGAAATATCAAAGCGATCAAGGTTCATAACCTTGGTCCAGACAGCAACAAAATCCCGCACAAAAGCTTCCTCCGAATCATCACATGCATAAACTTCTGCAAGCGCCCGCAACTGTGAGTTGGACCCGAATATGAGATCAACTTCGGTAGCAGTCCATCTGATCTCGCCAGTCGCTCTGTCACGGCCTTCATAGACGCCTTCAGAATCAGCGGAGCGCTTCCATTCAGCCGACATATCAAGCAGGTTAACAAAGAAATCATTGCTCAGTGTTCCGACCCTATCTGTAAACACTCCATGTCGCAACCCTCCGGCGTTTGCGCCGAGTGCCCGCATGCCGCCGAGCAGCACAGTCATCTCAGGCGCGGTAAGCGTCAGCAGATGCGCCTTGTCGATCAGAAGTTCAGCCGGCGACTGTTGCTGACCGGCTGCGATATAATTGCGAAAGCCGTCCGCTTTCGGTTCAAGCACATCAAAGGCGGCCGCATCTGTCTGCTCTTCAGTAGCGTCCGTGCGGCCAGGCGAAAAGGGAAGATTCACCGAATACCCTGCGGCTTCCGCCGCCTTTTCGACTGCAGTGCAGCCGCCGAGCACTATGAGATCCGCAAGCGAAACGCATTTTCCGGTCGTCTGCGCTTTGTTAAAACGCTCCCTAACGGCCAGCAATGAAGACAACACCTTGCTGAGTTCTTCGGGGTCGTTGGCATCCCAGTCCTTCTGGGGAGAAAGCCTGATACGCGCGCCGTTGGCGCCTCCCCTACGGTCGGTGCCCCTGAAAGTGGAAGCTGAAGCCCATGCCGCCCGAACCAGTTCCTGGATCGAAAGCCCCTGGTCAAGTATCTTTTTTTTCAGAAGCGCAATGTCCTCTGCTTCGATAAGTTCATGATCAACAGCCGGCACCGGATCCTGCCAGATCTGAGGCTCGTCCGGAACCAGTGGTCCGAGGCAGCAGGAGTAAGGACCCATGTCGCGATGGGTAAGCTTGTACCACGCCTTTGCAAACGCCTCGGCAAATTCATCCGGATTTTCGTGAAAGCGGCGCGAGATCGGTTCATACACAGGATCCATACGCAGCGAGAGATCAGTGGTCGCCATTATCGTTGGAACCCGTTTTCCGGACCTGTTTGATTCGGGGGCAAGATCTTTGTCAACCACATCCTTTGCCGTCCATTGCCAGGCGCCCGCGGGGCTCTTGGCAAGTTCCCACTCATAACCGAAAAGCATGTCAAAAAAGCCATTGTCCCATGCCGTCGGATTGGGCGTCCATGCGCCCTCAAGACCGCTTGTTATGGCATCAGCGCCGCGTCCGCTCGCATGCTTGCTCGTCCATCCGAGACCCTGCTCCTCAATGCCGACAGCCTCCGGCTCGGGACCAACGCAGGCCGCGTCTCCGGCACCATGACACTTGCCGAATGTGTGTCCACCTGCAATCAGGGCGACAGTTTCTTCATCGTCCATAGCCATGCGCCTGAAGGTTTCGCGGATGTCGTGCGCCGCGGCAAGCGGGTCGGGCTTGGCGTTGGGTCCTTCGGGATTGACGTAGATAAGTCCCATCTGCACGGCGCCCAGAGGATTGTCAAGCTCGCGATCGCCGCTGTAACGTTCATCGCCCAGCCATTCGGTCTCAGGACCCCAGTAGATGTCCTCTTCCGGTTCCCATGCGTCCTCGCGCCCGCCGGCAAAACCGAACGTCTTAAACCCCATGGACTCAAGAGCGCAGTTGCCAGCGAGAATCATAAGGTCCGCCCAAGAGATTTTGCGGCCGTATTTCTTCTTTATCGGCCATAGAAGCCTGCGAGCCTTGTCGAGATTCGCATTGTCGGGCCAGCTGTTCAGAGGCGCAAAACGCTGCGTGCCGGATCGTGCTCCGCCGCGCCCGTCGTGGATTCGGTAGGTTCCCGCACTGTGCCACGCCATACGGATAAAAAGCGCCCCGTAATGACCGTAGTCTGCGGGCCACCAACCCTGGCTGTCCGTCATAAGCGCGTAGAGATCCTGTTTCACCGCTTCAAGATCAAGAGTCTGAAACTCCGCCGCGTAATCAAATTTCTCGCCCATAGGGTCCACAAGAGAAGAGTTCTGGTGAAGGATTTTCAGATTGAGCTGATTCGGCCACCAGATCTGGTTAGCTATGCTGCCGGTCAACTCTGAACTGCTTATGCCGTGGATTACCGGGCACTTTACGGTGTCTTGGGCTTTATCCATATTTTCTCTCCAAAATTAAGATGTCGGGATATATATGAACGCATGGAAACGCAGTGAACTCAATATCGGATGCTGCCCCACGCACTCGAGCAGAAAATATACCACTACCGCTATACAGGCTCAAGTTAAGGTGCTTGGGTGGAGAAGATAGAGGAGTTGAAACGCAGGCAGGAAGAAAAAGCATTAAAAGAGAGTCTGGGGGAAGGTGGAGTTATATTCAAAGTATTGTCGGCAAGTTTGGTTTAATTTTTAATTCCTTGTAAATCCTCTGTCGTCTGCGCACTTCCGCACACTCGGCGAAAAAATCCTCTTCTATCATATCCCGGAATTATTCTCTGTAAACAAACCCCAGCACTCTTCGTAGATATACCCCGCGCACATTGATTTTGTGGTGTATCGATATTAAAACAGGCTCCTGTTTAGAACATCTTGAACACCTCGGGGAAATCATCGATGATCTCAGAAAAGCTTCCCGTAACCCGGTCGGCAAGCTCAAGTTCACCGGCGGTACAGGAGTTGGTAATCCCGACACATTTCATTCCCGCTCTTTTGGCCGCCAAGACGCCGTGGGGAGAATCTTCGAACACAACGCACTGCCCGGCGGTTAATGTGTCGTCATAATCGTTTCTGAGTTTCGCAAGACATTTAAGATAGACCTCGGGGGATGGCTTCGGGTTCTCCGTATCGTCTGCTCCTATGACAAAACCGAAAAACTCGGAAAGACCCTTTCGCCTGAGTATGAAATTAATCTCTTCGGTTAACGCGCCCGAACCTATCGCCACATGAAACTTGCCCCGGATGTTTTCCAGGAACTCGGTAACCCCGGGGAAAATTCTTATCTCCTCCCCCATCATCTCTTCAAAACAGACGCCTTTTTCTCTGACAAGCCGCCCAATCTCCCGCTCCACGTAAGGTTGTCCGTTATCCTCAAGGAATTTCCTGAAAAAAGTTTTGTCATCGCAGGCAAGATACCGCAGGTAGTAGTCTCTGGGCGAGAGCTCTAATCCAAGCGTTTCCACAATCTTTTGAAAGGCTCTTAGGTGGAGCGGTTCGCTGTCCGCTATCACCCCGTCAAAATCGAATATAACCGCTTTTATCATTCTGTTTTCCCGGTTTGTAAGATATTATATATTTTACTGCCGGGAGAGACCTTTATAAAGAACCTGTGCAGAGCACAGAGAGGGGAGAAAAAAGATGGATTACTATAACCCGGAAGATCTCAAGAGATTTCCCGAGATCGGAGAGTTCGGAGAAGATCTCATGGATAAGTTTTTTCAGTATTATAACTCCGCAACAGGCGAGGAAGGGGCTCTTACAAAAAGGGAGAAGGCGCTTATAGCCCTGGCCGTGGCGCACACCGAGAAATGTCCTTACTGCATAGACGCGTACACGACGCAGTGTTTGGAGACGGGAGCGGACCCGGAGCAGATGACCGAAGCCGTACATGTCGCCGCCTCAATGTCGGCCGGCATAAAACTCATCCATGCGATTCAGATGCATAACACTTTGAAAAAAAACCGTGCCCTCTAGCAACACAAACGGGAAGCGAAGTGGCTTCGCAGGAAAATCTCGGAAGCTTCCAAACTGTATGCCGTGGTCTAGGAAAAAACGCGGATTGGAGAATCTGGAACGCCGGATGGTTTAAAAATGAGTCGAACAACAAGAACTGAAGAAAGAACTAAAATAAACAATCACAATTTTTCCCGCAAGGTGATCGACCAAGGTCTCGATATCGACCCCATTACGGTAGAAACCCTGCAGGTAAATATAACCAAGCTTTGCAACCAGACCTGCACTCACTGTCACGTGGACGCCTCGCCGTGGAGAAGGGAGCAGATGAGTCTTGAGGGCGTAGACAGATGTCTTGAGATACTAAGTGAAAACGACTGCATAAGAAATCTTGACCTGACCGGAGGAGCTCCGGAGTTAAACCCCCATTTTGACTATTTCGTAAGGGAAGCCAGAAGCCTTGGTAAACACGTAATGGTAAGACACAACCTGACCGTTACCCTTGATGGAAACCCCCGGACGGGAGAGGAGAAGATGTACATACCGGGGTTTTTCGCCGAGAACCGAGTCGAAGTCATATCCTCGCTTCCATATTACAGCAGCTACTTTACTGACAAGCAGAGAGGAAAAGGAGTTTTTGAAAAAAGCATAGAGTCACTACAAATGCTTAACAGTGAAGGGTACGGGGACGGAGAACTCAAACTTAATCTGGTATACAACCCCGTCGGGACTTTTCTTCCCCCGGACCAGAAAAGCCTTGAAGCGGACTTTAAGGCGAAATTGAAGAAAAACTACGGCATAAGATTCAATAATCTGTACACCATTACCAATATGCCAATCAACAGGTTCGAAAAGGAACTGAAGAGACAGGATGCCTACGAGGAATACATTGAAAAACTCGTAGACGCCTTCAATCCCGAAGCGGTAGACGCCATAATGTGCCGAAACCTGATCAGCGTAAGTCACGACGGAAAAATCTACGACTGCGACTTTAACCAGATGCTCGAGATGCAGGCTCGAAACGGAAACGGGGGACTGACCATATTTAATTTCGACCTGCGGCAAGCAATAAAGAGAAAGATAAGATTTGGTGTTCACTGTTTCGGCTGCACCGCCGGGGCCGGAAGCAGCTGCGGCGGCCAAACGATATCCTGATTCCAAGGCTTTGCGGAATGTCGCAAAAAAACGATAACGCCCTGATCGTTTTTCTTAAGTATCCGGAAACGAAAAAAGTAAAAACGCGCCTGGCCAAAAACATAGGTGCCCGGCAAGCCGCAGAACTTTACCGCGAGATGGCAAGTTTTATTGCCGAGTCCTTCTCGGGTTCAAAGAAGTGGGAGACTTTTTTCTTCTATACTCCGGAAGAAAGAAAAAAAGAGATCCTTGAGTGGTTAGGAGGCAGAGATACCTTTTTTTTCGCGCAGGAGGGGGAATCTCTCGGTCAGAGGATGTCGCACGCGTTTGGAAAATGTTTTTCACTTGGATTCAGGAATATAGTCATCATAGGCACAGACTGCGTGGTGATAACCGAAGATGATGTGGAAACCGCGTTTTCACTACTCTCGGGAGGGGAATTTGAAGCGGTTCTCGGTCCGGCGACAGACGGAGGTTATTATCTCCTTGGGCTTTGCAGAAAAACAAACGCACTTTTCGAGGACATGCAATGGAGCAGCGCCCGCGTATTTAAGGAAACCGAAGAACGCATGAGGGAAAACGATCTGCACCATGCTGTCATGAGGGAACTTACAGATATTGACGAGGAAAAAGATATAAGCGTAAAGGAAATAATGAAAAGGGACACGGAACTCGCGCGTAGACTAGAACGAGTTCTTTCGAAAAGCAAAAAAGACATCTAATGAAAAACTTAAAAAACTTCCGCAGACCGCTTCGGGTCCCGGAACAGTGGGCTTTGAGACACGTCGCCTTCGCAAGATCAAAAGAAACGCATATTCAGAAAAACAAAGAAGGGAAGCCGGCATGAATTCCGAAATCCTGGATGTGGGAATAGTCGCTTCTTTTCTCGCCGGAGTAATCGCGTTTCTATCCCCGTGCGTTCTCCCGCTCATGCCGGGTTACCTCTCGGTGGTAACACGTCTTTCATATGAGGATCTTTCAGACGCTCGGGACCTACCTAAATTTTCAAGGGTGATCGTCCCGAGCATCGTGTTCATACTGGGATTCTCAACCGTCTTCGTTTCTCTGGGTGCGTTCTCCTCCCAGATCGGGGGGATGGTTTCCGGCAACAAAACTTTTTTACTCAGAATAGCCGGAATATTAATAATCATTTTCGGAATATTCGTAATGGAGCTCGTGAAGATTCCCTTTCTCGAGAAAGAACGAAAAATCTCCCTTTCACGGGAAAGGAGAAATCTCTTCGGAACCTATATTCTCGGTTTAGCGTTCGGGGTCGGCTGGACGCCATGCGTAGGACCTATTCTCGGATCCATACTCCTTTACGCAAGCACGGTTGAAGGAACATTAAACGCGGCTGGTCTGCTCGCGGTTTATTCACTAGGGATCGGTATACCGTTCATATTGGTCGGTCTTGCGTTTAACAGCGCCATGGGGTCCTTCGGAAGCATCAGAAGATATTATCCTTATTACAAGTACGCGATAGGTTCGGGACTTGTAATAATAGGAATCATGATGTTTTCAAACGAAATCTACTACTTAAATATCTACGGCCAGAAAATATTTGACGCAGTGGGAATAGATTTCTGGAAAAGGTTTTAGCCAAAAACCGAAAACCATGATAAATCTCTGCCGAGGAAATCAGGAATCTGCTCAAGCCATATCTCCGTCTAAAAGCACAGCGCCCTCAAGCCGTGATAATTTCCGGTCCAATGTATGGAGTGACCGTATTCCGGCTCTTCTGGCAGCGGCCATGATCATCAGATCAGAAAACTCTGCTTCTCCATCGCTATACCGAAACGCCGCCCGAGCAACATCATCGGCTACTTCAAAAACCAGAGTCTCGGTTATTAAAAGTTCTTTCAGTATCGCAGCAATTTGGGCACGGGAATAGCCATAGGCCCGCTTCAGTAACCAGACCACTTCAACCGCTACCTCCCTGCAAACATAGCCGGGACGCTCAGCCGTAAGCGATTCCAACAACGCACGGGCAGCTTCCGACTGTTTTACGTCGTCGCGTACCAGATAACGGATGATGATATTTGTATCAAGCGCAATCACTTTTCACACGCCCCGTCCGCTATGGCCTGCTCCATTTCCTCAAGCGTGACCGCAGGGCCATCGTACCGCAATACGCCAAACAGCCTGTTAATACTCCGCACAGGCATAATACGCACTCCCCCGTCAACGATTATATAGCGCACTTTGTCTCCAGCGCGCAATCCAAGCGACTCCCGAACAGCTTTCGGCAGGGTTGTCTGCCCCTTTTTCGTTATAGAAGATTCAATCATAGCATTATCACCTGTCGCATTGTAATATACAGGTTGGTATTGAAATAATCAAGAAAGAAAGTCTTTAAGCTGTTTCGCATTGCTTTTATTAGATTTCCCTACCCGCAATCCGGTCTAACGACTGCGGGGGAATATACGGTTTTTCAACCGCACATTATCTTAGGCGCAGCATGTCTCAGATTCGCTTTGCGCAGCCAGAGGAAAAACAGCCAAACCTAGATCTCATACATCTCGGATTACGCATCTCCGTAGCTCAGGATTCCGTAGCTGTACACGCCGGCAAGAGCGGCAACGGAATCTGCGGCTTCCGGGGCGACCCGTTTTCCAACTTCAAGCAGTCCCATTGATTCCTCTACCTTCATGCCGTGGCGCTTTTCAAAAACGCTGAGGTCATCAAACCCGGTCACCCAAGTCACGTTGAAAATCTCTTGAAACATATCAGTCGCCCTAATAACCTCAGGGTTTTCGTAGGTCCTGTTAATGACGCTCAATGGATAGTAGTCAAAAGCGATTTTGAACGAAGGAATTTTGGCACACAGACTGTGAAAGAAACTGTGGATCAGCTCAATGGGAAGATACATGCTGTTTCCTTCCCAAAGAAAAAGTATCGGAGAGTTAATGTCAAAGCCCGCCTTGATGAGTTCTTCCGGTAGGTCCGCTTCAAGATAGTTGCACGGTATGCTTGCACATGGTGTAACGCCGTGGCTTTCAAGAACCTTGTGCTTGAATTTCAGAAGGGCTGGCTGATCAATGTCGCAGAAACGCACGCCCTCGGTCTGAAAGACCAAGGAACGCATGTCAAACCCGCAACCGAGTATGACGATCTGGTTTATTCCGGATTGAATCTCGCGTCTTGTGATTTCATCCAGTATGCAGAAGCGGTAACGGAGAATTTCAACCGATTCCGGAAGAATTTTCGTCACCCGGCTGATCTTTTCTCTGACCTCGTCCGTAACAAACCACTGGGCGTACGGATCGTTGAACACACGGTGTTCACGGTCTCTTTCCATTTCCCTGTAACAGGCTACGGCAAACGCGGTTGTTCCAACTTCATTTATGTCCGGCATGGTAGATCCATATAAAATTACGCGGGCTGCGCATTCAGCAGAGACGGCCTGCGGGATGCGGCGCCCCTGTTATCAAGATATGTTCTATTATGGCGTTGGCAAGTAAGAGATCTTTTCTGGACTTCGCGAGAAGATCCGATTGGGTGGATGTCGAAGGGTACAACAACGACCTGAATGTCAGAGGAATAACTCGTTACTATCCCGAATCCACTCATATCTGGATACACCCTTCATTTATCGAAGCGAGAAGTGGAGCGTTGGAGGGAGAAGGCTTGGGACTCCTAGCTCATAAATTGTTGCATGCTATCGGATTCAAGGAATATATTCCTGGAGGAGCTCCTACAATCATGTGGGCAAGTGCTCCCCCTAATTCCCCTCTAAACTGGGTATGGCACGGACTGCTGCACCCTGTGGATAGAGCGGTGCTTGAATTTCTCGCGGACTACGATTCTATAGAGCTCACCGAAGAAAATCTTGAGATCTGGTTTTCTGAAAAAGGCTGCTAGGGAGTGAGAGTGCCAAGTCCTCTTGACCAAGATAGATTAAGAGCCATTACTCTCTTGAGAATGGGGATTATCTTGAAGAACTGCGGATAGAACCAAAAGATGAATGTGGTGAGTAGTAAGCACTCGCTGCCCGTGCTATACTGACCTCCATGCTGAACTCGGAGGTTGACATGTTAACTCCCGACCAGGAAGAAATCGCACAATGGATAATGGCTTCTTCAATGGCTCATTACGCGTCTGGGATGCTCTGTACAAACGAAGCTTTCGATAGCATAAAAGCTTCTGACTCGGATTTTGCTTCCTGTTACACTTTAGTCTCATTTGAATTAAACTTGCTTTCTGTAGAATTGTCCTTGCGACTTTTATTGTTTGTTCACTTCCTTGAAAACATCGAATCCCATAACTTAAAACACCTGTACGATGAGATAAAAAAACGAAATAGCAAAGGTCTGTGCAAAAAAATAATTCAAGAAACAAATCGTCTCACTAAAATAAAAACTTTGACCCAATTTGCGAAAAAGAATTAAAAGACTGTCTTAACGAACATGCTAAGACATACGTAGATATAAGGTATTTCCGGGTAGACAAAGGATGGAAAGATTTGGTGGAGCAAGGGTTCTCGATACGTGATAGAGAAATTATGAACTGCTTAGGGAAAGCCTTGCTTATGCTGAATGCAGATGAATTGGAAAGACGCTCAATCGGACGCCCGCCAATAGGGAAATTGCTTGCTTCCAAGCAATCGCTTTAAAGCTTAACTCTATTAGACTTCTTCTTAGTAAGTATATAAAGTCCCTAAAAGTTACGGATAACATTGTATATTATCCCCCTCATAATTTATTGACTCTGAATAAATATTTTTTATATTTTTTACGGTTAAATATAAGTGTCGAGGTAAAAATGCCTTTATACGAATATGAATGCTCTGATTGCGGCGAGGAATTCGAAGTTCTGGTGCTTGACTCAGACGAAACCATAAAGTGTGTGAGTTGCAGCTCGGAGAACGTCGGAAAACAGTTCTCGACTTTCGGGCTTGGCAGCAGTAATGGGAGTCTCGAAATTTCCGAGAGTGGGAATTCAGGATGTTGCTCGCAATCGTCCTGCTGTTGTTGCTGCTGATTTCCCAGCACAATTGCACAAAACTTATCTCTGTATATAATTAGTTCTTCTTTTTAAAACGCCCGATGGAGGATCGGTTACAAATGTGCGATAGCGAAAAAGATATGAAGAAAGCCGCCCTTGAATATCATAGAAGCGGAAGAAAAGGAAAACTTGAAGTAGTACCCACAAAGCCTTGCAATACAGCTTGGGAACTTTCTTTAGCTTACTCCCCAGGAGTGGCCGAGCCTTGCAGGGAGATATACAAAGACGAAAATCTGGCTTATGAATACACCAACAGAGGGAATCTGGTCGCGGTAGTTTCGAACGGTACCGCCATACTTGGACTTGGAAACCTGGGCGCCCTAGCGGGAAAACCCGTAATGGAAGGAAAGGGGGTGCTTTTCAAGAAGTTCGCGGATGTCGATGCCTATGACATTGAAATAGACACCGAGGATCCAGACGAATTCATTAAGACCGTAAAATATCTCGAGCCCACTTTTGGCGGCATAAACCTCGAAGATATAAAAGCCCCGGAATGTTTCTACATCGAAGACAAACTGAAAGAAAAGATGGACATACCTGTTTTTCACGACGATCAGCACGGAACCGCGATAATATCGGGCGCGGGACTCCTTAACGCCTGTGAGATTACCGGGAAAAAGATGAGCGAACTTAAAATGGCGTTTAACGGCGCCGGGGCGTCCGCGATTGCGTGCGCCGAGTTCTTCATAGCGCTTGGGGCGAAAAGGGAAAACATAATAATGTGCGACAGCAGGGGCGTAATTTACAAGGGAAGAAACGCGGGGCTTAATCCCCAGAAAGAAAGGTTTCTTATTGAAACAGACAAGAGAACCATAGGAGACGCCTTGGTCGGAGCCGATGTATTCGTAGGACTCTCAAACGGCGGAGCCATTAACAAGGACAACGTAAAAAGCATGGCAAAGAATCCGATAATATTCGCCATGGCAAATCCCGACCCCGAGATACTTCCCGTCGACGCCAAGGAAGCCCGAAGCGACGTAATAACGGCTACGGGCCGGTCCGACTTCGCAAACCAGGTGAATAATGTTCTGGGATTCCCCTTTATTTTCAGGGGAGCGCTTGACGTAAGGGCGACAAAAATAAACGACGAGATGAAAGTTGCGGCGGCGTATTCCCTTGCAGCGCTTGCAAAAGAACCCGTACCGGAAAAAGTCGCTAAAGCCTATGGAAACGAAAAATTTGAGTTCGGTCCGGATTACATAGTTCCCAAACCCTTTGATCCCAGAGTTTTGGTATGGGAATCAGCCGCGGTTGCGCAAGCTGCGATGGAAACCGGCGTTTCCAGAATCAAGATCGATATCGATTCTTACAAACAGGCCCTCGAAGACAAGATAAAAGATCTTCTCTAAGAAGAGAAACTGACGTTTTGCGAGATTACCTTAACCTGTCGGTCGCTTATCTTCGGCATTGCGAACACCAGAGTTCCGGCCTCTACCTGATCCATTGATAAAAGCAGTCATCTTTGACATGGATGGAGTCATAATAGACAGCGAACCCCTGTGGGAGAAAAGCGAGTCTATTATGCTTAAGCAAAAGGGGTTTGCAGGCAACAACAGTTATAGGAAGGAATACAGAAAGAAAATCATGGGGCTTAACCAGAAAGACTCTGTGAGACTTCTCAAAGAAACTTTCGGTCTTGATGAATCCCCCGATGAAATTCTCCGTACCCGTCTTGAAATCCTTCTTGAACTTTACGAAAAGGAGCTCAGGCTTGTTGATGGAATTCCCGAAATCCTCAAAATCCTAGACAGTGAAAAGCACATAAAAACGGCTCTCGCCTCAGGCTCCCCGATGAAATTAATAGAGTTCGTTCTCAATAAATTCTCTCTTACGGACACTTTCAGAATAAAAGTTTCCGGGGACTGCGTGGGAAAAGGAAAACCTCACCCCGATATATATCTTGAAGCCGCAAGACGTCTCGGTGTTAATCCCGGAGAATGCGTTGCGATTGAAGATTCCATAAACGGGATAGTGTCGGCCAAAGCGGCCGGCATGCGTTGTATTGCGGTGCCCGACCCGAGAATAGCCACCGAAGATTACCCTCAGGCTGACATTTTCAGAAAAAGCGTTTCGGAAATCCGCCTTGAAGACATAAAGAACTTCTAATAAGGCTAAAGAGGTCTCGGACCGGGAGCCATGAATTCCGGACCTATGGGATTCGGGACGAAAGTATCAAGTATCGAGTCTATTTCATTCATTGAATCACCGTCTATCGTCCACTCTGCAGTGCCTGCAATGTCATCGAGCTGCCCCGGGCGCCTGGCTCCCCAGAGAGTGATATCGTTTCCGCACTTGTCAAGAACCCACCTGACGGAGAGTTCAAGCACATTTTTTCCGAAACGTTGAGAGGCAAGTTCCCCCAGTTTTTCAACCGCGCTGAGATAATTATCATAGACTGGTTTTTGAAACTTAGGATCAAAATTTCTTATGTCATCTCCAGGAAACTCTGAGTCCACCTTTAGCTTCCCGCCCAGAAGCCCTCTGCACAAAGCCCCGTAGAGAAGCATGCTAACCCCCTGCTCCTCGCACCAGGGGAGCACGTCTTCCTCAATTCCTCTCTCGAAAAGATTGTAAGGAGGCTGATTCGAGTTAAGCGGGCACACGGAACGGAAAGTCTCCATTTGCTCAACCGAATAGTTGCTTACTCCAACAGCCCTTATCTTTCCGCTTTCAAGAAGTTCCGCCATGGTTCCCGCGGTTTCTTCAACAGGGGCAAGAGGGTCTGGCCAGTGAATCTGATAAAGATCTATCCAGTCGGTGCGCAGTCTTCTAAGGGAATCGTCAACTTCCTTGTGTATTCTCTCCGGGAGGGAATTTCTGAATATGCCTCCCCTTTCCCACTCAAGCCCTACTTTCGTCGCGATTATCAGTTCATCCCTCATTCCACTCTGAGAAACTGCTTCTCCAACAATTTCTTCTGAAAGACCGAAGCCGTAAATCGGAGCGGTGTCAATCAGGTTCACCCCGTTATCAAACGCCTTGTATATCGTCCTCACGCACTCTTTCCTGTCACTTCCTCCCCAGAGCCATCCTCCCATCGCCCAAGTCCCAAGACCTATTCTTGACGAATTGATTTCCGTACCTGCAATTTTTACAAACTCCATTATCTCTCCATCCCGTTTCTTATTGTTTCAGAAGGTGGGTTTTACATCTCGCGGGTTGCTTCCGCCAGCGAAAAAAGAAGGTCTCTTGCCTCGGCGGTCGACCGGACCCTGTATTTGGCTTTTGACGGCCCGAAACCTACCCTTATAGAATAGGCCTCTTCTGGAAGCTCCTCAAAAACGTCCTCATCCGTCCAATCGTCTCCTATTGATATGATAAGGTCCCATTTTTTTGCTCTGAGCCACTGAGCAGCAGCTTTTCCTTTGTTTATGAAAGAACCTTTAATCTCCACAACCTTGTTTCCCTCGAGCACACCGATCTCAAGATTCGCCGTTATGTGTGAGAGCATATCCTTAAGCTCCCCCACTCTCACGATTGAAAGCGCCGGATCCACTTTTCTGTAGTGCCAAGCTAGGGAAAAATTTTTCTCCTCGATAAGCGACCCGGGAGTCCTGTCGACAAACACTTCCAGTATGGGTCTTATTTCGTCCTTCCATCCCTCCGGAGCGATATCGGACATCCTCCACTTTCCGCGTCTTATCCAAAGACCGTGTTCTGCCGCAAGACCGTTTGTCACTCCTCCAAGCCATCTGGTAAGAGTCTTTCTGTCCCTGCCGCTTATGATGACAAGCTCGTTTTTTTCTCTCGCAGAAAGAACCCCGAGTGCGGAATAAAGCTCCGGGTCAGGCTTTGAATCCTGCGGATTATTCTTGAAAGATACAAGAGAACCATCATAATCAAGCAGAAAAAGACACCTCTTGCTCACCCTGTATTTTTCAACCAGTTCACTTGTCATCTCCGGGCTCAGTCTGCGTGCAAACATCTTAAGCTGTCTTTCTTTTGTTTCGTCAAGCCTCTCCATGAAGTCCGCCGTCCATGTCCTGATATCGTATCTGCTGAGGCGCCTCTGCATCGTCTTCATCCGGCTTTTCTGCTCCGTTTTGGTCATGCCAAGGGCAGTTTCCAGTGCCCGGGAAGTAGCTTCGAGGTCATTGGGGTTTATGATTATGGCTTCGCTCAGCTCCTGGGCAGTTCCGGCCATCTCACCGAGTATAAGCACGCCGGCTTTATTCTGTCTTGCGGCTACGTACTCCTTGGCAATCAGGTTCATGCCGTCGCGAAGTGGAGTAATGAAAAGAATGTCCGCGGCCAGGTAAAGGGAAATCAGATCCTCGAAACCGAAAGACCTGTACATGTAGTGAATGGGGTTCCAGCCGATCGTTCCGTAGCGACCGTCTATCGCGCCGACCAGATTGTCAACT
Organism: Thermodesulfobacteriota bacterium; assembly: GCA_965249045.1. Classification (GTDB taxonomy): domain Bacteria; phylum Desulfobacterota_D; class UBA1144; order Nemesobacterales; family Nemesobacteraceae; genus Nemesobacter. Next base: position 1,504,886 of record OZ252213.1, read on the forward strand.
TCGTTCTTCAGTATCTTGTAGTGAACCACTTCCGTTCTTGAAGGCACCGCGACAAGCAAAAGAACCACCTTACCCCTGATCTCGGGGTTTTTCTCAAGGAAAAGGTCAAAGGCCCTGAGTCTCTCCGGAATTCCCTTTGAGTAATCGAGGCGGTCTATGGATAGGATAATTTTCCGGTCAGTCCCAAGAAGGTCTCTGAACTCGTCTTTTCTTTTCTGAATGCTTCGATTCTTAGCCGCGGAGGAGAATTTCTCATAATCGATTCCCATTGGAAAAGTGTCGGTTCTTATCTCTCTTTCCCCTATGATAAACCGTCCGAGGGAGTGCTCGTGTCCAAGTATTCTCCTTACGCTTTCGGCAAAATGCCTTACGTAATCAAAAGTGTGAAAACCTATCAGATCAGCCCCGGTAAGCCCCTGTATTATTTCACGGCACCATGGAATAAGTCTGAAAATCTCAGAAGACGGGAAAGGGATGTGCAGAAAGAAACCGATACTTGAATCAGGCAACTGTTTTTTGACAAGCTCGGGAACGAGCATCAGATGATAATCATGAACCCAGATATAATCCCCTTCACTGGCTACGTCGAGTATGGCGCTGGCGAATTTGGTGTTCACCCTGATATATGATTCCCAGAACTCTTTTTTATAAATTCCGTATTGGACGAAATAATGGAAGATAGGCCATATCACCTCGTTGCAGAAACCCTGGTAATAGTCCTTTACCTCTTCGGTGCTGAGGTTTACCGGATAGAAGTTTTCTTTTCTAAGACGCTGTTCCACATCCGTAATCTGCTCCTGCGAGAGATTCCCGTAATCTATCCCCGACCATCCTATCCAGCATTTTTCGTAATCCGTATCCAAGGAACTGAGTCCAGTAGCCACACCTCCCACGCTCGGTTCAAAAGAAAGCTTTCCGTTCTCTTCCCGTACAGTTGTCGGCAGCCTGTTGGATACGATTATGAGTTTTTTCATGAAAACCTATTATAATAAAAGGGCGGTTTCAGGAATGATAACCAAAAGAGAATTTAAGGCTAGAAAAACCGGGGTCTTTGTATGAAAATGTCGAATGCGGTCTCAAGAATTCTCGCTGTCTCTATTATAGCACTGCTTGCCTACACGCTCTGGAACGGGCTTTCGGAAAAGGAGAATACCGAGACTCCTTCCCAGCTTGTGGGAAACCCCGCGCCGGAGTTCGTGCTGGAATCATTTAACGGCGAGGAAGTAAAACTTTCGGATTTTCGGGGAAAAACCCTGCTTGTGAATTTCTGGGCATCCTGGTGCCATCCCTGCAGAGAGGAAGCCCCGATTCTTGAGAGAACCTACATGTCGCTTTCAGGCAAACAGGTGGAATTCATAGGAATAAACATAATGGATGACAGGAAAAGCGCTGAGGAATACATAAAGTCTTTCGGAGGAACTTTCGTCAACATTCATGACCCGGAAAACAGGATACACCTAGATTACGGAGTCGGAGGGGTCCCGGAGACCTTCTTCGTAAACCCCGAGGGTATAATAACCGGCAAGCACAGGGGACCGCTTACAGAGAAAATGATCATGGGCTATATCGAGAACGCAACTCCGTACAACGGTCAAAACAGGGAGATTGAAACCCCGTGAACTCTTTTTTTCGAAAGACCTTAAGCGTAGGGCTTTTTTTATCCTTAGCTCTTTTTCTTGCCTTCCAAGCGGATGCAGACACCCTTGAAGACCAGGTTGCCGAAATCTCAGGAGAACTCATGTGTCCGGTGTGCGAGGGACAGAGCGTCGCGGAGTCAAATGCCCAGCTTGCCCGGGATATGAGGGCTGTCATAAAGACAAAGCTGCTTGAAGGAAACACGAAGGAAGAAATAATGGATTACTTCGTTTCCAGTTATGGAGAAGCGATTCTCGCATCCCCTCCGCCTAAAGGATTCAGCATCATATTATGGCTTCTGCCCGTACTCTCCGTACTTATCGGCGCGGCAATAATTCTGAGAACTATTCACTCATACAGGGCTGAGGAAAAGAAATAGCCGGAGTCAACATTAATTGCCGTTCAATATTCCTCTTGCTTTAACTCTAACCATCAGTAAAATAAGGCTTATGAGTTTTATATAGATTCTAACATCAAATTATTGCTGTTTATAGGAGAAACAGAGAAACGATGAGCAGAAAGAATTTTTATGTCATGACCGACTCAGCCATAGCTGAAGAGTTCGGGCGCAGACTGGAGCAGATTCGTCTTGAGGCTAACAAGCCGCAAAAAGAAATCGCCTACGAACTTGGTATCTCCGAGGGAACTTATCGTAAGGCGACCATGGGCAGGGCCAGATTCGAGGTCATTATAGGCATCATGAGGATACTGGAGCAACTTGAAAACTTGGAGAACTTCCTTCCCGACCGGCCTTTCAGTCCAATTGAATTGCTAAAGCTTCAAGGAAAAAAGAGGCAGAGAGCAGCATCAAGAAGGTCCGGCAATACCCGAACTTCCAAAGAGGATACGAATTGGTAACTCACAACGTAGCACGAGTGGAAATATGGGGACGAACTGTAGGGGCTCTTTCATACGATAAAGATACAGGTCTGTGCGCTTTTCAATATGATCCGTCATGGATCAGAACCGCAATAGAGTTAAGTCCCGTAAAATTGCCGTTATCAAACCGCATCTACCAATTCCCCGCTTTGTCCAGAGAAACTTACAGAGGATTGCCGGGCGCGTTTGCCGATTCACTACCTGACGATTTCGGCAATGCACTGGTGGATGCGTGGCTCGCCCGAATGGGTCGCGACAAAGATTCTTTTTCCGGGTTGGAGCGCCTGCTTTATACCGGCAGAAGAGGCATGGGAGCATTTGAGTATTTCCCGTCCATAGATACGGGGTTGGAATCACCCGAAGTTGTTGAACTAGACAGTCTTATAGATATGGTCCAGTCCGTGCTTAACCAGAGAGCAAAATTATCGAAGACATTGGCCAGCGATACAAGCAGTGAATCGCTTTATGCGCTCTTTCAAGTGGGTACTTCTGCCGGGGGAGCAAGACCCAAAGCCGTTATAGGAATCAATAAAACGCGAACAGAGATCCGAAGTGGACAAGTAGACCTGCCCGAAGAATTTGAGCATTATCTCTTGAAATTTGACGGCGTGGCCGAGCACCCCAGAACAAAAGAGACATTCGGCGAACCGCAGGGATTCGGCCGGATGGAGTACGCTTACTACCGGATGGCGAAAGATGCCGGAATCAACATGTCTGATTGCGAGTTGCTAATGGATGGTGCCAGAGCCCATTTCATGACCAAGCGATTTGACAGGATTGGAAACAAAAAAGTGCATTACCAGTCATTGTGCGCTATGGACCACGCGGATTACAAGATGCCCGGGCACTGCAGTTACGAACAATTGTTTTCGTTGATGCGCTCAATGAGACTAAACAGAGCGCAGACACTGGAATTGTACAGAAGGATGGCATTCAACATTGTCGCCCGCAATCACGATGATCATACAAAGAACTTCGGTTTTATCTTGAATGAAGAACATAACTGGGAACTGGCACCAGCGTTTGATCTGGCCTACAGCTATAAACCGGGTTCAAAGTGGCTGAACTCACACCAGATGTCTCTAAACGGCAAACGAGACGATTTTACGCGAAAAGACCTACTCGCCCCCGCAGAAAAATTCAGGAAAGAAGCAAACCAGATTATCGATGAAGTTGTCGAAATCGTGTCTCAATGGCCCAAATACGCAAAAGAAGCGGAGGTTCCTCCCGATTTCGCCAGAGAAATTCAGAGTACACACGAACTGGGTTTGTAAAGAGAAAAATCAGTCAAAAAATCCAGAGCACGCACCCAGCACCAAATCCTTTCCTTCCGCAGAATCAAACCAGGTTATCCCCTCATCCGCGCGAAGCCAGGTGGACTGTCTTTTGGAAAACCTCTTCGTGTCCGTCTTTATGCCCTCCACCGCTGTCTTAAAATCAAGCCGACCGTCGAGAAATTCGTTAACCCGCTTGTAACCTATTGACTTCATAGGTTTTAAGTGCGGCCCGTATCCCATGGCTCTTATGGCTTTTACTTCTTCAACCCAGCCGCGATCAATCATTAAATCAACCCTTGCGTCTATGGCACGGCGCTGCTGCTCCCGGTCCCCGAGAAGCCCTATTTTAAGGGCGTTAAACCTTTGTTCGGAAAAACCGTGACGCCGCTGGTGATCCGACATCTTCTCACCGGTCACATGGTGGACTTCAAGCGCTCGTTCAATTCTCACGTAGTCATTCGGATTTATCCGCCCAGCGGACACCGGGTCTATCGACTCAAGTCTTTTATGGAGCGACGCAACTCCTTCTGCGTCCCTCTCTCTCGCGAGGTTGTCTCTGAACTCACGATCAACCTCAACACCTTCGAGAAGCCCGTAAAGAAGAGCCCTGACGTAAAGGAAAGTCCCCCCGACCACAACTATCTTCCTGCCGTCGGCAACAAGCCTCCTGACTTGGTCAAGGGCAAGTCTCATGTAAGTACCGGCGTTAAAATCCTCATCGGGGTCTACGACATCTATAAGGAAATGAGGGATTTCCCCTCTTTGCTTCTCGGTAGGTTTAGCGCTGCCTATATCAAAATGCCTGTAGACCTGAATGGAATCGGCGCTTATAACGCAAGCGCCTGTTCTGCCGGCTATTTCCAGCGCTATTTCGGTCTTGCCCGAAGCCGTCGGCCCTAAAACAACAATCAGCTTCGGTTTTTCCCGGGAAAGACTCAACTGTGCGGGTTAGTCGGAAACCCTGTAATCTTCTATGTTTTGGTCAAGCGCAGCCTTTCTGCTCAACCTCACCTTGCCGTCACGCGAAACTTCGAGGCACTTTACGAGGACTTCGTCTTTTTCGTTCAGTATATCGGTTACTTTTTCGACCCTGCGGTTTTCAAGTTCGGAGATGTGCAGAAGCCCGTCTTTTCCCGGACCCAGTTCAACTATAGCTCCAAAATCCAGAATGCGCTTAACCACGCCGACGTAGAGCTTGCCGGCAACGACATCCTCAACAATTCTCTTTATATAATTCTCAGCTTTCTTGCAGGCTTCATAGTCGGGAGAGAAAATCTTCACCAGACCGTCATCCTGTATATCTATCTGCGCTCCGGTATCCTCGACTATCTTCTTTATTGTTTTGCCGCCGGAACCTATCACAACCTTAACCTTATCCGGCTTGACCTGGACTGTAATAATTCTCGGCGCGTAGTCGGAAAGTTCCTCTCTGGGCCTGCTGATTGTCTCGTCCATTTTTCCGAGAATATGCATCCTGCCGTCTCTTGCCTGAGCAAGCGCGGTTGTTAGAATCGCTTCGGTTATGCCGGTTATCTTGATATCCATCTGCAGGGCGGTGATACCGCTTGCGGTGCCCGCCACTTTAAAATCCATGTCTCCAAGATGATCCTCATCACCTAGAATATCGGAGAGAATGACGAAATTGTCCCCCTCCTTTATAAGTCCCATCGCTATGCCGGCCACAGAAGCACTTATAGGTACTCCCGCGTCCATAAGAGACATTGAAGAACCGCACACAGTCGCCATTGAAGAGGAGCCATTTGACTCAAGGATTTCAGAAACGATCCTGATGGTGTAGGGAAAGTCTTCTTTTTCCGGCAAAACGGGTTTTATCGCCCTTGCGGCAAGCACACCATGTCCTATCTCTCTTCTGCCTGGGCCCAGCCGGTAGCTCGTCTCTCCGACGGAGTAGGGAGGAAAGTTGTAATGCAGCATGAAACTTCTTGTCTGGTCGCCTTCAAGCGCGTCTATTCTCTGCTCGTCGTATGAACTTCCCAAAGTCGCGACAACTATGGCCTGGGTTTCCCCGCGGGTAAAAAGCGCTGAACCGTGGGTTCTCTCAAGAAGGCCCACTTCGCCAGATATAGGCCTTACCGTCGTGTAGTCTCTTCCGTCGGGCCTCGTGCCCTCTACTATCCTGTGTCTGACGGACTCTTTGAGCAACTCATCAAACGCCTTGTCAATCTTGGATTTGTCTTCGGGATGGTCCTCGATCAGTTTTTTTACGGTGTCTTCATGAACCTTTTTTATAAGCTCCTTTCTGCCGTCTTTTGAATCAGTCGCTATCCCCTGCTCAAGCAAAGGCAGCGCCAATGAACGAACCTCGTTTTCAAGCGTTCCGTCAGTCTCGACGGTGGGAACCTGCCTTTTCTCCTTCCCGAGCCCTTCAACAAAACTGCTTTGGAAAGAAATGATTTCCCTGATCCCGGAGTGGGCAAACGTAAGAGCTTCGACCACCTCCGCCTCGCTTACTTCCCTTGCACCACCCTCAACCATCACGATGGCCTCCGAGGTGCCCGCAACAGTTATCTCCATAGTGCTGGTTTCCAGCTGCTCGGGAGTGGGATTTACAACAAGCTCGCCGTCGACTTTTCCAACTGTAAGAGCCGCTATGGGCCCGGCAAACGGGATATCTGAAATCATAAGCGCCGCCGAAGACGCTATTACCGACAGAACGTCTGTAGCGTTTTCGCCGTCAGCGGAAAGAACTGTCACTATGACTTGGGTGGGGTAACAAAAGCCCTTAGGTATAAGCGGCCTTACGGGCCTGTCAATAAGCCTTGACGTAAGAATTTCTTTTTCGCTTGGGCGCCCTTCTCTTTTAAAATAACCTCCGGGAATTTTCCCGGCCGCGAAAGACTTTTCCTGATAGTTAACTGTAAGCGGCAGAAAATCGTCTTCTATTTTTTCTCCCGAAGCAACAACCGTGGCAAGCACCGTAGTTCCTCCGCAGGAAGCAAGCACCGCCCCGCCTGCCTGCTTGGCAAGTCTTCCAGTTTCAAGACGCAGCTTGTTTCCGAACAGCTCCGCTTCCATATCTCTTATTTGTTCAGTCAATTCATTTCCTCCAGAATATTACTTCCTCACTTTCTTAACCCAAGGGTCTTAATCAGGTCGCCGTACTCCTGCGGTCTTACCCTCTTTACGTAATTGAGCAGCTTTCTTCTCTTTGCAACCCTGGAGACCAGTCCTTTTCTTGAATGGTTATCCTTGGGCGCTCTTTTCACATGCTCGGACAGTTCCTGTATCTTTCCGCTCAGAATCCCTATCTGAACCTCGGGCGAACCCACATCACTCTCATGTTTTTGAAACTGGCTTATGATTCGTGCCTTTTCTTCTTTTTGCAAAGACATAAGTCGCTTCCTCCTAGACCCTTACCTAATCAGTTAAATACTCTTAAATGCCGAAACACTATATCCTTATCTCCCATATACTCAAATTCATCGGAATCAGCTTTCGCTTCACAGATAGAAAGAATCGTTTTCCGGCAAAAGACGGTAACTATATCACTGTTTCTGAATTCGGGCAATTCCACATCCAAAAGAGATCCCCGGCAAAGAGGGATTCCGTTACGCACACTCTCGCACAAACTCCCTTCCAGATGAACCCTCGGATAGCCTGCGAGAACCTCATCCAGAGGAAGAATATTGTAATTCCCGGATTCCACATCCGAAATACTGCTCGCATCGCTTAGCGTGAAGGGTCCGCTTCTGAGTCTTCTAAGTTCGGAAAGATGAGCTCCGCAGCCCAGTTTCCTCCCGACATCCGAAGCAATTACCCTGACGTAGGTTCCACGGGAACATTTCACGTAAAAAGTCGCTTTCGGGTAAGAGAAGTCAAGAAGTCTTATTTCTTCTATCGTAACCCTCTTCGGTTTCCTTTCAACCTCCTTTCCGGCTCTTGCAAGGGAGTAGAGTTTAGTACCTGAAACTTTCGCGGCGGAATACATCGGGGGAATCTGCATTATCTCTCCCGCAAACCCTTCAATGGCTTCCTCCACATCCTCCCTGCCGATATGTCCCGCGTCCGCCCGTCCGGTGACCGTACCGGTATCGTCCATGGTATCGGTTGATACGCCCAAGGTCATCTCAGCCTCGTATTCCTTTATATCGTCTCTGAGGTAAGGAATGGCTTTTGTCGCCTGGTTAAAGCACACGGGAAGAACTCCCGTAGCAAACGGATCCAGGGTTCCCGTATGACCCGCCTTTTTTGCCCCCACGGCTTTTTTCACCCTGTTGAGCGCCTGAGCGGAGGTATAGCCCTTGGGTTTATCGAGAATCATAACTCCGTCCATCACACCACTTCCTGAATCGAACTGAGAAGTTTCCGCTTTACTGTAGCAAGCGGAGCGGAAATCACGCAGCCGGCGGCCCTGCGATGCCCTCCCCCACCGTAACGTCTGGCAATCCGCGCCACGTCCACGTACTCTTTTGACCTGAGGCTCACTTTCCAACCAATGGCGGATTCCTGTCTCAGAAAGACTGCTACCTCAATTCCTTCAATTGACCTCGCCATGCTCACAAGACCCTCGGTATGCTCTTTTTCGGTACCTGTCTGCTCGAACATTTCGCTTGATACGTGAAGAAAAGCGATTTTCCCGGCCACCTCAAGGGTGTTCATTGCCAAGGTTCTCAGCATAACCTTTCTAAGAGGTTCATTATCATAAATAAATCTGGAGATCTTCTCCGGGTCAGCTCCACAGTCGACCAGCTCAGCAGCGATTGTGAATGTCTCTGAATAGGTGTTTGAATACCGGAAAGAACCCGTGTCCCCAACTATCGTGGAAAAAAGACATTCCGCAACGTCCGGGCTTATGGGAATCCCCATGCGTTTTATCATCCTGTAGAGAAGAACTCCCGTAGAAGACGCGTCTTCATCTATAATGCAGTGCTCAGAGCTTGCGCTGTTAGTCGCGTGGTGATCGATAAATGCAAGCGTGAAATCTTTTTTCAAGATTAGACTCTCAAATTCTTTTCCGGGTCGCGAAATATCAGCGCAGTCAAGAAGCATTACGACATCTATGTCATCTGTAACGCAATCAAGGGAATCGGCAACACCGGACCACTCAGGGAGAAATCGCAAGTACTCCGGAACCCCGTCTGTATTGTACATAGTTACATCCTTTCCCAACCCGCGAAGAACCAGAGCCATAGCTATGGTTGAACCCAGGGCGTCGCAATCCGGATTTTCGTGGGAAACGATAAGGAAGCTCTGGTTCGCCCCTATGAGGTCAAGGATGTTGTTGAGGTTATTCATCCGACACTTTCCTTATTAATTCGTCAATTCTCGCCCGCTTTTCCACAAGACTGTCATACTCAAATTCTATATTCGGGATTTTCTTTATCCTTAACCTCTTTGAGAGGGCGCTTCTTATATAGCCGGTGGCGTTCCTTAATCCCTTGAGCATCTCCTGGGTATCGGAACTCTCATCAAAAGAGGTGAAAAAGATCTTCGCGTAGCCCATATCGTCTGTCACCTTCGCGGCCGTTATACTTACCGACGAGACCCTCGGGTCCTTGATCTTACCGCGTACCAGCATTTCGGATATTTCCTTTATGAGAAGATCGGATATCCTTGCGGATCTTTTGTAAGTGTGAGCCATTTTCGGTCGCTTAGAAATGGAGAATCTCCATCTCTTTTTCACCCATGCGGAAACTTCCGGTGCTCTCGATATAGGAAGTTACCTTGTCCAGAACGGAATTTACCAGGGAAACATCGTTGGAAACATATCCAAGCCCTAAGGTAGCCTTGTTTCTTAGGTCCAGGGAATCGACTTCCGTCAGAGAAATGCTCGGGAATCTTGACCTTGTTCTTTCCACAAGGCTTTTGATCAGGCGTCTTTTATCTTTCAAAGACCTGTTGCCCGACATATAGAGTTCAAGTCTGGCTATGCCAACAACCATTTAAAACCCGGATATCAAAGCTCCTGCTTTATCTCCTCAAACTTGTAGAGTTCAAAGACGTCTCCCTGCTTCACGTCGTTGAAATTCTCTATCGTTATACCGCATTCGTAGCCGGAAGAAACCTCCCTCACGTCTTCCTTAAAACGTCTAAGAGAGCTTACCTTGCCGTCAAAAACGACCGTGCCGTCCCGAACTACCCTGATGCTGTTGTCCCTGCTTACCTTGCCGTCAGAAACCATGCATCCCGCGATAGTTCCCACCCTTGAGACGTGGAAAAGCTCCCTGACATCCATGTGGGCCACCACGACTTCCCTGCGAATGGGTTCAAGAAGTCCCTCCATGGCGCTTCTTATCCGGTTTACCACGTCGTAAATTATTGAATGAAGTTCAAGAGAAACCCCTTCCTTCTCAGAAATCCTAAGCGCGTTTGCATCCGGCCTGACGTTAAACCCTATCACCACCGCGTTTGACGCGCTCGCCAGAACCACATCCGTTTCGTTTATCCCTCCCGCTCCTGAGTGAACGATCTTTACTCTGCATTTTTCGGTCGAGAGTTTTTCCACAGAGTCCCTGAGTGCCTCGACCGAGCCCTGAGTATCCGCCTTGATTATGAGTGCAAGTTCCTTGGCTTCCTCGCTTTCAATAGAACTGAAAAGATCCTCGAGCGAAAGTTTAGGAGCGGCAGTCACCTTGTGGGCTCTGAGTTCATTCTGGCGGTGAGACGTTACATCCCTGGCCGTCTTTTCATCCTTTACGACATGGAATCTCTCCCCGGCTTCGGCAACTCCCGAAAGACCCATTATCTTAACGGGCAGTGAAGGACCGATGCTTTTTACCGCCTTGCCCTTGTCATCGGTAAGAGCCCTTATCTTCCCGCTGTGAATTCCGGATACAACGCAATCTCCAATCCGAAGAGTCCCTTCTTTTACAATAACCGTGGAGACGGCTCCTCTGCCCTTGTCAAGCTCCGCTTCCACAACCACGCCGTTTGCCCTCTTATCGGGCGACGCGCTGAGTTCAAGTATATCGGCTTGGAGCAGTACCAGTTCAAGTAGTTCGCTTATACCTTTTTTCTTTTTCGCGGAAATCTCAGCGAAAAGCGTGTCCCCTCCCCACTGTTCCGATATGAGACCTACTTCAGAAAGTTCTCTTCTGATTTTCTCGATATCCGCGCCTTCCTTATCCACTTTGTTTATAGCTACCAGGATTGGAACTCCAGCCGCTTTAGCATGATTGACAGCTTCAATGGTCTGGGGCATTACTCCGTCGTCCGCTGCCACAACCAGAATGACTATATCCGTTATGCTTGCGCCGCGAGCCCTCATAGAAGTAAACGCCTCATGTCCCGGTGTGTCCACGAAGACTATGGTCGAATCCTTTATCTTTACCGCGTAGGCGCCGATGTGCTGTGTTATTCCGCCGGCCTCTCCCGCAACAACATCGGTCTCCCTTATAGAGTCAAGAAGAGTGGTCTTGCCGTGATCAACATGTCCCATGACCGTAACGACGGGTGGACGAGGCGCTTTCTCCTCATCCTGTGACTCTTCCTGATCAAAAAGCAGGTCCTCTTCAACAAACCTTTCAATGGTTACGTTAAAGCCGAATTCATCGGCGACAAGTTCAGCTGTCTCACTGTCAATTGACTGGTTGATCGTGGCACCCGTACCCATGGTTATGAGTTTCTTAGCGACTTCCAACGCTTTTACACTCATCATCTTCGCAAGATCGGAAACCACTACCGTTTCGCCGACCTTGATGTTCCTTTTCGAAGTATGGACGGGGGAAGCGGGAAGAGCTCGTGCGTCCTGACCATCGGCCGGGTAAGCCCCCCTGTTTCTTCCGGCTCCGTCAAAGTTCTGCCTCAGCTTGGGTTTTTTGTTCTGTACTACGTATTCTTTCCTGCTCGGAACCTTGGTTCGAAACGCTCTTTTCAGCTGCTCCAAGGTCTCTTCATCGTGTACTTCCTCTTTCAGTGGCTTGCTTTTTCTTGCTTTTTTCTTCGGCTTTGGCTTGTCCTTATCCTCCGCTTCCTCGATGACCTTTTCAGGTTCGGGGGGCGTTTCGGGCTTCGCCTCAATATCATCTTTCTGCGGAACCTCGACCTCAGCTACAGACGGCGGCGCGACTTCAAGCGCCTCTTCGGGTACCGCTTCGCTCTCGGCGCCTGGAGCTTGGAGTGCTTCTGCTTCCGCGGGCTCGGATGAGACAGGAATTCCGGGCTGCGCCTCGACTTCCGCAGGTTCCTCGGCGGCCGGGGCGGCTTCTTTTTCCTCCTCGGGCTCCGGTATTACGATCTTCTTTCTTCTTCTGATGACTCTCGAGCCTTTTCTTCTTTCAACCAGGTCATGGCCCGTCTCGGATTTGAAAACCTTTACGATTTCCTTTTCCTCTTCCACCGTTTTTGAAGAATCGTCTTCGGGAATGGGAATAAACGTCTTTTTTATTCTCTCGGCATCTATATCCGAAACTGCGTTTTGATGACTTACAACTTTCATTCCAAGCTTCACGCTCCTAGCTATTACTTCCTGGCTGTTTACTCCCAGTTCCTTGGCTATCTGATGTATTCTGACTTTAGGCATATTCTAAAAAAGTCCGCTTCCCGAGCGGGGTGGTGGTTTCCCCTAATTGTCCTTTCCAAAAGCCCCTACCTCTCCATCGGTCGGCGATGGTGTCTGAAACTCTTCTCCGTCCGAAGCCGTTTCAGTTTCACTCTCAACAGGCATCTCCTCAAGCTTCTCCACGAGAGCCCTGCGGGCCGCCCTCTGTAGCGTGGAAGCCTCGTCCTCATTGAGACTTCCCACTTTCATGAGTACATCCGGCTCGCAAAAAGCTATGTGTTCAAGAGAGTAAAACCCGTCATTATAGAGCAGGCTTGCCGTAACCTCGCTTACGGAGGGCAAACTGGTAAAAAGGGAAAGTACTTCCTGCTGTTCCTGTTTAACTCTGGACTCAGTTTTTATATCTATTTTCCATTCGGTGAGTTGCGATGCCAACCTTACGTTCTGTCCCTTCCTTCCGATGGCAAGAGAAAGCTGGTCATCGTCAACTATAACTTCCATAGAGCGGCTGTTCTCATCAATGACAACTTTGTTCACGACGGCCGGAGAAAGGGCGTTGCAGACGTAACGGGCGGGGTCTTCTGACCAGGAAACTATATCCACTTTCTCACCCTTAAGCTCCTGTATGATGCTCTGCACCCTGGAACCTCTCATGCCCACGCAGGCGCCGACCGCGTCTACATCCGAATCCTTTGACACTACGGCTATCTTCGTTCTTCCGCCGGGGTCTCTTGAGATAGCTTTTATCTCCACTATATTCTCCGATATTTCGGGAACTTCCGCTTCAAAAAGCCTCGTTACGAAACTCACGTGGGCTCTTGACAAGATAAGCCTCGGTTCCCCGCGGGGCGATTCCCTTATGTCGAGAAGCACCGCCCGTATTCTTTCTCTCATCTTGTAGTACTCTCTTGGGACTTGCTGTTCCGGGGGCAGGACGGCTTCAACCCTTCCCAGATCGACTATTATGTGTCGTCTGTCAACCCTTCTTACTATGCCGCCGATTATGGTTCCTTTTCTGCCGATAAATTCCTCGTATATAACCTTGCCTTCAGCTTCCTTGAGTTTCTGAAGAACCTTCTGCTTGGCATTGTGAATGGCGATTCTCGTATATTCGGGATTTATCTTGACGCCTATCATGTCGCCAAGTTCAGTTTCGGGATCAAGTTCGATCGCTTCCGCGAGAGAAATCTGAATTTCGGGGTCAGCTACGGTTTCCACGACTTCCTTGTACTCGAAAAGCTCCACTTCTCCCTCTTCGGGATTATAGTAAACGTCAAGTTCCTTATCCTGATTCTTTGACTTGAGAAGTTTCTCGGCCGCGGACAGAACCGCTTCCTCAACCGCACTTATTATGCGTTCTCTGTCAATGCCCTTGTCCTTCCCTACGGAATCTATCACTCTTGTCAGTTCCGTAATCATTTTCTCGCTCCTTTCCCAAAATCAATTTCCAAGTTCGCCCTGCTGACGGAACCGAAAGGCACGCTGTAGGAACGGCCTTCAACCTGCACCAGAATCATTTCTCCTCTCATTCCGAGAAGCGTCCCGGAAAAAACTCTTCTGTCCTCGACCGGGTCCGTGGTCTTTATCTTCACTTTTCTTCCTTTAAACCTCTCGTAGTCGCTTTGGGTGTTAAGCGGCCTTCTGAGGCCGGGAGAAGAGACCTCAAGCGTGTAAGAATGCGGTATTATGTCGTAGGCATCCAAAACGACGCCAAGTTCCCTGCTTACGTTCGCGCAGTCATCAACTGTAACCCCGCCCTCTTTATCAAGATATATCCTCAAGACCCTGCCTCCGCTCTCCCTCAGATGTTTTATATCTACAAGCTCGCAGGAATTCTCCTCGACAATCGGATGAAGAACCTCTAAAACCGCCTTTTCAAGCTCACCGTAAGCTTCCTGCAAAAGAATCCCTCCGTCTCTTTTGTACCCTTCAATAAAAAAGAGCGGGTAAAGACCCACTCTTTCCAAAACGCTCTAATTCTACATAAAACAAAAAAATCAGCAAGAAAATACCCGATTGTGTAAGGAGTAAATAGAGTTCTCCGCTTTCGCCGCTGGAGACCTCCTTTAGAAAATCAATGCCGAAGATTGCGCCCCGAGCGGGCCCGGTTCCCATCGAACCCGCATCTGGCGCTATGGTATGCGCGACGGGAAGAGCCTCGCCGTCATCGTTTCCGCTTAAGACACCGGGAAAGTATTCCGACGCCCGGGCTCCGCTACCATCTAAGGTCGCCCCGAACCGCCAGAGCGTGGCGGGAGGGGGCGTCGGGGTTCTCAGTGCGGTCACCCTCGAGGCTGAGGTTAAAAGAGTCGCCGAGGCTCAGGCGCCATCCAGCCCTGTATCTCCTGTCTCCCGACATGGAGAACCCTCCGTAAGGAGTGATGACTCCGGAGTCCCCAAACGCCCCCATAGCGTAACCCGCCTCGGCGTCCAGGCGCCCGGGGGCCCGGGCCCCTCCGGCAAGCCCCCGAGTATCCCCCATCGCCCAAAGACCCTCAACCCCGCTTGCCGCGGTTCCCACGGATGAACCGAGCCTCGCGGAGAATCCCCTCTCCGCTCCCCCGGGAGCGAACTGCAGGGAACCCCCGGCTCCCCATTCGGAGTAGCCGCTTCGCTCATGAGCCATAAGCCTTCGCGCCGTAATCTCCACTGTGAGTCCAAGGGAGGGGTTTGCGTAGCGCATCGCGCCTCCCATTTCAAAACCCATTCCCCTCTCGGCGTCCCCTCCGTCGCGTCTCACTCCCACTTCAACAGAAGGGGTAAGGGAGCTTCCCGAAGCAAACGCGAGGGGTCGGGAACCCTCAAGGACAAGGCGAAGCCTGCTTACATGAGCTTCTGTTTCCGCCATCTTGGAGGTTCCCTCGGAAGAGGTTCTTACTAAAAGGGCGTCAGTGCGGGCGGCAAGATCAAATCCCCCGGCGGCAAGCAGGGCGCCCCGGGCCCCGAGAGCCGCCATCTTCATCTCAATATCGGTTCTCTCCTCCCCTCCTCCGTGGGTAAGGGTGAGTTCACCCCTTCCGTAGCCAAGAAGGGTCCAGGCGCTTAAGCGATCGTTCAGGGAGAAGCGAAGGTATGGGTGGGCGCTTGTGATGGAGCTTTTAAGATCTCCCCTTATACCACCCGCGCCATAAGAGCCGTCGCCCGTGCTTCTTGCAAGGGCAAGGCCCAAAAGCACGCGGTCCCACGCGCGGTCAACTCCCAGGGTTGCAGTGGTTACGTCTCCGTCAATTGAGACCTCGGAGTCTCGTCCCGAGAAGCTCGTCCGTGCCGCTCCTCCCCACGCCGTCCATCCGGACCCGGGGTTCTGGCTTGCGTTTTGGGCAAGGGGGAGCTCGAAGGAGGAGCTAAGCAGGAACTCACGCACCCTCAGGCTTCTTAAGTTCTCGGGGCGGCGGTCCTCCGGGGTGAGTTCATCCCATGGGGATATTTCCGTTATCTCCGGGGCGGGAGGCTCTTTCAGTTCCGCGCCTCCAAGGGTTACTCTGCGTGAGGGCGCGGGCACAGAGGACATCCTCCCTCTTACGGCTTCCACAGCGTGGTTTGCCACGGTGCGCCCGAAGCGGGCAAGCCACGCCTTGACGCCCCGCGCCCGGTGGTCGGTCGTCGTGACCATGAACGCCTGCGTTGCCGTCAGCCCGCCGGGATCCTGTGCCGTCACCGTCACCGTCGCCGTACCCGGATGCGTCGCGGTCAGCGTCAGCGTCGCGCCGGTGAGGCGCAACGCCACGGCCTGATCCGACACGACGGCCGTGTAGCCGAGCGCATCGCCGTCCCGGTCTGCGAAGAACGGGATCAGATCGAGCACCGCCGGCTCGTCTCCGACATCCAGGGTCTGGTCGGGGATGACGCCCGTTGCCAGCGGCGGGTCGTTCACCGACAGCACCATCACGTCCACCGCCGCCCGGGCCGTCAGTCCCGACCCGTCGCCCACGACGTACGTGAAGCGGTCGGTGCCGTGAAAGTCAGGCTCCGGCGTGTACACCACCGCGCCTGTGTCCGCCACCACCGCCGTGCCGTGCGCCGGCGCCGACGCCTCTACCAGCGCCAGCGCGTCCCCGTCGACATCTCTGTCGTTGCCGAGCACGTCGATGGTCACCGACGTGTCCTCGGGCGTCTCCGCTTTGTCGTCGACCGCCAGCGGCGGGTCGTTCACCGGCAGCACCGTCACCACCACCGCCGCCCGCGCCGTCAGTCCCGATCCGTCGCCCACGACGTACGTGAAGCGATCGGTGCCGTGAAAGTCCGGCTCCGGCGTGTACACCACCGCGCCTGTGTCCGCCACCGCCGTGCCGTGCGTCGGCGCCGATACCTCCACCACCGTCAGCGTGTTCCCGTCGGGGTCGCTGTCGTTGGCACGCACGGCGATGGTCACCGACGTGTCCTCCTCCGTCTCCGCTGCGTCGTCACGCGCCAGGGGCGGACGACTGGTACGGCCACCGCCGCCACTACCACGGCCGATGCGCCCCGACGGCGACCAGGGGCCGTCGCCCTCGGCGTTGGTGGCGCGCACCTGCACCCGGTAGGCGGTGGGGTCGGCGGTCAGGCCCGGGATCGTGGCGCTGGTGCCGGTCTGGTTCTGGGGGCCGACGGTCCAGTCCCCGCTGGTGCCTTCCCGGTACTGCAGGTCGTAGCTGTCGATGGCCGGCCGCCCGGTGTTCGAGGGTGCGCTCCAGCGCACCGTCAGGCTGTCGGTCGTGTTGAGGGTCGCCGTGACTGTAGGCGCCGCGGGCGCCTGCGGCGGCTCGTCGACGTCCGTGAGAGTGATCGTCACCGTGACCGTGCCGGTGCTGACCGTGCCGGTGCCGCCGTTGCTGTCGTCGGCCTTCACGATCACCGTGTAGCTCGACTTGGTCTCGTAGTCGTAGGTCACGCCGGACCTCGTGCGGATCTGGCCGCTCGTGGAGACTATCTGGAAGGAGGCCGCGTCGGCGCCCTCCAGGGTGTAGGTCAGCTGGTCGTTGTCGAAGTCGGACGCGGTGACGGCGTTTCCGACATCGATGCCGCCGGGGCTGTTCTCGTCCACGCTACGCGTGGCGGTCAAGGAGGGGAACGTCGGCGCGCTGTTGCCGGCGGAGTTGGTCTGCCCCGACCCGGACGGCGACCAGGGGCTGTCGCCGTCGGCGTTTCTGGCCAGCACCTGCACCTGGTAGAGGGTGCTCGCGGTCAGGCCCGTGATCGTGGCGCTGGTGCCGCTCACGTTCTGGGGGCCGTTGGTCCAGGGCCCGTTGGTGCCTTGCCGGTACCGCAGGTCGTAGTTGTCGATGGCGGGACCGGTGTTCGCCGGCGCTGTCCAGGTCACATCCAGGCTGGTGGTGCTGCCGGCGACCGAGGACACCGAGGGGGCCGCCGGCCGGCCCGGCGGCTCGGGGGTAATGGCGTTGGTCACGGCGGTCGCTTCCACGGCGAGGATGCCGTTGGAGGAGGCGTCTTCGACGGCGTCGGCGGCGAGCTCCACGGTGAGGTTCGTGGCCGTGGTTGTCAGGGCCGTCGTCAGGTCGAGTACGACCGTGGTTCCAGCCACGCTCGCCGCGCTCGTCGCCGCGGTGACGCTGTTGGCCTGGATAGTGATGTCGCTTCGACTGACCCCTCCGATGTCCTCGCTGAACGTCAGGATCACCTGCGTGCCGTCGGTCGACGTCGTCGGCGCATCGCTGCCGGTCGTGACGAGCGTCGGGCGGATGCCGTCGACTTTGTGCCCTGCGTCGATTGCGACCGCGGCGTGGGTGAGGTCGGCGGTGATGGTCGTGCTGCCGGTGGCCGTGATGGTGCCGCCGTTGAGCGTGAGCTTGTCCGCCGCGATCGCGACGCCGCCGGCAGCCACGTCGCCCGCCACCACCTCGTAGTAGCACCCCATCCAGGTCGTGTTCGTGTCGGCCACGCAGTCTACCGCTTTCGGGGTGCCGGCAAAGTCAAGCTCCAGTTGCGGGGTACCGGTGATGTCCACCGCCTCGCTGAAGTTCACCGTCGTCTCGACCACGCCACCGATGGCGTAGGCGGGGTTGGGGGGGGGGTGGAGGTGAACTCGACCGACGTGACGTCCGGGGGGACGACGACTTCCGTCAGCGCCAGGCAGACGCCGTCGTTGTCGGCCCAGGTGGGGAGGTTGGTGGACCAGCGCATTGCATTGTTCACAAATGACCCCGCGCTCAGATCGAATGAATCGCTGTCCACATGGAGCACGAGGCTATCCCGCGTTGCCTGTGTTGCAATGTCTCCCAGGCCGTCACTTGCAAACACGACAGCGAACTGTCCGCCCTCAACCCGGATCTCTGTTAGCTTGTAGGTATCGCCGCCGAATGTGAACTCCGTGTCGGTCAGGGCCGCGTTGGGGTAATTGCCCCCGGCATTCCAGCCATACGCTGTCTGACCAAGTAACGTCCGCGTACCGACCGTCAGGTTTCCCGTCCAGATCCGGTTCACCATCGAGTCGGCGCTGCACGTGAAGGTAACCGCGACCACATTTTCATAGCCAAAGACGATGATGCTGAGCGCCTCGTTGGACCCGGACTTATTCTTCCAGGTGCCGCTGTCGTTCCAGTAGAACTTGTTTTTGATGCTCCAGTCCGAGAGGCCCTGCGAATCTTCTCCGCTGGAGGTGGTGGAGTCGATCTCCACGCTCCCGGTGCCGCGCTGCGTGATCACCACCACGTAGTTGGTGTTCGCCGAGAGGGCGAGGCCGGTGTGCCTGAACGTCACGTTCCCGATCCCGACGAAGCTCGCCGGCGCCGTCAGGGCCGTGCAGTCGGAGGCGGTGGTGGAGGGAAACTCGTTCGCGGTGCCATCCTCCTCGCAGATCTCGACGTCGAAGTCGTCGTCCTCGACGTCGTCGGAGTTGACGACCACGCTGGTGAGCGTGTAGCCGTTCGTGTGGTTACCCGTGTGGAACAGCTGCGCATGGTCGTTGCCACTGGTGTTGGCGCTGTCATCGCCCGTTTGGAATGCGTTGCTCACGAGGGTGCGCGGCGTCTGCGCCTCCGCCGCGGCGGCCCCGAGGAGCAGCAGGCCCAAGACGAGGACGGTGGCGGCGGCGCGGCCGGGACGGGCGGGCCGCAGGGCGGCACAGGCAAGAAGGAGCACGGCAAGGGCACGCAGTCCGCGCGCGAGGGACGAAAGCGGTTGAGTGGCTCGGGGTCGGGCGGCCGGACTTCTTTTGTCGGAAGACCGCGCCCCGGCGGGGACGACGGAAGGCAGCTCAGCCGGGGAGGCCGAATTCAGACAATAGTCTCGGCTAGGCGCCCCGCAAAAATGGGGGGGGGGTAGTGCAAAGGATAGTTTTGGAATCCTCCGCGGAATCCATGGCTCTTCCCGGAATATCGCAGCCGGATGATACGGTGAAATCAAGCATTGTTCGCAAACCTCCGTGGGGAATCAGCTTTTCCCAAAGTATAACATGAACTAACCGGTCATGCCAAGTCTTTGTCAATGATACGTTATCTGTCCGCTTTCTGAGTACGAGAGTTGAGACTGTGAAAGTATTATTTGGCAGTGCTAAAGTATTATTTGGCAGTGCTATTGACATACCAAAATGGCTATTCAATAGTTAAAAATGGCCTCTAAAAGGCCAGGACGTCCTAAATATTAATGTTTTTGAGACATTCTTGGGCAATCTGTTGCCAAAGAACTTGCTTTGTCTGAATACTTTTACAGCCTCAGTTCTATTTGTCATTAACAGGAAATACCGGATCGTCACGCGACCCCTTCGGCGTATTTGAGTTCCAGTTCCTGCAGTTTCTTTATCCTGTTTCTGAATTCGGCGGCCTTTTCGAATTCGAGTTTCTTCGCGGCGGACTTCATCTCCCCTGAAAGCTTGGCTATAGCCCCCGGAATCTTGTTCGGAGCAATGTCAAGGAGATCCTCTTCCTCCGTACCGGAAATTTTAAGGTAGTCAGACTCGTATATGGAGCCCAGTACGTCGGTTATGTTTTTTTCGATACTTTTGGGGACTATGTTATTTTCTACGTTGTATTCCATCTGGATATTTCTTCTTCTCCGGGTTTCCGCCATGGCGGAGCGCATCGACCCGGTTATCCTGTCCGCGTAGAGAATAGCTCTGCCCGAAACGTTCCTCGCGGCCCGGCCGAAAATCTGGACAAGCGATGTTTCGGAGCGCAGATACCCTTCCTTGTCGGCATCCAGTATGGCGACAAGTGAAACCTCGGGTAT
This sequence comes from Thermodesulfobacteriota bacterium, assembly GCA_965249045.1. GTDB lineage: Bacteria > Desulfobacterota_D > UBA1144 > Nemesobacterales > Nemesobacteraceae > Nemesobacter. The sequence goes on from OZ252213.1 coordinate 1,525,301, forward strand.
ATCGAGTCCCTCACGAAGAAGGTTTATTCCAACTAGGACGTCAAACACGGCGGCACGCAGATCCCTTACGATCTTTATCCTCTCAAGGGTGTCAATCTCCGAGTGCAGGTACTCAACCCGCAGTCCGAGCTCCCTGTAATAGTCCGTGAGGTCTTCGGCCATTTTCTTGGTAAGCGTCGTAACGAGCGCCCGCTGCCCCGCGGCAGCCGTTTTTTTCAGTTCATCAAGCAGATCGTCCACCTGATTCTGGGCGGCTCGGGTTTCAATTAACGGGTCGGCAAGTCCCGTCGGGCGTATGATCTGCTCAATAACGTTATCGCGGGCCCGTCCGAGTTCATAAGGCCCCGGGGTAGCCGAAACGTATATCACCTGCCCGACTTTGGCCTCAAACTCCTCGAAATTAAGGGGGCGGTTATCAAACGCGGAAGGAAGCCTGAAACCGTTTTCAACCAGAGAAAGCTTCCTGCTTCTGTCGCCGAGGTACATGCCCCGCAACTGCGGAACCATCTGGTGACTCTCATCGATCACGCAGAGAAAATCCTCGGGGAAATAATCAAGAAGCGTGTAAGGAGCTTCTCCGGGACTCCGTCCCGAGATATACCTTGAGTAATTCTCGATGCCGGGACAAAAGCCCATAGTATCGAGCAGCTCAAGATCGAACCTGGTCCTTTCCTCAAGCCGGTCGGCCTCAAGTTCCATGCCACGGCCCCTGAGCTCAGTGAGCCTGGCTTCAAGCTCCCTGTCTATTTTCTCCACAGCCTCTTCAAGAATGCTTTTTGGAGCAACGTAATGCGAGCCCGGAAAAATGGAAACCTCCCGCACATCCCCGACGGTCCGCCCGCTTAGGGGGTCTATAGTGCGTATCGTCTCGATTGAATCTCCGAAAAACTCAACGCGAAGCGCAACCGATTCCTCGTGCGAGGGAAACACATCCACCACGTCCCCCCTCACCCTGTAGGTGCCCCTGTCAAGCTCGTCAATCTTTCTTTCGTAACGCACCTCCTCAAGCCTTAGGGCGAAATCGTTTCTCGAAAGATCCATTCCCACTTCGATTTCGGTAAGCATGCCGTAATAAACCTTGGGCGCCCCGATTCCGTAGATAGCCGAAACGCTTGAGACGATTATCACGTCCCTTCGCCTGAAAAGAGCCTTGGTGGCCGCGTGGCGCATGCGGTCTATGTATTGGTTTATCGAGGCGTCTTTCTCTATGTACGTATCTGTCTCCGGCATATAGGCTTCGGGCTGGTAGTAATCGTAGTAGCTCACGAAATAGTGAACTTCGTTGTCGGGGAAAAAATCACGCAGTTCCGCGTATACCTGGGCAGCCAGGGTCTTGTTGTGAACAAGCACCAGGGTGGGACGTCCTGAATCACGGATAACGTGGGCGACGGTAAAGGTCTTGCCGCTTCCTGTAACTCCGAGGAGAACCTGATCTTTGTACCCGCGCCTTAGCCCTTCATTCAGAGCGGAGATGGCCCCGGGCTGATCTCCCTTGGGTTCAAAGGGACTTTTGAGATTAAACAAAGATTTTGCGGAATCCATGTTAGGGACTATTCTAACCACCTGTACGGCCATCATAAATAACGAAGACCCGACCGCGGACACACAAACAGTCTTTCGGTGATTTTACAGAAGCCAAGCCATGAGAAATAATATAGTTTGGATCGAAAGGTATCCGAAAAGCAGTGTCGCAGCACCGTCTTTCGCTTCGCGGTGTAATATATATAAAGAAACGGACAGGTGAATTTCTCCGGGATTTCTCCCCAACGACCCACGGTTCCATGAGCGAAAAAAAAGGCAAGGTTTATCTGATCGGCGCGGGACCCGGCGATGCGGGTCTTCTTACCCTCAGGGGAAAGGATCTGCTCGGGAAAGCGCAGGTTGTAATCTACGATTCTCTTGTAAACCCGCAGATCCTTAAGTTCTGCCGTCCTGACGCGGAACTCGTCTTTGCCGGCAAGACGATTGGGCAGGCGCACATATCTCAAGGGGAGATAAACAAACTTCTCGTAAGCAGCGCGAAAGAGGGGAAAACCGTGGCAAGGCTTAAGGGAGGCGACCCCTTTGTCTTCGGAAGAGGAGGAGAAGAGGCAGAGGCGGTAGTTCAAAACGGCATTGATTTAGAGATCGTCCCGGGAGTAAGCTCCGTTACCGCGGTGCCAGCTTACGGAGGAATTCCCATTACTCACAGGAGTTACAATTCATCTTTCGCGGTTTTTACCGGACATCAGGGCCAGGAAGGGAGTTCTGCCTACGATCCGGCTCAGATAGAAACAATGGTGTTTCTAATGGGACTCACCAATCTCGAGAGCATAATGGAAAAACTGCTTGAACTTGGGAAGAAACCGTCTACCCCCGTTGCCGTCATATCCTGCGGCACACTACCCGAACAGAAATCTATCGTGGGGACCATTTCAGACATAGCGGAGAGAACCAGAGTTCTTGACGTGCAGACCCCCGCAACCATAGTGGTCGGAGAAGTAGCCGCGCTCGCAGAAGCTATAGGATGGTATGAAAAAAAGCCCCTCTTCGGAAAAACCCTAATGGTGACCAGAGAAAAGGAAGCTTCTTCTGAGTTCTCAGAGCTTCTCGCCTCCTGCGGGGCAAAGACCATAGAATTTCCCACAATCGCAATAAAGCCCGTAAGAAACACGAAGGAACAGAAACTTTCGGTGCAGAATCTTGCGGATTATGATTTCCTGATATTCACAAGCGTAAACGGAGTAAGCAACTATTTTGACGTGCTCGCTTCCCATGGAAAGGACTCGCGTGAACTCAAAGGCAAAAAGATAATAGCCATAGGAGAGAAAACTTCTGAGGAGCTCCTAAAGTACAATCTCAAACCGGATTACATGCCCTCGGTCTATACGGCCGAAGGGATAATCTCACTTGCAGAAGAACTCGATCTCGACGGCAAAAAAATACTTATCCCAAGAGCGCTTGTGGCAAGAGAGCTTCTCCCTGACACGCTGCGGGAAATGGGAGCCGAGGTGGAAGTGCTCTGCGTTTATGAAACACTTGTTCCCGACTACGAAAAGCAGGAACTTGACTTGATAAAAACAAAGTTCTCAGGCGGGGAGATAGACCTCGTAACTTTCACAAGCTCCTCGACCGTAACGAATTTCTTTTCACTTCTGGGAGAAGATCCAGAACTTTTCAGCAAAACCGGGTTTGCCTGTATAGGCCCCGTAACGGCCGCAACACTGCTTGGCTACGGTTTTACCCCCGTTGTGACCGCCGACATTCACACGACCCGGGGCCTCAAAGAAAAAATCCTGGAACTATATGTATCATAAAAAAGCAGCTTGAAATGCCCAGATTTCCGATCAGAAAAGAGCCCGTTTCAGAAGACGACGGGCTGCTTCACGGAACAATATCCGAGAGCGACTATACGCATATAACGAAAGTCCTGAGACTCGGAGAGGGAGACCGCATAACCGTTTTTGACACCAAATCCCTTGAGTATGGAGGCGTCATAATGGATATCTCCTCTAAAACCATCGCCCTCCGGGTTCACGACACCCGCCAGTTGCAAACCGAACCGGAGATGGAACTGAATCTCTTCCAGGCGATTCTCAAGGGAAACAGAATGGACGGGGTAATCAGGCAGGCAACGCAGCTCGGTGTGTCGGGGATTTTCCCGGTAATTTCCGAAAGGGCCAAGGTAAGGTCAACCGCCAAGGTAGACAGATGGAACAAGATAGCCAGGGAATCGACAAAGCAGTGCGGAAGAGTGACGCCGCCTGTGGTTTCGCAACCGGTTGATTTTCAGGATTCCTTTGGAATCAGGAAGCAAAGCGAGATGAAAATAATACTTTATGAAAACCGAATCGACCTGCTCGGGGATTACATGCATTCCCTCGCCGGACCCGTAAACACAATAAATGTCTACATAAGTCCCGAAGGGGGCTTTTCGAAAGAAGAAATCACCTTGGCAAAGGAAAACGATTACATAGCTCTTGGGCTTGGAAAAAGAATACTGAGGGCGGAGACGGCTTCATTGGTAAGCTTGGCGCTTCTACAGTCCCGCTTCGGCGATATCTAGCCGTAGGGCAAGTCGCCTGCCTTGGTGACAAAAACTTCCGACGGAATCAGTCCGCCAGAGTATAAATAGCTGTGGCCTTCGCCACGCAAACCCCTGAATTCCAAACTTCGCTCTCAACAGGCATTATTCTCCCTTTCCTGAGCACCCTGGCACTACAAACCGCAACACCTTCCCTAACGGGTTCCAGGTAATTTATATTCATTCCAGAGGTAAGGAACTTCTTCCCTTCTCTAGCGACACTGGCAACTGCAACTCCACAGGCCGCGTCCGCCAAGGTAAAAATAGCCCCGCCGTGGAGCATTCCGTAGTGCTGAGTATATTCCTCAAGAAACGGCATGGAAAGTTCCGACTCTCCGTTTTCCATGCGGAGAATCTCTATTTTCATCGTGTCGAAGATCTTGGGATGACCGAAGGGAAGCCTGATGGGTTTGCTGCTCATACTTTACGCTCCTTTAAAACGGGACTTCTGGCGAAAAATAGAAAACCCAGGAATACCATAAGCGCTATTGAAACGAACATCGTCCTGAATCCGAAAAGCTCAGCTACCACTCCGAAAACAAAAGACCCCATCATTCCGCCGCCCGTGAATGAAACGCTACTTATGGCAAAAGCCTTGGCCCTCGCCTCCTTCGGATTAGATTCTATTATGATTGAATATATTGAAGGATACACAAATCCGTGCGCGCAGCCGAAGATGATTCCAGAGAGAACAAGGAGTTTTACCTCGTGCACGAAACTCAGCATCAAAACACTCAGCCCCAGAAAGAAAACAAACGGGGAAGCAACCCTCCACTTCCCGTACCTGTCGGGAACCCAGCCGAGAAACACCCTGATCGCAAGCACCGAAACCGTGTAGGACAGGAAGTAAATGTGAAAGTTCTCTATGTTTATTGAAAGCGAAAAAATGGAAATGAAGTTAAGTGTCGTTATAAACGCCGCGCCGCATATAAAGAGCGTGGCGGAGGACACAAAAGTGGCTCTGTCCCGAAGACAGTCCGAGTAGCTTCGTACCCCGTCTTTTGGCGCCGCCATTTTTTTCCCCTCCCGGATCATAAAGGAAGCCCCAAGGCCCAGAAGCGCCGTAACGGTGAGAAAGAAAATGAAAAAATCAAAACCGAAATTTTTTATCAGAATGGAACCGACGTAAGGGGCAATCGCATAGTTTATTATGGTGAAAACACCGTATATACCGAGTGCCTGTGCTCTTCTTTCCTCACTTGAGACATCGACCGTAAGCGCTCCCGCAGCGACAAAGAAAAGAGAGAAGGAACATCCGTGAACTATCCTTATGATGTAGTAGAGGTAATCGACCCTGTCTAAAAAGGCGAGCGGAAACGTTGAAGCGGCAAGCAGCCCAAACCCGAGCAGTACAAACAGCTTTTTGCCGTACCTGTCGGTTACCTGACCGGCATAAGGGGTAAGAAAAAGGGTGCTCAGTCCCGCGATGCCCATCACGAATCCTACGATTTTTTCGGTTCCCCCCAGATCAAAAATTCTAATGGGCAGCAGGAGAAACGAATGAAAATTAAAGAAGTAAAGACACCCGAGAAAAGTTACAAGAACAAAGCTCCTGTTAAGCAGGGGTGATGGGTTTTTCTGCGCATCGCTCATTTTTCAGAAGAAAGAAGGATCCCTCCAGTCCGAAAACCGTTTTTATTTCTCCGAGTCCATACTCGAAGATCTGTTTTTCCCGTAGAACAAATACATGATTCCTACGGCGGCAAAGATAAAAAAGAGTATCACGGGCAGATATTTGCTCAGGTAGCTTTTAAGAAAGGAAGCACTGGAAACAATTACAACAACGTTTCCGGGTTTCAAGCCGGATAACTCGTATTTCAAAAACGCCTCGTCGTGAATCATGATCTCCTCTTCAACTGCTCCAGGCTGCTCAACCCGAATTCCAAGTCCAGTTTTTCTTATGAAGATGGCAAGATCGCCGACTTCATAGTCAAAGCCTATCGGGAATTTCCCTCCGATTTGCGAAAGAGGAAGAGAGTAGCCGAGAGCAATCCTTTTCATTCCCGGCAAAAAAGGAAGTTTGTTGTAGAGCTTTTCCCCCTTTCTCTCTATAGCTTCCGGATTGAGACCATCTGAGAAAGCAACATTTTCGGCCTCTTCGGGAATCGGAAAAACAAGGGTCGTCGTATCCGAGCCCGCCTGCTCTCCGGTAAAGACGGTGTCACCCGAATTCTCAAAAACATAAAGGGAGGTCACATTCACATTAGCGTCTCCGTTATCCGGGTAGATAATCACGTTTAGCGATAATAAAAAGATGTTCTCATCCGAACTCGTAGTATCGTAGATCGGGAGATCAAGGGTGATTCTGTCCTCTCCGGGAGGAAAGACCATCTTTCCCGAAACATACTGAACTCCCTGGTGAAAAAGCATGATCTCATAGCTTCTGTCCCACCCCAGAGAAGAAAAAGAGAACCTGCCCAGAGAATCCGATTTGGCGAAATATCGTTTTTCCTGCCTATCCCCCATGTATGAAATCAAAACGACATCCTGCCCCGCTTCAGGTTTATCCGTTGTGATGTTCTTTAGGTGACCCATTACCGTACCGCTTTCCGAAAGACCAGGGGGAGGGGTGTAACCCAGAAGGTAATCGGCAACGCTGCGGGCATCAGTTCCTGAAAGATTCATTGGCGGCATCGGTGGGTAGCCGTCATTTATCGGTTTTTTCTTTCTTTCAGCGTAGATGTTTTCGGGGTCCTGTGCCCACTTGATCAGATCATCCCTTGAGTACCTCTCCCCTACACCCAGAAGATCGGGACCTACGAACCTTCCCCTTCCAAGAGTATGGCATCTTACGCATTTCCCTTGCGTAAAAATTTCCTCGCCGGAGGACGGCACCTGTGCGGAAACGGAAATCTGCTGAAAAATAAGGAGAAAAAGGAATATGAAAACCGAAAAGCCAAACTTAAACACTTTTTTCATAACCGTTTTATTCACTGCAGTTTTGAGAGCAGTTTGGACATAAAATAAAACTCTCACAATTCCTGAGGCCATGGTTTGATTGTATCTACGGTGCTGCAACGCTAATCCTGCCTTGTCGCCCTAAACGAGATTCCCGAATAACGATTTCCACGTCTCTTCCCAGTAACGTCAAGAGACGCAGGAGCTGGTCTACGGAGTAATCGCGAAAATTCCCCCTCAGGAGCCGGGAGACATCAGGTTGAGACAGCCCCAGCAGTTTCGCTGCATCGACCTGCTTCAGTTTGCGACGGCGAATAATCTCGTCAATTCGGGTAACGAGTTCTGCCTTTAAAAGATGCACCTCAGCTTCGGAACAGCCCAGATCCGCAAATACATTACCGCTACCATGTTCGATATTCGTTTCCTCGGTTTTCATTGATCTGACCTTCATCATGCGTATTTCCATAACGCCGTTTTTCTCATGTTTCGTGCAGTTTACGAAGCCGAAGACTCAAAAGGAGACGTTTTCATTTCCTCTTCGGCTTTTTCGTTTTTCTCCGACGATTGAAGTTCCGAGATGAGCTTCGTAACGCTCGCCGCTTTCTCCTTGTACTTTGAGATAAGTTCGGCGTAGTCCTGCTCGTTGAGCTTCCCCATATCCCGGTCAAGCTCTATATCCTTTATGGAGGAGTAATAAAGATCCCTTCTCTCGTAAAGCTGCTCGAGACGGTCAACCTCGAGGCTATCTGACGTGACCAGTCCCCCTTTCCTGCGACCCAGGAAAAGTGGATAAACGGTGAAAACCGAGACCAGCACCACAAGCAGAAGAGAAATTACGTATTCACTCACGCGTTAAACTCCTTTCTCTTCGTCCCTCAGGCCACATGGTGACAATCGCTCCCAAGACGATAACAAGGCCTCCCGCCCATATCCAGTTCACCATCGGGTTAAGAAGAGCCCTTATGTTCACCTTTCCGCTTCGGTCAACCTCTGAGAGTATAAGATAAAGATCATCTCTAAAAGTGGAACGAAGCGCGACCTCGGTTTCCTGGTTTATCTCCCTGTTCCCCTCGTATTTGTAGATATTTTTTTCGGGATACATGGTCGCAACGCTCTTTCCATTATTCTGAATCGAGAGTTCCGCTGAAAATCCGTCCTTAGCGTCGTTTGAAACATAGCGCACTCCACGGAAAACCAGATCATATCTTCCGAGAGAAAAGGAATCTCCCTCGCCCAAAACGACCTCCTTCTGAGTAACGAAAAGCGAAGAGGCCGTGATTCCTATTACAAGCAGCACCACTCCCAGATGAACTATATAGCCGCCGTAGCGCCTGCGGTTCTTCGAGACCAGATTAAAAAATGCCGAAACCGGGTTCTCTCCCTTCCCGCTGCGTACCCTTATACCTCTGAAATATTCCTGAAACACTGTCGCGGCAACAAATCCGCAGAGCGCGAAACTCAAAAGCCCTACCGGTTCCCTCATCCCGGAGACAACAAGGGTCAGGAGAACCACCAGAAAAACCACCGCGGGAAAAACGAAATTTCTCTTGAGGTTTGCCGTAGAAGCCTTTTTCCAGGATATAAGAGGGCCTATCCCCATCAGCAGGATAAGCACAAGTCCTATGGGCACTCCGACCGAGTTGAAATAAGGAGGACCGACGAGGATCTTCTTCCCCGTGAAAGCCTCTGAGAGTACGGGGAAAATCGTTCCCAGAAACACGGTAAACGCCGCCGCCAGAAAAAGAAGATTGTTAAACAGAAAGGCGCTTTCTCTTGAAAGCACCGAATCGAATCTCTCTTCGCTTTCGAGTTTCTTTGACCTGTAGGCGAGAAGAGCGAAGGAGAAAAGGAGTATGAAGATCATAAAACCGAGAAAAAGCGGACCTATATCGGAGCGTGCAAATGAGTGAACCGAGGACACTATGCCGCTTCTGGTTATAAAAGTGCCGAATATGGAGAGAAAGAAGGTGATTATAAGCAGAATCATGTTCCATTTCTTAAGCATCGCCTTTCTCTCCTGAATCATAACGGAGTGAAGAAACGCCGTTCCCGCAAGCCACGGCATAAACGCGGCGTTTTCAACCGGGTCCCATGCCCAGTACCCTCCCCAGCCGAGTTCAAGATAAGCCCATCTGGCTCCGAGAAGAAGCCCCGCGGAGAGAAACATCCAGGAAAAAAGGGCGTATTTTCTTGAGTTCCTTATCCACTCATCCCCAAGGCGTCCGCTCAGCAAAGCTGCTATGCCAAAAGCAAAAGGTATCGTGATCCCCACGTATCCCACATAAAGAGTGATCGGGTGAATCGCCATGTATCCGTTTTGAAGAATCGGATTAAGCCCCCTTCCTTCCCCGACTGCCAGGCCAAGCTTCTCGAAGGGATCTTCCACGTAGGTTATGAGGAAAAGAAAGAAAAGAGAAACGGCGCATAAAACGATGTTTACGTAAGGGTCCCCGCCCTTTTTTTTACTTCTAAGGACGACAAAAGACACATACAGGGAAAGAATAAGACTCCAGAGGAGCAAAGAGCCCGCCTGCCCGGCCCAAAGAGCCGTCACCCTGTATATTACGGGAAGGTCGGTGCTTGTGTTAAGCGCTACGTATCTGAGCGAGAAATCAAGCGTTACAAGCTCATAAACGAGACAACATGCCGCGACCAGAAGAAGGAAGGTGACCGAGACAAGGCCGTTTCCGCCGCTTTGAGCAAACGCGCGGCTCCCCGTTCTCGCGGCAACAGTGCACGCGGCAAGACTGTAGATGGTAATAAAGAAGGAGAGAAGTATGGCTATACTTCCAAGATCAGACATTTTTAACCTTTTTTTCTCTGGTAGGGAGCTTCGTCGGATTCATATTTAGTGGGGCATTTTGCAAGCAGCAGGTCCGCCACAAAAACGTTATCGCTGGAAAGTTTCCCTTCAACGACCGCCTCAACCCCGTCTGTGAATATGTCCGGGATTATACCGTCATACTCAACGTCAAGTTGGCCCTCGCCCGCTTCGATAGTGAACCGAAGAGAGTCGCTGAGTTCGTTTTGGATTGAGCCGTGAACCACTGTTCCCGAAACCCTTACCTTCTGTCCGTAAATGCGCGGGACATCCTCCAGCAGTTCGTCAACTGTTATATAGTAGACCATGGAATCCCTGACCCCCGCAAAGACAAGCCAGGAAATCAAAGACAGTATCACGAGAAGAGGCAGAATGAATTTGAGTTTACCCTTCAACCCTCACCTCCGCTTTCAGGATCGTTTCCGCTCAGAAGAAGCTTTTTCCTTACGGAAGCCGACTTTGCCCGCAGGTAAAGGACATAAGCGATAAGAGAGCCCCAAACCACTATGTTTGACCAGAGAAGATATTCCATCGCAGATTACCCGCCTCGCCCAGCCCGGGCGTAAAGCGCATTTTCCATATTCATTATCCTTATTCTCTCTCCAAGAAGTAAAAGGAAAAGAAGCGTGAATCCCAGCAACACAACCAAAAGAGTGTGCATCATGGCGGGGTCTATTCCCCCTCCCCCCGGTCCGAAAACCACGGGAGATATTCCTCTTTTTATACGGGCCGAAACATAGACCACGGGAAGATCCACGAAGGCTATTATGGCGAATATGGCCGAGTACCTGGCCTTTTTCCCCCGCCCGCCGGCGCCTGAGCGCAAAACCAGATAAACAGCGTAGAGGATCCATAGGATAAACGTGGTCGTCAACTGCGGGTCCCATGTCCACCATGTTCCCCAGACCGGTTTTGCCCATATGCTGCCGGTAATGATCGTAAGGGTAAGAAACAGCACGCCTATCTCGGCCGAGCAATAGGCAAGAGTATCCCATTTCGCCGTCTCCTTTGCGAGATAGTAGATGCTAGCCACGAAGACCACAGTAAACGCCACCGTAGCGGCCCAGACAGTACCCATGTGGAAATAGAAGATTCTCTGCACATGGCCCATAACAACCTCTGTAGGCGCATAAAAAAGCGTCATCCAAGTGCCAAGAACCATCAGCGCGAACGTCAGGAAAAACAGTATTTTTCGCATTTTTTAAAAGTTTTAAAAGAGAACGGGTCAGTCCCCGCTATCCTCAATAAGATACTCAAACAAAATAGAGCATAAAAGGACGAAGATTATATCGAAGGAAACCAGCACCTGCAAAGAAAAAGCGTAGTAGCTTGGGGGTCTTCCTTCCAGTATTGCAGAGCATATTCCGACCGAGGTTATCACGACAGGTATGATGAGGGGAAAAACCAGGAGGGGAAGCATCATGTCGCGAAGCTTGGTATTAATAGCCATCGAAGAAAAAAAAGTGCCGAGTGACACGAACCCTATAGTTCCGAGAACCATAACCCCAAGAAAAGGAAGTACGGAACCCGTCAGGGAAAGTGAGATTCCTTTTGCGTCAAAGAGGAAAAACAGAAGGAAAAGCGGGAGTATGAAAAGCTCCGAAACCAGAACCATAACAACATTTGAAAGCAGCTTTCCAAGATAGATGCAGCTTCTGCTTACAGGGGTCAGAAGAAGAAACGCAAATGCGTTATTTTCCTTTTCAAGCGAAAAAGATCTTCCAAGAGCCAGAAGCCCCGAAAAGATAAAAGTTATCCATACCACGGCCGAGACCGTCCGCAAATCAACATCCGAGCGGAATTCAAACGCGACATTGAAAACCAGAAGAAGCAGTAGCGAGAATACAAACATAGTTGGGAATATCTGCTTTGAACGCCACTCCACCAGGAAGTCTTTTCTGAATATAAGAATTATCTTCCTCACTCCCCGCCCCCGCTTCTGACGCAAGACATGTAGATATCCTGAAATTCATCCCGAGTGGGCTTCTGCGAAGAGGTGTATACCAGCTCTCCGTGGTCAAGAATCGCGACTTTATCGCATAGCGAAAGCCCCTCGTAGACGTTATGGGTCGTCATAACTATGGTCTTGTCCGCTTTCATTGAACCGAGGATTGAGGTGAGAATGGCGGCTCCGCCGTAATCAAGTCCGCTGTACGGTTCATCCAGAAAAAGTATCCGAGGGTCGTGAAGAAGTGTCCTGGCGATAGCCAGGCGCTGGCGCGTTCCGAAAGAAAGGGTACTTACAAGCGCATCTTTTTTAGGATAGAGCTCTACCCTCTGAAGAATATCAGAGCACCTATCCCCAAGATCCGCCAACTCATAGAACGCACCTATAAATTCAAGGTTCTCCCGGGCGGTAAGGTTTTCATAAAGCATCGTGTTATGGGAAATGAATCCTATCAGTCTCCTTATTCGCTGCTTTTCCCTGGAAACGTCAAAACCTGCTACGAAGACCTCTCCACCGCCGGGTTTTATGAACGTAGAAAGGATGGAAAGCAAGGTGGATTTGCCGGCACCGTTGGGACCGAAAACCGTGAGAAATTCACCTGCACCGACGGCAAGATCAACTCCCATTAACACGGGAAAGAACCCGAACTCCTTCTCAAGCCCCCTGGCTTCTATCTCAAAGGCATCGCGTCGCATATCATTTCCCTTTTCCAAGGAGTTTTTCATAGCCACCGATCTCTGAGATCCACTCAGAAAGCCCTTTCATTCCCACCTCATAACCGCACACGGGTTCATACCCCAGGTCCCTTCTGGCTTTTTCTATGCTGTAGGTCCTGCTTTTCGAAAGAGCGGAGACACCAAAGCGGGTAAGCACGGGCGGGGTCTCCGACCGCCTGAGTTCGAAGATTTTCTCAAGAAGAAATGCGATCGCATACCCAAGTGTATAGGGTATGGTGATTCCCGGCTTCCACTCAATTCCTATTGACGAGAGCTGATCTGAGACAAAACGGGGGTTATCAATACGCACCCCGTCGTTTATAAAGTAGATGTTGCCCGCCCCGGTGTGAGAGCGAGCTGAGAGCACCGCGGCGTGAACAAGATTAAGGACGTGGCACGGGGAAACAATTTTCCTGTTAAAACCCATGTTAACCAGGATCCCCTTCAAACAGGCATCGGCTATTCTTGGAAGTATGACCGTGTCGCCGGCTCCCCAGACGTTTGAAGGTCTTAATATGACTGTTTCCAAGCCTCCTCGTCCGTTATATTCTCTCACAAGTTTCTCGGATAAAGCCTTGGTTTCATTATAGAAATTGTGGTGGCTTTGGGGATAAGGATAGGTCTCGTCTACCTCCTCGAGATCAACAGTTCCCAGAAAAGAAGCGTTCCAGATCACTGTAGAGGAACTCATGTAGACAAACCTTTTCACCCCCGCTTCACGCGAAGAGTCAAGAAGCGTTTTCGTCGCCTCCACGTTCTGTCTGAAAAAATCATCCCTAGGCCCCCAGTCAGAAACCTTGGAAGCAAGATGAAAAACGTAATCGCACCCTTCGGGAAAAGCCCGAAGCGACTTTGAGTCACAGAGATCCCCGTGGATAAGCTCCGCACCCAGAGAGCGCAGTTTCTCGGTATCGCTTGTTTCTCTTACGAGACATTTTATCGCAAATCCGTCGTCTGTAAGCTTTTCGGCAAGCCTGCCGCCTATAAAACCCGTTGCCCCGGTTATCCCCGCTTTTATCTTTTCGGAAGTTCCCATCAGCCTATTTTTTGATTTCCTTCTCCCAGTCCCCTTTCCTGAATCTTTTTTTCGTCTCGACATCTTTTTTCGAGGGGATAACCTTACCGGGTTTTGTGGAAACGGGTTTTCTGGTTTTCGGTTTTTGGAGTTTTTTCCCGGTCATCTCATACCTCCACGGTCTCTTTGCCGCTTAGGAGATCTCAGATATAATAATTGATAAGCGGAATCGGACAAACCTCGCGGGCAGCTACATGGAATATCTTCACACAATGATAAGGGTTGGCGATCTTGAGAAGTCAATCGCGTTTTATACAGATGTAATCGGTCTTAAGTTTCACAGAAAAACCGATTATCCGGAAGGCCGCTTCACGCTTGCTTTTCTGGGCTGCGGTGGCGATACGGAACCTTTCCTTGAACTCACACACAACTGGGACACCTCGCAATACGACCTTGGAGAGGGCTACGGACACATGGCATTCGGGGTTGAGGACATATACGCTACATGCGAGAAGATAAAACAGGCCGGCGGGCGGGTAACCAGGGCTCCGGGACCCATGAAACACGGAACCACGGTGATAGCTTTCGTCGAGGATCCCGATTCTTACAAAATTGAACTTATACAGAGAAAAAACTGATTTCCCCAATCATTTTTTTCTCTTTTTCCACCTCGTATCCAGATACTTTTTGAGATTCGCTTCCCTTCCTTTGTCAGTGGGTTCGTAGTAAATGTTGTCCTTTATCTCCTCGGGGAGAAAATCGCCCTCGACGAAGTGGTCTTCGTAGTCGTGGGCGTACTTGTAGCCCTTTTTATAACCAAGATCCTTCATGAGTTTCGTCGGCGCGTTTCTCAGGTGAAGAGGAACCTGTAAACCCGGGTTTTTTCTTACATCTTTCTCCGCCTTCCGTATAGCCCTGTAAGCGGCGTTACTTTTGGGACAACTGGCAAGATAGGTGGTGACCTGGGAGAGAATTATGCTGCTCTCGGGCATCCCCACGTAATTAACCGCCGTGAAACAGTCGGTCGCTAGGGTAAGCGCGTAGGGTTCGGCGTTCCCAATATCCTCTGAAGCCAATATCACAAGACGCCTGGCAATAAACTTCGGGTCTTCTCCCGCTTCAAGCATTCTCGCCAGGTAGTAGACCGCCGCGTCTGGGTCGCTTCCCCTCACGCTTTTTATAAAAGCGGAAATCGTATTGTAATGCTCCTCTCCCGCCCTGTCGTAGAGAAGGCCCGTTTTCTGAAAAATTTCCTTTATCAGATCGGTGTCAATCTCTGAAAGTTCCTTTGAACGAAGAAGTGAAGAAGCGATTTCAAGCGCGTTCAGCATAACCCTGGCGTCTCCGCCGCAAAGCGCGATGAGTTCGTCGCGAGCCTGTGGCGAGATGCCAGTACCCGCCAGAAGTTTGTCCTCGGAGAATATCTTTTCGAGTATGCGGTCAAGCTCCTTCGCCGAAAGCGGGTTAAGAACATAGACCTGGCAGCGGGAAAGGAGCGGACTTATGACTTCAAACGAGGGGTTCTCGGTGGTAGCTCCTATGAGTACCAAAACCCCCTCTTCGACGCTTTTGAGAAGCGCCGCCTGCTGCGCCTTGTTGAATCGGTGTATCTCGTCAATGAAAAGCACAGTCTTGCGCCCGGAGTAAAGAGCGTCTTTTGCCTCCGCAACAATATCCCTGAGTTCCCTGACTCCGGAGGAAATCGCGTTTATCTGTATGAACCTTGCACCCGCCCTGCCCGCAATGAGCCTTGAAAGAGTTGTTTTGCCGGTTCCGGGGGGACCCCAGAATATCATTGAATGCACTCCCCCCGCCTCAAGCGTTCTGGTCACAAGCCCCTCAGGCCCTATAAGATGCTCCTGGCCTACCATCTCTTCTATGCTCTCGGGTCTCATTCTTTCGGGAAGAGGAAGAGATTCTTTTGCAGGTCTGAAAAGACCGGGATCGTCGGGGTTCAAGTTCTTCTCCTGTTTTCAGTTCGCATTTTTATATCGTCCGCTCAAATTTAAAGTGGCACCTTAGACAATGAGATATAATCTACAGTAACCACAGTATTTCAAACATTTTTTGTCGACAAGTCAGAACAGCAATCACTAGTTGAAAACCACGAGTTACTTGTCTGAAAGCAAAGATACCGGATTGAAGCATTATTAAAAGCGAACCAAATACCTTCGTCCATCTTACGTGCTATTCTACTAAAACCGCCACCGCACACATTACCAGAAACATTGATGATAATCTCACAGTGGATTACAACAAAAATTCATCTACAATAGGTCTATGGTGATCTGGTTTGCATCCGAGTTGTTTTGACAGAACTCCCGTAATTATGGTAATATGGCAATATGAAAACAACCATTGAACTACCCGACGCAATATTCCGACGGGCTAAAGCCCTTGCATCTGGGCGCGGAATGACTTTGAAGCGTTTCTTCACCGAAGCTCTGGAGGAGCAATTTCGCCGCTACTCGAACGAAACCGATGCTCCGTGGATGGCAGGGTTTGGAGTGTTATCTGATCTTTCGGACGAGAACCGCCGTGTCCTTGATGTAATCGAGCAGGAATTTGAAACACTCTTTCCAGAGGATATAGCGTGATCCTCGACACCAACGCTTTGTCCGGGTGGTCAGAAGGGCTAGCGACTATCGAGATTCATCTTCGATCCGCCGACCGGCTTGTTGTTCCAAGCGTCGTACTCGGTGAATATTATTTTGGAATTCGTCAATCGCGTCACCGGAGCCGCTATGAGAAATGGCTTCGCCAATATCTACCATTAACCAAGATCGCCACTGTTACCTCAGCAACCGCGGATGCATACGCCGAGATCTGGCTAGAATTGAAACGATTGGGCAAACCCATTCCGACAAATGACGCATGGATCTCAGCACTGGCTCTCCAGCATTCTCTTCCGGTGTTAAGCAATGATGCCCATTTCGATGTTGTAAACGGCGTCCGGCGCATCGCTTTCTGAACCAATAATGCTGATTGGGAGATGCTGTAAACGATTATCGTTCGCTATTTGAATTTATGTGAGAAAAAGATGAGACCTGATAATGTCAATGAATCTCTAGGATTTCATCCAGGGCTCCGAGTGCGGATTGGAGACACCTTGACCACTTGTCACGCCATTTTGGAAATAGGTGGTCATGTGGTTATAATCAGCCCGTTATGGATATAAAACTCTTAAAGAAACTGTGCGACACTCCAGGAATGCCCGGGGATGAGGGCATGGTGAAGGCGATTCTGCTTGAAGAAATAGAGAAATACTCAGAAGACATCACCGAAGATGTTCTCGGAAACATAATTGCCCGCATCCCGGGAGACGGCCCCACTCTTGTTCTTGACGCTCACATGGACGAAGTGGGGTTCATGGTCCACCATATCGATAACAGAGGGTTTTTGAGGGTGACCCCGCTTGGGGGAATGGACGCCAGGGTCTTTTACGGACAGCGCCTAGTAGTGTGGGGGAAAGAACCCCTAAAAGGCGTGGTGGCAGTGGTTCCTCCCCACGTAAGCAGGGGCAGCGGAGGCTCAAAGGAGGTTCCCGAGATCGAGGACTGCGCGATTGATCTTGGACTCAGCGCCGAAAAAGTCGCCGATCTCGTAAAGATAGGGGATATGGTGTCATTTGACACTTCCCTTGATGAAACGGAGGATTCCGTAATCTCCAAGGCCCTTGACGACAGGATGGGTCTTTTCATAATAATCGAGGCTCTTCGAAAGACCCCGAATCCGGACTGCAATCTCATAGTTACCTTTACCGTGCAGGAAGAAGTCGGGCTTCGCGGAGCGCGCGTGATAACGCCGGTTTATGAACCTGACTTCGCCGTCGCTCTTGAAGGCACGGTGGCAATGGACATACCTGGAGTTTCGGAAAGCAGATCTCTTGCCAATATCGGCAGAGGGCCCGAGATCAGGCTTTCTGACAGGTTCTTGGTGGCTCACAGGCCATTTAGCTTCTTTATAAAGGAACTTGCGGAGAAAAACGCAATTCCCTGCCAGGTAACGGTAAAAAAAGCGGGCAGCACAAACGCAACCGCTATGCAGGTTACGGGAAAGGGGACCAGAGCGGCGGTCTTGTCAGTTCCGACGAGGTATCTTCACAGTCCGAGTTCCGTCGCCTATAAAAGCGATATCAGCCATACAATAGATTTGGTATCATGCCTGCTCAGGAACATAGGAAAATTCAGTCTCTCAAATCAGCGCCAGGGCGCTCAGCAACAATAATGGAAGAACTGCTCTGTGTATTTGAAGAAATCGCCAGGGAAAATTTCCCCGAACTTGATCTTGAGAAATTCTCCCAAGCCCTTCGCGAAGAGATAAAGAAGAAAAAATACGATCTTCAGGACGAATCACTGCTTGAGATAGCACTTCGGGACGACAGAAACAGTTTCAAAGATTCCTTCCTGGAAATGCTCGAGGAAAGAGCGGCGCGGGAAGACAACGGGAAAGCCTTTTTCCTCTCAGACAAAGGCCGCAACGAAGCAATCTCAATCCTAATAGCCAATGCCGAACACACAATCGACTACTATTACAACTCAATAATAGGAAAACACTTCTCGGCAAGTTAAACGTAAGTGCTTTTCCGCCCCTTCCCCCATATTTTCCCTCGACCGTGATTTCGCGCTGGCAGAATTACTTCTTGCGCCTTCTGCTCATCGCCACATATTTTCTCTCGTCTTCCCCCAGATAAACCTGTCTCGGCCTAGCGATTCTGGTTTCGGGATCGTTCAGCAGTTCAAGCCACTGGGCAAGCCATCCGGCCGTTCTCGCTATAGCGAAAAGAACGGTGAACATGCTCGTGGGAAGACCTATGCTCTGGTATATGAGTCCGGAGTAGAAGTCAACGTTCGGATAAAGCCTTCTTCTTACGAAATAGTCGTCTTCAAGGGCTATTCTCTCAAGTTCGAGAGCTATGTCGAGCAGAGGATTTTTCCCGGTAACTTCAAAGACGTCGTGGGCTATATCCTTTATTATCGCCGCTCTCGGGTCATAAGCCTTGTACACCCTGTGCCCGAAGCCCATGAGCCTGAATTCTCCCTTTTTGGCCCTTTCTATATACTGCGGGATCTTGTCAACCGAACCTATGTCGGCAAGCATCTCAAGCACCGCCTCGTTCGCTCCGCCGTGAAGCGGGCCGTATAGGGCGGCAATCGCCGCGGCAGCCGCGGAATACGGATCCGGCTGGGAGCTTGCGACGTTTCTCATCGCGCTTGTGCTGCAGTTCTGTTCGTGGTCGGCGTGAAGGATGAAAAGAACATCTATAGCCTTTTCTATAGCCGGATTCGGCTCATACTTGGCCTCAGTCATTTTGAACATCATTGAGAGGAAATTGCCGCAGTAACTGAGCTCATTGTCCGGGTAGACATAGGGAAGACCCATTATCTGCCGGTAGGAAAATCCGGCTATGGTCGGCATCTTCGCTATAAGTCTTCTTATCTCAAGTTTCTGCACGTCAGTATCGAATATGTCCTTCGCATTCGGATAGAAGGTCGAGAGGGCTCCGACAGTGGCAAGCAACATACCCATGGGGTGTGCGTCGTAGCGGAAGCCGTCCATGAATTTCTTTATGTTCTCATGCATGTAGGTGTGATGGGTTATGTCGTGAACCCAGCTATCGTGTTGTGACTTGTTAGGCAACTCGCCGTGAATAAGCAGGTAGGCGACCTCGAGGAAGCTGCTTTTTTTCGCCAGATCTTCTATCGGGTATCCCCTGTACCTCAGAATTCCCTTTTCTCCGTCAATGAAAGTAACCTTGCTTTTGCATGAAGCGGTGTTCCCGAAAGCGGGGTCGTAACTCATCATGCCAAAGTCTTCGTCCTTAACCCTTATCTGGCGAAGGTCAGTGGCCTTTACGGTGTCGTTTTCTATAGGCAGTTCGTATGTTTTACCTGTCCTGTTATCCGTCACAGACAAAGTATTTTTAGACATTTGCTAATCTCCTCGCAATAGTGAAGTTGTTTAAACCAAGTTACCGGCTGACATGGATTCCCACAGGTGAACCACCCTCGTTTTTACTCCAATACCCTCACCATCAATTCAACCGATCGAAGCGATTATAACAGATTTTTTAACTAAACGCAAAACGGCCTAACCAAACTCCACGATACTGATTGGAACAGGGGTAAGGCAGGAAATAAAAATAAGCAGTGAGACAAAAGCAAGCGCCTTTCTCCCCGCACCGATCTCGGTATCACTTGAGACAGTCGGCGGATGGGATGTCCCGATTACCAAAAGCAGTATAGCCCAGAAAAGCCATCCGACCCAGCCCTCAAACACAAGCCACTTCGGGACATCGGCAAGCACTCCTAAACCGATATAATCCGCAAGTTCTACCAGAGGCGCCGTTCCAATTCCCATTACTACAAGAAAAACAACCGTAGCGACCGATATCGTCCTATGCCACTGCGCCGGGAAAACGCAGTATACGACATGCCCTCCGTCGAGCTGCCCCGCGGGCATCAGATTCAAGGCAGTTACAAAAAGACCTATCCATCCGGCAAACGCAACGGGGTGCAGCACAAGTTCGTATCCCTGAGCGACTTCCCCGACGGCCATTTTCGAAAAAAGGGCGAAGACAAAGGAATTACCGAGGGACATGGCCGTTTGCATCTCAGAGAACATCTCGGAATCCAAAGCAACCACCTCTGAGAAAAGCAGGCCGACAAACAGAACCGGAAGAGCCACAATCACGCCGGCTATGGGACCGGCAACCCCTATGTCGAAAAGTTCCTTCCGGCCGCGTATACGGGATTTTATCCGTATAAACGCCCCGAACGTACCAATCGGGGAGAGGAAAGGAGGAGCGGGAATAAACCAGGGAAGAGTTATGGAAACGCCGTATTTTCTGCCGTAAAAGTAATGGCCCATTTCATGGGCTCCCAGAATAGCCACCAGGGAAATTGAGAAAAGAACCCCGCCGGTAGAGGTTCCGCTTATCATGTAACCGGAAAGGAAAGTGGTGACCACGGTGAGGACAAAAAGCACCAGTGGGATAACTGTAGATCTTGTGATCATGGCTACTCTGCTTCGAGCAACATCGGGTTTATGGAGTTAAGAATGTCCTTTAGATATCTTTCTATGTCAGATTCTTTCGTGAGCAGCAATACGTGCGATCTGATTTCCTCAAGCATCTGCTCCGAAAGTCTGTCCGAAAGAAATTTCACATAGGGAAACCGCAGCGGGGAAACGCTCAGGTGACGGTAACCAAGAGCCAATATCAGGAGGGTGCCGGAAGGAACCCCCGCTATCTCTCCACAGATGGAAAGGTCCTTTCCGCTTGAGAGGATTTGCTCTCTCGTAAAATCCAGCATTCTTACCACGGAAGGATGAAAGGCCGAGTAGAGATGTCCAACCGCGTTTGAGTTTCTATCCACCGCAAGCAGATACTGTATGAGGTCGTTTGTTCCGACAGAAACAAAATCTATTAAGTCCGCGTAATCCCCGAATTGATACGCAAGGGCCGGGACCTCCATCATTATTCCAAGCTTCGGTATATCAAGCCGGTGAAGACTCACTTCGGCGGATAATTCGCTAATTATCTGCGCCGCGGTCTCAACCTCCCAGACATTTGAGACCATTGGCAGAAGAATCCTGAAATTTCCCCCTTTTTTCGCTGCCAGCAGAATAGATTTCACCTGATCCCTGAAAAGATGCAGATACTCCATTGAGAACCGGATTGACCGGAGGCCAAGAAGGGGGTTTTCTTCCTTGGGCATGCTGAGATAGGAAAGCACCTTGTCAGAACCCACATCCAGGGTCCTGATCGTCACTTCACCCTCAAAATTCCCTGAAATCTCCTTGTATATCTTTAACTGGGACCTTACACTCGGCCACTTCTTAAACTGTGTGAAGGCAACCTCTGTTCTGAAAAGCCCCGCACTCTTGATGCCGTAACGCTTAGCCATTTCAACATCGGCCGGAATTCCGATATTTGCCGTTATCTCGACGCCAAGACCGTCACCGGTGCTTTTTATCGCTTCGGTTTCTATGAAGTGGCGGAGCTCAACGGCTTTTTCGTGCATAGCCAGATACTCATCCTTTAGCACCTGGTCGGGGTTTGTGAAAATGAAACCGCTTCTTCCGTCAACTATCATATCCTCCCCGGGATGTATCAGGTTCACGATGTTGTCTATGCCGACAACTACCGGAATCCCCAGTGATTTCGCTATTATGATCGCATGCGAAGTCTCTCCGCCTTTTTCAAGCACTATACCCCCGACCTCACCCTCAATAGCTGTAACAAAAGATACGCCTATCTCCCTTGTGACAAGTATTAGAGGCTCTCCGTCGGCGGAAGCGGAAATATTTTCGTCTTTTGAATGGGTAAGGTCCCTGAGAATCCTCTCCCCTATATCCCTGAAATCGTAAGCCCTCTCCCTCATGTAGGAATCCGGCAGGGATTCAAAACGTAACGCCTGGGATTCAAGATACTCAACCACCGCGGCCTCGGCCGAAACGCTCTTTTCATCTATAAGCTTGCCGGTGCCTTTCTCCATGTCGCGGCTATCCACTATCATCAGATGTGAGCGGAAAATATCCACTTCGTTTTTAGAGAGCTTGCCCTCAGAATCCATTTTTTTAATAGTGTTTTTAAGGTCTTGCGATACATTCTCTATAGAGTTTCTAACTCTCTTCTTCTCGATCTGGGGAGTGCCAGCTGTCATCTCCATTGTGGACATCCGACGGAAAAGCCCGCGGAAAGTAACCGCTTTCCCGACAGCCACACCTTCAGAAACCCCTTTTCCCTGATAGGTCCTTGTCTCGTGTTTCACCATGGACGGAGGCTTCAGACGGTCCAGGGTGTTTGCGACTTCCAGAACCCCGGCAAGTCGCAACGCTATAATCTGAAAAAGAGTCTGTTCGGCCGGGGTTATCTGCATTTGGGCCTTGTTCTGACCCACAAGCACTCCGACACACAGGTCGTGAAGCATTATGGGAACACCTATGTAGCTTTCGTATTCCTCTTCACCTATTTCCGGAAAATACTTGTAATTCGGATGCTTTGAAGCCGGCATAGCAATCAGAGGAACCTTCGTTTTATGGACAATTCCGGTAAGCCCTTCGTCCGAACGCAGGAAGATGTCGCTTTTGGGTTTAACCTGAAGACCTCTGTTAGCAGCAAGGCTGAGAACCTCTCTCAGATCATCCCAGACGTATATGGAAACTACATCGTAGTGAAGCGAGGAAGAAATTTTTCTAACTACCCTTCCCAAAAGGGTGTTAAGACCTACGGACTTGTTGATCAAGTCGCTTATCTCGTGAACCACCTTGAGATGAAAATGCTCCGGTTCTGTACGGTCTTTAGCAATCATCGGGTCACTTCGCCACACACCAAGAAACTAGTATTATACCACCATCAGGTCCAGTCAGCGGAAAAACGGGCTTTAAGAGTCACCCCGAAAAACCGAAATAGTAACGAAGAAAAGGTTTTTGTGGTAATAGATTTATAAAATATTGTGTATATAATTCCCACGGCATGAGTCTTAAAACAATAAAAGTCGCTATTGTCGGATCTGGACCCGCGGCCTTCTACGCGGCCGAACACCTGCAGAAAAAACTCGGCGATCGAGTTTTCATAGACATGTTCGAGAAACTCCCGACCCCCCATGGTCTGGTTAGAAGCGGTGTAGCCCCAGACCACCAGAAAATAAAGACCGTGGCCAAGGTTTACGACAGAATCGCCTCAAATCCCCAATTCAGGTTTTTCGGACTTGTAGAGTTCGGAAAACACGTAACGCTTGAGGACCTGTGCAACCGTTACCACCAGATAGTTTTCGCAACAGGAGCGCAGACCGACAGGAAAATAGGAATACCGGGAGAGAATCTCATTGGAAGCCACACGGCGACGGAGTTTGTGGGCTGGTACAACACCCACCTAGAACACACAGGCCTTAATTTTGATTTTTCGGGAAAAAGAGTCGTTATAGTCGGAGTCGGAAACGTCGCGGTGGATGTCGCTAGGATTCTCTCTCTTACCAAAAGCGAGATGGAAAAAACGGATATTGCCGACTATGCGCTTGAAAAACTGGCTGAAAGCGGAATAAGGGAAATACACATGCTGGGAAGAAGGGGACCGGCGCAGGCGGCTTTCACTAACCCGGAACTGCGGGAACTTGAGAATCTTGATGACACAGACCTTCTGACCCTGCCGGATGAAGCGGAACCCGATCCCCTTACACTTGCAGACCTTGAGCGTAAACCCAACAGAGCAACCCGGACGAAAATCGATCTCATAAAAAAAGCTTCCGAAAGAGTTCCCTCCAAATCGAGAAAAATCATTATACGGTTTCTGGTTTCTCCGACAGAGATAATCGCCGGAGAGAATAACAGGGTAAAGAGTGTGAAAGTCGTAAAAAACAAGCTCTACAAATCCGACGACGGCTCTCTTCGACCGAAACCCACGGGCGAAACCGAAGAGATTCCGGCCGATCTGGTTTTTCGCTCCGTCGGGTACCGGGGAATACCTCTTCAGGGCGTGCCGTTTGATGACAGTTCGGGGGTAATTCCTAACGAAAAAGGAAGGGTGCTTGACAAAACGGGCGGCAAACCTGTTTCGGGCTTTTACACTACAGGGTGGATAAAACGCGGACCAACCGGCGTTATAGGGACAAACAAGACCGACTCCGGTGAGACCGTAGGCTGTATGCTTGAGAATATTGAAAGGGAAAACACGCTGCGTCCAGAGTTCGCTTCACCTGACAGCATAAAGGAACTACTTGAGGAAAAGCACATTTCCTATAATGAATGGCTTCGGGTTGATTCATTTGAAAAAGAAAAAGGAGAAAAACAGGGAAGACCACGGGTGAAAGTCACAAGGCTTGAAGAAATTCTCGGAGTTCTTGAAAAAGACAGCTGAAGCCGGGGGTCTTTTTTCATCCACGAACGTATACACTTGTTTAAGCTTTAGGTTGCAGCGCATCGGAGACTACGCCGGACTCACGCGTATCCTTCTTCTGAGAGGATCCGCTCCCCAGATGGAGAGGGAGAGTTCACTTCCTATATCAAAAACCCTGCCACCGGCGTTAGAGAGCGCAAGTTCAATCAGAAACTCAGGAATATAAACGTTAAACCCGTTATATCCCTTGGAACTTACGTAGCCGGTCGCTCCTTTTAAATCCTTCTCCAGAAGGTAGCGTATAAGCCAGTACCTGTGTCTGCTTCTCTGCGCGTTCTTTATTTCCCTAGTGGCAAGACTCACCCGCGTGTTCGTATCTTCAAGCTCGCTTTCAGAGTAGTAAATCTTTTGTTCCTCAAGCCAGGATATAAGCTGGCGCTGCATGAGAAGATCCATGTATCTTCTGATTGGAGAAGTCATCTGAACATAGGAAGTTACCCCCAGAGACTTATGGGCTTCGGGCTTGGAGGTAACAAAGGAGGGTTTTAAGTGCTTTATTACCTTTACCGGAAAAAGAACATCCGCGGGATCAATTTCTCTGGCTTCAGGATCAATCTCCTGAGCCTGAGAACGAAAAAGGGCCGGAATTTCGTTTTTATCGAAAAAAGCCCCTGAAAGCCGATTCATAAGTATCATGCATTCGGAGACAACGTTGTGGGCGGGAGAATCCATGTAGTCTTTGCTGATTGAGATTCCGTCTCTGTCCCCTACCCTGATCTTGAGTTCTGGGAGTTGAACTATAAAAGCGCCTTTCTCGACTCTCCCGTTTCTAAGTGAGTTAGCAAGGACCACAAGGGATTTTCCCCATTGCGTCCGGTGGAACATCTCAGTCGCTTCAGCGTAGGTAAGATTTTTCGAAACCCTTATGACTGTCGTTTCAAAATGATAATCGATTAAGGTGAAGTCTTCTTTCTCAAAAGTGGCAAAAAGGGAAAGCGCAGGTCGAGGGTCACCGGCGGTTAGGCTGAGTTTCCTACTCACAAGCTCCCGAGGAAACATATCCACGCGTCTCTCGGGGAAATAAACCGTCTCTGCGCGCTCACGGGCCCCCTGATCGAGAAAACATCCCCTGCTTACAACATGGGCAACACTCGAGATGTGAACACCTAGAGTGATTCGGTCCCCGTGCGTTTCAAGGGAAAGGGCGTCATCCATGTCCTGCGTTGTTTCACTGTCAATCGAAAAAACTTCAAGATCCGTTCTGTCGGTAAGACCCGCAAAGCTATCCTGAACGTTAAAAACAGCCTCTGCCTCTTCCAGTGCTCTTTGGGAGTGCCTGAAATGAAAGGCGATCTTTTTTGATTCCGGGTCATCGTCTTTTTTCCAGAAACCCGTTTTTATAAGAAATTCAACCGCCGATTCCACTTCCTTAAGCCCCGACTCATAAAGAAAACCCTTAGCTTCCTTCGCCCGTTCATAGCCGTCAAGATCAATTACGTACCGCTCGATCAGTTCAAGAAATTCACTGTGGCTCTCATCAACCACCGACGGAACTTCGCCGCCTAGAACGGAACGCACCCAGTTTACGGCTGCCTGCGTTTTTTGTTCCCTTTCCTCTCTGAGTTCAAGGGCGTGGAGTATCTTGGAGACATCCTCCTGTGAGCGTACAAGGTAGCCGTCTTCTGCTCTTGTCAGGTAAACCGTGCTTTTATCCACGGCCCAGAAAAGTAAAAGCCTTTGCTCCATAGAAACCTGCTCTTTACCCGAATACAAATCCAGTATCTCCTCAAAGCTTACGGTTTCCTGTTCCTCTACAACACACTGCCACAACGTTTCCAGATCAATGGAGTCCCTTTTTTCCTCAAGGTCTCTTCTCCATTTTCTCATTTCGAGTTTTTTCTCGGAGTCTGTCAGGGTTTCGGAAACGGTTATTCCGGTCAGCAGTACAACTTTTTTCGGTTCAATCGAGTAGCGCTTTCCGTCCTCTGAGAGAACGGAGAATTTGCCGGGATGGACAGAGAGAACAATTCCCAAGGTAGGCTCTCTTCTTTTTCTGTAGGCAATAAGTTCGTTTATGCTGGGAGAATTCATCGAATGGAGCAATTCGATCAGTTAAGAGAATTTTTGTACTCAAGCGCCCCTTTTATGAAATCTCTGAAAAGCGGGTGAGCGCTGAGGGGCTTTGACTTGAATTCGGGATGGAACTGGCAGCCGACAAACCAAGGATGATCCTTAAGTTCCATGATTTCGACCAGATTTCCATCCGGCGACAGGCCACAGAGAACCATCCCCTTCGACTCAAGAATTTCCCTGTAGCTGTTGTTCACTTCAAACCGGTGGCGATGCCTTTCGGAGATCTCAGAAACCCCGTAGATGCCGCTTGCCAGGGTCTCGGGCCTTATGACGCAGGGATAAGCCCCAAGTCTCATTGTCCCGCCCTTTTCACTTATATTCTTCTGCGATTCCATTATGTCTATAACGGGGTTTTCCGTACCCCCGTTATTCTCGGTCGTATCCGCGTCATTTATGCCGCATACGTTTCTTGAAAACTCAATAACGGCAAGTTGCATACCGTAACAGATTCCAAAAAAGGGAAGCTGATTCTCCCTTGCGTACTTCGTGGCACAGACTTTGCCGTCAATTCCTCTCTCCCCGAATCCTCCGGGAACAAGTATCCCGTGAACATCGGAGAAGTAGTCCTCGGGACATGTTTCGTCCATTTTTTCTGAATCCACGTATTTTATCTCAACGTTTGAATCGTTGGCTATGCCGCCGTGGTAAAGGGCCTCATGAAGACTTTTGTAAGCGTCTCCGTGTGAGACGTATTTTCCGACAACAGCTATACGCACGGTTTTTTTCACATTCTTTATTCTTCGTACGAGCTCTTCCCATTCCCCCATGTCGGGTTTTTTGGTCCACATGCCCAGACATTCAACAATTATCTCAGCAAGCCCTTCTTTTTTGTACATAAGCGGGACTTCATATATGTGCTCAACGTCCTTAGCCGTAATAACCGCTTTTTGTTCAATGTTGCAGAAAAGAGCTATTTTCCCCTTGACGTCTTCTGGAAGGAACTTGTTCTCGGTGCGACACAGAAGTATGTCTGGCTGAATTCCTATCTGGAGAAGTTCCTTTACGCTGTGCTGCGTAGGTTTTGTTTTCAGTTCTCCGGCGGCGGCCACATAGGGAACATATGTAAGATGGATGAAAAGCGTGTTCTGCTTACCAATATCCGATCTCAGCTGCCTTACCGCCTCAAGAAAAGGAAGACTTTCTATGTCTCCCACCGTACCGCCGATCTCGACTATGATCACGTCGTTACCGTCCTCGAGGGCACGCACGCGGGATTTTATCTCATCTGTTATGTGGGGGATTACCTGGACCGTTTTGCCGAGAAACCTTCCTTCCCTCTCCTTGGAAATAACGGAGTCGTAGACCTTGCCGCTTGTCAGATTGTTTTTCTTGCCGAGGCGGGCCTTGGTAAATCTTTCGTAATGACCTAAATCAAGATCCGTTTCCGCCCCGTCATCGGTAACAAATACTTCCCCGTGCTCAAAAGGGTTCATCGTACCCGGATCAACGTTTATGTAGGGATCAAGCTTCTGAAGGGTGACTCGAAGACCGCAACATTCAAGAAGTAGGCCTATTGAAGAAGCGGAGATGCCTTTTCCCAGAGAAGACATAACCCCGCCTGTAACAAAAATAAACTTAGCGCTTTTCACTCAGAAATACCTTCTGTTTTGTTATGAGTCCAGAAACCAGCCAGAGGTGGAATCAGCACTAATATATTCAATCCGAGAGCAGCTTACAATTAAAACCGGGAGTTTGCATGAATTCGGAGGGAGAAACGGCAAAAATGAAAAGCATCTTGTAAGCTCGGGGAACTAAGACTATTTCAGACTGGAAAAATACGATAGAAGCTTTTCTGAGGCAATTGCCCTGTGGCTTATCCTGTTTTTTACGTCGAGGCCAAGCTCGGCCATAGTCCTTGAGTGCTCAGGAACAAAAAAAACAGGGTCATAACCAAAACCGCCCCGCCCCCTTTTCTCCGAGAGTATTTCTCCACGGCACTCACCTTCGAAAAATTCCTCTGCGCCATTTACGCACACAAGAGCTATACAGCAAACAAACTTGGCGCTTCTATTGTTCTCCCTTTTAAGCTCAGACAACAGTTTTTCGTTATTCTCATCATCCGAAGCCCCTTCTCCCGCATACCTAGCCGAATAAATCCCAGGTGCTCCCCCCAGAGCATCCACGACCAAACCCGAATCATCCCCTATGGCATCCACTCCAAGAAAATCAGAAGTTGCTTTCGCCTTTATAAGGGCATTCTCTCTGAAAGAAAGGCCTGTCTCCTTTATCTCGGGAATATCATCAAAATCCTCAAGAGAGAGAATCTCATCGTACGCGTCGGCGAGAATTGATCTGAATTCTTTCAGTTTTCCTTTGTTTTTCGTAGCAATTACGATGGTTTTGCGTTTCATCTTACCCACAACCTCAGGCTAAGCCGGATAAAAGTAGTTTTTCAGTATACCCCGTCACCTTGGATGCGGAAGATAAGAGACTATTAAAAGCGCCGAATGTCTTGACCAAAGCCCCTTCTTTGCTGAGCTTGCCGGTCACTGATAGGACAAATCTGTATTCTTGCTGGGGTGCATAGCGTCTTCGCTTTACGAAGGGACATATCGTTCCTCTCATCTCCACAGGAAATCGTTCTACAAAGCTACATAGATAGTCGGTATATATCACCAGCCCGTGATCAACCTGAATAATCGTCTTTCCCATGTTCGATGCTCGTTCCAGCAGTCCTATGCAGTCAAGTTTAACAACATCGTTACTCTCTAGATACCTTGCCACCAAAAGCCCCAATTGCCTTGCGAAAACCGCCGGTTCTGGGATTTTTGTCACCCAATCATATTCATCAGGAAGATTCTGCCTTAGTTTCTTCACTTCTCGCATCGAGCTTGGAATTAAGGATGTGCAGAACATCCAGAAATCAGCAGGCCTCTCCCATGTTATTTCTGCTGTTCCGATTCTAGGGTATGTGTGACTAAACCTGTTTTGTCCATTTTTACGCAGTAACTCTGCAATGCTTAATTGCTCTACATACCTAGATTCAAGCTTGTCTCCGATACAGTCAGGGCCTTCTTCCCGACTTCGAAAGTAGTCTGCACTCTTGAGCATAATTTTGCCCGCAAAGGGAAGCGTATGATCTTTCTCTGAAAACTTGATAACCGCAGGCGGCATCTTCTGGAAATCGCGCAGGCCACTGAAATCTACATACCGCTCCACTACCCTGAAGCTGTCGAGGAGTTATAACTAAATCTGGTGTTCAGAGTGATTTGAAAAAAAGCGGCGTATCCGGTTGATTTGTTGTTTGAGTTCAAAAAAACAACCAATAGGAGGATACGCCACTATGGGCAAGAAGGATAAAGTTTTTGACCTCAAAGGTCAAAAAGAGACAATCGATTCATTGAACGGACTGTTCAGCAAATTTGTCCACTCAGAAAGACAGAGAGCGGTTGCCAAAGAATTGAAGCTTGACGGACACATGGGAAACGGGCTTCAAGGCCCCGGGGCGGTTGCTGACCCCCTCAGCGAGATGTTGAGAGAGGGCGCCCGGTTTCTTCTCGGCACAGCCGTGCGGTGCGAGCTCGAAGAGTTCCTCAAGCAATACGAGGATCGTCTTCTGGACAATGGGAGAGTCGCGGTTGTGCGCAACGGATACCTGCCCGAGCGGGAGATACAGACCGGCATTGGTCCCGTGAAGGTACGAGTTCCCAAGGTGAGGTCCAAGGACGGGGAACCCGTCACTTTCCACTCGGTATTGGTGCCTCCCTATGTGCGCAAGGCCGCGACGCTTGAGGCGGCTTTGCCTTGGCTGTATCTGAAGGGAGTATCCACCGGGGAGATGGGGCCTGCGCTAGAGGCGCTGATCGGGCCTGAGGCCAGGGGGCTTTCGCAAAGCACGGTGTCGCGGCTCAAAAAACAGTGGGCCGAGCAATACGGTACCTGGAGGACCGGGGATTTGAGCGAGGGTCGCTGGGTGTATATATGGGTAGACGGCATATACAGCAACATACGAGGAGATAACCCTCGGTTGTGCGTGCTGGTGGTCATAGGGGTAAACGAACGTGGGGAGAAGCACTTCCTGGCTATCGAAGACGGTGTGCGAGAATCAAAGCAGAGCTGGCGTGAGGTATTGGTGAATCTCAAAGGGCGTGGGATGAAGGAAGCCCCGAAGCTTGCTGTTGGAGATGGAGCGCTTGGGTTTTGGCCCGCTCTTGAAGAGGTTTACGGAGAAACCCGTCAGCAGCGCTGCTGGGTGCACAAAACGATGAACGTACTCAACTACCTGCCCAAGTCCTCCCAGCCCAAGGCCAAGAGGCAGCTGCATGATATCTGGCAGGCGGAGACAAAGGAAGACGCGGAGAGGGCCTTTGATCTGTTCTTGAAGACATATGAAGACAAGTACCCGAGAGCGGCACAGTGCCTTGTGAAGGACAGGGAGGAGTTGCTGGCGTTTTACGACTTTCCCGCCAACCACTGGCGGAGCATTCGGACAACGAACCCGATTGAGTCGGCCTTCGGCACAATACGGCATCGGACCAGACGCTGCAAAGGCTGTCTGAGTTCCGAGGGCATGTTGCACATGATATTCAAGCTGGGGATGTGCGCGGAGAAGAACTGGCGCAAAATTAACGGGTTTGATTTCCTGGCGAAAGTGATAACGGGAGTGAAGTTCAGAGATGGGATCGAAGAGACAACAGAGAAAACAGCGGAGGTGACGACAGACGATCAGGTCGCCGCTTGATCATGTCCTTGAACACCAGATTTGCATATATCTCGCTGTCGAGATCCGTAACCGTTACTGTACCTAGACACTCAGTCATTTACTTAGGAAACTATATATTCTTGTCGACACAGATTGCCTTTTAAAGCTGACTATTCGGTCGAGAACCCTTCCTGCATTCAAAACCAAGACTAGAGAGCTTTTTCAAGACAGGGTCGCCGCCATAAAAATGGTTATCATAAGGGATTAAAGGATCTGAATCTGTAGCAAAACCATAAGCTACGCCGACAATCGCCTTAGAATCATATGGTTGTTCTTTGTAGATAAGCCAACAGGTTTTAGCTTTGCCAAATTTATATTCTTTGAGAAATTCGTCTCGACCCAGCTCGTTAAACTTCCCAATTGCCTTAAGCACATGTTGACGCCTGATGGGTTCCAACAAGAGACCAACCCGATTCAATCGTTTCCTCCTCGTAGATGATAATTTTCTCTCCCTCGGGCGGAGATCCTAGAACTATTGAGAATACATCCTCAGTATCCAACCGTGACATGTCGGGGATTGAGTATTCGGATTCTTTGCTTTTGCTCACATTATCAAAACCTCTTAATTTTTTAGAGAAATACAAGTTGCCGTAATAGTAAGTCTCAAAACTACGGGTAGCTACAAAAGGTTTGCAGGTATCCATTATCAGGAACCCCTTAGCAGGTTTAATCTTAACAACTCGTGCAAGACTTCATCATCAGAGGCCTCACTGGGCCAACCGTAAGCATCAGCAACAGCAGTATCAATATCTGCATGTACATTGAGAAGCCACTGAGGAGAGGAGTTGTAAAGATTCGTAAGTGTCCGTTTATTGAGTTCCTTCGCCGCAGATTCATTTCGAGGAATTGGATGTCTGGGATAATTATGCACCGGTTCATCCACCCATTTCACCCATTCCGGCGGGTTGAGCCACCGATCGCGCAGTTCAACCAACCGGCGCGCGGCTTCGGCGATGGCAACAGCGCGCGGGTCGTTGGCGTAGTCAGCGGCGGGGATGTCAAGAGTAAGACCGTCTGGAAAGGGGAAGGTCTCGAAGGTCGTGGTTGGCGTGTAACGCGGTCGGTCTTCTAGGCTCGTGCCGAGCCGCAGCGACCATGCTTCGTGAAACCGGCTGTGGAGAATTCCCAACGTTGTATCGTCGTCACGGGCTATGACGATGAGTTGATGATCCGGGCAGACGCGCGCGTCCAGCCAGACAAAGAGGCGGTGTTTGGCGACTGTCGGTGTTGCGATATAGCGCGCCATGTCTCCCACGGCCCGCCACATCGCAGGGCGAGAATTCCAGTGTCTGAACCAAAACTCCCGGCTTGCTTTCTCCCGATTTTTCTGGCGAATAGGTTTCACATGCTCAGCAATATAGCTAAACGGGGCTTCGTAAAGTGCAGCCTCAGTCTCGCTCATCATATCGCCAAAATCAACGATCCATTTATCTTTTGAACGGCGGGTTATATCCATTCCATTCATCCACGGCTTGAGAACATCGGCATTTGGGCGACCATTGGGATTTGCCGGCAGGCAAAGCCACTCTCGGGCTATGTCACCGGAAATGTCGAACGGGCCGCGTTTGATATCCCCTTGGAAGGCTACTCCCCTATTTTGTTTCAATGGAGATGTGCGAGTAAGATCAAGAGTTCCTGCCGTAAGGTCGGAGTTGATATTTGGTTCCCTAATGGCATTCAGAGATATGGGGAACCCGGAGTCTTTAGACGCACAGCAGATCAACGACACCCTTACGGCAGCGCCTTCAACTACCCAAGGTTCATCCGACCAAGCGTCGAAAATTATCGAGTCTTCAAGAATACTGTCCAGCACTGTGCGATTAGTGCCGCCACGGATCGAATTCGTTGCTACCAGACCAAAGGATCGAATATCTCGGTTTGCGAGAAGCTGTCCGGCTTTGGCGAACCAGTAACAGACCAAATCGGGCTTTTTGCCACGCACCAATCCAGCGTAGGCACGTGGTAGTGCTTCGGCGTAGTCGTACCCCAACTCGCTTCGGATTTTCCTGTTACCCAGAAAAGGCGGATTTCCAATCACCACATCGGCTTTTGGCCACTCCGGTTCTTCATTATCTGGAGTTAGAATTGCGTCGCGACATTCAATGGTTTCAAGTGGCTTAAGAATCGGCTTCCGACCTCCATCCGCTCCCACTAGGAATCCGTTACGTCTCATCCACTGAATATCACCTATCCAAACCGAAAGCCGAGCGAGTTCAGCAGCGTAGGGGTTGATCTCAATTCCCTTAACATTGCCCGGACCCACAGCAGGGAATGTTCTTGGGAAACCCATTCCCTCTGCCTCAATCTGCACCTGATGCTCAAAATCTTTAAGTGCATGCAGAGCAAGATAAAGAAAATTGCCTGATCCACATGCGGGATCAAGCACTGTGAATTCACGCAATCGTTTAAGGAACTGGTTAAGCAACCGTCTGGCTTGTCTTTCGTGCCAAGTTTTCCCCGACTTCTTATCTGTTTTTTCCGCCTTTTCCAGACAGTTTCTTATCTCCGCCTTTGCTGCTTCCCACTCATCAACCCAAGGATGGTATATCACTGGATTTATAATTCGCATAATCTTATCAGGGTCAGTATAGTGTGCACCCAGTTGGGAACGTTTATCGGGATCAAGACCACGCTCGAACAAGGTACCAAAAATAGAAGGATCAATTCCTGACCAGTCTAAAATTGCCGCTTTAAGCACTTTTTCAATATCCAGTCGGGTCATTGGCAAGGCAGTATCGTCATTGAATAAACCACCGTTAAACCAAGCCACCTGCTCAAATCCAACCCGCCCTCCTGTTTCCATAGCCCTAAACAAGTCACCTACCCATTCAACAAACTCTTCAGGCTGGTGCCGTACACGTTTCAGCATATCTGTGAACATATCATCGGGCAGAAGTCCTATATCTTCAGCAAACATGCAGAAAATCAAGCGATTGACAAAGTGGGCTACCGTTTGCGGATTGTAACCCCGCTCCCGCAGTCCTTGAGCGAGAGAAGCAAAAGTCTCGGCAGCTTGCTTGGTGAGTGCTTGCCGGGTTTCGCCCGGTCTAAGTCGATTAGGATCGGAGAATGCCCATTTAAACTTTTCGCGCGTGGTCGAATCCACAAAATCTTTAAGTTGAAACTCATAAGTTTCACTCACACTGTTAGTCCAGTTAGTGTGAATACGAAACCGCTCCATATCGGAGACAATTAAAAGAGGGGGATTTTCCAATGCCGAAATATATTGTCGTAATTGGACTAAAGCTTTTTCAAGATTCTTGTGTTTTCCCTTGTATTCCCAAGCGAAATGGTGACGTTTCCAAACATCGGCCCAACCATCACCACCCCCCTCTTTCCGTGCGCCACGTTCAAAACAGTAATACTCACCTTCGGAATCAGCCTCCGCTGGTGTTGGCTCATCCAGTAAATTACAAAGGTCAATGAACTGTTCTTGCGACGCAGAGGTCTCTTTGAGTTTTGAACGAGTCCACTTGTCAATAAATTTTTCAGGTGTCATAAGGTCTTCAATGCGGGCAACCACTAGAACTAACTAACCCTGCAAATTGTAATTATATAGTCAGGAATTCATGAAGTCAGTTCCTTGCACTTGAACCTTCAGCCTATAAGTCCATCAATAGTAACATTTATCTGGTCCATGGTATCCAACTGTCGGACATTGGTATAGTTAGAGAACAGGACTGGATGGCGAAACGGTTCGGCGCAATGATCCCGGAGGCGATGGTTAATATGCAGTCGACAATTACGAGGAAGATCCTTGGGGCCTGCGGTGTTTCCCCTACCCTGTTTGATCCGAAAAGCTCCGCGGCAATGCGTGAGACTTGGCGTCAGCTGCTATTCGGAACAGTCGCTCCCCTGGGAAGGATAGTCGCAGCCGAACTCTCAAAAAAACTCTTTCCGCTCACGCTTGAGTGGCAAGAGCTTAGAGCTTCCGATCTGCAAGGGAGAGCGAGAGCCGTTCAAAGCCTGGCGGCCGCAGGCGTGGACCAAGAACGCGCTCTAGAGATGGCCGGCTTGAAACTCTGATTTTTCTCAAGAATTCTTAGAATCATCCGGAACCTTTTTTAAAGGGAAATACACCTCTACAATATATGTTACAAGTGATAAAAATAATATGACATAGAGAATTGATTTATCTTGGAACGTGGTTTCAAGTTCGAAACGCAACAGGTGGATCAGTTCCGAAGAATACCTGATTCGGGGTTTCGAAGCCAAGGCATCTTCTCGGTCTGTTGTTCAATTTGTCCATAACTCTGTTAGCCTCTTCCTGGCTGAGCCCGGAGAAGTCCATTCCCTTTGGAAAGTACTGTCGTATAAGGCCGTTTGCGTTTTCACAAGATCCCCTTTCCCAGGAGTGGTAAGGACGGGCGAAGTACCAGTCTGCGCAAAGCTCCCTGGAGATCTCTTCATGCAACGCGAACTCTTTGCCGTTATCGCACGTCACCGTCTCGAAGTTGTTGTGCATGGGCACAGTCGCCTCAAGTATGGCCCGGGAGACGGAACTGGCTTTTTTGTCCTCTGAGACGAGAATAAGGCAATAGCGGGACTTGCGCTCCGCGAGGGTTACGAGCACCTTGCTTTTTTTTCTTGAACCAAGGAGGGTATCGGCTTCCCAGTCCCCTATGCGAGAGCGCCTATCCACCACTTCGGGGCGCTGATCTATGCAGACGCGGTTTTTGATATGTCCCCGCCGAGAGGGGGTCCCGTAGCGTTTTCTGCGTTTCTTGCGGCAGCGAAGGTGTGTGTGGAGATCCCCTCCACTCATCTTGTCTTCCTTTACGTGCTTGTAGATGCTCTCGTGACTTACCCCAAGACCCTCGTTTTGGGCAAGCCAGCGGCTTATCTGCTGGGGGCTCCAGTCTTCTCTTAGCAGCAGCTCCACACGAATCCAGGTTTGTTGCGGGATAAGGTTTCGGGAACAGTTGCGCTTGGCATCCGCAAGCCTCTGGGCCTGCTTGGGACGGTAACCGCGTTTGCCGAGATTGCGGCGAAGTTCCCTGCTTATGGTGGATTTGTGCACGCCCAAGTGCCTTGCAATCTGGGTCTGGTTGTGACCTGCTTTCCGTAAAATGGCAATCTGGTATCTTTTTACCAGGGTAAGTTGCTTTGGTTTTCTCATTCAAACGCTCCTTTTGATGTGATGGTTAAAAGAAAGTTGCGAAGATTACTGCAACTTGCCCTTTTAATCTACATCAAGGGTTGCGTTTCGAACTTGAAACCACGGAAATAAGTATCCAAAGCTGATTCAATAAGGTAGGTAGAAATCACAGAAATCAAGACAACAGCCACATCAGTATTCTTTACAGAGTAGGTCCTGCCCTTTGGTTTAACTTTTGTTACAACAGGCTCTTTCTCTCGGGAGGGCTCAACACTTAGAGAAGATGTTCTATGTGGAGGGGAATCAAGACGTAAGTCCCTTAAAGCTGTTGGAGAATAACTAAGGGCTGGAGAAGCAGTCCTACGGAGCGGAGAGGGGCTAATATCTGGAGGGGGAATAGAATAGAAATCCCTTGGATAAGAGCCAACTGAATAAGAATTATATGCAGAGGATCCGAGACCAAGGCCCTCTAGTAAAGCTTTCCGATGACCGAGGCCTTCTAGTAAAGCTTTCTTCTGTGAAAGGTCTTCTAGTAAAGCTTTCTTCTGTGAAAGGTCTTCTAGTAAAGCTTTCCGATGACCGAGGCCTTCTAGTAAAGCTTTCTTCTGTAAAAGGTCAGGAAGGTGTTTTTTTTGTTTGGCATTTAGCACGTTAAATGGAATAGCCTTAGTGATAACGGAAATCTCTTAGTTCGATATTATCAAATATTTTCAGGCAGTTAGGAAAATACAGTGGTGGAGGCGCCGGGAATCGAACCCGGGTCCGAAAAAAGTTTCACTAGGCTTCTACATGCTTATCCTGTCTTTTGAATCAAACGGCAAAATCACCGGCAGGTAGGTTTTTTCGCCGAAGTCCCGAGTAAAATCTCGCTGGCAAACGCCTCGGAAATCGCGTACCAGCCATCCCGCTTGAATTAC
Organism: Thermodesulfobacteriota bacterium; assembly: GCA_965249045.1. GTDB lineage: Bacteria > Desulfobacterota_D > UBA1144 > Nemesobacterales > Nemesobacteraceae > Nemesobacter. The sequence continues at coordinate 1,562,449 of OZ252213.1, forward strand.
GCCTCAGAAAGCCCAGCGGGCATAACGTTCTGAGACGTCGCAGTTTTTTTAAGCTGCGAGTGCGTTAATTGGTTCGGCACTTATCGTGCTTGATCAGTTTTACGAGTTAACCAAGCTCGGCATGCGGCACAAGCTTCCCTATTTTCCGTCGAAGCCGATCGCCCCCGTGTTTAAAAGCTTATGAACGTTTCAAAGATCGTCTTACGGCTTTCTGCATATCTCTTTGGGCCTCGCGACGCTTGATATCCTCTCTTTTATCCCTCGTCTTCTTGCCTTTGGCAAGGGCCAGCTCGAGTTTTGCGATGCCGTTTCTAAAATAAATCTTTAGAGGAACTAAAGTGTACCCTCTAATGCTGGTCTTTCCAATCAGCTTCCTTATCTCATGAGAGTTGAGCAGAAGCTTCCTCTCTCTGGTCGGTTCATGATTAAGCGTGTTAGCGGCGTCATAAGGAGCTATGTAGCAGTTAACCAGCCTCGCCTCGCCCTCCCTTATGAGCGCGAAACTCTCCTTTACGCTCGCGTTTCCGTTTCTAAGGGATTTAACCTCGGAACCCTTTAGAACCAAGCCCGCTTCGTACTTCTCCTCGAATATATAATCCCTGTGAGCGGTAGGGTGGCTGCATACTGTTTTCATCTACCCTAATAATAATTCGCCCCGGCGAAATAACCAGTATGTGAACTCAAAAACCCTTGGAACTGTCAACGAGAAGCGTAACGGGCCCGCAGTTCGCTATATGAACGTCCATGCGAGCCCCGAAAACGCCGGTTTTCACCGGAACTCCACGCTCCGCAAGCTTAGCGATGAAAAGTTCGTAGAACCGCCTCGCTAAATCTCCACCCGCGGCCCGCACGTAAGAAGGCCTTTTACCCTTCCTGCAGTCACCGTAAAGGGTAAACTGGGAGACAACCAGAATTTCTCCCCCAGTATCCTCGACACTGAGATTCATTCTGCCCGAGGAGTCGTCAAATATCCTGAGACCCGCTATCTTCTCCGCAACATAGGCAACGTCTTTTTCCGAATCATCCTTGCTAACCCCGAGAAGAACCACCATTCCCGGTCCGATGTCGCCGACTACGTTTCCGTCAACACTGACTGACGCCTCTGTTACCCTCTGTATAACGGCCCTCATTGCGGATTTCCCTGGACGAACCAATAAGAACGGATCATACGTAACGCCTCGGAACCCTGGGCGAAATTCTTGATAAAACCTCGTAGGATATGGTTTCGGCCCAGGAAGAAACGTCTTCAACGCTTACAAGTCCGTCTCCAAAAAGCACTACCTCGTCTCCCACGCAGACACCCGGAACGTCCGTTACATCAACCATGATAAAATCCATGCAGACAGACCCTATAAGCGGAGCAAGTCTTCCGCCCAGGGAAACCTTCGCCTTGTTTGAGAGGGTTCTTGGGTAGCCGTCTGCATAACCGATCGGAAGGGTTGCGACCAGTGTTTCCCTGCCCGTAACGAAACTTCCCCTGTAACCAACCGGAGTGCCTAGGGATACTTTTCTGAGTTGAACTATCCTTGTTTTGAGTTTCATAACGGGCCTGAGATCAACTTCTCCCATGCTGCCCGAACCGTAAAGCATTATCCCGGGTCTCACAATGTCCATGTGGGAGTTCGGAAATCTCTGAATGGAAGCGCTGTTTGCGGAATGCGCGTAGCTGTATTTAACTCCCAGTTCGCCAAGAAAGAAAAGGCCTTCGCGGAAAATCCCGAGCTGATAATCCGTATAGTCGCTTTGATGAATCTCGGAAGAGGATAGATGGGTAAAAACGCCCTCAAGCATTACTGCGGGAAGGGTCTCCGCTGAGGCAAAAAAAGATTCAATGTCGCCCGCTTCCACCCCCAGCCTGGTCATGCCCGTATCAACTTTTAAGTGATAACCAACTGTTTTTCCGCGCTCAACAGCAGCCCCAGAGAGAGCCTTAAGCACAGCAAGTGAATAGCACGCCGGAGTAAGCGCGTTTTCTATAACAACTCCAGCCTCCTGCGGGTCAATACCTCCCAGAAGAAATATTTCGCTTTTTATTCCGGCTTGCCTGAGTTCCAGCGCCTCCGGTACGGTAGCCACCCCTAGTATGTCCGCACCATTACTAAGGGCAACTTCGCTTACCCTTACCGCACCATGTCCGTAGGCGCCGGCTTTGACAATTGCCATGATACGGACATTTTCCCCTACAAGCCTTCTTACTTCACCGAGGTTCGATTTAAAAGAATCGAGACTGATTTCAGCCCAAGTAGGTCTCATCGCCTGGAAATTTCTCCAAAAGCTGAGTGAAGGAGCTCGTTTGAATTACCTGTTAAGCGGTCGTATTTCCCCAAACCAGCTAAAGGGGAAATTATACCATTGCCTAAGACAAGTTTCAGGCGCACCTCATAATAGAAACACAAAGAGACCGTACACCAGGGGAATTGCCAAAGGGGCTGATCGCAATTCCTTAAAGTATGCAGTCGATATCTGGCGGGCTACTGTTCCCGGATACCTCGTGCAAAAAATAATCGGGAGCTCTGACTTCCCGGATATAGCGACACCCCATACGGTCAGGACTCTACCAAATTCCTAGCCTGATTCCGCCGCCGAGGTAATGTCCTCCGAACTCGCCTTCTACAAAATTACCGGTCACCTTTTGCTTGAACCTAGGGTCTTCAAAGGAAGCTAAATAGCGATAGTCCAGACTTACCGTTACATCGGGCCCTTTGCTGGACCCGCTGATCTTGTAACCTAGCCCCGCGCCGAGCTGATAAATAAAAATGCAGTCAGTGTCATCAATAAGCAGATTGCTTGCAGTTGATTTCATTGCGCTTGACAGATCAGCCGCGCCTAATCCACCACCTATATAAGGAACCAGGCTGCTGCCCAAGTCTATATCATAATAGGCATTCATCATTAAAGTGAGAGCGGAGAGATCGCCTCCGAGCTTGTTTTCCCCAGACTCAAGCTGCTTTTCGAAAGCTCCCGGCGTCTCTACGTTTATTCCCTGAAAACCATTATTGATATAGCCACCCTCAGCTTCAACACGCAGGCCATTTCCAAGTGCGTAGCCCAGCATGAAGCTGAAACCGTATCCTTTGTCGTAATCGACGGTACCTGCTAACGGCCCATATTGGGAAACTGCAACCCCCGATACACTATCGCTGTTTAGAATGCTGAGAGCACCGCGGACTCCAACAGTAAGTCCGCTGGCTGGTGAAGGTACATCCTTCTCCGCCTCAAGCATCTCTTTTACAGCTTCGGTGGAAGGCTTCCAGAGTCAGTGCTCTGCTCCGCCACAGTCTCCTTCTTAACTTCGGGAGAAGGTTCCTCAGCTTCGGGAGAAGGTTCTTCGACTTCGGCACTTTCCTCCATCATGACTTCCTTCTCGACATCAGGCGGCATCCCTCCCGCAAAAACCATGGACGGACCAAGTACAATGGAAAACAAAAGCGTAAGAAATTTTATTGATAATAGACTGGCACTGCCAGACTGAAACAGTAGTTTCATTAGATGTTCCTCCTTACGGTCATTCCTTTTAAACTCCGGTTCTTTTTATTATCTTGTAGAGTTCTGCCATTGTCAAACGTGATAAATACCCTATCTTTCATTGGATTGGTTTTTTCAACCGCCTTACTAAATGGAAACCGGAACGGAGAATTCCGGGAAAAACGGCATGCACATGAAACTGAACAGATATGAACTTCGCTGCGTTCTCGTAATAGGAACAATAATAGCGCTCAGGCTTCTAGGGATATTCCTGATAATTCCCGTCTTCAGCATATACGCCGTAAACTACGAGGGAGCAACCCTCTCATCCGCGGGAGTCGCGTTTGGAATATACGCCCTCACGCAGAGTCTCCTGCAGATACCTTTCGGTATGGCAAGCGACAGGTTCGGGAGAAAGCCGGTAATAATATTTGGACTTATCATTTTCTGCCTGGGAAGCATTCTCTGCGCTTTTGCGGACAACATCTGGGAACTCATAATAACCAGGGCACTTCAGGGAAGCGGTGCGATAGGCGCAGTTGCCATAGCCTCTCTCGGGGACTCGACAAGAGACAAGGTAAGGGCGCAGTCTTTTATGCTGACTGGAATAATAATCGGGGTGGCATTTATAACTTCGCTCGTAGTCGGTCCCGTGCTCGCGGTGAAATTCGGTTTCGAGAGCCTTTTCTTCATACTCGCGGTTCTGGGTTTCATAGCGGTTTTCGTTACTCTTTTCATGTTTCCAAAACTTCCAAAGAAAAAAACAGGGGACAGAAAAGAGATTCTTCTCAAACTTCGGGAACCGGAAGTTAGAAAAATTCTTTCCTCAACCTTCATAACATCTCTCGCCCTTAACCTTATTCTGTTCATCTATCCACTTGACTGGAAAAACCTCGGTACCGGCCCCGAAAACCTGTGGTTCGTCTATCTGGTAATACTCGCTCCGAGCGCGCTTTTGGCTAACGCCTACATCAGGATTTCTGAGACAAGAAAAACACTGAAGCAGGCCACCCGATTCGGACTTTTCTTTCTAGTAGCCGCCTTTTCAATCTATTTGCTTCGAGAATCCGACAGTCTTACTCTCTACCTGGCGGGAGGAGTGTTTTTTCTTGGGTACTCCATATTTCAGTCCATACTACCCGCGTTTGTCACACAGAGAGTTTCTTCAGAGAACAGGGGCGTTCTCTCCGGTTTTTTCAATCTGGCAACTTTCATGGGAGCCTGTGTGGGCGGGATGTCCGCCGGCATACTTTATGAGACTCACGAATCTCTTCCCTTGATATTCGGACTCTTGTTCCTGATAGCGTGGAAGTTTATCGGGCTTCCCGGGCCACCGCTTGAGCAGACTGAAGAAAAATGAAAATATATACGCTTGAGAGAACGGAGTTCTTGCCGGTCTCTCTTGAAACAGCTTGGGATTTCTTCTCCAACCCAAACAATCTTCCCAGAATCACTCCCCCGGAACTAAACCTGCGCATAACACCCGAGGTGAAAGAAAAAATATATCCCGGCATGATAATCACCTATGCGGTAACCCCCATTCCCTTTTTCAAAAGCACCTAGGCAACAAAAATAACCCAAGTTGACCCACTACGCTATTTCGTTGACGAGCAACGATTCGGGCCCTACAAATTCTGGCACCACAAGCATTTCTTCACAGAGACCGGGGGACAAATAGAGGTCAGTGACCTTGTTCACTATTCCCTTCCGTTTGGTCCTATCGGAAGGTTGGCGAATCCGCTTTTTGTAAGCAAAAAACTGGATTTCATATTCGATTACAGAAGCGCTAGACTCCGTAAACTGTTTGGAAACTGAAAAAAGGCCGCAATTTTTCCCTCGCCGTAGTACCAAGCGATACTAGCAGCGTGATACTGCGCAGGGTACATTTAAGGGATAGGGTCTGCGCACAAAGGTATGAAGATATGATATGATGGAGGCAATTCTCGCGGGTTCAATTCGATTATATTGTGAACGTCCTGCGTGCACTGACTGCATTGTAAGACGCGCATTCCCCACGGAAGATATACCTGTCCGTCTGGCGGTCCTTAAGACCGTTTCGGGCTTGGGGATATGTGTGTATCCGGCAGTTGGCGAATTCCCTTCCGCCCCAGTCGTTGTAAGGCGGCAGGTATTGACCCTGATGGATACTAGTAAGGAGACAGCAGATGTCCACGCATGACCCGTCGCACTCCGCGGAACCGACTGGCGGGAAACAACGCCGTGCGATAAGTTCTACCGCGGTCCGGCAGATGGTTATCTCCACGGCTATTATGGCACTTGTGCTTGTGTCATTGACCGAAGCATTCATTATTATGAGAAATACCCAGGAAGTGGTTGAAGCAGAAGAAAATAGGTACCTCTCATACCTTCTGGCCGATGAGTTGCGCCAGAGCTCCGACGACCTCACACGTATGGTACGTACTTACTCCCAGACCGGTGACGAGCGCTACGTAGACTATTTCCAAGAAATTCTCGATATCCGAAACGGAAAGGCTCCTCGTCCTGAAAAATATCACAGCATATACTGGGACTTTGTGGTATCTACAGGTGTGCAGACGCGTTCAAGCGGTGCTCCCGTGCCTCTTAAAACGCTTATGAAGAAATCAGGATTCACCGACACTGAACTTGACCTTCTGGCAACAGCCGAGAATGAATCAAATTCCCTGGTCAATCTGGAAGTTCAGGCGATGAATGCAATGGGAATTATAGCGATAACTAGACAAACTCACAAAAAAACTTGCTTGAAACCCTTGACTTTCGCTTCTATTTTAGGTAATCTATTAGACAAATAAAGCGAATAATTAAGGAGACTTAGAAATGTCTAAGAAAAAGCATACAGCCCCTGGGAAATCGGACAGAAAAGGAATCGGAGTCTTGGAACTCCTAGATATGTTTCCCGATGAAGAATCCGCTAGGGAATGGTTTGAAAATCTGCGTTGGCCGAACGGAGAAAGGCATTGTCCGAACTGCGGAAGCACAAGGACAAAGACGGTTCCTAATGAAAACCCTATGCCTTATCATTGTGGGGATTGCCGTAAGTATTTCAGTGTCAGAACTAGAACGGTAATGAGAAGTAGCAGTACCCCCTTGCGTAAGTGGGTAGTTGCCATGTACTTGATGACTACGAATCTTAAGGGCGTGTCCAGTATGAAACTTCATAGGGATTTAGGGATAGCACAGTCAACGGCGTGGACGATGGCACAGAAGATCAGGCAAGGCTGGATACAAGACACAAAGCTAGGCGGAACCGTGGAAGTGGATGAGACCTTCATAGGCGGTAAAGAGAAGAACAAGCATGAAGACAAACGCAGTCATACAAGAGGGCCTTCGGGAAAGACTGTGATTGTGGGAATGAAAGCCCGCGAGGCGAACAAGATTGTTGCCAAGCCTGTTCCCGAAAGAAGCAAGGAAGAGATACACGGACTTATCGGTAAGAACGTATCTCCCGAGGCGAAGGTTTATACTGACGACCACAGAAGTTATATCGGGCTTCCTTACAACCATGAGAGCGTGAATCACAGCGTAGGGGAATATGTCAGGGAGCAAGCCCATACGAACGGGATTGAGAGTTTTTGGGCGATGCTAAAACGTGGGTACAATGGTACATATCACCGGATGAGCAGAAAGCACCTGGAGCGTTATGTTACGGAGTTCGCTGGAAGGCATAACGTAAGAGAGTTGGACACGATAGACCAGATGGCATTCCTTGCGAAAGGCATGGTGGGCAAGAGGCTAAGTTACAAGGAATTGACCGAAGACAATCCGGTCGGCAACATATAGATACCTCCTTCGATAATTTCTGCTACAAGGACTCGTCAAAAATACAAACACCTGATTAATTGGAGAAAAATGACAAAACCAGACATTGTCGCAACCATACTTAAAGATAGCAACTATCATCTTGGGCTTTTCTCAACAAAAGAAGTTGAGGACTTGCGCCAGAAAATTTTTACCAAGAAATATAGAGGGAAAGAAACACCCTTCGTGAGATGTATAATTCGAGACAAAGATGTTCAGTTAAAACCTGAAGAGATTGTCCGCCAGCTTTATGCTGTGCGACTCATAATAAACTACGGCTATCCGAAGAGTCGGTTGACTTTTGAATACCCAGTTGTTTTTGGAAAGGAAAAGAAAAGTGCCGACATTGCCATTTCCGATAAGGACCGTCCTGACACTCCTTATATTATAGTTGAGCTGAAAAAACCCAACCTCAGAGAAGGTAAAGACCAGCTTCGTTCCTATTGTAATGCCACTGGTGCACCAATAGGAGTTTGGACCAACGGAGAGCAAATTTCTCATTACCACCGTAAAGACCCTAACTACTTTGAGAACATTACGGATATTCCCAAGGCTAATCAAAGCCTGAAGGATGTAATAAGCGAACGATTTACTTTGAAAGACCTGATTATCAAAGATAAAATCGCTAGCGAACGTAAATCCTTAAAAAACATAATTTTAGAAATGGAGGACGAAGTTCTAGCTAATGCCGGCGTCGATGTGTTTGAGGAAGTTTTTAAACTTATATTTACCAAACTTTACGATGAAGTTCTTAGCCAGAAAGACAAAGAAGTTGTCAATTACTTCCTGCGGGAAGTCGAAGGACAGGACTATGATTCCCTTAAAAATGTCGTTAGCGGTATTAACGATAAAAATTTCCGTATTATGGAGTTTAGAAACACCGGACAAACCGATACTGAGTTGAAGAGTAATATCCAAGGTTTGTTTGACCAAGCGAAAGTGCGGTGGAGGGGAGTGTTCTCGGAAGATTCGTCATTTGAACTTTCGGATAGTCACTTAGCTGTCTGTGTATCAAGTCTGCAGGATGTGAAATTGTTTAATTCTAATCTGCTAGTAATTGATGAAGCCTTTGAATATTTGGTAAACAAATCTGCAAAAGGTGAAAAGGGACAATATTTTACCCCGCGTCATGTCATTGATATGTGTGTGCAGATGCTCAATCCGAAACGGGGAGAATATATGATAGATACAGCTGCCGGTAGTTGCGGTTTTTCCGTCCATACAATTTTCAAACTGACAGGGCAGTTGTTTACTAATGCAGAAATGTCCGAAGAAGACAAACAATATGTGCTTAAAGTTTTTGGTATTGATTTCGATGAAAAAACTGTACGTGTTGCAAGAACACTGAACTTGATTGCTGGAGACGGAGAAACCAACGTATTACACCTGAACACCTTGGATTTTGACCGCTGGGATGACAAAACCGAAAGAGATGTAAAATGGATTAATACTTATGGCAAGGGTTTTGAAAGACTAAAAAAGCTTCGGACCGATAGAGATCAAGATAAACAATTTTGTTTTGACATTTTAATGGCTAATCCTCCCTTTGCTGGAGATATCAAGGAGAATCGTATCCTGCATAAATACGAACTTGGTTTTAATTCTAAGGGGAAAGTGAAAAGCAAGGTTGGGCGAGATATTCTTTTTATTGAAAGAAATCTGGATTTTCTAAAGCCTGGAGGACGTATGGCAATTGTTTTGCCTCAGGGACGTTTCAATAATACATCGAATAAAGCCATTCGTGAATTTATTGCCCAGCGTGGACGCATTATTGCCGTAGTTGGTTTGCACGGTAATACGTTCAAGCCCCATACAGGCACTAAGACCAGTGTTCTTTTTATGCAAAAATGGGGTGGTGAAGAAGGACAGCCTGAACTATGCCCTAAATTAGAGGATTACCCGATATTTTTTGCCGTTTCTGAAAAGGGTGGCAAAAACAATTCCGGTGATTATATCTATGCGAAAAACGAAAATGGGGAATATAAGCTAGACAAACACGGGCACTTGATCGTTGACCACGATTTGCATAACAATGACGAAGAATTACCCGACGGAATTGCAGAAGCATTTATTGAATGGGCCAAGGGTGAGAAACTATCGTTCTGGATGGATTAGAGAGAATGGAATATTTTATTGTGAACTATAGTGAAACTAAAAGAGATCTAGACTTTAGGGTTGATGCGGAATACTGGCACCCATCGTTTGTCAAGAATTCATCTCTTGTTTCGACTGCAAAAAAGATAGGAGATTTTATAGATTCGAACATTGTTAACATAAAATCATCACCCATAAATAGAGATTTTGAGTATTTAGAAATATCCAACATATTTTCCTTAGGATACAGGACAAAACATGTAAGAGAGAAAGAGGAACCAGATAGAGCACATAGTATTCTTATGAAGAGGGATGTTGCTGTTTCTACCGTAAGACCGAATAGAAATGCGGTAGCATTTATTACAGAGGATGGAATTATAGGTAGCAGTGGATTGTCAATACTGAGAGCACACGGGATTGAAGCAGAATATCTATATGCTTTCTGTAAAACTAGCTACTTTACCAACTGTTTAGTGCGAGCAACCAAAGCAACTATGTATCCTGCCGTGAGCAATTCTCATGTAGTAAATACACCCATATTGATTCCAACAGCAATTTTCAGAAAAAGGGTCAAGAAGAATATAGATAAGTTCTTGTCGCTTCGATTTCTAGCGGAGCAGGAATATCAACAAGCCCAAATTCTTTTCTTGTCAGAACTAGGATTAACTAACTGGCACCCTGAACACCAGATGACTTTCGTGAAGGATTTTTCCGATACTCAGCAAACTGAACGCATCGATGCAGAATACTACCAACCTAAATATGATGAAATCATAAAGGCGGTAAAGAACTGTCCCAGTGGTTGGGATACACTAGGAAGTTTATGTTCAGTCAAGAAGAGTGTTGAAGTAGGGAGCGAGGAGTACCTTGAAGAAGGCATTCCGTTTATTCGAGTCAGTAATTTAAGTCCATTTGAAATTACTGAAGAAAAATATATTTCTGAAGCTCTTTACGAAGAACTTACGCCAAAAGAAGGTGATATTCCTTTCGAAAAATCTAAAAACCATCAGCCCAACCAAGGGGAGATACTGCTTAGTAAAGACGGAACACCTAGTATCGCATACTACCTGAAAGAGGTACCTCAGAAAATGATTCCTTCGGGAGGGATCCTTCGATTGAGAAACAAGACGGATAAAGTCAATAACGAATATTTATCATTAATACTTAACTCTATTACAACTAAAGAACAGGCCAATAGAGACGTTGGCGGGTCGATTATTCTTCACTGGAAACCGGATCAAGTGAAAGAAACACTAGTTCCAATTTTACCAGAAGAAAAGCAAGTTGAGATCCAGCGAAAAGTCAGCGAGTCATTTAACTTTTGCAGGAAATCCAGACATCTGCTTGAATCTTCTAAACGTGCAATAGAAATAGCTATTGAACAGGGAGAGCAATCGGCAATCGACTGGTTGGAGGAGCAAACACAGGACATTGAAATTACTCATTAAAGAAACACAATTCGAAATGCAACTTTGGGAATCGAAGTGAGGAAAATTCAATGGCGAAAATTCTTATTGGCTTGGTTGGGGCTTTTATTCTCGGGGTTTGTGCCCTCGAAGGCTTTGAAGCCTACAAGTGGGAAACACGTTGCCACTTAGGAAAGGAGAAGTCTCACGATGTCCTTGAAAGGGGTGAGGACGCAGTGCTCAAATACCTGACAAAGGAGAGTTGGACAGACCTTGAGATTTACCGAAATGACATCCTCTCGATTGAAGGCGAAAAGGGGATTCTCGAAGCGGAGGCTGTGGTAACAGGCAAAAGGAAGGGAAACAGCGCCCGCCTTGTGATGCGTTATGGACTCGATCCCGATTGCGAGGTGTACGGGGTAACAGTTCTTGAGAAGAAAGCTTGGTAGCAGGTGAAGAAATGGCAAAGGAAAAGAAAGACCAGACCAAGAAACCCCGAGGGCGACCGGAGACTCGGAAGATAGAGCGGATAGACACAACGCCGGAGGAATTGGCACGGGCAATATTCCGCAATGCCGACAGAGAAATGAAAGCCTCAAAGAAAATCAAGTTCGGGAAATAGGGGTTGTCTAGTTATCGCTATAATTCCCAATGCAATGGTCGGTCTTTATAAAGATGCCTCCGGCAACTACACGGTCAAGGGAAGACCGGACTCTAGACTCGCACGCCGATTGCTACACGGCGAAGAATATCACAAGGCAAAAGAACGAATTATGTACCCGCTTGAAAAGTTCTTTAACACCGTAGACGAAAGGACAGCAAAAGAGGTCGAACGCCTTCAGGAAAAAGAAGAACTGCTGGTTTTCTTGCTCATAGGAACGACCTGCCTCGCGGCTCTGCTTGCCATCGTTTCCATAATAATGATGGCTGACTCCGCAACGAAATTATAGAGGCGTTCACACTCGCCAGATGGAACAAAGTGGACTTCATGTTTGATCACGGCAGTTTCGGGCTTGGAAAATTTTTTGGAAATTGAAAGAAATCCAGCCTGTAAAGTTTAAACCTCGGGGGAAACCGTGAATTTTTCTGAATATAAGAACAAAAAAGAAAATGCTCCTTTTATATCCTTTGAAGTCTTTCCTCCGAAAGACGATTCCGAATTCGAAAGACTGAAAGACACTCTCAAAAAACTGGCTGGATTCTCGCCCAGCATTATAACCGTGACACACGGTGCCATGGGAAAGGGGCGTAAAAGAACCCTTGAGGTCGCCTCCTACGTAAAAAACGTTATCGGGACGGAAAGTGCCTGTCACCTGACCTGCATAGGATCTTCTGAGAGAGAAATAGACCTGATGCTCGAGGGCATAGAGCAGGAAAAAATACGCAACATAGTAGCACTCAGGGGAGATATTCCGAAGGAAGACGGCGAAAAACTGCTGTCCAACGGAGCCTTTCAACACGCAAATCAACTCGTGGAACACATAAGAAAGTCTGAAAAAGGAAAGTCTCGGCAGTTCTCCATAGCCGTTGCCGGCTATCCTGAAAAACATATTGAGTCCCCGAGCTTTGAGGAGGATATAGCGAATCTCAAGAAAAAGGTGGATGCCGGGGCCGATATCATAATCACGCAGCTTTTTTTCGATAACCGTTACTACTTTGATTACGTTGACAGGGTAAGGACAGCTGGAATAGACCTTCCCGTTATCCCGGGCCTTATGCCCGTGCTTTCATCAAGGCAGGTGATAAGAATATCATCCCTTTGCGGAACGGAAATCCCCGAGTCACTGAAAAAGAAACTTGAGGACGCAGGAGATGACAACCGCAAAGCGGTGGAAATAGGAATCGCCCAGTGCAGAGACCAGGCAAGGGAACTTATCGCTAGAGGAGTACCGGGAATTCATTTCTACGTTCTTAACAGAACCTCTCATATAGAAAGGATTCTGGAATCCATCTGATGCCTGAAACGAAGAAAATTTTTGATGAAGTGGCAAGCCACTACGACTGGCTAAATACTCTGTTCAGTCTCGGAATCCACAAGCTTTGGAGAAAAAAGCTGGCAGATGAATTATCTGACACCGAGTACAATCTGGACATAGCAACAGGGACGGCAGAAGTTGCGATTGAGGTTGCGAAAAAATACCCTGCGGCCAAAACAATCGGAATCGATCCCAGCATGAACATGCTCCGGATAGCGAAAAAGAAGATCGAAGACCTGGATTTCAGGGAGAAAATAGTGCTTGTGTCAGCTGCGGCGGAGAATCTTCCCTTCGCGGAAAAACAGTTTAACTCAGCTACAATAGCCTTCGGCATAAGAAACACCGTCGATTACGAACTTTCCCTGAGGGAAATAAGAAGGGTCCTAAGGGAAAACGGAAAACTTCTTATACTTGAATTCGCGATCCCGAGAAATCCCGTTTTCAAACCGCTCTACATGTTTTATTTCAAAGTTTTGATGCCACTTATCGGAAGCATTTACGGCAGGGGCAAGGAATACAGGTATCTGGCTGAGTCCACCGCCTCGTTTCCTCAGAGAAAGAATTTCATACGGCATCTTGAAAACGCGGGGTTTCGGGATTGCCGGTACTCAGAACTTACAATGGGGGTAGTAGCTCTTTATCGCGCAACCAGATAATCAGCGGTTGTCGATTCTTCGTTCTAAGAGCTACGGGTAAAGTCTGTTTATACTCCAGCCACCTTCGGGGGAAGGAAGGTATCTGAAACGGTCGTGAAGTCTGTTTTTCCTTCCCTGCCAGAACTCAAATCGCAGAGGATTTACCATGTATCCTTTCCAGAAGTCGGGCCGCGCTATACTCTTCCCCTTCCATTTAAGCCGGAACTGGTCGGATTGCTCTTCAAGCAACCGCCTGTCCGTAAGAACTTCGCTCTGTTTCGAAACGCACGCTCCTATACGGCTTTGACGAGGTCTTGACGCGAAGTATTCGTCAGCCTCCCCTTCGGGTAAAAGTGAAACTTCACCGTCCACTTTCACCTGCCTTTCAAATTCGGGCCACCAGAAGCAAAGAGAAGCGACTGGGTTCTCGGCAATATCCCGGCCTTTGCGGCTAAGGGAATTTGAATAGAAGGAAAAACCTCTTTCATCGTAGCCCTTGAGAAGGACCACTCTTGAGGACGGAAAGCCTCCAGATCCAACAGTCGATAGAATAAAAGCGTTGGGAAAATCGACTTCGGCTTCTAAAACCTGTCTGTACCAGATATCGAACTGAACAAAGGGGTTGTCGTCAAGATCTTTTCTCTCCAGTTTCAGTTTCAGGTACTGGCGTGAATTGAATCTATTTTTTTTCGACATTTTATCTCAAAACAATATCTTCAAGCGCGGAACCTAGGTCTTCATGTAAGAACTCGTAACCGCAGGAAAGAAGCTTCTCGGGGAAAACCATGCTGCCGGCAAGTATAGTGCAGCGACCCATCTCTCCGAAAAAAAGCCGTACGGCGAACGCGGGAACAGCAAGCCACGCAGGCCTTCGCAGAATCCGCGCAAGCGTTGCGGTAAATTCCCTGTTAGTAACCGGATTCGGGGATACGGCGTTAACGGGCCCCCTTACCTCCTCATGTTCCAGCAGATAAACAATTATCCGCGAAAGATCTTCTATCGAGATCCAGCTCAGGTACTGCTCACCACTTCCAACGACTCCCCCAAGACCCATCTTAAAGGGAAGCAGCAAAGAACTCAGCATGCCTCCTTTCCGGCTTAGAACAGGACCTGTGCGCAGATTTATGACCCTTACGCCAAAATCCGAAGCCTTGTTGGCCTCATTCTCCCACGCGCGGCAAGTATCGGGAAGAAACCCCGAACCGACCGCCGAGCGCTCAGTGAGTCTTTCTCTTCCTCTATCTCCATAATACCCGGTTGCCGAGGCGCAGATAAAAGTTTTAGGGGGATTACGGAGTCCCGAGAAAAGATTTACCAGGTAGCGGGTACTGAGTACCCTGCTTTGCCGTATAGAATCTTTTTTCTTCTCAGTCCATCTACCTATTATGTTCTCACCCGAGAGATGAACAACGGCGTCAAAACCCTCAAGCAGATCCGGGTTGTCGACACGGCCACCCTGTGGATCCCAGAAAATCAGGCGCTCTCCCGCCGCGCGCGATCTTACTAGTCGCCATATTTCAGAGGAATTCGAAGAAATGACGTTGAGAAGATGGCTTCCTACGGTTCCGGTAGATCCTGAGACAAGTATCTTCATGTTTCTGGCTGAAAAACCAAGCGCTCACGAGGCAAAAGCCGCGATCAGTCGCTCCTGGTACTCTCTTACCTCCCTGAAATCGAGAAAATAATGCGGGGCGCTTAGCACCGGAAGGTCAATATATTCTCTGTACTCCTCCACTTTCTCCCCGCAATGTTCCGCGTCCCCGACAACGGCAAACGCTTCAACCATTTCATCACTGACGCCTTTTATCATCGCATGGACGTCCTTTTTGCGAAAAGCATCCCTTATACCTTCCACTTCCTCCGTAAAACCGTGAAGCCTGAAAGGAGGATCGTAAGCTTTTACCGTGGCGTAAAAGGCTACGGTCGCCCGGGCGGCTTCCCTTGCCTTTTCCCAGTCATCCGAGACAGCGCAGGTGATTATCGAGCACTTCATGAAATTCCCGTTTTTTCTCTCCTGTTTTTCCAATCCTTCCTTGAGCGAAGGTGAAACCACTTTTTTTATATACTCAAGCGAACAGACGACATGTCCCATGTAACCGTCCGCGATTTCGGCCGCGGCGCGAACCATGTTGCTTCCTATACCGGCCACGAATATCGGTATATTTGTTCTGACAGGCTCAAAAGCTCTTTTATACCCCCTTGTGTTTATACTGTAAAACTGTCCTTCAAAAACAATTTCCCTGTCCGTATGAACCTCGGACAGGATTTCCCTTATTAACCCCACGCATTCCCTTATTCTCGCAACCGGCCTGTCTCCGTAGAAAACACCGTGGAAATTCTCATTTGTTCTCTTTGCTCCCGTACCAAGGCCCAGTATCAGCCTCCCCGAGCTTATTTCGTCAAGATCAAGAGAAGTAATGGAAGTAATCAGCGGGCTTCTAACAAAGGCAAGGGCAACTGCGGTACCGAGTTTTATCTTAGAGGTAACGGGAGCAACGGCTGAGAGTTGCTGAAAGGGGGTTCTATAAAGTTCCGTGGCCCAGACGGAGTGAAAATTCGCTTTCTCCGCAGCAACCGCAAGATCCTTGAGTTCTTCGATTGACCCGGCATCAAGTACAAATCCGACTCTTTTCATCAGATCTATTATAAATAATAAGGAGGCCGGAAAAAACCCACTCAGACTGCGCAGGGGAAAAAACGGAGGAATTTCTGATAAAAGTGAACGGGAGGAACTTTAATTCCCGGTCTTTTCGGAAGAATCGGCTTTCTCTTCCGGTTCTGAGGACTCAGCTTCGGCCACCTCGGCTTCACCCTGTTCGTCCATCTGGTCTTTGGTGGCTTCCTCTTCCTCGACAAGACCAAGTTCTTCTGCGGATTTTTTCTTCGAACTTTTCCTCGGCGCACTCTCTGTCTTCGCCTTGGGCTTTGCCTTTCGCCTTTTTCTCTTGGCTTTGTACTCTTC
Source organism: Thermodesulfobacteriota bacterium (assembly GCA_965249045.1). Taxonomy (GTDB): domain Bacteria; phylum Desulfobacterota_D; class UBA1144; order Nemesobacterales; family Nemesobacteraceae; genus Nemesobacter. Next base: position 1,578,785 of record OZ252213.1, read on the forward strand.
GGTCACAAGCTCAACAAGAGAAACAGGGGCATTATCTCCTCTTCTGTAACCAAGCTTTACTATTCTTGTGTAACCGCCAGGACGCTCCATATACCTCTGGGCAAGTTCGGAGAAAAGTTTCTCCACAACCAAACGATCCCTTATATAACCCAGAGCTTTTCTTCTCGCGTGAAGACTGCCGTTTTTACCAAGAGTTACGAGCTTCTCTACAACCCTTCTTATTTCTTTGGCTCTTGTATCCGTTGTGTTTATTTTGCCGTTACGCAAAAGGTCGGTAGCCATGTTGCGGAACATGGCCTTTCTGTGCTTCGTTGTAACTCCCAGTTTTCTTCCCGATTTTCTGTGTCGCATCTTTTTACCGTGTACGGACCTCGATTACTGTTCAACACTCTCAGAACTCCGCTTCTCCTTTTCCTTCTCAAAAACCTCAGTATCTATAACCATCCCGAGGCTCAAGCCCATTTCCTTGAGTCTTTCACTGACTTCCTCAAGTGAGGTTTTTCCGAAATTCTCAAGATCGAGAAGCTGCTGTTCCGTCTTCTGAACCACTTCACCGATGTATTTTATTTCCGCTTTCTTAAGACAGTTTATAGACCTTACAGACAGTTCCACATCCTCTATGGGGATAAAAAGCTTGTCGTCGGTTCCGCTTATACCCATGGACTCTTCCTCTTCAATCTTGTCTACGAGTTCCTCATCAAAATCAATGAAGACGTTTAGCTGCTGCTTGATAATCTTTGCACTGTAAGCAAGCGCCTCTTCGGGAAGAATCGTGCCGTTTGTCCATATTTCAATGGTCAGTTTCTGATAATCGGTTCTTTGTCCCACCCTGGCGTTGGTAACCGTGTAGTTAACTTTCTTAACGGGAGAAAAGAACGCGTCAACATGTATCAAACCTATTGACTTATGCGTCTCTCTTCTCGATACCGGCTCGTAGCCGCTTCCCATCTTCACGGTGAGTTCCATTTCAAGCTTTGCTACATCCGCTAAAGTCGCTATATGCTGTTCGCCGTTAACCACTTCCACCATGTGGGTCGTAGCTATGTCGGACGCCTTGACTTCTCCCGGACCCTCCGCGCTCAGAGTTATTGTTTGCGGGTCGTAGGTATGCATTTTGAGATCCACGTTTTTTAGGTTCAGGATGATCTCTGTAACATCTTCCATAACTCCCGGTATGGTAGAGAACTCATGCGATACCCCGTCTATTACAGCGGCAGTAATCGCAGGACCCTGTATTGAGGAAAGAAGAACCCTTCTAATTGCGTTGCCAAGTGTAACGCCGTAACCCGGTTCCAGAGGTTCACAGATAAATTTGCCGTAGAAAGGAGTTGATACCTGCTCGTCTTTTTCAAGTGCTTTTGGATATTGTAAATCTCTCCAGTTTTTCTGAAAATTCTCCAAATTTGATCCCTCCGTCTGTGCCAAGCTTTTTTAAACCCTTGAGTAGAACTCAACGATTAACTGTTCGTCTATTGGAACCGTCACGTCCTCTCTCTCGGGAAGCTTGGTTACAATTCCGCTGTAATTGTCCCTGTCAAGTTCAAGCCACTGGGGAAAACCCCTTCTCTCAAGGCCTTCAAGAGACTGGTTTACATGCGGGTTGTTCCTGGTTTTTGCTTTGATCTCTATTTTGTTCCCCTGCTCCACGCTGAAAGAGGGAATGTCGACTCTTTTGCCGTCCACAAGAACATGTCCAAGCCAAACCAAGTGCCTAGCCTCGTTCCGCGAACTTGCAAACCCGAGCCTGTAGACCACGTTGTCAAGCCTTCTCTCAAGAAGCAATATGAGCATGGCACCAGTCACTCCGCTTCTCCTGGCCGCCTCAGCAAAACAACGGCTGAACTGCTCTTCGGTCAGCCCGTAAATACGCTTAACTTTCTGCTTTTCCCTCAACCTTATTCCGTAGTCGGAGAACTTGGAACGACCTATCGAGGCCCCGTGAACTCCAGGTCCACGGTTAGGTCTTTTCTGGATGGCACACTTTGACGTATAACATCTAGCGCCCTTAAGAAAAAGCTGCTCGCCCTCTCTCCTGCAAAGCTTACATGATGGTCCTCTATACCTAGCCAATTACTTTTTTCCTCCTCGCAAACAACATGAACATGGCTTCTCCCATAATGCCTACACTCTTCTCCTTCCTGGAGGTCTGCAACCGTTATGGGGAATCGGGGTAACATCCTTTATCATCATAACTTTCACTCCCGCGGCCTGGACGGCTCTTATTGCCGGCTCCCTTCCCGGACCTGGGCCGCTCACGTAAACATTAGCAGACTTTAGTCCAAAGGTCTTTGCCTTTTTTGACGCGTCATCCGCCGCCACCTGGGCCGCAAACGGTGTCCCCTTTCTCGTCCCCTTAAACCCCCTGTTGCCACCGCTTGACCAAGCTATGACGTTTCCCTTCATATCACTGATCGTGATTATCGTGTTGTTAAAAGTAGCCTGTATGTTGACCACTCCATGTTCAACGAATTTCTTTGTTTTCTTCTTGGTGAATTTCTTCTTGCTCATTTGCAAAGACCCTTCTTATTTACCAGTTTTTTTCTTCTTCGCTATCGCAGTGCCCCTGCGGCCTTTTCTAGTTCTCGCGTTTGACTTGGTTTTCTGTCCCCTCACCGGAAGTCCCATTCGGTGTCTCAGGCCCCTGTAACACCCTATCTCTATGAGGCGCTTTATGTTGAGCTGAACCTCTTTTCTCAGGTCTCCCTCAACTGTGTACTCGCCTTCAATTATCGTTCGAAGTTTCGTTACTTCCTGATCGTCAAGATCTCTGGACTTCTTGTTTACGTCTATACCGGCTTTGGTAAGTATGACGTTTGAAGTCACCCTACCTATACCGTAGATATACGTAAGACCTACCTCCACTCTTTTGTTAAGCGGTATGTCAACCCCTGCTATTCTAGGCATTAAGGCATGTCCTCCTGCGCACTATCCTTGTCTCTGCTTGTGCCTTTTGTTAACACAGATCACCCGCACGACCCCTTTGCGCTTGATGATCTTGCACTTGTCACATATTTTTTTTACTGATGCCCTCGTTTTCAACTTGCTTCCGCCCCTGTCTTCACTTTTTGAGTCTGTAGGTGATTCTTCCCTTTGTAAGATCGTAGGGAGATATCTCAAGCTTTACCCTGTCTCCAGGAAGTATCCTTATGAACCTAGTTCTCATTTTGCCGGAGACATAGGCCAGCACCTCGTGATTGTTCTCTATTTCGACCATAAACATCGCGTTGGGCAAAGCTTTCGTTATAGTTCCTTCAAACTCTATTTTTTCTTCTTTCTCCATTAGCTGTTGTTCCTAGTTAATCCTTTCGGTAAGAATCTCAGGGCCGTTATCCGTGAGAGCCACCGTATGCTCAAAATGAGCGGAAAGTTTACCATCATAAGTAACCGCCGTCCACCCATCTTTAAGTATCTTTGTTTTCTCCAACCCCTCGTTCACCATGGGTTCTATGGCCATTACCATTCCAGAGCGAAGCTTTACTCCTCTTCCCGCGCCATTGCGGGGAATAAAATTTGGCACCTGCGGTTCCTCATGGAGTTCCCGGCCTATGCCGTGGCCGACAAAATCCCTGACTATCGAAAAACCCTCGCTTTCAACGTAAGTCTGTATCTCTTTTGATATGTCCATAACCCTGTTTGAGCCTGTCACCATATCTATCCCCTTGTAGAGGGAATTTCTGGTAACCCGCAGCAGCCTCTGCGCAACGGGCCGGATCTCACCAATTGCGACCGTTATTGCCGAGTCGGCGTAATAACCGTCAAGCACCACTCCGAAATCTATTCCCACTATGTCTCCATCCCTAAGCACTTTTTTCTTCGAGGGGATACCGTGCACTACCTCTTCGTTAAGCGCAAAGCACACCGATGCGGGGTAATTCGCATAACCCTTAAAAGCGGCTTTAAAGCCTCCCGCCGCGCACATTCTCTCCGCGATCTCATTAAGCTCCCAAGTGGTCACTCCTTCCTTTGCCTCTTCTTCAAGTCTCGTGAGCACTTCGGAAACCACCCTGCCAGCAGCCCTCATACGTTTGAGCTCTTCTTTGTTTTTCAAGCGAATCATTACTGCAACTGTTTCAGCACGCCGTCTACTCTCTCGGCGATATCCGATATCTCTCCCACTCCTTCGACCGTACGCAGGACACCGGCCTTTCCGTAAAAATCCTTAAGAGGAGAGGTCTGATCCTTGTAAACTCTCAGCCTATTCTTTATCACATCCTCCGTGTCGTCCTGCCTGCCCTCTATTTCCTGACGTTTAATTATTCGCTGCACAACCTCTTCGTCGGGAACTTCAAGAAAAATAACCGCGTTAACGCCAATTCCGGCAGCGGAGAGAATACTGTCAAGAGATCTTGCCTGCTCCATAGTCCTCGGGAAACCGTCAAGCATAAAACCTCCCTCGCCAAGCCCGGAGATCTTCAGTCTTATTATTTCCGTCACGACTTCATCGGGTACGAGTTCTCCTTTGTCCATAAACGATTTTGCGTAAAGTCCAACCTCGGTCTCATTTTTTATGGCTTCACGCAGCACGGTTCCAGTTGATATATGCTCAACTCCGTATTTCTCCCTTATGAAATCAGCCTGCGTTCCCTTTCCCGCCCCGGGCGGCCCGAACAGTATCAGTCTCATAGTCTCCGGTATTCTCCTTTTCCTCAGAACCTGTATCTCTGCGGTTCTTTCATACCCCTCTTTTTCATAAAGCCTTCATAACTGTGAGTTATCAGAAAAGACTCGATCTGCTGCATGAAATCAAGCGTTACACCTATTACGATCAGAAGCGACACGCCACCGAAGTAAAACGGCAGATTAAAAGGTTCTCTCTCAAGAAACACCGGCAGGACGCAGACCGCCGCTACGTATATAGCTCCTATGAACGTAATTTTCCCGAGCACATCGCCTATGTATTCCGACGTCTTTCTGCCCGGCCTTATTCCCGGTATGTTTCCGCCGTTTTTCCTCAGGTTGTCCGAGAGATCGTCCGGGTCGTATATTATTGAAGTATAGAAAAAGGCGAAAAATACTATGAGTATGGCAAAAATAAGGTTGTATACGAACACGTTTTGAAACACAAGGTCTGAGAAGCTGCGAAGAGCTGGAAGATCGGCAAACGTAACAATCGTAGCGGGGAAAATAAGGAGCGAAGAGGCGAAAATCGGCGGTATAACGCCCGAAGGATTAGTTTTAAGCGGCAGGTGAGAACTCTGCCCTCCCATAACCTTCCTTCCCACAACTCTCCTGGGGTACTGAACCGGTATTTTTCTGTAGGAACGCTCAAAGAAAACTATAAGACCCATAAGAAGCCCTAGGAAAATAAAAATAAGAAGAACTCCGAGAATAGAAATGTTCCCGGTGCCGACAAGCCTTGAGAGGTTCCAGAACGCCCCTGGAATACTGGCGATTATCGACGCGGCGATAAGAAGAGACATCCCGTTTCCGATTCCGTTTTCCGTTATCTGCTCCCCAAGCCACATAACGAAGAGCCCGCCCGCGGTAAGGGTAAGAACAGCTGTGATCTTGAACATCAGTCCGGGATCCATAACGGCGCTTGCAACGGTCGCTGCGCCTACTCCCCCACGCTCAAGGGTAACGGCCAGCATAAAACCCTGAATGAGGCATATAAGAACGGTACCGTACCTTGTGTACTGATTTATTCTTCTCCTTCCGGCATCACCCTCCTTCTGCATGGCTTCAAGTGAAGGAAAGGCTTTTACAAGAAGCGACATGATGATTGACGCAGTAATATAAGGCATCACTCCCAAGGCGAAAATCGACGCCTGTTCAAGCGCTCCCCCGGAGAACATGTTGAGTATGTCGAAGATCGTGCCGCGGGTCTGCTCGAACATCTTGGCGATCTGATCCGGGTCGATTCCAGGAATCGGAACGAAAACACCCGCCCTGTAAACAACAAGCATCGCGGCCGTAAAAAGAAGCTTCCTGTTAAGTTCGGGAATTCTGGGAAGTGAGGCGACGTTACTGCTCATACTATTTCCACTTTGCCTCCCGCGTCGGTTACCTTGCGTGCAGCCGCCTCGCTGCAGGCATTAACCGTTATGGAAAGCGGCGCAGTGACTTGCCCGGTGGCCAAAAGCTTTACGGGCTTCTTGCCGCTCACTATTCCCGCCTTGGCAAGCGCCTGGATCGTCACCGATCCCGCATCCGTGAAGCGCTCAAGATCCTTTAAGTTCACTATGTCGTACTGTTTTTTGAATATGTTCGTAAAACCCCTCTTCGGGCTTCTCATCTTGAGTGGAGTCTGGCCACCTTCAAACCACCGGGATACCCCTCTCCCTGAACGGGACCCCTGGCCCTTGTGCCCCCTTCCGCTGGTCTTCCCCTGAGAACCAGCGCCTCTTCCTACCCTTTTTCTTTTTGCCTTCGATCCCTTAGTTGGTGAAAGTTCGTTTAACATTTTCCGCTCCACTGCTAAGTGCGTGGCCTAACGAGCCGCGCCATAGTAATTGGGAAGATCAAGGTCCTTTATCTCCTTGTTCCTCGCCTTCGCGATTTCTTCGGGAACCTGCAGTTCCGAGAACCCCTTTATAACGGCCATAACGACATTAAGCGGGTTTCTCGATCCTACAACCTTGGATAGAACATCGTGTATTCCCGCAAGTTCAACCACCGCACGCACCGCGCCACCTGCTATAACACCCGTACCCGGGGCAGCAGGCAGAAGCATAATCTTGCTTGACACATATTGCGTGCGGACTCCGTGGGGTATGGTGGTGCCGTTTCGCGGCACTCTTATAAGGCTTTTCTTGGCTTTCTCAATCGCCTTTCTGACGGCATCTGGAACCTCGTTTGACTTACCGAGGCCAGCTCCCACAATCCCATTGGAATTTCCGACTACGGCAAGAACGGTAAAGTGAAACCTCTTCCCCCCCTTGGTCACCTTCGCGACCCTCCTTATATGGACCACTTTTTCCTGTAATTCAAGTTCCGCCGGATCTATTCTATCCTCTGCCAAAATAAGAGCCTCCTTAAATTTTCTCTTAGAACTCCACTCCCGTCTCGCGGATTCCGTCGGCAAGCGACTTTATCCTTCCGTGGTAAGCGTAGCCCCCTCTGTCAAAACGCACCTTGGTTATACCCTTCTCAACGGCCATCTCTCCGAGATGCTTTCCAACCTCTTTAGCAACCTCGGTTTTCTTCATATTCTCCGCAGAAAGCCTCTTTTTCGTCTCAGAAAACATTGTCGACGCCTGAAGAAGGGTGACTTCCGCAGTATCGTCTATCAGCTGGGCGTATATATGCTTTGCCGAACGGAAAACGGAAACCCTCGGCACATCCGAGGTACCGCTTATCTTCTTCCTGACAGTCGTGTGTCTTCTTTGACGCGCCAAATTTCTACTTTTCTTCTTTATCATCACTTAGCCGCTCCAGCTTTTCCTGGTTTAAGCCTCAACTTCTCATCCTCGTAACGAACACCTTTACCCTTATATGAATCAGGTGGTCTTACCTTTCTTATGCGTGCCGCGGTCTCCCCCACAAGCTGCTTGTCAATTCCGTGGAGAGAAAGCAGGGTGCCCCGTTCCTCCACAGTCGCCTCTATACCCTTGGGAAGAGGGAAATCAACCGGATGAGAGTAACCGAGTGTAAGCCTGAGTTCCGTTTCTCCCACAAGATCCGCCTTGTAACCCGTACCGGTTATGCGAAGGACCTTTTTAAATCCTTCACTAACCCCTATTACGGAATTGTTAACTAGGCTTCGTGTAAGACCGTGAAAAGACTTTATTCTTTTCTCGTTGCTCTGTCTGGAGATAACCACAGTTCCATCCTCAAGCGCAGCTTTTATTCCCTCGGGTACGGGAACTTCTAGGCTCCCTTTAGGCCCTTTGATTTCGATCGCTCCCTGCTTGGGCATCGCCGTTACTCCGTCGGGAATAACTACCGGTTTTATTCCTATTCTTGACATCCGTTTGTCCTCAGATCACCGTGCAGAGAATCTCCCCACCTATCTTTTTGTTCCTTGCGGCAACCCCGGTCATTATTCCGTTTGAAGTTGAAAGTATTGAAATTCCCATTCCTCCCCTGACCCTTGGAATATCATCTTTGCCCACGTAAACCCTTCTCGATGGTTTGCTTATTCTCTTTATCTCCTCTACAGCAGCCTTGCCGTCAGGACCGTATTTCAGCTTGATTGTTATGGTTTTCTTTACCCCTTCTTCAGTGACCTTGTAACTCTCCACGTAGCCTTCCTCGGTAAGAACCTTAGCGATCTCGCCTTTTATAACCGAACCGGGAATCTCGACATGGCCGTGACCCGCCATGAAGGCATTCCTCACCCTGGTTAACATATCTGCAATCGGATCCGTCATTTTTTCTCCAAAATATGTTTCTTAAAAACTTGCCTTTCTAACGCCCGGAAGATGTCCCCTGCTGGCAAGAGACCTGAAACAGACCCTGCAGATACCGAATTTTCTCATGAAACCTCTCGGCCGTCCGCAAAGCCCGCAACGGTTAACCCCACGCACGCGAAACTTTGGCTTTCTCTTCGATTTCTCAAGTAACGCTTTTCTTGTCATAATCCCTCTCTCTTAATTATTCACAAACGGCACTCCGAGACGGCTGAGAAGCTCCATGGCCTCAGCGTCCGTTTTTGAAGTCGTAATCAGACTTACGTTCATCCCCTTGTTGTACTGAACCTTGCTGTAATCTATTTCAGGAAAAACCAGATGCTCCCTTATCCCCAGAGTATAATTACCCGAACCGTCAAAAGACCGCGGTGAGAGACCCTTAAAATCCCTGACCCTTGGAAGAGCGAGATTCACCAAACGGTCAAAAAACTCATACATCATCTTCCCCCGAAGCGTAACCATGCAGCCTATTGGCTGGCCTTCTCTGAGTTTGAAACCCGCAACTGACTTGCGCGCCTTTGTAATCACCGGCCTCTGTCCCGTTATGTCCGCCAGTTCCGAGGCAGCGTTGTCTATTACCTTTGTCTGTCTCCCCGCTTCACTGAGCCTCCCAAGCCCCATGTTCACCACGATTTTCTCAAGCTTCGGAACCTGCATAACGTTTCCGTAGGAGAACTTTTCAATCAGCGCGGGTATGACCTCGCGCATATACAGAGTCTTTATTCTCGGAATCATTTCCTCAGATTTCCTTTCCAGTTTTTCTGTTGTATCTCACTTTTCCACCGTCCTCGCCGGTTCTGTACCCGATCTTTACCGGTGTTCCACTCTCAGAATCGTACAGCATCAGGTTTGAGACATGGATTCCAGCCTCTTTCTCAATGATGCCACCGCCAGGGTTTTTCTGCGTCGGACGGCTGTGTCTCTTTATGATATTGAGCTTTTCCACGAAGGCCTTTTCGGCACCCCTGTCAATTCTGAGCACTTTGCCGGTCTTCCCCTTTTCCTTGCCAGCAACTACGTAGACCGTATCCCCGGCCCTTATATTAAACTTTCTCTTCCCAGTGGACATGTTCAGACAACTTCCGGGGCAAGCGAGATGATTTTCATAAAACCCTTGAGCCTCAGTTCACGAGCTATCGGCCCGAAAACTCTCGTGCCTATGGGTTCGTTTTCCTTGTCTATTATAACGGCGGCGTTATTATCAAAGCGCACATAGGTGCCATCGGGCCTTCTCTGTTCCTTTCTCACCCTGACTATTACCGCCTTGTATATATTGCCCTTTTCCACCTTGGACTTCGGAATGGCCTGCTTGACTGAAACTACAACCACATCTCCAAGCCGCGCATATCTTCTTCCCGACCCACCCAGGACCTTTATGCAGAACAGCTTTTTGGCCCCTGTGTTATCCGCCGAGTCCAGATATGTGCTTGACTGAATCATTTATTTTCTCCCGTCGTCCGCGGAATCAAAAACCCCGCCTTATGCGCTTGCGACCTGAGTGACCACCTTGCCTAGTCTCCATCTTTTGGTCTTGCTGTGGGGCCTTGACTCTATTATTTCCACCTTGTCTCCGATGTTGCATTCGTTGCGCTCGTCATGGACCTTAAATCGCCTGCTGACCCTTATCTGCTTTTTGTACCGACCGTGACTCTTTGTCCGCTGTACTTCTACAACCGCAGTCTTGTCCATTTTGTTACCTACCACAACCCCCGTTTTCGTCTTTAACTTTCCTCTTTCCATAGAATCAATTCTCCGAGGCGATATCCCGCTGTTTTGTTATGGTAAGTATCCTCGCAATCTCCCTTTTTAGCTGTTTTATCCTCGCGTTGTTCGGATTCTGCCCGGTAGCAACCTGTATTCTGACATTGAAAAGCTCTTCGATCACATCACGGTGGCGCTTGCGCAGTTCCTCGGGCGTGAGGTTTCTGAGTTCTTCTGCATTTGTTGCCATCAGATAAACTCCTCCTCGCTTCTGACTACTATCCTAGTTCTAAGAGGAAGCTTATAGGAAGCAAGCCTTAAGGCTGAGCGTGCAAGTTCTTCACTTACTCCCGATATTTCGTAAAGAAACTGTCCTCTTTTTACCGGCGCCACGTAACCGTCTACATCCCCCTTGCCCTTTCCCATTCTGGTCTCGGCAGGTTTTTTGGTAATGGGTTTATAGGGAAATATTCTTATCCAGAGGTACGCTCCTCTTTTCACGTGTCTTGTAATCGCAATACGAGCAGCTTCTATCTGCCTTGAGGTGATCATCCCGTTCTCCACGGTCTGAAGCGCAAGATCACCGAAGGCAAACTTCGTCCCCCGGGTTGCAGCTCCTCTGTTCCTTCCCTTGAACTGTTTTCTGTACTTTGTCTTTTTAGGCTGAAGCATCGGTATCTATATTCTCAGGGGCCTTGTTCGCCCTCCCCTTTACCTTTTTCTGTATTATCTCGCCTTTGAATATCCAGACCTTTACACCTATTACTCCGTATGTAGTCGACGCTTCGGCAACCCCGTAGTCAAGGTCTGCGCGGAGCGTTGCCAATGGCACTCTTCCTTCCCTGTACCACTCCCTTCTCGCTATTTCGGCTCCGCCGAGACGCCCGGAGACCATAACTTTTATACCGAGAACCCCAGCTCGAATGGAGGAGGAAAGCACCCTTTTCATGGCCCTTCTGTACGCAACCCTTCTTTCAAGCTGAAGGGCAAGGTTTTCCGAGACGAGCTGCGCGTCAGTTTCGGGCCTCTTTACTTCCCTTATATCAAGAAATATGCCTTTCCCGGTCATCCCCTGGAGTTTTTTCTTCAGTTGCTCTATCTCCTGGCCTTTCCTTCCTATGATGATCCCGGGCCTTGCCGCGTACACCAAAATCCTGACCTTGTCCGCCGCGGCCCTCTCAATCTCAATGTTCGAGATAGCCGCCTGATAAAAGGTCTTCTTTATGTAGTTGCGAATTTCTATATCCTCTTTGAGCAAGGATCTGTACATCTGTTTTTCGGCAAACCACTTGGAGTCCCACGACCTGGTTATTCCAATGCGAAATCCTATAGGATTAATTTTCTGGCCCAATTCAGAATCCCCTCTGTTCAAGTATTATCGTTATGTGACTCATACTGCTTTTACGGGCAAAAGCCCTTCCCATCGCTCTGGCCCGAAAACGTTTCAGTGTTGGGCCCTGCGTTGCATAGATTTCCTTTATGTAGAGGGAATCTATTTCGCTGTATCCTTTTTCAGAGGCGTTGGCAACAGCCGACTTCAGCAGCTTCGAAATCAGCGGTGAGACCCTCTTGCGGGCAGAAAGAAGAATCGATGAAGCTTCCTCAACATCCTTGCCTCTTACGAGGTCAAGCACCACTCTGGCCTTCTTCGGCGATACCCTAGCATATTTATGTATTGCTTTGGAAACCATTTGTTATCTCTCTGTTATTACTATCTCTTTCTGGCTTTCCTGTCACCCGCGTGACCATGATAAGTCCTTGTGGGAGAAAACTCGCCCAGTTTATGCCCAACCATCTGTTCAGATACAAATACGGGGACAAATCTCTTTCCGTTGTAAACCGCGAAAGTCATTCCTATCATCTCTGGTATTACCATTGAGGCTCTTGACCAGGTCTTGATAATTCTCTGACTTCCGGAACTCTGCGCCTGCTCAACTTTCTTCATAAGTTTTTCGTGTACGTACAGTCCCTTTTTACTTGATCTTGCCATCCGAAGCTCCCGCGATTAATCCATTCCGTAGCCAACTCTTCTTGGCTTAACTATATATTTGTCCATTCTCTTGTTGTTTCTCGTCTTTTTTCCTATTGTAATCCAACCCCAAGGGGAAACAGGATGAGGATTTCCCTTGGCCGCTTTGCCTTCTCCTCCCCCATGGGGATGATCAACCGGGTTCATAGCCACCCCGCGAACTGTGGGCCTTATCCCCTTGTGACGGGATCTTCCGGCCTTGCCCCACACTATAAGCTCGTTTTCAGCGTTCCCGATTCTTCCTACGGTAGCCATGCACTTCAGGTGAACAAGTCTTATTTCGCCAGAGGCGAGTTTTATCTGGGCGTAGTTGCCGTCTTTTGCGGCAATCTGTGCAGATGAACCGGCGGAGCGGACTAGCTTTCCTCCGCCTCCAGGTCTCATTTCTATATTATGAACAACTGTACCCACAGGAATATTTTCTATGGGAAGAGCATTTCCGCTTGAAATCTCTACCCCGGGTCCGGAATTCAACTCATCACCCACTTTAAGGCCCGCAGGGGCTATAATATATCTTTTTTCACCGTCAGCGTAGGCCAGAAGCGCAATTCTAGCCGAGCGATACGGATCATACTCCAGCGAGACTACTCTGGCAGGTACGCCGTGCTTGTTCCTTTTGAAATCTATTATTCTGTAACGTCTCTTGTGACCGCCGCCTTTTCTGAAGCTGGTAATTCTTCCATCTGAGTTGCGTCCAGAGCTTTTTTTAAGTGAGACAGTAAGGGACTTGTGGGGCGTTTTGGAGGTTATTTCCTCAAAATCAAACCCGGACATAAACCTTCTTCCCGGAGATGTGGGGTTATATTTTTTTACTCCCATGATCAAACTCCCTCAAACAGGTTGATTTCTCCTTCTCTGAGTTTCACGTAAGCCTTTTTAACCGCTGATCTCTTTCCCACAACCCTGCCGAATCTTTTCACTCTTTTTCCAGGAAGTACAAGTGTTCTTACTCTGTCCACCTTGACGCCGAAAATCTTCTCAATTGAGTCCTGTATCTCTTTCTTATTGCATCTTCTGTCGACGGAAAAAACATACCAGCCGTTTTCTCTGGCTTCGGTACTTTTCTCAGTCACTATCGGAAGTTTTATGATCGAGCGAGGATCTTTCATGAAAGTCTCTCCTGAATTTTTTCAACCGAATCCCGCACAATGACTATGTTCTTGTGCCTAAGCAGATCGTAGACATTGAGTCCTTCATCTACCAGAACCTTTACGTCGGGTATGTTCCTTGCAGACTTACGGAGATTCTCGTTATCCGAACCGACAACCACAAGGGCTTTGGAAAATTCGAAATCCTTCATGAATTTCGCCACTTGTCTGGTTTTTATTTCCGGAAGCTCTAAATTGTCGAGCACAACTATGGCACCTTCGCCGAAACGGCTTGAAAGAGCGGAAACAAGCGCCCCTTTTCTTACCTTTTTCGGAATTGAGTAAGACCAGTCTTTAGGCTTTGGTCCGAAAGTCACTCCACCTTTGCGCCAGATCGGAGAACGTCTGGATCCCGCCCTTGCGCGACCCGTGTGTTTCTGTTTCCAAGGCTTTGCCCCGCCGCCGCGGACTTCACCTCTTGTTTTGGTGGACGCAGTCCCGGCCCTTTTTTTGGCAAGCTGCCAGTTAACGACTTCATGAAGCAGGTGCTTTTTCACCGGAGCTTCAAAGATCTCGGAGCGAAGCTCAATCGTTCCCACTTTTTTCCTGGCGATGTCGTATACGTCAACTTGAAGCATTTTTCGCCCCCTTTGACGTGTACCGGAGAAAAACCGTTCCTCCCACAGGGCCCGGAACTGATCCCTTTACGAAAAGAAGATTTCTCTCAACATCTATATCGACTACCTTGACACCCTGAACCGTTACATTCTTTCCACCCATGCGCCCTGGCATTTTTATGCCTTTCCACACCTTGGCCGGATATGAAGCCTGTCCTATAGAACCAGGTCTTCTGTGGGCCATACCACCGTGGGACATCGGTTGTCTTGAGAAATTGTGGCGTTTTATGGCTCCGGCAAACCCTTTGCCCTTGCTTTTAGCGGTGACATCAAGAACGTCTCCTACCTTGAAAATGTCAACCTTTACCACATCCCCTATGTTGTAATCTTCAACTGTGGCGGAGAACTCTCTGAGTTTCGCGGTGGGATTCACCCCGGCTTTCGCGAAATGTCCCTTCATGGGGCGCGTAACCCGCTGAGGCTTTACATCTTCAAACCCGAGCTGGATGGCGTCGTAGCCGTCTGAGTCCTTGGTTTTTTTAGAAACCACGGGGCATGGACCCACTTCAACAACGGTAGTGATGACCTTCACCATATCGTCGTTGAAAAACTCGGTCATCCCCCTTTTTCTTCCTATAAGTCCCTGAATCATGTTTTTACGAGCCCGTAAGTTTTATCTCCACTTCCACACCCGAAGCAAGATTTAGTTTCATAAGTTCATCTATCGTCTGCTGGGTAGGTTCAAGTATGTCTACAAGCCTTTTATGCGTTCTTATTTCAAAATGTTCTCTCGAGTTCTTGTTCACATGAGGACCACGCAGCACACAGTACCTGTTTATACTGGTGGGAAGCGGAACCGGACCGGCTATCCTCGCACCGGTTCTCTTGGCGGTATCAACAATCTCCTCCGTTGAATTATCAAGAAGCCTGTGGTCAAAAGACTTAAGCTTTATTCTTATTTTCGAAGCTTTACCCATTATTCAATGATTTCGGTTACTACACCCGCTCCTACGGTTCTTCCACCCTCTCTTATCGCAAAACGAAGCTGCTCCTCCATCGCCACAGGCGCTATCAACTCCACCTCCATGCTCACGTTGTCCCCCGGCATTACCATCTCCACCCCCTCCGGCAATATCACTGATCCCGTTACATCCGTTGTCCTTAAATAAAACTGCGGCCGATACCCAGGGAAAAACGGCGTGTGCCTTCCCCCCTCCTCCTTCTTCAACACGTATACCTCAGCCTTAAACTTCCTGTGAGGCTTTATGCTCCCAGGAGCCGACAAGACCTGACCCCTCTCAACCTCACCCTTGCCTATCCCCCTCAGCAACACTCCCACATTGTCCCCCGCCTGCGCGTCATCCAGTATCTTCCTGAACATCTCCAAACTAGTAGCCACTGTCTTAGTCGTCTCTTTAAACCCTACTATCTCTATCTCCTTCCCCGCTACTATCCTTCCCCTCTCCACTCTCCCGGTTACCACCGTGCCCCGCCCAGATATCGTGAACACATCCTCTATCGCCATCAAAAACGGCTTGTCCATCTCCCTCTTAGGCTCAGGTATGTATCCGTCTATGCTGTCCATTAACTCAACTATCTGCTCCGCTGCTCCCCCATCCCCCTCTATCGCCTTAAGCGCGCTTACCTTCACTACAGGTACGTCGTTCCCAGGAAATCCGTACTCACTCAACAGCTCCCTTATCTCCAACTCCACCAGCTCAAGCAACTCCTCGTCATCCAGCATGTCAACCTTGTTAAGCGCCACCACTATGTACGGCACTCCTACCTGCCTCGCTAACAGTATATGCTCCCTTGTCTGCGGCATAGGCCCGTCAGGCGCACTCACCACCAGCACCGCACCGTCCATCTGCGCCGCACCCGTTATCATGTTCTTTACGTAGTCTGCGTGCCCCGGACAGTCAACATGCGCGTAGTGCCTCCCGGCTGTCTCATACTCCACGTGCGCTATGTTTATCGTTATCCCCCTCTCCCTCTCTTCCGGAGCCTTGTCTATGTTGTCAAACTCCACGTACTCCGCCTGCCCCTTCTTCGATAATATCTTCGTTATTGCCGCCGTTAACGTCGTCTTCCCATGATCCACATGCCCTATCGTCCCTATGTTTAAATGCGGCTTCCCCCTCTCAAACTTTGCCTTAGACATTCCTTGTTGACCTCCTTGTTAAAAAGAACATGAAAATATCAGCTGACATTGGCTGTCTGTTTTAACTCCTCGGCGATGTTGGCAGGCAGGGCAAAATAATGGGAAAATTCCATGGTGAACAATCCCCGCCCTTCAGTCATTGACCTTAAGTTAGTTGCGTAACCGAACATTTCGCCAAGCGGAGCTTCCGCTTTCACCGCCTGCAAAGCGCCTCTCATTTCCGTACTGCTCACCCTCCCTCGCCTCGAGCTCAGATCACCTATAACGGTTCCCATGTGAGGTTCTGGAATAACCACCTCAAGCTTCATTACGGGCTCAAGGACAACCGGAGAAGCTTTATGAATCGCTTCCTTAAATGCCATGGAACCTGCGATCTTAAAGGCAATCTCTGAGGAGTCGACATCGTGAAAAGAACCGTCGTAAAGCGTGACTGCAACGTCGACAACCGGATATCCAGATACAACGCCAGTCTCCATCGCCTCGACTATTCCCTTCTGCACCGAGGGGATAAACTCCTTTGGAATCGCTCCTCCTTTTATCCGATCGTGGAACTGAAATCCTTCGCCCCTTTCAAGAGGCTCAACTCTTATCTTCACATGGCCGTACTGACCGCGCCCGCCGGTCTGTCTTATATATTTTCCTTCGGTTTGGGAGGTGGACGTTATCGTTTCTCTGTATGCGACCTGAGGCTTTCCGACATTTGCGTCAACCTTGAACTCTCTTCTAAGCCGGTCCACGATTATCTCAAGGTGAAGCTCTCCCATGCCGGAAATAACCGTCTGACGGGTCTCCTCATCGGTTTTCACCTTGAAGGAAGGATCCTCCATGGCAAGCTTGCTCAGGGAAATACCGAGTTTTTCCTGATCGGCGTTTGACTTTGGCTCTATGGCAATCGAAATGACCGGATCGGATATATAAAGCCTCTCAAGAATCACGGGATTTGAATCCGAGCACAGGGTATCGCCAGTAAGGGTGTTTTTGAGCCCTACGGCAGCCGCTATGCCCCCGGCCTCAATTTCTTTTATGTCCTCGCGTTTATCTGCGTGCATGCGAAGAAGTCTTCCGATTTTTTCGTTTTTAAGGTTGGATGAATTGTAAACCATGGTGCCTGATTTAAGTTTTCCGGAATAGACCCGAAGGTAGGTGAGCTGTCCGACGAAAGGATCCGACATGATCTTAAACGCAAGTGCGGAAAAAGGTTGGTCCTTGTCCGGCTTTCTCTCGACTTCCTCTTCGGTTCTGGGATGAAGGCCCTTTACCGGAGGCAGGTCTATGGGAGCCGGCATGTATTCCACAACAGCATTGAGCAGCAACTGCACTCCCTTGTTCTTAAAAGCTGACCCCAGCATTACGGGAATTATGGTTGCGTCAATGGTCTGTCGCCTTATGGACTTTCGGATCATTTCTTCGGGGACATCCTCTCCATCGAGGTAAAGCTCCATTATTCCCTCGTCGTTATCTGAGAGGGCTTCGAGAAGTTTTTCTCTGTACTCAGCCGCGTGCTGCTTTGTATCTTCGGGAATATCGATGAATTCAAATTTGGCCCCTAAGCTTTCCCCGTCCCATACCGCCATTTTCATCCTTATGATATCAACTATCCCAGTGAACTCATCACCGTCAAACCACGGGACCTGAAGACACACGGGATTGGCGTCAAGTCTCTCCTCTATCTGGTCCACGACCCTGTAAAAATCCGCCCCGACCCTGTCCATTTTGTTCACAAAACACATTCTCGGAACAGAGTAACGGTCGGCCTGCCCCCACACGGTCTCAGTCTGGGGCTCGACTCCGCCAACGCAGTCAAACACCACCACCGCCCCGTCAAGCACTTTGAGCGACCTTTCAACCTCTATAGTGAAGTCAACGTGACCGGGAGTGTCTATAATGTTTATCCTGCAGTCTTTCCAGAAACACGTAGTCGTGGCGGAAGTGATGGTGATACCCCTTTCGCGTTCCTGCTCCATCCAGTCCATAGTCGCTGCGCCTTCGTGCACCTCGCCTATCTTGTAGGTTATGCCTGTATAGAACAGTATTCTTTCAGTAGTGGTGGTCTTGCCAGCGTCTATGTGGGCAATTATTCCGATGTTTCTTACCCTGTCTATGGGAAATACCTGTTCTGACACCTTAATCCTCCGGAGGGAATTACCACCTGTAGTGGGCAAAGGCCCTGTTGGCCTCGGCCATTCTGTGAATGTCCTCTTTTCTCCTTACCGCGCTGCCCCTGTTGTTATGGGCATCGATTATCTCTGAAGAAAGCTTGTCTATCATCGATTTTTCCGATCTTGCGCGGGAGGAGTTTATAAGCCACCTGATCCCGAGAGACTGCCTTCTAAAAGAACTCACTTCCATAGGAACCTGGTAGTTGGCTCCGCCGACGCGTCTTGACCTTACCTCAACAGCAGGCTTTATTTTGTCAAGAGCATCGAGAAAGACCTCAAGGGGGTCTTTTCCGGTTTTTTCCCTTATCCTGTCAAGAGAACCGTAGAAGATTCTTTCCGCCTTGCTCTTTTTGCCGTCGTACATGAGGCTGTTTATGAACTTGGCGACTATCGGATCTCCGGTTCTTGAATCCGGGGTCAGTTTTCTTCTCGCTACCCTACCTTTTCTCGGCATCTTCTGATTCCCGCCCGCTACTTAGGCTTTTTGGCTCCGTACTTGGATCTTCCGTTTCTTCTGTTCTCAACTCCGGTCGAGTCAAGAGTTCCCCTCACTACGTGGTATCTCACTCCCGGAAGATCTTTCACCCTGCCACCCCTTACGAGCACAACTGAATGCTCCTGCAGGGTATGTCCTTCTCCGGGGATGTATCCCGTGATCTCTATGCCGTTTGTAAGCCTTATCCTGGCGACCTTCCTAAGTGCCGAGTTGGGTTTTTTCGGAGTGGTGGTGTAAACCCTCACGCAAACCCCCCTTCTCTGGGGACATCTCTGAAGAGCCCTGGCCTTGCTTTTCTTCTTGACCGACTCTCTTCCCTTGCTGAGCAACTGACTTATCGTAGGCATAAAAACATCCTCTCCCGAAATTTGGGTAATCCGATCATTATAAGCCTAATAATGGATCAATGTCAAATGGGTGAACTGAAAAAAAACGCTAAAGACCCAAATCAAGGGAAGGACTATCTTACAGAAAGAAAATAGGTTTTCAACAGAAAAATTCGAGTGGGGGAAAAATTTATAAACTTAGACTCCTCAGGCGTGATATACCCAAGACATATCAACCACCAATACGCAAAAGCGCCTTTTTCCCTATATCAGTCCTGTAGACCAGATTTTCATCGAAAATGGAACCAACTGCCTGGTATGCCCTCAGTATCGATTCCTCTATAGTATCGCCAAGAGAAGTGACTCCGAGGACCCTTCCGCCACTTGTAACCAGCTCGTCTCCAGAAAAAGCGGTTCCGGCGTGAAAAACCACTGTCTCGCGGGTGTCGGTGAAGTCCTTGAGTCTTTTAAGCTCAACCCCCTTGTCGTAGCTTCCGGGGTAGCCTCTTGAAGCCATGACGACGCAGACGCAGAATCCGTCTTTCCACTCTATCGGATCGGTTTTCATCTCGCTGCGGGCTATTGAATGAAGAATGGGGACTATATCCGATTCCATTCTCATAAGAAGCGGCTGGGCTTCGGGATCGCCGAAGCGGCAGTTAAATTCAAGCACCTTAAAGCTTTCGTCTTTTATCATCAATCCGGCGTAGAGAACTCCCTTGTAAGTTCTGCCCTCGGATTTCATCGCGCGCACGGTCGGAACCATTACCTCGTCGATTATTCTCTGCCTTAACCGATCGTTTACAACAGGAGCGGGAGTGTAGGCTCCCATGCCTCCCGTGTTCGGCCCCTTGTCCCCGTCAAAAATGGGCTTGTGGTCTTGAGAAGGCTCAAGCGGAAGTACGTTTTCCCCGTCGGTCAAGGCAAAAAAGGAGGCCTCCTCACCCGTAAGAAATTCCTCTATTACAACCTTCTCCCCGGCCTCGCCGAAGGCTCCGCGCTCCATCATGGAGCGAACCGCGTCTTCTCCTTCCTCGCGGGAGCGGCATATGATAACCCCCTTGCCGGCGGCAAGGCCGTCGGCCTTCACCACGAAGGGAGGTTCGGTTTTCCCCGCCTTGGCAAGCGCTTGCTCGATATCGGTAAAAACTGAATATTCCCCTGTCGGGATGCCATATTTTTTCATCAGATTTTTTGAGAAAGTTTTGCTTCCTTCAAGTTCCGCGGCGGCTTTTGAGGGACCGAAAATCAAAAGCCCTTCTTTTTCAAAAAAATCGGTTATCCCTTCGCAAAGAGGCTGCTCGGGGCCAACGACCGTAAGGTCAACGGACTCTTTTTTCACGAACTGCGCAAGCGAATCGAAGTCTCCCACACCGATATCCAGACACTCGGCGTGGCGGCTTATCCCGGCGTTTCCGGGAGCGCAGTAGGTTTTCTCCACAAGAGGACTTTGGTTTATCTTCCAGCAGAGGGCATGTTCCCTTCCGCCTCCTCCGACAACAAGCACCTTCATTCAAAACCTCTCATAAAGTTTATATCATTATCACGTCGCGACGGCACGACATCATTCAACAGTGACGACCTTGGCCAGATTCCTTGGCTGGTCCACATCCGTCCCCAGAATATTGGCGACATGGTAAGCCAGAAACTGCGCGGGGATAACCGACACCATCGGGCTTACGAGGTAGGGACTTTTCGGGATCACTATTTTCCTGTCCCTCTCATCGGGAAGCTGCAGATTCTCATCCGATGTTATGAAAATGATCCGCCCTCCCCTGGCCTTTACCTCCTGGAAATTTCCAAGGAGCTTTCTGTAATAGGTGTCCTCCTCAGGCGCGATAAACACAACGGGCATATTTCTGTCTATAAGGGCTATGGGACCATGCTTCATCTCCCCGGCGGCATACCCCTCGGCGTGTATGTAGGAAACCTCTTTTAGTTTCAGCGCGCCTTCAAGAGCCACGGGGTAATTAATCCCCCGGCCCAGATAGATAAAATTCCTGTAACCGTAAAAGTCTCTTGAGAGATTTTTAAGCTCCCCGTCAAGCTCAAGGGTTTTCTGCTGGAGTTTCGAAACAGATACGGCATCGGCTATCAGTTGCCTCACCTTGTCGGAATCAATCGCCTTCCTTGAGATCGCAAGATATATGGAAAAAAGATAGAACGCCATAATCTGCGCCGTGAAGGATTTTGTGGAGGCAACTCCGATCTCCGGGCCCGCCTTCGTGGTTATGACGCAGTCAGACTCTCTTGAGATTTTGCTCAGCCTCACGTTCGTTATGCCGACAGAGTTCATACCCAGGTCCTTGGCCTTGAGGAGGGCTTCTGAGGTGTCCGCAGTCTCGCCCGACTGAGAAACCGCGACAAAAAGCGCGTCGGGACCGATAACGGGATTTCTGTACCGGAACTCAGAGGCAAGCTCCACCTGGGTGTTCACTCCGGCCACTTCCTCTATCATATACTTTCCTATAAGGGAGGCGTGGTAGGAAGTGCCGCAGGCCGCAATAATGATTCTTTGCGTTTTTCGCAGAAGGGATGGGTCCATGTCCTCGAAAACCACTTCCCGCATGTCCGCCGTGAATTTCCCCCGAAGCGTATCGAAAATCGCCTGGGGCTGTTCGAAAATTTCTTTTAGCATGTAATGGCGATAGCCCGATTTCTCAATTACCGAAGGGTCCCAGTCCACAACCGTCGGCGCTCTTTTAACCGCCTCGCCGGCGGCGTCGGTTATCGAGATGCCGTTTTCATCCAGAACCACGAAATCGTTATCCTCAAGAAAAACAAACTCTTTTGTGTAGGGCAGAATCGCGGGGATATCCGAAGCCAGAAAACATTCGTTTCCGCTGCGCGCTATTATGAGAGGGGAAAAACGCCTGGTGGCGATTATCTTCCCGGGTTCCGTATCCGACATGACCGCCACTGCGTAAGAGCCCTCCACCTTTTCAAATGCTTTTCTTGTTGATTCGAGAAGAGAGTTTCCTTTTTCCGTAAAATCGCGGATCAGATGAGAAATGACCTCGGTGTCGGTATCGGAGCGGAATTCGTAACCGGCCGCGATAAGTTCCTCCTTGAGCTCGGGGTAGTTCTCCACTATGCCGTTGTGCACCACGCTTACCGGGCCCGATACCTGGGGGTGGGCGTTTCGCTCCGAAGGGTCGCCGTGGGTGGCCCATCTTGTGTGAGCGATGCCGAGAGAAGAAGTCATCTCGCAGTCTTTTAGTTTTGAGAGAAGGTTTTCAAGCTTCCCTTCGCTTCTTATGACGCGGGAACGGCCGTTTTCAACAAAGCATATGCCGGAAGAATCGTATCCCCTGTATTCAAGCCTCTCCAAGCTTTCGCAGAGAACGCTTTTGGTCCTCTTAGAACTGCCCACGTATCCGACTATTCCGCACATCTCAGGGTTTCCCCTTCTTCACTCTTTTTCTCTCCGCCCAGCCCTTTATTTCCTTCTGTACCGCGCGCTCTATCGCGAGAGCGCCCGAGGAAACGTCTTTTGTTACGGTGGAACCTGCCGCCGTAGTCGCGTCCTTTCCCACTTTTACAGGTGCAACCAGCATGGTGTCACTCCCTATGAAAGCGCCGTCTTCCACCACGGTTCTGTGCTTGTTCACGCCATCGTAGTTACAGGTAATGGTTCCCGCACCGATATTAACCCCGGCGCCGATATCGGCATCTCCCACGTAGGACAGATGGGGAACCTTGGAACCGACTCCTATTTCCGATTTTTTTATCTCAACGAAATTTCCGATCTTGGCCCCGGTTTTTATCCTGGCCTCGGGCCGCAGGTGACAAAAAGGCCCCATTACAACGCTGTCTTCGACTTCGCACCCCGTAAGATACGAAGAGAACCTTACCTCGACGTTATTTCCTATCAGTGAATCTTCAATGTATACGGATGGTCCTATTCTGCAGCCGTCCCCGATGCGGACTTCGCCGTGGATATAAGTATTCGGATACACAGTCGTATCCTTACCTATGCTTACTGAGTCCGATATGTAAGTGGTTTCGGGATCTACTATTGTAACCCCGTTTTCCATGTGTCGGCGGTTTATCGCGCGTCTTACGGTTTTTTCCGCTTCGCCGAGCTGTTCTCTGCTGTTCACTCCAGACACCTCCTTTGGATCTGCCAGCGTAAAAGCCAGAAGCCTGCGTTTACGGGAAACGCAGAGATTTATGATTCCGGGCAGGTAATACTCTCCCTGGCTGTTTTCCCTGTCGAGTCCGCCCAGGCTTTCCCAGAGAAAAGAGGAATTCACGCAGTAAATTCCGGCATTTATTTCTTTTTCTTTTTTCTCGTCCGCAGTGGCGTCTTTATCCTCCACTATGCGAAGTACTTCCCCTCCGGCATTCCTCAACACCCTTCCGTATCCGCCGGGGTCTTCAACCACTGTGGATATGAACGAAACATCCGTCCCGTTTTTCACGTGGGAATCCGTAAATTCACGCAGAGTAGAAATGCCCGTCGCGGGGACATCTCCGCTCAGTATAAGAATATCTCCCGAAAAACCCCGGAGAGCATCCTCACAGCACGAAACCGCGTGTCCCGTTCCAAGCTGCGGCTCCTGAATTATCATCTTCACCGGGTAATCCGAAACCGCCTCCTTAACAAGCTCAGAGTCATGCCCCCGAACAAGTACGATTCTATCGGGTTCCATCTCTTGAGCCGCATCCAGAACATAGTACAGCATGGGTTTTTTGAGGATGGGGTGCAGCACCTTGGGAAGTTCCGAATTCATGCGGACTCCCTTGCCCGCCGCCAGAATTATAACGGCCAGAGACATAAGCTTATTGTGTGTCAGTAAAAGCCAAAAGAATCAGAACGGAACGTCGTCGTCAGTGAGGCCGGCGCCCTCTTCGTAGGCGAAATCATCTTCAGCGGGGGGCGCTCCGCCGCCTTTCCTTCCGCTCTCCCCCCTAGCGGAGAGAAACTGCACGGTTCTTCCCACAATCTCGGTCGTATATCTTTTGTTGCCTTCCCTGTCGTCCCATGAGCGGGTTCTCAGATAGCCCTCCACGTAAACGGAACTTCCCTTGGAAAGATACTCGCCGCACACTTCCCCGAGCCTGTCAAACACCACTACCCTGTGCCACTCGGTGCGTTCCTGAGAATTTCCGTCTCTGTCTCTCCATTTTTCCGTTGTAGCAACCGAGAAATTGGTGACCGCCTTTCCGTCCGGCGTATACCTTACTTCGGGGTCTCTTCCCAGATTGCCGAGTATTATAGCCTTGTTAACCGCTGCCATGAGTTTTAATCGCCCCCGTCTATATATTTTTTTTAAATGTACACGACGATTCTGAAGATTTAAACAGTGTTAATAGCAAATGCAACTCAGACTGTGAATTTATTGCGAGAAGGGTTATTTCAAAATGAATGTGCAGTCAACAATGCGGGTGTTTTTTGATTGAAGGGGTTAAAAATCCGGTTCGATACTCCCGATCCGGTGTCATAATGTCAAGTTAACGGACTTTTCCTTCCCTTCTCACGGTGTTTTTCAGGATAGTTGTCGCATATTATAACATGACGCGCCCTGGTTTTTACCTCCTCTGAAGTTCTCTCCAATCTCATAATCATAGTCATTCATCAAGCGGCTTCGTCCTTTCTCCGATCCCGATTCAGCCACACTTCTTCTACAGGCGACCAGTTTCGCGTTTTCCCCGACCAGCGAAGCGGATTCTTCCGCTTCGCCTCCCTGTACACCTCGTCCCGCCTGGACAATATCTCCCTGTCCAAACCCGCGTGGCGCTGAGAAGGGGTTACGAACCTCCCTAATTCTTAGGATAGTTGTCGCATTTTTTGAATTTTCAAGTTTCCAGAAATTTAAATTTCTGGAAACTTGAAACAGGAGGACAACTAAAATGAAAAAGTACAGTTATGAGTTCAAGACCCAGGCCGTTGAGAAAGCTTTGAACCGAGGTGAAGCGCCGCTGCGTTCCGTGGCTCTGCATCTCGGCGTAGATCATTCTACTCTGCGAAGGTGGATATCTCAGTTTGAGAATCAATCTTGTCAGGAGCAGATCATGAGCAAAGAAAAAACACCCCAGTCATGGACCCCGGAGCAGAAACTGGAGATCGTTATCGCGTGTGAATCCATGGACGAGGGACGGATAAGCGCCCATTGCAGAGAACATGGCGTCTACCCCCATCATGTGAAGCAGTGGAAGAGGGAGATCCTGAAATTAATGTCGACCTCGCCAGGAACCGCGAATCCTGCTCAGCTAAAGCAGCTCAGAGAGGAGAACAAATCCCTCAGGAAGGAGCTGGGCAGAAAGGAAAAAGCTCTGGCCGAAACTGCGGCGCTTCTCGTTCTTAAAAAAAAAGCCGGGCAGATATGGGGAACAAGCGAGGACGACTGACCGTGTGTGATGAACGTGAACAGATAATCGCTTCGGTAAAAGAAGCTGTCGGTTCGGGAGCCCGTCTGGGCGCCGCGTGCGAAATTGTGGGGATAAACGCAAGGACTTACCTGCGATGGAGCAAGCCGGACAATACTCATGACGGGCGTACAGATGCCCGTCATGAACCTCCGAACAAGCTTGGGGAAGAGGAGAGAGAAAAGATCGTAGAGGTCGTCAACAGCCCGCAGTACGCGGACATGCCTCCCTCGAAGATAGTGCCTCTGCTGGCCGATTCCGGCCAGTACCTGGCCAGTGAGTCCACGTTTTACAAAGTGCTGAGGGAGAAGGGACAATTATCCCATCGCCACAAGTCAAAACCCAGTACAGGAGGCAAACCCCGCGGTCTGTGCGCCACCGCTCCCAACCGTGTCTACAGTTGGGACATAACTTATCTGCCGACTTGCGTTGGGGGCATGTTCTTTTACCTGTACATGGTGATGGACATATACAGCAGGAAGATCGTAGGCTGGCAGGTGCACAAGCGGGAATCAAGCGAGCTTGCGGCCGATCTGATGACCGATATCTGTTTGAGAGAAGGCGTGGAGCGCGGGGAGGTCACTCTGCACTCCGACAACGGCGGGGCCATGAAAGGGGCCACGCTGCTTGTGACCTTACAGAAGCTCGGAGTGGTTCGGTCTGCGAGCCGTCCGGGGGTGAGCAGCGACAACGCGTATTCGGAATCATTGTTTCGGACTTTGAAATACGTGCCGTATTACCCACAGCGGCCCTTTGAGGATATCGTGGAGGCTCGCCGGTGGGTGGAGGGGTTTGTCGGCTGGTACAACGAGGCTCATCTGCACAGCGGGATCAAGTTCGTAACCCCTTCGCAGCGTCATGAGGGTCTGGACAAGGAGATATTGTCCAGACGGGACGAGGTGTACAAGGAGGCGAAGAGGAAGAACCCGATTCGCTGGTCTCGGCAGACGCGAAACTGGTCACAGGTAAAGGAGGTATGGCTTAACCCTGATCAGAGAAAGGACAAAGCTGCTTGATGAATGACTATGATTATGAGATTGGAGAGAACTTCAGAGGAGGTGCAAACCAGGGCGCGTCATGTTATAATTTGCGACAACTATCCTAAAAAACACCGACCTGATCCCGCTGTGCAGATGAACATCGTTGTACCAGCCGACAAACCCCTCCACCCACCGGCGCGCCTCCACAATCTCCTCAAAAGGCCGATCAGGATAATAAGGCACATATTTCAAAGTCCGAAACAACGATTCCGAATACGCGTTGTCGCTGCTCACCCCGGGACGGCTCACAGACCGAACTACTCCAAGCTTCTGTAAGGTCGCAAGCAACGTAGCTCCCTTCATCGCCCCGCCATTGTCAGAATGCAGAGTGACCTCCCCGCGCTTGACGCCTTCTGTTATGCAGATGTCTGTCATCAGGTCTGCCGCCAGTTCGCTTGATTCCCGCTTGTACACCTGCCAGCCGACTATCTTTCTGCTGTATATGTCCATCACCATGTAAAGGTAAAAGAACATCCCCCCAACCCTCGTGGGCAAGTAAGTTATATCCCAGCTGTACACACAGTTGGAACCGGCGGCAAGCAGACCGCGGGGCTTGGCGCCACTCGGGGGTTTTGAGCGGTGACGATGGGACAGTTGTCCCACATCCCTCAACACCCTGTAAAACGTGGACTCACTCGCCAGGTACTGCCCGGAATCGGCAAGCAGAGGCACTATTTTAGAGGGAGGAAGATCCGCGTACTCCGGGCTGTTTGCCGCCCCCACAAGCTTCCGTCTTTCCTCCTCGTCAAGCTTGTTCGGCGGTTGATGACGGGCGTCGGGACGCCCGTCACAAACATTGTCCGGCCTGCTCCATCTCTGATAAGTTCTTGCGCTTATCTCCATCAGTTCGCAGGCGGGGCCCAGGCGAACTCCCGAGCCCAAAGCCTCCTTGACCGAGGCGCTTATCTGTCTGCGTTCATCTCCCACGGTCAATCGTCCTCTTCGGTTCCCCATATCTGCTCGGCTTTTTTTTTAAGCACCAGCAGCGCCGCGGCTTCGGCCAGGGCCTTTTCCTTTCGGCGAAGCTCCTTCTTTAGGGACTTGTTCTCCTCTGTGAGCTGTTTCAGCCGAACCGGGCTCGGGGATTTCCCCGAGGTCGACATTGACTTTAAGATCTCGGCTTTCCACTGCTTGACGTGATGTGGGTAAACACCCCGTTCCCTGCAATGGGCGCTTATCTGTTCTTTGCCCATGGATTCACACGCCATAACGATCTCAAGCTTCTGTCCGGCGGTCCACAACCGGGGTGATTTTTCTTCGTTCATGATCCCCTCTGCGTAAGATTGGTTTTCAAACTGGTTTACCCATCTTCGAAGAGTAGAATGATCTACGCCGAGGTGTATGGCAACACGTCTGAGCGAAACATCAGGGTCTCGCCCAAGAGCTTTTTCCACGGCCCGGGCCTTGAACTTATAACTGTATTTTTTCATTGTAGTTGTCCTCCTGCTTAAGTTCTTCAGAAATTTAAGTTTCTGAAGAACTTAAAGATCAAAAAAAGCGACAACTATCCTGACATCTAGGGCTCAGGCCATCTGCGGTCCGTAAACCCTCCGCCCGGCGCAATACTCCCTGAGTCTTTGCGCTCCCAGAATGTTAAGCACCCGAGTGAAGTTGTAGGCCATCACCATCAAGCTGAACTCCCCCCGGCATTTCTTCAAACCCCGCATTAAAAACTGGTGAAGTCCACATCTGCTTTTTAACGTCCCAAACGGGTGTTCGACAATCTTCCCACGCTCTTTCATCTTCCTCACTCCCAGCTCCATCCTCCGCTTGTGCCTATCAATCACTTCCTGATATTCCCAGCGCCGTATCATCCTGACCTGCGCCTTCTCACTAATACAACTGCTGCGCACTGAACACCCCCTGCACTCCGCGGTTCTGCCCAGATACACAATATATTTCTTTCCACTCTTCCCTCCCGAACCTCTACAAGGAGTCAGCCGCTTCCCCTGCGGACACCAGTAACAATCTTCCTCTGTGTCATAAGTGAATTCATCCAGACTGTAGCGCCCCCTGTTCCTTATCCCGGAACTTTTGTCAGGAACCGCAACGTAAACAGTTATGTCCTCATCCTCGCAACGCTTGAGTTGCGTGCTCTCGTAATAACCACCGTCGGCCAACCCCACAAGCTGTTCCGTACCGAGCCTTCTCTTTGTCTCCACAAGCATCCCGGCCAATTGATGAGTGTCCGTACCGTCCTGAACCACATCCTCCGTGACCACAAGCTTGTGCTCTGAGTCAACCGCTATCTGTGCGTTGTATCCTGCTACGCTCTGCCCCCGCTTCCTAAGCAGCCTCGCGTCGGGATCCACACTCGATACCTGTGAATCTCCCCTTCTCTCCATGCGCTCTTTAAGTTCTCGCTTCTCCCCCTGGCGCCGCTTCATCTTCTCTATCTTCTCCAATAAAACCTCGTCGTTGCTCGTATCCTGAGCCCCCGCCTTGTCATCCGCCGCATCCTGCTCCTCAAGGGCCACCTGATACTCCTTTATCTTCTCCTCTATATTCTCTAACTCCCTGTCTATGTAACCTTCGGTCTGGATGCTTCCCCTGCTTGCGTCCGCCTTGAAAAAAGAACCGTCCACTGCCACCTCCTCCCCACCGAACAAATCAAGCTCCCTGCACAGCAAAACAAAACCCCGGTTGACCTCCCGCAACTGCCCCACGTGGTCCTTGCGGAAATCCGAAATGCTCTTGTACGAGGGCCGAAGCCCCTTCACAAGCCAGATCACTTCCAAGTTCCTTCGGGTCTCCGCTTCTAGCTTGCGGCTGCTGCGTATCCCGTGCTGATATCCGTAAAGATAGAGCTTAAGCATCGCCCAGGGATTATACGGAGGCTGCCCGGCTACGGTACCGGTCTCTGTGTGCTTGAACCCCAGAGAAGCAAGGTCGAGGGTATCGACGTAAGCGTCAAGGGCTCGAACCTGGTGATTCTCGCCCACGTAGTCCTCCACCCGCTCGGGCAGAAGCAGTCTTTGCGTGCGGTCAAGGGTGGGCTTGTATCGGCGTTGGTTCATATTGTGTTCCACCTTGGTATCTCCTTTAAGAGTAAGTGGTGTAATTATACCTTGGGGAGGAGGTAATATCAACGCCTAACTGCCTGAAATACAAAGATAATTACGTTGCTTTAAACAATCAGGACAAGGGAAGGAGGAAAGAGCAAATGATCTCTTGCATTCTCGCGATGTGCCGTCGAGTATGAGTTCTCCGACCAAATACCCAAGAATACTTTCACAGTCTCAACTGTCCGGTTTTATAGCACGCGAGTTGTCCGCTTTGGCTTTCTTCACATCAGCCTCGCAGGGCGTAGCCCGAAGAGGGTGATGTGAAACTGCGATGCCCTCCTATCTGGGCCCTCGGTTTACTTATTCCTCCTTTGTTCTTCAACCTGCCTTCGCTGTCATAATTTCCCACTTTACGCTTCCCATGATACACAGCCATACTCCCGTCCTCATATTCATGCACAACCACCTTTGCCCTCACGAAGTGGTAACGATCCTCAACCGGCGGGATCTGTAAACTTATCCCCTTGTACCTCACGCAGTTGTCATTGCCCACTACCCTTGGGTGCTTCAGACACAGTATGTCATCAAGTTCAACATCAAACAGAGGCACAAACGCTTCTCCCTCTTCCCTGGTGCTTATTCCAGTTTATTCGGACACCGATTCCGATTGAATTCGGACACCTGAATTCTTTTTTTCTTCTTCCCAAAACAGACTTTTACACTTTCTGTTTTCTGCTGTCAAACAACTCGTAAAAAGTCTGTTTTTTTCTCCCGCCCGTTGAACATTGAAGTGCACCACCCCTGAAAGCAGGGTTTGAACCATTTGGATGAGTTCACCTCAAGTTGAAAGGGCCAAGTGACAAGGATAATCTCTAAAGTGACTAACTATAGGAGGTTATCTAATGCAATACACGCACTTGGCCCGAGAAGAAAGGTTCCTGATCTCAAAGCTTTTGCAAGCCGGTCATTCACTTCGCGAGATCGGCCGTAAGCTCGGACGTTCTCACTCCACGGTCATCCGAGAAGTAAAGCGCAACATCGGCAAGCGGGGTTACCGATACAAACAGGCGGATGAATTTGCGAAGGGTCGTCGCGGGGAAGCATCCTCGGGTCCCCGTAAGATGACCAAAGAACTCTGGGCGATGGTGAACAACCTGCTGATCAGACGGCGCTGGAGTCCCGAGCAGATAGCCGGGCGGCTTCGTTTTGAGGGCACAGTTTCGGTAAGCGCTAAATGGATATACACGCACATCTGGGAAGACAGGGCAGCTGGAGGGACTCTTTACCGGTATTTGCGCAGACGAGGCAAGAAGCCGAACCGTCGCGGCAGAGACGGTTCGGGACGCGGCGTCATCCCACAGAGAGTAGACATAAGCGAACGTCCGGGAGAGGTTGAGGAGAAGATCAGGGTCGGAGACTGGGAGGCCGACACCATAATAGGCGCAAAGCACCGGGGGACGCTTGTTTCCGTGGTGGACAGGGTCTCTAAGTTTGTGTTTCTTCGCAAGGTAGGCAAAAAGACCGCGGGAGAGGTGGGAGACGCTTTGTTGCGGTGCTTGGGTCCGGTCAAGGAGCTGGTGCACACCATAACGGCGGACAACGGCAAAGAGTTTGCCGGGCACGCCACGGTGTCCGGGGGGCTTTCCGCGGGGTTTTACTTCGCTACGCCTTACCATTCAGTACCCTTTATCAAGCTTAATTTAGCGGAAATTTTTTAAATCGAGTTTAATTGAAATTCACGGGTCGCTTGACCGAGAGCAGCCTTTACCATTCCGCGTCAAAGAGCGCTTCCCATGGACACGCGCCTCGGTCAAGCGCCGTGATAAATGCCCGACAGGAAGTTTGTGCCCCTGAGCACCAGTACTGGATCCGACAAGCATCACGGCAGACCCGAATTTAATAGGAGGTATTAACTTACATGGAGAATCATAAATCTCTATTTTTTGCGGGCGTTGACTGGGGAAGAGAGTCCCACCAGGTCTGCGTAGTCGATCAGGAAGGCTCCGTCATCGGAGAAAAGGCCTTCAAACATACCGGTGGCGGTCTTTTTGAAATGGCCCGGTGGATGATGAGGGTGTCAGGTTCACAGGCACATAACATAGCCGCGGCTATCGAGGTAAACCACGGCCCTGTAGTGGAGAGCCTGCTTGAGCAAGGCTTTTGGGTTTATTCCATAAACCCCAGGCAGCTTGACCGCTTCAGGGACAGGTTCTGTGTCTCGGGAGCCAAGGATGACCGCAGGGACGCTCTGGTGCTGGCCTCGACGCTTAGAACGGACCGTCCCCACTTCCGCTGCCTTGAGCCTCGGGACCCCGACATCATAACCCTGCGGGAATTCAACAGAACAAGAGAGGAGCTCGTGGGAGAACGCACGCGTCTTGTAAACCGTTTTCGCGGATTGCTCTGGAGGTATTACCCCCAGTTCGGCGAGCTTATGGGCAATACGGTAAGACCATGGCACACAGAATTATGGGAGCTCGCGCCTTGCCCTGACTCCGCAAAAAGAATAAGAACCTCAACGGTACAGAAGCTTCTCAAACGCAACAGAGTGAGGCGTGTTGACGCGAAGGGAGCGCTTGAAATACTGCGTAGTGAGAAGATAAACATAAAGCAGGCGACCGTGGCAAGCTGCGTTGAGCACATAAGGACGATTGCCCAACGCATGAAAGTGGTGGATCGTCAGCTCAAGCGAACGAAAGATTCTATCAGGAAGGTGATCGAGACCATAGATTCAAAGCAGAGGACCGAAGGAGGAGGACCAACCGATATCGAGATTCTCCGATCCATCCCCGGTGTGGGGGATGTAGTGCTCGCGACGCTGCTTGCCGAGGCCTGGGATCTTATACGTCGTCGAGACCTCAAGGCGCTTCGATGTCTTGGGGGCACGGCTCCGGTGACGAGACAATCGGGCAAGACAAAGCAGGTCGTTCGGCGAAGGGCGGTATGCGGAAGCCTCTCAGATGCTTTTCATGTTCTGGGTGGAATAGCCGCAATGTATGATCCGGTAAGCAGGGCCAAGTACAAATCGCTTCGGGAAAAAGGTCATGGTTATTGCAGGTCTGTTCGTACTGTATGCGATCGTCTTTTATCCGTCGCCTGCGCCATCCTGAAAAAAGGAGAGCTGTTCGACAAGGAGTTCAAGAAACCTCCTCAGCAAGCCGCGGCATAAAAGAGGTCAGACTGACATGAAATCTGTGAAGAAAAAAACAAGGAGGAATTTAAAAAAAACGAATTCGCTCTATACATAAAATTTTTGCTTGATAAAAGACAGGAAGTCCATGGGAGCGAGGACTGAATGAACACACAAACGGTCTGGTGCGGGAGTTCTTTCCGAAGTCACAAGACTTGCGCAAGGTTGACCCTGGGGAGGTCAGAGGGGTTCAAGAGATGCTCAACACCCGGCCGAGGCGGGTGCTGGGCTACAGAACGCCTGCCGAGGTGTTCTGCAAGGCGCTGGAGGCCGTTGGGGAGAGGAGTTCGGCGTTCGCACCGGATCTGTGTTCGTGCGGAGAGTGATCTCCGGCATCTCTGCGTTGTATTGGTATTTCTTCCAAGGAAAGGGAAGTTCCGTTCTGTTTTGGGTCTGAGGCAAGACAAACCATAGTTTGTGGACAATGCTCTTCTTCGCTCGGGCTACGCCCTCGCTGCGAAGAGCATTGTTCCTTGTCCATCCGCGTGCTAAACTCCTACTGAAAAGAGATTGTCTGAGTCAGTGGTGCACTTCGGAGTTCAAAGGGTGTCCTGTTAATTACCTCCGGTTTTTTCTTTTCCCAGCACTTGTTTTTCTGTCTTTTCCGCCTCGATTTTTCTCATGGACTCTCCCCCAAGCTCAAGGCGGTGAGAGTGTTGCGGTAGGAACGCAGGTTTCCCTGCGCCCCCCGCATAGATCCGTACGTGCGCGTTAACGCATACGGCTCCTACCTAAGGTGTTTGACGGCAAACCGCTTGTTTGGCCACGGGTGCAGTATCTTTACTCGCCCCCATTTAGCCTCTGTCAGCCTTTCCAGCCTCTCCCATGTAAAGTGGTCTTTCTGTGACCGTCGGCGGAGTACCTTGTGCCACTTTCTTTTGAGTCGCCGGATAAATTTCCGCAGGTGCTTGTAACTGGTCGGTACCGCGTAGTACCCAAGCCATCCCCTTACTACGCTTCCCAGCCAGTCCGCTACATCGCTTACCTTGCCGTTTATCCACCGCCGCAGAACCTCTCCTATCCGCTTCAGAGTCCGTGACATCCGCTTCGCTACCGGCTTGCGCCCCAGACCGAATCGCCCCTTCCTCGTCTTCCTGCAATAATGCGTGAACCCAAGGAAGTCAAACGTCTCCGGCCGCCTCTCCCCTCGCTTCTTCCGATTCCCCATAGCGTGCCGCCCGAACTCTATGAGACGCGTCTTGTCCGGATGTAAATTCAGTCCAAACTCCGACAACCTCTCCTTTATATCGTTCAAGAATTGCTCCGCGTCCTCTTTACACTCAAAGCCTACAACGTAATCGTCCGCGTAGCGGACGATTACCGCTTCTCCTTTTGCCTTCCGCATTCTCCACCTCTTGTGGAACCACAGGTCAAGTACGTAGTGCAGGTATATATTCGCAAGCACGGGCGAAACTACTGCCCCCTGCGGCGTTCCCCGCATATCGTCCTTCCATTCCCCGTCTTCCATTACCCCAGCGTTTAGCCACTTCGTTATCAGCCGTATTACCCTTCTGTCCCCTATCCGGTGCTCAAGGAACCGTATCATCCATTCCCTGTCTATCCGGTCAAAGAACTTCTGGATATCGGCGTCCACTATCCAGTTGACCTCACGCTTGTCTATGCAGTAGGCAAGAGCGTCAAGCGCGTCATGCGCTCCCCGCCCAGACCGAAATCCATAGCTGAACCCGAGAAACTCCGGCTCGTATATCGGCTCAAGAATAAGACCCACCACTGCTTTCTGCGCTATCTTGTCTTCAAGCGCCGCAATGCCGAGCGGTCGTGTTCCCCCGTCTGGCTTCGGTATCTCTACCCGCCTCGACGGCTTCGCCCGGTACGTCCCTTTGTGTACTCGGTCGTTGAGGTCGAGCAGCCGCTCTTCCAGTCCTTCCTCGTACTCTTCCCACGTAACACCGTCCACCCCCGCGGCCTTCCCACCCTCAAGTGAGTAGAAAGCCCATCGCAGTGTGTCAGGCGTTATGTGGTGCAGTAACGCTGTGAGTCTCTCCTTCGGATTCCTCGCCGCTGCCTGCCGTATCCGCTCCACCGCCTGTGGCACAGTTCCCCGGCTCTGCGTCCGGCCTGTGCTTTGGTCTTGCGGATTCCCTTTGGTTGACGTCCTTCCCTCTGACACCTCCACCGGAGCTTGCGCCCCTTTGTTCGCTGTCCTCATCGGTACTATTCCGTCATCCGACTGCTTCATTCCGTACATCTTCAATTCGGATTACCTCCTTTCTTCAGCGGCCCCGGTACGACTCCAGGGCAAAATGAAGCTCTCCCAGGTCCCAGTGAAGGATTTACGTACGTGCATGGGTTCTTAGACACCGCGGAACCGACCTGCGCCTCACCATACCGGCGCACCTCGTGTTGCCTTCGACTTTCACAAGAGCCTCGGCACTCCGAATCTTGAACTTTTCGTTGCTCGTTAGCCCTGCCCGCACGCGCCGCTGTCAACGCTTCACCCTCACCCTCACGGGTACGGATGCATGACTCGCGGAAATGAGTAATCTGGTTACATCTTCTCATTGGTGGACTTTCACCTCCTATCCTTCACCAGTTAGCCTGGCGCTCTATGAACAATTCTGTCAAGAATCGCGTCGGCAAGGGTGTTGTCCCCTATGGCCCCGTACCACTCACTCACCGGAAGCTGGCTTATCATCACAGTAGAGCTCTCCCCGTAACGGTCGTCCAAGATCTCCATCAGGTCGTATCTCTGGGGCTGGGTCAGCTTCTCAAGACCCCAGTCATCTATGATCAGAAGACCCGTTTTCCCAATCTGCCCCAGAAGCTTTCTGTAACTTCCATCGGCCTTGGCCTGCGCAAGGGAAAGAAACAGCCTTGAGATCCTGTAGTAACGAACCCTTATCCCTCTCAGACACGCGTTGTGTCCCAGGGCGCAGGCTATCCACGTCTTTCCGCACCCGCAGGGACCTGTTATGAGAAGATTCCGGGCCTTCTCCACCCACTCCCCTTCCCCAAGCTGCGCTATCTGCGATTTCTTGAGATTGCGGGGGGTTCCGTAATCAATGTCGCCGAGGTGCGCTCTGAGCCTGAAGTGAGCTTCCCGCACCAGCCTCTGCTGCCTCCTGTTCTCCCTCTCAACGCATTCCCTCTCCACAAGCAGACCCATTCTGTCTGTAAAAGACAGATCGTCGTAAGTGGACGGCTGTTCAAGCTGACGTTCAAGCGCACGGGCCATGGCCCCCAAGCGAAGTTCCCGAAGACGGGACAATGTCAATGATAAACTCATTAAAATACCTCCTTGATTAAGATTCATCTGTACTGTTGCGCACCCCTTATGTTCTCGTGATCCTGGGGAAGAGACAGGCTTTCCTCTTCGAGCAACGGAAGCTTGTCCGTTCCGTTTTCAAGCACGGCCTTTACCTGTTTCAATCTTGTGAGCCCGTTTCTGTTCGCAACCCCGCAGGCGTCATTCAGTCTTCGTGGATAGGTTCGCGAGAGGCTGAGAAGCCCCAGGCACACCCTGTATGCCTGGGCGGGATGTTCTCTTGATTCAAATTGATTGTTCACCCACAAAAGCACCTCGCTTCCCACCCCCGCGGCCCAGCTCCTGATTCTCTCTTCGTTCCACTTCTCGTGGCGCTGATGAGCCTCGGGCATGTGAGCGATATCCGTCACAAAGCCCCCTCTGTCCACCCGCCTGTGCGCTGCTATGAGCTTCTCTTTGAAGTAAATCTCAACGATGTTCTCCTCGGCGTGAATCTCCACGCGCTCCCCTATGCAGTTATGTGGGACGGAGTAGCGGGTCTTTTTGTATTCTGTGTGGTAATCAATGTTCACTACGGCCCTCTTTATCTCCATGTAGCTGTAAGAATGCGGAGGAAGAGGTCTCAGGGCGGGCTTGTCTGTCCTTTCGAATTCGCTTCTCCGTGTCCCCTCAAGCTTCTGGAAAGAAGCGTCGTTAAGCTCCGTAAGCAGTTGCGCGATACGCCTGTTGAGTTCTCCGAGAGAGAAGAACTCCTCATCCCGAAGCCTCGCCAGTATCCACCGCTCGACTATCCCCACCCCGACCTCCACTTTAGCTTTGTCTTTAGGCTTGCGCGGCCTCGCCGGCATTATGACGGTACCGTAGTGATTCGCCCACTGTCCGTAAGCCGGATTCATCTCGGGATCGTAACGGCACGCCTTTGTAACCCCGCTTTTAAGGTTGTCGGGCACTATGAGGGAAGGAACTCCACAGAAGAACTCGAGCATCCGCGTGTGGCTTCCAAGCCAGTTGGGAAGAGATTGTGAGGAGGTGGCTTCGGCAAAGGTGTAGTTAGAAGCCCCCATAACCCCAACGAATATCCGGGCCTTGCTCCGTTCTCCGGTTTTGGGGTCTGTTATCGCTACGGTATGCCCCGCGTAGTCCACAAAGCACTTCTCACCGGCTTTATGTATCTGCCTCATGGAGGGCCTGGCGTTGTTTTTGCGCCAGACATCGTAGAGCTCGCAAAAGCGCGAGTAGCTGTAATGGCCGTCGGGATGCCGTGCCGAGTACTCTTCCCAGAGCAGATGCCTGGTTACCCCCAGGCGCTTGAGTTCGCGGTGTATGTGGGCCCACTCCGGGACAACCTTGCTCCCGCGTACCTCCACAGGCTCGGGATAGAGCAGCCGCCCGAGCTTCTCGTCGTCAATATCTTCGGGAAGGGGCCATCGCAGACCTGCATCCTCGGCTCTGCCAACCATATCATGGACGCTGCTTCTAGCCCTGTTAACGCTCCGGCTTATCTCTCTGATCGAAAAACTCAGGGACTTAAGCCTCAGAACTTCCTTTATCACTCTCGTATTCATTCTTCTTCCAGGCATCTTGTCGCCTCCTTCTAAAAGATGACAAGGAGGATAACAAAGCGCTTTTTAATTGTTTTTTGAAGAAGAAAAAAAGAGAGTCACGTGTCCACGTTCGCTCGGAATCGGTGTCCGAATTCAATCGGAATACGCAGGCGCCTCTTGAGGGCTGGCGTCACGTGGAGGTGACGGAGCGGAGAACTAAGGTGGATTGGGCTGAGGTGATAAGGGATCTTGTGGACGTGCATTATCCGGACAAGCGTATTGTTCTGGTGATGGACAACCTTAACACTCACGGTCCGGCGTCTCTTTACAAGGCGTTTTCGCCGTGGGAGGCGCGTCGTATCACGGAGAGGCTTGAGATTCATTATACTCCTAAGCACGGCAGCTGGCTTAACATGGCGGAGATAGAGATTGGAGTGCTACGGCGTCAGTGTCTTGACCGTCGTATTGCGGACCGGGAGACATTGCGGGAGGAGGTAAAGGCCTGGGAGGGGAGACGCAACGAAAACGGGAACAAGGTGGATTGGCGTTTCACCACGGAGGATGCGAGAATAAAGCTTAAATCCTTATACCCATCAATACAAAGATGATGCTATACTAGTACCTGCGCAACTCCGGATTCCCAGGGTTGCGTCTCCTGAAATATCCCGGTATTGTCTCTTTCGCTACGACATGAAAGTCCTATCTTGATTGTCGCTCTATAGTCATATAGATTACTACAACTGGAGAATGGTCATTCAAAACAATCAACTTGAGTTGCAGGCCGATCAGATTGAAGGTGTCTTGATAATAAGCGTAGCTGGTCGAATTGATGGTATGAACGCGCAGGAATTCCACAAAAACCTGGACAAGGAAATTGAAGGTTCTGACAATCCCGTAGTTCTGGATCTTGAAAAGCTGTCCTACATCAGTAGTGCGGGATTGCGTTCAATTCTGCTTATTGCAAAAACACTCAAAGGTAGAAATATGAGATTCATGCTGTGTTCCTTGCCTGGTCCCATAAAAGAAATCGTCGAGATCACAGGTTTTGACAAAATCATTGATGTGCTCGAATCTCGTTCTGATGCTATAGCTACAATAACGGGTTAAAACGCGTTACGAAGAAGCAGTTGCTGAATCCTCGCCTTCTGCCGCTTCTTCTGGAGTATCAATTACTTGATGAGCCGCAGGGTCAAGCGGCAAGACAACAATCATATTTGTATATTCGCTTTCCTTCGTTTCTACGCGAAACTCACCACCGTGCTGTCGTATGATGTCATTGGACAGCGATAATCCCAGACCTGTCCCTTGATCCGTGGGCTTCGTTGTATAGAACGGATTGAAGATACGCTCCAATGCAGATTCGGGAATACCGGTTCCATTGTCACGAACATGTACCTCAATACGGTCATCAATGAGCCGCGTACTCAACTTAAGCGTCGGTTGATAATCCTTCTTCGACACATCGTCGGCTGCCAGCATTTTTCGTTTTTCGTTCGTCGCATAGCAGGCATTAGTTACCAGGTTTAGGAAAACCCGGCCAAGGTCTTGCGATTGTACCGTAATCTCGCCTATATCTGGCGCATAGTCTTCCTGAATTTCTAGCTGGAATTCAGTGTCGGTGGCGCGAGCACTATGAAACGCAAGCCACGCATGCTCGTTAAGCAATACGTTGAGGTCAGTTGGTTGCCATTCTCCACCACCACGACCCATCTTGAGCATGTCTGTTACAATTCGGCTTGCACGCTTTCCGTGCTCGTGAATACGCTTCAAATTCCCTGTCAAATCCTCAGCCACTTCCTCGACTAACTCCGGATCGTATTCCTCTTTCGTGTCCCCATTAGCTTTATTTTTGGCTACCTCCTCCAGCAGTTCTTCCAACAACTCTTGTGAAACCTCTGAAAAGTTCATGATAAAGTTCATTGGATTTTTGATTTCGTGCGCGACCCCCGCTGTCAATTGACCAAGCGCAGCAAGTTTCTCTCGCATCACGATCTGGTCCTGCGCCCGTTTCAATTCTTCATTAGTATGTGCTAGTTCCTCATTTTTTTCTTGCAGTTGGTTAGCAAGCGTTTCTACAAGATTAAGGCGCTGTACTTCCAGTGCGTTATTTCGGAACACCTCAAGCGCCTTGGCTAATTGCGCGATTTCATCATTACCCTTGGTGTCGATGGCTAGTTCCAGGTTGCCATCCGCCATTTGTCGCATTTGATTCGATATCCGCCCCAGACGCCGAATCAGGCGACGTTGTACAATTAGCCACCCGAACAAGATTGCACCACTTATGCTAACAATATTGACAACCAGTAGTAGCTTCGCGCTGGTAGCAGTTACTGCAGCTGCTTTGCTCGCCATCTCTCCTGCGGCCAAGCTTGAATCATTTACAACACTTTCTACTCGCGCTACGATCTCAATCCCTAAAATCTGATTCTCGCGGAGCAGAGCGGATAATTCGTCATCAACTGCAAGTTCCCGACTGCGCAGGTCGAATCCGTTGTCTTTCCTTCTGCCGACTGAGATCAGGTCTTCAAAAATCCAAGACAGTCGATCGTGACGGGGGGTGTTCTTAATCGCATCAAGCGATCGACTGATACTACCGGCTGTGGCTTCAAACCGTTCTCGCAATGGCTCCAGCAAAGCCGCATCGGTCACTATAAATGCGGTTGCAAGCAACTGCGCAGCAACTGCATCCGCTTCGCGGAGTTCAAACAAGCGACGATAGACCAGGAATTCCGGTTCGGAAAAATGAACCGAGCGAGGTGATTGTACTTCATCGAGAGACTGATAGCCGGTCATCATATAGAACATATGATCGTCGATTTCGTTAATTATAATCGGCGTTATTTTACCCTGGATACCGTGAAGCTCGTCTCTAAGATTGAGATTGCTCTGACGAAGGTCAAAACGTTCCCTGACAAGCAATTTGATTCGCTCAATGTTCTGGATTATGGCGATCCCCTCAGATTGAATCTGCCGCGCTTGTTCGCTTTCTCCTTGATTTTCCATCATGACTGAGAGTTGTGTTTTAAATGTATTCGTCTGCTGGTCGATCGTCGCAGCTACGGTCTTGAACTGCTCAGGCGTACTCGCAGTGAGTCGAGGAGCGGCGGCGACAAGCATGGCTGTCTGCTGGGCAATTGCAAACGCCGATGTCATCTCGGGTATATTCTTTTCATTAACGGTTTGCTGGACTTTACCAATGTAGTTAAGAAAGAAAAGAGCAAGCAAACTGATAATGATGATGAGTACTACAGCACCTCCGAAACCTGTATAGAGTTGCGTAGAAATTCGATTCCAAAGCTTTGAAGGCATTCCGTTTATCTCAATGTTTTTTGCATACGCAAAATGTCGGTCAGTATCGTCGCGGAGGTTAAAGATGTTAGTGGCGTATATTGACCATCAGGACCAATAATCGTCAAGAACACGCTGTCTGAACCTTGATTATCATTCTTGCCATATCGCAAGGTGAAGCCATCCAAATTAATGTTGTTGCCAGTCCGCAGCACCGTATCAATACAGTTGCGGTCAACCTGCTTGCCACAATGATCTACGACATAGATAGCCAAACGCCCTGCTAAATATCCTTCAAACGATATAAATCCGGGTTTCGCCGCCGGATCGTACGCCTTCAATGCAGCACGATAGGAAGCAGAAGCAGGCACCGTATTCCCGGTTGGAAAGGGAACCACCTGCGTAACTAGAACCCCGGCCCCTTGATCACCTAGTTCGTTTGCCAAGGCATTACTGCCTACGAAAGAAAGCGTCATAAAAATGGAATTCATACCGAGATGGTGTGCCCACTTAATGAATGTCGCAGTTGGCTTGTAGGGACCAATAATAATCACAGCTTCCGGTTTGGTGGCACGCAAATCAAGAAGCGCCGTCTTTACCGCGACAGTATTGCGGGGAAATATACCCGTTCCGGTAGCAGAAAGTTCGCGACGCTCAAGAGCAAGAAGGATCCCTTGCAAACCAGCACGACCGAATGAATCATCCTGATAGAGAATAGCGATGCGATTAATTCCGAGATCAATCGTCAATCGTTTTATCATCTCCTCGGTTTCTTGATAATACGAAGCCCGAAGATTGATGACTGTCCGGCGTGCACTGTCACGCAGGTATTCTGCACCGGTCATAGGCGCTATGTAAGGTACATCGTGTGCCTCCGCGACAGGCACCGCAGATTGGGAGGTAGGAGTACCAACTGCACCGATGAGTGCGAAAATATCCTCACCAATCAGTCGCTGCGTATTTACAATTGCCGCTTCCGGTTCGTATTTGTCGTCCAATGATAGCAGTTCCAGACGACGTCCGTTAACGCCACCCCGGTCATTAACCTC
This sequence comes from Thermodesulfobacteriota bacterium, assembly GCA_965249045.1. Lineage (GTDB taxonomy): Bacteria > Desulfobacterota_D > UBA1144 > Nemesobacterales > Nemesobacteraceae > Nemesobacter. Next base: position 1,620,427 of record OZ252213.1, read on the forward strand.
TTTAAACGCAGAAAGAATGCCAACTTGCATGCCTTTACCAAGCTCGCTAGCCGGACCACTCAAGGCAGCGGACTGCCCAAATACAATACGATCACTGTATACGCCCGGCACAGCGTATATTTCTTCTTTGGCTTCACCTGATGCTGCGCTTGCCAGTATTGCAATTACTGAAGCGGCAAACACTTTTTTGAGAAATAGTCTGCTCAACACCCGCATTTTTGCTAGATTTTCTTGATCATAGTCAGATGATTACGAGCACTGTCGCGTTGATAGCGTAACTCCGTCATCAGTTGCTTCGCCAGCCTTATTCCTGCTCCACCAATACCGCGGTCTTCAAGAGAACTTTCGACATCAAGCTCCGGCGCGTCTTGTAGCGGATTAAAGGGGTATCCATCATCCAGGATCTCAACAGTTATGGTTTCACCTTCTCTCGAAAATATAATTTCGACTTCATGTTCCTGATCATCATTATGCGCATAGCTGACCACGTTAGTGAAGAACTCCTCTAAGGAGAGCTGTGTATGAAACAATGCTTCAGAGGGAAAATTTTGCTGTTCAGAAAATTCCTCCAGCGCCACTGTAATCGTTTGGATTTCTTCCATCCGATTGGGAACGATCAACGTACGTGAAACCCGCATCCTACCGCCTTCGCCCATTAGGTGATTCGCAGAACAAGACAGGTTATATCGTCAGATTGCGGATTTTCACCAGCGAACTCTCTGACCGTCTTGAATATCTCATCCGTAACTTCCTTGGCGTCCTTGAAAGTGCCGTCTTGGAAAATTTTGCAAAACCTGTCCATTTCGAATAATTCCTTATTTTCTTTTTCCGCTTCCGATACTCCGTCAGTGTAAAGCACAATCATGGAACCCGGCTCAAGGGTGACTGTATTTTCCTGATATTTGAAATCCTGCATCACACCCAGAGCAACTCCGCCCGTTAACTCCAATAGTTCAGTTGTCAGATTCGGTTTGACGATGAGTGGCGGATTATGTCCGCCGTTCGCGTACACGAATTCTTTCGTTTTAGAATCGTAAATGCCATATAACAGGGTTACGAATGTCATGGCATCGTTGTCATCCGACAACATCGTATTTACCTGTTCCAGCACAGCGGCCGGAGAAGCGGAAGTTGCCGCGCAAGCCTTCAGCAGTGTACGACTGGCCATCATGAACATTGCCGCAGGCACTCCTTTGTCCGACACATCAGCTATTACAACGCCAACCCGGCCATCATTAAATTCATAAACATCGAAAAAGTCGCCGCCTACGGAACGAGCTGGAACCATGCTTGCGTACAGATCAAATGCTTTAGAAGTCGGAAAGGCTTTTGGAAGAATGTTCTGCTGCATCTTCCGTGCCACATTAAGCTCGTTCTGGAGAGCTACAAGTTTGTCGCGCGTACTCAGTGCTTTACGCCAGAGAATAAGGTTTTCAATCGTACGTTCGATTGTAATCTTCAGGTCCGTGAAGTCTATCGGCTTGGTAACGAAGTCGAATGCCCCACGATTCATAGCAGTCCGTATGTTTTTCATATCGCCGTATGCGGAGACCATTACGGCACGAATATCAGGGTTTACCTCCGGTATCTGTGCCAATAATGTCAATCCGTCCATAACGGGCATGTTGATATCAGACAGTACAATATCAAACCGGCTGTCTTTGCGTAGACATTCAAGGGCTTCCGCACCGTTGTGTACAAATTCGAATTCGTAACGACCGTGGCGAACTTCACGCCGCATTCTCTGCAGCATAAGCTGTTCTAAATCTATTTCATCATCAACAACCAAAATTCGGACTTTGCTGTTGTCCATTTAGAACCTACTTTAGGTATTAAATTGGGAATTATATACCTGATTACACAAAGTATTTATAGGGAATTATAGGGGATTATATACTTAACTAGCCAAGCCTCTTTTTCTTGAATTGCTGTAGGATCTTACACTACACAGAAAAAACAGCAAAAAGCAGGTTATCCTAGGGGAGATGGGGTCGCTCGGACCCCTCTGTTTTTCAGTTTTCTAACTCCCTGAAATTATTAGATCGTGATTTTTGGAAACTGAGGAAATTCAGCGAAAAAGCTATAGGGTGATGGGGGTAGGTTACCCCTAGGAGATATATGCAAATCTGGTGTATAAGACATGATCAAGCGGCGACCTGATTGTCTGTTTTCACCTCCGTTGTTTCGTTCGTTGTCTCTTCGATCCCATCTTTGAATTTCACTCCCGTTATCACTTTCCCCAGGAAGTCAAATCCGTTTAGTTTTCTCCAGTTCTTCTCCGCGCACATCCCCAGCTTGAATATCATGTGCAGCATCCCCTGCGAACTCAGGCACCCCTTGCTCCTCCTGGTCCTGTGCCGTATCGTCCCGAAGGCCGACTCAATCGGATTCGTCGTCCGGATGCTTCTCCAGTGCCTGGCCGGGAAGTCATAGAAAGCCATCAACTCCTCCCTGTCTTTCTCAAGACACTGCGTTGCCTTGGGATACTTGTCCTCGTACGTTCTTATGAACAGGTCAAAGGCCCTGTTCGCTTCATCTTTCGTCTCTGCCTGCCAGATGTCATGCAGATGCCTCTTGGCCTTGGGCTGGGAAGACTTGGGCAGACAGTTGAGCACGTTTTGCGTTTTGTGCACCCAGCAGCGCTGCTGACGCGTTTCCCCGTAAACCTCCTCAAGCGCGGGCCAGAACCCAAGCGCCCCGTCCCCTATGGCAAGCTTCGGGGGTTTGTTCATCCCACGCTCCCGCAGTCCCATCAACACCTCGCGCCAGCTCTGCTTCGATTCCCTGATCCCGTCTTCTATGGCTAGAAAACGCTTTTCTCCCCGTTCGTTCACCCCTATTATCACGAGCACGCACAACCGGGGATTGTCTCCCCTTATGTTGCTGTATATGCCGTCTGCCCACACGTAAGCCCACCTGCATCCGCCAAGATCCCTCTTCCGCCAGATATCGTACTGCGCGGCCCACCTGTGCTTGAGCCGCGACACCGTAGCTTGCGACAGCCCCTTGGCCTCGGGCCCCACAAGCGCTTCCAGCGCCGCTCCCATCTCCCCGGTGGAAAGCCCCTTTAGGTAAAGCCACGGTAAAGCCGCCTCAAGCGTAGCTGTCTTACGCACGTAGGGAGGCACAAGCGCCGAGCGGAAAGCAACGGCACACCCGTCCCTCGACCTCACCTTGGGAATCTGTACAGTCACAGAACCAATGCCGGTCTGCACTTCCCGCTGCGGGTGGTATCCGTTACGAACCACCGCTGCCCTCCCGTCCTCCAGATGCCGGTCCTCGAATTGCCCCAGAAACTCTTCAAGCTCGCACTTGATGGCAGAGCCTATGAGAAACCGCGCTCCATCCCGAAGCAGTTCGCCGAGGGGGTCGTCAACCTCCTCGGGACTCCCGAACCCGTTTCCTGTGTATCTGCCGAGCTCAAGCCCCTTATCGATCACCGCTTGAGTCTCGCGGTTGACGAAATTGGCGAAAAGCCCGTTCAATGAATCGATCATCTCTTTTTGACCTTTGAGGCCAAAAACTTTATTCTTTCTACCCATAGTGGCGTATCCTCCTGTTGATTATTGATTTGGGTGAATTCAAATCAACCGGATACGCCGCTTTTTTTCAAATCCTCCATACACCAAATTTGAATATAACTCCAACTCGTCTGCACCGGGACATACTTCAAAGTTATCCGAGTTATCCGATCGTGGGGGAGTGAAACGGCACTGAAAATTCGTACTATGATTTGGGCTACTACGGAAATTACAATCATAAGCCTCTCCCTTTCCTAACGCTCTTGCACTTTCTCTTTCGTCTGGTGAGAATTGTGCTGTAGGTTCTTCTACCCGATATTCTTCCTTCACATACCCATTTTCATCGCAGATTAGTTTTGTTCTTTCTTCCAATGGTAAATAAGGTAGGTCTTCACAATATCCCACATAAACTTGATAATCAGGTAAGTCTTCTTCTGATAAACCACTCCCCCCTCCGCAACCAACAACAAAAAGCAGCAAGACGAATAAAGATATAATCCTTTTCATAGTAGCCTCCTTGACTCCGACAAAATGGTGTCGGGCCTTGCTACTAACCAAAGGATTGGAAGTTCCGCTTATTTCCCTAGAACGGGTGTTGTATTAACGGAGACCCGACAGAGCGGGTTCCTTCAGTTAGTAGCGAGTAAGAGTATAACAGAATAAATCAATAAGTAAAAAACGTTCCCTAACCCCTTGACTTTCTTACATAATCAGGTATACTTATTACCATAATAAACAGGAAGTCAAATGAGTAAAACAACCATAAGTGAATACACCTTTCTAGAGAGATTTAACACAGAGGAAAAGGCTGTTGAATTTTTCGAGGCTCTTAGGTGGAAAGAAGGAAGAACCTGCCCTAGCTGCGGGTGTTCTGATACATACCCTCACAAAACAAGAAAGTTCTATTACCATTGCCGATCCCCTAAGTGCCGTAATCAATTCAGTTGCAAGACTGGTACGGTTATGCAGTCCAGTAAGCTCCCTGTTAGAATGTGGCTTTATGCTATGTACAAGGTAAGCGTAGCAAGAAAGGGAATATCAAGCCTCCAGTTATCTAAACAACTCGGCATTACCCAAAAATCCTCTTGGTTTATGATTCAGAGGATAAAGGAGGCTTGCGGGAATGATACTGACACAATGCTTTCCGGCATAGTTGAGATTGATGAAACCTATATCGGAGGACTTGAGAAAAACAAGCATGAAAGTAAGAAGATTAATGCGGGGGGAGGAACAGTCGGTAAAGTCCCCGTGCTTGGTATGAGGGAGAGAGGCGGAAGATTAAGAGTGAAAATAGTTGAAAATAGGAGAGATATATGCAAATCTGGTGTTCAAGGACATGATCAAGCGGCGACCTGATCGTCTGTCGTCACCTCCGCTGTTTTCTCTGTTGTCTCTTCGATCCCATCTCTGAACTTCACTCCCGTTATCACTTTCGCCAGGAAATCAAACCCGTTAATTTTGCGCCAGTTCTTCTCCGCGCACATCCCCAGCTTGAATATCATGTGCAACATGCCCTCGGAACTCAGACAGCCTTTGCAGCGTCTGGTCCGATGCCGTATTGTGCCGAAGGCCGACTCAATCGGGTTCGTTGTCCGAATGCTCCGCCAGTGGTTGGCGGGAAAGTCGTAAAACGCCAGCAACTCCTCCCTGTCCTTCACAAGGCACTGTGCCGCTCTCGGGTACTTGTCTTCATATGTCTTCAAGAACAGATCAAAGGCCCTCTCCGCGTCTTCCTTTGTCTCCGCCTGCCAGATATCATGCAGCTGCCTCTTGGCCTTGGGCTGGGAGGACTTGGGCAGGTAGTTGAGTACGTTCATCGTTTTGTGCACCCAGCAGCGCTGCTGACGGGTTTCTCCGTAAACCTCTTCAAGAGCGGGCCAAAACCCAAGCGCTCCATCTCCAACAGCAAGCTTCGGGGCTTCCTTCATCCCACGCCCTTTGAGATTCACCAATACCTCACGCCAGCTCTGCTTTGATTCTCGCACACCGTCTTCGATAGCCAGGAAGTGCTTCTCCCCACGTTCGTTTACCCCTATGACCACCAGCACGCACAACCGAGGGTTATCTCCTCGTATGTTGCTGTATATGCCGTCTACCCATATATACACCCAGCGACCCTCGCTCAAATCCCCGGTCCTCCAGGTACCGTATTGCTCGGCCCACTGTTTTTTGAGCCGCGACACCGTGCTTTGCGAAAGCCCCCTGGCCTCAGGCCCGATCAGCGCCTCTAGCGCAGGCCCCATCTCCCCGGTGGATACTCCCTTCAGATACAGCCAAGGCAAAGCCGCCTCAAGCGTCGCGGCCTTGCGCACATAGGGAGGCACCAATACCGAGTGGAAAGTGACGGGTTCCCCGTCCTTGGACCTCACCTTGGGAACTCGTACCTTCACGGGACCAATGCCGGTATGTATCTCCCGCTCGGGCAGGTATCCGTTGCGCACAACCGCGACTCTCCCATTGTCCAGAAGACGATCCTCGTATTGCTTGAGGAACTCTTCGAGCTCGCACCGCACGGCTGTGCCGAGAAGAAACCGGGCGCCCTCTCTCAACATCTCGCTGAGGGGGTCAGCAACCGCCCCGGGGCCTTGAAGCCCGTTTCCCATGTGTCCGTCAAGCTTCAATTCTTTGGCAACCGCTCTCTGTCTTTCTGAGTGGACAAATTTGCTGAACAGTCCGTTCAATGAATCGATTGTCTCTTTTTGACCTTTGAGGTCAAAAACTTTATCCTTCTTGCCCATAGTGGCGTATCCTCCTATTGGTTGTTTTTTTGAACTCAAACAACAAATCAACCGGATACGCCGCTTTTTTTCAAATCACTCTGAACACCAGATTTAGTTATAACTCAAAATAGGAAAACTGAAACCCTTAAAAGAGAGATTACAAGCATGGTGAAAACAGGGTCGGTTGTTTTCACCGATGAGCATAAGGGATACAACAAATTGATTAAAAGTGATTTTGAACACTCTACGGTCAATCACTCGGTAAAAGAGTATGTAAAGGGTATGGCTTCTACAAACGGGATTGAATCTGTTTGGGCCGTACTGAAAAGAAGTATCATAGGAACCTACCATCACGTAAGCCTAAAACACCTGCATAGATACGTTAATGAGGCTGCTTTCAGACTTAATGAGGGTGATGTCAAAAACAAGCTTATGGACAGGATAGAGGCCCTTTGCTGTAAGATGGTGGGGGTCAGGCTTTCTTATGTGGAGTTGACGGCGTAGTGTTGAAAGGGGGAAAGAGTGAAAAAAGAAAAACTTAAACAATTTATGAGGGATTTAAAAGGGTACAAATGTGTATGCGGTAGCAGGGATGATACTTTACAAGGAGATAGTAAGACCCATAAATTGGTATCTTCTGGAAAGGAATACTCCTATATTATCCTATCATGTTCCCATTGCGGTTTTATAAGATTTCATTCTTTAGATTCTCATTTATTCAGAAAACCTATCAAGAATAGATAACCGTGATAAGAATGTGACTGGTGTTTGAACGGCTGTAAATTCTATATAAACAATCACCGCAAAAAAGAATAACAATATATAACTCATTTCTATCATAATAAAACTCCTTTATTTTTTATTTATGTATGTAATTCCCACTTTGTTGGGCCTCGTCTAAACGCCATTGAACAAATACAGTGCCGGGGGCAAGTACCGAGGTAATATTGACAAGTCAAACCATATCAGACTGTGAAAGTATTATTTAGCAGTGCTATTTACATACCAAAATGGCTATCTGATAGCTGAAAATGGCCTCCCCAATGCCAGAACGCCCTAAATTTTAACGTTTTCAAGGAATACTTTCACAGTCTCAGTTGTCCGGTTTCTTAACAAATGAATTGAGACTGTGAAGATATTCTGGGATTTTCCATTCCAAGCCGTCGTTACGCTTCGACCCGCACCGTAACGATATCCATCCCCTGATATTTCCGGTGGCGCACCGATGAGGCATAATGACGCAGCAGGCGGAACGATATTTCCCTCTCATCCACGCTTTCTTCCTCTTCGTTCAGATGCGCGAGACGGTCCTCCAGGTTCTCCTCGTCCTCCAGCGTCGAGACGAATTCCATCTCCACTGTTCCGCGGTCGGGACGCACGGCTATGATCAGGCGCGGCGTCTTGTCCGTCCCACTATCCGCGGGATATTCGCTGTCCGGCTGTAACAAACTCGACAGCGTCTCCTCGCCCGCCGAACGCAGCCGCTGGGTCGCCACCTCGCTCCAGTCCATATCGGCGGCAACTTTCTGCATGAAAGCGTCAATTCGTGGCAGGTCGGAAAAGTCCAGTCGAACCTCCAGCTTCCTAGAACGCGCACTGGTCACATTCAGAAAGACGTTGAGCGCAATCGCCGTTGCCGCGCCCACTGTGATGCCGCTGCCAAACAGTGTGCCCCACGGGTGCACCAGTAAGTTCTCAAGATCAAGAATGTTTTGTTGCTCAAGCCCGGCACCAAGCGCGAACGACACGGCTACCACAAGGGACTTTTGAAAGTCGAGTCCGTCCTGCACGACAGTCTGTACTCCCTCGACAAACAATATTCCCACAGCAATTAAGAGAAATGCCCCCATCACCGGACTGGGTATGGTGAGCAGCGCGCCCGTGAACTTTGGCAGCAATGCCAGTCCCAGAAGTATGATCGCTATGGCATATCCCACATTGCGGGCGGCGACACCCGTCATGTTCACGAGCGACGCCGTGTATGACGCATATGACGTTGGAGGAGGCGTTCCGGCAAGACCCGATAGCAAAATACCCACCCCATTTGAGTAGAGCGAGCCTTGCAGCAGCCGAAAATCGGTCGTCCTCGGTCTGCGCCGCGACACCCGTTGAATCACCACATTGTCTCCAATGCCTTTGATCGCCTGCACCAGAGTGACAATCAAGAACATCGGCAGCAGCGCCCAGAATCCGGCAGCCGGCGTAAGGTCCAACCCTTGGAAATCGACTTGGGGAATGCCGACCCACGGTGATGTGTACAGTCGCTCCAGGTCATACACTCCCAGCAGGGCAGCGACCATGCAGCCAAACGCGAATCCGATCAGCATGGACCACGGACGCCAGCGCTGCGGGGCGCGCAGTATCAGCGCCGTGGATATCATCAGCGTTACCACAGCTATGCACAGCCCAGAGAATGCCGGCACACCCTCCGGTACTTCCACAAATCGATCCAAACAGATGGGCAGCAACATCACGGTTATCAGCATAAGCACTGTGCCTGACACGGTCGGCGTTATCACGCGCCGCAGTTGCGGAAGCCTTGTCGCTATCGCAAGGAAAAAGAGCCCAGACGCGACCATCAGGCTGGCCAGCATCGCTGGCCCTCCCTCATCCAAGGCGAGCACCGACAGCGGGATGTAATTGGGCGTCACTCCCACGACGACCAGATGCCCCGCGCCCAATCGACTTATTCTGGAGGCTTGCAGCGCGGTGACTATCCCGACGATTATCAGCGTCGAGAATACGGCCCAGGACAGGTATGCTTCGTCCTGGCCGGCCGCTAGAACATTGATAACCACTATCGAAACTACGATCGGCAGCGCGGGTATCATTATGCCCTGTATGCCGACGATGAAGGACGAGAGTGGCGTGCACTTCTCGTCCGACTCGTAGCGGATGCGGTTGTTTATAGGGGGTGACGCCAAACTGAATCTCCCAATGGCGGTGTTTTTTAGGGTAGTTGTCGCATATTATAACATGACGCGCCCTGATTTGCACCTCCTCTGAAGTCTTTTTCAAGTTCATAATCATAGTCATTTATATCAAGCTGCTTTGTCCTTTCTCTGATCGGGGTTAAGCCACACTTCCTCGATCGGCGACCAGTTTCGTGTCTGCCTCGACCAGCGAAGCGGATTCTTCCGCTTCGCCTCCCTGTACACCTCGTTCCGTCTGGACAATATCTCCTTATCCAGACCTGCGTGGCGCTGAGAAGGGGTTACGAACCTGATACCGCTGTGCAGATGAACATCGTTGTACCAGCCGACAAATCCCTCCACCCACCGACGAGCCTCCACAATATCCTCAAAGGGCTCTTGTGGATAATACGGCACGTATTTCAAAGTCCGAAACAACGATTCCGAATACGCGTTGTCGCTGCTCACCCCCGGACGGCTCGCAGACCGAACTACTCCAAGCTTCTGTAAGGTCGCAAGCAATGTAGCCCCTTTCATGGCCCCGCCATTGTCGGAATGCAGAGTGACCTGATCGCGTACCACGCCTTCTCTCAAACAGATATCGGTCATCAGATCGGCCGCAAGCTCGCTTGATTCCCGCTTGTACACCTGCCAGCCTACGATCTTTCTGCTGTATATGTCCATCACCATGTACAGGTAAAAGAACATCCCCGTGACAGTGGTGGGCAAATAAGTTATGTCCCAGCTGTAGACACAGTTGGGGCCGGTGGCGAGCAGACTGCGAGGTTTGCCTCCGGTTCTAGGTTTTGACTTGTGGCGATGGGACAGTTGTCCCTTCTCCCTCAGCACCTTGTAAAACGTGGACTCACTAGCCAGATACTGCCCTTTATCCGCCAAAAGAGGCACTATCTTCGAGGGAGAAAGGTCTTCGTACTCAGGGCTGTTCGCCGCCTCCAAAAGCTTCCGTCTTTCCTCCTCGCCAAGCTTGTTCGGAGGCTCGCGGCGGGCGCCGGGACGCCCGTCATGAGTATTGTCCGGCCTGCTCCATCTCTGATAAGTCCTTGCGTTTATACCCATCATCTCGCACGCGGGGCCCAGGCGAGATCCCGAGCCCAAAGCCTCTTTGACCGAGGCGATTATCTGTCTGCGTTCATCTCCCACGGTCAGTCGTCCTCGTCTGTCCCCCACATCTGCTCGGCTTTTTTTTTAAGCACCAGCAGCGCCGCGGCTTCGGCCAGGGCCTTCTCCTTTCGGCGAAGCTCCTTCTTGAGGGATTTGTTCTCCTCTCTGAGCTGCTTTAGCTGTGGCGGATTTGCGGTGCTCCGCGAAGCCGACATTAATTTCAGGATCTCCGCTTTCCACTGCTTGACGTGATGTGAATAAACACCCCGTTCCCTGCAGTGGGCGCTTATCTGTTCTTTGTCCATGGATTCACACGCCATAACAATCTCAAGCTTCTGTTCGGCGGTCCACAACCGGGGTGATTTTTCTTCGTTCATGATCCCCTCTCCGTAAGATTGGTTTTCAAACTGGTTTACCCATCTTCGAAGAGTAGAATGATCTACGCCGAGGTGTATGGCAACACGTCTGAGCGAAACATCAGGGTCTCGCCCAAGAGCTTTTTCCACGGCCCGGGCCTTGAACTTATAACTGTACTTCTTCATTGTAGTTGTCCTCCTGTTTCAGTTCTTCAGAAACTTAAATTCCTGAAGAACTAAAAAATCAAAAAAAGCGACAACTATCCTAAGAATTAGGGGAAGCGAGGCTTGTCGCCATGGTGTGCGGTTCTCCGCCTGAGGGGGAGGCGAGATGGAGTCTCAGGCTTCTGGCGCGGAGGCTTGTGGAGCTTGAGGTTGTGGAGGAGATAAGCACGGAGACTGTGCGCAAGGCTTTAAAAAAAATGAACTTAAGCCCTGGAGGAGCAAATGCTGGTGCATTCCTCCGAGGCAAAGCGAGGAATTCGGCTGTGCCATGGAGGACGTGCTGAGCGTATATCAGCGGGAGTTCAGGGACGATGAAGTGCTTGTGTGCATGGACGAGACCACGAAGCAGCAGACAAAAGAGACCAGGGTTCCGGTAGGGATGGGGTCTGGAAGGACGGCGATATACGACTATGAATACGAGCGAAACGGGGTAAGCAGCCTGTTTATGCTTTCGGCGCCTCTTGAGGGCTGGCGTCACGTGGAGGTGACGGAGCGGAGAACTAAGGTGGATTGGGCTGAGGTGATAAGGGATCTTGTGGACGTGCATTATCCGGACAAGCGTATTGTTCTGGTGATGGACAACCTTAACACTCACAGTCCAGCGTCTTTTTACAAGGCGTTTTCGCCGTGGGAGGCGCGTCGTATCACGGAGAGGCTTGAGATTCATTATACTCCTAAGCACGGCAGCTGGCTTAACATGGCGGAGATAGAGATTGGAGTGCTACGGCGTCAGTGTCTTGACCGTCGTATTGCGGACCGGGAGACATTGCGGGAGGAGGTAAAGGCCTGGGAGGGGAGACGCAACGAAAACGGGAACAAGGTGGATTGGCGTTTCACCACGGAGGATGCGAGAATAAAGCTTAAATCCTTATACCCATCAATACAAAGATTATGCTATACTAGTTTGAGTTGCACATTGAAGATTGTATTAACAATAGGCAATGGGATTTCGGTGTTTCGTTTTACTTAAGCGAAAGGAGACTATTATAAGAATATCATTAAGAAAGGCTGTTATAGTGGCAACCATTTCTGTTTTTACGTTGACAGCACTGGTCGTTTCTTTCTCGGGAGTCCCCCCAGCTAGCGCGCACCAGATTGAAGGGTCTGAGATTGAAGGGCATGATGAGAACAGTGCAACTGCGGCAGACGCTACAAACAACAAGGAGAGCATGAGGGCCTTCTTGCAACACGTAAAATCTCACTACGACAAAATTGCTACCTCTTCTACTTTCCTAGCATTTAGGAGTTCTATCAGAATAGATGATGGAGTTTTCAGAGATGGCACCACATATATCATTCGGGCTCAACTAGGCGGTCGAGTGATAACACACCCAGCCTACCCTCTCCTACAAGGCGGCAGTTTGTATGAGTTCAAAGACGACGAGGAGAAAGAAGTTGTGCGGGAGCTCCTAGAAGGCCTAGAACGGGACGCAGTAAATTGTGTTGAGTATAATTGGGACGACCCATCTGACGATACGGACCAGTCTTCCAGAGTGAGTTGTGCGGTTAGGGTTGGACATGCCACTAATCAAGATAGACCGGATGCTACCCTGATTGCCGGCCTTCATCATAATTTTGATGATGTATCTTTTGCTAATCTAACATGTCCCTATTACGTTCCCAAGACAACTGCTCTGGATTTAGTGAATAAGGATACCCCGGAAAACAGGGATACCCTGAGAAGGTATGTAAAAGAGTTTATTAAATACTATGTCGAGCAAGGAGCCCGAAGGCCGGCAACACTTTTCAAGCTTTGCATGCGGATATTACCTTGGAAATATGGTGCCTTCTACATGTTTGTTATGGGTGAGGACTTACAGGTCGTCATAAATACAAACAACCCCAGCCTTGAGAATAAAACCCTGAATGTTAGAGATGCAAACGGAGAAGATGTTGGGCAAAAGATTCTTGATGCCTTGGATGGTCTACCCCCAGGACAAGGAGCATTTGTTGAGTATCTTTGGGACGATCCGACGACGCCTGATGACAACGTTGACATTGAGATGTATCCGGACAGAGCCCCCGGCACTTCACCTAAGGTGAGCTACGTTGAGCTAGCATCTAGAGGTCCTGGTTCACCAAATCGTATTTTTGGTTCCGGCTTTTATCCACCAGACGATAGTGACGATAGTGGCGGATGCACGATTGCGGGGACCGGCAACACGCCTCAAAGCACTGTATTCAACCTGTTTTTGATTGCGGCAGTCCTGTTCTCTGCGGCTTTGTGGAAAAACCGCTCAAGAGGGAAACAAACGATGTGGAAAAAAGTAGCTGTTATGAGAAATGCGGTGCTACCCCTTTTCGTTTTTGCCTTGGCGTTATTAGTTTTCTTTTCCGTAACACGTTCCGCCGTCGCCCATGATGGTCCCCACGCTCAGGATACCGTTGCCGGCGAAGTTGGTATCGGGGATGAGGACAAGATGATGGACTTTGTGCTGCACGCAAAAGCGCACTGGGAGAGTATTGGTAGTCCAAATGAAAACATATTATTCGAGGATGATCTGACTAAGGATGGAGGGGATTGGAGGAATGATACCGTATATCTCATGGTGATAGATGAAGAAGGCGCGATCTTTACTCATCCGCTTGATTCTGAAGCGCAGAATGGAGTCTTGCGTCATTTTCCAGTAAGTGACAACGAGGAAGCAGTTGACGAAGAGGAAATACGGAGTGGGGAACTTAACCCAGAAGTACAGAATCTCATTAACAAAGCAAAAGAAGCGGACGAAGGCGGTTGTGTTCCTTACGAGGACAAGGATCAAAGTCCTAGGGTGGCTTGCGCCGTTAAATTCACACATCCCGTTTGGAGATCTAACCTTATCTTGATCGGTGGCTATCATCATCTTTATGATGAACATGATGATAGCGGTATAGATTTTGATGGAATCAACTGTCCCTATTTTGTTGAGCTAATTCGTGAAGCACCATATTTCATTCAGGGGACAACCGCTAACGAAGTTGAGGACGGGGATACGCTCAAGAAGTTTGTAGAACGGTTTGCTGAACACTTTACACAGCAGGTAGAGATAGCAGGTCGAAATCCCGCCAATTTAGCCAAAATCCGCAATTGCTGGAGGGAATTGCCTTGGAAACATGGGGCCATCTACGTGTTTATCATGACCGAAGATGGTCTGGTGTTTTTTAACGGAAATACCCCTACCCTTGAAAACGGAACTATCAATCTTAAGGACGATAATGAATGCAATGTCGGGGATGAAATAATCAGAGTGATAGATGACAGACCAAGAGAATGTAAAGATCTGGGCTTGCTACCTGAGAATCCAGATTCAAAAGGAGGAGGCTTCGTTGAGTATCTCTGGGATGATCCGACGGATGATGTGCCAGCTGATCTAGAAGCTATCGAAGAAGGCAGAGCCCCCGGTGATGTGCCCAAGTTAAGCTATGTTAAGAAGGTAAGTTTCGATGATTTTTTTGGCGGTGAGACACTTATAATCGGTTCCGGCTATCATCCGGAAGTTGGCGACGACGGATGCGCGATTGCCGGTGCTGCCAATACTGCCAAAGGTGCCCTGTTTAATTTGCTTCTGATAGTGTTCGTGCTGTTTTCGGCGGCTTTGTGGAAAAACCGCTCAAGAGGAAAGCAAAAATAGTATTTAGGGTGAGGGGAATTTCCCGCACAAAAGAAAACTAATTATTCGGACGGATTTTTATTTTCTCCAGAATCTCATCGGAGATATTGAGATTCTGGAGATTCTTCGGGTAAAGAAGCTGAGAAGTTGGCAGTTTCTTCCTGCTGAGAAGGTCAGCGCAGTGTCCCTGAAATCAAGCTGAAAGAAACGCGGGAATTTGAATTCGCGAAGATTCCCGATACCTGTTCATCTGGCGAAGAGCCCTGAAGTTTTCTTGAAAAAATCGTTGAGTATTCTCCCCGTAAGTCCCCATATTATGTGATTGCGGTAAGCAAACACGTAGTCATCTATTATCTTCCCATCCCGTTTTCTTTCCCTCACATCCCGGTTTTTGGGGTCAACTAAGTGGGAGACGGGAACGCAGAAAAATTCCGATACCTCGTAATTGGGAACAAACTCCACTTCACCATCTATCATGGCTACAAAAGGCTTTACCACATACCGCCTGACAGAAGGGGTGTAGGGACGCACAAAATCCATTTCCCCGAGAATTTCTACTTCTTTCCCGGCATCAAAACCAAGTTCCTCTCCAACTTCCCTAAAAGCCGTATCAAGAAGAGTCGCATCATCTTGTTTTTTCTTTCCGCCCGGGAAGGCGACGTGACCCGAGAAAGCGTCATCCTTGTATTCGGTCCTTCTTATAAACCATATTCCATAATCTCCACCCCGCTCGCAGAGCATAACCAACACGGCGGATGCCAGAAGTCCCTTGCCGGGATCAAGGGAGGTTCCCGGAGGATCAAAGTTTCTTCTTATTTCTTCTCTTATGTTCATCGCATCCATAGAGAAAAGCTCTTACGAAGAGACGGTTACAATAACGCTTCCGTATTCGTCCACTTCGCAGACGGTCTCAGGAGGAATAAAAGCAGTCGCGGTTCTCTCGTAAAGAATGCAGGGACCTTCGAATCGAAAACCCGGTCGGAGCTTTTCTCTTTCGCAGCACCTGGCCTTTATTTTTCTGCCCTCAAACATCACCTCTTTTATGAAAAACCGCGGTTCCGGACCTCCTCCAGGGGCGGGGAGAATTTTTATCTTGCGACCGGGAATATAGGCCCTGAGCCTCAGGGTCACGATCTCTACGACGGAAGACTCCTTCATATACCCGTACACCCTTTCGTGCTCGCGGTGAAAATCTGAAGCTATGGAATCGCTGTAGGGAATCGTAAGTTCATGGGACTGTCTTCGGTACCTGGCGTCAACATGTTTTTCGAACCTGAGGTCTTCCCTTTCGAGATCCGCCCGCGCAACCTTCTCGAGTTCCGCGAATTTTCGGTCCGTCCCTTGAGGGTGATCCTCATCCGCTTGGGAAAAAAACGTAACCCCGTAATCCTTAAAGGAATCGGCAAGAAGCATACCGTAGGCGGAAAACGCCCCGGGATTTCTTGGAAAGACGACTTCCCGGATGCCCAAGGAACGGACGAGGTCGCAGGCGTGAAGCCCTCCCGCACCACCAAACGAAACGAGGGAAAATTCCCTCGGATCGTAACCCCTCCCGACCGATATCACACGAAGCGCTTTTTCCATGTTTGAATTCGAAATTTTGACTACAGATTCCGCGATTTCTTCCGCGGGGTGATCCGGGGCAAGCGAGCGAAGCGCTTCAAAGGATCTCTCGGGGTGTATTTTCATCTCGCCGCCCAGAAACCAGTCGGGATCCATTCTGCCAAGAACTATATTTGCGTCCGTTACGGTCGGCAAAACGCCTTTTCCGTAACACGCGGGACCAGGGTCGGCGCCGGCGCTGCGCGGTCCTACCTTCAGGATTTCCCCCTCGGCGATGTAAGCAATTGAACCACCCCCGGCCCCTATGGTTGAGATGTTTATCATCGGCACCTTGATTGCGGCACCGCCCAAGGTGTTTTCGGTCGTAAAGCTTATTTTGCCATCGCAAAGAGATATGTCGGTTGAGGTTCCTCCCATGTCGTAGGTAATGATCTTCTTTCTCCCAGAGAGCGCGCATATCTCAAAAGCCCCAACCACTCCTCCAGCGGGACCGGAGAGAACTATTTTCGCGGGCCCCTCGGCCGCCTGCTCGGCGGATATAACCCCGCCGTTTGACTGCATGATGGAGAGAGATTTTTCCTTGAGGCGACGGGAAAGCGAGCGCATGTATTCGCTCACTTTAGGAATCAGGTAGGAATTCAGAACAGTTGTCGAAGTCCTTTCATATTCCCTGAATTCCGCGACAAGTTCCGACGAGATGGTAATCGGGATACCGAGCCTAGCGAGCACGGCTGCGACTGCGCGCTCATTTTCAGGATTCGCATACGAATGTAGAAAACAAACCGCTATCGCCTCAACACCTAGAGAAGATATCTTCTCCATTATTTCCTCTATTTCAGCCTCATCGGGGCGAGCGAGCACACACCCGCGGTAATCCGTTCTCTCGGAAACACCAAATCTGAGTTCTGAGGGAACAAGAGGAACGGCAGGGCTCCAGAGCAGATCGTACAGCTTTTCCCTGTTCTGGCGCTTAATTTCTATTACATCTTCAAAACCCTTTGTGGTGACAAGGCAGGTCTTCGCCCCCTCCCGTTCCAAAAGAGCGTTTGTGGCCACGGTGGTTCCGTGGATAATTTCCGATATCCGGGAAAACTCAACGGGATGGCCTTGAAGGCCATTGAGTACTGCTATCGAAGGGTCGCGGGGGGTGGAAGGAACCTTGTTTACCGATATTTCTTTTCCGTCGAAAAAAACAAAATCAGTAAACGTTCCTCCCGCGTCTATGCCTACCGAGAGCATAAAAGGATCTTTACCTCACTGGCGGGTTAAAAACGAACGTGACAACGTGTGTAATCAGTAATTGTCCCTGTCTCTGGGATATATGACGTTTACTTTTCCTTCAGCTATCTCTCTTAACGCCGAAACGACATGCTTGTTGTCGTCGTTTTCGGATGCCACAACAGTAGCTCCCTTGGATATCTGGCTTGCTCTTTTCATCGCAGCGATGGAAAGAGCAAATCTGTTCTCAACTTTCTCTAAGCAGTCTTCAATCGTAATTCTAGCCATAGGTTTTTACCTTCCTGATAATACCAGAATTAAACTCTGAGTTCATTAAAAACGGTTTAAACACTCAACACCCAATATCATCCGACTTTTTGCAAGTCTGTCAATGAAATCCAGCTCTGCACTGCACCTCAAAATGGTTCCGCCGAATTCAACACAGGCCCATACAACAACTCAGAACCTGTCTCCGCATACAAAAAAGCATCACGTGAAGATTCGCTTTATTTTTTTGACCGGTTTTTCCACCACAATGCAAGACAGAGGGAAAATACTATCAAAAACAGGTTAAAAACAGTACCCCCTTTAGAATTCAGTAAGCTGTTTATTGTACACAAAAACCACAGTGATTCGGAACAAAAAATCGTCTATAATCGAAACTTTTTAACGCGTACAGTCGCTTCCTGTTTTTTCGCTTCCCCCGAATTATAACGGTCGTATTTCAGGTGCAAAATCACTCAGAGACAAGCCTGCGGTTCCCTTTTCCAGCAAGTACGCCGAGTGTCTTTCCACTTGACCTAAGTTCCCTGAATTCCGGTTGCTTAACGGTATCAACGTATATCCACCGCGATTGCGCTCTTTTCGGAGTAAAGCTTATGATTATATAACCACGGTCTTTTGTGTTTGAATAGACAAGATCATTAATCAGCACTTCTAAGTCCCGGGCAAACTCTTCAGCCTGTCGCGGTTTAAGTTTCAGATAAGTCTCAAGACCTCCTGAAGACACAGATGCGGTGGCAAACTCAACGCCTATTTGGTTGCCATTAGCGTCCTTGAGATTGTTTGCCCATCCGTTGTGAGTATCCCCCGCGAGCACCACCAGGTTTTTGTCCGCCCCGTAAGCAGCGCCCAGTACCGCTTCGCGTTCCGCAGGGTAACCGTCCCATGCGTCAAGATTATAGGGAAGCGCCGTATTTATACGATCCCGCTCATCCCGAGTCACAGAAGGATCATCTCGAAGCAACCGGGCCTTAATCTCGGTCAGTTGATCAATAAAATCCGCAACCGCAGGCGTTCGGTCACCTAGGTCGGGGATTATCTCAGCGGGAATGTTCATTCTGCCCATAAGTACCTGCTGACCCAGAACCTGCCAGGTGGCGGTTGAATCGGCTAGTTTTCCCTGAAGCCACGCAAGCTGATCCCGACCGAGAAGCGAGCGGTTCTGTGAACCGATCTCTTCTCGGAACCGTGGCCCGTCAAAACCGGTGTTCGGGTCGAAATAATCTTTGTAACTAAGCTGCTTTTCCCGTCCGATGAGACGGGTATCAAGCATGAAAAGCTCAACAAGGTTTCCGAAGGAAAAACTGCGGTAGATCCGTTCAGAATAATTCTTGTTTACGGAACGAACGGGCATCCACTCGTAATAGGCCCGAAGCGCAGCTTTTTTGCGCGCGTCGAAACTGCCTTCACTTTCATCATGGTTCTGGGCGCCTCCAGCGTAAGCGTCGTTTGCGATCTCGTGATCGTCCCAGACGGTAATGAAAGGATGCGCGGCGTGAAGAGCCTGAAGCTGCGGGTCAGTCCTGTACAGCGCGTAACGCCTTCGGTAATCATCAAGCGTCAGGATCTCCTTATCGCTGTATTCCGGAAAATCCCTGCCGGTTTCTTCCGAATCATCGGTTCCGGGACCCGGCTTCCTGCCGTACTCATAGATATAATCGCCTAGGTGAACGACGGCATCCACGTCAGCTGTTTTCGCCGCGTGACCGTAAACGTTAAAGTAACCGCCGTGGGAAGTGGGATAGTTAGCGCATGAGAACACCGCCAGTCTAACTGAGTCCACATCGCCCTTAGGCAAAGTCTTAGTACGGCCGACAACGGATGTAGCCTCACCTGAGCGGAACCGGTAGTAATAAACAGTCCCGGCAGAAAGACCCTTAACATCAATTTTTACGGTGTAATCACTTTTGGCCGTGGCGGTCTTAACCGAGCTGTGAATGAGGCTTTTGAACTTCCCGTCCGCAGCAACCTCAACTCTGACCCTGACTCTTTTCTTAGATGTTCGCGGAGTAACTCTTGTCCAGACAACAACTCTGTCGGCCAAGGGATCGCTGCTTGCGACGCCGTGATCAAAACTGACATGCCCCGAATCGTCGTATAACGTAAAACCTATAGCGACAAGCAAAGCGACAAAGAACAAAACCGCTAAAGCATGAAAGAGCTGTTTTCTCGAAAACACAGACGCAAGTCCTCCCTGCGCACAGCAGTCTTACAGTTACACATCTAAAATCAACAACAGCTTCAGAGAAAAACTCCCAGACGGAAAAGCGCTTCAAACTGAAACCTCCACCGCCGGAACCTCCGCTGCCAGCTCTTTGACAACGTAGGCTTTGCAATTATTATCTTGACGTATTTCCAGCGGAGCGAAACCCACATGGATATGGATCTTGAAGAACTCAAGTTTAACGACGAAGGTCTTTTGCCCGTAATAGTGCAGGACAGCTCAAGCGGGCGGGTACTCATGCTCGCATATGCGAACAAAGAAGCTCTTGAGATGACCGTCAAGACGGGAAGAACCCACTTCTGGAGCAGATCTAGAAAAAAGATCTGGAACAAGGGAGAAGAATCCGGCTATTTTCAGGACGTAAAGGAAATCTTCGTTGACTGCGACTGCGACACAGTGCTTATAACGGTGGATCAGACCGGGGTGGCTTGCCACACCGGAGAGCCGACATGTTTTTACAGATCAGGGGACATGGAAGAAAAAGCGGCCCCCGTATTTGAGAAAGGATCCCTTAAAAAGGTGTTTTCCGTAATAGAGGACAGGAAACAAAACCCCAAGGAAGGGTCTTACGTAAGCGGCCTTATGAAAGGCGGGCTTGACAGGATACTCAAGAAAATCGGAGAGGAAGCAGGCGAAGTCGTAATAGCCGCGAAAAACGGGGATAAGGACGAACTTGTATACGAGCTTACCGATTTATGGTTCCATTCCATGGTGCTTCTCTGCGAAGCGGGTCTTGACCCTCAGGACATATCAGATGAACTTGAGAAAAGATTCGGTAAGCGCAAAGAAGAATACGCGGGGGGAAAACAAACGTAATCAGGCGTGAGAAATCCGGCCGGTCGGAAGCGAATAACCGGACGCCGGCGGTTATCTCCTGCTCTTCGGAGGCCTGTTCTTTTTAGGCCTGTCTTTTTCCTCTATGTACTCCCCGATGTGAGTTCTGTTTCTAACCGAAGGCGGCAGGTGCGAGAGATTGGGCTTCGGCATATCGGTTGAGAGATCCTTCGTAAAAGCGAAAGTCGAGATTACTTTTTCCACCTTCTTTTTCTCCCCGCAATAGCACCTTACCTTTTCTTCGTCCCCTTCTTCGTATATAAGCTCAGAGAACCTGTAGTTTCGCATGTTGAAGAGCGCAAGCAGGGTTCCGTCTTTAAGGTAGAAATCATTGAACATGGAATCTTTTCCCTTTCTTCCGTGCTTCGCGACTATTTCTTCACGCTCAAGGTCGACAACCTCTATGGCGTAGATATTGTCATATTTCTCGACAAGGCTTTTTACGGTCTCTTTGTCCCGTTTTCTCTCAAGAGTCTTTAGGGATTTTTCAACGTTGCCTCTGCACTTCATGCATTCAAATTCATAGAGGGGCATTTTCGTCTCCTATCTGTTGAAATACTGGCTCAGGTGGTCCTGCCCGACCCAGTCACTTGCTATCTCTTCATCCTTTTGCTGCTTGTATTCAAGATGCCATCTGAGCTCGTCTCCGGGACCCGGAGCTCTTTTGCTCTTGTCCTCGAATATAGCCTTGAAGGTGGAAAAAACCCTTCTCACCGCCCCGGAATCGTCGCAGAGAGGGCATTTGATTTCATCCTGGTCGTCATCTCCGTACACAAGGCGGTTGAAACGAAAACTCTTAAGCTCAAGGTAAAGCACCTTCCCGTCATCAAGCTTATAACGGAATCTCCTCGCACCGCTTATCCCCTTTTCCCCAAGCTCGAAAAGTAGCTTTCTGCTCTTGTCACTTGTGACTTCGATGTAGCAGAAATTGCGGTTTTGCTTGAAAACTTTCCTTGCGTTTGTCTTGGTAAGCTTGGCGACCAAGTTGTCTATGTCCGTGTTGTAATTTTCCATACAACTGTCGCATTCATATTCATATAAGGGCACGTTGGGCCTCCGAAAAAACTTTTGATCCGAAGAATTATAAACAATATAATTTGAGTTTAAAGCCCGGAAACTCCGAAGCATCTGAAATACCGCTGAAAGAGAATGGTTTCCGATTCATAGTAAAGGGAATGAAAAAAGCAGGGAAACAGAAAACGCCGCTAGTGCGAAACGAAAAAAAGAACGCTTCTGTCGACGAAGACCTGAACTTTGTCGCGGTTGACGTGGAGACTGCGAATTCAAACGTCTCAAGCATCTGTCAGGTGGGCATCGCCGTGGTCAGATCCGCGAAAATCACAGACGTATGGACTCAGCTCATAGATCCGGATGACTTTTTCGACCCGTACAACATCGCTATACACGGCATAGACCATAACATGGTAAGGGGCTGCCCGCGGTTTGAAGAAATATGTGACAAAATCGCGGGATATCTCGGAGAAATCGTGATAAGCCATACTTTTTTTGACCGCAGGGCGATCTCAAAAGCGTTTGCGAAGTGCGGAAAACCCCTGCGTTATGGAATCTGGATTGACAGCGCGCAAGTAGCGCGACGCACCTGGCCGGATAAATACGCTCTTAGGGGTTACAATCTCGGGAACGTCGCCCGTGATCTTGGCATCCGCTTTCGCCATCACGATGCGGGAGAAGATGCAAGAGTCGCAGCGGAAATTGTTCTGAGAGCGTACCCGGATACCGCGCTTGGGATAACCAGACTGCTGGGCTTAGGCGTTGCGCAGGAACCTAAAAAGCCTCGGGCAAAAACTAAATCTAACTCAGTCAGGCAAACCCGTAGATGACAAGCGAATCGAGCGGTTTCTCTCGCGCGCAATGTATCTAGATGTCAAAAACAGGTGCAAGTATTCGCTTAAACCATGATTAAAAATTGACCTCGCTTATTGAATGCTTTGGCAAGACATCCGTTTTCTCCAAGGTTTAAACCTTATATGTTTTAATCGTGGTTTCAAGTTTGAAACGCAACTTTTGAGATTGATTAAAAGGGCAAGTTGCGATAATTTTCGTAATTCTCTTTTAACGACCAGATCAAAAGGAGCGTTTGAATGAGAAACCCAGAGCAACTTACCCTGGTAAAAAGATGAGTTATATTCAAATTTGGTGTATGGAGGATTTGAAAAAAAGCGGCGTATCCGGTTGATTTGAATTCACCCAAATCAATAATCAACAGGAGGATACGCCACTATGGGTAGAAAGAATAAAGTTTTTGGCCTCAAAGGTCAAAAAGAGATGATCGATTCATTGAACGGACTGTTCGCCAATTTCGTCAACCGCGAGACTCAAGCGGTGATCGATAAGGGGCTTGAGCTCGGCAGATACACAGGAAACGGGTTCGGGAGTCCCGAGGAGGTTGACGACCCCCTCGGCGAACTGCTTCGGGATGGAGCGCGGTTTCTCATAGGCTCTGCCATCAAGTGCGAGCTTGAAGAGTTTCTGGGGCAATTCGAGGACCGGCATCTGGAGGACGGGAGGGCAGCGGTGGTTCGTAACGGATACCACCCGCAGCGGGAAGTGCAGACCGGCATTGGTTCTGTGACTGTACAGATTCCCAAGGTGAGGTCGAGGGACGGGTGTGCCGTTGCTTTCCGCTCGGCGCTTGTGCCTCCCTACGTACGTAAGACAGCTACGCTTGAGGCGGCTTTGCCGTGGCTTTACCTAAAGGGGCTTTCCACCGGGGAGATGGGAGCGGCGCTGGAAGCGCTTGTGGGGCCCGAGGCCAAGGGGCTGTCGCAAGCTACGGTGTCGCGGCTCAAGCACAGGTGGGCCGCGCAGTACGATATCTGGCGGAAGAGGGATCTTGGCGGATGCAGGTGGGCTTACGTGTGGGCAGACGGCATATACAGCAACATAAGGGGAGACAATCCCCGGTTGTGCGTGCTCGTGATAATAGGGGTGAACGAACGGGGAGAAAAGCGTTTTCTAGCCATAGAAGACGGGATCAGGGAATCGAAGCAGAGCTGGCGCGAGGTGTTGATGGGACTGCGGGAGCGTGGGATGAACAAACCCCCGAAGCTTGCCATAGGGGACGGGGCGCTTGGGTTCTGGCCCGCGCTTGAGGAGGTTTACGGGGAAACGCGTCAGCAGCGCTGCTGGGTGCACAAAACGCAAAACGTGCTCAACTGTCTGCCCAAGTCTTCCCAGCCCAAGGCCAAGAGGCATCTGCATGACATCTGGCAGGCAGAGACGAAAGATGAAGCGAACAGGGCCTTTGACCTGTTCATAAGAACGTACGAGGACAAGTATCCCAAGGCAACGCAGTGTCTTGAGAAAGACAGGGAGGAGTTGATGGCTTTCTATGACTTCCCGGCCAGGCACTGGAGAAGCATCCGGACGACGAATCCGATTGAGTCGGCCTTCGGGACGATACGGCACAGGACCAGGAGGAGCAAGGGGTGCCTGAGTTCGCAGGGGATGCTGCACATGATATTCAAGCTGGGGATGTGCGCGGAGAAGAACTGGAGAAAACTAAACGGATTTGACTTCCTGGGGAAAGTGATAACGGGAGTGAAATTCAAAGATGGGATCGAAGAGACAACGAACGAAACAACGGAGGTGAAAACAGACAATCAGGTCGCCGCTTGATCATGTCTTATACACCAGATTTGCATATATCTCTAAAAAGATATCAGATTGCCATTTTACGGAAAGCAGGTCACAACCAGACCCAGGTTGCAAGGCACTTGGGCGTACACAAATCCACCATAAGCAGGGAACTTCGCCGCAGTCTCGGCAAACGCGGTTACCGTCCCAAGCAGGCCCAGAGGCTTGCGGATGCCAGGCGCAACTGTTCCCGAAACCGTATCCCGCAACAAATCTGGATTCGTGTGGAGCAGCTGCTAAGAGAAGACTGGAGCCCCCAGCAGATAAGCAGCTGGCTTGCCCAGAACGAGGGGCTTGCGGTAAGCCACGAGAGTATCTACAAGCACTAAAGGACGACAAGATGAGTGGAGGGGATCTCCACACCCACCTTCGCTGCCGGAGGAAGCGCAGAAAACGCTACGGAGCGCCCTCGCACAGGGGACATATCAAAAACCGCGTCTGCATAGATCAGCGCCCCGAAGTGGTGGAGGAACGCTCGCGCATAGGGGACTGGGAAGCCGATACCCTCCTTGGCTCAAGAAAGAGGGGCAGGGTGCTCGTAACCCTCGCGGAGCGCAAGTCCCGCTATTGCCTTATTCTCGTCTCAGAGGACAAAAAAGCCAGTTCCGTCTCCCGGGCCATACTCGAGGCGACTGTGCCCATGCACAACAACTTCGAGACGGTGACGTGCGATAACGGCAAGGAATTCGCGTCGCATGAAAAGATCTCCAGTAAGCTTCATGCGGACTGGTACTTCGCCCGTCCTTACCACTCATGGGAGCGTGGGCTTAGTGAAAACACAAACGGACTTATACGCCAGTATTTCCCGAAGGGAATGGACTTCGCGGAGCTGATGCAGGAAAATGCGAACAGAGCTATGGACAAACTTAACAACAGACCGAGGGAGTGTCTTGGATTCAAGACGCCCAATCAGGTGCTTTTCTGTCCCTGGCTTCAGCGGTTTTTTGCGAAGAATTCCCATGCCTTGTTAGGACTAACCGGAACTTCATCCGACAAATCGACAGATAACCCAGTAATAGCGGGGTGATTCGTAAAATCAACCTGTAAGTTTACTGGGAACAAATCTTTTGGGATCTATACCCAGTAATTCAAACGCTTTCTCCTGAAGAGCTGTCGGTTCAGTTATAACGGGGAAACGGTGATCAGGACTCCCCGGCAGCGTTACTTCATTGAGACTCAAAGTGGCCAGATCTGCCATAAGCGTCCTGAAACTATGCACACAGAACCCGGAAGCGGTCTTTTCCGTACCGCTTTTCGCCTTCGCGCTATCCGATACCATGGCCTTTTCCACCGGAGTCTCCCGCTTTTTCTCCGCCCCCGCTCGATCATCATCCTCAAACATAAGCGGCGCCAGCAGCCTCCGCAGGTGCCACTCAACGTAATAGGCAAGCATACAAAGCAGAACATGTCCACGCACATGGTTCTCGCTGTACACATATATTGGCCGTATTTCCAAAGACGTGGTCTTGATCGAGCGAAACGCTCTCTCCACCTGAGAAAGACTCTTGTACGCCGAAACCACACGCCCCGCTCCAAGCTTCGAGGCCGAAACGCTGGTCCGTACGATGTAAATACCGTCAAGCCTCGCCTCAGCCTCTATCTTCTCTTCGTTGCGCGACCACAGGATATCATCGTCCGTAACGGTGATGTCAAAGTGCTTCTCCACCTTCCTGCGGTTAGCTTCCCGTCCCACCCGACGATTGATTTTATCCCTGCCCCGCAACGCGGAGCTTTTGCGACGAACAGTTTTTGCTATGTCCTCAAGAATCCGCTCCGTACAAACCAGAAGCTCTTCACGCTTTCTTGCCCTCTGCTCTCTTAAACGAGGGTTAAGACACACTATAAGACGTTCCCCGGGAAACTCGGGACTCACAATCTCCCCAACCCCGTCGGGAACGAGAGATTCGGGTCGCAGGGGAGCCTCCTTTCCCTTCGGTTTCTTAAGCAACTTACGGATGTCTTTTGTCTTAAGAGCCGATATCCACTGAAGACCGCAGGGCTCAAGATCCTCTCTTATACGCGCGGTGGTTATCATCCCTCGATCCCCAACCAGCGCTACATTGTCGATTCCAAACCGTCCGCGAATCCTCTCCACCCAAGTGCCTACCGTCGTCGGATCCCCGGTGTTTCCCGAAAACACCTCCACAGCCACCGGGCAACCGTCAGAGGCGCAAAGTAATCCAAACACAATCTGCTTTTTCCCTTTCTTGCCGTCCCTGTTATGACCGAAAGCGGCCAGAGAGCAGTTCTGCCCCTCCACGTAACTGGAAGTAACGTCATAAAGCACAAGGGCACCTCCCACAAGGTGACGGTTGGCCAGGCTTCGCTCAATCCACTTCTGACGCTCCAAAAGCCAGTCAAGCATGCAAAGCACTTCGTTTCCCCTAACTTCCCCAAGCCCCATGATTGTTCCAAGGCTTGTGCTTGCGGTCTCGCATGACAGCCCCCGTGAGGTTGCAAGCTTTGAGCAGGGATCAAGCACACGCATGAAAATGGCCCCTAGGGCAAGCTCCCGCAGGCGGGAGCTTTCGCTATGCAGAATACGGTCCAATCCCAGTTTCCCGGCGATGCCGAGCACCGCGGCAACGTGTCCATGGGGAAGCGTGCGCTTTATGGGGAAAGCTTCATTAACGTCTTTATATACGACCCCTCCTTTCAGCATGGCTTTTATGCCGTCAACAATTTGTGGAGGAAGATGGGTGAGATTGGAGAGGGTTTTCTTTCGTATGCGGTTTCCTTCACGCCATGCCCGGCGCAGGAGTATGGTGGGTCTGCTTTTGCGGTTAGGGATAATATCCACATGGTAGGACATGGGAACAATAATAACACTATATATTGATATGTCAAGGATAAATAAAGAGAATTAAGGATATTTAAAGCATGGGAACAAATATGCAGATTAAAACAACTCAAGCTTCCAAAAAATCTTGTTATTACAGGCTGTTAAGGGGAGAAATTATGTTTTTAATGCGATGAAGTTCGGTCTAACTGTTCGGTAAAGTCCTGAAATCACTTTATAACACCTTGACAATCGTCAGGATTTATTATCGAATATAGAAGTTGCATTTGATGCTTGAAACATAGGAGATACGATAAAGGCCATGCTAAAAGGCAACATTACGAAAACCTTTGCTTTAATGGGGGGTTTTCTGTGTGCGTTGGCGCTTGTATGCCTTTTCTCCGATGTGCGTCTTGCCTTAGCCCACGGTAAGCACGCCAACGCCAGCAAAGAAACCGTAACAGCCAGCGGGGCATCCGACAACAGCCGCGATGCTCTGCAAGAATTTGTACTGCACGCAAAGGCGCACTGGGAAGTTCCGGTTCCGGACGAACAAAGCTTTGATCTCTGGCAGGAGATACTGCACGAAATACAACAGGAAGGAGACTGGAAGTCCGGTTCCAAGTACCTGATTCTAGTTGACAAACAGGGCAGAAGTATAGCCCACGGATACTATGAATCAGCCCATGGCAGAGACTTAACCGTCCTGCGGGACTCGAGAGGAACTGATGTAGTGCAGAAACTCGTCGAAGCGGCCGAAAAAAACAAGGAGGGCGGGTTTGTTGATTACTACTGGAACGATCCCAAAGATCCGTCGTACTATGAGACCTTGCCCAAATCAAGCTATGCAGTTAATTACACAGTTCACGCGCTGGGAATTGAGCTTGTCCTTATCGGAGGCTTTCATCATGCCGAGTTGATCCCATCCATGAGAGAAGTCCTAGAGAAATACGTGCCCGAAGTAAAGGCCGGTTCCGTAAAAGACAGGTATACGCTTAAGAATTTCGTGGAAGAAACAGTTGCGTTTGTTGATCATACGTACAAGGCTACGCGGGGTAATATGGACATAGCTGAATTGCTAAGAGTAAGCAGCGGGAAGGAAGCCTGGAAACACAATGAGATCTATCTCTTCGCCATTACAAACCAGGGCCTTGTAGTGTTTAACGGCAACAATCCAAACTTCAGTCAGGCGTCCACTATAAATGTCGTAGACGAAAACGGAGTCAACATTGGAGAAAGAATCATCAAAGTGGCAGAAAGCGGAGGAGGCTTTGTCCACTACCTCTGGGACAATCCATTGGTAGAGGGAGACGAAATCACAGAAGTCGGCAAAGCAAAGGGAACTTCTCTCAAGATAAGCTATGTAAAGCAAATAAGGCTCGGGGATGACTCCTACATTCTCGGGTCGGGCATTTACCCGGCAGAAGACTCCCAATACGCAACCGACATGAAAACCGGAAGTAAAGTTTTACGTGCAATCATTATTGGATGTCTAATTGTACTGCTCTCGCTCTGGGCAATCCGGTGGGGAATGGGTTCAAGCAAAAAGAAAGGGTAGCATTTCAGATAGAAAATTTTTGGGGAAGGATGAATGTCTGTAAATCTAATCGTCGCGGTTACAGATAACAATTGGTTTGAGCATCTGCGGCAGAGACCCTACCTAACCGAAGTTAATTTCTGGAAACCATCGGCCAAGACGCGTTTCAGGGCATTGGAACCTGGTGAACTAATTCTCTTCAAACTCCATTCTCCATACAACTCCATAGCCGGTGGAGGCGTTTTCACCCGAGAGATTTTTATGCCGTGCAGTGTGGCCTGGGATGTGTTTGGTGAAGCCAACGGCACCGCATCTCTCGATAAGTTGCGTTTAGCAATCGCTAGATATCACAAGGTGGATCCGGTGAAACAAAATGATTTTCAGATAGGTTGCCGGATACTAACCCAGCCGTTTTTCCTGCCCGAGGATGAATGGATTCCTATTCCAGAAAGCTGGACTCCTAATATCGTAAGGTATAAAAGATATTCCACCGAGCAGTCTGAAGGTCTGAAACTCTGGAAAGCAGTAAGCAAACAATTGGGTGTTCTCCATCCCGATGAAAAAAACCCGGCGGAGCGATTCGGCAGACCACATCTGATTCAACCCCGCCTAGGTCAGGAAGCATTTCGACATGTCGTAATTGACGCCTATGGGCGTCGCTGTGCTGTCACGCAAGAGAGAACTCTTCCAGCTCTCGATGCGGCTCATATTCGCCCTTACAGCGAGGGAGGAGAACATAAGGTATCAAACGGTCTTCTTCTGCGACGTGATATTCACAGCTTGTTTGATTCAGGCTACGTGACGGTAACCACAGATCTTAGGTTTGAGGTTAGCAAGAAGATCAGGGAAGAATTTGAAAATGGGCGTGACTATTACGAACTTCACGGCAACAAAGTCCACGTTCCAGAAAAATCCTTGTTCATTCCCGAGCAATCAATCCTTGAATGGCATAATGAAAACCGTTTTCTGGGTTAAGTAATCACACAGAGCGCTTCTCATGACGAGGTGCAACGTTGAAACCATCTCGTCCAAAATCTGATCATACTCTGCGGTCTGCATGTTATACTTGATATCCTAATGAAGGCAATGGTTCTAAGAGGTACGTACGACCTGTCTGAAAACGATACTCCTCTTGAGTTGCTGGAATTCCCCACTCCAAAACCCGCTGAAGGAGAAGTACTTATACGCGTTTTGGCCTGCGGGGTCTGTCACACCGACATGGACGAGGTTGAAGGAAGAGTGGTGCCTCCGTCTTTTCCAATCGTTCCGGGACACCAAGTGGTGGGGGTGGTTAAAGAACCCGGCTTGTGGGTAAGAGATTTCAACGTAGGCGACATGGTGGGAGTCGCGTGGATAGGAGGAGCCTGCGGAAAGTGCGCTTACTGCAGGAACGGAAGGGAAAATCTCTGCCGTGACTTCATTGCAACCGGCAGGGACAGAGACGGAGGTTTCGCCGAATTTATGATCGCCGATGCAGGATTCATTCACCCTATACCTGAAGAAATGGATCCGGTGAAAACAGCCCCTCTTCTATGCGCCGGAGCCATAGGCTACCGGTGCGTGAGGCTTTCCGGAATAACTGACGGAGACGCTGTAGGGCTCATGGGGTTCGGGGCTTCAGCGCACCTTGTGATAAAACTCCTTCGCCACTCATACCCCCTAAGCGAGGTGTTTGTCTTCGCAAGAGGAAAAAGGGAAAGGCAATTCGCCGTGGATCTTGGAGCATCCTGGTCGGGTGGAATTGAAGAGCGCTCCCCCAAGCAACTCTCCGCTATTATTGACACTACGCCCGTATGGAAGCCGGTTCTGCACTCGCTTGAGAATCTTGTTCCCGGGGGAAAGCTGGTCGTAAACGCCATAAGCAAGGAGAGTTCCGATATTAACTCTCTACTGGATCTTAACTATCAATCGCACCTTTGGCTCGAAAAAGAGATAAAAAGCGTAGCGAACGTGACAAGGGAAAACGTAGCTGGCTTCCTTTCGATCGCATCCACTCTGGGGATAGAAGCCGAAGTCACCGAGTACGGACTTGAAGAGGCCAATAAGGCGCTTTTGGAGATCAGAAGGGGTGGAGGAAAAGGAGCCAAGGTTCTAAAAATAGCCGATCGGTAAACTTTTCATGACTCGGCCTTAAAAAAAGAAATCGAATCAGTCCGCATCCTTAAGCCATCTTGCCAGCGCCTTGTCCGGGTCGGTTATCTCTTCCACGGAACCATACAAGTAAGCCTCCCAGCCCTTTTCAGGCATGCCGGCAAACAGCATCAGGTTGAGCGGATAGACCTCGCTGTCGGTGCATCTGCGAAAGTCATCCCGGAACAGAAATACGGGTTTGTCCCAAGCAATCGCCATTCCTAGCTCCACCATAACTCCTTCGTCCGGCGGACATCCATTGACAACTACGAACAATCCATCGGCCTCGCGTACGTCCCGAAGGTCCGACTGTCCAACCCTGTAGGCCCAACCGGCGGCGGCCTTATCAACCTGATTATTCCGGGAAAACGGCTCCCATACCTCGGCTCCCATTGATTCCAGAACCTCAACAAGAGCCGCCAAGGGACCTTCTCGCTGCTGTACGGAAAAGCCGTAGGGATTAGCCAGATACAGGGTTTTTCGTTTCGTCATGTTAAAAAAGTGTTTCCGCCTGAGAATCAGAACAATTCAGATCACATCCCGTGGTCGGCCAGAAACGCTTCAAGCGTCAGTCACTATCCTCCGTCCGTTCCAGACCCACGGCGCCCGATCTTTTCAAGTCTCGCACGAAGTTCCACGCTGTCAAGCGAGTCGAACGGAAGGGGCAGAAACGCGGCGACACGCTCTTTGAGCAATTCGTAGGTTTTTTCAAAAGCTTCGCGCCGTTCGGTTTCGGTTCCCCCAACGCCCGCGGGGTCCGCAAGGCCCCAGTGAGCCGTTACGGGGCCCCCCGGCCACACGGGACAGGGTTCACCCGCTGCGTTGTCGCACACCGTAATAACAAAATCCATTAGTGGGGCGCCCGCCGCCTCAAACTCGTCCCAGGACTTGGAACGCAGATTCTCCGTGTCGTGCCCCCGGCTGAGCAGAAGCTCTAGAGCGCGGGGGTGAATTTCTCCCCGCGGATGACTCCCCGCGCTGTAGCCGACAAATCTTCCGTCGCCATTGTGGTTCAAAAGAGATTCGGCGATGACCGAACGTGCCGAGTTGCCTGTGCAAAGAAACAGCACCCTATAGATCCGTTCACACGATGGCTGCTTTTCTTTCATGACTCTCCCCTTTGGCAATTATACCCTGATTACTTTTCTGCGAGCACGCTAAATGGTCGAGAAGACAGAACCTTTTAAAAACCTCACCTCCGCTTAGACACCAAGTCCTTGTAATATATAATTTCTCCATGACCGAAAATAAAGAGATCCTCACAAGAATTGAAAATTCCGTATGCACCCTTACGCTTAATCGCCCCGAGAAAAGGAATTCTCTTACCCCAAAGACTCTCAAACTGTTAACAGAGAAATTTCTAAAACTGGGGAAAATCTCCGAAATCAGATGTGTTGTAATAAGAGGAAACGGTGATAGGGCCTTCTGCTCAGGATACGATATAGACTCAATATCCGACGAAGAGATTGCCATAGAAAACGACCATCCTCTCACCGAAGCCATGGAAGCAGTAAAGTCTTACCCCCTTCCCGTAATAGCAATGATAAACGGTCACGCTTTCGGGGCGGGGCTTGAACTCGCGGTGAACTGCGATATAAGAGTGTGCGTTGCCGACGCAAAGCTCGCAATCCCGCCTGCAAAACTTGGAGTCACTTATCATTACGGCGGAATAAAGCAATTTCTGAACTTGGTGGGTCCCGGACTTACAAGAGAACTTTTTTTAGCGGGAAACTCCGTTAACGCCGAAAGAGCCTTGGAAAAAGGGCTTGTCAACTATGTTGTAAGAAGAGACGAGCTTGAAGAATTCACCTACGCGCTTGCCGAGGGAATAAGCGAAAACGCGCCGCTTTCCATGATATCGATGAAAAAAATGATAAATATCTGGGAAGAGGAGAATCCGCTTTCAAGAGAGAATGAAGAACTTATAAAATCTCTTCTTGCCAAAGTAAGGGAAAGCAGCGATGCGAGAGAAGGGAAAAAAGCCTTTCTCGAGAAAAGAAAGCCCGTTTTCAAGGGGAAATAGAAGCTTTTATAATTCAGTCTCCGTAACCGAATTCCTTTATCAGGAAATCGCTCTGGGTCCAGTTCTCCTTCACCTTCACCCAAAGTTCCAGAAACAACTTTACTCCCAGGATTCTTTCAATTTCAACCCTGGCCTCAGAACCAATCTGCTTGAGCATCCCCCCGCCCTTCCCTATTAGAATTCCCTTGTGGCTTTTTCTCTCAACGTAAATTTCCGCGTTTATCCTTATCAGGTTTCGCTCCTTATCCTCGCTGAACCCTGAAACCACCACGGCAACCCTATAGGGGATTTCTTTCCGCGTGAGGTTGAATACCTTCTCCCTTATGAGTTCACTAATGTAAAAGATCTCGGGCTGATCTGTGAAAACATCATCGGGGAAATATTTCGGTCCCTCGGGCAGGTGTTTTTTCAGAAGTTCCGCGAGCTGCCCTACCCCGTCGTTGTTAAGCGCCGAGACGGGAATTATTTCGAGGAACTTCTCAGAGAATCTCTCGGCAGCTGAAAGTACTGATAGGAGCTTTGATTTTTTTACCTTGTCGATTTTGTTTACGACAAACACAGAAGGTTTCCTGAGCATCTTCAGTATGGATTCGTCTGCTGCTCCGAAAGGTTTTTCCACGTCCGTAACAAACGCCACTAGGTCGGCATCCGACAGAGCACTGCTTACCGCTCGGGCCATGGATTTTCCAAGCCTGCTTTTTTCCCTGTACACACCCGGGGTATCAAGAAAAACCAGTTGGGAATCATCGAAAGTCTTTACGCCCAAGATTCTGTTTCTGGTAGTGCTTGGCTTATCCGAAACGGCCGAGACTTTTTCTCCCACGATGGAATTTACAAGAGTGGACTTGCCGACGTTGGGTCGTCCTATCACGGAAATGAATCCGGATCTGAAACCCTCTTTTGAAGTTGTTTTGGACATGGGAACGGATCTTTAGCCCGCGCGGGTAAACCTCAGCGAACGTGTTATTCTAACTGACTGAAAGGCCCCAGCTATTCACAACCCTCAGAAAATCCCGCCTATAGACCTAACAAGACCCTCCTGAAGATGCGGTTTCGCATCCTCAAAATCCAGATTCGCCTTGTTGGCAACGCTTATAACTCTGGTCCTGTATATTTTCCATTTAACATCATCAGCATGCGAAGTCTGCTTGGTCCGCGTCGCAGTACCTTGAGACGCATCGGTATCTTCGCTCTGATAAACGAGTTCTCCTTCCCGGGCACGCTCCCTGATCTGAATATCGGTCACCATCGTGAAAAGATCATCCGTCACGAGCGCGTCAAAAATAAATCCTGCTACCCCACCGGCGATTCCCCCAATCACAGTGCCCTTGTTTATCTCATCAACATCTCCGCCTATGGCGCCTCCTATCACAGCTCCGACAACAGCGCCTTCAACCACCCCTTCATACCCCCCTCCAAACATGGCGTTCGCTTCCTCAAGATTGGTTTTTCCGACCTTGAGAATGTTAGCCTGAAGAATGAAAGTCGCTTCGGCAGGGTCTTCCGTAACCCTAAAACCGTTAGAAACTATCCTGCCCTTGATTCCGTACTCAATCCCGGGCAGTTCCTTGTCAGTCGTATTTTTTACGTCGACGTAAACTACTCTTTCTTCGGGCGACACCGGCTCAAGAAAAACCGTCTCCGACATCTTGGTCTCAACGGTGAGCTTCCTTTTCTCGATAAGGGTCCTGGTCGCCGCGCAACCGTTTACAAGAAAAACAAAGCAGATAGCTATAGCAAAAAACAGATTTTCTTTACAGACAAGCTCTTTTCTCATTTATCAAAACTCCTTTGATTTTAGTGTTGGTGGAAAAATTTCCGCCTTCCGAACTAAAATCGTATGTAAAAAAAGAGGAAAAAACAAATGGAAAAAAAGAGTATGAAGGACACGCTCCACCCAGGCTTTCTTTCTCAGAAATACAAAACAAAGAATCACGCCTTAACCTTTTCTTGAAATGGTGTGAGAACCTTGCCAATGCAAATCAATCTAGTATGATTAGCCAATTCTTGACTGCCGGGAGAACCACGTTTTCATGCTTGAACTTATGGGAGAGTGGAAAAGATCGAATTTCTGCGGAGAGCTTGGGAAAAAGCACGTTGACAGCTCCGTTACGCTCATGGGCTGGGTACAGTCCCGAAGAGACCATGGCGGGGTGATTTTCGTTGACCTGCGCGACAAGGAAGGGCTCTGCCAGATCGTTTTTAACCCGGAACGTGACCCAAAAATCCATCAGACCGCGGAGCAACTGCGGGACGAATGGGTAATCGCCATAAAGGGTAAGGTAACGCCGAGAACGGAGGAAACCATAAACCCGAACCTTAAAACCGGCGAGATCGAGGTCATAGCAGAGCAGGTAAAGGTTCTTAACACTTCAAAAGTAATACCGTTTCTTATAGAAAACGAAGTGAACGCCGATGAGCTTCTGAGGCTGAAATACCGTTATCTCGACCTGCGAAGACCGCCAATGCGGGATAACATAATCTTCCGCCACAAAGTCGCAGCATCAGTGCGAAACTACCTTAACGAAAACGGGTTTCTTGAGATCGAAACCCCTTGTTTCACGAAATCAACTCCGGAAGGTGCAAGGGACTTTCTTGTTCCGAGTCGGCTTAACGAAGGGCAGTTCTACGCGCTCCCCCAGTCGCCCCAGATACTGAAACAGACTCTAATGATCTCGGGCTTTGACAGATACTACCAGATAGTGAAATGCTTCAGGGACGAGGATCTCAGAGCGGACCGCCAGCCCGAGTTCACCCAGATAGACATGGAAATGTCCTTTGTCTCAGAAGATGACGTGATCTCCATTGTTGAAGGCATGATAAAAACGGTCCTTCAGGAGACGAAAGGAATTGATGTCCCCACTCCTTTTTTGAGAATGCCTTATGAAGAAGCCATAGAGAGGTACGGAACCGACTGCCCTGATACAAGATTCGCTCTTGAACTAAAAGACATCTCCTCCATATTCGAGAACTCGCAGTTCAAGGTGTTTCGCGGAGCCTTGGAAAAAGGAGGGGCGATAAAAGCGCTTAACCTTAAGGGAGGAGCCGGGAAACTCACCAGAAAGGAAATAGACGATCTTACCGAATACGCAGTCTCTCTCGGGGCAAAAGGGCTTGCATGGATAAGGGTCGGCGAGGATGGATGGAACTCTCCCATAGTGAAGTTTCTAAGCAAAGAGGAACGCGGGCTTTTAGCCTCCGCTCTTTCGATGCAGGAAGGAGACATAGTGTTTTTCGGCGCGGACTCCGTTGAGATGGTAAACCAGGTGATGTCAAACGTAAGGCTAAGCCTCGGTAAAACTCTTTCGCTTGTTGACGAAGAAAAACTTGAATTCCTCTGGGTAGTCGATTTTCCGCTTTTCAAGTACAGCCCCAAGGAAAAAAGACACGTCGCCGTTCACCACCCTTTTACCGCCCCCAAGGACGAGGATGTCGAAAAAATCGAGAGTTCCCCGGGGAGCGCCGCTTCAAAATCCTACGACATAGTCTTAAACGGAGTTGAGATAGGAGGGGGAAGCATAAGAATTCACAGAAAAGACATACAGCAAAAAGTGTTTGACGCAATAGGAATCGGAGAGGATGAAGCACAGGAGAAATTCGGTTTTCTCCTCGAGGCCCTTGAATTCGGAGCTCCTCCCCACGGAGGCATAGCGCTCGGTCTTGACAGGATTTTAATGCTTCTGCGCGACGAAGAATCGATAAGAGACGTAATAGCTTTTCCCAAAACGCAGAAGGGCTCCTGTCCCCTTACAGAAGCCCCGTCTGAGGTTTCCCCGGAGCAGCTTCTTGAGGCAGGAATAAGCACTATTGCCAAAAAATCAGAAGACTGACCTTCTTACGACTTGCCCGTAAAGCCTTAAAATTCCGTAATGCCCGCCGTGCGATTCACCAATTATTACCCGAATCCTTTGTCGTCCAGGCGCTTTGTGTCCGAAACACGCTTACGCAAGGTCGCTTATGCTGGCGCCAAAATTTATATGAAACGCGCTGTCGCCTATGACCAGCGCGGGGACAGACTTGACGCCGCTTGATTCCGCCTCCGAAATCCTGCTTTTGTCTTCTCCGAGATGCACGATTTCGAGCGCATACTTTTCTTTGTCAAGAGAATTCGCAAGACCTTGTTCGGCATCCATGCAGACCGGGCACCCGGCATGATAAAAAATCGCTTTGGTTTTCATAGTTTTAAAAACCTCCCTATTTAGTTTCGACTCAATACTATCATGAGAAACTACTGCTTATCAAGCAAGTATCGATGCGATACTATAATTTTCATGAGCCTTGCGAATCTGCTGAACCTGATAGAAAGAATCGGCAACCTGCTTCGTTCAGAACAAAGAAAACTCCTCAAGCCCCTTGGGCTCCTGCCAATTCATCTGGACATTCTTAATTATCTGTCGATATGCAATAAATACAGCAATAATGCGGCCGCTTTGACCAAATATCTCGGTAATACCAAGGGTACCACTTCCCAGAGCGTAAACGTGCTTGAGGAAAAGGGCTACGTACTCAAGAAAAAGGCGGGAAGCGATAAAAGGGTAGTGAATCTTCACCTTACGGAAAAAGCTTTCGGCCTGCTTGAAGATCTGTCGTCTGAGAGTTCACGAAAAATTCTTGACGGGGAAAACATAAAAGTCGCCGAAGGTGTCTTGAGAAGCATTCTCAGGTCCATTCAGGTTTCAAACAAAAACCGCACGTTCGGAGTATGCAGGACCTGTGATTTTTTTATTGACGAGGGCGACGGATCATTGAGATGCGGTTTAACCTTGGAAAAGCTTCTTGAATACGAAACCGAACAAATCTGCCAGGAGCATGAACCCGCTTCGTACGTCATTTAGAATCGTTCTCGCGTCATTTTGACGAAGCACCAAAAATCCCTGTTTGCTTTATATTTTTTTATGCTATGATTCTATCCGTTTACGTTTCAGAGCAGGCGGAAGGTGCATGGACATCTGGAAAAATTTTCACGGACTCAATTCCGGTTACGTAATGGATCTCTACGAACGTTACGTAAGAGACTCCTCTTCAGTCGACCTCGCCACGAAAACCATTTTTGAGGGGTGGAAACCCGATAACAAATACTCGTCCCTCAGGGTTGAAATAGAGCCTGAGATCGAGAAAAACGGGTTTAAGCAGTCATCCGTAAAGGACGTGAGCAAGGCCGTCGCCATCGCGAACATGGCCCAGGCAATCAGAAGACACGGCCATCTGGAAAGCAAGATAGACCCTCTTGGAGGTCCCCTCCACGGAGAACTCACTCTGCACGCCGAAACGTTCGGGCTTGACGAGGAAGAACTAAGAGACTTTCCCTCAACGCTCATAGGATGGCCTCTCTCCGAGAACTCCCTTGACGCGCTTGACGGAATAAAAAAACTGAGAAAGCTCTACTCGTCCACGACGGGATATAATTACGATCATATCTACGAAGCCGAAGAGAGAAGGTGGATGAGGGGTGCCATAGAATCGGGCATCTACCGCCCTCCCATAAACCCCGTGAACGAAATAGAGCTTCTGGATAACCTGACCAAAGTAGAAATATTCGAAAACTTTCTCCACAGGATTTTCCCCGGGAAATTCAGGTTTTCAATAGAAGGCGTCGACATGCTGGTGCCGATGCTAAATGAACTTATAGGCCTCGCGATTAAAGCCGACATACACCAGATAATTCTCGGAATGGCCCATCGCGGAAGGCTGAACGTCATGCACCACGTAATGGAAAAAACCTACAAATACACACTGCTTAAGTTCAAGGACCCGGTTCTGGTAAGGGATTTTGCCGATGACATGGGATGGACGGGAGACGTAAAGTACCACGAGGCCGTAAGACGCGATATTCCTAAGGGAGAAATGCTTGACCGCAGCATGAGGATAACGCTGGTACCCAACCCCAGTCATCTGGAATCGGTAAATCCGGTAGTGCAGGGGATGTCAAGGGCATGTGGAACAAGCGACGACGCTCCGGGTTCCCCGCAATTTGACCCTTCCGCGGTAATTCCCGTGCAGATACATGGAGATTCAGCGTTCATGGGACAGGGAATAAACGCGGAAACGCTTAATCTCTCCGCCCTTCCGGGCTATCGCGCCGGTGGAACTATACACATAATCACCAACAACCAGCTCGGCTATACTACGCTTCCAAGCGACAGCAGGAGCACCCTTTACGCAAGCGACCTCGCGAAGGGATTCGAAATACCGATTGTCCACGTAAACGCGGATGACCCGGTTGCCTGCATAGAGTCAATACGCCTAGCCTTCGGCTACACATGCAAATTCGAAAAACATTTCCTGATAGACCTTGTCGGTTACAGAAGGTACGGGCACAACGAGGCTGACGAACCGGGATTCACCCAGCCCATGATATACAAAAAAATAGATGAGCATCCAAGGGTGATGAGCATTTGGGCGAAAAAACTGGTAGAGAAGGGCGTCGTCACGGAAAAACAGGTAGAGGAACTGCAGGAAAAACACATGGAGAAGATTTCAAAGGAATTCGAATCAATCTCTCCTGACGATTCCCCCGAGGAATCAACGGCACCCTCCCCGGAACGAGGGATAGCGAAAAGAACGGTTACAAAGGTTCCGGACGAAACCCTGCGCGAACTCAATGACTCCCTCCTTTCGGTTCCAGAAGGATTCACTGTAAATTCGAAGATCGCCAGGATACGTAACAGAAGAAGAAATATTCTTGATGACCCGAGGGAAAAGACAATCGACTGGGCCATGGCGGAAGAACTTGCCTACGCATCCATAGTCGCGCAGGGCATTCCAATCAGGATAACCGGGCAGGACTGCGAGAGGGGAACTTTCAGCCACCGCCACGCGGTACTTCATGATTCGGAAAACGGCGCAATTCATGCTCCCCTGCAGAAAATCCCCCAGGCAAAAGCCGCGGTTGAGATAAAAAACAGCCCGCTCAGCGAAAACGCCTGTCTGGGTTTTGAGTACGGATACTGCATCGAGAAAAAGAACTGCCTTGTAATATGGGAAGCTCAGTACGGAGACTTCATAAACGGAGCGCAGACGATAGTGGATGAATATCTCGTATCGGCAAGGGCCAAATGGGGTCAGACCCCATCCCTGGTTCTCCTGCTTCCCCACGCCCATGAGGGACAGGGACCGGACCACTCAAGCGCAAGGCTTGAAAGGTTTCTTATGTCAGCTGCGGAATACAATATAAGGATAGTGAACTGCACTACATCCGCGCAGTTTTTCCATGTGCTTCGCCGCCAAGCCCTACTGCTTGAAAAAGACCCCCTTCCTCTGATCATCATGACGCCCAAGGGACTTCTGCGAAACCCGATGATGAACTCGTCTCTTAAAGATCTCTCCGAAGGAAAATGGTTCCCGGTAATCGACGACCCCATGGGTACGAGACAGGCGAAAAAAGTCAGAAGACTCATATTCTGCAGCGGCAAGATATACGTTGACCTGATCTCAAGCGGACTCGGGGCCAAATCGCCTGACGTGGCGATAGCAAGAATCGAGCAGCTTTACCCGAGACCCAAAGAAGAGGTAAGCGCCATTCTGGAAAGGTATGTTAAACTTGAAGAGGTAGTCTGGGTGCAGGAAGAACCCCAGAATGCGGGGGCCTGGAAATACATGCTGCCTTTTTTCAGAAGAAAGATTATCAAAAAGCGCCTCCCCCTAAGCTATATAGGGAGAAAACGCTACTCAAGCCCCTCCGAAGGACTTTCCTCCATGCACAAATACAATCAGAGCCTGCTTATAAGACAGGCTTTCAGCATAGACAATGTAGTGGAAGGAAATGAAGAAAGCGGCATAACCTGGCACAGGGATATCTAAAACAAACACAAAAGCGAGGAAAAAATGGCCAAGAATATCGTCGTTCCACATCTGGGAGATTCAGTAATAGAAGCGACAATAATAAAGTGGACCAAGCAGCAGGGAGATAACGTAAGACTCGGGGAAACCGTAGTTGAGCTTGAAACTGAGAAGGCGAATTTTGAAGTCGCTGCCGAAACAACAGGGATCTTGGCTTCAATAGCAAAGAAAGCCGATGAGGACGTCGAGGTAGGAGACATACTGGGAACCATCGAGGTATCAGAACGCAAAGACGATACAGAAAAAGCCGCTAAGAGAACTGAGGCCGTACCAGAACCGAAAAGCGAAGAAACTCCGCGGGAAAAGCAGCAGGAAGAAGAACCCCAGGTCCGCGTGACTCCCGTGGCGAGAAATATCGCTGAACAAAACGAAGTTGACCTTTCCCAGGTCGTACCCGCGGGGAACAGGATCACGAAAGATGACGTGGAAAAACACCTTGAATCCGAGAGAACCAGAGAAGAAATCCCACAAGGGGGTCCCTCGGAGGAACAAATTCTCGAAACTCCGGTGTCACCCGAGCTTTTCCCGTCCCTATCCCAACTTACCGCGAACAAGGAAAGAAGGATAAAAATGTCGAGACGTCGCAGGACTATCGCAAGACGTCTTGTGGAAGCTCAACAGACAGCCGCCATACTCTCCACTTTTAACGAAATCGACATGTCAAACGTAATGGAGATTCGGTCGAGAAAAAAAGACACTTTCCGGGAAAAATACGGAGTGGGCCTCGGTTTTTCTTCCTTTTTCATAAAGGCCGCTATCGGAGCACTCAAGCTGTTTCCTGAGATAAACGCGGAGATCCAAGGCGATGAAATAATCTACAAGGACTACTACGATATCGGAATAGCTGTAGGGGCTGAGGGAGGACTTGTCGTTCCCGTACTAAGAGAAGCCGACAGAAAGACCTTCGCGCAGATAGAAAAAGAGGTTAAAGAACTCGCCGCAAAGGCAAACGCGAACACCCTCTCGCTTGATGAAATCTTCGGCGGGACTTTCACCATAACAAACGGCGGAGTGTACGGTTCCCTTATGAGCACTCCTATACTGAATCTGCCGCAGGTCGCCATATTAGGACTTCACAAAATAGAGGAGAGGCCCGTGGCGGTTAACGGAGACATAGTCATAAGGCCGATGATGTACACAGCTCTTAGCTACGACCACAGGATAGTCGATGGAAAGGAAGCAGTGCAGTTTCTCGTAAGAGTAAAGGAACTTATCGAAGATCCTGAAACTCTCCTTATCGAAGGTTAAGCCCCAGGCTTTGCGCCAAGAAAAAATAAGGCAAGAAGCGATACCCGCTCGGCATCTTATGAGCTCGTATCCAGTTCGAGCATTTCACCCCATTTTTCCGTTACGTGCGCGAAGAGTTTTTCGTATTCTGCGCAATTATCTACCTTGCCCTTTAATCCGCGGGCGCAATCTCTTGACTCGTTCAGCAGCGCGGAATCTCTTATAAGGTTGGCAAAACTGAAACCGGGAACCCCAGACTGTTTTGTGCCCATAAATTCCCCGGGACCCCTGTTGGCAAGATCAAACTCAGAGATTCTGAAACCGTCTGAGGTTTCACCCATTATTCTAAGCCTCTCCTCGGACTCCTCTCCCGACACAAACGAATACACTATGTAGCAGGTTGATTCATGCCTTCCCCTCCCCACTCTTCCCCTCATCTGGTGAAGCTGTGAGAGTCCGAATCGTTCCGCGTTTTCTATAACGATGGCAGTAGCGTTGGGAACATCAACTCCGACCTCTATCACCGTTGTGGACACGAGAATATCGCTTCGCTTCGCGAGAAAATCGTCCATCACACCTTCTCGCTCATCGCTTTTCATCCTGCCGTGGAGAAGAGAAACGCGAAACTCGGAGAACTCTTCGCGCAGTTCCTCAACCATTCTGGTTACGTGCCTCACGCGCTTGAAATCCTGATTCTCGGATTCCTCTATAAAGGGATAGACGAAATACGCCTGGCGACCTTCTTTAAGTCTTTTTCTTGTCTGATCGTAAAACCATGTTCGGTTTTTCTGCGCATCCCTAAGAACAAACGTCTCTACCTTTTTTCTCGAAGGAGGAAGCTCATCGATCACGGAGATTTCAAGATCTCCGTACACGGTAATAGCGAGGGTTCTCGGAATTGGAGTAGCCGTCATAACCAGCACGTCAGGCACCGTCGCTTTCCGTACAAGCTTAGCCCTCTGAATAACTCCGAACCTGTGCTGCTCGTCTATTACCACGAACCCGAGGGCCTTAAAATCCACCGCTTCTGAGATCAGGGCGTGGGTTCCCACCACGATATCGGCTTGTCCGGTTTTTATCTCTTCATGAACGTGAGATTTATCCGTTCTTGAAAGCGCACTTTTAAGAAGAACTACGCTTACTCCTATGTTCTCGGTCATTTGTCTCATATTTCGAAAATGCTGCTCGGCCAGTATTTCCGTCGGAACCATAAGTGCGGCCTGATAACCGGACTCAACCGCCCGGAGCATGGAGACAAGGGCGACAAGAGTTTTTCCGCTTCCCACATCACCCTGAAGAAGCCTGTTCATCGGGTGCGGAGAGACCATATCGTCCGCTATCTCCGAAATAGTCTTTTTCTGGGCACGCGTAAGATCGAAAGGAAGTGAGCGGAGAAGTTTTTCTGAAAGAGAGCTGCTGGAGTTAAAAGATATGCCGTGACTCTCGTCCACTTTTCGTTTTTTGGAAAAAAGGCCGAGCTGAAGGACGAAAAACTCGAAAAATATAACGGTCCTGTGAGCCTGCGAGGCCGCGACCGACCCGGGGTCGTCAAAATCAACCGGGAGGACGTCGCCCGGAGGGAAATGCACCTGCTCAAGTGCCTCAGGCAAGTTCATCAGGTCGTGTTTTTCCTGAATGTCTTTCGGGATAAGCCCCTTGAAGTCCTGCGCGTAGCCGTCAAGAGCGTTTCTTACCGCATCCCTCAGCTTTTTCTGCGTAAGACCTTCTGTAAGCGGGTAGACGGGAACGATTCTTCCAAACTGAAGAGGGTTCCCTGTATCTTCTTCATCTTCTATTATCTCGATGTCCTGGGGAAGCGGATGAATTATCTGAAGAGTTCTGCCTCCCGGGCCGAGCGATACTTTGCCGTGAACTATGAAATTTCTTTCCTTCTTGAAAATTCCCCTCAGATAGGAAGCCCTGTAGTTAAACCAGGTGAGTCTCAGCCTCTGCGTTCCGTCGTAGAGTACTACCTGGAAAAAGTTTCTCTTTCTGTTTCTTATGTCGCTCACGGAAACAACCCTGCCACGAACAGTGCAGGAATCCCCGGGAACGACTTCCGATATGTCAGCTATCTTTCTTCGGTCGTCGTATTTTCTCGGAGAATAAAAAAGAAGATCAGAAACGGTACGTATGGATTTTTTTGCGAGAAATCCCCCAACCCTTGATCCGATCCCCCCAAGACGCGTGACGCTTAGAGAAAAGGGGTTCCCACCCGAGAGAGGCTTTCTTCCAGAAGCAGATGTTTTTTTAGGGAGACTTCCGCGCTCGCTTTTTCTGGCAAGGCCTATTGTCTTGCGCACGACCAAGAGTG
This sequence comes from Thermodesulfobacteriota bacterium, assembly GCA_965249045.1. Lineage (GTDB taxonomy): Bacteria > Desulfobacterota_D > UBA1144 > Nemesobacterales > Nemesobacteraceae > Nemesobacter. The sequence goes on from OZ252213.1 coordinate 1,664,500, forward strand.
CAGAAGATACTTTTTTTCTTTTCTCTGGCCGCCCCAATCCCTCAAAATCGGAAAAAGAATCCCGAAGGGCTGTTATGAGAGTTTTTATCTCTGCCGGAGGAGCGGAGGTAAGGACTTTTGTGCATAAATTCCTTACGTTTCCTTCCAGGTCAACCATTCTGTCAAGATTCGAGAAATTATTCTTTGAGGCAAAATCAAGGGGTTTTTCAAGACGACTCAGAGATTTTTCCAGCTCGCCCTGCATTATGAATCAGTGTTTTTCCGCTTTAGCGGCTTTTCTAACTATATTGCCGTCTTTATCGAGATTAAGGGTGCTTCTGCACTTGGGATAGCCGCTGCAGCCGAGAAACGGCCCGCGTCGGCTGCGGCGAACTACCATGGGCTTGCCGCACTTCTCGCATTTAACATCTTCGCGTATCTGGGGAGCTTCTTTCTTCTTTATGACAATCCTGCCGTCTTCCCTCGTGAATTCCTTGGGGTTTTTGCAATCGGGATACCTTGAGCAGGAAAGAAACTGCCCGTAGCGCCCTTCCTTTATCACCATGGGAGCACCGCACTTGTCGCATTCGATATCATCGCAGATCTCGGGATCGGTTTTCTTCCCTACGATGATTTCCCCGTCCTCTGCTCTTTTGAAATCCTTTGCGTTCTTACACTCCGGATACCCAGAGCAGGAAAGAAACTGCCCGTAGCGCCCTTCCTTTATCACCATGGGAGCACCGCACTTGTCGCATTCGATATCGGTTGGAATCTCCACCCTGCGCCCCTCGATTTCCTCCTCGGCTCTGGTCACGCTCTTTGAGAACCCTTCGTAGAAGCCCCGTAACAGTTCAACCCAGTGGACTTCACCTTCCTCCACTCTGTCAAGATCGCTCTCCATACGGGCTGTAAACTCCTCGCTCATTATCCCCGGGAACCCCTCCACCAGAAAATCGTTTACGGAGAAACCCAGAGGGGTCGGAATAAACCTTCCCTTTTGCCGCTCGGCGTATCCCCTGTCCTGTATAGTTGAAAGGATGGACGCGTAGGTAGAAGGTCTTCCGATGCCTTTTTCCTCAAGCTCCTTCACAAGCGAGCTTTCAGAATATCTTGGAGGAGGCTGAGTAAAATGCTGCTTGGGGTCGAGTTTTAGAAGAGAAAGAGCGTCTTTTTCAAAAAGCTCAGGAAGCCGCTTGTCCTCATCTTTTCTGGAGTTCTTACCAGTTTCGTTGGTTTCTTCTTTTTCCGCAGTCTCCTCGTAGGCGGCAGTAAAACCCGGAAACTTCATCACATTACCGGTGGCTCTGAAAACGGCTTCGCCCGCCGTGATGTCAACCCGGGTCTGGTCGTATACCGCCTGGGTCATCTGCGAGGCGATGAACCTTTTCCATATAAGGGTGTAAAGCTTGTACTGGTCCTCGGTGAGGAATTTCCTTAGTTCATCGGGCTGTCTTGAGGGGAAGGTGGGTCTTATGCATTCATGGGCGTCCTGTGCGGATTTTTTTACCTTAAACACATTCGGGCGCTTCGGCACGTAATTGCCTCCGTAATTCTCGGATATGAAACCCCTTGCTTCCAAGACGGCGTTTTCAGACGCTCTCACAGAATCGGTTCTCATGTATGTAATTAGTCCGACCGGCCCTTCGCTTCCAAGCTCAATTCCCTCGTAGAGTGCCTGGGCAACCGACATCGTCTTTTTTACGGAGAAGCGGTTTTTTTTCGAGGAATCCTGCTGAAGAGTGCTGGTTATGAAAGGGGGAAGCGGCTTTCTTCTCCTTTCTTTCTTTTCTACCGCCCCTACGACAAAGTCTTTCCCCGAAAGCGCGGAAACTATCTCTTCTGACTGCTGTGCGTTTTCAACTTTGGCCTTTTTTCCCCGGAACATATGGAGCGAAGCCGTAAAGGCATCTGTGTCGGGGACTGCATTTTTCTTAAGGAGCGCATCAAGTGTCCAGTATTCCTGGGGCTTGAAATTCTCAATTTTCCTCTCTCTCTCCACAACGAATCTCAGGGCGACGCTCTGCACCCTCCCCGCGCTCAGTCCCTTCCCTACCTTCTTCCAGAGAACTGGACTCACCTTGTAGCCGACGATTCTGTCAAGAATTCTTCTCGCCTGCTGAGATTCAAAACGGTCCCTGTTGATCTCAAGCGGTCTGCTCATGGAATCCCTGACTCCAGCTTCCGTTATTTCGTGTATAAGTACCCTCTGGGCCTTATCCCAGAGATCAAGACGGTTGGCTATATGCCACGCAATGGCCTCCCCTTCCCTGTCCGGATCAGAGGCCAGATAAACTTTTTCCACGTCCCGCGACGCTTTTTTCAGATTCTCAAGATACTTAGTTTTGCCCTTTATGACGGTATAGTCGGGCTTGAAATCGTTTTGGATATCAACTCCGAGTTTGCTGCTCGGAAGATCTATAAGATGCCCCGAAGAAGCTTCCACGCGGAAATCCCGGCCGAGATATTTTCTTATTGTTCTCGCCTTTGATGGAGATTCAACTATTACAAGGGATTTAGCCATAGAAACAGTTTTCTGTTCGTAAAATGATTCTAAACTTATAAAAAGCCGGCGGAATTTGTCAAGACCGACGCAAAAACCATTACTCCCCCGAAGCCGCTACAGCGTATCAAACTTCTATGCTCTGCGCAAGAACCCTGTTGGCATTATACCACCTGAGCGAGTTTTCAATACCCGTTTCGATATCAAAGCAAGGCTCCCAGTCCAAGACCCTCTTCGCCTTGTCTATGTTTGCCAGGGTAACCTTGATATCGGAAGGATGCGGAGGGCTGCAAGCGATCTTGGCCCTTTTGCCGGTTCTGCGTTCCATTACGCCTATGATCTCGTTTAGGGAAACCGAGGTCGCGCTTCCGAGGTTTATTATCTCAAAGCCGAGATTCCTTATCGCCAGAACCGTCCCCGCGGCGATATCGTCAACGTAGGTAAAATCTCTTTTCTGCTCCCCGTCGCCGAGTATTTCTATCTCCTGTCCTTCGTCTATCCACTTTATGAACCGAAAAACGCTCATATCGGGTCTTCCAGCGGGACCGTAAACGGTAAAGTAGCGAAGCACCGAGATGTCTATTCCGTAAAGGGAGTTGTAAACCGAGCAAAGACCCTCGGCGGATTTTTTTGAAGATGCGTAGGGAGAAAGCTGGTAGTCGGTCTTCATATCCTCGCTGAAAGGAATATCGTTTCCTCCGTAAACGCTCGAAGTTGAAGCGAGCACAAATTTGCCTATCCCCTCGGAGCGACAGAAGTCAAGGAGATTAAGAGTCCCCGTCACGTTGGTAGAGTAATATATCCAGGGGTTCTCAATGCTCTGGCGAACACCTGCCCGAGCCGCCAGGTTAATTATGCAGTCAATTCGGCCACCCTTGCAAAAACCCTTTATTTCTTCACACACAGAAAGAAGCCTGGGGTTATTCGATATATCACACCCGAAAAAACTGAACCCTTCCCGCTCGAAAAGAATTTCAAGCCTATGGTGTTTGAGTCTCACATCGTAAGCATCCGACATGTTATCGAGGCCGAAAACGCAATCCCCGCGCTCAAGGAGGAACTCGCATACTCTGGCACCTATAAATCCCGCGCAACCCGAAACGATGATATTCATGGCAGTAGAAACCACTCCCAGTCCATTTTTGTCACCTGCCGATTCCGAAATACATTATGCCCAAGGTCTTCAGTTTTGTGTGGTCATAAACATTTCTTCCGTCAAATATTACGGGGGTCTTCATAAGTTCCCTTATTCTCTCGAAATTCGGCTGTCTGTACTGGCTCCACTCGGTGTGAACCACAAGGGCGTCCGCGTCCCTGCAGGCATCATAGTAGGATTCGAAGTAATCCACTTTGTCTTTGAGAACGGCCCTCGCGTTTCCCATGGCAGCCGGGTCGTGGACGGCAACCGAACATCCAGCCTCAAGCAGTCTGCCTATCACGTAAAGAGACGGGGCCTCTCTTATGTCATCGGTATTGGGCTTAAACGAGATTCCCCACACGGCAATTTTCTTTCCGCGAAGATCGCCGAAGAATCCGGCTATCTTATTGAAAAATCTCTCCCTCTGAGCTGCATTCACGCAATCAACCGCAGTTATCACCTCGGGTTCGTATCCGACATCACGCGCCATTTTCTCAAGGGCCTTTATGTCCTTTGGAAAACATGACCCTCCGTATCCGATTCCCGGGTAAAGGTAGTATCTGCCTATCCTTGAGTCAGAACCCATCACCGAGCGCACCTGGGATACGTTTGCGCCCAGAAGCTCGCACAGGTTCGCTATGTCGTTCATAAAAGATATCCTCGTGGCAAGCATCGCGTTTGAGGCGTACTTTGACATTTCAGAAGATCGGATGGAAACCACTATAGTCCTGTCGGCAGACCTCATGAAAGGAGAGTAAAGTTCCCTCAGAACCGAACCCACTGATTCGTCCTCAACTCCTATGACCACCCTGTCGGGCTTAAGAAAATCCTCGACCGCCGCCCCTTCCTTCAGAAACTCCGGATTTGACGCCACGCCGAATTCCTGATCCGTGAGGGATTTTATGGTGTCGCGCACTTTTTCGGTAGTGCCCACGGGAACAGTGCTTTTAGTTACGACTATCTTGTAGCCGTCAAGATTCTCTCCTATCGACCGCGCAACATCGAGAACAGAGGAGATATCGGCTTCGCCGTTTTGCGCCTGAGGAGTTCCGACCGCGATGAATATCAAAAAGGATTCCTTGACGGCAAAAGATATGTCGGTGGTAAAAGAAAGCCTTCCTTCATCTATGTTAGTGCGAACTATTTTATCAAGACCGGGTTCGAAAAATGGAACCTCAGCGCGCCGAAGACTTTTGATTTTGTCCTCGTCTATGTCAACGCATACAACGCTGTTTCCGCTCCCGGCAAAACACGCGCCCGTGACAAGCCCCACGTAACCCGTTCCTATAACGGCTATTTTGGGAATTATAGTCATAACTAGACAGTTACCTCTACTGTTCTTGGTCGAACAAGACCACTGTCCTGCTTAGTTTCCATCCTTCCGACCATGCGGCTAAGATTCCCATCCGCAATCGAGATACCTCGATGAAGGATATTTATCGCAGCGTTTACGTCCCTATCTATCTCAAGTCCGCATGAGCATTTATGCGTCCGCACAGACAGGTTCTTTTTCACTATTGCTCCGCAGCTTGAACATTCCTGCGAAGTGTTCTTGGGATTCACGCGCACCATCTTAACGCCAGCACTCTCGGCCTTCTCGTTAAGCAGCGTAATGAATTTGCCCCAAGCCTGCTCTGAAATGCTCCTTGCAAAATTCCTGTTGCAAAGCATGTTCTTTGTCTCAAGCTTCTCTACCGCTATGAAATTGTACATCTTCACCATTTCAGCGGTCAATCGGTGAAGGTAATTTCTTTCCCTGTCCGTTACCCTCTGCCATTCCTTGGCGAGCAGGGAGGCGGCTTTACGCCTGTTGTTCGACCCTTTCACCTTGCGGGACACGGAGCGTTGCAGACGTATAAGTTTCTTTCTGTCTATCTCCCGCTTGTCTACAGTCTCCCCGTCGCTCAGAGTAAGACGTTTCGATATGCCTACGTCTATCCCCACGGGGCGGGTTGTCTCTTTCACGGTTTCAACATCCGGCAGCTCATAAGACAACGCTACTTCAGTTCTCAAAGGCTTCCTTGTAATCCGTACTGCCTTGAGAAGACCGTTCGGAGGAAATTCCCGGGACGGCTTCACCACGATGCGGGGAAGTCCTTTTATCTTGAGGACTGTCTTGTCGCCCTCACGCTTTAGCATTCGCCAGCACTGGTCGTTTATCTCTATTGTATGCCAACGGTACTTGCTCTGCCAGCGGGGAAACCCTGCCTTCTCCTTCGCTTTTACCCTGCGGAAAAACGACTGAAACGCCTTGTCTATCCTGCCGATAACGCCTCGGAACACCTGAACGCTTATGCTCTCGTACTCAGGGTCATCCGCCCTTACCTCGGTCAATGCCCTGCACTGGTCGTAATATGAGCGACCTTTGCCCGTCTTCCTGTAGCAATCAATGCGCTCCTCAAGACAGGCGTTGTAGAGGGCAGCACACATCGTAAATATGTGGGATAACGTCCTGTGTCCAGACTTGGACAGCTTGGCGGAGCATTTGTAAGTCCTTATCATGATTGTGTTATACCTAACTGTTTAGTTGTCGCTATAATTCCCGCTATTTTCATCTCTTGAATCTCCCTAGCAAAATCCGCAAGTAGCGCTCGCGCAGGAATTCTTCAGTAATTAAAAAGACAAGATAGGGTACAACAAATCCCCAAAAAATAAACAGACTGAGGAAAACCCGTTACGGACAAAGTATAGTTACCGGAAAAAAGCAAGGAGGCACATTTTGAAATCTCATACCGAGTATCTGTGGTTTAACACGGACAAAAAAAGGGAGTTTGTTCACATAACTCCGACGGTAAGGCAGATCGTGGGGCGAAGCGGCATAACCGAGGGTTTTGTCCTCGTATCCGCAATGCATATAACGGCTTCTGTCTTCGTAAACGACCTTGAGCAAGGACTTTTCGAGGACATCTGGGAGTGGCTTGAAGGCATCTCCCCCTTCAGGGAAGATTACAAACATCACCGCACGGGGGAAGATAACGGCGACGCTCATCTGAAAAATCTCCTCATGCACCATCAGGTGATGGTTCCCGTAACGGAAGGAGACCTCGATCTCGGCCCCTGGCAGGAGATCTTCTACGGCGAGTTTGACGGCAGAAGAAGAAAAAGGGTCGTCGTAAAAGCTATCGGGATATGAAAAACAGGCAGCAGAGCAAAGATCCCAGAATATTCATAGACAGCCGCGGCAGATGGTTCCAGGACGGGATCAGGATAACCCACAGGTGGACATACCTTGAGAATAACAAAAATCTCGACGTGGACGAGAACGGAAGATTCTTCGTTGAAGAAGGAATTAGCAGGGTCTACGTCGAGTGCGAGGATACCCCTTTTGTTGTTACCATGGTCATTAAGACAGAAGGCGGTTTTTCCATAAGGTTAAACGACGAATCCCTGGAAAAACTGGATTTGACGACTCTCACCATAGCCAAGCAAAACATACCTTACGTAAAAGTAAAGAAGGGCAAATTCACCGCCCGCCTGCTAAGCCCCGCTTATTATGAATTCATGAAGTATGCCGACAAGGATGAAAAAGGATTCTATATGGAAGTCGAGAGTAAAAAATACTACCTGGAGAGCCCGCAGCAGGATCAGTGAAAAACCTCGCACACCCTCGCCACCAACTCATTGGTAAAAACCCTTCCCTTGGCGGTGAGTCTCAGGCGGCCGCCGTCTGTGAGAATAAAGCCGTCTGACTCAAGGTACTCGAGGCCGCAAGCGTCAGGTTTGTAGCCTAAGCGTTCTTTTATATCTTCAATTCCTACCCCGCCACGAAGCCTAAGCCCCATAAGAAGCGTATCTTCAAGTGCCGTTGTCCGCGAGAGATCATAAGAGGCGCAGACGGCTCTTCCATCGCCCGCAATCCGTTTAATGTAGAGTTCCGGATTTCTTACGTTTGACCACCTTCTTCCCCACCCCTTTTCTCCACCGCGGCGAATGTGGGAATGGGCCCCGGCACCTACGCCCAAGTAATCATGGCAGTTCCAGTAGATAAGGTTATGCCTGCACTCATAACCGCTTCGCGCGAAGTTCGATATTTCGTAATTGCCGTACCCATCCCCCTCTAGAATCTCCCGTGCGCTTTGCATAAACCTGACCAAGACGGAATCATCGGGAATAGAGAGTTTCCCTTTGCGTAAAAGCGTCGCAAACTCCGTACCGGGCTCAATCGTAAGGCAGTAGGCGGATATATGGGTCGGAGAGAAACTGACTCCGGTACGAATATCTTTCTCAAACTCTTCCCGGGTCTCCCGCGAGCTTCCGTATATAAGGTCCAGATTATAGTTGCTAAAACCCGCGTCCTGGACATCGCAAAGAGCTCTCGTACAGTCATCCGGAGCCGTGTGTCTTCCGTAGAAATCAAGCTTTCTCTGGGAAAAAGACTGTACGCCGACGCTTATTCTGTTTACTCCGATGCGCTTGAGCGAAACTAGCTTTTCCTTATCAGCGGTTCTGGGGTTCACCTCAAGGGTTACTTCTGCCGTGGGTGAAAAGGACGCGATCGAAGCGAGTTTCTCCATTACCAACTCTATGTTTCGGGGTTTGAAAAGCGACGGGGTTCCTCCCCCGAAAAACACCGTGCTTACCTCTCTGCCTTCAAGAGTCCGCCGGGAACTTTCAATTTCCCTTTCCAAAGCACGGACGTAATCATCCTCAGGGAAGTTGCCATTAGTCCCATAGGAGTTAAAATCACAATACGGACATTTGGTAAGACAGTATGGAATATGGACGTATACGCCAAGCGGTGTTTGGTCTCTATCGATATTCTCTTTCATCCGCGCTCAAGCGGCACACCGGCGGCTGCCACATGATAAGTATACCGAAAAAACTCCTTCTCTTTCTGATTTCACTGCTGCTGCTGTCCCAGACCGCGTGGACACAGGAGATAATCCCGGTTGAGCGGGCCGTCGAGATAGCCCTGCTGAACAACCCTGAACTTCGGATTTCCCGTTCCGAAGTAGACATCTCGAAATCAATACTCAGGCAGACAAAAGCTCCCCTTTACCCCCAGCTCAAGGGAAAACTCGTAGTTCCGTTTGTGGGAAGGGAGTCCGGCTTTTACGTCGATCAGATGATATGGGACTTCGGAAAGACAAGAGCAAGGGTAAAGGCAAGAAAACATTACCTCGAATCCGCAGAACATTCGCTTACGGGCTCAAAAACGATGCTTGTGCGCGACACGCGCATCGCCTACTACCAAGCCCTTTCCGGGAAGAACCGGCTTCAGGGGGCGGCTACAAAAACTCAGCGCAGGGAATGGCTTCTTGAGAAAACCGAAGAGCTTTTCGCCGTCGGGAAAAAGTCCACCCAGCAGCTAAGTCAGGCAGAAATCGACTTGCAGCAGGCAAAACTCGAGCTAGTCTCAAGAGAAAATTCCTATGAACTCGCCATGCTCAACCTCAGGCACCTGATGAACGATCCCTCGCTCGAACAATTCGATATCCGGGAGAATCTAGTCTATGAGAAGATAAATGAGACCAGAGAAGATCTTGTCCGTTTCGCCCTTTCCGAAAACACCCAGATAAAGAGCCTCTCGGCAGACCGCGACGGAATAAGAGCCTCGCTTGCGGAGAACAGAGGAAAATTCCTCCCGTCGGTATTCGGCAGGGCCGCGTACAGGTTTGAAGGGGAAGGCGCTCAGACGCCGGCGCTTATCGCCGGGATCGGCGTAAAGATTCCCATCTTTGAAGGATTCTCAAGATTCGGCCAGATGGCGCAGTCAAGGGCCGAGCTCGTAAGAAACGACGCGCAGACGGAGCTACTCAGAAACAGAATCGTCCTTTCCGTCGGAGAACTCTACCTCGAACTCAAACACCTTGAGAAAAAGATGGGAATACTCGCGGAGTCGGAATCAATATCGGAGAAGAACCTGCGACTTGCAAAGGGAAGACACGCGGCCCGAAGCGCTTCGAAAATAGAACTTGCCGAAGCGCAGGCACTTTACGAAGGGGCCGTAGCGGACTATAAAAACTCCATATATGACTATAAAATAGTGAGGTTAAGACTTCTAAGCCTCTGCGGAAAAGATATACCGTGAAAAACTTGTCCCGCTCAAAAATTCTCTACGCCGTCGCCGCCGTAGTTGTTATCGTCGGCGGATACTTCCTTTTTTTCGGAAAAAAAGAAGGCCAAATAAAATACGTAACGCAGAAAATCGAGAGAGGAAACATAACTTCGCTGGTAAGAGCTTCTGGAACATTAAAACCCACAAAAGAAGCGAGGATATATTCCGAAATAAACGGAACGATAAAGGAAATCCGCTCGGAGGTAAACGATGAGGTCAAAAAGGGCCAGATGCTAGCCCTCTTGGAGGAACCGGAGGGTCTCTCGGGAGACGTCGAGTATTTTAAGCAGATACTGAAAAAAACCGTTACAGACCTTGAGATCTCAACCAACTCGCACGAGGCAAACAAAAGGCTTTACGAAAAAGAACTCATCTCCCGGGAGGAATTCAACAAATCGCTTTCCGAACACAGTCTGGCAGCCGCCACCCGGGAAAAAGCCCAGGCTGATCTGGAAACGGCCCAGAGAAAACTCGACGCGACGCGAATCACTTCCATGCTTGACGGCATGGTGCTTGAAAAAAACATCATAATCGGCGAACAGATACACCCGAACAAATCCGAGCCCCTGTACATACTCGCCGAAGACCCGCGAACTCTTCACCTGGTTTCAAATGTAAGTGAAGCCGATATAGGAAAGATAAACGAGGGTCAGGACGCCCTTTTCAGGGTTGACGCCTTCCCGGGGAAAAATTTCAGCGCGAAGGTGAGGGAAGTGGCGAACTCACCCAGTATAAAAAACGACGTCGTTACCTACAACGTAACGTGCCTCGTGGAGAACCCGGAACTTGAGTTAAAACCCGGGATGACCGCCGAAGTAAAAATAGTCATATCTACCAAAAAAGACGTACTGAAAGTTCCCACCGCGGCGCTTCGCTTCATTCCCCCGAAATCTTCGGCCGTCGCAACTGAGGCGGGTGAGAACGTCTGGACCCTCAGGCAGGGAAAACTCTCGGCCGTAGGAATAGAAACCGGGATAAGCGACGACTTCCACACAGAAATCGTAAACAGTCCCCTCTCAGAAGGAGACCAGATAGTGGTTGAGTACACCATGTCCGGTGGAAACAGCAAGAGTCCGGGCTTTGCGCTTCCCCAGCCGAAAAGATTCTGATGACACCGCCCGTAATCAAGCTCAAAGACATCGGCAAAACCTACTCGAACGGAAAAGTCGAGGTCGACGCGCTTCGGTCGATAAACCTTGAAATCGCACAGGGAGAATTCGTCGCCATCATGGGGTCTTCCGGGTCAGGTAAAAGCACCCTCATGAACATTCTCGGCTGCCTCGACACGCAGAGCCGGGGAAACTACCTGCTTGACGGCACCGACATAATGGAACTTGAAAGCGATGAGAAGGCTGAGATAAGAAGCACGAAAATCGGTTTTGTCTTCCAGAGCTTTAACCTGCTGCCGCGGACGACGGCACTTGAAAACGTGGAGCTGCCGCTGGTCTATTCCGCCATTGCGGGAGCGAAGAGAAAAAAGCTTGCCTCGGCCGCGCTCGCTCTCGTCGGACTCGGTCAGAGGGCGGATCACCTTCCCAACCAGCTCTCTGGGGGACAGCAGCAGAGGGTGGCGATAGCGAGGGCGGTTGTAAACGACCCGAGGATGATACTCGCGGACGAACCCACAGGAAACCTGGATACGGCCACCAGTTACGAGATAATGAAGATATTCAGGGACCTGAACGAACAGGGAAAAACGATAGTAATGATAACGCACGAAAAAGACATAGCCTCTCACTCGAAAAGGATAATAAACCTGAAGGACGGGGAAATCACCACTGACAGACCGAACAATCCAGTCTGATTCACCCGATTTACTGCCCCGCCGCCTCGAGTGGGGGAAATCTTAAAAAAGGTTTGATTGTTTTGCCCCGCGTGGTAATTTGATACCTTTCTAGAACCTTAAAGGAGTCAATAAATGGCCCGGATAAGCGAAATAAGAGCAAGAGAAATACTGGATTCAAGGGGAAATCCCACTATAGAGGTGGAGGTGCACTGCTCAGACGGCGCCTTCGGGCGGGCGATGGTTCCTTCCGGAGCATCGACCGGAGAGCACGAAGCGCTTGAGCTTCGGGACGGGGAAAAGCGCAGGTACATGGGAAAAGGGGTTCTCGGGGCGGTAAAGAACGTCCAGGACATAATAGCCCCGCGCCTTGAGGGTCTTGACACAAGCGACCAAGCTCTAATAGACCGAACAATGATAGAACTTGACGGAACAGAAACAAAGTCCCGACTCGGAGCGAACTCCATTCTGGGCGTTTCGCTAGCTTCGGCGAGAGCAGCCGCAGATTCCGCCGGAACATCTCTTTTCAGCTACCTCGGAGGCGAGGATGCCAACACCCTTCCCGTGCCGCTTATGAACATAATAAACGGCGGCGCTCACGCGGATAACAACCTTGATTTCCAGGAATTCATGATAGTGCCCCATGGTTTTTCCACTTTCCGGGAAGCCCTTCGGGCGGGAGTGGAAACCTTTCACGCGCTGAAATCCATACTGGGAGCCAAGAATCTCTCAACGGCAGTCGGAGATGAAGGAGGTTTCGCGCCTTCTCTGGGATCAAACGAAGAAGCCCTCGAATGCGTAATAGAGGCCATATGGAGAGCCGGATACAAGCCCGCGGATCAGCTATCAATAGCAATTGACGTAGCCTCAAGCGAGTTTTTTCACGAGGGGAGATATCACGTGGAGAGAAAAACCGTGCCGACGGCCCAGTTAATGGGAATATACGAGGAGTGGATAAAGAAATATCCTATTGTCTCCATAGAAGACCCCCTAGATGAAAACGACTGGGAAGGCTGGAAAGCTCTTACAAAGAAAATAGGTTCCGCCGTCCAGCTCGTCGGAGACGATCTTTTCGTGACGAACACCAAGAGACTTTCAGACGGAATAAGCTCGGGCGTGGCAAACTCCATCCTTATAAAAGTAAACCAGATAGGAACGCTTACCGAGACCCTCGAGGCTATTGAGATGGCCAAACAGGCGGGTTATAGTTACATAATATCCCATCGCTCGGGAGAGACTGAAGACTCGACGATAGCGGATATCGCGGTTGCCACAAACGCCGGTCAGATTAAAACCGGGTCGGCGTCCAGAAGCGACAGAATAGCGAAGTACAACCAGCTTCTGCGCATAGAGGAGGAGCTTGGGAAAGAAGCGCGATTCGGAAATGAAAAAACGGCGCTTTGGAGCAGTTAATCATGGCGGGAAAAACTCTTTTTGACAAAATCTGGGAATCTCACCTTGTTCACGAAGAAGAGGGCAAGCCGTCCCTTCTCTATGTAGATCTTCACCTCGTTCACGAAGTTACTTCACCCCAGGCGTTTGAAGGGCTAAGAATCACGGGGCGGGGAGTAAGACGGCCCGAGCTTACTTTCGCCACGATGGACCATAACGTCCCGACCACAGACCGAAGCGAACCCATTTCTGATCCCATATCCGCAAAGCAAATAGAAACTCTCAGACAAAACTGCAAGGATTTCGGAGTAACTCTTTTCGGAATAAGAATAAACAACCATTTCCAAGGCATAGTGCACGTGATCGGTCCCGAACTCGGCCTTACAAAACCAGGGATGACGATAGTATGCGGAGACAGCCATACTTCCACCCACGGGGCGTTTGGATCTCTTGCTTTCGGCATAGGAACAAGTGAAGTGGAACATGTCCTGGCGACACAGTGCTTAAGACAGAATCGCCCGAAGGTGTTTGAAATAAGGGTTGAGGGTGAACGCCAGTACGGGGTTACCGCAAAGGACATAATCCTGGGCATAATCGGACGTATAGGAACCGCAGGGGCCACCGGAACCGTAGTCGAATATTGCGGGGAAGCGATAGAAGCGCTTTCCATGGAAGAAAGGATGACGGTGTGCAACATGTCAATAGAGGGAGGGGCAAGAGCCGGAATGATAGCGCCGGACCAAAAAACCTTCGAGTACGTGAAGGATCGCCGGTACGCGCCGAAAGACAGTAATTACGAAAAAGCCCTTGAACACTGGAAAACGCTCCGTACGGATCCCGACGCCGTTTTTGACAAATCGGTCAGCCTTGACGCCCGCAAGATAGCACCGCAGGTAAGCTGGGGAACTAACCCGGGAATGGTAACGGATATAACTTCAAAAGTGCCCGACCCTGGGGAATGCGAGGACGCAAGCAGAAGAAAATCTATGGAACAGGCCCTTGAGTACATGGGTCTTAAGGCGAATACCCCGATAACGGATATACACGTGGACAGGGTATTTATAGGTTCCTGCACGAATTCCAGAATGGAGGACCTTATGGCTGTTGCGAAACTCGTAAAAGGTAAAAAAATCGCCGACGGAGTAAACGCCATGGTAGTTCCCGGCTCCCAGTTGGTAAAGAAAAAAGCAGAAGAAATGGAGCTTCACAAGATATTTACCGAGGCTGGATTTGAGTGGCGCGAATCGGGATGCAGCATGTGTCTTGGAATGAACCCCGACATACTCGCTCCGGGGGAAAGATGCGCCAGCACGTCTAACAGAAACTTCGAGGGCCGCCAGGGGAAAGGGGGAAGAACCCACTTGGTAAGCCCGATAATGGCAGCGGCAGCGGCACTCACTGGACATTTCGTGGACGTGCGCGACTGGGAAATAGAAAAGGGAATCTGAAACATGGAAAAACTTCACAAGGTATCGGGAAAAGTAGCGGCTCTTGACAGAATGAACGTCGACACCGACCAGATAATCCCAAAACAGTTCTTAAAACGTATTGAGAGAACTGGGTTCGGGGAATTTTTGTTTTTCGACTGGAAGTACAACGACGACGGAACCTTAAACGAAGAATTTGAACTCAACCTGCCCAGATACGCGGGTGCCTGCATACTGCTTACAAGGGAGAATTTCGGAAGCGGAAGCTCAAGGGAACATGCCCCTTGGGCAATAAGGGAAGCGGGTTTTCGGGTAATTCTGGCTCCTTCCTTCGCCGATATCTTCTACAACAACTGCTTTAAGAACTCGATACTTCCGATAGTGCTTCCCAAAGACAGGACGGATGAGCTTTTCCGCCTGATAGGGGAAAACGAAGGCTATTGCCTTGAAGTTGATTTAGTTAAAAGATCCGTAACGGGCGAAAAAGGGATAGACTTTTCCTTCGAGATAGATGATTTCAAAAGAAAAGTGCTTCTCGAGGGACTTGACGACATATCGCAGACCCTTGAGGTAGAAGACAGCATAGAAAAGTATGAAAAACTTTTCGCGGACAAAAGAAGCTGGGTTCTTCCGGACGAGCGAAAAAGCCCTTAGGCCTCACCCCTTCCCTGTTTTTATTTTCTGAAGAAAAGTTTTCCCAAAAGCGTAAGCAGGACGCTCAGCACTATACAGGTCGCGATGGGAAAATAAAAACTGTAGTTCTCACCCTTGATTCTTATGTCTCCCGGAAGTTTCCCGAAAAAATCAAGTTTCGCCACATGAGGCAACATGACTCCAAGCGCTATGAGCGCCACACCAAGAATGATTATGACTCTTGCGGCTTCGTTTATGTTCACATAAAAAAGATAACCGCATGAAAATAATTAAAAAATTCCCCGCAATGCTAAAGTTTTTCTGATATTATGCGATTACTGGTTTCCCGACAACCCGAATACGCTTACTTCCGTCCTTGACCTTTGGGAGATGGCATAGAAATCCAAGATTGCGTTAGAATTGGTTACCTGTAAATTTATAAAAAAGTTGAACTTCGTAGCGTCGCCAGTTTCTGAGGAGAAATTCAGATGAAATACAAAAAAATATTTTTAGTCTTGACTATGATAGTCGCGGGACTTTTCGCAATTTCCTGTGGAGATGACGATGATGAAACCCTGACGATACTTTACTGGCAGGCCCCTACTATCGCCAATCCGTATCTTACCGGGGGAAATAAAGATGTTGACGCTAGCGCTTTGATTTTAGAACCCTTAGCGAACTACGATGAACAAGGGAGCTTGGTACCTCGTCTGGCCGAGGAAATTCCAACCGTTAAAAATGGCGGCGTATCAGAAGATATGACCTCAATCACCTGGAAGCTTAAAGAAGGAATCCTCTGGTCCGACGGCACTCCTCTCACAGTTGAGGATGTTATATTCACCCATAGATACCTGTGTTCCCTGCCATCAACGGAAAATGTGTGTAATCTCATACCCATAGGGAATGTGGACCCTGTTGATGGCCTGCCCCTTAATATTAAAATCACCTTCACTTCCCCAGTAATCTACCCATATACTGTTTTTGTTAGAGCTTCGCTTCCCGTTCTGCAAAAAGCGCAGTTTGCAAATTGCATCGGCGAAGCAGCTCAGGGGTGTCGCACGGAGAACCTATACCCCATCGGCACGGGACCCTACAAAATCACTGATTTCACAATTAGCGGATCAGGAATGGAAACCACATCTGTTCTCACTTATGAAATCAACGAACATTTCCGCACGCCCGAGAAGCTCTTCCCCAAGGTAGTCATCAAAGGCGGCGGGGACGCTGCCAACGTCGCCCGGGCCGTTCTGGAAACTGGGGAAGCCGATTACGGTTGGAACTTACAAGTGGACCCTCAAACCCTAAAAACCTTGGAGGATGGCGGCAAGGGGACGATTGAGCCCGCCTTCGCCGCCCTTGTTGAGCATCTGGTGGTCAATTTCACCAATCCTGATCTAGATTTGGGAGACCGGCGTTCGGAGTGGTTAGAAGGGGATAATCCCCATCCATTCCTGACCGATCCGGCGGTGCGCAAAGCCTTGTCCCTGGCTATCGACCGTGAGCATATCGCTGAGCAACTGTACGGCCCTACGGGCAGGGCAACCTGTAATATCCTTCCGGCACCTCTGCAGTACGCTTCACCCAATAATGATGAATGTTTAACCCAAGATATTGAAGCGGCGAAAACCCTGCTTGATGGGGCTGGCTGGATACCCGGCGACGACGGCATCCGCGAAAAGGACGGAGTTCGCCTGGAAATTCTCTACCAGACCTCCACCAACCCGGTTCGCCAGGCGACCCAAGAACTGATTAAGGGGTGGTGGCAAGAAATAGGAGTGGAAACCGAATTGAAGAACATTGATGGAGGTGTCTTCTTCAGCAATGACCCTGACAATCCCGACAACGTCTGGAGATTTTATGCCGATATTGAAATGTTCGCCAACGGAGCATCCGTCGACCCGCAGAGTTATCTGTCAGACTGGCAAACAAGTGAAATTACCAGCTCCGACAATGACTGGATGGGCGGTAATATATCTCGCTGGTTTAACGAAGGGTTCGATGATATCTATCAAGAATTGACTCGGACCTCCATTGGTACAGAACGCGAGAACCTAGCCATTCAATTGAACGATCTGCTGATCCAGAATTATGTAGTGATTCCTTTGATTGACCGCGCCTTTGTCTCGGCTTTCAGCAAAAGCCTAAAGGGAGTTCGACTAAACGGCTGGGACTCTGAGCTGTGGAATATTCACGAGTGGTACAGGGAATAATACGACCCGCCAGTACCCAGCAGACTCGCGGCTTGGGTTTTGCAACCAAGTCGGCAAACGAAAGCTTCAGTTGATACTTCAAGCGAAGCTTCTCATTAAAGTGGTCCGTGCTACCGCTGAAGGGCTTAATATCCTCAAGCCCACTTGACGACTACAACTTGCCTTGCCTGAGTTTCCTCTGGGCAGTCACTCTTAACGCACCAACTCCTGATTAACGCTTTATAGTTCCAGGAGAATGAAGGTTAAATAAAAGGGTCAAATGGTGTTATAATTTAGATAGGTTGGTTTTAGGGGGCCGGGGAATAAAAAAAAGGAGAGAAATGGCTTAAATGAGCGGAATCGGTCTTGCGCAGACCCCGAATGTTGTACAGAAGCAAAAGCTCATACTCACCCAGCATCTCAGGCTTTTTCTAAGCCTGGTACAGATGAATACGGTTGAGCTCAGAGAATATCTTGAAGAGCAGCTCATAGAAAACCCCGCCCTTGAAGAAGACCTTGACTCATCCGCGGAAACAGAAAAAGAAGACCCGGGAGAATCCCTTCTGAATGAACTTGGTCCGACAGAGACCGACTACCCGATGCCCGAAGAGTTCTCCTCGGAGGTAAACGAGGAAACCTCTTGGGAAAACCAGATCCCTGATCAGGACTCCCTGTTTGAACACCTCAACTGGCAGCTCTCAATGACTGATTTAAGCGAACGGCAAAAGCAGCTAGCTTCGCTTATCATCGGGAATATAAACGAGGACGGATACCTTGAAATTGAACTTGAGGAAATAGCAAAACTGCTTGACGTAAAAGGTTCCTCCACGGCGGATGGGGACAGCATGGCAGAGGTAGCATGGATCGCTGAGAAAATACGCATCACTTTTGATCCCGTTGGAATCGGTTCCCGCACCCTCTCTGAGTGTCTAGCCGCGCAGGCTACGGACCTCGGTTACGAAAGGGGAAGCTCGCTTATGCGGGTGGTGGAAAATCATATCGACGATCTGGGCGAAAAAGACTACGACAAGATCTGTTCGGAACTTGACGTAAAAAGGGAAGAGATAAAGGAGATTGAAACCGTAATAACCTCCCTTGAGCCCAAGCCGGGGCGTCCCTATTACACCAAAGACACCGCCAGAAATATCGTTCCCGACTTTTATGTGTACAAGGTGGGAGATGACCTGCAGATGCAGTCAAACAGAAGCTTCCCGAAACTCAGGATAAGTTCCTACTGCAGAAAAATTCTCGCCGACCGTGCCAACCTCACCGGAGAAATCACGGACTACCTGCGGGAAAAAATCGAGGTGGCTCAGAGAATCGTCCGCTGTATCGAAGAGCGGGAGACCACGATACGCAAGGTGATGGAAAAAATCGTAAACGAGCAAAAAGAGTTTTTCGACCACGGCAGTGCTCACATAAAACCCCTCAGGTTAAAGGACGTGGCTGACACCGTGGGTATCCACGAATCAACCGTAAGCCGGATAACGAGCAGAAAATACATACAGTGTCCCCAAGGGGTTGTAGAACTTAAAAAGCTTTTCTCAAGAGCGGTTCACTCGTCAAACGGGCAAAAGGTTTCGCTTGAAAAGGTAAAATCAATGATAAGGGAAATAGTTGACGACGAACCTGCCCGGTGCGCGTTCTCCGACGAAGACATATCCAAGATACTCTCTATGAAAAACGTAAAGGTCGCGAGAAGAACGGTCGCGAAATACAGAAAAATACTCGGCATACCCAGTTCATCAAAAAGACTATCAAAGGAGGCTTGAACCATGAAAATTGATATCATCACGAAAAACATTCCCGACAGAAGAAAATCGGAGCACCTAAAGCGTTACGCGATGAAGAAAATGCCAAAGCTCCAGAGGTACATAGATCCCGAGAGAAATCCTTCAGAGGCGAGAATACTTCTTTCGGCTGAGAAACTCAGAAACAGCGCAGAAATAACAATCAGCTCAGGACCTCTAAAAGCGGCCGCATCAGTAGAAACGGAGGAAATGCACTCCGCCATAGACAAACTTTTCGACACGATCGTAAAGCAACTGCGAAGAAGAACCGACAAGCAACTGACTTTAAGGAGAAGAAACATCTCAAAGACTCCTTCTGCGGCGCGCGCGCAGAGAACGGAAGGGGAAAACAACCTGAGGGTAGATCACCAGTCTCTAAGCCCCAAGCCCATGAGCGTTGCGGAAGCACTGCTGCAGCTTGACGCGTCCGAAGAGAGTTTCGTGGCTTTTAGAAACAGCGAGACGCTTGAGATGAATGTTGTTTACAAAAAAACTGATTCGAAAAAGGTAGAACTTCTTACACCCTGAACACGGAAAAAAAGTGAGAATCTCGGAATGCCTGGAAAAAAATTCCGTATTTCCCGAGCTCGTTTCGACTACAAAACCGGACGTGCTGCGGGAGCTGTCAGAAAAAGTCGCAGAAGCTATACCCAGGCTTAACGTGCAGAGACTCAACGAAACTCTGGTCGAACGTGAGGGACTGTGCAGCACAGCAATTGATTCCGGAGTAGCGATCCCACACGTAAAGCTCCTTGACATCCCGAATATAACCATCGCATTTGCCAGAAGCGAAACGGGGATTGATTTTGACTCGCTGGATGGAGAAAAAACCCATCTCTTCGCCGTTCTGATAACCCCTGAGAACTGTCCCACGGAAACCCGAATAACATTGCTTGCGCGAATATCCAGGATACTCGGGCAAAACGATGTGAGGTCGAAACTTGTTGCTTCAAAAGAGGCTTCTGAGATTTACAACCTGCTGATTGAAGAAGATGAGAAACTCTGAGAATAGCCACTCCCTCTCAGTCGGGGACTTTTACGGAAAGTTCGGAGAAAAACTCTGCCTTGAACCTATTTGCGGGAAAGATGGGTTTGAAAGACGCATAATTTCACCGAGCGCCAAAAAGCCGGGATTAAGAATGATAGAAAAGAGAATAGAACTCGAGGAGGGAACCATACAAGTACTCGGCAGAACGGAAATTTCCTACATAAACGAATTTCCCGGCAGAACGCAAAAAAAGATAATAACGAATCTTCTGTCAAACGATATTCCGTGCTTTATACTCTCAAAGGGGGCTCGCCCGGAAAAATCCTTTACCGAACATTTTGAAAGAAAACAGATACCGCTTTTTACCACGACCTTGGGCACGGGGAAATTCATAACCATTCTCAATGAACTGCTCGCCGAGGAATTCGCAACCCGGATAACGGTTCACGGAGTACTTCTGGATGTGCATCATATGGGAGTCCTGATCCTTGGGAAAAGCGGAATCGGGAAAAGCGAATGCGCGGTTGACCTTATAATACAGGGTTCCAAGCTTATCGCGGACGACGTGGTCGAGATAAGGAAGATAGGCTCTCAGACTCTTGTCGGAGTGGGTCCCGAGAACATAAGGTACCTTATGGAGGTAAGGGGAATAGGCATAGTAAACATAAAGGATCTTTTCGGAACCACCTGCGTTATGGAAAAAAGAGAGATCAACATGGTTATAGAGCTTCACCAGTGGGACTCTGAAACAGAATACGATCGTCTGGGCGTGGACACGAAAACATACTCCATACTAGAAATCGAACTGCCGTACATGATACTGCCGGTGAGCCCCGGCAGAAATATGGCATCCGTAATAGATGTGGCAGTGCGAAACCAGATACTGAAGGAAACCGGCAAAAACGTCGAGATTCCGTCCGGCACTCGGGAATAATGGAGCGGATAATAATACTAAGCGGACTCTCCGGTTCGGGAAAGAGCACCGCAGCAAAAGTACTTGAAGACCTGGGCTTTTTCTGCGTCGAGAACCTGCCTCCCGAGCTTCTTTTCTCTTTTATCGACCTTTGCGGAAAATCTCTTACACAGATAAAAAAGGCGGTCGTAGTCATTGACATACGCATACCGGTAAAAGACACGCTTTATGACTTCGAAAAAGTGCTGGAAAAGATAAGAAAATCGGCCAGGAGAGTCGATCTTGTATTTCTTGAATGCTCGGACGAAACCATTGTTAAAAGATACAAGGAGACAAGGAGAATTCACCCGCTTGGGGGCCAGAAAACCCTTCCCGAGGGAATTTCCGAGGAAAAACGAATTCTAGGATACATGCGAGAACTTGCGGATAAGCGCATAGACACAACCACTCTCAGCGTTCACGATCTAAAAGCGATTATAGCCAAGATTGCCGGAACAACGGACAAGCAGACCCCTCTTCTTACCTTCCTTTCCTTCGGCTACAAGTACGGGGTTCCAGAAGACGCGGATCTGGTTTTTGACGTCCGCTTTTTGAAAAACCCCCATTTTACCGAATCCCTGAGGGACCTAGACGGAACCAGAAGCGAAGTCGTGGACTTTATCATGTCGGATAAAGCTTCGCAGGAGTTTCTGGAAAAACTGTGTTCTTTTCTGCGCTTTTTGATCCCCAAATATTCCGAGGAAGGAAAATCATACCTTACCTTGGGTATCGGTTGCACCGGGGGGAAACACCGCTCGGTGGTTATAGCCAACGCTCTGGGCAAAGATCTCCCCAAATACTCCGCTATTATTAGACACAGAGACATAAATAAGCTATAAAAATCCTATGTTTTCCATAGTAGTAATCGCGCACGGAGAGCTCGCGAAGGAGCTTATATCTGCCGTGAACTTCATTCTGCCTAAAAAACCCAGGGTCAAGATGACGGCGGTCTCAATAGACGCTTCGAAAGACTCCAAGGATTTTGAAAAAAAGGTAAGAGCCTCGATTGATACCGTTGACGAAGGGGACGGGATACTGCTTGTAACGGACATGTTCGGAGGAACCCCTTCCAACATAAGCCTTATGTTTCTTGAAAGCGGCGAAACGGAGGTAATTTCCGGGGTAAACCTGCCCATGCTTTTAAAACTCGGCACTGTTGAGGAAAAAACTACTCTTAAAGAAGCAGTGGAACTTGCATCTAAGGCGGGAAGAGAAAACATAATAGTAGCGAGTGAACTTCTCAATAAAAACGGTTAAAATAGGCGGAAGAGGATATTGAAATGGATGCAAACACACTTGACACCGTAATAGAAATGTACACAAATCACATCCTTCAGGGCGAACTTGAGGGGTTTAAGATCGACATATCCCCAGAAATAAGAGATGAACTCGCAGCAATAGCCCTTTACCTTGATTCAAAAACCGTCAGGGCGTCCGGGGAGATAGAAGAGTTCTACGAAGGGTACAAAAGGGCGGCCTTTGACATACTTTCTTTTATGGGGGTTGAGTTCTTCGAAGACAGGGAAAACAAGCTGATCAAGATAATGAAGTCAGACTACAACTTCCAGCTCCAGGAAGAGCTTAAGAAAAATATCTGGGGATAGAACAATCTCCCCCCCCCCCATAAAATTCCCGACCCCTGTTATGGATTTTCAAAATTCATTTGACCATTTCGTCTTTGACCTAGACGGGGTTATATATTCAGGCGAAAAAGCCATCGGCAACTCCCCCCAAGTGCTCGAAACATTAAGGAAGAATAAAAAGAGCATACGTTTCATAACCAATAACCCTTCGAGATCTCCTTCGGACTACGCCGAAAAACTCCGCAAACTCGGAGTTGAATCGCATGATAGCGAATTCATAACTTCCCCTATGGCAACCGTTTCTTTGATAAAGGAAAAACTTCCCTCGGAAAAATGGGGAACCGTTTTCATAGCGGGAAGCGATTACCTGAGAAAGGAAATCAGGAAGACCGGCTTAGTTGAGCTTAACGGAGAAGATTCCCTCGGCGCCGACCTCGTGGTGATAGGAAGCCATCCCGGATTTAACCTTGAGGAAATAAAAACCGCATCCATAGCTGTTGGAAACGGGGCAGTTTTTATCGGCACAAACGGAGATTATTTTTATCCCTGCGAACACGGCCGGGCCCCAGCGACAGGAGCCCTTCTCGCATCCGTTGAAGCCGCGTCGGGAAAGAGAGCTCTAACAGCGGGAAAGCCCAAAAGATACATGTTTGATCTCCTAGGAAAAACCGGAATACCACAGACTAAAAAAACCCTTCTGGTTGGAGACAGTCTCCTCACCGATATTGCCGGAGGAAAAAAAGCGGGCTATACAACGGCGCTTGTGCTGACTGGGGTTACGAAAAAAACCGACCTTGGAAACGATGGAGTAAAACCCGATTTCGTACTGGAAAACATCTCTTTTCTTTTAAAACCATCGGGAGAAACAAGTAGTGAATGAAGGTGGCCTGAGTCCCTTAACCGGGACTTAATCTCGCGCTGTTGACTTTTGGTAATCGGGGTGTAGTGTTTGGGTAAAGATTCTTTCCCGCCGGAGGTAACCATGCCTAAATTTATCGAAAAAGAAGACGAAAACTTGAATTACCCATTAGATGTGTTTGATGAAGAAGATGATTTTGAGGATGAATTTGCCGACGAGTTTGATGAGCTTTTCGAAGAAGTAAACTATCTCTATTACGATGACGACTCAGAAGAAATTTTTGAGGATGACAGAGGAAGAAGAGTGCTTCACTGAGTTCCGCCGTAACGATCCCTCATCATTTTTATAAACTCTCTAAGAATCTTTTTTCCAATTCCCAGATCCGAATCTTGAAACCGGATTCACGACATCCTGAGTTCTACACATAACTCAGAGCATCTCAGATTAAACTGAACCCTATATATCAGAAGCGCATGCGCGTAACCAAGCCGAAAGTACGGGGTTGACCCACCCTGTAAGCAAGACGAGCTCGCCCTCCCCGCTCGCGGTCAAACGAAAGCTTCACGTTTTCATCCGTAAGGTTCTTTACGTAAGCCGTGAATTCCAGATTGTTATATACAAGTCCCGCGGAGAGGTTAAACAAGTGGTATGAGTCAAGCAGTAAATCAACTTCCGTAGTCTGATCGGCCGAAATCCCCGCATAGGGGAGATTATGTTCGAAAACCCCTGCTTCCGGCACTTGATCGCCTGACTGCGTGATGCTGTCGCCTACGAACTGCCATGAAGCCGAGAGATAGCTTTCTTTGGCACTCATAAGGCCCGGTAAAGTATAAGTAGCGGACCCTGAAAGCTGCCAGTCAGGAACCGAAGGTATGCGGTTACCTTTTTCTATGCCGTTGAGAACGCTTCCGTCAACTGTTCTGAGAGTAGAATCAAACTCTGCGCTCACGTAGCTACCGGCAAACGCAACCAGCAAGGAACTTGTCGGTTGAACTGATATCTCAAGTTCCGCTCCCGCAGTGTGAGATTCGGGCACGCTAATTGAAACCCGCGATGAGCATGGACCCGCGTCAACGTTTACACCCAGATTTTTAATGTCTGTATAAAATACAGAGCCGTTGAGCGTAACGCTTTCAAACGATGATTTGAAACCAATCTCGTAGTTCCAAAGAGTTTCGTCTTCAAACTCCTGATAAACGCTGTAAATAGGATAATAATCGACTCCGTCATCTTCACAAAGCTCTTGGTTAAGCGGATCATTAACTCCACCCAGACGAAATCCACGGGAAATCTGAGCATTAAGCTTAAAATTATCGGTAGCATCGTAGCTCATCATGAACCGGGGCGTGAATCCGTCGGAAGAAACCGTAACTTCCTGATTCTGAATCTCCCAATTCGAAAAAACACCGCCTGACCTAAAAGTTTTATCCTCTTCCCAGTCATACCAGCGCAGACCGGCCGTCAAATCTAGACGCTCAAGCAAAGCATAGGTTGCCTCCCCGAAAAGTGCAATCTGCCTTAAATCATATGTCAGGTCGGAGATATAGGGAGAGTCAACATCCGTAAAACCGTTGCTGATATCCGAAGGTGTTAGTCCTACCCCGGCAAGAATATGTTCAGGAGCAAAAGCATCGTACCCCGGCGTGGGCAATCTCTGAGAATAGTTACGCTCCACCTTCGAATAGAAAACGCCTGCAAGCCACTGAAGCGTGCTGTCGTCGCTTGAGCTTACGCGAAGTTCATGAGTCATTTGCTCAAGGTCCGTAGTATCACGCAGATTAGAAGGACGGAACACTTCATCCTCCGGAAAAGTAAAGAGGTTGATGAATTTTGCAGGATAACCACCAAAAGGACTTATGCTTACACTGCTGGACAGTGCACTTGCATCACGGCTTACCAGAATATCGCGGTTTATGTAGCTTGCCGAGTAAGTGACTTCAAAAAAGTCCTCAACGCTCCAATTGACCACCGCGTCAAGAATAAGGGTTTCATCTTCAAAAGCTTCGTCAAGCAACAAAAACTGTTCTCTCTCGCCAAGCGTGATCCGGGGATGTATCGCGGGGTCGGTATAGGGGTTCGCGAAAAGGTTAAATACCTCATCGCGGTTAAAACCTCCAAGATCAATTTTCTGATAGACAACACGCGGGGTAATGGACAGGTTCTCGGTCGGCTCCCATAAAAGGGCAATGCGCCCGCCGTAACGGTTGCCATCGTTTACATCCTCATCCACGGCACCTCCTTCCTTATGCGCATCTATGAAACCGCCGTATTTAGTACCATAAGCAACCAAGCGGACGGCCGCATCATCACCCAGAGGGACATTGAGGGCAGTTTTTAGATGACCCCCTGTAGAACCTTCATCAATATAGTTTCCGTCAATCTCGACTTTGACCTCATTTACGCCCAGCAACGGCTGATTGGTTATATAGCGAAGGGTACCGCCTATGGAACCTGATCCAAACAGCGTACCCTGCGGTCCTCTGAGGGTTTCCACACGGTTAAGATCGAAAAGATCAATGTCCGGAGTAAAAAGCGACAAGGATATCGGGGTTTCATCAAGATAGACCCCTACCTGTTCCTTTACGCCGGGCTGATCCCTCACTACCTGTCCGGAAGAAACGCCGCGGATCGTAACTACGCTCTGGCCCGGCCCAAGGTTCTGTATGGAGAGTCCGGCCACGTTGCGGGAAAGATCTTCCAAATCAGAAGTATTAAGGCGCTTGATATCATCTTCTGACTGAACATTTAGGGAAAAAGGCACTTCTTGGGCAAGCTGAACACGCTTGGTGGCGGTCACAAGCATTGTCCGAAGCGTGTAACTGCCTTCTTCTACAGAACTAAGACTTTCTGTTTGTTCATTCTGGACACTGGATTCAGAATCCTGCCCCTCCTGCGCAACTGCGTTTAGGGAAGAAACCAGTACAAACAAGGAAACAAATGCAAAAAATCTTATGGTTACTTCGACCTGAGCCTTAAAGTTCATCTCCAAAACCTCCTTAACCTTTTTGAAACTGTGCGTTTGTCACTATTCACACCACGCACTACGCAATAATTTTCGATTTTAACATATTTGTTTCAGGATTGTAAAGAACAAACAGAACTGACCGGTTTCTGAATAACTTACTTTCTACACATTCGTTTCAGGCTTTGTTAGAAAAAATGCCCAGGGCCGGACTCGAACCGGCACGGGAGATACTCCCGAGGGATTTTAAGTCCCTTGCGTCTACCAATTCCGCCACCCGGGCGTTACGCCAAACACGGTTAAGAATTGGAGGCGGCGCCCGGATTCGAACCGGGGTATAACGGTTTTGCAGACCGTCGCCTTACCTCTTGGCTACGCCGCCCCTGTAACTTTTAGAACTTTAGACTTTACCGAAAAAAAGAAGTTTTGTGAATTCTGGCAAGCGGTGCGTTTGCGCTCTCTTACTATGCGGGATTAATTTCGAAGTTCCCTTCAACAACCGCCCTTCCCGACAAAAAGACTCTATTCTCAAGAAGTCTCGTATGAACAAGGCCTCCTCTTTTTGACACCTGGTGGCCGATAAGCTCCTTTTTGCCAAGCCTGCGGCTCCAGAAAGGGCAAAGACAGCAGTGAGCAGACCCCGTAACCGGATCCTCATCTATCCCGGCGTTGGGCGCAAAAAAACGTGATACGAAATCGTAGCGGTCAGAACTTGAAACGCTCGTTATTATAAGTCCTCTCGAACCGAGCTTCCTAATCTGGTTCAGCCTCGGGACGGTGTTTCTTACTATTGCCTCGCTTTCGTAAAGAGCAACGTAATCAAAGCGGTTTCTGCCCACGTAAAGAGGCGTAGCCGAAACCGCCATCAGCAGATCCTCAGGCGTCTCCACTTCCCATGGATCTTCCGAGGGAAAATCCATCTCTATAAGATCGTTTTCCCTCCTCGCGGTAAGAACCCCGCTTTTTGTGGAAAACACGGCGTTTTCCGCCGCGGGAATGATGCCGAGAGTAAAGAGAATGTGGGCGCTCGCCAGGGTGGCGTGTCCGCACAGAACAACTTCGGTTTCAGGAGTAAACCACCTGAGTTCAAAAACATCTTTTTTTTCGAGAAGAAAAGCTGTCTCGGAAAAATTTACCTGGGAAGCGATTTTCTGTTTTGTCCGCTCCGGTATATCTTTTTCAAGAATACATACGGCGGCCGGATTCCCGGAACGCGGCCCGTCGGTAAACGCATCCACGGTGTATATTTTCATCAGAAACCCGCTGGGAACCCTGTCGCATCAGAGTGGCTGGGACGCCGCTTGAGAGCCAAAATCGCATCCTTTATACCCGAGAGCGTCAGGGGGAACATATTGCCTTCGTAGAAATCGTTTAGAATGCCTATAGTTTCAGTCCACTTCCACTCATCCCGCGGCACGGGGTTAAGCCACACGGTAGAAGAATATTTCGCCTTCACTCTCCCGAGCCATCGCAGACCCGGTTCCTCGTTATTGTGCTCAACGCTTCCGTTTGGATAAACGAGTTCCCACGGGGACATGGACGCATCGCCGACCATAATGCACTTGTAGTCACCATTGTATTTATTAAGCACAGAGAATGTAGGGATCTGTTCACTGAAGCGTCTTTCGTTGTTTCTCCAGACTCTTTCGTATATGCAGTTGTGAAAGTAGTAAAACTCAAGGTGCTTGAACTCATGTCTGGCGGCGGAAAAAAGTCTTGAACAAAGCTCGACGTGATCATCCATTGAACCTCCGATGTCAAAAAACATCAAAACCTTGACGTTGTTTTTCCGCAAGGGAGCAAATTCGAGGTCAAGCAGCCCCGCGTTTTTTGAAGTTCTGTCGATCGTCTTCTCAAGGTCAAGCTCCTCCCCCACCCCCTCTCTCGTGAGAACCCTGAGTTTTCTTAGGGCCATTTTCATGTTCCTGACGTTTAATTCCACCGAATCGTCAAGATCGCGAAATTCCCTTTTGTCCCATACCTTAACGGCCCGTCTCTGCCTGCCGCCGTCCTGTCCTATGCGAACCCCGGCGGGATTGTAACCGTAAGCTCCGTAAGGCGAAGTGCCGCCGGTGCCTATCCATCTGTTTCCGCCCTGGTGGCGTTTTTTCTGTTTCTCGAAGATCTCCCTTAGCCTCTCCATCAGTTCTTCAAGCCCGCCCATGGAACGGATCATCTCCTTATCCTCTTCGGAAAGGGTGTTCTCGAAATTCTTGCGCAGCCACTCAAGCGGAATCTTCATGAACTGCTCGGTATCGGCAAGCTGAGCCCCCTTGAAATAAGCGGAAAAAAGCCTGTCGAACCTGTCCATGTGCCGTTCATCTTTTACCATTATGCAACGGCTGAGATAGTAAAAATCGGTCGTGTCATAACCGATTACGTCGCGGTCAAGGGCTTCAAGAAAGGTAAGATATTCTTTGAGGGTAACGGGAAACCCGTCGTCTTTAAGCAGCAGAAAAAAATCAAGAAACATGAGCGTATCCCCCTGCCGTCACCTTCTGAATCTTCGTCTCATCATCTCGAGCATCTCGTAATCAGCCTCGTCTTTGATAAGCGCGCCCGAGTAAGGCGGGAGGTTCTCTTCAAGATCTATTTCCGGCAGTTCCCCAGCGGCCAAGCGGTCAGCCGCAAGGAGCTTTATCCAGTCTATAAGCTCGCTTGTCGAGGGTTTTTTCTTAAGACCGTCGATTTCCCTGACGGAATAAAAGAGGGTAAGCGCGTTATCCATAAGCTTTCGCCCGAGATCCGGGTAATGCACCTTTACTATTTTCTCAAGAGTCTTGCGATCGGGAAAAGCTATGTAGTGAAAAAAGCATCTTCTCAAAAAGGCGTCCGGAAGTTCCTTCTCGTTATTCGAAGTAATTATCACTATGACTCTTTTAACCGCCCTTACGGTTTTTCTAAGCTCGTAGCAGTAAAACTCCATCTTGTCGAGTTCGAGCAGAAGATCATTTGGAAACTCTATGTCCGCCTTGTCTATCTCGTCAATCAGAAGCATCAGCTGCTCGGGGCTCTCAAAAGCATCCCAGAGCTTTCCCTTCTTTATGTAGTTTGAGATATCGTTTACTCTCTCGTCTCCGAGCTGTGAGTCGCGAAGCCTGGCGACCGCGTCGTATTCGTAAAGACCCTGCTGGGCCGTCGTGGTGGATTTTATGTGCCAGGTTATAAGCTGCTTTCCAAGCGCCTTTGCGACCTCAAACGCGAGCATGGTCTTTCCCGTGCCCGGTTCTCCCTTCACAAGAAGCGGACGCTCAAGCGTTATGGCAGCGTTAACGGCTACCGACAAGTCATTTGTGGCTATGTAATCGCTTGTACCCTTAAACTTCATTTTTCACTCACCCGCGGGGGGATCCCGAAGACCCCTCGCTTATTTATTGAATACGATTGTCCTGTTTTTGTAAATCAGAATCTCCCGGCTGATATGGGACCAGATAGCGTTTGAGAGAACTTGTTTTTCAAGATCCTGGCCTTTTCTGACGAGGTCTTTAACCGAATCATGATAATTAACCTTTATCACATCCTGCTCTATTATGGGCCCGGAATCAAGCTCCTCGGTTACGTAATGACAAGTGGCTCCGACGACCTTGACGCCTCTTTCGTAAGCGGAGTGATAGGGGCGGCCCCCCGGAAAGGCCGGAAGAAACGAATGGTGAATATTGATTATCCTGTTGGGGTAATGCGATACGAAATTCCCGGTAAGAATCTGCATATACCTTGCGAGCACTATGAAATCCACATTGTGGTCCGCGAGAAGTTCAAGCTGTCTGGCTTCCACTTCCTCTTTGTTCTTCTCTACATCCCTGAACACTTCGAATTTCATGCCGTACCGGTCAGCAATAGACTTGAGGTCAGGATGATTGCTTATCACGAGGGGCATCTCCACATTCCATTCCCTGGCGCGGAGCCTGTAAATTATGTCTGAGAAGCAGTGGGGAAGCTTGGAGACGAAAACCGCCATGCGCAGCACGTCTCCAGTAAAGAAGACCTCGAATTTCATGTCAAATTTTCGCGCCACTTTCTCACGGAAAATCTCCTCCGTTTCTTCGCGAGAGAGCGTAAAACCTTCCATTCCCCACTTGGTTCGGATAAATGTCACCATATCAGCCGTGTCGACGCAATGCTGCAGGGCGTGAATATTCCCTCCGTACTTGAATATGAAGTTGGTAACTGCGCGGACCAGACCGGGACGGTCCGGTGAATGCACAAGCAGAATCGCTTCTTCCTGTTTTTCCGGCATTTTTAGTTGAGACCCTCTTACTTATTGAATACGACTGTCCTGTTTTTGTAAATCAGAATCTCCCGGTTTATATGGGACCAGATCGCGCTTGAAAGAACCAGCTTTTCAAGATCCTGGCCCTTTCTGATGAGGTCGCTGACCGAATCATCGTAGTTAACCCTTATGACATCCTGCTCTATTATGGGTCCCGAATCAAGTTCCTCGGTTACGTAATGACAGGTTGCTCCGACGATCTTAACCCCTCTTTCATACGCGGAGCGATAGGGACGCGCTCCCGGAAAGGCCGGAAGAAACGAATGGTGAATATTGATTATTCTGTTGGGGTAATGCGATATGAAATTCCCGGTAAGAATCTGCATATACCTTGCAAGCACTATGAAATCCACATCGTAGCGGCGAAGAAGCTCAAGCTGCCGGGCCTCGACTTCTTCCTTGTTGTCCTTGACGTTTTCGAACACGTAAAAATCCGTTCCATGAATATCTGCCACATCTTTAAGGTCCGGATGATTACTTATCACAAGAGGCATCTCAATGTTCCATTCCCTGGCGCGGAGCCTGTAAGCTATATCTGACAGGCAGTGGGGAAGCTTGGAAACGAAAACCGCCATGCGCGACACGTCCCCCGTAAAGAAAATCTCGAATTTCATGTTGAATTTTTGCGCTACTTTCTCACGGAAAGTCTCTTCCGTTTCCTCGCGGGAGAGAGTAAAACCGTCCATCCCCCACTTGGCCCGGACAAAGATCATCATGTCGTCTCTATCAACGCAATGCTGCAGGGTGTGGATATTCCCTCCGTACTTGAATATAAAGTCGGTGACCGCGCGAACCAGACCGGGACGGTCGGGGGAATGCACGAGCAGAATCGCTTTTTCCTGTTTTTCCGCCATTTTTAGTTGAGACCCGCTTCCTGGTTTTTCATAGCTTCCGCACTCAAGGCTACGACCAGGGCTCCTTGTAGTAGTAGGTAAAGTTAGCGACTTTCGGCCGCTCCGTCCATCCCTTTTTTCTGTAAAAACCCCGCAGATACGACGGCTTGTCCTTGCCGTTGGTCACCATGAGACGGTAGACATCCCTTTTTTTGCCTTCTTCCATGACGGCCTCGATAAGGCGGCTTCCCGCCCCCATGCCACTTGCCGAGGGGCTGACGAACAGGTCCGAAACATAGCCCTCATAGCTTCCGAGCATCACAAACGGTACCCAGTGAACGGTGGTAAACCCGAGGACTCTGCCGCCGGAATCGCAGGCCACGTACATTGTGTGCTCTTCGGGATATTCGCCGGATCGCAATATCAGATCCCGGATCGGAGACGACACCTCCTCAAGCGGAATGGAGTTCCTTCTCTCAGACCAGCCAATCTCCCTAAGTATCAGGGCCATCGCTTCTGCATCCTCGCCGGTGGCTTTTCTTACGGTGATTTTTTTCAAAGTCCTTCCCGTAAAATTATCATTATTTCTTTTTCCCGAGAGTTTCAAGCAGCGCCCCGAGGCTCTCCAAGACCCCCTGGCTGCGCAGAACTCCCGGAAGCTCACGATCAAGTTCGGCGCAAGCTCCCTCCATGTTCGCCACGACCTCGCGGCGAAGAGCCCTTTTAGAAAAAACGTACCCGGGAATAAGTGACGGACCGTATTGTCCCGCGAACTCAACGCAGTGAGAAAGAAGCTCGTCCACTTCGCGGCTCTCATCAAAAAAGCCGAGCGCAACGGCGTCGCGCGGTTCGTAAAGAAAGCCTGTCGTCATGACCCGCTGTGCGATTGCCGTCCCCAGCACGTAAAGCGCGATCTGGGCTATGGCCGAAGGAATGGGAAACCCTATTGTGATTTCGTTAAGACCGAATCTTGCCCCTGAATCAACGCATACCCTGTAATCGCAGCAGAGCGCCAGTATAAGTCCGCCCGCTATTGCGTGACCATTTACCGCGGCCACAACCGGTTTCTCATAAGTAAAAACCCGGAGCAAAGCACCGCGAAAGCGCTTGTACCACTGCCAGATTTCTTCTTCATCCCCGGTAGAGAAAAGCGAAAAATGGTATTTAATGTCGAGGCCCGCAGAAAAAGCCCTCTGCGATGAGGTAAGCACCACGGGACTTTCCGAGTGAGCGCTTTCAAGCGTCGCGAAAGCCTCTTCAAGATCGCTAAAAAAACCCTCGTCAATAACGTTCATCGGGTTTGAGTTCATGCGCACGATCGCGACGTTTCCTGTTCTTTCAATTTCCCAGCTCATAATATTTCTCCATCCGTGCGGAGTGGCAAATTAAGTCACTTTGCCGCCCAACTGACGGCGCCACGAGTCCCTCAGTGAAACCGTTCTGTTAAAAACGGGTGTCCCAGATGCTGAATCCACGGAATCAAGTATGAAATACCCCTTCCTTTCAAACTGGTAGCTGATCTCTCCGGCGCAGTCCCCAAGAGCCGGTTCAGCCACGCAGTCCTCGAGTGTCTTAAGGGAATCGGGGTTTAGGAATTCGGTAAAATCACTTTGCTTGTCAGCCATCGGGTTGGGGACGGTAAAAAGTCTGTCGTAGAGCCTTACGGTCACCCTCGAGGCGTTTTTCGCGCAGACCCAGTGTATAGTGCCCCTTATTTTCCTTCCGTCAGGCGCGGTCCCGCCTCTTGTGTCGGGATCGTATTCACAGTGGACCTCGGTCACCTCGCCGGTTGCCGGGTCGCGCTCAAAGCCCACGCACCTTACTATGTAGGCGTAACGCAGGCGCACTTCGGAACCCGGAGAGAGCCTGTAGAACTTCTTCGGCGGGTCTTCCATGAAATCATCCCTTTCAATGAAAAGCTCTCTTGAAAAAGGCACTTTTCTTTTTCCCATGGATGGGTCTTCCGGATTGTTTACCGCGTCGAGTTCCTCCTGGGTTCCTTCCGGGTAATTGACTATCACGACTTTCAGCGGGTCAAGCACCGCCATCACCCTCCGCGCCCTCTTGTTAAGGTCTTCCCTGACGCTGTGCTCGAGAAGCTCCATGTCTATAACGCTGTCCTGTTTCGTGATGCCTATTTTTCGGCAGAAATCCTTTATCGACTCCGGCGTGTACCCTCTTCTGCGCAACCCCGAGATTGTAGGCATCCTGGGATCGTCCCAACCGCTTACTAATCCCTCGGAAACCAGCCTCATGAGATTTCTCTTGCTAAGAACCGTGTAACTGAGATTAAGCCTCGCGAACTCTCTCTGCTGGGAATGGTATATGCCGAGCTGGGCGATAAACCAGTCGTAAAGAGGCCGGTGATCCTCAAACTCAAGAGTACAGAGCGAATGGGTGATGCCCTCAATGGAATCACTCTGTCCGTGCGCCCAGTCATACATCGGATAGATAGACCAGGAATCCGCGGTACGGGGATGAGACTTTCTCATTATCCGATACATGACCGGGTCGCGCATGTTCATGTTGCCAGAAGACATGTCTATTTTCGCCCGCAGCACGTACTGTCCCTCGTCAAAATCCCCGCTTCTCATCGCCTGGAAGAGTCTTAGGCTCTCCTCAACTGATCTTTCCCTTGAAGAACTTTCCCTGCCGGGTTCCGAAAGAGTGCCCCGGTGCTCTCTTATTTCTTCAGCGCTCAGGTCATCAACGTAGGCTTTTCCCTCGCCTATGAGCCGCAGTGCGTATTCATAGAGCTGCTCGAAATAGTCGGAGGCGTAATAAATTCTGTCTTCCCAGTCAAACCCAAGCCACCTGACGTCCTCCTTTATGGCCTCTTCATACCTTATGTCTTCTTTTGAAGGATTGGTATCGTCAAAGCGAAGGTTGCACTCTCCGCCGAATTCCTCGGCGATACCGAAATTAAGGCATATGGATTTCGCATGGCCAATATGCAGATATCCGTTGGGCTCAGGCGGAAAACGAGTAATGGGCTTTGCGATGCCGGATTCAAGATCGCTCCTTACCCTGGCCCTTATGAAATCTTCGGGCTCCGAATGTCCGTTGCTATCCGACTTCGGTTTCATGATTATGAGTGATGACATCCACCGAACAAGAGTATGGAATTCCGGGCGTTTCCCCGCGGCGGGAAAAAACCCACTATTTCCATTTTATGTTGCAACCGAGGCTCGGAATCTGCTCCCAGTCAATCGTTTCTCCTTCTACAATGGAGTCGAGTGCTCTTCGCATATCTTTTCCGGTAACCGGTTTTCCGTTTCCGGGTCTTGAGTCGTCAAACTGTCCCCTGTAAACACATCTCAGGTCCCGGTCATAAACGAAAAAGTCAGGGGTGCAGGCGGCGTCATAGACCTTGGCGACTTCCTGAGTCTCATCAAACAGGTAAGGAAACGAATATCCCTTTTCCTCGGCGACTTCCTTCATTTTCTCGGGAGAATCGTCAGGGTAGTTCTCAACGTCGTTTGAATTTATCGCTATAAAGGAAACTCCTTTGGGAATGTATTCATCGGCGACTTCTACCAGTCCATCCTGCAGATGCTTTACGTAAGGACAGTGATTGCATATGAACATAAGCACCGTAGCCACGTCCGACTTAAGATCGCCTAGCGATAGCTCGCTTCCGCTTACGACATCCGGCAAACGGAAATCAGGAGCCTCGCTCCCCAAGGGAATCATCGTTGAAGGAGTCTTAACCATTTTTTATCTTCTCCGGGTTTTTAAGTTATTTTCCAGTGAAACCGATGCGTTTGTGCGAGCCGTCGCAAAACGGCTTGTTCTCAGAAGCCCCACAGCGGCAAAGATAGTAAGGGTCATCCCCCGAGAGCCCCGAATCATCCTCAACGCAAAGCTCAATATTTCCGCAAACCTCATAGGGACCAGCCTCAAACGACCTTATAACCGCGTCCCCCTCCTTGGTGGGGGCAGAAGACTCGGCGTGGGAAAGACTGCTTTTAAAACCTACTCCCTTGTGCGAGCCGTCGCAAAACGGCTTGTTCCCCGAAGCTCCGCAGCGGCAAAGAGCGATCTTCTTTTTTATCGCAATCTCTTCACCGCTCCCACCTTCAAGCAACTGCAGGTTGCTTACAATCAGCGGCCCGCCATCCATGACTTCTATTTTGGTCTTTTCACTCATATCAAGCTCTTGATTAAAGCAATCCGCTACCGCCGGGCAGTCACCGTTTACGGTGCAGAAACACACTTCTGAGTCTACATTTTTTCAACAATCATTGCTATACCCATACCGCCTCCCATGCACAAAGAGACCATCCCGTATCCGCCGGGGCGAACATTCTCAAATTCATGAAGAAGCTTCACAAGCAGTACCGCC
The DNA here is from genome assembly GCA_965249045.1 of Thermodesulfobacteriota bacterium. Classification (GTDB taxonomy): domain Bacteria; phylum Desulfobacterota_D; class UBA1144; order Nemesobacterales; family Nemesobacteraceae; genus Nemesobacter. The sequence goes on from OZ252213.1 coordinate 1,700,181, forward strand.
CCCGTGGCCCCCACGGGATGCCCGAGAGCTATAGCTCCGCCGTTTACGTTTAACTTCTCCTTGGCAATGGGAAAATCGCTGAGCACGGCCAGAGACTGGGCCGCAAAGGCCTCGTTGAGTTCAACCAGATCGATATCGTCAATTGCGAGCCCGGCTCTGTCGAGAGCCGTGCGCATTGCGGGAACCGGACCGATTCCCATGATCGAGGGATCAACGCCTGAGATTGCGTAGGATTTAATTGACGCAAGAGGGTTTAAGCCAAGCTTTTCCGCCTTGCTCTCAGACGTGACGATCAAGGCGGCAGCTCCGTCGTTAATGCCCGAGGAGTTAGCCGCCGTCACAGTACCGTCTTTCTTGAAAACCGGCCTTAACCCAGAGATCCGCTCAAGGGTCGCGTCAGACTTCGGGTGCTCGTCGGTGTCAAATTCAACGGGGGTCCTTCTGCCCTGGGGAACGGTCACCGGAACGATCTGGGAGGTGAATTTCCCGTTCTCAATCGCAGCCTTGGCTTTCATCTGGCTTGAGTAAGCGAACTCGTCCTGCCGCTCCCTTGATATTTCATATTTTTCCGCGAGATTCTCTGCCGTAACGCCCATGTGGTAGTCGTTAAACGCATCCCAGAGCGCGTCACACAGCATTCCGTCTACAAGTTCATCGGAAGGCGTTGACATCTTGTATCCCCACCTGGCCTTTCGGAGGTAGAATGGAGCCGCACTCATATTCTCCATCCCTCCCGCCACAACACATTCGCAGTCACTCGATTTTATGGCCTGGGCGGCACTTACGACGGATTGGAGGCCTGAACCGCAGACCCTGTTAATGGTGATAGCGGGAGTTTCAACTCTTAAACCCGAATTAATCGATACCTGCCTCGCGGGGTTCTGGCCCAGTCCAGCCCCGAGTATGTTGCCCATTACGCAGTCATCTATCTGCTCGGGCGGGACGGACGTTCTGTTTATAATCTCCTTGACGACCGTCGTTCCGAGATCGACCGCTGAGACATCCTTAAGCGTTCCTCCGAATGTCCCTATCGCGGTTCTAAGCGGCTCTGAAAGCACGACTTTTTCCATAATTATTCTCCTTTAAACTCAGCCGTTCTCTTCTCGACAAACGCGTTCATCCCCTCGACCCTGTCATAGGAATCAAAACACTCGAGTCCCGTTTCCATTTCATACGCAAGCGCATCGGAGAGCCCCATCTCGGATCCCTGGTTTATCGCCTTTTTTGCGTAACCAACGGCAAGCGGACTGTTGCTGGCTATCTGCCCGGCTATCTTCAAAGCCTCATCCATAAGTTCTTCCTGCCCAACCACCTTGTCCACAAGCCCGAGTGAAAGCGCTTCGGCGGCGGTAACCATCTCTCCGGTAAAAATCAGTTTCTTGGTTTTTCCAGGCCCTATAAGCTTGGTTGATCTCTGGGTTCCTCCCCAGCAGGGAAAAAGACCGAGCTTGGTTTCGGGAAACCCCACGCGGGCGTTTTCAGAGGCGACTCTTATATCGCATGAAAGCGCGAGTTCAAGCCCTCCTCCCAAGGCGTATCCGTTTATCGCGGCTATAACCGCAAAAGGCGCCCGCTCAAGATAGTCAAAGGCTCCTCTGCCGAGTACGCAGTAATCCTTGAATCCATCCGTCGTCATCTGACTCATCTGTTTTACGTCGGCCCCGGCGACAAAAGCTTTTTTCCCGGCTCCGGTGACAACCACTACTTTTATGTTCTCTGCGGGCAGTTGCTCGGTTACAAATTTATGGAACTGCCGTATAGTGTCAGGGCTTAGGACATTCATAGACCTCTGCTTGTTAATCGTCAGTACGCCTACGCCGTTATCATCCTTCTCAAATAAAAGATCCTCGTACATCTATACCTCCTTTACCTTCTTCCATATTCAAAAAAACCTTTTCCCGTTTTTCTGCCCAGATTCCCCGCCCTTACCATTTCCTTAAGCAGGGGAGCGGGCCTGAATTTCGGATCCCCGTGCTCAGCGTAGAGAACGCTGAGCACGCTCAGGGTAACGTCAAGCCCGATAAGGTCCGCGAGCGCAAGCGGTCCTATGGGGTGATTCGCTCCGAGCTTCATAGCGTTATCGATCTCTGCGGCCGCGGCGATGCCTTCGTCAAGTGTAAAAATTGCCTCATTTATCATGGGCAGCAGAATCCTGTTTACAACGAACCCCGACCTGTCTTTTGCCATAACCGGATGTTTATCGAGGCTACGTGCGAATTCCATTGCCTGCTCAAGGGTCTCGGGGGATGTTTTCGCGGTATTGATCACCTCGACCAGCTTCATTATCGGTGCGGGATTAAAGAAGTGGATTCCAAGAACTTTCTCGGGCCTTGAGGTGCTCATGGCAAGCTCGGTAACCGAGAGGGTCGAGGTGTTGGTGGCGATAATCGCGCTTTGCTCGGTGTTCTCCTCGATTTTAGAGAAAACCGCCTTTTTAAGGTCCATATCCTCGCTTGCGGCTTCAATCACGATATCTGTGTCGCAAAAGTCGGCGTAGTCTTCAGTTGCCTGAATTCTGGAAACGATCAGGGAGGCCTGCTCCTCGTCGATTTTACCTCTGCGCGCAAGTCTCTTGAAGTTTTTCTCTATTTTCCCTATCGCCTCTTCCACAATACCTTTTTCAACATCCAGAAGAACGACGCTTTTCCCCGCTGTAGCGACAAGCTCGGCGATACCCGAACCCATAGTGCCCGCCCCTACGATACCTACAGTTTTTATGTTTGACTCAGACATGCTTTTCCCTCGGCTTATAAGTAATTACAGACTGGAAATTATACCACCCTACACAAACTCGGAAAGAACCTGCCTGGCAATGACAATCCTCTGTATCTCCGAGGTTCCCTCATATATCTCCGTTATCTTGGCGTCGCGGAAATATCGTTCCACCGGATAATCGGTCGTATACCCGTTTCCCCCGTGCACCTGAATGCCCTTGGTCGCCGCCCACATGGCGGTCTCCGAAGCGTAGAGCTTGGCCATGGAGGAGTGCTTCGTATATTTCTCTCCGCGGTCTTTCATCAAAGCCGCCTTGTGGGTAAGCAGCCTTGCGGCCTCGATCCTAGTCGCCATGTCGGCAAGTATGAACTGTATCGCCTGAAAACCGGAGATCTTCTCGCCAAAAGCTTCTCTCTCCCGGGAATACTGAGTCGAGGATTCAAGGGCCGCCTGGGCTATCCCCACGGCTTGGCCAGCAACCCCTATTCTTCCCGCATCAAGCGTTTTCATGGCTACCTTAAAACCCTCGCCCTCCTTACCGAGGACTTGGTTCGCCGGAACCTCGCAGTTCTCGAAAATGATCTGGGAGGTGCTCGTGCCCTTTATTCTAAGCTTGCTCTCCAACTTTCCAAGAGAGATCCCCGGGGCGTCAAGATCGATTATAAACGCCGTGATCCCCCCGCTTCTTTTTGACCTGTCGGTTCTTGCGAAAACCACGGCGACTTTCGCCTCGCGGCCGTTTGTGATCCAGCTTTTGGTTCCGTTAGGGATATAAATCCCGCCTTTTTTAGTGGCGCTTGTCTTAAGGCTTGCAGCATCAGAACCCGACTCGGGTTCGCTGAGAGCAAAGCATCCTATAGAGCCCCGGCTCATCTGCGGCAGATATCTTTCTTTCTGCCTCTCGGTGCCGAAATCAATAATCGAAGCGCACGCAAGGGAGTTATGAGCCATAACTATCGCCCCCGTTGAAGCGCAGGCCTTTGATATCTCCTCAAGCGCGATTACATATGAGAGGCAATCAAGGCCGCTTCCGCCGTAGCGTTCCTCAACGAAGTGCCCCATAAAGCCCAGATCGAACAGTTTTTCCACGATTCCCGAAGGAAAAGCGCAGTTTCTGTCAATCTCAGAGGCAACCGGCCTGATTTCTTTTTCGGCAAATTCCGAGGCAAGATTCTTAATTAGACGCTGCTCTTGCGTAAGAGTCGAAGCAAGCATGATTTAAAATTCCCTTCTTAAGATTTGGGTACGCAGAAATTCTAATTCACCCCTATGTAAAAGGCAAAAGCGTCTGATTCATTTCATTGTTTTGCACTCGAACCAGACTTAAAAAGATTCCGGGTTTAAAAGAACAAACCAGGTCAATTCTGGGCAAACCCTAAGAAACTGCACGCCTTGCAATTCCCTTGAGCATCCACCTGAAAATAATCCAGTGGATGGGGTAAAGACCATACCAGCAGATCAGGCCGCCTAGGCCCAGGGGCTGGGAAACAGCCGTCTGCGTTATCCGGCTGCCCTTTTCAGCGGGTTCGACTTCAAACTGAAGCCACGCCTGACCGGGCAACCTCATCTCTGCTCTCAGGCCCAGCAGCCGATTCTCTTCGTACGCCTCAACGCACCAGAAATCCAGAGGATCGCCCGGGCGCAAGTCGGTCGGGTGCCGCCTGCCCCTCCGCATGCCCACTCCACCCACCAGCAGATCAACCACGCCGCGCAGATACCAGATCCAGGTGGCAAAATACCAGCCTTGGTCTCCGCCAATGCGCCGTATGGGCGCAAAGGCTCGGGCGGGTTCCACGTCGGTGTGAGGCACGCAGCCGCGGTCGCGGCCCTGGGCCTCACAGCACTCCCGGAATCACCGCTTTCCGTCCGGTCGGATAGTCCTCGAAACGTTCCCTGTACCACCGGTGGTGGGCGAGCGCCCTCGGAACCAGGTTGGCCGCGGTGTAGCTGAAGAACGCCAGCCCGCCGAGCGACCATGTCGCCAGGGCCCACCCGGCCCATTCCAGCAGCTCCCCGAGATAGTTGGGGCATGAGACGTAGCGGAAAACCCCGCCCCTGGGGATGGAATAGCTCGGCCCACCGGGCTCGCGCAGCCGCAGCAGGATGTTGTCGGAGTGGAGGTTGAGGGCGAAACCGGTCGCGAAGACGGCCAGCCCCGCCAGGAATCGTGGATCCGCAAGCCACGTTAGCCCATACTCACCGAAGTGCGAGATGAAGCGCGCGTTGACGTACGCGTTGACCACGTTGAAGGCGAATCCGCTCCCCACGACCACGATCGGCATCTTCTTGCCCGCGGTGCGCGTGCGAAGCGGATAGACGAAGGTCCGGTTCAGGTAGTGACACTGCCAGATTCCCAAGAGGATGAGCGCAACCGGATCGCTGGCGGCCCTTCCCATGAGGTAGATGCCCGCGAAGAGGAGCGTCGCCGGCAGCTCCATCACGATCCATCCTGCCCGATTCGACATCTCCGGGCCCCAGCCGCGCCCCGAATAGTGGCGGCCGTAAGGCGCCTTGAGGTACAGCAGGCTTGCGAAGGTGAGGATCGCCATCGCGAACACCGCCCACACCAGCGCGCCGTGGAAGGCTGTTTCAGTCATTACGGTGTCGTTTAGATTCCTGCCATTTTGGCAGACCTATTCGTTGAAGGCCCCTTGGGGCCAAGCCGCGGGCCTCTGGATGACCAGTTTCCTGCCATTTTGGCAGTCTTCTTGCACTTTCCAGTGCCTCATCGCCCCTCACATCACCTCTCAACCATGAAGATCGAAAGTTACGCTTTGGATTTTCCTGCACAAGGATACGCCCCATGACTCGTCTGGAACCGGTATCAATATACTCAAAATGGAAAATCTTTTGGAAATTCAAGGCAGAAATCTGTTTCAGGACCGGTTCAAACTGTTCATGTTCACCACTCGTAAGCATTCCGGGGGTCTGCGATGGCTGAGAATTAAACGACGACTGCATTGTTCGCGAGTTCCCGATACTTGACCTGATCATAGGCTGACCGTATATCATTCGACACTGCCATCATCCTGCCGGGATATAACTGACCGCCAGTGTGTAGCATTTCCACTTGCTCGAAAAAACCGGCATAAAAAGATTCTCCGAAATTGCATGATGCCAGAAAGTCTGAATATGCGTGATTTTCCCCTTGGCCTTAAGGTATCCGTACTCACACGAATGCCGAATGTCCTCTCTACCGTATCCGCTTTAGCGCTGTTCGGGTAAAGTCGTTGGTGTCCAAGTCGGTCCCGAACTTGTAGTCCGACCATAGCAGCACGGTACTCTTGCCCGTAAGCAGGTTTGTCATCGTTATCTTGCCGCCCGCCGACATAACCGCTTGCTCCCGTCACCAGTACAATCCGGTCTTCTTTCTTATTCTCGGACATTGAGAACGAACCCAAATTTTGTAAAACGCCTTTTTGTTTTTTGCCGAAAAAGCGAATAGAGAGCTTTTCCGCCTACCCCGTCTCGGACATAGGGAAACTAGGAAAGTAGTTTCTGGATTCTCTTTATCTTCTCTTCTTCCGTTTCCTCTTCCTCCGGGCTTGGAGGAATCCCGTTTCCTCTTATCACGGCGGGTCTTTCGCCGACTTGGGCATGCCATCTGGTAAGATTTGGAAAAGCCCCGAGATCTATTTCCGCCCAGCCGTAAGCGTCTATCCAGGGCCAAGTGGCTATGTCGGCAATTGAATACTCTCCGGCAAGATACTCAATCTCAGAGAGTCTTTCGTCGAGTACCGAGTAAAGCCTTTTCGTCTCCTCGGTGTATCTCTTTATGGCATACGGTATTTTTCCCGGGGCATATTTTAAAAAGACGTTCAGCTGTCCCTGCATGGGTCCTACACCCGACATCTGGAACATAAGCCACTGGATACACGTTGTTCTGCGTCTGTCCCCAACCGGCGGAAGAAAGCTTCCGAACTTATCAGCAAGATATATGAGTATGGCTCCTGACTCAAAAACCGAAGTGCCGTCATCATTGTCAACTATCGCGGGTATTTTCCCGTTCGGATTTATCTCGAGAAACCACGGCTTTTTGTGTTCAAACTCAGAGAGATTAAGCGCGTGAACCTTGTAGGATGCTCCAAGTTCCTCAAGCATTATTGAAACCTTTTTGCCATTCGGCGTGGCCGCCGTGTAAAGATCGATCATTTTTCACCTTCTAGGGGGAGTCGGGGACCAGGCAGCAACAGTGCAGGTCTCACCCGATCTCAGCATCGTTTGCTTTCTCAAGGAGTTTTGCGTATTCAAGAATCTCCGGAAAAAACTGGTTGAAATGCTCGTTCATCTCGTCGTAATGCGCAACAAGCTCCCGCTCGGATCCGGCAAGGGGATTTTTTCTCTTTACTCTTCTCGATATCCCCTCAAATACGATACTGAGCCCGGAAATGCTTCGGTATTTCTCTATCCAGCCATCCTCGATAATGGTGCCGATCCTGGCCGCTACGGGTTCGGGAAAAATATCCGCCGCTCCGAGAATAATACCATACGCCCTGTCAAGGAAATCCCTGAGAGTCTCATCCGAGTACCTGCCCCAGTTCGCGACAAGCAGGTGGTCATAGAAAATGTCGATAATAACCCTGCTCCAGCGCCTGCGCTCGGGGCTTATGAGCCGGGCGCATTCCCTGGTTTTTTCGTGAGAATCCGTCCAGGCGTCAATCCTTCGGTGCATTACTATCCCGCGTCTTATGCCTGGGGTATAGCAGTCCTCGGTCAGTCTTCCCTTTACGAAATCTCCCAGGAAATTCCCTATTACGCATTCCGGGTCATCTCCTGCAAGATGAATATGGGCAAGGTAGTTCATCCGTGGAGGTTACCCTGAGCTTAAGCGCTCAAGCAGCGTGTTTATTCTTCCGACCATGCTCCCGGGGTTCTCCATGTATCCGGCGGCTAAAAGAGCGTTATCAAAGAGCTGCTCAACTATAATTCCGGCAAATTCTGTGTCTTTTTCTCTCATGGAAACGAGGTTCTTTATAAGCGCGTGGTTGCCGTTTATTTCAAGGCGGACGACCGAACGCATATCGGCATCCGCATTAAGGTTCTTCATTATCCTTTTCATTCCCTGCGTCATAGTAGAATCGGAGTTAAACGCCGCGGCAGGACTCTCAACGAGCCTTCGGCTAACGCGCACGTCCCCTACCCTCTCGCCAAGCACTTCCTTCATCCAGCCACAAAGAGATTTTTCCTCTTCTGACGGACCCTCAGGAGAACTCCCCGTGTCCTTATCCGCAATGCTTATATCAACGCCGTCACCCGAGACGATCCTTTTTTCCTTATACTCGCCAAGAGTCGACATCACGAATTCATCAATCGGTTCGTAGACGAAAAGAACCTCGATATCCTCGGAGCGGAAAAATTCCATGTGAGGCCCGCTCTCAAGCGCGTCTTTTCCGGAACCGAACAGGTAATAGATCTCTTCCTGGCCTTCGCGCATCCCCAAGAGGTAATCATCAAGAGAAATAAGCTCTCCTTCGTCCCTGCCCGAGGATTCGAATCGCAGTAGCCCCTGTAGCTGCTCTTTGTGCTCAAGATCCGAGGCCGCACCCTCTTTTATGAAAAAACCGAACTTGCGGTAGAAATCACCGTAACTTTTCGGGTCGTCAGCGGCGCTTTGCTCAAGGAATTTTATGAACCTTTTCGTAATGGCAGAGTTAAGCTTCCTCAAAAGAGAGCTGTCCTGCATGGTCTCTCTTGAGATGTTAAGCGGAATGTCGGCGCTGTCCACCACCCCCTTTAGAAATCTCGCCCACTCGGAAAGAAGCTTCTTGGGAGAGGCGTCGATTAGCACTCTTCTTGAGTAAAGACTAACCCCGGGTTCCATTCTTCCGAATCCCAGCCGCTCCATGTTGTCCTCGGGAACAAACAGAAGCACGTTCATGTCAATTGGGGCTTCTGAGGAGAAATGAAGCCTGTATCTGGGTTCGTCGAAGGAGTTTGTCTGGAACCTGTAAAAACCGCCGTATTCCTGGTCGGTAATCTCGTTTTTATTGCGAAGCCAGACGGCTTCTGTGGTGTTTATCTGCTCGCCGTTTAGCTTAAGGGGGAAGGGAACAAACGCGGAGTACTTCTTGAGAATACCCCTTATCACGTCAGGGTCTGAGTACTCTTTTGCATCTTCCCTTAAAGACACGACGACCTTGGTGCCTCTTCTGTGTCCTTTTCCCTTGGATATCTCAAACACCCCGTCGCCGCTGCTGCGCCAGATTAGGTGCTCGGAATTTCTCCTGTAACCCCGCGTTATCACCTCAACGGAATCGGCAACCATAAAAGAGCTGTAAAACCCGACGCCGAACTGCCCGATCAGGCCTCTGCCTTCAGTCCCGCTTTTCTCTATGGCTTCAAGAAAACTCCTTGAGCCCGAGCGGGCTATCGTTCCCAGGTCCTCAACGAGTTCCTTTCTGCTCATTCCAATACCGTAATCGGTAAAGGTAATCGTATTGCCTTCGCTTGAAGTGGATATCTCGATTTCAAGCGGGAGCGCCTCGTCGTATATTTCCTTTTCGGTAAGCTGTATGTACCTGAGCTTTTCAAGCGCGTCGGAGGCGTTTGAAACAAGTTCCCTGATGAATATCTCCTTGTCTGTATAAAGGGAATTGATCACGATGTCCATCAGCCTTCTTACCTCGGCTTGGAACTCGTGTTTCTCAATTTTCTCCTTGGTCATCTGAAACCTCCTTTTCCGTGATAAGCTTCACACGGAAAAACCGTTTTTTGCGTCTACTTGATAAAAAATAAGACCTGATCGCTCTCTTTACAAGTACGGTAAATACAATATCCATCTTCTTAGTGCGCTAAGGTAGTAACAGCAAGTTTCGCGCAGAAAATTACATGAAAAATGCATTTTAGGGTCAGGTCTTGATTGTCCGCAGTTCAAAAAAGTGTGGGAACCTATTTGCGTCCTATAGCCTCTCCCCAGGCAAAAGCGGCTAACGCGGCAGTATTCTCCTTCCACTGGTCGAGTAAGGCGCGCCAGTCATTGAACTGTTCTTTGGTTGCCAGCCCGTATTTTGTGGCTGCTTCAACAGTGCCGGGGGCAAAAAACCATCCGATTATAAAATCATGGAGAAAGTCGATGTCCTCGTCCGTAACGAAAGGTTCAAAAGAAACTCCCGCGCTGATATCCGAGAATCCCGCCTCAAGAAACGCGCGCTTAAGTTCCTTCCCCATCTGGGGATGGCCGCCGTTTACGGTGATAAGTCTTGAGAAAGTCTCCCAGCCACCGCTGAGTTCGGGTTCAAGGAATGATGAATCAACAAACATTTCCCGGCTTGAGATTATGCCACCGGGCTTCAGGACCCTGCGCGCCTCGGCCAAAACGGCCTTCGTATCAGGAACATGCATCAGCAGGGCGTTGCAGTGTGCGACATCAAACGAGTCATTTTCAAAGGGCAGATCGGTCACATCACCAGTCTGGAACACTGCATTTCGGTGCCCGCCGGCCGATGCGGCGGCCTGGGCAATGCTTATCTGCGATTCCTCCATATCGACGCCGTGCAGTTCTCCCGGCTCCACCGCTTTTGCGAGCCCCATCGAAATCGTTCCGGGACCGCACCCGAAATCCAGAACACGCAGACCCGGCTTGAGGTACGAAAGCAGGTGCGCGGCATTCGTCTCAGCGTTGCGGCGCCTGAGCAGTTTCTGAAAATCGTCACTATACCCCATTGTGTAAGTAGGCGTGGAAGTATGCGGGGTGTTGCTGCTGCTCATCAGTTGCTCCTTTGTATATTGAAGGCTCATTATAGCCACTTCAGGCAGTGTTTTAAAGCGCGCCCGAACCTGAATCCGGCAGAACTTCGAAAACTCCGGCTGCCGCCTGAGACCGAGCCGATCAAAAATCCCTTTTCAAGGATCCGCAGGCAGGAACCCGCATATTCGCTTTTGTTGACTATTGTCCTTAGCCTTTTATTATTCTCCGTAGGCTTCGCACTGGGTGGGACCGCTTTTCCGCCCATGCTTATAAAACCAAGATCATAAAAGCTATGAGTACCGGAAGAAAATCTAAAGCAAAAACGCCGGACAAAGACATCCCGTCTCTTGACCTGTCCGCAAGACCGAGAAGAAACCGGAAATCCTCTTCCATAAGAAACCTTGTGCGGGAAACCTGCCTTCTGCCCGGAGATCTCATCTACCCGCTTTTTATCCACGATAAAGACGGTGATGAAGAAATAGAATCGATGCCCGGCTGTAAAAGGTGGAGCGTTTCTGGTCTGGTGGAGGAAGTGAGAGAGGCCCACGGTCTGGGTATCGGGGCGGTAATGATTTTCCCGGCAATAGAAGACGGACTTAAATCCCCTTTTGCGGAGGAGTGCTACAACCCCAAGGGTTTGGTGCCAAGAGCCATAGCAGCCATTAAAAAACAGGTTCCAGAAGTCGCCGTCATAACGGATATCGCGCTTGACCCGTACTCAAGCGACGGGCACGACGGTGTGGTATCTCCTTCCGGGGAGATACTTAACGACGTAACGGTCGAGGTGCTCTGCAAGCAGGCTCTATGCCACGCCGCCGCGGGAGCAGACATAGTAGCCCCAAGCGACATGATGGACGGGCGGGTCGGAGCAATAAGGGAGATCCTTGACGAAGAAGGTTATACGGACGTTTCTATAATGTCGTACACGGCCAAGTACGCATCCTCTTTTTACGGACCGTTTCGCGGAGCGCTTGATTCAGCACCCCGAGGCGGGGACAAGATGACGTACCAGATGGACCCCGCGAACTCAACTGAAGCCTTGAGGGAACTTATTTTGGATGAAGAAGAAGGCGCGGACATAGTAATGGTAAAACCCGCGGGGTACTACCTTGATCTCGTATCCCTGTTTCGGGAAAACACCGATCTTCCTCTGGCAGCTTATCAGGTAAGCGGAGAGTACCTTATGATAAAGGCGGCCGCAGAATCGGGGTGGCTTGACGAGGAAAAAATCATCCTTGAGAGCCTGCTCAGCGTAAAAAGAGCCGGGGCCGACATGGTAATCACCTATTTTGCGAAAAGAGCCGCCGAAATTCTGGGCCAGACTTAGCAATTGGGAAAAACCGGTGCCGCGGCGCGCTTTACAAAATTTTATAGTCGTATAAAATTCCGTTTCCACAGAAAACGCTGGATAGATAAAATGAAAAAAAAAATTCACCCAGATTATAACTACGTGGTCTTCAAGGATTCATTCACCGGGCATATGTTCCTTACGCGCTCGACCAGAACATCCGAGGAAACTACGAAATGGGAAGACGGAAACGAGTATCCGCTTATAAGCGTGGAGATCTCAAGTGACTCTCACCCTTTCTATACCGGGAAGGAAAAACACTTCAAGAAAGAAGGCAGGGTCGAGAAGTTCCGTCGCAAGTACCAGAAAAACTCCGCCAAAAAAGAGACTGCGGAAGAAGCATCGCAGTAAAAGAGGCTTTGGAATTTTTCTGTTTTCCCCTTAACCGCCTAGCGGAAATTCCGTATCCGCCTTGCCCTTATGCCAACGCAACTATGAAAAGGCGGCGGAAGGGATAAAGCGTACGGTTATCCGAACGTTTGGGATAGACATCGCGCAGTCGCTGCTTGTATACATTTAAGAACCGGTTCCGATCGGCATCGCTCAGGCTATTTAAAATTGGGCGAAGACCGCTTCCTTTAACCCATTCAAAAACGGGGTCCTCGCCTTCCAGTAGATGGAGATATTGTGTTTCCCAGATATCGAGGTGCCGCGTACAAGGGGCCAGAATATCATGGTAAACCTCCGTATCTTCAACCCAGTTGCTTGACAGGGAGGCCCGCAGCGCGGCGTCGCCGACGGGTGTCCCATCGGGACCGCCTTTTGCCAACGTGTCCCTCATCAAGCGGTGAGACGGAAGATCCCAGCTAAGCGGCATCTGGACTGCAAGGCAACCGCCCGGGTTAAGGTAGCCCACCAGACGCGGAAACAGGTCAAAATGGTCACTAACCCAGTGCAGAGTCGCATTGGAATAGATCAGGTCAGGGGTTTTCTGGGGAATCCAACTGCTGATATCGGCATTCACCCAATGCACAGTCGACGGCTCCCCGGCCGCCTCAGCCAGCATCTGCGGTGAATGATCAAGCCCGTAGACCTCGGATGAGAACCAGCGCTCGGCCAGAAGACGCGTCAGGTGGCCTGAACCGCAACCTAGATCATAGATCACATTCGGCGCAGCAAGAGGTATACGGTCAAGCAGCTCAAGAGCCGGCCGCAAGCGGTGCTCGGCGAACTTCAGGTACTGATAAGGAACCCAGCGCGTTCCGGCAACCTCGCCCTGATGCGCTCTTTCCGACATTCAATTCCTCCGCTGCTCCACCCCGCTCGGATATGTCTTGTTTGTGCGTGGCGCAGTCCGCGACGCCGTCTGCTGAATTTCAGGAGCCGTGATCAGTTGCCGCTCAGGCAACTTACCACATCATCCTGAATAGACTCGTCCACAAGCTCTTTCCACTCCTCATTGCCGCTTGCTATCGACTCGCGTATTTTGGTCGCTGATATGAACCCTATGTTCTCAGGCGGAAAAAACTCGTTCATCTCGTAACCGACTCCCCTGCCCCAGTTTACCGACTCAATATCCGGAATTACCATCACGACCACGTCATCACCCTTGCTCTCGTGATACTTTCTTATCATTCCGACCGCTTGCTCAGTTGTAAAAGGGTTTTTCGGGTCGGGAGGAATATCCCTTACCATTATCAGGCACGGAACTCCATTGTCGAGTTTCTGCCTGACAAGGCTTATGTGTCCGGCGTGGTAGGGCTGATACCTGCCGATAAATATGGCTCTTCTGGAAGGAGAAGGCTTTATGTCCGGATGACCGTGATTTTTATATTCCCAGCTGTTCATTTTCACCTCGTCGAGTGGATTGAAAAAAGATTTTTCGTAACTGAAAAACGCACGGATTATACACACGCTTGGGTTTTTTTCAACAGCGATCGAAGAGAAAACCGCTGAACGGACCGCAGACGGCTAAGTTCAGACAGAAGGCATATGCGCTTTTTTTTCTGATGGGGCGCCAAGCAGGTCAATAAAACCGCTGAAAGTACGTCTGCTTAGCTCAGAAAGCGTATTTATGTTTTTCGGCGTCTGGGATCTTATGGTATCCGGGTTTATCTTGCCGCCGAGCTCTTCGATTTCTTTTCTGTTAACAGGGGTAACAAGCCAGCGCTCTATCATAGGCGCGTCGACTTCGAGGTGGAACTGGAACCCGTATACCTTATCTCCGTATCGAAATGCCTGGTTTGCGCACGCGGGAGACGTGGCCAAGTGCGAAGCGCCCGGCGGAATCTCAAAAGTATCCCCGTGCCACTGAAAAACCTTCTCAACCTCGCCGAATACACCAAGAAGCGGATCCCTTTTTCCTTCCTCGGTAGTGGAAACGTCATACCAGCCGATCTCCTTTTCGGGGTTTTTGTATACGCGGGCACCAAGGGCCTTGGCAATGAGTTGGGAACCGAGACATATGCCGAACACGGGAAGGTCCATATTGATAAACTCCCTTATGGATTCGGTCTCCGGCACAAGGTAAGGATACTCATCGGACTCGTCCACGTTCATCGGGCCTCCGAGAACGACAAGACCGTCGTAGTTGCGAAGTTTGGGGATACTGTAATTAGATCGGCCGAAGTTTACGTAACGCATCCTGAAACCGGCGTTTCTGAGCATCGGGTGAAGCGTTCCCAGTATCTCGTGAGGAACATGCTGAAAGACAAGCAATTTTGGCATGAGACGGGATTTTAACCATTTTTCCGGCCTCTGTCATTTCACCGGACAACAGACAACTCAGATCCCCCACACACCGCGCACAGTCTTTTTCTGAACAGAAAATTTAAGTGCGAGCAGAAACTCCTTTCTGCTGATTTCTCTTCCTCCAAGAGTCCTCATATGATCCGTTGGAACCTGGGAATCTATAAAATCGAAACCGAATTCCCAGCATTTTCGCACCAGATGAAAAAGAGCTACCTTGGAAGCATCGGTTTCGAGGTGAAACATCGATTCTCCGAAAAACGCGCCGCCGAGAGACACTCCGTAAAGACCCCCTACGAGGTTTTCTTCCGAATAGACCTCAAAAGAATGTGCGTAACCGAGTTCATGAAGCTTCCGGTAGGCAGTTTTCATCTCCTCCGTTATCCACGTCCCGCTCTGCCCTTTTCTTGTGACCAGAGCGCAGCCCTCGATAACCGTAGCGAAATCCGTATCGACTCTCACCGAGAATTTTCCGGAAGACACCGTCTCTATGAGGGTTTTTGAGAATCTGAAGTCACCTGGGAAGAAAACCATCCTCGGGTCGGGAGAAAACCACAAAATGGGGTCTTCTTCGGAATACCAGGGGAAAATACCATTTTCGTAGGCCAGAAGAAGCCTCTTCGGAGAAAGATCTCCTCCTATGGCCAAAAGCCCTCCCGGCTCCGCTTCTGACGGGTCAGGAAACTGTATTCGGGAATCGAGAAAGTAAACGGTCATGAACCCCGGATAAAACCCCTCTTATGGTGACGGCCGTCGCGACCGGTAAAGTTCCCCCGGGTATCGGCCGGGCAACTGCAGTTCGTAACGAAAGCATGCTAAGCGACTCTTGCTTCACTCAATAAAATTCCCCGGGTCAACCAGGTCAAAGGAAGCCTCCGTGTTCTGGGATTTCAGGTATCTGTACGAATATCTGTCAAAACCTTTTGAATGGATATATTCAGAAACCTCCGGATAAGTCCATCTGTGGCGGGCTGAAATTCCAGGGATTTTACTTCCTTTCAGATAAAAATAGACTGCAGTAATCCCGCCCTTGGTTCTCCCCTTGGTGTCTCCGTACGCCTTCATATGTTCTTGTGCTGCGTTATAGGGAATTTCTACCAGAAAGATCTGATTTCGTTTGCTCTTCCAGTGTTGAACTACATCAAAATCGTATGAGTGATCATGCCCCCCGCAGGCCATAAGAACCAGGAACAAAAGCGGAAGCAGTCTTAACATGATAAAACCTCCTTTCTCCGTATCCTTATATAATTAACCAAACCGCAAAACTGTGGCCTGCCGGTCCATCGCAAACTCTACTCTCCCCAGGTTCTTTTAATGAAGCCCTCTCTTCCCGAACCTCTTTTGTAATTGCCGTAGTGAATCGGGTTTTTTTCGTAGTACTTCTGATGGTACTCCTCCGCCCTGTAGAAAGAAACGAACTTCTCTACCGAGGTAGCTATCGGCTTTTTAAATTTCCCGGACTCCTCGAGTTTCTTTTTCGAAAGAAGGGCTTCCCCTTTCTGTGAATCATCGTGGTAGAAAATGGCGGTTCTGTAATGCCTTCCCCTGTCGGCAAACTGTCCGTCCTCCTGGGTCGGATCAACATTTATCCAGAAAGTCTCAAGAAGGGTTCCGTAGCCTATCTTCTCGGGATCGTAAACGACCCTTATCGCTTCGGCGTGACCGGTCCTCCCCTGCCAGACCTGCTCGTAGGTAGGATTTTCCTCTTTTCCCCCGGAGTAACCAACTACTGTCTCAACGACCCCGGTAAGGCTGTCAAAAGGAGGCTGCATGCACCAGAAGCATCCTCCGGCAAAAGTCGCCTCCCGGTAACCGCTGTTTTTTCCGCTTTCCATGTTTTTAACCTCCCCTGAGCTTTCGTTGTACATGGAGAAAGTCACGCCCGCAAACACAACAAGCGCCATCGAAATAACCCGAAACCAAAAACCATTATATGACATTTTCCCTCCGTACCCTGTACAAATCAAAAAAATCCTTGATTCTGTCTGCTTTCCCGGCAATTCATAAAACCGGTTTCAGACGGAGATCAGTTGTACACTCTTATTTCATTATAAAGCGCGTCTCTTTCGACGGGAACGTATCCCGAATCCCGGATCATCTTTATCATGAAATCCCTGCTGTGACCCACTTCCGAAGGGGCGCCTGCGTCGTGGATGATCTTTTCCCTCATTATCGTTCCGTCCGCGTCGCTCGCGCCGTAATGCAGGGCCACCTGGGCCGCTTTTTCCCCGAGGGTGATCCAGTAGGACTTTATGTGAGGGAAGTTGTCAAGATACAGTCTCGCGAGTGCGTGAACCTTCATGTCGTATGAAGCGGGGAAAGGTTTTACGTTTTTAAGGCCCGTGTTTTCCGGCTGGAAAAGAACCGGAATGAATGCGAAAAAACCCGGGGACTCGTCCTCTATCCTTCTCAGTCTCTCCATGTGGTCAACGACATGGAAAGGCTTTTCCAGATGGCCGTAAAGGATAGTGGCGTTTGTCGGAATACCGAGCTTGTGGGCGAGGTGGTGGATTTCCTCCCACCTTGTCGCTACCGTCTTGGGGGCGCAGATTTTCTTTCTCACCTCTTCATGCAGTATCTCCGCTCCGCCGCCCGTAAGGGCGTCCACACCCGCATCCTTAAGCGTGAGGAGCACGTCTTCCAGAGAAAGACCGCTTATTTCCGAGAACCAGTCGATCTCAACCGCGGTGAAGGCCTTTACGTGAATATCCGGGTAGTGACGCTTTATCATCTTCACTATGTCCAGATAATGATCGAATTCCCAGTCGGGGTGAAGACCTCCGACTATGTGAACCTCCCTTATCTCGTCGCTTAGCATGGAAAGCATCTGCTCGTTTGAAAGTTCATAGGCGTTCGCGGATTTCTTCGTAGTTCCGAAGGCACAGAACCGACACGATATGGCGCATATATTCGAAGGATTAACGTGACGGTTTACGACGAAATAGACCTTCTCCCCCGATTTCTTTCTCTTAACGTAATCCGCCATCATGCCGACGGTGTTAAGATCTGGGGAATCAAGTATCAAAAGTCCGTCTTCAAAAGAAAGCCTCCGGCCCGCAGCGACCTTCTCCATTATCGGAAGCAGCCTTGTGTCCGTGCAGAAACTCTCCGTCAGTCCCAGTACTCGCTCCATCTCGCCTCCACCTTGTCTTTTATATCTTCTGACATCTCTATAACCGGGGGATACCACTGTTTTACTGTAGCGTCAATTCCCATCCTGCCGTCATAAACAACCGCGGAACCCCGCAGTTCGGTACGCTCGAACAGAACATCCAGGTAAGGATCGAATCTAGTAAAGATACCCCAGATAAGCTCCGTGTCATCCATTATGTCTATATCCGGGCTCACAACCGCGATTATACGCACCCCCTCAAGGCCGGGAGTTTCAAACAGCCTGCGTATCATCTCCTTGGGATCGGTCCTGGATTCATCAATCCGAACGACGCAGAAACCCCCCGCAAGAAGCCTGAACCCTGTTATATCCGCGTGTTTTTCCCTTGGATCCGGAACCTCTTTTGCGTAGCTTTTCCTGTCAGCGGAGTTTTTCCTGACGGCGTTTATTCCCATTTTGCTTCCCACATTGAACTTGTTGCTCGTAAAATCAAGTGTGTCCAGAGGCGCCCACTGTATCATCAGGAAATCCTCTCTGGGATCGAAATTCTCACCTATTTCATTGAGCACCGCGGAAAAATCCCTGGGGTTAACGTCGCTTGAAACGCAGATCATGCATTTAGTCAGAAGAAGCTGTCCCGTGCCCCAAAGCGCGAGCATGACCTTTATCCCGCCTTTGGGATAGCGCTCATCGACTGAGACCGCGAGAAGGTTGTGAAACCCCGCTTCGGGGTACGCCCACATGTCCTTTACCTCCGGCTGTATTATCCTTATAAGAGGGGAGAACATCTCGCCCGCCGCGATTCCCAGGTAGATATCCTCCTGGGGCGGTTTGCCGACCACAATGGCGGGATACACCGGGTTTTTTCTGTGGGTTATTTCCCTGAGGTTAAAAACAGGGAAATCGGCCTCCATTGAGTAGTGACCGAAATGATCGCCGAAGGGTCCTTCCTGTCTCAGCACGTCCTTGGGAACAGAACCTTCAAGTATGAATTCCGCTTCGGCCGGGACGTGAAGCGAAATGCTTTTGCCCTTTACCATAGGCATCGGGCTTCTGCGAAGATAGCTTGCAAACGCAAGTTCATCCATGCCGTCTGGAAGTGGAGCGACCGCGGAGAAAATCATCCTGGGGTCTCCTCCGAGGATGACAGCGGCTTCAAGGTCTCTTCCGAGTTTTTTCGCTTCGTGGTAGTGCGCGGCTCCTCCCTTGTGGGCGTGCCAATGCATCCCTGTGGTCTTGCGGTCAAATACCTGCAGCCTGTAAATCCCGAGGTTTCTCGAGCCGGTAGCGGGATCCTTTGTGAGTACCAGACCAAAGGTTACGAACTTTCCCCCGTCGCGCGGCCAGCATTTTATC
Source organism: Thermodesulfobacteriota bacterium (assembly GCA_965249045.1). Lineage (GTDB taxonomy): Bacteria > Desulfobacterota_D > UBA1144 > Nemesobacterales > Nemesobacteraceae > Nemesobacter. The sequence goes on from OZ252213.1 coordinate 1,719,087, forward strand.
ACGGGAAGCCTAGAGAGGTCAGGTTCGGCTTCAACCTGCTGAACATCGCCGCGCCTTACCTTCTTAGTTCTCATGGAAAGCAGACCGGCGGCTTTGGGAAGCACGGAGAAAATCCCCCTTATCGTGGGAGGATTAACCTTGCGGAATATCTCGACAAGTTCCTCGCCGACGTCTGAGGGTTTTCTGCCAAGGGCAAGCTCCACTCTCTCCTCGGTACCGAAGAGGTTTATGACCAGGGGAAAATCCGATCCCTCCACGTTTTCAAACAAAAGGGCCGGGCCGCCGTCCCTGACGGTCCGCGAAGCTATTTCCGTTATTTCAAGTTCCGGCGAGACCTCGGTTTTTATTCTCTTTAGGTCGCCTATGCTTTCAAGATGGCTGATATAGCTTGAGAGATTCCTGAAACCTTTTGTGGACATGAGAGAGGGCTACTCCAGTTCGTCCCTTTTCCATCCCCTGCCGGTATCGACTCCCACGAGACTTAAAAGCTTGTCCACATATCCGCTCACTACGTCCGAAATAGACTCGGCACCCATGTAGTCAGTCGGAGAAATCGGCGCGATCACGACTCCCTCGCGGGAAAGTCGCAGAGCGTTCTCAAGGGCGATTGTGCCAAGCGGCGTTTCCCGCAGGGCAATTATGAGCTTTCTTTTCTCCTTGAGCGCGACGGCCGCTATTCTGGTTATGAGTGTGTCGGCTATGCCGTTTGCGATCTTCGCAAGCGTTGAAACCGAACAGGGCACTATGACCATGGAATCGAAATGGTTGCTTCCAGAGGAAAAAGGTGACGCCAGGTCGGAATCATTGTAAATATCGGTTACCCAGGGACGCATTTCCTCGACCTTGAGGCCGAGTTCCTCGTGAAGGACCCTCTTTCCCCATTTGCTTGCCACCAGATATTTCTCATCGGGACATCTTCTTAGAAAATCAACCCCGTAAGCAACCCCTGAGGCCCCGGTAATTCCGACTATAGTTCTCATGGTTCAGGGTAAGTATATACCTGCGAGGGTGAAAAACAAAACCGCAAAGCCTATGAGGATATTGGTTCTGAAAAAAGCGGAATCCACCTGGCCGAAACTTCTGTGCTCAAGGTAAAGGAGGTACCCGCAAAGCGCTAGAGGCAAAAGCGCGAAGAAGGTCTGAAACAAAAGAAGATACAGAAAAACAAGGGAAACGAACGAAAGCAGATGAGAGATCCTGGAAACAAAAAGCGCCTTCTGGTTACCGAAACGGGCAACAAGAGAGAAAACACCGCGGCTGCGGTCAAATTCCTCATCAGCGGTGGCGTATATTATATCAAAGCCGGAAATCCAGAAGAAAGTGAAAAGCGAAAGCACGGTTGCCGCGAGCATATCCTCAAAAGAGCACCTCACGGCAAGCCATCCGCCCAGGGGACCGAGCGCCAGAGAGAACCCGACGCCGAAATGACACAGGCTTGTGAATCTTTTCATCAGCGGATACACGGTAAATGCCACAAGCGGCAGAGGAGAGAGGAGAAAAACCAGCGGGCATATAAGATAAGCGGAGAGAAAGTAAAGCAGAGATCCCCCAACTGCTACTCCAACCGCTTCGTTCGTGCCCATTTTGCCCGAGGGAAGCTCTCTTGCGGCGGTTCTAGGGTTTTCCCGGTCTATTTCCCGGTCGAAAACCCTGTTAAGCGCAAGGGCAACTGTCCGCGCTCCCGTGCCCGCGAGGATAATAAGCACGAAAAGCCGGGCGCTGAAAATCCCGCCGGCGGCCAGAAAAGCACCCGCGAAGATAACCGGAAGGGAGAAAAAGGTGTGCTCTATTCTGAGAAAGCCCGAGAGGTTTTTTAAAAACGTCATTTTTTGGATACGGAATTTTACCGGATGTTTCATTTGCACGTACGGTCTTTTGAGTGAAAAGTCCCTCGCGCAGCCTTGCCCGGCTTTACTTTGCCTGTCATTTAAAATAACTGTAATCTTTTCAAACACACCGGAAATTTCAATGAGAATCCGAAAGGCAATTCCACGGGAGGCAGAAACGGGGGGCTGGATCCAATGCCGCTTCCGTTCCCCAGAGCCCGCATTTTGAACCTAGGCAGAGACGATGGAAACATTTGAAGCGCTGATTTTAAGAAAATCCAGTTACGGGGAAGCCGATCTTCTGGTAACGCTTTTCTCAAGGGAATACGGAAAATTCAGGGCGCTTGCCAAAAACGCGAAAAAAAGCCAAAAGCGCTTCGGGGGACGTCTCGATTTCTTTAACCGTCTCGTAATTGACGTAACTCTGAACAGACGGAGATTCAATCTCATCGGGGACGTGACTTTAAAGCAAAGCTACAGGGAAATAACCGAGTCTGTGGATTCTTTCGTCACGGGGACCCGCGTCCTAGAGCTTATGGACTTCCTCACCCCCGAACAAGAGCCTGCAAGCGAACTGTTCGATCTCGCCACGGACACACTCGAGCTTCTTTCAAAAAGAGGGGAACCGTATTCCGTTTTCCTCGTTTTTCTCCTCCGCGCGGTAACTCTTTGCGGCTACAGGCCCGATTTGCGCTTTGACAAGGAAAAAGACATCGCGGGGTTTGACGTGGAGAACGGGAGGGTTCGCAATTTCGAGAAGACTCGGGGAAAAAGAAACGTCTACCCGTTCCACATGGACATAATGAGACATCCGGAAATAATGGATGCAAACCTCGAAAAAGTAAAAAACAACATAGGAGTCCTCATCAGATACACAGAATACCGTACCGGCAGGCGTCTAGGGAAAGCAGGATTCGCGGGAGAAACCGCGACATGAAGCGAAGAAGCGCTCCTCCGGGACATGCTCGAGTTAAGTCCTGTAATCGGAATTGATCGAGACGTACCTGTGGCTTAGGTCGCTTGTCAGAAGCGAGTAAGCCGCTTTGCCTTCTCCCAAGCTAAGGGTCACAGTAAAAGACGGTTTTTTGAATACGCGGGCAAACTTTGATTCCGGCTGGGACCTTGTTCCCTTTGAAAAAACTTCCGTTTCGTCAAAATAAAGCTTCATTTTTTCCGGATTGATTTTCACACCGGCTCTTCCGGCAGCCGCAACTATCCTTCCCCAGTTCGCATCTTCTCCGTAAAACGCGGTTTTAACGAGCTGCGAAGTAGCTATTGTTCTTGCGATTTTTTCAGCGTCCCCCTCGGTCTTAGCTTCCGTAACCCTGATTCTTACAACCTTCGTCGCCCCTTCGCCGTCTGTTACTATCATTTCAGCGATTTCTCCGCATAAAGACGAAAGCGCGTCCACAAACTTTCCGTAATGCTCGCTTTTCTCAGTGATTTCCTTGTTCCCCAGAATCCCGTTTGCGAGGACGAAGACGGAGTCGTTAGTTGAAGTGTCTCCGTCAACCGTCATGGCGTTAAAAGAACCGTCCGCGGCTACCGAAAGAGCTTTCGAAAGAGCCTTACGCCCGACATTAAGGTCAGTCATTATAAAACACAGCATGGTCGCCATGTTGGGACATATCATGCCCGCTCCCTTGGCGATAGCTGAAATGGTAGCGGTCTTTTTTCCTGCGGAAAACTGCCTCGCCGCATATTTGGGAAAAGCGTCGGTTGTCATTATGGCTTCGGCGGCCTCCCGGGCGTTGTCTTCCCCGAGACCCCTTACGAGCTTCGGAATGGATTTTTTGATTTTCCCGGCGGGCAGCCTTTCTCCTATGACCCCGGTCGACGAAGGGATTACGAGAGATTCCTCTATGCCAAGTCGCTGAGAGAGCGCAGCTGCCACTCCCAGAGCGTCTTGATAGCCCCTTTCACCCGTGCAGGCGTTGGCGTTGGCGCTGTTTATGATTATCGCCTGGCAAAGCCCGCTGCCGATCCTTTCCTCCGCGACAAGCAAAGGGGCGGCTTTTATCAGGTTTTTCGTAAATATGGCGGACACGCGAGCCGGAACGGTGGAAAATACGAGCGCCAAGTCTTTTTCTCTGTTTTTCTTAAGTCCGGCAGATACGCCGTTTAGCAGAAATCCCGGTGTGTTTTTCATATCGCAGGTGTACCCGGAACTCAGATTTTCCCGAGGCAGATTTCAGTCTTGGTATTCAGTATATCCAAATAACAGCACGCATGTTATTCACGAAAGAAAAATCGAGAAAACTTAAACGGCCACTAAAACCGGAACTTCTCCGAAATAACCGCCGGGAAAAAACTTCCGGTACTGTTTCCTCTCGCGTTTTAATTCAGTTCACTCATGACTCGAACCGGTAATCTCGCTCAGGCTCTCAATTCCGTTTTCATCCATGAACCCAAGAAGCCCCCTGTTTATGGAGTTCGCGATGGAAAGTCCCTCGCCACGAAGACCCGTCACTATCTGAACGGCCTTAGCGCCCGCGCGCAGCTTTTCAAGCGCCGAAGCGGTGTCGCACACCCCTCCGACTCCGATTATCTCGACCTCCCCGCCGGTAGTGCGGTAAATGTGAGAGATAATTGATGTGGAAAGGGCTTTGTACTCAAAATCATTTCCGCTTATTCCTCCCGGAAGATCTTTCCACTTTGTGCCGTATTTTTCCTTAACAAAGCGGTTGTCAGTCGTATTGGTGGCGATTATGCCTGAAATCCCGGAATCAATTACAACCTTTATAACATCATCTATAGCTTCGGTAGTAAGGTCAGGAGAGATTTTTACAAAGAGGGGCTTGGCCCTGGAAGAATCCCCGAGAGACTCCCTTACGGCCTGTATTATAGCCTCAAGACGATCTCTGCCCTGAAGCTTTCTTAACCCAGGGGTGTTCGGAGAACTCACGTTTAAGACAAAGTAGGCCGCGGCATCGCGAAATTTCCAGGCAACCGCCGAGTACGACCGCGGGGCATCTTCGTGGGTTACATCGAAGTTTATGCCGAGGTTCACTCCTACGGGCATGTCCAGGCGTCCATACCACGTGAGGTTTCGGAAGACGGCATCCATCCCCGGGCTGTTAAGTCCAAGAGAGTTGAGACACACCTCGGGGGTTACCATGAACTGTCTGGGTTTTGGATTTCCTCTCTGGGGTCTCTCAACGACCGAACCCACCTCGACCCCCCCAAAACCAATTGAGTACAGGGCCTTAACCGCTTTTGCGGTCTTATCCCACCCGGCACCTACGATAAGCGGGTTCTCGAAGGGCACTCCGGAAATCGTAACGCCAAGTCTTTTGTCCCGGACCCTGGCTCCGCCGCTTGCGGCAAACTCAAGAAGTCTCAGTGTAAGACCCGAGAACTCGCAAAGATGCATAAGCTCCTTTACGTTATGGTGCCATGTTTCAGAATCAAGGCGGTCAAGAACCGGTCTTACAAAAGTTTTATAGCTCATTACCCTGAGAAGATTTTATCCGAATCAGGGAACTTCGGGAAAAGCTGACTTTAAAAGGGAGTATCGGAAGATCAGACATTGAACCTGAAAAACATCACGTCCCCGTCGCAGACCTCGTAGTCCTTTCCCTCAACCCTCATCTTTCCGGCTTCCCTCACCATCTGCTCGGAGCCTTCCCTCACGTAATCCTCGTAGGATATGGTCTCGGCTCTTATGAAACCTCTTTCGAAATCAGTGTGGATAGCCCCGGCCGCCTGAGGCGCCTTGGTTCCCCGCCTGGCCGTCCACGCCCTTACTTCTTTTGGCCCCGTGGTGAAATAGGTAAGAAGCCCGAGATTCGAGTATGCGGAGTTAACGAGCCTGTCAAGACCGGAATCGCTAAGCCCGAGTTCCTCAAGAAAAGCCGCCTTCTCCTCGCTTTCAAGTTCGGATATTTCAGCCTCTATCCTGGCAGAGACAATGATAACATCATCCCCCGAACTATTTGCGTGTTCTTTTACCTTCTGGATTTCAGCATTTTCTTCAGTTCCCGAGACCTCATCTTCGGAGACGTTGCAGACGTAAATAACGGGCTTTGAGCTTAGAAGAAAAAGCTCCCGCACAGTATCCGCGCATTGCTCTGACCCGGGAAAGTCGCGCGCACGCTTCCCCGTCTCGATAAACTCCCGAAGCGACCTTACCGTCTCAAGTGCCCGGACCACTTCCCTGTCCCCGCTTTTGGCCTGCGTTGAGAGTCTCTCCTCCCTTTTCTCAACTGTTTCCAGGTCTTTTAGGATAAGTTCATCTTCAATCGTGCGGATATCCCGAATGGAGTCAATCCCCTCCTCCACGTGGATCACGTTGTCATCTTCAAAACATCTGACTACGTGCAGTATCAAATCCACGTCCCTTATATGGGATAAAAAGGCGTTTCCCCTGCCCTTTCCCTCGGAAGCTCCCTTTACAAGCCCCGCAATGTCAACGATCTCTATGCTTGTCGGAATGGTTTTCTGGGGTTTTACGATATTCGAGAGTGCATAAAGTCTTGAATCCGGAACCCCGACGACCCCTATGTTTGGATCTATGGTGCAGAAAGGAAAATTGGAGGCGGCAGCGCGCGCGTTTGTAAGCGCGTTGAAAAGAGTTGACTTCCCGACATTGGGAAGTCCTACTATTCCGCATCGTAGTCCCATATGTTTTTCCTTCCCGCAGCCTGGAGAAAATGGGGTGGATGACCGGATTTGAACCGGCGACCTCTTGGGCCACAACCAAGTGCTCTAACCGGGCTGAGCTACACCCACCGTCGAAATCTTCTTTGTCTACGAAGCAAAACCGAATCTGCTAATATACCGGCAACTTTGTTAACAAACAAATCATCGCACACAAGGCACCAAGCCACGACGAAAACCGCTGTTTTTTGGACCTACGGACGGGTCTTGGAGTACATATTTGATTTAATCGAGAACTTGTTTATACTAGGCAATTTTTGATTTAATCTCAACAGGTATCCGAGGAGCAACGAACCAATGGGCACTAAACTGCACATAAGAGACAACATCGAGCAATCCTATGGCGACGTGTACACGCCAGAGGCGCTCGCGGCCCTTGAATTCATGGCCCGCTTTAACGGGGAACAGAAGGCCATCATGGAAAAAAGGACGCAAAGAAGGAAAAGACGCTATGAGTCCGGTGAAAGAATAACGTTTCTTGATCCCGATTCCCTGATCCCGCGTACCAACATCAAAGTCCAGGACGCGAGGGACGGAAAATTCGAGGGAGCAGAGATTCCCCATGATCTCAAAAGACAGTGGATACAGGGAACAGGCCCTGCTGCCAAACCGAACTCGCCTGTTGAAAAAAGCATAAGAAACGTTGCCTACGCTCTTCTCTCGGGCGCCGACGGGTGGATGTTCGACGGAGAGGACGCCCTCGGACAAATATCCACTATGTCCCTAGACAACCAGCGAAACCTCAAGCTCGCCATCGCCAGAGACGAGGTTTTCATGAAAACAGCCGAGGCGGTAGCCGGAGAGATGAACAGGTGGGGACAGAGCTTCTTCGGACATGACATAATAGACGACTGGGAAAAGCAGCTTGACTTCACTACCGTTATTTTCCGTGCCAGGGGACTTCATCTCGACGACCGGCACATACGCGACGCTGACGGCGTAGCTCTTTCCGCTTCCGTAGCCGACATGACTCTGTTTGTGGTGAACAACTACAGGGAGCTTGCGAAAAGAAACTCTTCCATAGTCCTTTACCTGCCAAAGATTCAGACCGCGGAGGAAGCGGCGCTTTGGAACGAGATGCTGACGGCCCTTGAGAGCCACCTAGAACTCCCCGAAGGGTTCATAAAGGTATACGTGCTGATAGAGCAGCTTGAGGAAACGTTCCAGCTGATGGAAATCAGGGCCGCTCTGGGAAAACACTTCGCTGGATTTAACACCGGCAGGTGGGATTACATAAACAGCGTTTCGGACGCCATGGGGTGGGACAAGGATTTTCTGAATCCTAACATAGAGTCGATCACCATGACGTACGGTTACATGAGAAACTACGAAGACCGCGTGAGAAGAGCGGTAAACACGCCTGATATAAACGGAAATTTCGCGCTCTGGCAGGGAGGGATGGAACCGAACATCCCCGTGGGGTCAAAAGAAGGCGTTCAAAGCAGCATGGAAAAAGCGTACGCAGGAGCCGTGCGCGAACAGCAGGAAGGAGCCAGCGGCAAATGGGTAGCCCATTGGAAAATGGTGCACATAATAAGGCCCGTATGGGAAAAAACAGGCGAGGAAAACCAGCTCGGAAGAGAGTTCCCTCCCCTGACCTATACCCAGGAAGACGCAGACGGCCTTACCCTTCTTGAACCGGCTCCAAGAACTATAAGAGGAGCCCGCAACCTGCTCAGCGTGGGGCTTCAGTACGGAAACGCTTTCGGACAGGGCTTCCAGGCCGCGGCGCTAAAACCCGCGGATTTCTTCGGCAACGACGACATTCTTTACCTGATGGAAGACGCCGCGACCGGAGAGATAAGACTGAGCATACTCTGGGAATGGGTCCACAAGGGAGCAAAGCTCACCGAGGACGACCCGGAAACCGGACTGAAAGCCGGGGATGTGTTCACCGTCGAGGTTTTCCAGAGGCTTCTTGAAGAAGAATACGAAAAACTGCAGAAAGCAAGTGACAGAGATGTCCATGACATCTCAAAACCCACCACGCTTCCGATAGCGAAACAGGTAGTGAGAACCTACGTGCTTGACGACATCAAGGTGCCGTGGTACATAGACCTTCTCAACATAAACCTAAACAACCACGATCACGAGATAGCCGCGCAAAGAATCGAACTCTACATGTCGGAGTTTGCGGGCAAAGACAAGAGAATCACCGAGAATCTCGATTTTGTAATCTAGGTTCCCGAAGAAAACAATAATTTTTTAGGAGAGCAGACTCATGAGCCAGTTTGAAGCTGAGATAAGGAAAACGAAAAGATATTTTTCAAGCGCGCGCTTCAAAGGAATAACCCGTTTCTACTCCCCCCGACAAGTGGTGGAGCAGAGAGGAACCATAAGAAGGGATTATTCGATCGCGAAAAACGCGGCGGAGAACTTTTACAAAAGACTCCGGGAGTTGTTTTCCCAGAAAAAGCAGATAACGTCCTTCGGTCCGTATTCACCCGGCCAGGCCGTTATGATGAAAAGAAAGGGAATAGAAGCCATTTATCTCGGCGGATGGGCCACGTCGGCAAAGGGCTCAATGAACGAGGACCAGGGAGCGGACCTCGCAAGCTATCCTCTAAGCCAGGTGCCGGACGAAGCCGCTCCAATAGTAAGAGCCCTTCTGGCCGCGGACAAAAACCAGAGATACAACCGCTCAAGGATGACGGAGAAGGAAAGGGCGCGGACACCGGAGATTGATTACAGCCCTTTCATAGTCGCGGACGCGGACGCCGGGCACGGGGGCGACGCCCATGTGAGAAACCTTGTCCGCAGGTTCGTTGAAGTAGGCGTAACCGGTTATCACATCGAAGACCAGAAATCCGGAACCAAGAAATGCGGCCATCAGAGCGGAAAGGTCCTAGTGCCTTCCGACGAACAGATAAAAAGGCTAAACGCGGCAAGGTTTCAGCTTGATATCATGGAAGTGCCGGGAATAATAGTTTCAAGAACCGACGCCGAAGCCGCGACGCTTCTTGACGGAAACGGGGATGAACGTGACCAGCCGTTTCTTCTGGGAGCCACCAAGCTTAATATCCCAAGTTACAAAAACGCTTACCTGACAATCCTGAAAAGGATCAATGAAAAGGGAGTAAAAGAGATAAACGGTCACAAGCTCTACAAAATAAGCGATGAGACCTACGCGGAGACCGACAAGTGGCTTGAGGAGATCGGAATAGCGTCGTTCATAGACGAAAACGCGGAGAAAATGAAAGGGGATACGCAGGAACTTGAAACCACATTTGATTCCATAGTCACCAATTTCGTCGAGATATGGGGAGAGGAATCCGGGTTGAGCACCTTCGGCGAAACGATAGAGAAGCTGATGCTGTTCAACATGGAGCAGGGTATTGAGTTCGACATGACTGTCGAGCAGTGGAGGGAGTTTGCCAAAACCGCGTCAACAAAAGACGCAATGGCGAAAGCTGATTCCCTGGGAATTGACTATACGTGGGACGCCGAGATCTCAAGAACTCCCGAGGGATATCATCAGGTAAAAGGGGGAATCGGGTACGCAATCGCCAAGTCGCTTGCCGTAGCGCCTTTTGCCGACCTGCTCTGGATGGAAACCAAAACAGCGGATCTAGAGGACGCAAGGCAGTTCGCAGAAGCCATTCACGAGGTCTTTCCGAACAAGATGCTGGCCTACAACCTGTCCCCCTCCTTTAACTGGGATACAACGGGAATGACCGACGAGGAAATGAAGAAATTCCCCGAAGAGATAGGAAAGCTCGGCTTCGTGTTTGATTTCATAACCTACGGAGGTCATCAGATTGACGGTATGGCCGCAGAAGAGTTCGCAACGGCGCTTCAGGAAGACGGCATGCTGGCCTTGGCCCGGGTACAGAGAAGACTAAGGCTCATAGATTCGCCTTACAAAACTCCGCAGACCCACGTCGGAGGACCCCGCATGGACGGAGCGCTTGTGGCAAGCTCCGGCAGAACCGCGACGACAAAGGCCATGGGCAAGGGTTCCACCCAGTTCCAGCACTTGGTCCAGACGGAAATTTCAATCAAGCTTCTCGAAGAGTGGCTTGATTCTTGGACAAAACACTACAAAATCGAGGATACCTTCACCGTTGAACTCAAGCCCCACACCGTGGGAACGTTCGTGCTTGAACTGAACATTCTAAACGGCAAGGGCGAAAAGGTAGCGGACATCATATTCGAGATTCTGCAGGACAGAAAGGGAGAGAAAATACTTACGATAAGGGATGAGAACAATTTCGATACTGCTCTTCGCCAGAAACGTCTCGCCACCCTGCTCCATCTGTTCCTCATTCATCGCTACAAAACGGACTTCGTACATTACGTAAGTCCCACGGATGATAACCTGATGCAGACCAAGGGAATGATGAGACTCGGGATTTACGAATCGGTCAACACCGAAGTCGGTCATATAATAGTGACCAAGGTGAATGTCGATTACGTAAAAGAACTGCTGAGCCCCGACCGAAGGGAGCTGAAAAAACTCATTGCGAAAAAGACTAAAGCCCGTAAAAAGAAGTAAAGAGTTCCTAATTGAATAGAATCTCTCTTCGTGCATGCTAAGGCGAAAAGCAACGCTTTTCGCCTTGAGTTGTAACCGTCTTTGTCTGGGTCTTTTGCGATATCTCCCTTGCTGATGAAATCTCGCTGCCCGATGACCACGCCCCTATAGGAGTTATGGGCGACCATACTCACAAAGCAGGTGAATGGATGGTCTCCTACCGCTACGGTTTCATGAAAATGGACGGAAACTGCTACAGCTTCACAGTCGGCTGGCAGATGTCAATCTGAAAACGGGATTCGATTAAAAACCCCCTGCGATTGACATAAAACCCCAGAGAACTCTCCGTCAGCCATCATTCCGGAGCGGAGAGCTTTACGGTTTCAAGGAAAAAAGCCGCGAAATATATTTTTTGTAGTAATCAATACCGAAAACTGTATTCTAATTTACTCAGAACAGGGGCGACTCAGCACGTCTCTTGAGAAAACACGCAACCGAGAGTAACGCAATGCCGGTAAACGTCAAAAAAACCTTAAAGAGAATAGACAGGGCTCTTGAGAAGGAAAACTGGGATGCCGTGAGAAGCATAACCCAGTCCATGCACCCCTCCGAAATAGCATCCCTGATACAGGCTTCTCCACAGGGAAAAAAGCATCTTATACTGGAGGCCCTGGACACGGAAGTAGCCTCCGAGGTCTATTTTCAGCTAAATCCCGAGGAACGCGTAAGCATACTGAAGCTTCTGCGGGAGACATCCATAACCGCGATGACCGAAGAGATGGAATCGGACGATGCCGCCGATTTCCTGGGAGAACTGCCGGAAGCTCTGGCGGAGACGGTTCTCAAGACCATGGACCCGGAAGAACGCAAGGACGTAACGCCGCTTCTCAAGTACCCGGCAGATTCCGCGGGCGGAATCATGCAGACCGAAGTCCTTAGAAGTTCCCACGACGCCACTTCGAGAGAAACCGTCGAACTTATAAGAAAAATCGAGAAGGAAGATGAAGAAGACGTAGAGGACCTGCACATGGTCTACGTGGTGAACGAAACGGGAAGGCTCGTCGGAAGGGTGTTTCCGCTTAAGCTCTCAACGGCGGCAGCTGATTCTCCCCTTTGGACTATCATGGATCCGGTCGAGGTAACGCTCACTCCGAACATGGATCAGGAGGAAGTGGCCAAGATCTTCAGGAAATACGATGAGATGTCGCTTCCCGTGGTGGATGATTCCGGCGTGCTGCTCGGCAGGATAACCGCCGACGACATACTTGACGTCATATCCGAAGAGGCGGGGGAGGATATATACAAACTCGGCGGAATAAGCGGCGAAGGACTCCACCCCATACACTCGTCCATATATGACAACGTGAGGCTGAGAGCGCCATGGATAATGCTCGCTCTTGTGGGAGAACTCCTGGTGGCTTTCATAATAATGCGGAAGTTTCAGACCACGCTTGAGAATTTCATCATTCTCGCGGCGCTGCTTCCCCTGGTTATGGCCACGGGCGGAAACGTCGGAGTTCAGACAAACACCATCACCGTCAGGATCATAGCCACCGGTGATTTCGTGATGAACCAGATAAAAGACCTTCTTCTGGCGGAACTCAAAGTGGGGCTGACTCTCGGGATCATAAGCGGCATTCTGGGCTCCCTGATCGGAGTTCTGTTAAATACAGCGGACATAGATTTCATAAGACTGTTTCTCGTAATATTCGCAGGGATTGTCGGAGCCACGCTTACAACTTCGTTTCTGGGCGTTGCGGGCCCCCTTGTTCTTAACAAGCTCAAGATGGACCCGGCGGTGTCCTCGGGACCGTTTCTCGTTACGTTTAACGATATATTCGGTACCGTTTTCTATCTGTTTCTAGGCGCGACACTTCTTTGAAGATAGTAGAATCAGTATCTTTTAGCTTGGAATTTCTTTTCATCCGGGTTTCTTAAGGGATTGCGTCCAATAAAAGGACTCTGCCAGAGCATTGGAATGCGCGCCCGAGAGGATTTGAACCTCTGACCTACGGATTAGAAGTCCGTTGCTCTATCCTGGCTGAGCTACGGGCGCCAAAAAATCAAACACGCATCAAATCACGAAGAAATGGTCGGGGTGAGAGGGCTCGAACCTCCGACCTCAGCATCCCAAATGCTGCGCGCTCCCAGCTGCGCCACACCCCGATTTAAAAACTTGTAATTATAACGACAGCGGCTGAAGAAAACAAAGCCACGGTTATAACGAAGAACTCAGGAATCCGAAAGCCTGTATTTCTTCCAATACCTTATAAGTCCGCCGGCGTTCATATGGTAAGGAGCCATGAGATCATACTTGCGATAGATCTCCTCGCTTACGCCTTCCCGCTCGAATATTTCCCTGAAGTAGGCCCCGAACTCTTCGGTTATGTCTTCATCGCTCTTCCCCGCCGATACTCTCTCGCCGACCCACTCCGACCACTCTTCGAGTCTTTCCGCGGCGGCGTCAAGTCTGGCGTTAACATCCGTGTATCCGCCGAAATGGGTAAGATAAATCACGTCGGGGGATATCTCCCTCATCCTGTCAATAGAAGCGTGCCACTTTTCAAGGTGTATTTCGGGAGGAGGAGTCGCGGGAATCATAGGCCCGCCCGCCATTACGCATCCGGCAGTATCTCCAGTAAAAAGGGAGTTCTCGACGAGATAAGAGTAATGATGTCCCGCATGTCCGCTGGTCTCAACAGCCTTTATTTCAACGCCTCCTATGCTGACGCTCTGGGCATCCTCAAGGGCAACTACGCTGCTTTGATCCATCCCCCTGACCTCGCCCCACAGTTCTTCCATCTTATCCCCGTATATCCTTGCGGCAGACTTCATGAGTTTCTCGGGGGCAACAAGATGCGGAGCTCCCACCGGGTGAACATATATGGTGGAACCCGCAGCGGCGAAACGCCAGGCGGCCCCTGAGTGGTCAAGGTGGATGTGGGTTACGAACACGTGTTTTACGTCCGAGGGTGCATAGCCCAGATCCGAAAGACCGTTTTTAAGGTTTTCAAACGAGGTGTCGGGACCCGTCTCTATCAGTATCGGCCCCTCGCCGGTCTCGATAAGATAAGATGCTATCGTCTCTGTCGTAAAGAAATTAACGTCAATGATCTTTAAGTCCATTTAGATTTGTCCTCCTGAAAATTGCGGTTGCTTCCGGTTTAAAATCCAAAACGTAGACCTGCGTGAAATGTCGTATTGTCAACTGACCATGAATCTACTACATCGCTGCTTCTGGCAATTCCCAGTTTCAGCCTTGCGCTGTCGCTCAGGTTTAAGAAACCCGCAACGGCTAACGCGGTGTTGCCTTCGCACGTGTCTCCGCCCTTTACCGGGTAAGCAGTCCCGTTTGTATAGTGACTAATGCCCATGCCCAATTTAACTCCCGCTACCTTGAAGCCCGCGCCTCCCGTAAACACGCTGATATTATCAATCCCCGCGTACTTTTTATCTAACGGGGTGTGTGACGCGGTTACGTCAAACGTAACTTTTTGGTGAGCAAGTTCAGGTACCGCGTGGATTGCGAGATTGTTGTTCTCAACGGTACTGCAATCTTCCGCGGCTGCCAGTGTCGGCATAATAGCTACTAAGCCCGCTATTAAGCACAGCTTAATCTTATTCATTTCACTACCTCCTTTCAACTAGAAACATACTTTCTCCGCCGGACAGTTTACCAATCTCGTCGGCTACCTGCATCGGCATAGCCCCCATTTGGTAATCCTCAGGCAGGGAGCAGTTTATCCGAGCTATCCCGCCACTTGTCAACATTTTATGATAATTTCTTCCTTTCCAGATGTTTTTGCAATTATCCTGACTTTCCGGAAAAACAATTCACAACGGATAATGGCACCTCTCACGCATCGGCTTTCACGCGACCGGAGTTAACGAAGAACGAGTGGAATTCCCCCCGCCTGGGTATCTCGTCTTTATCGGTCGAGGTAACGAATACCTGCCCGGTAAATTCCGAAAGCGTCTGGAAAAGAAAGCTCCGGCGTTCCATGTCAAGTTCGCTCGTTATGTCATCGAGAAGAAGTATGGGATTGGTCCCCGCGTGCTCCTTAAAGAGCCTTATCTCCGAGGCCTTGAGCGCCAGAACCAGGTTTTTTGACTGTCCCTGCGAGGCAAAGCGCGAAGCGTCCTGCCCGTTCAGCAGAAAACCGACCCGGTCCCTGTGGGGACCGACGGTCGTGTGACCTCTTTTTCTGTCCGAAGGGAAATTCTTTGAAAGTGCCTCCCTTATACCCTCGCCGAGGTCCGCCTTGCGTTCAAAGGAAAAACCGTAGCTTACGCGCGCCGAAGTGTCCGATTCCCCATGCTCCCCGTAAACTTCGGCAAGTTTGCGGTTAAAGCTTTTTATCATCTCGATGCGCCTGCTTACAATGTCGGCTCCGCCCTTGGCTATCTGCTCGTCCCAGAGTTCCACGGAAAGCGAAGACACTTTCTCTCTTGAAGCAAGCATATGGTTTCTCTGGCTCACGGCCCTCTGGTAGTCGCGGAGCTGCTTGATGTGAACCGGGTTAATGGCGCTTATCACGGAATCAAGATAATTTCTTCTGGCCTGCAGCCCTCCCTTTACTATCTCTATGTCCGACGGAAGAAACAAAACGACTTTGAATCGACCGAAGTGCTGGCTTATGCTTCGCACGGTCTTTGAGTTAAGCCGTGTGTGGCGGCCTTCTTTCTTCACGGTTATGTGCACTTCGTTTAGGCCGTTTCCCGAAAGAATCTCCCCCTTTACGAGCGAGGCTTCACAGCCGAAGCGCACAAGGTCAGAGTTTTTCGCGCCCGAGAAAGGCCGCAGCCCGCAGACAAGATAAATGGCTTCGAGAAGGTTTGTCTTCCCCTGGGCGTTTCGACCGTGAATAACGTTGAATCCCGGATAGAACGGAAGGGAAAGGCTCTCGTAATTTCTGTAGTTCCTAAGGCTTAGATGTTTGAGCTGCACTTGATTTGCCGACTGTTTTTTTTTCTGAGAAAAACCGCTTCTCCGCTTCCCGCGGATGCTTTCTTGACCATAAAATTTTAAGCGTTAATATCTTTTTTGAAAGGTAAGGCTAATGATATCGCTTAAAATATCGGAAATCCACTCAAAAGACTGCGGGAAAGGCTATGCCAGGATCAGCAGCATGGACATGAAGGAGCTCGGCCTCACGTCCTGGGACCTCATACAGATAGACGGAAGAAGAAAAACCGTTGTGAGAGCCATGCCGCTTGATGCGGACGAACGGGAACCGGAGTCCGTCATAGAAATAGACATGGTAACCAGAGAAAACGCGGGAGTGGAGCTTGACGACATAGTAATAGTAACAAAAGCCGATCTTGAAAAGGCAAGCAGGATAACCCTGTGTCCGAGAAACAAGGCGTTTCTCTACGACCCCGCTAAAAACAAGCGTCTTTGCAACAGACTCGAAGGACTTGCCGTAACGGCCGGAGACAGGGTGTCAGTCAAAATCTCCTCCGCTAAGACCGAAGACTTCGATGTGCTTACCACAATGCCGGAGCCCTCAGTGGTCATAAGCCAGAAAACCCGCATGGACGTGATACAGAGACCCAGAACCAAAGTAGACGCAGAGAGGATCTCGTACGCGGACATAGGAGGATTTTCAAGCCAGATAAGAAGAATAAAGGAGATTTTTGAATTTCCGATACGCTTCCCCTCTCTTTTTGAAAAACTCGGAGTTCAGCCACCCAGGGGAATCCTTCTGACAGGTCCCCCGGGAAGCGGGAAAACCCTTCTTGCAAAAGCCATAGCGTTTGAGACGGATTCAAATTTTCAAGTAATAAACGGCCCCGAGGTAATTCACAGGTTCTACGGAGAAAGCGAGGCTAAGCTGCGCCAGATATTTGAGAACGCGACGAAGAATCAGCCGTCAATAATATTCCTTGATGAACTCGACGCGATAGCTCCTCGCCGGGATAGGGTGACGGGAGACGTGGAAAAAAGAGTAGTGGCACAGCTCCTCTCCCTCATGGACGGACTTAAGGGCAGGGGAAACGTTACGGTTGTCGGAGCGACGAACCTTCCCGACATGATTGATCCCGCGCTACGGCGCCCGGGCAGGTTTGACAGGGAGATTTACCTTCCGGTTCCCGATACCAAGGCCCGCCTCGAGATATTTCAGGTTCATTCAAGGGGTATGCCGCTTTCAAATGACGTGGATCTTCAGAGGCTCTCTGAGCTTTCAAGCGGTTACGTGGGAGCCGACATAGAAAATCTCTGCAGAGAGGCAGCCATAAATTCTCTTACCAATATTCTGCCGGACATGGAGCATGACTCCGTCTCCGACCTCGGACACAGCTTTCCCGTTGAAGTCGGCATGGAAGACTTCCTTGAGGCGCTTCGCAGCATCCATCCCTCGGCAATAAGGGAGATGGTGGTTGAGATACCGAAAACCTCCTGGGATGACGTGGGAGGTCTTGAGAGCATAAAAAACGATCTGATTGAATCCGTTATATGGCCGATGAAGCACAGAAATTTCTACGAGGCTCTCGACGTAGCGTCACCCAAGGGAATACTGCTTTACGGTCCTCCTGGAACGGGAAAGACCCTTCTTGCAAAAGCGCTTGCGAACAGAACGGAAGTCAACTTTATTTCCATAAAGGGAGCGGAGCTTCTCTCCAAGTATGTCGGCGAATCGGAGCGCGCTGTAAGAGAAGTCTTCAGAAAGGCAAAGCAGGTTTCTCCCTGCATAGTGTTTTTTGATGAACTCGACGCTCTTTGTCCCAGACGATCCGAATCAAACTCAACCCGCGTGAGCGAAAGAGTCGTAAGCCAGTTGCTTGCTGAAATCGACGGGGTTGAGGAACTCCCGGATGTTCTGGTGCTGGCCGCGACAAACAGGATTGACATGATTGAACCGGCACTTCTACGACCCGGGAGATTTGACTTGGTAGTCGAAGTTCCGACTCCGTCAAAACAGGAAATTCTTGAGATCCTGAAGATCCACACTCGGAAAAAACCTCTCGGCACCGACGTGAAAATCACCGCGCTTGCAAAACAGCTTGAGGGCAGAACCGGGGCGGACGTAAGACTTGTATGCAACCGGGCTTCCCTGCACGCGATAAAAGAACACTTGGGGAAAAGCAGGAAAGTCCTTAAACTCTGCAAAAGACATTTCGACCTGGCGCTTTTGGAACTTCAAAAAAGAAGCCTCTGCATAACACCAAGGCACTAGTCTCTTGGAAAATCCTTCTTTCTTTCTAAACAGCATTCTTCCCGAGATATGGTTTTTCATGCTGGGAGCGGCGCTTGGAAGCTTCGCGAACGTCTGCGTGAGGAGAATTCCGGCGGGGGTCTCCGTCATCTCTCCCCGCTCCCGCTGCAATAGCTGCGAAACCCCCATCAGGGCTTTTCACAACATCCCCGTTTTAAGCTGGGTTTTCCTCGGGGGCAGCTGTTCCTACTGCAAAGAGCGGATATCTGTCGAATATCCGATTGTGGAACTTCTATGCGGAGTACTTGCGCTTTTTCTCTACAGGGAGCTTGGAGTCTCGCTCGAGCTGTTTTTCTACCTCGCGCTTTGCGTATCGCTTGTTGTTATAACCCTGATAGACATAAGACATCTTATTATTCCCGACATGATAACGCTGCCGGGAATAGCTGGCGGGATTGCGCTTAACGCGATCAGAACCGACTGGGGAACGGCGACAGATGTGCTTTTTTCTTCCGGGTTCGCGAACTTTCTGCCCGCAACAGCGAATATCGCGATTCTTAATTCGATAGGGGGAGCGCTGCTTGGAGGAGGAACTTTTTTACTGATCGCTACTCTGTACAAAACAGTTAGAAAAAGAGAAGGAATGGGAATGGGTGACGTCAAGCTTGTTTCAATGCTGGGCGCTTTCTTTGGAATGTGGGGAGTGCTGGTCATAATATTTCTAAGTTCCATCCTGGGAACCCTGATCGGACTGTCGGTTATAATGCTACGCAGAAAGGACCCGGGACACGCTATTGCCTACGGTCCCTTTCTTTCCTTCTCGGCTGTGTTGTATCTGCTCGGAGACAAACTTTTTCTCCTCCTCGGAATAAACATCGGGCCATTTGGGTAAAACCATGAACAGAATAATCAAAAATCTCTTTCTTCTGATCGTCATAGTTATCGCGGCTAAGTTTCTGTTTGCGACATTCGGAAAGGGCCTTTCCACCGAATACACGGAAAAAATAATCCTTGGGGACTGGACGGAACAGAGCATTGAAACGCTTATGGAAAAAGCCGGCGCGAAAGATAGTTCCGAGGGGGAAATAGAATTTCTTTCGGAGAGTTTCCTAGGGACTCCCTACGCCGACAATACCCTCGGCGGAGGAAGCGGGCAGAGGGAGCAACTTACCGTGGATCTCTCTGGACTCGACTGTTTTACCTATATCGACTACGTGGAATCGCTAAGACTGTCGGGAAGCTTCGGGGAATTCAAGGGAAAGCTCGCGGAAATCAGATACAAAGACGGTGCGGTGAAGTGGGAGAGAAGGAAACATTTTTTCTCGGACTGGGTTAGCGGAGACGATAAAAACGCGCATGATGCCACCAGGGAAGTCGGAGGCAACGCCGCGGCAACGGCGACCAAGGAATTAAACAGGAAAGCAGACGGCTCTTTGTGGCTCCCGGATCTTGCGGCAGTAAAAAGGGAGATAAACTACATCCCCTCTCAGAAAATCAGCCCACAGATACTTCGGGCGATACAGACGGGAGACTACCTCGGTATATACTCCGATAAAGACGGTCTTGACGTTTCTCACACAGGAATCGCTGTAAGAAAGGACGGCGGGTTTTACCTGCGTCACGCTTCTTCGGTGCACAAAAAAGTACTGGACGAGGAGCTTACCGTCTACATGAAAAACAAGCCCGGACTCTTGGTATACAGGGTAAAATAACAGATTATGTGGTAGAATCAGAACTGCCCCAAGGCGGGGCATGATCGTAATCAAGGAGGCGGATTAATGTCTTTAGACCCAAAGGAACTCACGAAATGTCTTAAGGAAGTGAAAAAGGCGCAGGACTCTCTGGATAATATTCTGGATTTTGTAGACCTGATGAAAAACATAAAGGAATCGTTTCCGGGAGACGTAGTGACTCCGGCTGAGAAAATCAAGGAAATCTCAAGCGCCGCGGCGCCTTACATAAAGGAGATAAAGGCCGTTTTTGACGTGGAGCTCAACAAGATTCCCACAAACGACGAAGAGGTTGCCGATGCCGCGAAGAAACTGGTTCTTTATCACGGAGACCACATGCAGGTTCTTATCTGGGCCGAACAGCAGAAGGCGAACCACGATCCGGACTCCTACTGGTGGAGATATTGGGACGGTATAACGGGAAAAGTAAAAGAGGATATGGCGCAGCATCAAAAACAGCTCTGAGCTTCGTCCCGGACACAGTAGTCCGAAAGACCGTCTGGCCATCTCCAGAACCGAAGCCCCCGCGAAATGACTCGCGCCCGCCCAAGCCAAGATGCAATTCATAGACGAGGCCAAAATAACCGTTATCTCGGGTAACGGCGGCGACGGATGCGTCAGTTTCAGAAGAGAGAAGTTCGTCCCCAAGGGGGGTCCAAACGGCGGCGACGGCGGTAAGGGGGGAGACGTTGTGGTGGTTGCGGACGCGAATATGTCCTCTCTTCTTGACTACAGGTACAAAAAAGAATACAGGGCCCCAAACGGGCAGCCCGGAAGGGGCAAAGACCAGCATGGAAAGTCGGGTTCTGACCTGATTATCCCGGTTCCCGCGGGAACGGTGATAACGTCCTGCGGAGATGGAGAGACACTCGCTGATCTCACCCAGGACAGTCAGCACTTTATGATAGCTGAGGGCGGAAGAGGAGGCAGGGGAAACTCAAGGTTCGTCTCGGCAACCAACCGGGCACCCAGACAATCGGAGAGCGGACGCCATGGACTGCGAAGGGAAGTAAAGCTGGAACTCAAGGTGCTGGCGGATGTCGGCATCCTGGGGTTCCCGAACGCAGGAAAATCAACCTTTATATCGAAAATCTCGGCCGCGAGACCCAAAATTTCCGGCTATCCGTTTACCACCTTGGTACCCAATCTCGGGGTCGTAAGCTACGGCGACCACCAGTCTTTCGTGATCGCCGACATCCCCGGAATCATCGAGGGTGCCCACAAGGGCCTGGGGCTGGGCCTTCGGTTTCTAAAACATGTCGAGAGAACCCGTCTTCTGGTTCACATGCTTGATCTTGACCCCATGTCGGGAAGAGATCCAGTCGAAGATTTTGACAAGATCAACTCCGAACTCAGGGAGTATTCGGCGAATCTTGCCGAAAAACCCCAGCTGGTCGTGCTGAACAAAATCGATATCACTGAAGCCAGGGAGAAAAGCGTCCAAGCGGCTCGGCGATTTAAAGAAAGAAAGATTGAGACCCTCAGCATATCTGCGGTCACGGGAGAAGGTTCACAACAACTGATCTACTTAATCGGCGAGAGACTAAAGCTTCTTACTGAAGATTCCCGTAATCAATCTCCTTGCGCGGAATAGGCATCAAAGAGGCGTGGTGAAGCGCTACCTTCCATCTTCCATCAGCAAGCTCAAATATGTTGGTTGCCTGGGCCAGCACAACGACCCTGCGATCGTCTATTGAGTAAGTCGCCCTCTCGACACAGTTAAGCCAGGCCGAATTTCCCTTCACCTCGACAAAGAAATCCGAAATATCAACACGGTCAAATCCGCCCGTTTCAAAAATAGTCTTCCAACTCTCTTTTATGGCTTCCCATCCGAGAATTATCGGCCAGCCCGCATGAACGCACTTGGCGCGGCGATCCGTAAGCCAAGCCTGCTCTATCAAGTCAAGATCGTAACGGTTGCGGGCATCGTAAAATTTCCTGTTCGCTTTTATTACTTCGTCTTTTTCATAACTCATAAAAAATACGCCTCAGTTTCGCACGGAATCAATACCAGAATAAATCTCTTTCAGTACTTCTTCGTCGGTTTCGGTTTCAAGGAGACGCTCAAGCTCAACCAGACAATCTTCGCCCTCAAGCCTGCAAAGCGCCCAGATCGCGTGAGCCCTTATGATCGGCTCATCATCACAGATAAGGTTCCTTACGTATTTTATATACTCCTTATTTCCGGAATTTCCAACAGCCACGAGTATATTTCTCATAAAACCCCTGCGTTTGGCCCTCTTAACGGGACTTTTCCTGAAAACCTCCCGGAAACCGTCCCCGTCAAGTTCCAGAAGCCATTTGAATTCTGGACTGAGCAGTTTTTCGCGCGGCCTGAAATTTTCTTTCAGAGTAAAAAGGGCTTTGCTGTTCCACGGACAGACATCCTGACACACATCGCATCCGAAAATATTGTTTTCCACGCCTTCCCTCAGTTCAAGCGGGATTTTCCCCTTAAGCTCTATCGTAAGATAGGAGATGCATCTCCTGGCATCAAGCACATAGGGTTCCACTATGGCATCGGTGGGACACGCATCTATGCACCTGGTACAGGTACCGCAGCGGTCCTCAACCGCAGTGTCGTAGTCAAGTTCAATATCGGTTATCACCTCGCCTAGAAAAAGCCAGGAACCGACCTGCTGATTGATAAGACAGGTGTTTTTGCCTACCCACCCTATTCCGGAATGGCTCGCGTGTACTTTCTCAAGAACCGGTCCCGTATCCACGTAAGCCCTAACTCCGACCTCCTCGGGACAAAGACCCGTTATGTAGTCGGCAAGCTCGCCAAGCATCTTTCCCATTACGTCGTGGTAATCATCTCCCCACGCGTACCTTGATATCCAGCCCCCGCCTGAAGCTTCTGTCGAGAGGGGATTTTCCGTATTGTAGTTAACGGCGCAGGACACAACCGACTTGGCACCGGAGAGGACCGTGTCCAACTCCTTTCTCTTCGAAAGTCCCTTCTCAAGATAGCTCATCTCCCCTGCGTAACCCCGCCCGAGCCAGCGCTCAAACAGATCCGCTTCCCCGTAATGACTCTCAGCCGGACTTATTCCAACAAGGTCAAACCCTAGAGTGAGTGCATGATTTCTTACAAGCGCCGAGAGCCGCGTGGCTGTTCTCATCACAATACTCAAACTCCCTTCTTTGAGTTTACGATCAGATTCCCAAGCTCCGTGAAGACCTCTTCTCCGTCAAAGTTAGATACGTAGCTCGAGACCATTCTGAGGTCAAGCGGAGCGGAGTTGGGCGCTACGGAAAAAACCCCGGAACGAAAAAAATCAATGTCGTAGACCTCCGAACCGAGCAGCACGCAATCTTTTTCCCCTACCCTTTCTTGAACGTAACCGTGGCCGGCGATGATGCGGTGACCGTTTTTTTCGATCAGGTCCCCGAACCCGCTTGCCGAAGCGAAATCCCTGTCCCCCGAACCGTAAAACACGACCTCGGTGTCAAGTGAACGAAGCTCCCGAAGAAGCTCGGGCGCAGAGAAATTCCCGGGAATTTCAAGGTCATCGCCTGACGGACAGCCAAACACCCCGACGTTTACCAGAAGGGAAGTGGCTTCGCGGAACCTCTTCTCCATGTCCGTCCTGATCCTTGTCAGAACATCTGTGCGGCGCTTTCGCAATTTACCCTAACTCCCAAGATTAACTCAAGTATACTCCTCACCGTAATGATACCGATTAGAAGCACAATAAGAACCGAAATCGTACCCTATGTAAATTACACGCTTCTCGCCGTAAACATTCTGGTTTTCGCGTACACCCTTTCTCTGACGGGCGAGTCGCTTGGGACGTTCTATAATACACACGGTATAGTGCCCAGCAAGATAACCGCCCTCGAAATCTACGGATTCTTTGACAGGACGGCGAAATATTTCAGTTCCATGTTCGTTCATGAGAACTGGCTGCACATAGCCGGGAACCTGATTTTTCTATATATATTCGGAAACGGAATCGAGGACCTGCTCGGCCACACAAGATATCTGCTTTTCTATCTTGTATGCGGACTGGTAGCCGTATTTATCCATGTGACTTTAAACTCCCACTCGACAATTCCCGTGATAGGTGCAAGCGGTGCGGTTTCCGGAGTTCTTGGCGCGTACATGCTTTTTTTCCCAAGATCAAAGATACTTACGCTTCTAATAGTCCTTGTGTTTGTCCATTTCATACGCATAAAGGCCTACCTGTTCATACTTTTCTGGTTTACCGTTCAGTTTCTGACCGGAATCGGCTATATTGGTGACGCGGGAACCGAGGGTCTATGGGCGCACTTGGCAGGATTTGCCTGCGGGGCCATAGCTGGAAGCGGTTTTCTTTACACACGGGGATATCGCAGTAAAAAATACAAAGCCGGTTACGGAACCGGGTGGTACGGAGAAGATGACTAGCAAGACGATGGATAACTTGGGAATAATAGCGGCCGGAGGACCTGCGCCGGGTATAAACGGCGTTATAAGCTCAGCCACGATCGAGGCCAGGAACAGAGGGAGAAAAGTGATCGGCATTCTTGACGGGTTCAAATGGATTTCCATGGGAGACACGTCAAAGATCCTGGATCTCAACATTCAGAACACATCAAGAATCCACACAACCGGCGGCTGCTTTATCGGAATATCCAGACAAAGCCCTCTTGCGACTGAGCAGACCTTTAAAAACACGGTTTCCTCGATTGAGAAACTGGGCATAGGCAACCTGATAACCATAGGCGGCGACGGAACCATGTTTCTCGCAAAAACGCTTTACGAACACTTCGGGGGAAGACTAAAAATAGCGCACCTGCCCAAAACGATAGACAACAACATAGCCCTTCCCGACTATATATCCACCTTCGGATTTGAAACCGCCAGAGATGTCGGGGCAAAGATAATGAATAACATAATGGAAGAGGCAAAAACTACGAGCAGGTGGTTTCTGATTATAACCATGGGCAGAAGAACGGGCCATCTGGCTCTTGGAATCGGGCAGGCTTCAGGAGCCACCATCACAATAATCCCCGAGGACTTCGAAGAGGAAAAAGTGCCGCTTGAAAAAGCCTTGGCTATTCTTGAGGGTTCCATAATAAAAAGAATGAGCATGGGAAGAGAGTACGGAGTGGCGATACTAGCTGAAGGGATGCTCGACAAGATAGACCCTGTCGACCTGGGGCTCATGGACAAGGACGGCATGGGAAGAATAAGATATGTGGACGTTAACTTCGGTCAGCTTCTGAAAAACTCTCTTGGCCAAAAGCTTTCAGAA
The DNA here is from genome assembly GCA_965249045.1 of Thermodesulfobacteriota bacterium. Taxonomy (GTDB): domain Bacteria; phylum Desulfobacterota_D; class UBA1144; order Nemesobacterales; family Nemesobacteraceae; genus Nemesobacter. The sequence continues at coordinate 1,744,176 of OZ252213.1, forward strand.
AAAGGGGTTGACGTGGAGCTGGTGCACAAAAGACTGGGCTATGAACTGCGCTCGGCCGCTCCGATTCCGTTTGACGTGGATTATACGCGAAAGCTAGGCTACTGCGCCGTCAAGTATCTGCTTAATGGAGAGGGAGACGGGGCTCTTGTATACGTAAGAAGGGGAAAAATACAGGCGACCCCGTTTCAAGAGCTCATCGATGAAGAAACAAACAGCATTAAAGTACGATATGTTGATAAGAACACTGAAGCCTATGAGGTTTCTCAGAAATACATGATCAAGTTAAACCGCGACGATATAGACACGCCTGCGACCCTGGAAAAACTCTCAAGACAGACCAACCTTACTAGCAGTGAATTCAGAGAGTATTTCTCAAAAATCTTCCGGTAAGGGAAATTACAGCCGACGAGGGGATTCGAACCCCTGACCTGCTCATTACGAGTGAGCTGCTCTACCGGACTGAGCTACATCGGCAGTAATTGTCCGTTTAATTATGACATAGGGAAAATTTTTGTGAACATTAAAGGAAGAAAATTTGGTGATTATCTCCATACTTGAAACAGAACATAATCTGTCGCTAAAAACTTACAACAAAATTGTTGACAACAATTTTGTTGTATAGCAGGGAAAAAATGGCCAGACATGTCGCCGAGCATAGTCAACCAAGTCAGAAACCCCTTATAATTACATAGCGAAACACCTTTGCGGAACCAGCATATGATCTTAAAAAATCAACGTTCTTCACCGCTTCCGCTTATATCCTGTTGTAAATCAACGGATCATATCCGTGTAAATTTTTCTGGCAGCGAGATCCCCCGAGCGTACGCAGTCCGGAATTCCCACCCCAAGGTAAGCCGCTCCGCAAAGAGCGAGTCCCGAGTGGTGCGAAAGTCTGTGCATAACCGCTGAAATCTCCTCTTTATGTCCCAGCGCATAACGCGGCATGGACATCGGATACCTCCTGATATGAGTTTCCCTCGGAGAGTTGTCACATCCGAATATTCTCGAAAGTTCCTCCCTCAAAACGGCCTTTATCTTCTCCTCGTCCCAAAGAACTGCTTCGGGGTTAAGTTCTCCGCCAAAAAAACACCTGACCACAACTTTGTCGCTTCCGGATTTTTCGGGGAACTTGCTGCTGTAAAGCGAACACGCCACAAGATTCATTTTCTCCGCAGAAGGAATTATAATCCCTAACCCATCTGGAAGACCGCGGAAATCCTTTTCCTCGAAGACAAGACTCGCGACAACGGAAGAAACATAGCGCACATTCGAGAGTTCAACTCCGAGTCGCGGATCAACATCCGAAAGCAGCAGCCCTGCCGTATCGGCGCGGGTGGACAGAACTACGGCGTCAAACTGTTCCTCTCCACGGTCAGAACCAAGAAGCCATCCCTTCCCCGACTTCTTAAGGGACAAGACCGCAGTCTCAAAATCCTGTCTCGCAAATTCGGCGCTTTCGCTAAGTTTCTCAGTGATAACGGACATCCCCTGGAGGGGAGTTAAAAAAAGGCCGTACCTGGCACCGCTTTCCCCACGGGAGGTGGGAGGATTACGAAGAAGGTCCCGCAGAACGCTTCCGCTTCGCTTCTCCATTTCAAGGAACTGCGGCATAGTGGACGAAAGACTGAGTTTGTCGGGGTCGGCCATGTAGATTCCGCCTAGAAGAGGCTGCGCGGCCTTGTCAAAAATTTCCCTTCCGAATCTCCTTTCCACAAACGAAGAGACGCTTTCATCCTCTCCGCCGCCGCGCGGAACCAGGGGTTCAAGAAGCACCCTGAGCTTCGCCCCGAAGCTGAAGAGCCCGCAGCGCAGGAAGGGCAGGAGCTTTGAGGGAGCCATGAGAAAAAAACCTTCGGGAAGTGCTTGCAACCTCCCATCGTAGTATACAAACGTGTTTTTCCCGCGACCGTAGCCCACTCCGAGGAGCGAATTCTCAAGTCCCAGTTCTTTTGCAAGATCAAGCGCCCAGGGCTTTGACGTTATGAAGGAGTCGGGACCGAGTTCAAGAACCATATCCCCCTTTTTTACAGTATCGAAAACCCCGCCCAGGCGGTTTGAGGACTCAAAAAGAACAAGTTCGAGAGGGATATTCCCCTCCCGGCAAAGCTTTCTCAGATAATGGGCAGAGGAAAGACCCGAGATCCCTGCGCCGACAATCGCGACTTTCATACCGAACTATCTTACTTATTGCTGGGAGTTTTCTGAATTGAAGAGTCTCAGCACCCCGTCACCGAGGGCCATTATGTAGCGGTCATCATCGTTCACGGTCTCGGCCCTGTGCAGGTTCACTCCGCACTCGCGCGCGGCTTCGCTCGCCTCAACCCCTATATCGAAAAGCACTTCAATATGATCGCACACAAACCCTATCGGCTGAACCACAATGTCGGTGAAACCCTGGTCAGCGAGATTCCTTATCACATCGCATATGTCCGGCTCAAGCCACTTTTCGTTGGGAGAGCCGCTTCTGCTTTGATAGGCGGTCATCCATTTTTTGTGCCCGGCCCCGTCTGCCACCAGCATGGCGGAAGTTTCAAACTGCAAGACGTAAGGGGATGAATCTGACATCCTCTTGGGAATACTGTGAGCCGTAAAGACGAGCATAGTGGTATCAAGCCTGTCCGCGGGAATCTCGCGCATACATTCGATGACCTTGCCCGCAGAGCTTTCTATGAAAAAAGGATGATTGAAAAGCGGCGGGACGTATTCCACGTGAAGCTCCATCCTGAGATCTTCGCAAGCCTCGCTTACATCCCTCATGTATCTCTCCCAGCTCGCATCGGAGCGGTAAACGGCCATTATGAGGCCTACGAGATTTTTCACCCCATTTTCCCGCATGCGCTCAAGAGAGTCCTTAATGAACGGATGCCAGTTTCTCATTCCGACGTAAACCGGAAGATCGTACCCGTGTTCCGAAAGAAGCTTCTCAAGTTTTTGAGCCTGCTTGTACGTGAATTCGTTCAGAGGAGATTTTCCGTTGAAGATTTCGTAGTGAAGGGCGACTTCCCGCAGCCTGTCCTCGGGTATCGGTCTTCCGCCCGCCACATTTCTTAGAAAGGGCATTATGTCCTGTTTTTTCTCGGGGGCGCCGTATCCGATCATCATTACCGCGTCAAAGTTTTTTGCCATACAGCTTCTCTCCTAAATACCTGTTCCCGCGGAGTACTGGTGAACTTCATCAATCAGTCTGAGAACATTGTCAACCGGTGTCTGCGGCAGTACTCCGTGACCCAGGTTAAATATGTGGCCGGGCTTCCCTCCTACTCTATCCAGTATCTTCCTTGCCTCCCCGACGACGTGAGAGGGGGTCGAGAGCATCGAAACGGGATCAAGATTCCCTTGAACCGCAAGAGAACTGCCGACTCTGCGCCAGCCGTCAAGAATATCAACCCTCCAGTCAAGACCGATAACTCCAGCTCCGGTTTTTCCCATGAGTTCGAGAAGAGAGCCGGTTGCGGTTCCGAACAATATTACCGGAACACCCGACGGGAGTGTGGAGATGAGTTTCTTTACGTGCGGAAAGATGAACCTTTCATAATCCGCGGGAGAGAGACAACCCACCCAGCTGTCAAAAATTTGCACGGCATCGGCCCCCGCTTCCACCTGAGCGCAAAGATAGTCCGAAATGCTCACGGTCAGAATTTCCATCAGCATTTCCCACAGAGAAGGGTCCCCGTACATAAGTTTTTTCGTGTTGACGTAGTTTTTTGAGCCTCTACCCTCAATCGCGTACGACGCTACGGTAAACGGAGCACCGGCGAAACCCAGAAGCGAAACTTCGGGATCAAGCGCTTCTCTGGTAGTACTTACAGCCTGGTAGACAAAGTCCATGCTTTCCGGATGAAATTCTCTCAGAGCCTCTATGCGTTTTCGTGTTCGAAGAGGTTTGGCTATCACGGGACCGTCAACGCTTGAATACTCAAGTGAAAGCCCCAGGGGCTCCAGGATAAGCAGTATGTCGGAGAAAATGATAGCCGCGTCCACGCCGAGTCGGTCAACCGTCATGAGCGTAATTTCCGAAGCTATATCCGGGGTCTTGCAAAGCTCCATGAACGAGACGCGAGAGCGGACCTCACGGTATTCCCGAAGAAATCTGCCCGCTTGGCGCATAAGCCAGATGGGAGTATGATCGGCTTTCTCGAGCCGGCACGCCTTCATAAACGCCCCCGCGGACGTGATTTCGCTTCTTCGCGCCCGCGTGCCGTCCCCTGACCAGACCATCTGCGTACGGCTCCAGTTTCGGGTATCGACACCGTTTTGAAAGGCGGTCCTTTTTTTCGCCAGAAGCGCCGCGGACCTTCTGGCCGTCTCTCTCACCAGATTTCCCATTTTCGGGCTGTCGGGCTCATAGTCAACGGATATTCCGTTTCCTCTGAGCGTTTCGGTAGTTGTTGGTCCGATTGAACATATAAGAGCTTTTTTCATCCCCTCCATAAATTCAGTGACACACTCGTGCGTACCTGCCACCTCAAAAAGATTGGATACCTGCCGGGAACTTGTGAACAGCAGACAATCCTCCGCACCCTCGGATATGGACCTTACCGCGTCGCGCAACGGACCCAGATCCTCCGGCAGCGCCCACCTGTAAATGGGAATTCTTCTTACGTCCGCACCTCTTTTTTCAAGGGAAGCGAGAAATTCCTCATTGGAAACGCCGTATTCCTGAACATACACGACCAGGTCTTCAAGCGACAGGTCCCTCTGGTCAAAAGTGGAGAGTATATCCCTCCACGTGTTCGGTTCAGAAACGGTGATATCAGGCCTCATGCCGAATCTGCGAAGGGCCGCGACGGGTTTCGGGCCTCTTGCAATAATCGTTGTTGAGCGCAGAGCATCAACATACTCTTTTTCCCCGGACTCCTCGATTACCATGTCGGAGAGGATTCGGGTTCCCACCCCCGTCATCAGAATAAGCATATCAACGTTGCCGGAGAAAAGATCATCAGCAAACCTATCGACGTAAGGACTTTTCAAATCAGGAACTTCTCTCATCGAGGGCGCGACTCTGGGGACACCGCCGTGATAAGAGATAAGTTTTTTCATCTCCTCACAGCGACGACTTTCAAAAGACGTCACCTTAAGTCCGTTAAAACCCTGTTTCATGACTTAATCTCCAAGTTCAGGAGCCAAAACCACTACCTTCGATACTATAGGAATTCCGCAATGCTCTCGGCTTTCAGCATATCCTCTAGAGTCTCCCTGGCCCTTATCTCGCAGTATCTTTCACCGCTTACAAGAACTTCTGCCGCCCGGGGCCTCGTATTGTAATTCGACGACATCACGAAACCGTAGGCTCCCGCGCTGAAAACCGCAAGCAGTTCGCCCGCGGAAACTGCGGGAAAACTTCTGTCTCTGGCCAGAAAATCTCCCGATTCGCATATGGGGCCGACTATATCCACCACCCCGCAGGACTCAGAATCTCCCCCACGCACCGGTTCTATCCGGTGAAAGGAATCGTAAAACGCGGGTCTCACAAGATCGTTCATCGCGGCGTCAACTATTACGAATTTCTTCGAAGTTCCCTCCTTAATATAAAGCACCTTGGTAGCCATTATTCCCGCGTTGCCCACCATTGATCTTCCGGGTTCAAGGACCAGCCTGTAACCGGTATCGCGAAGATGTTCCTCAAAAACTTGTGCGTACTCAGATTTCGCCGGAGGTTTTTCCCCGCTCTCATAGCTTATCGCCAGACCCCCTCCTATATCTATGTAGGAAACTTCAATCCCGTCGCTACCAAGCCTGTCAGCAAGATAAACCAGCTTTGATATGGACTCGGAAAAGGAGGAAAGATCAAATATCTGGGAACCTATATGGGCATCAATTCCCCTTATCTCAATTCCCTTCATCCGCGAGGCGTCTCTGTAAACATCCATCGCTTTTTCGATTCCGATTCCAAATTTGCTTTTCTCAAAACCCGTTGATATGTACGGATGTGTATCGGGATTAATATCAGGATTCACCCTTATCGCAACCGGAGCCTTTTCCCCGATGGAAACGGCCACATCGTTTATATTCTGAAGCTCCGCTTCGGACTCCACGTTGAAAAAAAGTATCCCGGAGCGAAGTGCGGTTTCTATTTCCTCTTCGGTCTTTCCGACTCCCGAGAATACCACTTTCGAGGGGTCTCCCCCCGCGGTAATCACCCTCCGCAGTTCCCCCGATGAGACGATATCGAAACCGCTGTCCATGGAGGAGAAAATCTTCAGTACGGATATATTTGAGTTCGCCTTAACGGAATAGCAGATCAGGGGATCGATCTCGCAAAACGCCTGCTTATATTCAAGGAAGCTTGACCTGATGGAATTGTGGCTATAGATATAGACGGGAGTGCCTAGGTTCTCGCATATCTCTCGCACCGGAACTTTTTCCACGTAAAGTTCGCCGTTGGTATATTCAAAATCGGAAGTCATCATATAAGTCCCCGCAGGTTTGAAGGTAGAAAATTTACCCGAAAAAAACAGTGGAAAACAATTACCGACCCCGCATCCGACTGAAGTTCTCAAGCCCCCGGACATAAGCAATGATGAATGAAGTAAACTCCCCCTCAAATTTTGCTTGGACAAAACCCGGATTTGTTTTATAATGGTTTCGTCGTACCTAGAACCTAAACTTTTGGAGCGAAAACCTCTCTTTAATCAAGGATAAATTCCCATGGACGCAATTGTTGATCTGTTTACCAAGGGCGGAATATATATTTTCCCCCTCATTTTATGTTCCATATTCGGACTTGCGATTTTTCTGCAGAAGCTTCACACGCTTCAGAAGAAAAAACTTCTTCCGCAAGAATTTCTTTCAAGCTTGTATGAGGCTGTCGAGACAAGGGGGCTTGACGAAGCGAAATCGCTTTGCGCTTCAAACGACTCTGCGGCAGCAAGGATAGCGCTTGTCGCCGCAGAGAACTCAGGCAAATCGAAAGCCGAGATGCAGGAAGCGATCGAGACGGCCGGAAAAGCGGAGACGCAAGGTCTTGAAAAATATATTGAGACTCTGCTCACCATAAGCAGCATAAGTACTCTAATAGGGCTTCTCGGAACGATATCGGGCATGATAAAGGTGTTCGCCGTCATATCCGAGAAGGATATAGTGGATCCGCCTTCCCTCGCGGGAGGTATCTCAGAAGCCCTTTACACGACGGCCCTCGGACTCACGATAGCGATTCCGGCACTCATAGCCTACAAGTACACCGACGGGAAATTCAAGGAGATGCTTTCCGAGCTTGAGGACGAAGGCAAGAAAATACTGGAGGCTTTTTCCGCAAAGACATCCCTATGAACTTCAGGGCAAAGAAAAGTTCTGGTGCAAGATACGGCATAGACCTCGCCCCTATCGTGGACGTGGTTTTCAACCTTCTTATTTTCTTCGCCCTTACACTGAACTTCGCCATATCAAGCGGCATAAAAGTCAACCTGCCGAAAGCGACCGGTGAAATCGTGGAGATAAGAGACGTAAACATAAACATTGCCAAAGACGGAAAAGTTTACTTCAACGACATACTTATGCCCTCCGCTAACTCCTTAAAACGCGAGTTCCAGAAAATACCCGACAAAGACACCCTGATAATAATCAGGGCGGATTCCGAGGCCATGCACGGCCCGGTGGTAAGCACCATGGACCTGGCGAAAACCCAAGGGTTCTCAAAAATAGCAATCGGAGTTGAGCCGAAGCGATAAAACTCCCCCCAATCGCTTCCCCGGCAATCCGGCGACCCTGACGGTAACAGGAAAAGTTAAACTCTCTTAAAGACTTGGTAACAAGGTTTTTCATACTCTGGATAATACTGTTTTCGGCTGTTGCGTACTTTTTTTCCTCCGTTTTTGAAAATCTTGGTTTCCTCATAGTTCCCATGCTCGCTGTGATAATGTTCGCTATGGGCATAACCCTCAGGACCGATGACTTCAGGAGGGTTTTTTCAAGACCGCTTAAGATCCTGGCGGGGATTTCCGCTCAGTACGTCGTGATGCCTTTTCTGGGTTTCATCCTCGCCCTTGCGTTCGGGACAAGCCCTTTGATTGCCGCGGGGGTCGTTCTTGTGGGTTCGTGCCCCGGGGGAACCGCATCAAACGTGATCACTTACCTGGCAAGGGGAGACCTAGCGCTTTCGGTAACGCTTACGTCGGCTTCAACGCTCCTGTGCCCGTTTCTGCTGCCCGCGCTAATGTACGTTTACGCGGGAAGATGGATAGACGTTCCGATGGCCGATCTTTTCATCTCGGCACTTCAGATAGTGCTGCTGCCGGTACTTCTGGGAGTGATTTCAAGAAGAATGCTCGGGAGAAAATTAGAGGCGGTCCTGCCTTTTCTACCCTCCGTATCGTCTCTGGTGATAGCGCTTGTGGTAGGAATAATCGTGGCTTTGAACGCAGAATCCATAAAAACCATCGGCGCGGTGGTTTTCCTTATCGTAATTATTCATAACGCTCTGGGTCTTGCGTGCGGTTACCTTATAGCGAAGGCGCTGGGTTTCGGAGAAAGCAGCGCCAGGGCGATATCCATAGAGGTGGGAATGCAGAACTCGGGGTTAGCGGCGGCTCTTTCCCAGTTGCATTTCGGTTATCTCTCCGCACTTCCCGCGGCGCTTTTCAGCATCTGGCATAATATCTCGGGCGGAGCGATAGCGTGGTTATGGAGAAACAGGAACATTCATGAACAAAACTGAGAAAAAAGAAAAGCTTCCAATAAAGGGCTATCTTTTTCTGATAGCCACCGCTTTTTTTACGGCGCTTTCCTACGCCATAGGAAAGGCGCTTGACCGAAGCGGCCTTGACCCAGAAACCACTACGTTTTTCTGGTTTTTCGGGGCTTTTGTGGTTGCCCTGATTCTGTTCCCATTTCTTCGCGCGCAGAGAGAGGAACTGAAAAGAATCCGCCAGTACCGCGACATTTTCATCTGGAGCTCCGTTATAACCTCGGCCGGAGCCGCCTTGTGGATGGTGGCGCTTTGGACAATCGGACCGGCCATTACCTCGTTCCTGATGAAAGCCCAGACGCTTTTTGCGCTCCTGCTCGGCATAATCTTTCTCGGGGAAAGGCTTAACAAGTGGGAGAGCATAGGAATAGCTATGGCCGTGGCGGGCGGAGCGGTAGTCGCCTACCAGAGAGAAGATTATCTCATCTTCGGAACCGCGATGGCTCTTGGAGCCGCGTTTTTGTATTCCCTTCTTTCTTTCATGGTAAAGAAAATAGCGCAGGACCTTAACATGCTCACAGTCGCGACGCTTAGAACTCTTGGGGTCTCCATAGTTCTTTTCATTTACCTTATGCTCACCGGAACCTTCCAGCCCCCTAACCTTAAACAGGCGCTTGTGATGGCGTGCGGAGGAGCATGCGGAGCATACATAGCCAAAGGAAGCCAGTTTCACGCCATAAAGCTTCTCGACATCTCAAGAACAACGGCCGTGATGCCGATGGAATCGATCTTCGTACTGATTTTCGCGCACGTTTTCTTCGACGACCTGCCGTCGGTTACGAAACTTTTGGGTGGAGCTTCAATAATCGCCGGAGTCGTCTTTCTGGTGCTTTTCCGGGGACAGAAAAACGATATTCTCGGCAAGTGAGTCCTACCGGAAACTCGAAAAATCCGTTCTGAGTTCCCTTCTCATCCGATGTCTTTGCTCTGCAAGCTCAACCAGCATCTCGAGCATTTCCCCGACGCAAAGTCCGCTTGCCTCCCACAGCTTCGGATACATGCTTATGGGCGTAAAACCCGGGATCGTGTTTATCTCGCTTACAAACACCTGTTCCGTATCGGCATCAATCAGAAAATCCACTCTGGCCATACCGGTGCAGCAAAGAGCAGAATAAGAAGCAATAGAGAGAGTTCTGATTCTATCCTGAATCTTTTGGTCAAGGTCGCAGGGAATGCGAAATTCCGTGGATTCATCTTGGTACTTCTTTGCGTAATCGTAAAAACTCCCTTCCACAACAAGTTCCCCGGGAATTGATGCCCGAGGGTCATGGTTCCCTATAACGCTTACTTCCACCTCCCTGAGATTCAATACCGCCCGCTCAACGATCACCCTTTCAGAAAAATCAAAAGAAGCCTCCACGGCATCACCAATTACCGCCGGAGAACTCACCTTTGAAACTCCGACCGAAGAGCCAAGGTTCGAGGATTTTACGAAGCAGGGAAAGCCTATTTCATCTTCCAGACGACGGAGAATTCCTTCTTTATCCTTTTGCCAGCTGGTTTTTGCGAAGCCAAAAAAGGGAACAACCGGAATGCCATTATCCCTGAGGATGGTTTTTGAAACTGTCTTGTCAATGCAAAGCGAAGACCCAAGCAAGTCCGCGCCCACGCACGGAACACCCATAAGATCGATGAGACCCTGTACCGACCCATCCTCGCCGAAGGTTCCGTGAAGAACGGGGAAAACGGCATCCACGGAGAAAATCTCCTTTATCTCTCCTTCGATTATTTCAGCGAAACGGCCCGGGGGAGAACCGTAGAGCATGGGAACAATCTCGGAGTCGGGAACCAGGGCGGGAGGTTCCCCCTCCGGCCAGTTCTCAAGAAAAGCCCTCTGCCAGCGGCCCTCTTTCGAAATAAAAATCGGCAACAGGGCGAATTTCGAAGGATCAAGGTTGCTTACGATAAACTTTGAGGAGACAAGAGATACCTCATGCTCAACCGAAATCCCACCGAAAAGAACCGCAACGGCTTTTCTGCTCAACTCATGACTCCCGGTGTGTTTCAGGAAAAATTTTTAAGAAAAACTTAAGAAAACAAAAACCTTACAAGTCTCGTTTCTATGAAATTTCCCACAACATACTTTGATTATTGAAACTATATGGTTAGTATTATTATATAAATAACTGAAGAAAAATAAACCGGAAGACTTTCTTCGAGGCATTATTGTTCCCGCCATCGAGCTAAAAATTACGCAAATAATAATATGGGCAAGTTTACCGCAGACAGAATCAACTCTAGCCTAACCCTGATACTTTGCGCGGTTTTCACCGTTCTTTTACCGTGGGTTCCCGCTACCGCTTTAAGCCAGGATTTACTGAAACCACGTGTTTCTTTGGAAAAAGAACAGATCGAATTCATCGAGTTAGCGCAGCGAACTGAAGGAATTGAAGAAATCGGGGAGGCAGATACTGCCGCAGCAACGCGTCTATCCTCTGACCCTAGCGAACAAACCCCGCAAGTTCACCAGGCACAACCCGAGGCCGGGGAAATCGGGGGAGCAGATAACAATACGGCGGTCCGACCATCTTCTGCCCCTGACAAACAAATCCTCCAGGCTAACCAGACAGAACCCGAAACCGAAGCAATCTCGGCGCTCGAGCACGAAGACACTTCACAGGGTTATGAGGACATAGAATTCGAGATAAAGAGAACCTCAAGGGTTGAGCATTACATCCGCCGGTTCTCAGGAAGAGGAAAGGAAGATTTCGCCATGATTCTCAGACGCTCCGGGAAATTCCTTCCGGAGATTAGAAAAACGCTTCTCTCCGAGGGGATTCCTTCAGACATCGCGTATCTGCCGCTTATAGAAAGCGGGTTTAACCCCCGCGCCGTTTCTAGAAGAAACGCCGTCGGTCTCTGGCAATTCATAAGACCGACCGGACTAAGGTACGGACTAAAAGTAAACTATTGGGTAGACGAGAGAATGGACGTCGAGAAATCAACCTTGGCGGCCGCCAGATATCTCAAGGAGATGTTTGACGAATTCGGTTCATGGGAACTTGCCCTTGCCGCCTACAACTGCGGAGAGAAGAGGGTGTCGAAGGCTATCGCCAGAACAGGTTCGACTGACTTCTGGACACTTTCAAGGAAGCTCCCGAGAGAAACAAGGAACTACCTTCCGAAATTCAACGCCGCTTTGATAATAGCTAAAAACCCCGAGAAATACGGCTTCAGGATTGCGGAAACGGAGAAAGATTATGAAGCCGTGAGCGTTCCGCCCAGAAAAAGTCTCGCGGAAATCGCTAACCTGCTTGACATGGGATACAAGGAAATTTCCAGATACAACCCATCGCTTGTCGGACTTTCCACTCCTCCGGGAGGAGACTATAAGCTCAAGGTCCCCAAAGGCTATGGGGAGAAACTCGTTTCGGTTCAAAGCGAGGTGGTGGCCCTAAAAGACATTGAAGTTCCTTTCAGGACAAGACCCACAAGATATACGGTAAAACCGGACGACAGTCTCTGGAAGATAGCTAGGAAATTCGGAACGTCAATCGAGAAACTCAAGTACGCAAATCGCCTCTCCGGCTCAATCATACGTCCCGGACAGAGGCTTAAGATACCCACAAGAGGAAACGTCATATACGTAAAGCACAGGATCCGTCCTGGGGAAAACATTTACGTCCTGGCGAAAAAATACGGAACTTCCATTGACGAGATAAAAAAGGCTAACAACCTGAAAGGCTCTCTCATAATAGCGGGAAAAACCCTTTCCATTCCCCAGAGACTTTCCTCCGTTTACGTGCCACGGGACGTTCCGAAGAAAATGAGCCACAAAATAATACCCGGCGATACTCTGAGCGAGCTGGCGCTTCGCTACAGGGTATCGGTCTCCCAGATCAAAAGATGGAACAACTTGTCCTCAACCACTCTGATCGCCGGAAGAAATCTCGTCATTTACAAATAAACCCCGGATGTTGCCAGTACGGTCAATAAGGGAAAACCTTCCGAGCAAAGCTCCCGAGATACGCCTCAAGCTCAGGGAATTTGAGAACGTTATCAAAAACGCTTCCGAAGAGGTAATTTTCGAGGAACTGGTTTTCTGCATATTCACGGCCGGGACAAGCGCCAAGATGGGGCTAAGCGCGATTCGCGCTGTAAGGAGCATACTCCCAAGTGCAAGCGAGGATGAACTCAGAGAGAGGCTTCGCGGAGTATACAGATTTCCAAACGTGCGCTCAAAACACGTGATCCACACAAGAAACTACCTCGCCCGCCAGTACGGACTTAAGCTAAGGCCACTTCTTCTCTCCTTTGAAGATCCGATTGAGAGAAGAGATTTTCTTGCACTTAACAGAGACGTAAAAGGACTTGGTTTCAAGGAAGCAAGCCATTTTCTAAGAAACGTCGGTTTTCGCGGCTACGCAATACTTGATAAGCACATACTCCAGTGCCTTTTCGAACTCGGTATAACGGAATCTGCCCGGGCGCCGCACTCAAGGTCGAAATACGTTGAGATTGAAAAGAAGTTCAAGAGATTCTCGGAGAAAAACGGATTTGATTTTGATGAAATGGATCTGTTTCTTTGGAGTGAAAAAACAGGCGAAATACTGAAATAACGCCTCGAAAAACAGGGGCCTCCGGATGACTGAAAAAGAAAAGCGAGAACTCCTCGAACTTTACGAGCTTAAAAAAGAAGAAATAAGGAACCGGCTTTTGGAATTCAAAGAAGCTTTTCGAGAGGCCGGCGACCACCAGATCTTCCACGAACTTTCATTCTGCATACTGAGTTCGGGGGTCGGTCCCAAAATAGCAGGTCAATGCATGAGGGCCATAGGAGAGAAACTCGTGGACGGAGAAGAAAATGAACTGCTAAGCAGCCTTGAAGCAATTCACAAATATGCCGAGAACGTGTCCCGCTATATTGTTTTTACCAGAGGATATCTTAAAAAAGAACACGGATTTCTTCTGAAATCACTTGTCAGTTCCTTTGAAGACAGGGTGGAAAGAAGAGACTTTTTCGCGAAAAACCCCGGGATCAAAGGGCTCGGATACGTACAGGCAAGCCATTTTCTAAGGAACCTGGGATTTCCCGATTACGCGATTCTTGACCGAAACAACATAACATCTCTTTTTGAACTGGGAATTATAAGCGAGGCAAAATATCCCCTGACAAAAAAAAGATACCTTGAAACCGAGAACCTGATGACGGATTCCGCACACCAACTGGGAATGAGTCTTGATGAATTTGACCTGCTTCTTTGGTCAAGGAAAAGAAAATATGTCCCGAGATAAGATCAACCGGAATCACACTTTATAAAGACCTCAGCCCAAAGCGGTGCGAATCCGTCCGCGGTATCGTGAAAAGCCCCCCTGTACCTGTTAAGACCCATTATGCCGTCGGTGTAGTCCTTGTAGGCCGTCTGGCTTCTGTGAGCTTCGATCGCCTGGCGCTTGCGGTCGGCAAAAGACGTTATGTCCTCGATACGGTCGTATGAGGGAAAAGGTGTCCATACTTCATAAAACCAGCATTCGCACTCAAAAGCACCTGCGTTGGTCGCGGCGCTCAGACAACCAAGCGTCAGTCGGGAAACTGTTCTGTGGGTTTTGTGCTTGTCAATTTCGGGATGGGGGATGTATATCTCATTTGGACAGAGCTTCGTTATTATTTCCTCCATCCTAGAACTGAATTCACGCTTGTTCGCTTCAGATTCCATATCTGCAAAACCAAGAAGGGAAAGCTCCACCCCAAGTGCCCTTGAAGATTCCCTGACTTCCCGCTCCCTCATCCGTATAAGTTCCTCCCGCGTAATACCCCTCGGGTTTGCGCTTCTCCTCCCATCGGTAACGACAACGGAAATCACGTCCATACCTTTTTCCAGAAGCAGGCACGCCGTTCCTCCCATGCCTATCTCAAGGTCATCGGGATGCGGGGAAATTATAAGGGCTTTTGCGTCGGACATATGAATTCTCCGTAATAACAATACTTCCGGAACTTATATGGGTCGTAAATGATTATACAATGAAGCGTGAATTTGTGCGCCCCAGTTCAGAACGAAGATACAAATACGCAACCCCAGGGGTTGCCTGTGGGCCAAGCGCATATATAATTTTCGCTCAGTTATCTTTATTAAATTCCCCCTGAAGGAACAACCAATGGAATACGAAGCGGTAATCGGTCTTGAAGTGCATGCGCAACTTGCCACCAAATCCAAGATATTTTCTTCTTCCTCAACCAAATTCGGAAGTCCTCCCAATTCCCAGGTGAACCCGGTCTGTCTTGGAATGCCGGGGGTGCTGCCGGTTTTCAACGAAAAAGTTCTTGAGTACGCGATAAGGGCAGGATTGGCAACCAACTGCGAAATTGCCCAAAAATCCAGATTCGCAAGGAAGAATTATTTCTACCCGGATCTTCCGAAAGGCTACCAGATTTCCCAGTACGATGAACCACTGTGTCTTCGGGGGCACCTTGAGATAGATTTGGGGGACGGCAAAAAGAAGATCAGGATAACCCGCATACACCTTGAAGAAGACGCAGGGAAACTCGTGCACGAATATTCCAACTTCGAGAGCCACGTGGACCTTAACAGGGCCGGAGTGCCCCTTGTGGAAATAGTGAGCGAGCCCGACATCTCAACCGCCGAAGAAGCGGTTGAATACGTAAAGAAACTGAGGACAATATTGAGATATCTCGAGGTTTGCGACGGGAACATGGAGGAAGGAAGCCTGCGCTGCGACGCAAACGTTTCCTTGCGACCGGTAGGGCAAAGCAAACTTGGAACGAAAACCGAGATCAAGAATCTGAATTCCTTCCGCTTCATACAAAGAGCCATAGAATATGAAACAAACAGGCAGGAGGCAGTTCTGCGAAGCGGGAAGAAAGTGGTTCAGGAAACAAGGCTTTTTGACTCCCAAAAAGGGGTTACGTTCCCGATGAGATCAAAAGAAGAAGCTCATGACTACAGGTATTTCCCAGACCCTGATCTTTTGCCGGTTGTAGTGGAAGAGGATTACTTAGAAGAAATCCGTCTTTCCCTTCCAGAGCTACCCGACGAAAAACTTAACAGGTTTGTGAATGAATTCTCCATATCGAGAAATGATGCGGAAACGCTTTCATCCTCAAGACCGCTTGCGGAATACTTTGAAGAGTGTGCAGAACACGCAAATGACAAAAAGGCGGCAAGCAACTGGATTTTAAACGAACTTCTAAGAGAAGTTGAAAACGAGGACAATATAAGGGGATTCCCCGTTAAACCCGAGGACCTCGCCGAACTATTAAACCTTCTCGGAGACGGAAAAATAAACCGCAAAACCGCTAAAGAAATATTCTCCGAGATGATTAGTGGGGGTAAAGGCGCCGAAGAAATAGTCACGGAGAAGGGACTTACCCAGATCACGGATGAAGATGAGATCTCTTCGATTATAAGAAAAGTAATAGAAGAAAATTCTAAGGAAGTTGAAAGATACAGAGGCGGTAATACAAAGCTTCTGGCTTTTTTCGTCGGTCAGGTGATGAAGGCGACAAAAGGAAAAGCCAACCCCGCAATCGTAAACGAAACTCTTAGAGAATTGCTTGAAGAGGAATAACTAAACACCCCCGTAATATTTCCTCTCAGCCTGAAGGTTGCCCTCTTTTTATCTGCTCCTCAAACTCGTCCCTGAATTTTCTCACTATCGAGTCAACAGGCATGGCGCAACCGTCTGCAAGAGCGCATATGGTCGTTCCCCTCATCTGCGAGCATGCGTCAAGTATTATGTCGATGTATTCGATAGACCCTTTACCTTCGTCAATCTCTCTCAGTATCTTTTCAAGCCACCACGTTCCTTCCCTGCACTGAACGCATTGCCCGCACGACTCATCCCTGTAGAAATGGGCAAGATTCTGGGCTACTTTCACCATGCTCACCGTTTCATCCATCACGGTTACTCCAGCCGTTCCGAGCATGGAACCCGCGGCCGCTATGGAATCGAAATCCATCGCGATGTCCAGCTCATCCGCGGAAAAAACCGCGGAAGAAGAACCGCCGGGAGAAACAGCCTTTATTCTCCTTCCCCCGAGAACTCCTCCGCCGTACTCTTCAATCAGCTCAAGAAGGTTTATTCCGAGGGGAAGTTCGTAAAGCCCGGGGTTGGTTACGTGCCCGCTTAACCCGAAAATCTTGGTTCCCGTGTTTCTTGGAGTACCTATTGAGGCAAACCAATCCGCCCCGTTGTTTATTATATGCGGAACGCAAGCGAGCGTCTCCACGTTATTAACTATGGTGGGACAGCCGAAAAGGCCTATCTGGGCCGGGAACGGAGGTTTTGGTCTCGGCTCTCCCTTCTTTCCCTCTATCGACTCAAGAAGACCGGTTTCCTCTCCGCATATGTAGGCGCCGGCGCCGATGTATAGCTTGATATCGATATCAAAACTGCTTAGGAGTATGTTTGTGCCGAGATAACCGTGTGCGTAAGCTTCGTCTAGGGCCTGCTGTATCCTTTTGGCTCCGTAGGGCATCTCTCCTCTTATGTATATGTAGGCTTTGTGGGATCGGATAGCGTAGCAGGCAATTATTATGCCCTCAATCATCTGGTGAGGATCTTTTTCCAGGATCTCCCTGTCTTTGAAGCTTCCGGGTTCGCTTTCATCGGCATTGCAGCAGAGATAAACGGGTTTCTTGGAATCAGGCGGGACGAAACTCCACTTTATTCCCGCCGGAAAACCAGCCCCTCCCCTTCCTCGAAGACCCGATTTTTTGACTACGTCGGTTATATCCCCCGGAGCCATTCCAAGAGCCTTCCTGAGTGCTGAATATCCACCCGAGGAAAGATATGACTCGATAGTGTAGGAGTCAGGCCTATCAACGTAATTTCTTATAATTCTCTGCTCAGGCATTTTCGAGTCCGGTTAAAGCAACTTCTAAATGGAAAAAAAGATAAGTACGGATAAATATTAAATGCGATTGCCGGAATTTTTCAAGAAAAAACGGAAAAAATAAGAGCACGCACAAAAAAGTCTCACGTTCACCGCACCTGCGGCGCTTTTTCCTCAAGGAGTATATCCGCCACATGCTTGGCAAATGACATCGAAGAGGTAAAAGCGGGCGATATTGCGTTTAACACGTGAAGACTGTCCCCTTCTGCGAAGACAACGTAGTCCATCACGAATTTTTTCTCTTTCCAGTCCACAAGCTGTGAACGGATGCCTGTTTTCGCGGAGGAGGTAAGATTGCGGGGAAGAAGCGCGGGAACCAGCTTTTTGGCCTCGGAGTAGAAGTGCCACCCCAGATATTTTTTTGCCTCGGAAAACGCGTTTGCCCTGAAGCCGCTGTCGCTCATGAACATCGATGCGTTTCTGTAAAGAAAGCGAAACGACTCAAGTCCCAGATCCTCAAGAAATCCGTAGCTCTCCCTTCCGAGAACCGGCACGGCTGTAGGGCCGATAAAGACCTGCCCCGAAGTGCTCCTTGTAAAGTGCACCCCCAGAAAAGGCATCCTCGCGTCGGGAACCGGGTAGATATTGCCGCGGACAAGATAAGAGCTTTTTTCGGTAAGTTCCCTGTAGGAACCCATAAAAGGAATTGATCTGTATCTAAGACCTACTCCGAAATGGCGTGCCACTACGTCCGCGTGGAGCCCCGCAGCGTTTATGAGTTTTCCGTAACTTACGTCTCCCCTGCTTGTAAGAGCGACGCGATCCTCTTTTTTTCCGATAAAAGCCGTATCAAAAAGCACACGGGCTTTTCCGGTTCTTTTAACTTCGGAGTAAAGGGCCTCCAGAACCCCCAGGGGGTCAAACACGGATGTCGCCGGAGAATATATGGCTTTCTCAAACGTAACGGCATGAGGTTCTATCTCCGCAAGCTCTTTTTCATCAACAAGATACGATTCCACTCCGTTTCTTTTTGCTCTCTGCTGGAGTTCCAAGAGTCCCTCAAGCTTCTCCTCAGAGTCCACCACGATGACCTTGCCGCACTCAGATATAGCAACTCCGTTCTCCCGGCAGAAATCCCTCATCAACCGGTTTCCCTCAATGCAGTACTTTGCCTTGAGAGAATCAGGCGCATAATATATCCCGGCATGAAGAACACCGCTGTTTCGACCGCTTGAGTGCGCCCCGAGACTTTTTTCCTTTTCCAAAACAAGAATGTTCTTACAACCGCGCAGAAGAAGTTCTTTTGTGATGGCAAGACCCACAATTCCTCCGCCCACAACAAGAAAATCGCAACTTTTCTCCATTACTCCAACCCTTCTCACCCGTTTTCTGGTAAATCGACCGTAAATCAGGTAGATTATCGGTTTTGTATAACTTAATAAAATGAGCAAGAAATTTAAAGCAGGGCAAAACGCCGTGTATCCAGTGCATGGGGTGGTTGAGGTTCAGGGAGTCGAAGAAAAGGAGATACTGGGTTCGAAAAAAGCCTTTTACATACTTAACGTTCTTGAAAGCAACGTAAAACTCATGGTTCCCACGGACAACATAAACTCCGTAGGGTTAAGGCCCGTGGTAGCTAAAAATGAAGTAAAGAAAATCCTCGACATACTAAGGGAAGAAGACGGCAAAATACCAAAACTAGGTGTACAGAGCTGGAATAAAAGGTACAAGGAATACGCCGACAAGGTTAAAAGCGGAGACATATACGAAATAGCCTCGGTGTTAAGGGACATACATCATCTGAGGAAGGTGAAAAACCTGTCTTTCGGTGAGAAAAGAATAATGGAAAACGCCCTTTCCCATGTAGTTAAAGAACTTTCCATAGCGCTTAGAAAAAAAGAGGGAGAAGTCAGTAACCAGATAGAGGAAATCTTCTCCTTAAGCTAGTCACCCAAGAATATCCCTTCCGTCAACGCCCTGAGGAATATCAAGCCCTAGATAACGGACAATGCTTGAAAAGATATCCGCAGTTCGTATGTAGTCGCATTGCGCCGGTCGGCTTACAAGAACAGGGACCACCATGTGGTCTTTGTGCAGGGAGCCGTGGGAACCGTGATGTTCAGGGTTCTCGTGGGTAGCCCTGAGATCATAGCCCGGTTTTGAACTCACCACCACATCGCCGGTGCGGGGTGATTCGAAAAGCTGGAGAATCTGGAGGGGTGCGTCGGGGTAATCAGAATCTATCGTGAGTCGAAGCGACTCGGCAGCATCCATCTTCCTTGACTGAAAGCCGTAGCCGAGAGGGTCGCCCGAAACATTACGGTAGTAAATGAAACCTTCAGGATCTACGCTCACAAGAGCCTCTCCCCTCGGGTTTATTATTTTTACCTCACCACCCGTCCCGCCAGTTCTAGCGCAGACAATGTCCACTTCGGGCCGGCTGGAGAGATCACCCACTATATCCGCTATTTCTTCGCAGCGCGTATGTCTCTTCCATCCATCGGAATTTTTGAAATAGTAATGCGCCATGGAGTTTCCCGAAACCATGACGGATGAATCGGCATCGAGAAAATGCCTCAGCACGTTGGTGTAATAAAGCGGTTTGAAACCCCGTCGGCGAAGAAAACCCAGGGAATCGAAATGGGAATGGGTGGACGTGAGACCATGGTCGCTTCCCACAACGAAAAGCATATCGTCAAGTTCCCCTCGCTCCGCGATCTTTTTCGCTACCATGCCCACGTATCGGTCAAGCCTTCTGTAGGATTCTATAACCTTGCGGTGAAAAGGATGGTAGCGGTGGGAGTAGGCGTCTATTGCGGGAAAAACGCAGAAAACAAAACGCGGAGAACTTTTAAGAGAGTCAATTAGAATTCTTCCCGCGGCCTCTTCGACACTGTCGCTTTTTTCCGTAAAGTGGCTTTTCACAACTAGGTAATATTTAAGATACTTGGTTCTGTTGTTCCCAGCGGGTTTTATATCCCTGGTTATCTCATTAAGAATGCTAATACTTCCCGGGACCAGTCCGAAAAGTGTCTGGGAGTCGCACTCTATGTCCCGGTTGATAAGAAACGACTGGGGACCCGCATAGCTTCTGAATCTTCGCAGGGAAAAGGGGGTCGCATCGTAATACCTTCTGTCAAACCACCTTATGCCAGGAAGATTGCACCTGCCGGGAAATTTGCCGAGAAGGTACGGGGTATAAGCCGGACCCGTCGTTGAAGGAAAAACCGTGATTCCCTTAAGAAATTTTCCGGGCTCTACGACATACTTCTGTATATTCTCAAGATCACCTCTTTTGAAAAGCTCAGCGAAGACATCCAGTCTAGAGCCATCGGCAAGAAAAAAAACGCATTTCCTTTTATCCATCAGGCGCTTCCCAGAAAATATTTGTTATAAATCCCCCTGATACCCTCAGTCACACGCGCGTATTCAGCTTTAAGGGAATCTCCCCTGCCGCCGAAACCGAACTCAACGGCCATCCGGTCAAAATCATCCTGCGTAATCTCGTTTTTGGCCCTCTCGTTTAGCAGGCTGAGCAGATTGCCCATTCTCCTCAAAAACAGGTAGCCTCCGGCAAGCGTTTCAGACTCCCCGCTCTCAATCAGCCCAGACCGGCCGAGTGCTCTGATAGCCTCCATTGTGCTTACCGTTCTGACCTCAGGGTTTTCCCCTCCATGGGCAAGCTGAAGCATCTGGACCAGGAACTCCACGTCTATCAGTCCTCCCCTGCCCGTTTTCAGGTTGAACCTTGATTCCGTCTCGTTGGCAAGCTCTTTTTCAATTCTCCCGCGAAGTCTGTAAATTTCCTTCGGAAAATCCGGAGCAAGTTTTTTCGCGTAGACGAAATTTTTGATGATTTTCATGACCTTCTCACCAAGCGCGCGGTTTCCCGCGACCGCCCGGGCCTTTACGAGGGCCTGTTTTTCCCAAGTAAGCGCGCTTGAATCATGGTACTCCTCAAAAGCATCAAGCGAGGTAACAAGGGCTCCCGAGTTTCCCGACGGGCGCAGTTCCACGTCTACCTTGTAACAGAAGCTCTCGGAAGTATAAACCGAAAGATTGGATATAAACCTCTGACCGTACTTTGAGAAAAGCTCGTGATCCTCTCCCTCGTAAATGAAAATTATGTCCAGGTCGGAAGCATAGCTCATTTCCCTTCCCCCAAGTTTTCCGAGTCCCAGGACAACCATGTTGTCAAGAAGCTTCCTTTTCCCGGCAGAGCACCTAAGAGACTCCTTGGCAAGTTCAAGGCTTGAGTCCATTACCACGTCCGCTACCATCGACAGGTATTTCCCAACGTAGATCGGATCCAGATCCTCGGAAAGTTCCCTGAAGCAAAGCTTAAGGGACTCAATGTGCTTGAAACTTCGAAGGGCATTCAGCTTGTCTTCAAAAAACTCCTCCTCCGAAACGGCTTCCTCAAGTGCCGAAGCCAAGGCATCTTTTGAATCGTAGAACCGCGTTACGTCCTTTAAGATGATCGAGTCAAGATACTCGGGATGCCTGATAAGGAAATCGGACAGCATGCCGCCCCTTGAAAAAAGCTTGGACAGAAGAGAGATGATTTCCGGGTTTTCCGTTAAAAGCGCGTAAACCGACATCTTGGAGCCCAGACCGGAGATGAATCTTTCAAGATTCATAAGCGCCGAGTCCGGGTCGCTCAGCTTGATTATGGTTGAAAGAAAAGCCGGTATTACTTTTTTCGAAAGTATCCTTCCTCTTTCCGTGAGTCCGGCCCTTCTGGGGTCCACGAGGCGCAATATGATTTCGACCGCGTCGTCGGGAACCGAAAAACCGAGATTGCCAAAAGCTAAGACCGCCTCCTCGTGGTTTACGTTTCCCTCGGCCATAAAGTCAGCTACCTCCCAGAATTCCCTGCCTTTTTCCTCAACCTGCATGCCTGGGTCGTAGAACAGATTCCTGTAGTTTTTCATAACAAGCGAAGTTATCTCTTCGTAAGCGGCTTTAAAATCATCTGTCCCCTCAAAACCCATCCTCCTCGAGAGCCTTGCAAGTGAATTTTTCTCCGTGGGAATTCGGTGTGTCTGAACTTCATCCCAGAGCTGAATCGAATGCTCCACTTTTCTTAGGAAGAGATAGCAGTGCGCCATCTCTTCCTTTACCTGCTCGGTTATAAAACCCGTCTTTGACATGGTCCTCAGAGCGTCAAGAGTATTCATAAGTCCCCTGAGCCTTCTCACCGCTCCGCCGCTCATAAGCTGGGTCGCCTGTACGAAAAACTCAATATCTCTTATTCCACCCCTGCCGAGCTTCACGTCGTTTTCCTTCCGTACGCCCTCAAGACGAACCTTCATGTCCTTAAGATCCTCTATGGACTCGTAATCAAGGAACTTGTGGTATATGACCGGTTCAAGCTCCGCCAGAAACTCGCGACCAAGCTCGAGGTCCCCCGCAACCGGGGTCGCCTTAAGCAGCACCGCTCTCTCCCAGGTCTCAGCCCAGTGGTAATAATGATCAAGCGCCACGTCAATCGATACCGCGACCGGGCTCCTGCTGCCTCCCGGGCGCAGTCCCAGATCGACTCTGTAGAGAAAACCACCGGCAGAGACAGAACTTATCGTTCTGGTAATCGAGGAGGAAATCGTGAATATCTGTTCGGCGTACCGCTCGTTTCTGTAAAGATAGACAAGGTCTATATCTGAACTGAGGTTAAGAAGCCTCCCGCCGAGTTTTCCCATACCCAGCACCACGAATTCGAACTGATCTCCGCCTTTGGCTCTTGACCTGTAAAAATCAAGCACCGCCCTCACCACCGCAACAGCAAGATCAGAGATTTCCTCCATAGTCTGGCGAAACGCGCAGAGACCCAGAATTTCTCTGTAAATTATTCTCGAAAGCTCTGCGTACTTGTATTCCTTCAGCCTTTCGGAGAGCTGTTCTGA
Source organism: Thermodesulfobacteriota bacterium (assembly GCA_965249045.1). Classification (GTDB taxonomy): domain Bacteria; phylum Desulfobacterota_D; class UBA1144; order Nemesobacterales; family Nemesobacteraceae; genus Nemesobacter. The sequence continues at coordinate 1,767,556 of OZ252213.1, forward strand.
GTCCTGCGAATTCCTCACAACTGAGGCAAGGGGGATTTTGTGGGAAGAGAGCGTTTTTTTTCTCCCGAGGGCCTTTTTATTCGCGAGTATGTTTAGCGTACGGGGATTTCTTATGATTGAACTGCCGAGGAACCTGCTGTGCGAGGAAACAGCGTAAATGATTTTCTCCTCTTCCGCAGAAAGCCTGCCATTTATCTCCCGGAATCTTTCAACGGTTAAGCGCCCGTTTTCCTCGTCGGGAAGAAGAATTTTCTTTTTCATCACGCCGGGTCACATGAAATCATAAGGATCAACATCCACTACAAGCTTAATTCCCGAAGCGTGTTTTTTCAACGAATCGTAAAGTGCGGAAGCATAGTTTCTAAGCAACCCCAGATTTTTTGACACGATAATAATCTGCCACCTGAACCTGTTTCTCAACTTGTATATGGGAGCCTCGGAGGGACCGAGCACCTTAAGCGATCCGGGTGGAAGTTTGAGGAGAAACTTTTCCGCCGTGCGCTTCATTTTTTCGGCGAAATCTCTTGTTCTCTCCTCATTAAGTCCATTTACCCTAAAAGATATGAACCTTGAGAAAGGAGGCTGGTTAAGAGACTCTCTAAGTTGCAGTTCTTCTTCCAGAAACCCGGAACTGTTATGAGTAACGGCAAATTCTACCGAAGGATGTCCGGGGTTATGTGTCTGCAGAATAACCGTCCCAGGCTTCTCTCCCCTGCCCGTTCTCCCGGCTACCTGTGTCAGTACCTGAAACGTTCTTTCTCCCGAGCGGAAGTCGGGCATCCCGAGCATATGATCGGCAGAGAGAACGCCGACCAGCGTAACCCCCGGCAAATCATGTCCCTTGGCCACCATCTGGGTCCCGACAAGAACATCCACCTCTCCGGATTCAAGCTTTCGGTAAAGGTCAAGAAGCTTGTTTTTCCCGCGAGTGTAATCCCTGTCCATAACGAAAACCCTGGCATCAGGGAGGATGTTTCTTACCTGTTCCTCTACTTTCTGGGTACCCAGGCCCTTGCCCATGTATCTGGCCCCGCAGTGACTGCAGTTATTCTCGAACTCCTGCCTGATTCCGCAGTAATGGCACTTGATTGAATTATCTTTTTTGTGAAAAGTAAGGGTTATCGAGCAGTTGGGACACCTGAAAAGTTCACCGCAGTCCCCGCAGACTAAAAAACTGGAGAAACCTCTTCTGTTAATAAAAAGAATCGACTGTTCCCCGCGGTCAAAATTCTCCACGAGAATGTCCTTGAGGCGCGGGGAGAAGACACTCTCATTTACGTTTTTCATATCCACAAGCTCAACATCGGGAAGCCTGCTTGCCCCCACTCTCGCTGGAAGAGAAAGATATTCGTATTTGCCTCTGATCGCGTTTGCGTAGGATTCAAGGGAAGGAGTCGCGGAGCCCAGGATGACCGGACAGCCATATATCGTTCCAAGCACGACCGCGGCGTCACGGGCGTTGTAACACGGCGCTTCGCTCTGCTTGTAGGAGGACTCATGCTCTTCATCCACCACCACGAGGCCGAGATTCTCAAGCGGAGCGAAAACCGCGGAGCGTGCTCCTATTACCACGCTTAACTCACCGCTGCGGGCCCTTCTCCAGACGTCAAACCTCTCCCCTTCGCTGAGCGCGCTGTGAATCACCGATACAGCATCGGCGAAACGGGAGCGGAACCTCTTCACCAGAAGCGGGGTAAGCGCTATTTCAGGAACCATAACTATCGCCTGTTTTCCCCTGGCTATCACTTCGCTCACAACCCTGAGGTAAACCTCGGTTTTTCCGCTTCCGGTAACTCCGTGAAGAAGAAAGCAGCGATATTCTCCCCTTTCGACGTAGGGCAGAATTTTGTCTATCGCCATCCGCTGATCCTGAGTAAGTTGCTTGGGCGGCTCCTCCTCAGCATCAAAGACGGCGTAAGGATCCCTTCCGATCTCCCTCAGTTCCACGGAGACTAGGGCGTTATCTACAAGCCACTTTACGTGAGCCGTAAAATTGCCGAATATCTCCTTTAATTCCGAGTGGGATACTGAGCCGTGGAGGTTTATGAATTCAAGTATGGCTCCCTTGGCGGGTTTTTTTTTCTTGATCCCCAAAACGGTGTCCGGATCGCAGGCGGCACCGTAGATTTTTTCGTATTTTATCTTCTCATCGCTTATAACCCTGTAGTCGAATTTAACAAGCCCCCTTCTTTGAAGAGAGTTAAGATTCTCAAGCGATGCTCCACCACTGAGTTCCAGAAGTTTCTCCGAAGTCAGTTCTTCTTCAAGCAAAAGAGTTTTAAGGATTTTTTTCTCGAGGTTCTCCGAGCCCCTTTCCCGAAAACGGTTTTTCCCTTCTTCCGTGACCCGCACGGTTTTCCCGACGCTTTTACCGAGCCCAAGAGGATGCGCAAACTTAAGCACGATTCCGAGAGGCGCCATGTAGTACTCGGAGACCCAGCGGAAAAATTCCAAGCGTTTTTCGTCAAAAAGCGCAGATTCATCCAGAATGTCGATTATATCCTTTAACTCGAAATCGACTTTCCGCTTCCCACCATCTCCTACCACGTACCCTATTGCCTTGCGGTTTCCGAGGGGAACAAACACCCTCTTTCCCGTAGCAACACTATCTTGGAAATGTCTCGGAACCGAATATAGAAAAAGCTGTTCGGAATGAATTGGCAAAGCTACTTGAAGAATCTTTGCTGAAGCCATAACAATCTCAGAAGACCCGAAAATCAAGTCTCACAAAAGAGTATATATAAAAGCCGGGAAAGAACCTTGGGTTCGGGCCGAGAAACCTCCCCTATGAGCTTCGGGATGTGGAAAGCGGGAACATGCACGCAAAAAAGGGGATATGAAACCAAAGCCCTGCCCCGCGCGATTCACCCACGCGCAATATCAGGCAAGATCTGCGGGCATCATTATCATATCGTCCATCGTACCGCCGGGAGCTATCATCGGATAAACCATTTCCGTTTCATCGACCTCTATTTCCATGAGGACAACGCCGGGAGTGTTAAGACCTTCTCTGAGAGTGGGCTCAAGCTCTTCGGGTTTCACCGCCCGAAGGCCTCTGGCACCAAAAGCCTCGGCAAGCTTTACGAAATCCGGCAGCACTTCAAACCGCGACGCGGAGTAATTGCTCTCAAAAAACATCGTCTGCCACTGCCTTACCATTCCGTGATGACCGTTGTTGAAAACAATGATCTTAAGATCCATATTGTTTTCAACCGCCGTTGCGAGTTCCTGGAAATTCATCTGGAAGCTTCCGTCGCCGGCAACGCATATCACCTGCTCATCCGGTCTTGCGTACTTCGCTCCCATCGAGGCGGGGAAACCGAATCCCATTGTTCCCAGTCCCCCAGAGGTAATATGGGTTCTGGGTCTTTCGAACTTGTAGAACTGGGCTACCCACATCTGATGCTGACCCACGTCGGAAACTATTATGGAGTCCCCATTCGTGATCTTGTAAAGCATGTCTATGGCGTAGGTCGTGAGAATCTTCCCGCTTCCCTGGGAATAAGTAAGCGGATGTTTTTCCTCCCAATCCCTTACCCGTCTGAGCCAGGATTCCCTTCCCTCAAGGTCAATCTCGCCGGGAAGAGCGTCAAGTATCTGGCGCAGTATGGTCTTGGCGTCCCCTACTATAGGACACTGAACCGTTATGTTCTTGTCTATCGAAGAAGGGTCTATGTCTATATGGATAATTTCCGCGTTGGGGGCAAACTCTTCAAAGTTTCCACCCGTAGCCCTGTCGTCAAACCTCCCGCCGACCGAGATAACGAGATCCGATTCGGTCACAGTCATATTGGCCGCGTAGGAACCGTGCATCCCGAGCATGCTTATGAAAAGCGGATCGCTTGCCGGATAACCTCCGAGCCCCATAAGGGTTGAAGCCACAGGTATCTGAAGCCGGTGGCAGAACTCAAGGAGCTCCTTCGTAGCCCCGGACCAGATAACTCCTCCTCCGGAATAAACAACCGGCCGTTTGGCGGCAACCAGCATCTCGACCGCCCTTTTTATCTGCGAGGGATTTCCCTTCATAGTGGGCTTGTAGCCTTTGATATCTATTTCTTCGGGGATTACGAATTCGTCTTCTCCTATGAGAACATCCTTCGGCATATCAACAAGAACCGGGCTGGGTCTTCCGGTGCCGGCTATGTGGAAGGCCTCTTTCATTACTCTCGGAAGATCCCGGGTTCTCCGCACAAGGTAGTTATGTTTCGTGCAGGGCCTGGTTATGCCGATATGATCGGCTTCCTGAAACGCATCGCTTCCAAGGTACTGCGTCGGAACCTGTCCCGTAAAAATAACTATGGGAGATGAATCCATCTGCGCCGTCGCGATACCGGTAACGGTATTGGTTGCTGCTGGACCCGAAGTGCAGAGTACAACTCCCGGTCTTCCAGAAGCTCTTGCGTACCCGTCGGCCATGTGCGTCGCTCCCTGCTCATGTCTCACCAAGACGTGCTTTATCCTGTCGGTGTAACCGGTCATCACGTCATATACCTTGAGAACGTAACCTCCCGGTAGTCCGAAGACCACGTCAATACCTTGGTGAAGAAGCGTCTCAAAGAACATCTGTGCGCCGAGCATCTTGGCCATTTTACATTGTCTCCCGTGATTGTTCTGAAAATGCGGAATACCTACAACCCACCCGCTTAATCTATCACTGCGCACAGACAACTTCAAGACCGGCGGTGAAAAAGATTCCTACCGCCGTTTCGGCGACGACGTTTCACGCTCCGCCCCGGAGCGGCGAAGATAAAACGGAGTTAAAGAAAACGGATCATCTTTTCGTCCGGAAAGAATCTTTTTTCTCCCCAGAAGCGCGCATGCAGATGCCTTGGGGGTGTTGAGGTTAGCAGGTAAGAACACAGCGTCTTCCCCCAATGTTTCCCGTATAAGTTTCGCGTGGAGAACTGCCGCGCTGCCCACAAAAACGGTCTTTTTTCTTATCCCGGAACATACAGACTCCGGGGCGGCGATTTCCGCGGGAGTCATCTCTTCGCTCTTGGGATCATAAAACGAGAAGAAAACCTCCCCCCTGCCCGCGTCGGTCATGGCGCATACGTCGTTTCCGGACCAAAGCGCGTTCGATGCAACAATCTCAAGCGAGGGAACTCCCGCAAGATCCGTTCCCAGGGAATAGCAGAGCGCCTTCGCGGTGGAGACCCCTATTCGAAGCGAGGTGAAGGAACCCGGCCCCGTTGATACGCAGACCGTGTCCAGATCATTTTTCCCGAGCCCGCAATCCGAAAGAAGCCGCTTGACTGTGGGAATAAGTACTTCGTTATGCCTCGGACCGGTGTTGAAAACATATTCGCAAAGAAGCGTGTCGTCATCGGATATTGACACACTTCCCGAAAAAGTAGAGGTTTCGATTCCCAGAATTTTCATGCGTGTTGCTCAGATGTAGTAAAAGAACGAGGCATTTTAAGGAGTGACGGTTATGCACTCAGATTTAGTGGATTTGGAATACCGGAAACTATTCTTTCGCGGTTTCCGCTTCCTCAGAAGAAACTACCCCGGAGGCCTTTATGATCTGGTTTCTTATTTTTTCGCGAATTTCCGGATTTTCGTGCAGAAACTTCTTGGAATTCTCCCTGCCCTGACCCATTCTCTCACCGTCATAGGAGTACCAAGTCCCGCTTTTCTTTACCACGTTGAACTTGGTTCCCAAGTCCACAAGCTCCCCGAGTTTTGATATTCCCCTTCCGAAGACCACATCGAATTCCGCTTCGCGAAAAGGAGGGGCGACTTTGTTCTTTACAAGCTTTGCCCTAACCCTGTTACCCACGATACGGTCACCGTCCTTAAGAGACCCAATGCGCCTTATATCAACTCTCACCGACGAATAGAACCGAAGCGCGTTACCTCCCGTGGTGGTCTCCGGGTTCATGTAAGATGGAACCCCGATCTTCATGCGAAGCTGGTTAACGAAAATCACTATGGTCTTCGAGCGGCTCACGTTAGCCGTTATCTTGCGAAGCGCCTGCGACATCAGTCTCGCCTGAAGACCTACGTGAGTGGCTCCCATCTCCCCCTCGATTTCAGCGCGGGGGGTAAGAGCCGCGACCGAGTCAAGCACTATGAGGTCAACCGCAGCGCTTCTTATGAGAGTATCAATGATTTCAAGCGCCTGTTCCCCAAAATCAGGCTGGGAAATAAGAAGATCCTCAACCTTGATGCCAAGCGCCGCCGCGTAGCTTGTTGAGAGAGCGTGTTCGGCGTCGACAAAGGCGGTTATTCCGCCGGCTTTCTGGGCTTCCGCGATGGCGTGGAGCGCTATGGTGGTTTTACCCGAGGCCTCGGGACCAAAGACCTCAACGATTCTTCCCCTTGGGAAGCCGCCGACGCCAAGCGCTATGTCAAGTCCGAGGGAACCCGAGGTAATCACCGGAATGTCGGCGAGAGAAGCATCCTCGCCAAGTCTCATTATGGAGCCCTTTCCAAACTGCTTCTCTATCGTGTCGATAGCTACGTTTATGCTCTTGTTTTTCTCGTCGATATCGCTCATTTTCGTTTGAATCTCCATTTTGGTTTTTGCGGTTCTAAAGCTACTATCCTACATAATCGAGGCAGAACTTCCTAACCATATCGATTGTGGTGGAGGCAGCAAAGTTTTTTATCTCATCCCTTGTGCCAGTAAAATTCCGTTTCTCGCAAAAAGTCCCGCATGAAGCGTGAGTGAACCCGAACCATACTGTACCCACGGGCTTCTCCACGGTTCCACCGCCCGGACCCGCGATCCCGGATACAGAAAGCCCTATATCGCTCCCGAAAAGATCTTTTGCCCCGCAGGCCATCTCGGAAACCACCTCCTCGCTCACCGCGCCGAACCGCGCGAGGGTCTCGGCGCTTACCCCGAGAAATTTTTCCTTGGAATCGTTACTGTAGACCACCGCCCCGCCCAGGAAATAACCCGAACTTCCCGCGATATCCGTAAAACGGTTTGAGCAAAGCCCTCCCGTGCAGGACTCCGCAACAGATAGGGTCAGGTCTTTTTCAAGTAGCAAAGACGCAGTTATTTCCTCAAGGGTTTCATCCCCTTGCGAAAAGAGAAAATCCCCAAGCCTTTCTCTAGCGTCTCCACAGGCATCGTGCAGAAGCAAATCCAATTTCTCACTGTCATGACCCAAGGCGGTGAGTCGAAGATGAATCTCAGGAAGACGAATCCTGTATCCGACATCCACTCCTTCGGGGGAAAAATCCCCCAGTTTCTCCGCTACTTCGGATTCACCCAGCCCGAAGGTTCTAAGCACTCTCACGACCAGGCTTTTTCCCTTTTTCGCGGCATTGTTTATATCCGGGAAAACATACTCTGAGAACATCCGCCTGAATTCCCTTGGAACACCCGGAAGAAAGTAGAATTTCGAGCGGCCGAAGAGAAAACTGAAGCCAGCCGCTGTGCCGACTGGATTCTCGATAACCGTCGTTTCTTCGGGAAACATGGCCTGTTTTTCATGGTAGCTGTTGGGCTCTCTTCCTCTCTTCCCGAGCTTTCGGACGATGTCTTCATATACCGCTGGATTGAAAACAAGGGGAGTTCCCAGAAATTCCGAGGCGGCAAGCGCGCTTAGATCATCCTCCGTAGGGCCGAGTCCCCCAGAAACTATGATAAATCTGGCTCTTTTTGACGCCGTCGTAAAAGAAGCGAGAAGATCCTCAAGATCATCAGCCACCGCACAATGGTATCTAACCTCAATACCCGATGAGGACAGCTCCGCGGCGACCCAGCTGAAATTGGTATCCCGTGTAAGACCGCTCATCAGCTCGTTTCCGGTCGTTATTACCTCAACGCACATTGCCGGGTAATTCTAACTGGAAAGAAAAACAAACACCTGAAGACACAGATTACCGTAAACTCCGGCCAAAACGTCATCCATCACAATACCGTAGCCACCCGGGAGTTTTTCGACTCTCCTTATCGGAAACGGCTTTGCGATATCGAAAAACCTGAAGAGGAAAAAGCCGAGCGCGAGATTAATGGGATTCGGTGTGATGAAAAGCATGCATACGAGAAATCCGCATACTTCGTCAATGACAACCTCCGGCGGGTCCTCCCTGTTAAAAATCGATACGCAGCGGCCCGCGGCTATAAAGGAAATGATAATCAATCCGAACGTAAGCACTGAATAAAGAGCTGCTCCGCCCGCTAGGTTGAGCAGGTATACGACCCCGACCGCCCCGAGAGTCCCCGCGGTTCCCGGGGCTCCCGGAACAAACCCCAGTCCGAAAAAAGTCGAAAAAACAACACATACCCTGTTTATCAATGTTAACCCTCCGGGAGTGTCCGCGAGCGCGGCGCCGGGATAAAATTCATTTGACTGATAACATTCGCAAGTTTATCATTTTTTTATCTCCAAATGTCAAAAGTAATATGCGTGGTAAATCAGAAAGGGGGAGTCGGTAAAACCACAACCGCAGTCAACCTTTCAGCTTCTCTGGCAGCGGCAAACCGCCGCACGCTTCTAATAGATCTTGACTCTCAGGGAAACGCAACCGGAGGGCTTGGTGTTGATAAAGAATCGATCAATTCGAAAAACATCTGCAGCGTCATACTGGGAGAAGTCAAGCTGGCGGACACCACAATTGACATATATCCCGATCTTCTAAACGGTTACCTGCATGTATGTCCGGCGAATCACGAGCTTACCGGGGCAGAGATACATCTTATAGAGACGGAAAACAGGGAATACAGACTCAAAAATGCCATCGATGAGATAAGGGACGAATATGATTACATATTCATAGACTCTCCCCCGTCACTGAGTCTGCTCACCATAAACGCGCTTGCCGCGGCCGACCGGGTGCTTATACCCGTTCAGTGCGAATACTACGCGCTTGAAGGGATAGGCCAGCTGCAGACGACTATATCTCTTGCCAGGCAGAGGCTCAATCCTTCGCTTGAAGTGGAAGGCTATCTTTTGACGATGTTCGATTCCCGCAATAACATATGTCACTCCGTGGCCGAGGACGTAAGAAATCACTTCGGCGAACAAACTTTTGACACCGTGATAAGCAGAAACGTAAAGCTCGCCGAAGCGCCAAGCCACGGAAAACCCCTTCTGCTTTACGAAATCAAGTCGAGCGGGGCACAGAATTACATGAAACTCGCAAACGAAATAATAAGCAGAGCGGAGGTTGACTGACGTGAAGAGACGAAGTTTGGGAAGAGGACTTGACTCGCTTATTCCAAAGAATCCGGAAACGGAATCCGCAGGGTATCAGATGGTAAGCACGAATCTGCTGAAGCCAAACGCGTCGCAGCCGAGAAAACACTTTGAACAGAGCACTCTTGAGGAACTTGCAGAGTCCATAAGGGAAAACGGGGTCATACAGCCGCTTATAGTCAGAAAAAAAAACGGCGTCTTTGAAATAGTGGCCGGTGAGCGCAGGTGGAGAGCGGCAAAAATAGCGAAACTTGAAAAACTGCCCGTCGTGATAAGGACCGCTACAGACCAGGATGTGGCGGAGCTTACGTTAATAGAGAACATACAAAGAGAAGACTTAAATCCCATTGAAGAGGCAGAGGCTTATGAGAAGCTCGCGGAGCGCTTCGGGCTTACCCACGACGAGATAGCGAAAAAAACAGGGAAAAACCGCTCGGTCGTCACAAACCAGCTGAGGCTTCTCAGGCTTTCTCAAAAAGCAAAAGAAGCTCTTGTTTCGGGCACTATAACCGTGGGGCACGCAAGAGCGCTTCTCGCTGCTTTATCCCCACAAGAAATGGATTCCCTTCTCGGCGAAGTGGTGAAAAAGGATCTTACGGTAAGGGCAACCGAAGCTTTGGTAAAAAAGAGAAATCGAAGCGCCCAACTACCCCCCGAGCTCACTTCAGATAAGGTGGAAGAAGATATTTTCACCAAGGATCTGACCGAACAGATTGCCGGGAGATTCTCAACCAAAGTAAAGATAAGCAGCAACAAGAAAAGAGGGAAAATAGAAATAGAGTACTATTCCCCCGAGGAGCTTGAGAGAATTGTTGGCATACTTCTCTCGCGCGGGTAATATCCCGCGGAAATCACGCCGCAGCAAAGGAATCAGAGATGAAACGGTTTTCGGTCAAAATAGAGGTTAAGCTTAAGCCCGTGGTGCTAGACCCCCAGGGCAAAGCGGTGCTAAACGCGCTAAGCGGTCTCGGATTCAGCGGGGTTTCCGACGCGAGGGTAGGCAAAATCGTGGAACTCACCATGGAGGGCGAATCCGCCGAGGAGGTAAGCCGCAAAGCGGATGAAATGTGCCGTAAACTCCTTTCCAACCCGGTAATTGAAGATTCCTCTGTAGAGATAGCGGAAAAATAAGATGTCGAATTTTGGAGTTCTGTTCTTTCCGGGTTCTAACTGCGATCATGACTGCTACCATGCCATAAGAAAAATTCTGGGCCAGCCCTGCGATCTCGTATGGCACGAGGAAACTTCCCTTGAAGGAATAGATTGCGTCGTGATCCCCGGAGGATTTTCCTACGGGGACTATCTCCGCGCGGGAGCAATATCGCAGTTCTCCCCCGTGGTAAGCCCGCTTAGGGAACTTGCAGAAAACGGAGTCCCCGTAATAGGAATATGCAACGGATTTCAGATTCTTGTTGAATCGGGGCTTCTTCCCGGAGCGTTCATACACAACTCCTCCCTGAAATTTGTCTGCAGATGGACAAACGTAAGGATTGAGGATACAGACACGCCTTTTACCTGCCTTCTGCACAAAGGAGAAGTGCTGAAACTTCCGGTCGCAAACGCCCAAGGGAATTTCGTACTGCCCCCGGGCAGAGAAGACATGCATGGACGGAGAATAGTTTTACGGTACTGCGGGGAGGAGGGAGAGCTAACCGCCGAGGCAAATCCAAGCGGCGCCGAGGACAATATAGCCGGAATTGCCAACAGCCAAGGCAACGTACTCGGGATGATGCCTCATCCGGAACGCAGTTTCGAGAGCCTGCTCGGCTCAGAAGACGGCAAAAAGATGTTCGATTCCGTAATATCGTGGATAAAGTCCCGAAATACAGACGGGAAAGCCGTTTGAGTAAAACGCGGACTGTGTTAATCTTAACGGGAAAACGCGCGCACGAGGTTTTTTAACATGGACGATACGCAGGGCAACGAAAGAATAGATATAACGGGCGACATCTGTCCGATGACGTTTGTTAAAACCAAGCTTAAGCTTGAGAAAATGGAGCGGGGAGAACTCCTTGAAGTCAAGCTCTGCGAGGGAGAGCCGCTTTCCAATCTCCCAAGAAGCGTTGAACAGGAAGGTCACAAGGTTCTTTCCATAGTGAAGGAAGAAGGCCGTTACCACAAGGTAATTATCGAGCGCTGCTAATGTATAGGTCCGAAGGCGGAACCTCCACGGCCAGAGGTTCAAGAGTCGAATCTGTGGTTGACCTTATAGGCAACACCCCCCTCTTGGAACTTTCCGAAACGGTAAAGGAATGCTCCGCGGGAGTACGTATTTACGCAAAGGCCGAGTGGTTTAACCCCGGAGGTTCAGTAAAAGACCGCCCCGCCCGCAGAATGATTCTGGAAGCCATCCGCTCCGGCGAACTCACAAAAGACAAGGTCATCATGGACTCCTCTTCCGGAAACACCGCAATCGCGTACGCGATGCTGGGGGCCGCACTGGGATACGAAGTTGAAATCGTAACGCCCGAGAACGTAAACACCGAGAGGAGAAAAGCGATTGAAGCCTACGGAGCTAAAATAGTCTTCTCAAATCCTCTTGAAGGTTCCGACGGAGCGATAAGAATGGCCCACAAACTCAAGGCGGATAAACCCGACAGATATTTCATGCCGGACCAGTATAACAACGTCAACAACACCCTTGCACACTATGAGACAACCGCGCCTGAGATCTGGGAGCAGACAAAAGGCACCGTGACCCATTTTTTCGCGGGACTCGGCACATCGGGAACCTTCATGGGAACCGGAAAAAAACTTAAAGAATACAATCCCGACATAAAGATAATCGCGATTCAACCCGAAGAAAGTCTTCACGGACTTGAGGGCATGAAACATATGCCTTCTTCAATAGTTCCCGGCATATACGACGAGAAAGCGGCCGACGAAGTTGTCTTCATCTCAACTGAAAAAGCGTATGATATGATGGAACGGCTGATGGAAACCGAAGGGATATTCGTGGGTCACTCAGGAGGAGCCGCGGTTTGCGTAACGCTTGAGTACGCGAAAGAACTGAAAGAAGGAGTGCTGGTAACGATTCTTCCCGACTCGGGAAGAAGGTACCTGAGCGAAAGACTCTGGTGGTAAGAATACATAGATCGGCTTATCTGGGCATGACACGGGACGCTGAATCCGGTTATCCTTACGAGGTTTGTGGCGTGATGATAGGGGAAAAAGATACCGTGACCCACTTTCGCAAATGCGCCAATCTGGTCGCTGACGACGGGTCTGAAACGGCGTTTAAGGAAACAGGCGGCATTGACAGGAAAAGGTTAAAAGACCGTTACGAGCTTGACCCGCGTTCCTACATAGAAGCGGATTCGTGGGCAAGGGAGAATGGTCTTGAGATTCTCGGCATATACCACTCACATCCGGACCATCCTTCGATCCCCTCGGAAACGGACAGAGAGGTGGCATCGCCCGGGTGGGCGTATATAATTTTTTCGATAAACCGCGGAAAACTTGCCGACGCGAGAATATGGTACATTGACGAGCGAAACTTCCAGTTTGAAGAAAAGAAGTTCGAAGTAATCAAAAACTCCGATTGAAGCAATGAAAAAAACAACTGAGACCCGGAAAAGGTCGTAAACGCCGGGAGAAACGCGACCATGAATATTCAAGTTTTACTTGAAAGCACGCTTGTTATCCTTCCCGAGTGCATACTCATACTCGCCGGCCTGCTCATACTCGTCTGCGCCCCGGTTTTGAAAAAAAGATGGGCGGGGGCGCTTTTTCTCCTCGCGGTTTCGGGCACTGTAGCCTCGTTCATCCTTAACTTCACTAGGTTCTCCGGGACCGACTCCGCGTTTTCCGGCGCGATTGTAATTGATTCCTTCTCCGCCTATTTTAACTCCATTTTTCTCCTGGCCGCGCTTGCGACGATTGTTTTTTCAAAAGATCACTTGGAGAACCGCACTCAATGGCTTGAGGAATTTTACGCGCTCGTGCTGTTTTGCACGAGCGGGATGATGATTCTCGCCTCGTCGGTTGAACTCATGACGCTTTTTGTAGGATTCGAAATCATGTCAATCGCAGTCTACATACTCTCGGGATTCAGAAGCAGGTCTCTTGACTCGACGGAATCAGGGGTGAAGTATCTTGTTCTGGGGAGTTTTTCCTCCGCGGTGCTGCTTTTCGGAATTGCCCTTCTCTATGGAGCTACAGGTTCCACTTTTATAGAGGAAATTCTCGCAAATCCCGCGAATCTCCCGATGTATGTCTGCGGAGCCGCTTTCGTGGCAGTAGGAGTTATATTCAAGATAGGAGCGGTACCGCTTCACCAGTGGGTACCCGATATCTATGACGGTGCTCCTCTCACCGTTACGGGATATATGTCAGTAGCGGTAAAAGCGGCTGCGTTTGTGCTGCTGCTGAGAATATTTCTCGACTCCGGTTCGGCGTTTGAAAATCATATAACGGCTGCGATACAGATAGCGGCGGTGCTGACAATGGTAGTGGGGAACATAGCTGCCATATATCAAAAAAGTGTAAAGAGAATGCTTGCCTACTCAAGTGTGGCTCACGCGGGATACGCTCTTGTTGGAGTGGCGGCCGTTCTCTCGGACACCTCTGTCGGGAGCGGAAGCGTTCTTTATTATCTGTTTGCCTATACCTTCATGAATCTCGGGGCTTTCGGAATCCTCGCGTACGTGAGCGGGGAGAAAAACGACTGCGATACTTTTGAACGGATATCGGGACTCTGGAAAAGAAAACCGGCGACGGCACTCGCGCTCGGGGTGTTTATGTTCTCGCTTGCGGGAATTCCGCCGACTATAGGATTTTTCGGAAAGTACAGGGTGTTTTTAGCTGCGGTTGATGCTAATCTGACGCCGCTTGCAGTGATAGGAATAATAACAAGCGTAATCTCCGCGTACTACTACCTTAAGGTGCTCGTCTACGCATTTATGAAGGAGGACAGCTACGGGGCAAGCGCGAACAAGCCGCTTTCGGGAGCTACAATTGCCGTGCTTACCGCAGCCACGGTTTTTTTCGGTATATTTCCTTTCTTGTCATGGGATCTTGCGGCTCAGGCCTCAAACACGCTTCTCGCCGCAATCGCCTTTTAGATAGAGGAGAATTTCCCCTTTCGCTCGGGTGCGGAGGGTTTTTATTTCAGAATTTAAAAAATGTCTAAAGACAAGGACACTCAAGGCGTATTCGTGGAAGTGATGGCGGTTTTTTTCTTCGCCCTCGGAGTATTCACCTTCGTAAGTCTTCTGGTCTTCAGCAACCTGATTGAGATTGACGCAAAAGGCGCAATGGGAAACGCGGGACTTTACGTGTCGCACTCCCTTGGAAGTTCTTTCGGCACGCTTTCCTTCGTGTTTCCAGTGCTCATGTTCTACGCCTCGTACGTAATTCTGAGAAAACAACCGGCCCATAAGATATACTGGAAGCTTTGCTCCGCAATTATTTTTCTTCTCTCCTCAACCACTCTGCTCGGGCTTGCCTACGGAAAAAGCTCGCTTTTAGGCTATTCTCCGGCCGGCGGATGGCTGGGTCTTGCAATCTCCAGTGAATTCGCGCAGAACATCTCAGGAACCCTGGGAACATACATAATTGCTATAATAGTCATATTCCTCTCCGTGATAGTAACGACGGGAACCAAACTTGCCCGCGTGGCGGAGATCATCCGCGCACTCTGCTCAGGTGCGTTAAAAAAGATCTTCGCGCCGTTCGGCGCGCTAAAACGCGCTTCGGCAGCAAGAGCCCGAGCCAGAAAAAAGCAAGACGGCCCGCAGATGACGACTCGCGAAACTAAAGCTCCGGTCGCAGCGAAAAAGCAGGAGCCCTCGGGAGAAACCGACGCGGAACCGCAGATAGTGTTCACACCTCCCACCCCTGACAAAAAAGCCGAGACAGAACCTCCTGCGCCCGAGAGCAAATGGCTTGATTTCTCTCTTCCCCCCATTGATCTGCTTGACCCCAAAATCGATACATCAGTAGAGATAGACAAAGAAGCTATGTACCAGAAGGCCACTTTGATTGAGGAAAAGCTCGCTGACTTTGGAGTAACCGGAAAGATCATGGAAATACGTCCCGGCCCGGTCATCACGATGTTCGAGTACAAGCCCGCCCCGGGGATCAAAATAAACAAGATATCGTCTCTTGAAGGCGACCTGGCAATGGGTCTTAAGGCTCTCAGCATAAGAATCATAGCCCCAATACCAGGAAAAGACGTGGTCGGAATAGAGGTGCCGAACGAAAGCAGGGAGATCGTGGTGCTGCGGGAACTTTTCGAGAGCAGTTCGTTTACGACGAAAAAGTCAATGCTGACCCTTGCCCTCGGAAAAGACATATCTGGAAAACCGCGCTACATGGACCTTCAGACCGCCCCGCATCTTATGATCGCCGGAACGACCGGTTCGGGGAAAAGCGTATTGCTAAATGCCGCGATCACAAGCCTTCTGTACAGGACAACCCCTTATGAACTCAAGCTGATAATGATAGATCCGAAGATGCTTGAACTGTCCATATACGAAGATATTCCTCACCTGCTCCATCCGGTGGTCACCGAATCGAAAAAGGCCGTGGCGGCTCTTAGGTGGCTGGTGGAGGAAATGAATTCCAGGTACAGCATGCTCTCTGAGGAAGGAGTAAGGGACATAGACAGCTATAACAGAAAGCTTGAGACGCTCGACATTGAGGAAAAACAGCTCAGATGGCTTCCCTACATAGTCGTTATCATAGACGAACTTGCCGACCTCATGATGGTCTCCCCGAGCGAAGTGAGAGACTCCATAATAAGGCTCGCGCAGAAAGCCAGAGCCGCGGGAATCCATATAATAGTCTCTACTCAGCGACCCTCGGCAGACGTCGTGGCGGGACTTATAAAGGCTAACTTCCCCGCGCGGATATCTTTTCTCGTATCCTCAAAAGTGGATTCAAGAATCATTCTCGACACCGGGGGAGCGGAAACTCTGCTTGGAAAGGGCGATATGCTTTTTCTGAGTTCCGGGGGAAGCAACCTGTTAAGACTGCAGGGTGCCCTCATATCGGACGAGGAAAGAAAAAGGGTGACGGATTTTCTAAGATCCCAGTCCACCCCCGTCTACATAAAGGAGATAACTCAAAATGACCCCAGCGCCCAAAGCGCAGGTTCCGATGAAAACGAGAAAGATGAACTTTACGAAACCGCACTTGGAATAATAGCCGAAATGGAACAGGCATCCATTTCGATGATACAGAGAAGACTCAAGATAGGATATAACCGTGCTGCGAGAATCGTTGAGATAATGGAGAAAGAAGGCCTGATAGGACCGCAGGAATCAGCCGGAAAACCAAGAGAAGTCTACGTAAACATGATCAAAGCGGACAGGGGAAATCAGGATTGAAAAAAATCTCGCTTGCGGCAGCGCTTCTTGCAACATTCCTTCTTCTTACCGCGCAACCTGCGAGGGCCCAAGATGCAGCCGCTATTGTAAGCAGCATCCAGAAAAAATACGCCTCGATAAACGACCTTAACTCTAGATTTACCCAGGAAACTCGGATAAAGGACCTTGAGGAGAAAGTCCTTTCTTCGGGCAAAGTGTGGTTCAAGAAACCGGCAATGATGAAGTGGCAATACGAAGAGCCTTGGAAAGACACGATCGTTTCTGACGGAAAGAAGGTCTGGTATTTTGACAGCCGGGAAAATCAGGTTGCCGAAACGGAAATTGACAGCGTCTGGGCAGGTTCCCTCGGTTCCTATACAGTTATTTCAATACTTGAGGATCTTGACCGTCTTTTCGATGTCCGCCTAGGCGCCGGAAGCACGGACGAGCAGGGGAATATTCTCCTTGACTTAAAACAAAAAAAACAGGAGCACTCAAAGCAGGTAACGATAGCAGTTGATCCAAAGACCCACATGCTGAGGAAAATCATAATCGGTGACATCTTCGGAAACACGACGATCATAGAACTCGGCGCCGCAGAAGTTAACCTAAACATCCCCGACTCGTTTTTTACGTTCAGAAAACCGGAGGGAGCGAGGACAGTGACTTTCCCTTGAGATTCAGAACTTACCTGTCAACTTCCCCGAGCACTATGTCAATGCTGCCGATTGCCGCAACGACATCAGAGACAAATCCCCCCCTTACCATATCCGGAAGGGCCTGCAGGTTTACAAACGACGGCCCGCGAACCCGCATCCTGTAGGGTTTTCCCGTACCGTCACTTACGATGTAGTAGCCCAGTTCCCCTTTGGGATTCTCCACCGAGTGGTATATCTCCCCCGGAGGAGTCTCAAAACCGTTGTAGACCAGCACGAAATGCCTGATCAGGGATTCCATTTTCGTGTAGACGAGTTCTTTTTCAGGCAAAACGATATCGGGAAGATCGGCAATGTAAGGACCGTCGGGGAGATTTTCAATAGCCTGGGAAATTATCCGAAGGCTTTGTCTCATCTCTTCCATCCTGCAAAGATATCTTGCGTACACGTCTCCTTCGTTGGCGACCGGTATATCGAATTCGTAGTTCTCGTAATCAAGGTAGGGAACGGCTTTCCTTACGTCGTAGGGAACGCCGCTTCCTCTCAGTATTGGGCCGGTAATACCCAGATCAATCGCCTGCTCCTTGCTTATAACCGCCACTCCCTTCGTGCGATCAATCCATATCTTGTTCCTTGTAAGAAGGCTGTCTACCTCATTTAAGGTCTTGGGGAATATCTTTAGAAAATTCCTCACGGTGTCGGAGAACTCTTCGGGAAGGTCCTGGGGAAGACCTCCTACCCTCGGGTATGAAGTCGTGAGTCTCGCTCCGCATACCATCTCAAGAATTTCGTAGATCCTTTCCCTCTCCTTGAAGCAGAAAAGAAAGGCACTCATCGCACCAAGATCCATCGCGTTTGCGCCTATCCCTATGAGGTGAGACTCGATTCTTCCGAGTTCAAACATTATAACTTCGGCAACTTTGGCTCTTGGGGGAATTTCATCTTCAATCCCCAGAAGCTTCTCAACAGCCAGTATGAAACCTATGTTGTTGCATATTGAGGCCAGATAATCCATCCTGTCTGTGTAGGGAAGACATTTCTGATAGGTGATGTCCTCGCAGAGCTTCTCTATTCCCCTGTGCAGATAGCCTATGTGAGGAACAGCTTCCTTCACTATCTCTCCGTCAAGATAAAGAACCACCCGCAGGACCCCATGGGTCGATGGATGCTGCGGCCCCATGTTAAGCATCATGGTGTGCTTTCTCGTGCCGTCGGGCTCAGTGCCAAGCTCTTCTGTGACGATCTCTACTCTTTCCATCACTCAAGCCCTTCCTCAAGAGCCCGCTCAAAAGATCTTTTGGAAGATTCCCTGTCTCTCACGTCAAAATCTTTTCTCAGAGGAAACTGGTCGTAATCCTCGGGCATCAGTATTCTTCTCGGGTCGGGGTGCCCCCTGAAGGTTATCCCGAACATATCGTACGCTTCCCTCTCAAGCCAGTTCGCCCCGGACCAAACGTGGGTTACGGAATCGATGGCGGGATTATCCTGCTCAAGGGCGACCTTGAGCCTTATCCTCAAGTTTTCTTCATAATTCTCACCGAAGCGGTGAAGCAGGTAGACAACCTCGTACCTTGGGAATTTAACGGTCAGGTAGTCGACAACCGTAACATCCACAAGGTAGGAAAAACCAAGGGTGTTTTTCAAAAGCGAGCAGCACTCGACTATCGACTCGGCCCCTACGGTGAAACTGGTCTCCCCGCGGAATGTGCTCTCCGAGAGAATGTACCCGCGTATTTTTTCCCTTGTTTGATCAACAGGGTCAGGTGGGGAGGTCATACAATCGGGGGCCCTTCGTTATCTATTTTCTTCTGAATTTTCATCACGGCGTCAATAAGGGCTTCGGGCCTTGGGGGACAGCCGCCCACGTAAACATCCACCGGAAGAAACTCGTCAATTCCCTGAACGACGGCGTAACTGTCAAAAGGTCCGCCACCGCACGTACACGACCCCATCGCTATTACCCACTTGGGCTCGGGCATCTGTTCGTAGATTCTCCTGCAGACCGACGCCATCTTGTAGGTTATGGTCCCCGAAACTATCATTAAATCCGCCTGCCTCGGCGAGAACCTCACGGTTTCGGCCCCGAACCTTGCGATATCGAACCTTGAGGAGAAAGTCCCCATCATCTCAATCGCGCAGCAGGCCGTTCCGAAAGCCATAGGCCAAAGGCTGTGCTTCCTTCCCCAGTTGGCAACCGCAGAGATCTTGGTTGTAAGAAAACCGTCTCCGCCAAGAAGAGGTCCGCTGCTTACTCCCATTCCAAAGCTCCTTTTTTAAGAACGTAAAAGTAACCGCCGATGACAATAGCAAGAAACGCCAGCACCTCGACAAGCGCCACCATTCCAAGCTCCCTGAACACGACCGCCCAGGCTACCAAAAACACAATTTCTATGTCAAACAGTATGAAAAGAGCTCCTATAAGGTAGTACTTGAGCGAAACCTTCTCCCTTGCGTCTCCTCTGGGAATCATCCCCGATTCATATGGAATTAGCTTGCGCCAGCTTCCGTATCTCTTCGGACCCAGCAGATAGGAAACGGACAGAAGCGCCACGGCCAGAACGATCGCTATTACTATTATCAGGAGTACGGGAACATACTGGTCTAACACAACACAAACAAGGTTAGTATCAAGGGACAAATTGTCAAGAAAATCTCCCGTTTCCGAAATCGTCTCTTTGTGGTGGGCGATGGGAAAAAAATCGCAAAACGGTTAGCATATGGCGGGTTGTCGGAACATGGAAAAAGAAATCGCAAAAGCGTACGAACTCGTAAGCAATTCCAACGAAATCGTCGTTCTTACAGGAGCGGGAATCTCGGCTGAAAGCGGCATCCCAACCTACAGGGGCGAAGAAGGGCTCTGGAGGAATTACGACCCCCACGAACTTGCGACACCCGAGGCCTTTTTCAGAAATCCCAAACTGGTGTGGGAGTGGTTTGACTCTAGAAGGGCCATAATGAAAAACGCCAAGCCCAATCCCGGCCACTTCGCGATAACCGCGCTTGAGAAAGAAAAAAGGGATTTCACCCTCATAACACAAAACGTAGACGGCCTTCACTTCGCGGCCGGAACCCGAAACGTAATAGAACTTCACGGAAGTCTCTGGGAAGTTAAATGTACGGAATGTGAAAAAGTAGAAAAAAACTATCAGGTGCCCATTCCCGAACTGCCTCCCAAGTGCAACGCCTGCGACGCGGTAATGAGGCCGAACACCGTGTGGTTCGGAGAAATCATCCCGATGGAGAGAATAGACAGGTGCCTGTTCGCCATAGAGCAATGCGATCTTCTTCTGATAGTGGGAACTTCCGGAGTGGTTGAACCAGCGGCTTCAATGGGGCTAATAGCGAAAAAAAGCGAAAAACCTGTAGTGGAGATCAACATTGATGTAACCCCGGGCACAGGTCTTTACGACGCAAGCGTAATGGGCAAATCAGGAGAAGTACTTCCCCTCCTGGTGGAATCAGAAACCTCTCGAAACCGCATGTAACGAAAAATCAGGCCCCGTCCCCCAAAGCCCGAATGAGAGAATCCACCCATCAAGATGCGGAGAGCGGAGAAACATCGAGCACCCCAGTACACCGCACCATCCGGCCGCAACGGCCATTATGAGCTACCTGTTAATTTGATAGACCTTGCGTATCAAGTACTTTTTAGTAGTAAGCTGATGCGGAGAGCGGAGAAATGCTTATCTTGAATAAAAGGAAAAACCGCTGCTTTCCGGGTGGATTAACGTCGCGATGCTTGGGAATATTTCTGGCACTGGTTGCGGTACTCGGTTTTGCGGGCTGCGGGGGCGCTGAGAATTCATCTTCCCCGAGTTCCGTCGGAACTTCCTCGCCGTCAACACCGGCGGAAACAGTGTCGCCGGAAACGGTTGAACCGTTACTCCCGCCTGAGCCACCTTCCCCTCCTCCGTCTCCGTCACCATCATCTCCGTCTCCGCCACCACCACCACCGTCTCCGCCACCACCACCACCGTCTCCGTCACCATCATCTCCGTCTCCGCCACCACCACCACCGTCTCCGCCACCACCACCACCGTCTCCGCCACCACCACCACCGTCTCCGCCACCACCACCACCGTCTCCGCCACCACCACCCTGTACCAACGGGGATGAACCATGGCAACAAGGTGTGTTCTGCCCAAGCGAGAACTTTCGTCAATACTGCGCAGATCCGAGCAAAGCTGTTAAGTAACAGAGCCCAGCAGGGAACATACGTGGATGAAAACAACTGGCTTCGATCCTGGAGCCACGAAACCTATCTCTGGTATGATGAAATCGAAGATGTGGATCCGGCGTGCTGCACTAATCCGGTAGATTACTTCGAGCTAATGAAAACAAACGAGACAACATCTTCCGGAAAAGACAAAGACAGGTTCCATTACTCGCTTTCTACCGAAGAATATCGGCAATTCTCTAATGAGGGCATTACGACTGGGTACGGCGCCAGGTTCAGAACTTTGAAATCCACGCCTCCGCGAAACGTAGTAGTAAGAAACACCGAACCCGGTTCGCCGGCGACCGCGGCCGACGTCAACCTTGTACGCGGTACACGGATTCTCACCGTTGACGGCATCGACATCGTAAATTCCAACGATTCAGATGACGTAGATAAGATAAAGGCCGCTTTTAACCCATCTGTCGGCGACACGCACACATTCACAGTTAAAGATCCCGGGGCATCTTCCCAGGAACGCTCGGTGACCATGACCGCCAGGGAGATAACCTTGCATCCCGTACAGAACGTAGAAGTCTTTACCACCTCCGGAGGCGATCGGGTCGGTTATATGTTGTTTAACAGACATATCGATACCTCGGCGCAACCGCTAATAGATGCCGGCAATATGTTTCTGGAAGGAGACGGCATCGATGATCTAGTTCTTGATCTTCGTTATAATGGTGGTGGATTCGTCTACATCGCGCAGATTATAACGTCGATAATAGCCGGATCCGCAGGTGAAGGAAAGAACTTCACAAAAATTGAATTCAACGACAAAAGGGAAGCAGATAACTACTTCGTTTCCTTTGCCGATTCCTTCAGGAATGAAAACGGTAATGTGCAGGAGTTGCCGGCTCTTGATCTTCCGCGCCTGTTCGTTTTGACTACTTACGGAACCGCTTCGGCAAGTGAATTGATCATCAACAGCTTAGAAGGTATCGACATAGATATAATCACAATCGGCTTGGCCACGCGCGGCAAGTACTACGGCTTTGTTTCGACAGACAATTGCGGCATTACTTATTCCACTATCCAACTAAAGGTGCTTAATGACAAGGGGGTTGCCGATTATGACGACGGTTTCCCGCCAACCTGTTCCGTTGCGGATAGTGACTATGACCACCAGCTCGGCGATCCGCAGGAAAGTCTTCTCAAAACGGCTCTCGCTTACCAGGCTGACGGCGAGTGTCCTTCTTCAAGTTCAGCCCAAGTTCAACGGGCCGCAGCGAAGATTTCTCAGGAAGGACTGTTATCCATCGATCCCGCTCCCACGACATATTCCAGTTTGCCGGGGCTGATTCTCGATCGGTAAGCCGTTGAACAAACCCGTGTTTATACTTTTTCCGTGCGGCAGTCTGCAGCACTGCCCGTGGCAATTTTCTAACGCTGCGTACGTGATTTGATAATTCAGGCCATTTGGTAATAATCTAGGCCCATGCAAATCCACCCCAGCGTTTAATACCCGGAGGAAAACTATCTTGTATAAGCTAAAAGCCCCCTTCCTGCCGAACAGATTCGGATCTATACGGCTGCTCGCAGTATGCTTAGCGCTGCTTGGAGTATCGGCTTTTCTCGGTTGCGGCGACACTTATGAAACAGTACTAAGAGAGGAAGAGGAACCGGTGTTTTATCCCAGTGAAGTCTTCGAACATGTGTGCGCCGACCCCAGCAGAGCTTACCGGAAAAGCATTACGTATCCCGGCATTTATACAGATGAAAACAACTGGCTACGTTCCTGGAGTCACGAAACTTATCTCTGGTACGATGAGATCGAAGACCAAGATCCCACCTGCTGCGGCACTCACGCCTACTTTAACTTGATGAAGACCTTTGAAACAAATCCTTCTGGAACCCCTAAGGATAAATTTCATTCCACTCGACCTACCGCACAATACCTGGCTGCCTCCAGACAAAGCATTACAATAGGATATGGTGCCGAGTTCGTACTTCTGCAAGCTAGCCCCCCGCGAGATGTAAGGATCGCTTACACAGAACCCGGTTCACCAGCGGTCGCTCCCGATGTTAATCTTTCGCGCGGTGCACGGATTCTCGAGATCGACGGTGTAAGGGTAATAGATTCGGATAACATAGCCGTATTAAACGCTGGCTTGAATCCATCAAGAGTGGGTGAGCACCACACATTCACCGTTTTGGATCTCGGATCATCAGGCCCCCGCAAGGTAACTATGAGATCCGCGGCAATAACTTCTCACCCGGTCCAAAACGTAAGAATCCTGACCGCTTCCAACGGGGACCGCATCGGTTACATGCTATTTAACCAACACTCCGCACCTGCAGCGACAGCTATCATAGAAGCAGGCAATTTTCTGAAAGACGCAGGCATCAATGATCTGATCGTTGATCTTCGTTATAATGCTGGCGGAATCCTATATATAGCACAAATGCTTTCGTCAATGGTCGCTGGAACTGCGAAAGAGGGTCTGACTTTCGAAGAGCTTGAAACAAACGGCAAGATTGAATCGGAAAGGTGGGAGTTTACTCTTGAATTCGCAGCCGATGATATAATCGATGGCATAGATTTAACGGTACCCAGTCTTGGCTTGTCGCGCTTGTTCGTTCTGACAAGCCCTGAAACCTGCTCGGCAAGTGAATCAATCATAAATAGTTTGCGCGGAGTTGACATAAAGGTTATCCATATCGGATCGACTACCTGTGGCAAACCATACGGTTTTCGTCCGGCCGATAACTGTGGCACCTATTACTTTTCAATTAATTTCAGGGGGGTAAACGCCAGGGGTGAAGCAGATTTCGAAGATGGTTTTACTCCAACCTGCCCCGCTGTAGAAGACTTTAATCATCAGTTTGCTGATCCTGAGGAAATTCTTCTCAAAACGGCCCTTGCATATCAGGCCAACGGTGCCTGTCCTTCCACCCCAGCTACCGACGAATCTACCGAGGAAGGGGTTGGCGAATCTAGAAGTTCAACGGAGGCGTTGTCGTCCGGTGAACCCATTTCCGTAGAACCTTCCGGACTGCCAGGCAAGATAGTTGAGCCCGTGATACAGTAAACAAGCTTCTAATTAAAACAGGAAATACATACCCTTGTCTGTCCAATGGAGTCTCCTATAGATCCAGCCGATAATCTAGGTCTTTTACCAGACAGTTTTCCGTAAAATACCTGTAGCATAAAGCTATCGTGGCCTATGCCGAAAAAAAATCGCTATGCCGGGTTATATAATTGGGCAAGCGAGAAAACGCTCCGTAAACGAATTCCCAGACGGGTGCTAAGTGTAAATACATGCTGTTTATTGAGACAGTTGCGCAATGCGTTCTGACTATCTCGCGTCGCATATTTCCATGGCAACTTTTACAGCCTGAATCATGCTCTCGGGACGGGCCGCGCCTTTCCACGCTATATCGAAAGCGGTTCCGTGGTCAGGTGATGTTCTCAGTATAGGCAATCCCAAAGTTACGTTTACCCCGGTATCGAAAGAAAGCATCTTGAAAGGCACAAAACCCTGATCGTGGTACATGGCGACCACAAGATCCCATTTGCCGCGAAGGGCGTCGTAAAAAAGAGTATCGGCGGGAAGAGGCCCCTCAACCGACACGCCTTCGGCTCTAGCTCTCTCAAGAGCTGGAATGATATACTCTTCCTCCTCGTTTCCAAAAGATCCCGATTCCCCGGCGTGGGGGTTCAGTCCGCAGACAACTATCTTGGGGTCTTCGACTCCGAATCTTTTTTTGAGTTCGCGGGCTGATATCGAGACAGTCAAATAAACACTTTCTTCTGTAATCAGGTCAGGAACTTCGCGAAGGGGGACATGTATGGTCACGGGCGCGACGCGGAACCTCGTTCCCTCAAAAAGCATTACCACGTTTTCAGAACCGGTAAGGTCCATGAGCATCTCCGTGTGCCCGGGATACGGAGAGCCGGCCATGTGGATGGATCTTTTGCTTATTGGAGCCGTGACAATAGCTTTAACCTCGCCGGAGAGAGCCATAGCTACCGCCTTTTCTATACACGCAATAGATGCCCTGCCCGCTTTTTCGGACCTCTCCCCCTCCTCAATATCCCCGAGCGTAAAATCCGTTGGGTCTATAATTGAAAGAGGACCGTCCTTTCCGAACTCGCTGTTAGCCCTTTGGAGCACGGGTTCGCTTCCGACAAATATGATGTCGTATATTTCCTCAAAGAAACCGTCGTAAAAAGCCCTTATGCAGACCTCGGGCCCTATTCCGTTCGGATCTCCCATAGTTACAGCTATTTTTGGTTTTCCGCTCACGCAAGCACCTCAAAAATTCTTTTTACTAGATAAGACCATCTTTGTCCTTTGACACTTTTGGGAAAAGCTCCGTCATGTTTTCAAAAACAATCTGGGTGAATTCCTCAATAGACAGCCCCCTGAGCTGCGAAATAAGCTTGGCCACGTAAACGACATTACGTGGTTCATTCGGCTTTCCCCTCTGGGGCACCGGCGCCAGGTAAGGGGAATCCGTCTCGTAAAGAAGCCTTTCTATGGGAATTTTTGCAGCCGCGTCCCTTACCTCCTCGGCCCTTTTGAAAGTCGCTATGCCGGAGAATGAAATGAAGAAACCCAAGTCAAGGTATTTCTTCGCCGTCTCGTAATCCCCAGAAAAACAGTGAATAACTCCAGGCCTCGAACCGAGGTCTCTGCCACGAAGCATCGAAAGCAGTTCCTCTTCCGCGTCCCTTACGTGAACAACGAAAGGAAGGCAATGCCTCCTTGCAAGCTCCATGTGTGCCTCAAACGACCTTATCTGATCTTCTCTCGGAGAATTCATGTAGTGGTAATCAAGCCCGGTTTCTCCAAGCGCCACGACCTTGGGATCCTCCAGCATGCCCTCAATCTCCCGCATCACTTCTTCGCTGAAGTCAGAAGCGGAGTGCGGGTGGATTCCGACCGACACATAAACGCCCCTGTATTTTCTTGAAAGCTCTATAGTGGCAAGAGAAGATTCAAGTCCGGTTCCGATTGATATGATTTTCCCGACACCCTCGGCCGCAGCACTGGAAACGGCGCCCGCGGGGTCCTCAAGGCTCAGCAGATGCGCGTGGGAATCAACCAGCATACGACTTACTTCTTCTCCTTAAGAAGACCCGTTACTTCGTCAAGAAATTCGTTCACATCCTTAAAAGACCTGTAGACCGAAGCAAATCTTACGTACGCCACTTGGTCAATCTCATAAAGCTTGTCTATTAATTTCTTCCCTATATCTTCACTTGATATCTCCCGCTCTCCCCTCTCAAGAAACTCCTTTTCGAGGCTGGAAACGAAATCCTCTATGATTTCAATGCTGACCGGCCTTTTCTCACACGCCTTGCGCATTCCGTTTATTATCTTGTTACGGTCAAATTCCTCCCTGCGACCGTCCTTTTTCACTACCATCATGACTTCGGCGTGATGGATTCTCTCATAAGTGGTGAATCTATCCTGGCAGTCGTTGCACTCCCGCCGTCTCCTTACGGAAAAACCGTCTTTCCCTTCCCTTGAATCAACTACCCTTGTATCATCTGACTTGCAGAAAGGACACTTCATTTTTCACCCGCCGAGTCTGTGGCCGTAAACTGGAAAACGCAAGCACAGTTCCTTTACGTCTTCTTTTATTCTACCGAGAACTTTTTCGTTCTCATGATTGTTAAAAGCTTCCATTATGAAGCCGGATATCGTATCGATTTCCGCCTCCTTCATCCCTCTTGTGGTGATCGCCGGGGTCCCGATCCTTATGCCGCTTGTGACCATGGGAGGACGGGGATCAAAAGGAATCGCGTTCTTATTGACCGTTATGCCTGCTTTCTCAAGCGTCTGTTCAACAACCTGTCCCGTAAACTCCGTTTCCCTAAGATCGACAAGCACCAAGTGGTTGTCGGTTCCGCCCGAGACAAGCTTAAGACCCGCGTTTACGAGATTTTCTCCAAGGCGCCTTGCGTTTTTCACCGTCTGGCGCTGGTACTCCAAGAAGCCAGGCCCGAGAGCTTCCTTAAACGCAACCGCCTTGGCCGCTATGACGTGCATCAGCGGACCACCCTGAGTTCCCGGAAAAACCCTGCTATTTACGACTTTCGCGTGCTTTTCCTTCATCATTACCATCCCGCCTCGGGGTCCCCGAAGCGTTTTATGGGTAGTAGTCGTTACGAAATCACAGTGGGGAACGGGATCCGAGTGAAGCCCGGCTACCACAAGCCCTGCCGGATGCGCTATATCCGCCATTAAAAGCGCCCCGCATTCATCCGCTATGCTTCTGAATTTCGCGTAGTCCACATCCCTTGGATAAGCACTCCAGCCGGCGATTATAAGCCCAGGGGAGTGCTTGAGGGCAAGATCCCTAACCTCATCGTAATCGATCGTTTCTGTTTCTTTTGAAACCCCGTAGGCAACGACATTGTAGAGGCGGCCTGAAAAATTAACCGGATGTCCGTGAGTGAGATGACCTCCGTGATCAAGTCTCATGCCCAAAACCGTCATTCCGGGCTCAAGCGCGGCGAAAAACACGGCCATGTTCGCTTGGGCCCCAGAGTGCGGCTGCACGTTCACGGCGTCCGCCCCGAAAAGCTCAAGGGCCCGCTCGCGCGCCAGATCCTCAGCCACGTCAACGAATTCGCATCCTCCGTAGTAACGCTTTCCCGGAAGACCCTCGGCGTACTTGTTTGTAAGCACAGACCCCATGGCCTCCATGACAGCGTCGCTCACGTAATTCTCAGACGCTATCATCTCGAGTTTCCATTCCTGACGCTGTGTTTCCATGCGGATAACTTCCGCTATCTGCTCATCTACACCCTTTAGATGAATCATCTACTCACCTCGAAACGAAAAAGTATTCAGAAGATGGCCCCGCATGGCCAAGCGCCGTCCGGCGCGGCGACCCATCAATAATCCCGTATCCCGGGAAAAAGTCGCACGATAATTGTGTAAAGTTAAAGTGAGAAACCACGGGATATTTCATTTTTCCCGAGGAAAAGAATACCGAATACCCCGGCAAACCTCAATTTCCGTTATCGTTATAAATGCTGCGCGGGGAAATGGAAAACCCCTTGGGATCGGACAAACCCGGTGTGGGAGAATTACATGGCGAAAACCGCAAAACTAAACGGATATATAGAAATAAAAGGCGCCAGGGAAAACAACCTAAAAAACATAGACGTTTTGATCCCGAGAAGCATGTTCACGGTGGTAACCGGTCTCAGCGGCTCGGGCAAATCATCTCTCGTTCTTGACACCGTGTACAGAGAAGGACTCAGAAGGTACATAGACTGCCTTTCAACCTACGCGAGACAGTTCATAGAGAAAGTCGACCGTCCCGCGATGGACGACATAGAAGGTCTTCCGACCCCGATAGCGATTGAAAGCCGAAACAGCGTAATAAATTCCCGTTCCACCGTAGGCACCACGACGGAAATATACGATTACATGAGACTTCTGTTCGCAAAAGCCGGAAAAACCCACTGTCCTAGTTGCGAAAAGGAAGTGAGCGAGCACTCCCCCCAGTCCCTCACGCGACTTCTGCTCGAAAACTTCCCGGAAAAAAGAGCCGTCATCTGCTTTGAGACCGAAAAGGGAGCAACCCTCTCGCAATACATGAAAAAAGGCTACTCCCGGATTTATCTGGACGGAAAGACGCAGGACATGGAAAAAATCGGGGAGAATTCTGACGGAAAAACCCAGATAGTCACTGCAAGAACGGTTATCGGCGAGCGATCAAAACCGAGGATCACAGAAGCACTTGAGGCCGCTTTTTCCGAGAGCAGCCGGGCTTTTGTGCATATTGTTTCCGGTCAGAGCCTTAGTTTTTCAAAAGAACTTCGCTGCGACCTCTGCGACATCGCGTTTGAAAAACCCAGCCCGAACATGTTCTCCTTTAACAGCCCGTACGGCGCTTGTGAGCAATGCAGCGGATTTGGAAGAAACCTGGAAATCGACCCCGAACTCCTTGTTCCGGACCCCGGTCTAAGCCTCGCCGAAGGGGCAATAGAACCCTTTACGAAAACTTCTTACCGCAAGCAAATGAGAAAACTTCTTGCCTTCGCCGAGTATGCGGGAATAGATACGGAAAGACCTTTTTCGGAACTCTCGGCGAGGGAAAAGGATCTTGTCTTAAACGGAAACGAAGACTACTACGGCGCAAAAGGATATTTCAGAAGGCTTGAGCGGAAAAATTACAAAACCCACATAAGGGTTTTTCTCTCTAGATATCGCTCCGCCTTTACCTGCGGGGACTGCGGTGGAAGCAGGCTCAAGAAAAAAGCCCTTAACGTGCGGATAAAAAGGGAAAACATATCCGATCTCTCCCGGATGTCCGTAAAGGATCTAAAATCCTGGTTTGATCGCGTAGTTATGTCCGCTTACGAACTGGAGATCGTCTCTGACATAATGAAGGAAATAAATTCACGGCTGGATTTTCTTATCCACGTGGGACTTGACTACCTGACTCTCTCCAGGCTCACGCGTACGCTCTCGGGTGGAGAGGCACAGAGAAT
Source organism: Thermodesulfobacteriota bacterium (assembly GCA_965249045.1). Taxonomy (GTDB): domain Bacteria; phylum Desulfobacterota_D; class UBA1144; order Nemesobacterales; family Nemesobacteraceae; genus Nemesobacter. Next base: position 1,797,357 of record OZ252213.1, read on the forward strand.
AAATCTTGCCTGCCAGATGAGTTCGCGGCTCACTGAGACCCTCTACATTCTGGATGAGCCCTCGATCGGTCTGCACGCAAGGGACATGGAACGGCTTAATTCGCTTATAAGAGAACTTCGGGGAAGAAACAATACCATTATCCTCATAGAACACGATCTTGACACCATAAGATCCGCCGATTACATAGTGGAACTCGGTCCCCGCGCGGGAGAAGGCGGCGGGGAAGTCGTATATCAGGGGACGCTCGGGAGTTTCCTGCGTTCGGCGAAGAACTCAACCACGAGAAAATACCTCTCAAACGAAAAGAAAATAGAGGTTCCGGGTTCCCGCAGGAAAACCACCGGAAATTCAATAAACGTAATAGGCGCGAACGAAAACAACCTTAAGAACATTGACGTACGGTTTCCCCTGGGAAGTCTAACGTGCGTAACCGGAGTATCGGGATCGGGGAAAAGCTCCCTTGTAAACGACATTCTGTATAACGCTCTTCTAAGAAAATTCAGGAGAAAAGCCGACAGGGTCGGAAAACACGAACGGATAGAGGGCACGGATTATATAGACGACGTAATAATCCTTGATCAGGGAAGCATAGGAAGAACCTCAAGATCAAATCCCGCCACTTACATAAAGGTTTACGACGACATAAGGAAAATCCTTGCCGGACATTACCAGGCGAAACTCCGCAAGCTTACCCCGTCACATTTTTCTTTTAACGTAAGGGGAGGCCGCTGCGAGAAATGCATGGGAGAGGGAAGCCGCAGGGTCGAGATGCACTTTCTCGCCGACGTCATGGTGACGTGCGAGGAATGCGGGGGCAAAAGGTTCGGAAAAGAGGTTCTCTCCTACAGGTACAAGGGGAAAAACGTAGATGACATACTTAACCTTACGGTTGACCAAGCCATGGTTTTCTTCTCAGGAAGCCTGGCTGTCACCAGAAAACTCAAAGTTCTAAAGGATGTCGGATGCGGTTACCTGAGACTCGGACAGCCTGCAACGACGCTCTCCGGCGGGGAAGCGCAAAGGATAAAAATAGCCAGGGAACTCTCAAGAAAAGAAAAAAACAAGATCCTCTACATCCTTGACGAACCTACCGTCGGACTTCACGTAGACGACATAGGAAAACTTCTTGACGTTCTTAACCGACTTGTCGACACAGGCAACAGCGTAATAGTAATAGAACACAACCTTGAGATGATAAAATGCGCGGACCACGTAATCGACCTGGGACCTGAGGGAGGAGACAACGGAGGGCGAATAGTGGCCGCGGGCACCCCGGAACAGGTGGCTTCCGTAAAAAGTTCTTACACGGGAGAACATTTGAGACCGCTTCTCTGTTAGCAGCATTACATGTTTTTTTCGCCATGGGGTAGAATAAGACCTTTAAAATAATCTTTTGGAGAGAAAAAATGCTTGCAGACAGAAAAATACCATTCAGCGAATCCAAGGAACAGGAGTGGGAGCTTCTGATACAGAAAACCGAAGGCGGCATAGAACTTATGCTCGAAGACTCCGAGCGATGGTTCCTAGCCACACCAGAAGGAGATGGAATCAGGATAACTTCCGCCGAGAAAAACGTGCGGCCGCTTACCGTTCGCGAACCACCGCTTATCAAGTTCGATGAGTTCAAAAGAGTGGCGGAAGTTTATAACGACTCCTTTTTCGGCGGAATCGGGGATCTATCGGCAAGACTCGATGCCCACAACTCAAGCCCGAACATGCGGTATCTCTTTATGATGATTTACTGTCTGATCTAGATAGTGCTGAAAGCAGTAAGTGCATCAAAAACCATCTCACCGCGTTTGAAAAAATTATCCTAGATCAGGCACGTCTTACGGAGCGGAGAACAGCTTGAAAATTTCTTTAGGCTAATTCAAAAAAGCAAATTGAAATAGCCTAGGCTGCCTGCTTCGCCCCACTTGGTGATTAATCGTAACTTCACCCGGGAACTTGCGAGAAAAATATTAAAGCCGCACTCGTAGGGCACATAACTTAGATGGGCGGGAATCTGGCTCCGGCGGCAGGACTCGAACCTGCGACCCGATGATTAACAGTCATCTGCTCTGCCAACTGAGCTACACCGGAACTGTAGAAAATAGAAAAAAACCAAAGAAGTAGTTAATTTTATATAGATAAGAAAAACAGTCAACCAATCTCATACCGAGTAAAAATGGCCGCAAAAAAAGAAGGAAAAAAGAAGTCTGAGGAAGTGAATTCATCTCTTCCCGCGCTTTCAAATTCCCTGCAAAGTTATCTGGCGCAGATCAGAAACCACCCCGTTTTGAGCAGGGAAGAGGAATATGAACTCGCGATGAGGCACAGGGAAACGGGAGATCTTGAGGCCGCGAGAAAACTGATCGTATCAAACCTGAAGTTTGTCGTGCGTGTAGCAAACGAGTACAAAAACTACAACGTAAACACCCTGGACCTTATCCAGGAAGGGAATATAGGACTCATGAAGGCCGTAAGAGGCTTTGATCCAACCAAGGGATACAGGCTTATCTCTTATGCGGTCTGGTGGATAAGGGCGTACATACAAAACCACATAATGAAAAACTGGAGTCTGGTAAAAGTCGGAACGAACCAGTCCCAGAGAAAGCTTTTCTACAAGCTGAGGTCAACGAAAAACAAGATTGAAGCCACCGGAGCGGAGACGGGAGAGGGGATCTACTCCGAGATAGCAAAAGAACTTGACGTGCCCGACAGCCAAGTAATAGAGATGGACCGGATAATGTCCGGAAAAGACCTGTCTCTTGACGCAACCGTAGAAGGCAACACGGAACGCACCTATGTCGACATTTTAGGAGACACATTTGACCAGGAGAAGTTCCTTGAAGATTCCCAGACCCGGTCGCTTGTGGCGAAAAAAATAAAAGAGGCCCTGGCGAACCTAAAAGACAGGGAGCGGTACATCATCGAAAGACGTATTCTTACCGATTCTCCCGAAACTCTTGAAAAACTTTCCCGTAAATTCGGCATCTCAAGAGAGCGGGTAAGACAGATAGAGAAAAACGCTCTTAACAAAATCAGACAAGAATTCCAAAAAGAGCAATTCTACGTATAGAATTTCTGACGTAAACATAAGTTCGAGAGGATTTCCACACGGTTACTCCCCCAAATTTCCCTCTGACCCAAGAACTTTTTATTTTCCGGTTGGAACGCAAAATTGTGATTGAATTCACGCCGGAGTTATGACATATTCTATTATGGAAAACGTGGTTGTTTTTTTTTACAATCGTTTATTCATATAAGGAGGTAATAATGACTAGGATATTAACCATTTTCTCTTTCCTGCTTGCTTTCGCACTGTTTCCTCTTCCATCAAGCGCCCAGCAGTTCTATATAAGTACTGAGGTGGGACTCGGTATCGGAAATTCCTTAGATAGTGTCTGTCAGAGAAAGCCTTTTTTTCGCAAATATTTCTGCCGCATTCCAGGTCTTGAACGCTTCCAAGGCGGCAGTGTACCACAACACGACGATTTTTGAAAAACAAACCCGAATATGGCCAAAATCGGACGCAACCATCCTCTTCTCTCTGTTCAGAAACGGATATCTGAATGATAAACAGTCCGGCTAAGCCGCAAGCGACGCGGGTCTTAGCCGCCGTCGCCTTCTTTCCTCTTCCCGCTTCCTCAAAAGCACCCCCAGTCGGTGCACGTTGGCGGCAAGCACGGACAAAGCCACGCTCCGGGCGAAACCATCCGCCCCATGCGCCCTCACACGCTCACACCCCTTGTGGTTCAAAGCGTTGATCGCCGACTCAACAGCCGGATGCCGCCTCTTCGCCTCCACAAACTCCACCGCCCCCTCGCGCTCCTTGTCCTTTGAATTCAGCTTCCCCTTTTTCGGCAATACGTTGAGTTCCAGAATTCTGTCAAGCTCCCCGCGGTTTCGCGGACTGTGGAAACCACGGTCAAAACTGCATACGCGAAGATCGGGATACCTTCGCTTCGTATCCTCAACAAACGGCACTATCACGTCCACGTCATCCTCATCCCACATAATGCTGTGGTTCACAATGAACTGATGCTGGTCTTCCATTACGCACACCGGCACTCCAAACTCCACCGGGACCCCGGCCTTGCCCTTCGATATCCACCGAGTGTGCTCCTCGAACACCGAAAACACCTTCTCCCCGTGCGGTATCACTTCCCCCTTGAGCAAACGCCGACCGATCTGATCCATCTGCCTGCGCGCGTGCCCTATGTATTTCCGGATCCTCTCAAGCCGCCACGGCGCAGCCTCAAGGGCCACCAACTCCAGAAGCGTCCGCTCCGCGCGTCTCACCACATCACCGCAAACCCTCAGATACTCCTTCACTTCATCCTCCCCGCCTTTGCGCTTGCGTGAAGTTCTTAACCCGTTAAAAAGCTTCTTCACTTTTTCGATGAGATGTCCCCGCTGACGCCAGCCCGGAAGCTTGTTCACCCCCGCCCCCTCGGCCACCTCTCGAACCAGGCTCCTCGTGGCGTCCCAAAGCAGCTTTACGTCCGTGGGATAATCCACGTCGGTGTTTACCGGAAACGAATCAGCCCGCCCGCGCAACCCTTCTCCAGGCTTTTTTTTTGCCAACTCATGGCCGCTTCTAACCACTATGGCCCCAATCTCCCTCAGCAGCTCGGGAGTGAGCAGCGACACGTTGTCTACCATCGTCTGAAGCTCGTAAACGTATTTACCGCCGTAATCGCTGTGACCCAGCATCTGGCGCAATTCACTGTAACTGTTGGCAAGGGAGTGAAGCCGGTCGAAATCGCACCCGAGCCCCTGCTTCAACACCCCGAGAACCAGGACTCTCCAGATGTCCATCCCCCGACGGCCCACGTTGAGATTGACTTCGGGCAGAAACCGCTTCTCAAGAAGCGAAAACAACTGTTCGCGCGTCCGGGGGTTTGCGTAAATGTACTGAAGACCCCTGAGTATCGCGGGGATATCGTCTCGCGACTTGGGGTTAAAGCGGACTTCCTCAATCGCAACTTCACCGAGCTGAAGCTGGAGTTCTTTTATCTTTCTCATGGTTCCGATTCTCCCGAAGATTGTTTAAAACAGGCCTATATGTTGATGATTCAGGTGTAATTATACCATATATTGGCAATCTTCGCCACAAAAAACTGCCAATTATTTATTTTATTTCAGTAGGTTAGAGATTTTTCTGGCAGACACTAGATACTGATTCCAGCGACACTGATTTCGGCACACTGTGCGATAAGCACTTAAACGACCCAGAGGGCGACAATTATTTTGAATCCGGTACATGTAGTTACGCTACGTCAACTTGGGATAACAGCTTTGACGGTTCGACAGGGACAATCGCGGGTCTCGCTTTGGGTTTCAGCACCAACTTCGGGGCAAGGATTGAAGCCGAATATTTTAACTTCGGCGCGCAATACGACGCGACATCCGCGGTTGTTGGGGGAGGTGAGGATATTGCGGATAAAGCATAATGAGGAACTTATCCGTTCTGACGAACGCATAGGAGGGGTAAACATAAACAGTCTTTTCGTTAACATTTACTATGACCTTCCGGTCTCTGGACAACTCCGTCCTTACATTGGAGGCGGCGTGGGTTTCGGAATGGCTGAAGTGGAATTTGACACTGTTTGGGCCCGTAATACAAACCCAGATGCTATTACGACAGCGGATGATGCAGTGTATAAAGGCAGCGGGGATGCAGATACAGCTCGCGAAGATTTTCATAAGAGACTTGCTGGCACCTCGAGCACAGCAAGCCACACGCTTGAAGATACTGTGTTCGGTTACCAAGCGGTGGTTGGAGTGGACTACATGCTGACCGAAAGCGCTTCAATCGGAGTCAAGGGACGCTGGGTCAGATATGCCAAGTTCAGCGACTCAAATGAGTGGACCAGTTGCGCAGTCACGCCTCAAACAATGGCGCAGGAACGAATACGGTTGAGTATACGATTGAAACCGACGACTTAAGTGCTTTTGGAGTCAGTTTGGTAATGAAATATGCGTTCTGATTTCCGTCTCTCCCAAGCGAACCGGAAAAAGACTTAACGGACCGAGGTCCCGTATGATTTTTGGAACATGGCGGTGCCTTCATATAAAAGTGAAGGCATAGAGCCGGTCACCTTAAGTTCGTACGGGACTCTCGAGTCCACTTCTGTAAAGAATTCAAACTTTACCGTTACAATCACAGCAGATTTTCTACAGTCCCTAAATCCCAACCCCTGTTCATATCCATCTATGCATAAAAGACTTTCTTCATGTGAATCTTCTATGTAGAGATGCGTTCTCTCCGTCCAGACGGCCTGAACATTGCAAAGAAGAGTTACTTACAGGCTACCTGGGATTCACAAGCTAACCCGGTGAATTTTGCTGGACTCAGAACCGGCGAATTATCGCCAACCGGGCAGTAGAAAGCCTGTTTTCAACCTCGTAGGACGCGGCCCTTCTGGGAGTGTCGGGTCCGCAGCAGCGGTTATTCCCCGAGCGGTTAACAAGATGAGTGCTCTCGCCGAAATCCAGGTACGATCCCTCTAACCGTAGCGCCCAGACATTCGACAGTGCGGCCTCAAGGCCAGCTCCGATCACCCAGCCTACCTCCGTTGAATCCTTGCTGAAAGAGTCGTCAGGATCCACCATGGAACCCGAATCACTGGAATCAATATCGGTTACCGAATTGCTGACCCCGGCAAAAGCCAATCCTCCCGTGACAAATACTGTTACGCGGCCAACTGCTTGTTCAACTCCCCCGCGCGCAGAAACGATCCATGAAAATTCCGATTCAGCAGTTTCGTCCAAGCCGTCAGGATCAAGCTTGTCAGTCGATGCCGATACATTGGTCAAGGTACCGTCAAGCTCACCCCTTAGGGTCAAGCCGCCGACATCGAATTTCCTCCCTACAAAGGCGCCGCCGACAAAGCCGGGATCGTCATATTTGGAAACCGAGCCGGGATTGCCCCCGCTCGCGAAGCCGTCAATGTCGACAACCCGGTTTCTCATAAAACCGGGACCGATAAAGACCCCCGCGCAATTGTCAAAGCGCATAAGCTCGGTTTCATTCCGCGGGGTACTATCCTGCGCGGTACCTGCAAAACCGGCATTTGGAATGATCAAAAAAACGAGCAAAAAGACTGCTAAACTGTCTACCAGAAGTTTTACTCTGTCATTTTCTATCAGCACGAGACTCAAAAAGAAATTAACAATCTCTTTCATATGAGCTCTCCCAAGGAGTTGAGCATTTTCGGTATGTTGCCGGGCATGGTTCCACCCGCCTGCGCCATCTCGCCGCCTCCGCCCCCTTTTCCGCCGACAATTTCGGCAAGCTCGCTTACAAGTTTTCCCGCGTGATACCTGCCGACAAGATCTTTCGTGATACCTACAAGAATAAAAACCCGTCCTCCCTTCTCCGCGACAAGAACAGCAACTCCGTTATTCATTTTCCCTTTCAGGTAATCCCAAAGAGAGCGCAGTTCCGCCGGTTTCGAGACGGAAACCTTGACCCGAAGAAGATTAATTCCTCCAACATCCTCAACCTTATCAATCAACCCGGCCGCGGTTTCAACAAGGGTCTTTGCCCTGAAAGATTCGATTTCCACTTGAAGCCGGGCGTTTTCATCGATCACTCCGGCAAGCCTTGAAAGAAGTTCGGAACGGGGAGCATTAAGGGTGGAAGAAAATTCGCTCAGGATATTTTCCTGTCCTTTCATGTAATTCCATGCCGCCTGGCCGCTTACGGCCTCTATCCTTCTCACCCCGGCAGAAGACGCACTCTCGGACACTATCTTCACCATTCCCATCTCACCCGAGGCCCGCACATGGGTTCCTCCGCAAAGCTCCTTGCTGTAATCCCCTATCATTACCACCCTTACCCTGTCTCCGTATTTCTCTTCGAATATCGCGGTGGCACCATCCTTTATGGCTTCGTCATATGAAACGTCTTCCCTTGTAATAACCGCGTCGTCACGCCTTATTCTCTCGTTAATAATCTGCTCTATGGAATCGAGCTCCTGTTTTCCGATTGAGGAATAGTGACTGAAGTCAAACCTGAGCCTGTCGGGTCCGACGAACGATCCCGCCTGGTTCACGTGAGTGCCTAGAACTTCCTTTAAAACAGCGTGAAGCACATGGGTTGAAGTGTGGTGAGCCATAACCCCCTGTCTGAACACAGGGTCAACCTCCATTCGCACCCGCTCACCGATCCGCGCATGTCCCTTCTCGATAACAACATCGTGGATGAAAAACGTGGGGGTGAGTTTCTTCGTATCGAGGACTTTAGCGTTAAATCCCTGCCCGGCAATTTCGCCCCTGTCTCCCGTCTGTCCACCCGACTCTCCGTAAAAAGGAGTGATGTTGGTCAATATCTGTGCTTCCTGTCCCTCTTTTGCAGTCTGGGAAATTTCTCCTTGGCTTATTATTCCCATAACCACGCTGTCAGAAGAGAGTGTCTTGTAACCTACAAACTCCGTTGTCATCTCTCCGGCAAGCTCAAGTAAAACAGATGTAAGACCGTCTTCACCTCCGCCCCCTCGGGCTTTTCTCGACTTGGTTCTCTGCTTCTCCATTTCTTTTTCAAAACCACTGCGGTCAACCTCTATACCCTCGTTTCTAGTTATATCCTCGGTGAGATCGACCGGAAACCCGTAGGTATCGTAGAGACTGAAAACCACCTTTCCGGAAAGCTTCTTCTTTTTTCCAAGCTTTGCGATTTCCTGATTAAGAAGTTCAAGTCCCCTATCCACCGTCTCAAGGAACCTCTCTTCCTCGCTTTTTACCACCTGAGACACGAAATCTCCTTTCTCTCTGATTTCAGGATAGGCTTCCCCCATGATCCCCTCAACCGCGGGCAGAACCCTGTAGATAAAAGGTTCGTCTATCCCTAGAAATTTCGAATGTCGAACCGCCCTTCTGAGTATTCTCCTAAGAACATATCCCCTCCCTTCGTTTGACGGGAATACTCCGTCTGAGATAAGAAAGGCAAGTGCTCTTGAGTGATCAGCAATAACCCTCATTGCCACCTCGGTTGAGCGGTCGGCAGAGTATTCTCTCCCGGAAAGTTCCTCTATCGCGCTAATTACGCCACTTAAAAGATCAGTCTCATAGTTGCTTCTTGCTCCCTGAAGAACCGCCGAAAGCCTTTCAAGGCCAAGCCCAGTGTCGATACTGGGATCCGGAAGAGGCGTCATCTCCCCTCTTTCGTCTCTCTCAAACTGCATGAACACAAGATTCCAGAGTTCAAGATAACGGTCGCACTCGCACCCGACGGCACATCCCGGCTTCCCGCACCCGAACGACTCTCCCTGATCTATCAGTATCTCGGAACACGGACCGCACGGACCCGTATCTCCCATAGACCAGAAATTGTCCTTTTCTCCCATCCTTACGATCCTTTTTTTGGCAACGCCGACGTTTTTGTTCCATATCTCAAAGGCCTCGTCATCTTCTTTGTACACCGTGACCCAGAGTTTTTCCTTTGGCAGCCCGTAAACGTTGGTCATAAGATCCCATCCGTAACTGATGGCTCCTTCCTTGAAGTAATCGCCGAAGGAGAAGTTCCCGAGCATTTCAAAAAAAGTGTGGTGTCTCGCCGTATATCCCACGTTGTCAAGATCGTTGTGCTTTCCCCCTGCCCTAAGACATTTCTGCGAAGAAACCGCTCTTTTGAAATCTCTGGTCTCAGTTCCAGTAAAAACATTTTTGAACTGAACCATCCCGGCGTTGGTAAAAAGAAGAGTCGGATCGTTCTCCGGTATAAGAGTGGAACTGCGGACCGGTTCGTGGCCCCTTTTGGAGAAATAATCGATAAACTCCCTTCTCACCTCGTATCCTTTCATTTAACAAACCTCCGTGCGGAAACCACCTTGGCGAACCGCAACTGACTGCAGAACCGGTTGTTCAGCTTGAGAGGAAATATAACAGGAATGATGGAAAACTGAATTGAAGCAACTGCAAGAATTAAAGAAAGAACGCTATCTTCCGGTCCGCTGCAGCGCTGCTTCCTCGACCCCGGTCACGGCGTAGCAGAGTTCACCCCCAGCCTTTTCACGTCTGACCTCGAGATAATCACTGGCGCCTTCGCGGAAATCAGTCGTAACAAATATGCTCCAGGCCCGTGCCCCATCGCAAAGAGTCTTGGCCTCGTCCACAAAGGGTTTGGCCAGCGTGAAAACGTCCGATTCCGCCTGTATCAATAAATCGGCAGAAGAAATACCCATTTTGAGCCTTATATCCGACTTGGCAGATATTCTTTTCCCCTCGACCACTCCGGCGAAAAGCTGCATTATCTCAACCGCGCAGCATACGCAACTGAGTTTTGCCACGGGGCCCAAATCGGGGTCGGAGTTAGTGAAAAAAGCCACAACCTCATCGCGGAGTATGGCCTCTACCGTCCCTCCGAAGGAACCTACAGTGGTTGAAATGGATTTTCTGTAATCGGCTGTAAGGGAGTTGACGCTAGATGGCGAAAGATCTTCAATCAGGTTCTCAAAATCCGCGATCTTTACGATGAGTATGCTTATATCCGTCTCCTTTCCCTCAGAATCCACAACATCGGTAACCGGAGAGGGTGTACGTTCAGGTTCAGTATCCTCTCCATCAGAAACATGCACGATCTCCACTAGACCTTCATCAAAAGAATCTCCGGGAACCTCGAATGAAGGAGTCTCAGGCGGTTGTTCCTGGCTTAAGACTATCTTCGGACGAAAATCCGTCTGCAGTTCAGTGGAACCATCAAGGTCAGTATCCTCTGATTCCTCCGTGCCGTCCCCCCCTGCTGATTCACCCTCAAGCGAAGAGGCCATTTCGTTAAATTCACGGCAGAGCCACTGAACCCCTGCCCCCGCAATGAGCGAAGACCGCCCATCCAGACGAACCGAGTAATCTCCGCTGGCAACGGAACTTACAGCGTCTGAGAATTCCCTTAGGAACCTAAATGCTCGATCGCTTATAAAACGTATTAAGGAGGTAAAAACAACTGCCATCAGGGAACCGAAAATCAGGCTCCAGAGCAGGGCGTCAAGGTAGAACTTCTTGCCGACAGAGCTTCTCAGCCCCAAAAGGACAGTCTTTCCCTCCGGCCCCCTGAGCGTAAGCTTTTCAAAACCCTTGTCATCCTGAAAGCCGAAGCTTTTCTCAAGCACCCCGTTACTATCAAGAAGCCTTATGTACCCAACATCGTTTCTGGTATCAAGAACACTTCTCGCGCGGTCGGCAAAGAACTCTTCCTCGCCAAACACTTCTTCCATCTCCGCGACTCTGAGATCAGAGTATCTTTCTGGAAAATAAAAATACTGGAATACAAAGACCGACGAAAACGAGAGTAAAAGACAGGAAAGAAATACGGGAAAGAAGGGGACAAGATTGAAAGATTTTTTCCGGTTCTTCAAAGGATTCAAGATAAATTTCCGTTTAACTCATCCAGGAAAACAAAATGCCGGTAAAAGCGTTGCAGTAATTATAATAAGAGAAAAACAAAAAAACTAGTTTTACGAGGAACCGCTCAGGCAGGAACTACGGAGACCTTGGTTCTGCCCTTTCCGGATTTCTGAAATTTCACAACCCCGTCGGACATCGCGAATATCGTGTAATCCTTTCCAAGCCCCACGTTCAAACCAGGCTTGATGCTGGTACCGCGCTGCCTCACTATTATATTCCCCTTGACAACCGGCTGGCCTCCGAATTTCTTTACGCCAAGCCTTCTGCCTATGGAATCCCTTCCGTTCTTGGAACTTCCGCCGCCTTTTTTGGTTGCCATGATTACCCGCCTCCGCGAATCAAGCGCTTATGTTCGTAATCTCGACGCTGGTCAGGTTCTGGCGATGACCTGCCTTTTTCCTGTATCCCTTTCTCCGTTTGAACTTGAAAACTATTATTTTCTCGCCCTTTTTCTGTCGTACTATTTTACCCTCAACCTTGGCACTTTCAACAAGAGGGCTGCCGACCTTGACGTCCTCTCCGTCAGCGGACACGAGCAGGACTTCTTCAAAGTTCACGTCTTCACCGGGTTCGCCGGAGATTTTCTCGATATCAATAATGTCACCCGGCTTGACTATATACTGCTTTCCGCCGGTTTTTATAACAGCGTGCATAAGATCCTCCGCACTTTATGGAAGCACTATTTTGCCTGTTAAAAAATTCTTTTGTCAAATACCACCCCGAAGATCCCATGTCTTGAGGCTGGTGTAACGGGATCCCCGGGGTCCGAGTTCGCTTTGCACAAGTCCGATTTCGGTGATGGAGAAACTCGTTCCGTCCGGCCTGGGGATTTTCCTGATCCCCTCAAAACTCCCCCTGATCCTGCCTATGGTAACGTGCGGGATAAATTTTCTTCTTTCCATCTCAAACCCGTTTTGCAGGACTGCACTTTGCACTTTGTCAAAAAGAGACTGGAACCGCTCGCTTTTCACGAGGCCTAAAGCCAACACCCTGGGATTTCTCGAACCCGGAAACAGACAAAGGTCGCTAAATCCCGACTCAACCCGCCCCGAACCGTAAACCATGGAACCGATATCCGCTGATACGCCCGCAAAACGCGATTCGTCCACATCGCCTAGGAATCTGAGCGTAACATGGAATTTCTCCCTCGGCTCCCACCTTACGCCGCGAAGAGAACCCCGAAACGACTGCACGTAGCGAAAAAGCGCGTCTTGTGTTTCTTCGGGAAGAAAAGCCGCGACAAAAAGTCTCAAGAGCAAAGCCCTCCCCGTCCGCTATTTCACGCACCAAGTGGAAAAAGAATCGTTTTCGCCGCTTGAAAGCGGGAGCTTGTTCTCACCGTTTAAGTACATAATATAGATTTGTCTTTTTCCGAGCCTCTTTGAGGAAAAAGTGATGTAGTAACCATCTGGAGACCAGGATGGATGCTCGTTTCTTCCCGAAGAGGTAAGCTTCTGCTCCCCCTGGCCGTCAGGTCCTATGGCGTAGATATCGGCCTTTGATTTTCTTACTTTTACAAAGGCTATGCGATCAACCGAAGCATTTGGAGACCAGACCGGGTCGGTATTGTAACCGCCCGAGGTAATTCTTACTGCACGACCTCCCTGCGAACTTATCACGTAGATATTCGGCGCTCCCGCTTGATCCGACACAAAGGCAATTTTCTTGCCGTCGGGAGACCAAGTGGGTGATAGATCTATGGCGGGAGACCTGGTAAGGCGCCTCAGTATCTCTCCTGAGGGCGAAGCTATGTATATGTCTCCGTTGCGGCTAAACGCCACACGCGTGCCGTCGGGGGACCAGCTCGGAGAATTATCAAGGTGAATACCCCGGGTTACTCTCTTGCCCTCGGCGGGAAGGGGGGTGGCCTTGAAATTCAGCAAGTAGACATCATGGTCCCAGCTTCTGTCAGAAGTGAAAACCAGCTGGCCTCCGTCACGCGAACAGTCCGGAGAAAGGACCGAAGATCCGTGGTTGGTGAGTCTTTTTGTGTTGTGCCCGTCGTAATCCATTATAAAGAGATCCCTTCCATGCCCACGCTTTCTGACAAATACGATCTCGGAATCAAAAAAACCTTCAAGACCGATAAATTCCCTCATAAGTTCGCCCGCAAACTTGTGCACCACGCTTCTTATGTGGCGCGGAGACGTCACGTATCTTCTTCTCATGCGCTCCCGTCTGCCGGGCACATCATAAACTACTAATTCGTAAAGGACCTCCCGGGGAGAAACATCGAAATTTCCGCTCACCAGGTACTTGGTTTTCTGCGCATTCAAATATTCGAAATCTATATCTTCAAAGGAGGAGGAAAACAGGATGCTCACCGGGCGGACATCGAAAAGGGCGGCGTTGGTAAGATCGTTTCCGAGGATGTCGGTGAAATTCTTTCCATGTATGCTTAAATCCCCTCTGGCTTTAAGCACCGCGACAGCGACTGGTATTTTTTTTATCGGAGAGGCTACCGGGGGAAGCAGTATCTGCGCAGTCGCCAAGCAGGGAAGAAACAAGAGCGTAAAGAAAACCGCAAGCGCTGATCTCATCTTTTTCTCTTTCTGAGCCCCGAGGCCGCAAACCGGACAACGGTCTCGCGGCGAAGACATATCCTGAGATAAACCTTCAGTCACTCAGTTCAACGTTCCAGTAAGACATATCGACAAAGCTCAGAAAAGGTTCCCACTCCTCATATCTCACGGTTTTAAAATGGAGGTTGGTAAAAATACTCGCAGCGGGTTTCACGGGCTTGGCGAGCAATCTCATGTTCGCCCGCTCGGGAGTCTTCCCTCCCTTCTTCCTGTTGCACTTAACGCAACAGCACACTATGTTGTCCCAAGTACTTCTTCCGCCCATTGACCGCGGAATCACGTGATCAAGGCTGAGATCTCTTTTCGGGAAAGTCTTAGCGCAGTACTGGCATGCATCGCCGTCCCTTCTGAAGATGTTTATCCTGTTGAACTTAGGCTGTTTTCTGTGATACCCATCATACCTCACGAGAATTATCACCCTGGGAGCCTTTATGACGGCTGTAACCGTCCTTACGCAGTCTTCAGTATCGACCGAACGGATATCCTTCCACGAATCGAAGTCAAACGTCTCATACTCCCTGTTTACAGCCCTCGCGGCGCCACCGTAAAGAAGGATAAACGCCCTTTTAAGGCTAGTTACCGAAACAGGGACAAAAAATCTGTTCAATACCAGTACCGGTGACTGAAGCATATTAGCCGACTAATGTACCGGCTTGCGGAGGTTATTCAAGAATGCAACGGCACTTTTATTTTCGCAAACTCTTCGTTAGAATTGTCATCACCTAGCCGAGAGGAAGTCCCGTAATATGGAAATGAAAACCAACCTGCTGATCCAGATAATTCTCTGCGCAACGCTTTTTCTGTCCATATTCTTTCTCATAAGATCAAATTCCGAAGCGGAAAAAGAACTGGAATCCAGAGAAAAAGAAAAATAAATGTTTCCCGAGCTTCTCAGAATAGGTGATTTTCAAATCACCTCCTTCGGGGCGATGGTCGCCCTCGCTTTTCTTATCGCATTCTGGGTTTCCGGGATGGAATTCGAGAGAAAAGGAATATCCAGGCAACTTCACGAACACGTTTTTCTCGCTTGCCTTGCGGGAGGCATACTCGGCGCCAAGTTTCTTTTTCTAATCGAGAACATTCCCCTAAGCGATCTTCTCTCCTACCCAAAGCATTATCTGCTTCTAAGAGGCGGCCTTACTTTTTACGGAGGGTTTTTTCTAGCTCTTCTCGCTTTTTTCGCAGTAATAAAAAAGCACAAGGAAAACTTCTGGAGAGTTCTTGACGCCACCGCCCCGGCCCTCGCAATAGGCTACGCGACGGGAAGGGTCGGCTGCTTTCTGGTCGGAGACGATTACGGAATCAGTTCCGCCCTTCCCTGGGCGATTCCGTTTCCAAAAGGTTCTCCTCCGACGCTTGAGGCGGTTCATCCGACGCAGCTTTACGAAACGATCATAATGTTGTTGGTGTTCGTAGTGCTGTGGAGAATTAGGAAGACAAGAAAACCCGCCGGGTGGCTTGCCAGCATATACCTTGGGCTCGCGGGTCTTGAGAGGTTCTCCATCGAGTTTGTAAGAAATACCACTGAGAGCCCGATACCCGCCCTGTCGGTAGCGCAGATGATGGCACTTTTTCTGATTCTTGCCGGAGCACTTAAATACATGTCTGTTCGCAAAGGCAACGAAGTATCTTGAACCCGCAATTTCACCACTACACATGAAAAGAATCCGGATGATCAATCTGACCGGAAGCGAGGTCCTCGCCGCCGGATCGGGGATACTTTTTTCCATATCCCTTTTTTCAAACGTTCTCGGAGTACTGGGCTGGGTATGCTTTGTACCGCTGCTTGCGGCACTTCAGGGGAAAAGCGCTCCGCAGTCACTTCGACTGGGCATGATATCGGGAACATTCATGAATCTTGTCTCGCTTTACTGGCTCGTCGGAACCCTGACCAGATTCGGAGAATTACCTCTGGTCGCGAGCATGGCGGTCGTATTTGTTTTCTGTATCTACTCATCGCTTCAGTTCGGAATTTTCACCTGGTATATCTCAAGGCTTGGACTCTGCCGCGGAAAAAGCGTCGCAAACGCACTTATGATTTCTTTTGCCTGGGTAGTTGCGGAGTTTTTCTTTCCGGTTCTTTTTCCCTACGGAATAGGAGTCTCCCAAGGCTACTACCCGACGGTAATACAGGTGGTTGACATGCTCGGGGTGAACTTTCTCGGGTTCCTAATGTTTTTTGCAAACGTATCGATTTTCTACCTTGTCGACGATGTGCGGCAAAAAAGAAAACCTGTACTTGCTCCACCCGCAATCTCGATCGCCGTAATCGCAATTGTGCTCGGTTACGGATCTTTCAGGATAAATGAAATAGAGAATTTTCTTGAAGGAAAACCCCGGGTGAAAATCGGAATGGTTCAGGCGAATTTCGATTACGCGGAAAAAAATCTCGATAATGAACCGGTTATAACGGAAAAACACAGAGAAATGTCACGAGAGTTCGCCGAGGTGGATCTTGTGATCTGGCCGGAAACGTCGGTTCAGCACTGGTTCCCCAAAGAAGATTCCGTGTACAGAATCGATTACCAAACAGACGTGGTGCCGGCGGGACACGCAGCGCACTTCCTTATAGGGGGACTCTCCTTTATCCAGGACCCTGCCCTGCTCGAAGACGGCTGGGACGAAGAAGATAACAGAAAATACAACACGGCTTTTCTCGTCGACCCCCAAAGCAATATCCTCGCCCACTACAGCAAGACCCGGCTTTTTCTGCTGGGCGAATATTTCCCCTGGATAAATGAGGAGCTTAGGTTTTTAAAAAGGGTCTTTCCCATGATTGGAGACCTCACCCCGGGAGAGGGACCCAGGATGCTTGAGGTTCCCGCAAAGAACATAAAAATAGGACCCCTTATATGTTATGAGGACATAATGGCGGAGCTTTCGAGGAACTACGTGAAAATGGGGGCTAACTTGCTCGTAAACCTTACCAATGACGCGTGGTTCGGGAGAAGCATAGCTCCATATCAGCACCTGCTCCTTTCAATTCCAAGGGCGGTTGAAACGCGTCGCTACCTAGTAAGATCAACAAACAGCGGTATAAGCGCAATAGTATCTCCGACCGGAGAGATCGAGGCCCGCACGGGCATATTCACCACAGAGAATCTGAAAGGAGAAGTAGTTTTGATTGATTCGATTGAAACTCTCTACGCGAGGGTAGGAGATATCTTTGCGTGGATAGCCCTTGCGATAACGATTCTTTTCGCCGTGAAAAACTACCTAGGAAGAAAATATGCCGACTAAGGCTTCGGTGAGCCTGTCGTTTTCCTCCCTCGTTCCAACCGTGATCCTAAGGCAGTCGCCAAGGCGTCCCTTTCCTTCGAAGCGGCGGACCAAAATATCGCTTTTAACCAGCTCCGTGAAAAGAAAGTCCGCATCCTGAACCCGGACCAGAAAGAAATTCGCGTCGGTCGGATAAATATGAAGGTCGTCAATCTTGCCGAGCGCGCCACGAAGCCTTTCCCTTTCGCTTAATATAAGCTCTATTTTCCGCTCAATAATCTCAGAATGCTCAAGCGCAAAAGACATTATCCGCTGGCTAAGAGAATTTATGTTGTAGGGCAGACGTGCCTTGTTCACCTCGGTTGCGATCTGCGGTCGCGCAAAGAGCATTCCGAGCCTAGCCCCCGCAAATCCTATTTTGGACATCGTTCTCAGTACCAGAAGGTTTTCATATTTTTCTATATGGGGAACGTAGCTTTTTTTCGAAAAATCACAGTAGGCCTCGTCGACCACCACCGCACCTGCGCTTGTCTCCAAGATTTCAAGCACTTTTTCCTCTGAAAAAGAGTTTCCCGTAGGATTGTTCGGGTTTGCGAGAAAAAGGATGTCAGGATCCTCCGCGCGGATCATCTCCAAGGTCGGTTCGAGATCTATATCAAAGTTCTCATCAAGCTCTACCTCTCTTACTTCCTTGCCTAGGATAAGCGAAGTGATCCTGTACATTGAGAAAGTCGGAGACGGTACGAGAACACAACCGCTTTTCCCCCCAAACACCTCGATGATCATCTGGATGATCTCGTCTGAGCCGTTGCCAAGCAATATACCGTCAGTGGGAAAACCAACTGTGCGGGAAAGGGCGGATCTTACACCGAGGGCCTCAGGATCCGGGTAACGGTTTACGGGAAGCTCCGCCAGCCGCTCGGAAAGCAGGAGCTTCTCTTCGCCCTCAAGGTCGTAAGGACTTTCGTTTCCGTCAAGCTTCACGGCACACTCGATCCTCGGTACCGAGTAAGGAGATATGGACCTTACGTTTTTCGAAACCCTGCTTTTAATTGAACTGCTGTCAGACACTGGCGTCTCCTGATTTAAGTCCGGATATCAGCATTCTCAGGAATCCTCGATTCGCCTTTTTACCGAAAACGCGTGGCCCGAAAGCCCCTCGGCGTGGGCAAGGTTCATAACGGTGGCACCAAGAGATGAAAAACCTTTTCTGGACATCGATATGGTGCTCGGCATTCTCAAGAAATCGTAAACGCTAAGGGGAGAGGAAAACCTCGCCGCTCCCCCCGTGGGAAGCACATGACTCGGACCCGATACGTAATCGCCGAAAGGCTCGGTTGAAAGCGACCCTAAAAAAATGGCTCCCGCGTGCTTTATGCTTTTGAGAAGAGATTTGGGGGATCGCACGCAGAGTTCAAGATGCTCAGGAGCAACCGCGTTTGAAAGCGCCACGGCCTGCTCCATGTTCTCAGTCACGTAGATTCTTCCGTTGTTGGAGACCGCGGCGCCCGCGATTTCTTCCCTGTCAAGTTGTTTTAGCTGCGAGAGCAGTTCCTTTTTCACCTCTCTCGCGTAATCGTAGCTGGTGGTTGCTAAAATCGGGATTGACATCTCGTCATGCTCGGCCTGGGCAAGCAGGTCCGAAGCCACCCACCCCGGGGGACATGAACCGTCGGCAATAATCAGAACCTCGGTCGGCCCTGCCAGCATGTCAATATCGCAGAAGCCGTAAACCAGTTTTTTCGCTATCGTAACGTAGATGTTTCCCGGACCCACGATCTTATCCACTTTCGGTATGCTTCTGGTCCCAAAGGCCATGGCCGCTATGGCATGGGCCCCGCCGATTTTATAGACATTGCTCACCCCGGCGATCTCGCACGCCAAAAGAACCTCGGGATTTACCCGTTCCCCGGAACACGGCGTGACGACGCTTATCTCGCCCGATCCCGCAATCTGCGCCGGTATGGCGGTCATAAGCACGGTTGAAGGATACGAGGCCTTTCCGCCCGGAACATAGATCCCTACCTTCTCAATAGGTCTTATCAGCCAGCCAAGCTCGTTTCCGAGCGCATCCTTGTAGGTCTTGGCCTTCGGAAGCTTTTTTCTCTGGTAGGAGCGAACCCGCGAGGCGGCTTTCTTAAGATCCTTTACAATGCCTGGTGCGACGGCGGTTGCCGCCTCTTTGAACTCACGATCGGAAACCTTTACGTTTTTCGCGCTTACATGCGGTCCGTCAAATTTTTTCGCGTACCGGAAAAGCGCCGAGTCTCCACGCGTTCTGACATCTTCTACAATTCTTTCCGTCTGCGAAACAAGCTCGGGGTCAAAGTGGGAAGCCGATTTTTCTATTTCCCTAGACCTTCTTTCCAGATTTTTCGAATTGATCCTTATAACCTTCATGGCCGTAACCGCGTTTTCCTCTTAAAAACCGGGGTTGATTTTATCCTGTTTGCAAAATGCCGCGAACTCAGTTCTCCGGATCGATTCCTTCTCCAAAGCCGCTTTCAATCAAACTGGAGACTTCCTCCATGGCAAGCTCCGAATCTTCTCCCTCTATCGTAACGGCAACTTCCGTACCGTAAATAGCGGCAAGGGACAAAACACCTAGTATGCTTTTCCCGTCTATCTCGAAGCTGTCTTTCCTTATCATTATACTGGAAGTGAACCTGCTGGTCAGGGCAACCAGAACCGCGGCTGCTCTGGCGTGAAGACCCAGCCGGTTTTTTATTACAAAGTTTCTTACAAGCGGGTTTTGCGACAATTCAACGTTACTCCGTCGGCCGGAACAAAGAAATATCCGCCTTTGAGTTTACCCGTAAATTTTCATCATAATTCACGCTGAGACTGTAATCAGCGGTTTCAAACAGCAGCTTTCTCGGAAAATAAGTATCCGGGGCAATCCGTTTCGGCAGGGAGAATTCGATTTTAGCCTTCTGTCCGTCGGCAAGCGTGCCCTCAACTCTGGTTATAAAGTTTCTCCGTGGATCAACCGTGACCCGAACGGGCGTCTTTCCTGAAAACACGAAAGTTATCTCCCCTCCACTTTCCCCCACCCGCACAGAATAATCCTTCTTGGGAATGGCAACCGGAGATCCCCCGAGCAAAAAGTTAATAACGTCCTCAACGCCAAGTTGAGGCGGAAGTCCAGGATAAAGATAGGAAAGCCTGAAATCCTCCGCGTTTTCAAAAACCAACTCTTCCCAGTTGGTTTTCATCCTCACGCTTTTCCCGTCAGAAACTACCCTTGCGAGCATCTCGCCGAAAGGAGCGAAAACGGCAATTCTCAGAAACTCCGGGCGGACAACAGTGGCTACCTGATCAAAAACAATTTTCGCCTGCGGGGATTTTATCGACACCCTAGCCCTGGCTTTTATTGAAGTAAAACCCTGCTGGGTCTGTTTTGCCTTCGCCAATATGGCGGAAAAATCCGGGTGTTCAGCAACTGTCGATGGGAATTTGCCGGCGCAGGAGAAAAGTAGAAAAACAAGCAGAATAAAAACGCAACTATGCCTCATCACGTCCGAATTCCTTTAGCTTCTCTTGGAGTCTCGCGCGTACTTTTTTATCTTCAACCGTAAAAAGCTTCTGTGAATCTAAAAGTTCAAGGGCCTTTGCATAATTTTCCGCCGCAAGTTCTCTTTTGCCGAGTTTTTCGTACGCGTCGCCCACATGCTCTAAAATGGCCGGGGCGGGCGGGGGAATCTCCGAGGCGCGAAGCAGGTACTCAAGGGCTTTGGTGAAGTCCCCCCTCTGGTAGTAAACCCACCCTAGACTATCAATTATATAACTCCGCTCTGGAGCAAGTTCCAGAGCCTTGTTTATAAGCTGCTCGGCGTAATCAAGTTTTTCTCCACGCTCGGCGTAGGTATACCCTATAAAATTCATGGCATCGAAATTCTCCGGATTCCTGCTCATTATATCCCCCATTACCGAAAGCGCTTCCGATATACGGTCGCTGTAGTAATAGGAAACGGCAAGCGAATAGAGAACGGATTCGTCGTTGGGATGCTTTTCAAGATACCCGCCGTACAAAGAGACTGAATCCTCCTGCCTTCCCTGCCTTCCGTAGAGTTCCCCCAGAGAATTTACGACCTTGGGGTTATACGGATCTTTTTCGTAAAGTGTTTTCAGTATCTCAGTCGCTTTTTGGGCTGAACCCTCAAGTTCGTGTATATAGGCTCGGTGGACGGTTGCGTCTACATGAAAATCAGAGCTTTCGGGTATTGAATCGAGAAGCTTCCTTGATTGAGAATACCGTTCGAGCTTAGTGTGGGCAACGGCGGAGTAATATTTTGCCCCGAAATGCGCCGGTAACCGCTCTAGGACCCGTTCTAGTTTTCTGACCGCTTCCTCATAACTACCTCTTTCAAGGTGCAAGAGACCTATTCTGAATTTGATCTCGGGATTCTCCGGATCCGCGGCCTCCGCATTGCGGTACTGCCCGATGGCCTCTTTGAATCTGCGGTGGCGGTAGAGCATGTTCCCATAGGAAATGAAAACTTCGCGATAAGGAGCAAATTTCCTGATTGCAGACTCGTACTGTTCTATCGCTTCTTCAATTCTTTTCGCTTTCTCAAGAGTTTCCACGAGCCCGACAAACGCCGGATAGTAAGTCCGCTGAATTTCAAGCGCTCTTTTGTAGTGCTTTACCGCGGCGTCGAGATCGTTTCTTCTGACAGAGATACTTCCGAGGTAGAAGTGACCCATGGTATTGGTTGGACTTATTGAAAGGCTTTTTTCGGCGTATTGTTCTGCCTTATCAAGATTGCCGGAATACAATTCACTTGCGCAAAGAAGCAGGTAAGTTTCCTTATCCCCGGGATCGATCTCAGCCGCCTTAAGCAGGAACTTTTTTCCCCTATTCTTCATTGTTTCATCAGGGTATGCGAGGTAGATGCGGGCAAGATCCCTGTAAGCCGGAGAATTTGACGGATCAAGGACGATGGATTGCGTGAACTTGGTGACGGCATTCTCACGCATGTTAAGGATCATGTAGATTAAACCGAGGCGGTATTTTATTTCAGAAGAACGGGGGTCGATCTGTTCTGCCTTTTTAAGATTCTCTACCGCGCGCGGCAGATCTCCCTCTTCGAGATAAAATCTTGAAAGCGCGAAATAATAATAGGCATCCTCCTGGTCGCCGCTCTCAGGGCTCCGGTCAGGGTTAACGGAAAGTCCCACACCGCTGCAGGAAAGACAAAAAAACAGAAAAAAAAGAAGGAAAAGCTTTTTTTCAGGAAATTTCTTCAAGCCACACACCTAAGCACATATCAATCTTCGGTTCCGAAACCCCGGTGCGTACTAGCCACGAAAGGGAAAACCGCAGACATACCACCGGGCAAGACCTTCTCAAACAGGATAACAAAAATGGATCAAAATACACAGCAAAGGAAAACAACACCGCCTGCTTCTGCGCAACGAGTTAACCGGACAACTTAATTGAGACTGTGAAAGTATTCGGAGAAAGCAATTTCTTTGGCAACAAGTTGTCTGAAAATTCCTCCAGAATGCTCGATTTAGGGTTGTTTCGGCATTTTCGAGGTGATTTTTGACTATCAACTAGCTATTTTGGCATGTTAACGGTGCTGCCAAATAATATTTTCACAGTCTCAATTGACTCCCTACACCCCGCAACTGGAGCTTGACGGGGAGATTTATATTTGATACCATCCGGTCATACCAAATTAACTACGGAGGTTGACAATGAGAGGTCGTGTACGTATTGCTTTCGGACAAAATGAAATGGAGAATCCTACTGTTAAAGACCCCGGAATTATAACCTATCCCCCTCATAATTTAGCCTGCCAGGCGGTTTCCAGATGTCTTGCCGCTGCGGTGTTACTGCTGCTGACGGTCCTGGCTGTTTCTCCTGAGTCCCTGGCCCAGTCCTCTGACGATGTGCGCGCGGGCGCGACCGATCTCGGGGACATCACCTCGCTCACAGGCCCCCGTTTTCCCCAGGGCACGCTTGACGGCGAGGGGGACCAGGTGGACTACTACCGGTTTACGCTGACAGCGGCGAACCGGGTCGGCCTCGGCCTGCGCCAGCAGGACGCGGATGCCGACATGTTCCTTGAAGATTCAGACGGCAACGAGATCTACGACAGCACGGTCTCCGGGACGGACAACGAAGTGATTGCGGGGACGCTGCTTGCGGGAAACGTACTACGTGCGGGTCGAGTCGCAGGAGACGGGCGTAAACGCGTACGTGTTCCGCTATGGAGTCTCGGTGCCGGATGCTGGCGAGCTGACCGCCCCGCAGGAGCAGCAGGGCACCCTTGAGATTGTCTCTGAGCCCGACGTTTATGACACGAGCAGGGGGCAGGGCACCCTCGAGACCGTCTCTGAGCCCGAAGGAGAGGATTTTCCCGCGGATATGTCCACCAGCGGGCGGGTCATGGTCGGCGGTACTGCCAGGGGCGAGATCGGGAGTGAGTATGACCGCGACTGGTTTGCGGTGGATCTGGTGGCGGGGCGCACCTACACCATCGATCTGAAGGGCAGCCCGACGGACGACGGCACGCTGAGCGACCCCTTTCTGTACGGCATCCACGATCCTCGCGGCACCCGGATTGTGAACACGAGCGACGACGACATGGGAATCGGCCGCAACAGCCGTCGGGCGTTCACGGCGACCGAGACCGGCACCCACTACATCGACGCCGGCGCCTTTGTCTTCCGTCAGGGTACCTACGAGGTGGAGGTGTCGGAGGGGCCGCCGATTTGGGTATTCGATGCCATGGCCACCGAGAGCAGCAGTACCGAGATCGAGATGCTGTTCCGCGTGAGGCTGCAGCGCGTGTCATCGGAGCCGGTGACAGTGGACTATGCGACCGCCGATGGCACGGCAAAGGCGGGAGAGGACTACACGGCAACATCGGGCACGCTGACCTTCGCGCCGGGCGAGATCGAGAAGACGGTCGCGGTGACCATCATCTACGATACGGTGGACGACAGGGGGGAGAAATTCACCCTAGTGCTGAGCAATCCCTCGGGCGGGGCTCTGGGGGACCCGGAGGCAACCGGCACCATCGGTTACCGTTACCGCACATGGTGAACATCAACGGCGGCGAGGACAATAACAGCCGGTTGAGTTTTACGCCGACCGAGAGCAACACCTAGTACATCGTGGCCGGTGCCTACGGTTACCGTACCGGGACCTACGAGCTATCGGTCGATGAAGTGATGTAGTCAGGGCGATTGCTACATGGCGCGCCCGGATCGTTTCGACCGTGGCCGCATTGAATAGAGTGCGAACACGGTCGGACCGTGACAGACGAGCGCGGATGCCGATGGCCGCGGCGAGATCTGCGCGGCGCTGGGCGAGGCAGACCGCGCCTTCGGCGTTTTCCTGGGGTCCCTGAAGCCTCAAAGACAATTGTAAAGCGGAGTTCGCCATGAACAACGATTTCTCCGGTGACATCAATACCACCGGTGCGATTGCTGTTGGGGGCACGGCTGAGGGCAACATCGAGACAGCGCGCGACCGCGAAGTGAACTTCTAGCCAGTGTGGATTCCGATGGAACTTACTACATCGCCGCCGCTGCCACCGGCAGTCAACTCGGGACCTACCAATTGAATATCGAGGAGTTGTAGGCACACCGACTGGCAGAAACGACGCCCGGACGATTGTGCCAGGCGCCGTTGGCCGCGTTTTTGTCCCTGATGACGGGGTTGCTCGACTACTTCCGCGTCGGGTTTTTTTGGGTCTTACGGAACTTCATGAATGGTTCCACAAGCAGACTGTCTATGCCGGGAGAGTCCGCGGCTGTTTTCTTGTAACTATCATCGCAACCCGGTTCAGTTCCACGGGTTCTCTGGCGGAACCGACTGTTATGTCAACAAACAGCTTTTGCTGATAAATCAACTTGGACCGTGAAAGTATTCAGGGAAAGCAACTTCTTTGGCAACAAATTATCCTAAGTGTTAATGATAAAAAATACTGGACAATGGCTATCGCTCTTCGGGCCGCTGCATCCAGCCGCGCTCCGCAAGGATTCGGGCAAACTTCCCGATTTCCGCTGCGCGCTCCGGATCAATTCGTTCGATTTCACCTTCGTGCTCGACAAAGAATTGGATCTCTGAAAAAATACAGCCGGACGGACAATCGCCCCATGCCTTGCGAAGCACCACATACCATTTCCCGTCCGACCACAGCACTTCAATATCGGAACCATCTCCCAATACGAATTCAGGGCTGGCGTAGATGATTCCTTCTATCCCATGATATGATATGGCCGCGGAATGGATGCGCTCGCGCGGGTGAAACCTGATCACGATGGCGGGCGCATATTCAAAAGGAAGAATTTCCACGCCTCGAAGGCCGACCGCCGCATTAAGAGCGTCAAATTCCGGGTGCCCGGTACAAAAAGGACCGGAGATTCCCTCTTCGGGCAGACCGACGGACACAGCTTCAAACAGAGACGGTTCCAGACCCAGAATTAGTGTCCCGGGTTCCCATTTTGGACGTGCACTCACCTCGACCATTTCCGGGGAGACAGCACGTATCAGCCCCAAGACCCGCGCTATGTCGTCGATCAGACTGTATCCGGGAAAATCCGGGATTCCTGACTCCGTTTCGTTATAGGACCGAATGATGACGCGACGGGCCAGAATTACAGGATCAGTCTCGCTGGTCCGTTCGAGACTTCCGCGAGTGACAACCGGCGCCTCACCGTTACACGGATCCGCGGGGACAACCGCAGATGGGAACGGTACCGGAGACCCCGCGAAGCATGCCGTCACCAGCATCCACAAAGCAGCAATGACTGAGATTCTAACCATGGGCTCTTAAACAAATCACGTCACCAACTCGAAGGTGCCAAACACTACGCCTAACTATACGCTTTTTCTCAACTGCGGGAAACCTTCTGCTCACACCCGTTTTGAAGGTGGTTTCAGGAACACTGCACGCAGAATTGACTTTGTGGTTGCTATTAG
Organism: Thermodesulfobacteriota bacterium; assembly: GCA_965249045.1. Classification (GTDB taxonomy): domain Bacteria; phylum Desulfobacterota_D; class UBA1144; order Nemesobacterales; family Nemesobacteraceae; genus Nemesobacter. Next base: position 1,823,491 of record OZ252213.1, read on the forward strand.
ATTTATTAGTTTCGCTATGGGTTCGCTTGAAAATATCTACGGGAAGGTTTTTGAGGGTAAGCGGATATCGACCGATGAAGCAACCTTGCTTCTTGGGAAAGCCGACCTGCTTCAACTCGGCTCCCTGGCCGATATTGTAAGGAAAAGGTTTAATCCGGAAAACATAGTGACCTTCGTCGCGGACACAAACCCAAACTACACAAACGTCTGCGACACGGAGTGCCTTTTCTGCGCTTTCTGGAGACCGCCGGATGCCTATGATGCCTACACGCTGAGCGTCGACAAAGTAATCGAAATAATGCGCACCTCGTATCACAACGGCGCCACTACCGTCCTTTTGCAGGGAGGTCACAACCCGGAACTTAAGCTTGACTACTATATTGAAATCGTAAAAAGGGCCAGAAAGGAGATACCGGATCTTCATCTCCACGCCTTCTCCGCCCCGGAGATAGCCGCTATTGCCAAGTATGAGAATCTTGATACCAGAGATGTGCTGCAAAGCCTTTGGGAAGCGGGGCTAAGAACAATACCGGGAGGCGGCGCCGAGGTATTGTCCAACAGGACGAGAAGAGCTATAAGCCCCCTCAAGATAGACGCCGACGTATGGATGAGAATCACCAGGGAAGCTCACCAGACAGGCTTTAAGACAACCGCAACCATGATGTTCGGCCATTTTGAGCAAGACGAAGACATAATAGAGCACCTCTCTAGAATAAGAGAGCTTCAGGATGAGACGGGGAAGTTCTTGGCGTTCATTCCGTGGACGTTTAAGCCCAAAAACACCCTTCTCGAGAAAAGAATAAAGGATGAGATCGGCGGGGAGAGATATCTAAGGGTTCTCTCGGTATGCAGGATATTCTTGGATAACTTCAAGCATGTCCAAGGCTCTTGGTTTACCCAAGGAAAGAAAATGGGTTCAATGTCCATGCACTATGGCGCAAGCGACCTCGGCGGAACTCTTTACGACGAAAACGTCCTGGGGTGCGCCGAGAACAAGATTCGCTCAACTGTTGACGAACTCGTTCATATGATAAAAAGTGCAGGGTTTATCCCAGCGCAGAGAAATACCTATTACGAAATTCTGGAAAGGTTTTAGAGTCATTCCCCCTACACCTCAAAAAGAGGTTCTTCCGTCCTCACCCACACACTCCACAAAAACATAACGGCCGGAATAATGACCGTTTTTAATTATTAACGGCTACTATCCAGCTGTTTCCCGCAAAATCCACGCCGCATATAACTTCTGAGCTTTGGGAAAAGAGATAGTCGAAGAATTCAAGTGCGCTGCTTGTATGCACCGGGGTCCCAAGATACTCCTTGAGATCTGTTGCGGCGACGCCCGAACACTCGAAGGCGCAGAGTTCAAAGTCAATCGCCCTCTCCGAATCAACTGTCAGACTGCGGGGCGAGAAAAAAGCGTTTACAAGCGAGGTCCCTGAAGCAATTTCCATCCGGACGTCAAAACAGCCGCCGAAAAGAAAAAAGATCTCGGCGAACACCTCGTCTATTGAATCAAGATAAAACTCCCTTGACTGCGGATTCGTGTTCATTTTCACGTGGAAAATTCGGAAAATTCCTCAGCTCTTCGTTTTATGGACTGATAGTCATCTCCCTCGCTCAAAAGAGCGGTAGACACTCCGGCAAGCGCAGCTCCCGCCAAAAGATAATCCCCGATGTTGTCTGTGGTAATTCCTCCGGTGACCAGAATATCCATGAATCCGAGAGGCTCCTTTATAGCCTTCACGTAGCCCGGGCCGAAACTCGAAGCGGGAAATATCTTTACGAAGTCAGCTCCGATGCTGCGGGCGTTAACCATCTCGGAGGATGTAAACGCCCCGGAGATGACCGTGATGCCGTTTTTCCGGCAATACTCGATTATCGCGGGGTCTGTGTGCGGAGAAACTATGAAACGGGCCCCGCAATCGCACATCCGCTCGGCAGAGCTGCGGTCAAGAACCGTACCTGCCCCGACGCATATTCCGTCCTCAGGGGCAAGCTCTCGAAGAAGTCTTTCAGAACCGGGAGAGATTGATATGATTTCTATGATTTTTATCCCGCCGTCAACGCATGCCCTTGCAAACTCAAGAGATTTTTCGTAACTGGCGGACCTTATAACGGCCACGACCCTGTTTTCCTTCATAAACTCGATCTCAGTTTTTTCCATGGCGCGTGTTTTGAGGCTTAAACACTTTTAAGGTACACTGAAGTTGGCCTGTTTTAATTCCCTTCAAGGGACGGATCATGAAGAATTCTGAACTCAGAACCGAAAACAAGATATCGCAATTCATAAAAAGAAGCAAAGAACTGGGGCTTAAGGTAACTCCCCAGAGAATAGCGATATACAGGGAGCTTGTGGGAAGCATGCAGCACCCAAGCACCGAAATGATCTACAAGAACATAAAGGACTACTATCCGAACATATCTCTCACCACCGTGTACAGGACGCTTGAAACATTTGAAAAAATGGAACTTATATCCGTAGTGAACACCCTGTATCACGCCGCCAGGTATGATGCCAACATGGAACCTCATCATCACGTCGTATGCGTGAAATGCAAAAAGATAGAGGATCTATACGACGATTCGATAGCTTATTCGAAACTTGACCCGCAAATAGACAATTACAAAATTCTCGGATACTCGGTGCTTTTCAGCGGAATCTGCGAGGAATGCAAAAACCTTAGCAACTGACCGGAATCGGGCCGTTTCTCGCAAGACCGCCTAAAAGAGCGGAAAAATGAAAATCCCTCAAGGCTTTGAACAAGCCATAAACTTCAGTCTGCTGGACTCCATATTCTCAAGAAGGTCGCGACGCTTCGGCCTCGGCATGGAAATTCCCGAGGGGAATCTGGCTTACAGCTCCGCTCACGACCCGGTTCCTCTTTCCGAACTTGAAGAGGCTTTTTTAATCTGGGCGGGCACGGGAACCACGGGCCTTTCCCTGGGAGACCTTCCAAGAACCGGCATATCATGGCTTTTCCAGTGGACTGGGAGAAGCTGGCCGTGCTCCTGCAACTCCCATTCGACCGAGCTTTTCTACACAAACGACGAAGGAGTCTACATGGTACGGCTTTTTGACCTGATGCCCCCCGATACCTCCATCTTTATGTCATTAGACAGGGAAAAACAGCTTAAAAAAATACTTGAGCTTTTCAGGGCAAGCAGAATTACCCTTGAGAACCAAAGAGCAGACCTTCCAAAGGGAGAACCTGGTCTTTTCGACTTTAACGCCTGGAACACCAACAAACCGGGAACAACTTTCTTTATTCCCGTGACTAACACCACCGTTGAGTACATGGTGCTTCTGTTCATATACTTCGGAGCTAAATACGGTTTTAACATTATTGACGAACTCAACGGGGGAAGGTCGTGCGGTCTTGATAAGTGGATAGAAAAAGGCTACATCAGAAACGATGTCAGGCTTTCCTTGTTTGACTTGGAATTAAGGGTACTGACCACCCTTAACGTAGAGCAGGCCTTCATAAGCCAGAACATGAATCTTGCGCTTCAGGCTCTGGGTCTCGGAGGCTGGACATTTACGGGACTGCTGCCTCATTACACACTCGGGGTTGACCCTTCCCACAAGGGACTCGGGTTTCGGTTCGTCCAGCCGGAGGAAAGTCTTAGGAGCACCAATCCACCCTATCCCGTCGGAAGAGACGGAGTTTTCGAGTCCCTCTGCCCTCCCTACGTAGCAGACATGGGCGAAGCGGTCGACAGATTCCTAGAGGTCAGGGGAGAGTTCTGGAAAGAGGACAATCCGTTTCCATACAGAGACCCCGCCTCGATTCTGCGGGATGAATACCATCCTTCCGAAATCAGGATACAGATAGTAAAGGATTTTTGCACTTACGTTTATGAGAACTACGGCAGATTCCCGGCTTTTCTGGACCCGATGTTCGTGCGGCTGGTATTTCAGGCCCACCACCTCGATCTTGAATTCTACGACAAGTATTTCCAGAAAGATTCATACCACCAAATGCACAAGGAACACTTCAAACTCTGGCACCCGGAACTGGAGGATCCTTTCGAAAAATAGGCCGTGGTTAATGATTCGGCGGTCTTCGCTCAGGATTTCGCCCTTTCGAGATAATTTCCGTTCCTGGTATCGACTTTTATCATGTCCCCGATATTAATAAAAAGAGGGACAGCCACCACTGCTCCGGTTTCTATGGTTGCCGGTTTTGTAGTGCCTGAGACCGTATCTCCCTTTACTCCGGGCTCGGTGTGCGCAACCTCGAAAACAACGGCAGTGGGAAGTTCTACTCCTATGAACTCTCCTTCGTGCATCTGAACGACGACTTCCTGCTGTTCTCTAAGAAACTTCGCCGTATCCCCTATTATGTCAGCACTGAAAGGAAACTGGTCAAAAGTCTCGGAATCCATGAAGTAAAACATCGTATCGTCCCTGTACAGATACTGCATCGTCCTTTTCTGGATATCGGGGACGTTAAACGTGTCTCCAGCTCGGAATTTCATTTCCCGCACGGCTCCCGTGGCGATATTCTTAAGCCTCGCGGTAACTATCGGGCTTCTCTGCGCCATCTTCGAATGCTTGTACTCGACTATCTCCCAGATCGCCCCTTCAGTCTCGATCTTCATGCCCTTGTGAAAACGACTAGTGTCAACGACAGCCATTTCGGATTTGATCCTCCTTTATGAGTTTGCAAAAAGTAATTTTTTCTTGGAAATTCTCGCTTACGATCGCCATGTATCAACCTTACGGATCAGGTTCTTTTAAACATCTTCTCAAGCATATTGTACGATATCCGGGTCGCAACCGGCCGGCCATGAGGACAGGCGTGCGGATTTTCCGAAGCGTCCATATCCGCGAAAAGAGTCCGCGCCTCCTGTTCTGAGAGTGTCCGATTTGCAGTTATCGAACTGTGGCATGCTATCGTGGCACACACGGTGTCAAGATGCTCCCCCAAACTCTTGGGGTCGCCAAAACCATCAAGCTCATCAAACAGATCAGTAAAAACCCGGGCGTAATCAGAATCCCTTAAAAATCCCGGAACGGATTTCACCCTCACCGCATTTTCTCCGAAAATTTCAAAACTAAAGCCGAGCTTCTTCATCTCGTCTGCAAACTGTCGTGCTGTATTGATTTCCCGAATCGTAAGTTCGACAACTTCAGGAATGAGAAGCTCTTGGGAACAGGAAGAAGTTTCTTCGAGATAAGACTTTTTTATTCTCTCGAAGTTAACCCGCTCATGGGCCGCATGCTGGTCAACAAGAATGAGCCCGTCTGGACTCTCGCATACTAGATAGAGTTTTCCGACTTGTCCGAGAAACCTGAGGCTTGAGTAAAAGCCATCGGAAAACATGTCCTCTTTTGCAACCTGAGGGGGGTTTTCGAAGACAGCGGAAGCGCCTTGGTGGGAACGGTGAGACGTCAATTCGGGCTTGTACGCGGCTTGCGCGGAAGATGTTTTAGTCGAGTGTGTTGCGGCGGAGTAATCCTTCTTGGGAGAAAATCCAGGGTCTTTTCGCCGCTCGTAGAAATCTTCAAGGGCCTTCTGAGTTCTTTCCCTGTAGCCCTTCATCCAAGGAGCATCGGCAAGCATGCCGCCTATCGCGCGGCGAATGCTCTGGCCAACTTCGTACTGGCCCTCAAACATCACCTCGCTTTTGGTCGGGTGTACATTAACGTCCACCAATGCGGGGTCCCTTTCAATGAAGACCGCCCCCTGGGGATACTTCCCCTTTTCAAGCGTCCTTCCGTAGCAGTCCATTATAATCCTGTTTATAAAACGGTCCCTTACGGGTCTTGCGTTCACGTAAGCAAAGAGCCTACGCATGGAGGAGCGGGGGTCTAGGGGACTCCCTAAGAAACCGTGGAGTGCAAGCGTTTCGTCTTCAAAGTCTATCTCGTAAAGGGATGTGCCAGGAATTATCTGCGCTACGCGCTGCTCAAGCGATTCGCTTCCGCCATAGCGATGGATATTCTTCCCGTCTGAAAAAATTTCAAAAGACACCTCGGGCTTTGAAAGGGCCTCGCGCTGGATAACCTCAAGAATTCTCCCAAGTTCGGTTTCCGGCTTTTTCAGAAACTTAAGCCGCGGCGGCGTGTTGAAAAAAAGGTTCTTAACCTCAACGGACGAACCCACGGGAGACGCCGTCTCCTTCACTTTCCTCATGACTCCGCCTTCAACATAGATTTCGGTACCGGACTTCGAGCCCTCGGCGGCAGTTATTATTCTGAACCTCGAAACACTGGCTATGCTTGGAAGCGCCTCGCCGCGAAAACCAAGGGTCCCTATCGAGAAAAGATCATCGATATCCCTTATTTTGCTCGTGGCGTGGCGTTCAATACTCATAAGGGCATCGTCACGGGACATCCCGTGGCCGTTATCAACCACCCTTATAAGTTTCTTGCCTCCAGCCTCAAGATGTATGGATACTCTGGTCGCTGCGGCGTCAATTGAGTTTTCAACAAGTTCTTTTACTACAGAAGCCGGTCTCTCGACTATTTCTCCGGCAGCTATTTTAGAGACAAGGACATCCGGAAGTGTTCTGATTTTTGCCATTAATACTTTAGAAAAGCTTTAGCAGAATAAACAGAATGAGTAGAGCAAGGGGTAAAATGACTGCGGCAACTGAGAAAAACGAAAAAGCCGAGAGCGTTTTTTTCGCATGCGTCCCGAAAACGTCCTGCGACTGTTCTTCCACCACGCCGAAATATTTCTTAAACATCTTTATCCTTCCGTGCCCGCTGGGGAGGAGTTTTTTGCGTCCTGGCCCTGTTAAGGGACTTCACCAGAGATTCGACCGAAACCGCCGGAAGAGTAATCAGCTCGAGCGTGCCCCTTGAGCAAAGGTCAACCGATACCTTTCCTATGGTCTCGTTATCGGGCGCCTCCACTATGTTTACAAAATCGTATCTGCCCAAAGTTGCATACTGCTCGATAACCCTGACGCCTATATCCTCAAGCTCCCTGTCGACTTCCTTTATTCTCCCGGGTCTTTCCTTCACAGTTTTTCTGCCCTCGGGAGTAAGTCTGCTGAGTAATATATAAATTGCCATTGAGAAAACCTGCCGCTTTTATGCCTTACGGCGAATCGCACGCCGAAAAAACCCTCGGCTACCGATTGGTGGATTTTAGATTTATAACTTTTTTTAGAGATATCTCAAGAGAAAAAGCCCCCCTTCGGGAGTTTCCATAACAAAAACTCTCCGTTATATTATTAGAAGTATTCTTTCAGACCTGATGAAAAGCATAATCCACGCTGCGACAATCACGCTTGCTATTTTGTTTCTTCCGCTTCTTTTTTCTCCGCGGGCGGAGGTCGCTTATGCACAGGCAAACCCGCAGGAAGAACTCAGCGTAACAAACTACTCGTGGAAATCTTACGGAGTGGGACGCGTCGCAACGCTGGGGGAAATAACCGTCCTAAACTCCGGCAAGAAAAACTACAAAAACATCAAATTCAAGGTTGATCTGTTTACCAGAACCGGCAAGTTTCTGGGCTCGCTTCAAGGAACGATTCCCGAGGAACTGCCCGCCGAAAGCGAAAAAACCTTCTTCGACCTGGACTTGGGACTTATGAACTCGGATCTTGAAGATTCCGAGGCAAGAATAACGGGTGCGGAGGTATCGGGAAGTTCTTCGCTTGCAAGCGCCGAGAACGTGATTTTTATAAAAAACTGGGAGTTTGAAGGTGCCAGTTTCGGAACAGAAGGTTTTATAACGGAAATCACCCTTGAGAACACCGGGAAAAACCATTTTAAAAACATAAAATTACTCTTAACGGAAAAAGAGGGTGGAGACGCCCCAACCAACACTCATCTGTCTTCGGTGACAATACATGACGTTCTTCCCGCCGGAGCGGAGAGAACTTTTACAGGAATAAACGTCGGCTTCTCGAGCCCTAATGCTCTGGAAAGATCGATCGCCATCTCCAGAGCCGAGGCGATATCAGCAAAGGAGCTCAAATACATTCTTGCGGGCGGGGGAAGTCTTGGCGAGAAGATAAAGGAGAAAATCAGCTCCGTTAGAATATTTAGGAAAAAAGACGAGCCGAAACAGCAAGCATCCTCTTCCGATACATCCCAAGACGGCTATGATGAGGTAACCGAAAGTGCTCCACATTCAGCCGAGCCGGCTATAGACAAGGGGATGGAGCTTTCTCAGGAAGAACTCAGAGAACCTTTCCCGAAACACGATATAGTCATAAGGGAGTTTAAATGGGGAAGCGGAATCCCCGGTGCGACCGCGACGCTCAGCAAACTCGTTATCGAGAACATAAGCGACATCACTTACGAGAAAATAGAGTTTGAAATAGAGTTTTATAAATCCGCGAATACACCTTTCGGGTCAAACCGCTTCAAGGTAAAAAAAGTCCTAGCTCCTGGACAGGTAATGCGGCTTAGAAACGTTCAGGTCGGGTTTATAAGCAAGCTTCCCGACCCGAATCATATAAAACTCAGAGTGATAAAAGCAAAAGCGATCATGTAGGGGGGAGAGGTTAAAGCGCTTGGAAACTTATCTAGCTTCCCACTAACTCAAGGGATTCTTTTATTGTTTCGACCAGCTTGTCCCTGAACTGCTCTATTCCTTCAAAAGGAACCACTATGCTGGATCTTCCACCGCTTAGTTCCGTAATCCTCAGGTACTGACCCTTGTGATTTTCCTTAACGTCAAAGAAAAACCTCTTGGATTCAATATCAACGTGGTTACTGACATGCTCCTTTTCTGTCCTTTCTTCCATCTGATTCTGCCTCCTAGAAAAATTTATGGAACAATTATTGAGGCATGACTATAACCCCTTAAAACTAAAAAGCAAACAATTCTTTTCTAGCCGCAAAAATACTGATATATTCAGGGAGAAAACCCGAAAAAATGTCCAGAATAAAAATAGATCTCCCAGACAGATTCGTCTTCTCAACGCAAATTCCGATAAGAATAGACGACATAAACTACGGCTCTCATCTCGGGCACGACTCAGTTCTCACACTCGCACACGAAGCCCGCGTAAGGTTCCTGACAACACATGGTTATACCGAGGGCAACATAGAGGGAGTGGGAATCATAATGGGAGATGTGGGAATCACCTACAGTTCGGAAGCGTTTTACGGGGACGTAATAAAAATAAGCATCGGAATCGGTGAATACGGCAACCATTTCCTCGAGCTTATTTACGTGCTCATTAACGAAAAAAGCGGTAAAGAAATTGCCAGGGTAAAAACCTCGCTTGTGTTTTTTGACTACGAAGAGAGAAAAACCGTGCGGATGCCGGAGGAATTTCGAAAGGAAATCATCTCCAAGGCCGAGGAGTAGTTACCACAATCCCATATGTTTGCCGCTATTGTTTCTTTTTGACAGCGTAGCCGATGTAAATAGTGTTTTTGCGTTTCTTTACAAGAAAAAGATACTGTTTCCCGGGTTCCAGGGCGCTCACGATCTTGTTGTAGTCCCCAAGGTTCGCCACGGGAGTTCTGTCAACCTCAAGTATCACGTCCCCGGGACGAAATCCCGCTTCCCAGGCGGAGCTGCCGCGGCTTACATTGGTAACCAGCACTCCGGCTTTGTCCTCAACACCGAACCGCGCAGCGATATCCGGGGTAATATCACTTAATTCAATATCCTCGTCCTGCCGAGACTCGGCAGCGGTCTGATCATCCGGCATCTGACCAAGAACAACGGAAAGATCCTTACGCTTTCCATCGCGGAGAACAGTGATTTTAAAGGAAGTACCGGGAGCTTTCATCCCCACGAGTTTTGACAAAGAGGTAAACTCCTTTATAGGGTTTCCGTCAAACTCCACTACCACGTCTCCTCTTCGCAGACCAGCTTTTTCCGCGGGGCTTCCCGGGCTTATATCGGATATAAGGGCCCCGTCAGTACCTTCATGACCTATGCTCTCGGCAATCTCCTGCGTTATGGGCTGGATAATGACTCCGAGCCATCCTCTCACCACTTTGCCTTTTTCCATGAGTTGGGATATTACCCCCTTGGCCATGCTGGCGGGGATAGAAAAACCTATTCCTTGCCCCCTAGCCACTATTGCGGTGTTAACCCCGACCACCTCTCCCCCCAGGTTAAAAAGCGGACCTCCGCTGTTTCCGGGGTTCAATGATGCATCGGTCTGAATGAAATCGTCATAGGCCCCAAAACCCAGAGATCTTCCTTTCGCGCTTACTATTCCGACTGTGACGGTGTAACCAAGACCGAAGGGATTTCCGATGGCCATAACCCAGTCACCGATTCTCAGTTTTCCAGAGTCTCCGAAAACAACGGGCTTAAGCTTTTCTTCAGGTTTTATCTTCAGGACCGCGAGATCCGTTTTTGCGTCCTGTCCGACAATCTCGGCCGTATACCTTGACCCGTCGTAGAGAACGACCTGTATATCTTCTGCTTTGCTGATCACATGGTTGTTAGTAACTATGTAGCCGTCTTTGGTGACTATGAATCCAGAACCCAAGCCCTTTTTTCTGAATTCCCGCTCCCGGTCGTTTGGAAAAAATCTCTTGAAAAAATCCTCGAAGACGTCTCCTTCGCCGAAGTCAGGGAGCACGTTTCCCCTTTTTACGACACTCGTGGTGCTTATGTTCACAACAGAATGTTTTTGTTTTTCGACAAGACCCGAGAGGGAGGGGAAAGTTCCCGCAGAGTTTGAAGAAGATAAAACTTCCGAGGTACTTTCACTTGACAGCAGTCCAGAGGTTTCGTCGTCTTCGTCCACTTTCGCACATGAAAGAGAACCAACAAGCAAAAAACAGGCAGCAAAAAACAGGAAAACAGGTTTTTTCATAATTAAAGCCTCCAGCTTCATTTCAGCATCCCAACTATTTTATCAGCAACTTCGGAAATACTCATATCATCCGTAGAAACAACATGTGGCAAGCGTTCATAAATATCTTTTCTTTTCATGAAAAGCTCCTGAAACTCAGCGCGAGGGTCCTTGACGTCAAGAAGAGGCCTTCCCTCCTCGCTCCTTACCCTGTTCCAAAGGGTGTCAATATCCGCCTTCAGATAAAAGACCTTGCCTGAGGCATGCATTATGTCGCGGTTTTGTTGTCGCAGGACCGCTCCGCCTCCCGTTGAGATCACGGCCGGGGACACTTTCCGGGAGAGAGTCTCAAGCATCTCGGTTTCTTTCTGTCTGAAACTCTCCTCTCCGCCTGCTTCGAAGATCTCGGTTACCGAAAGTCCCTGGGCTCGTTCCACTTCACCGTCAAGATCATAAAAATCCCTTCGCAGTTTTCGGGAAAGCTCCTCGCCGACGCCAGTTTTGCCCGCTCCCATAAACCCCGCAAGGAAAATGTGTCGTTTCTCGTTCAAATCACTCTACAGTTTTCTTCCGACAGGAGAACCCTCGGAGGGGGCGTCTGCGCCGGAGAGCATTTTCTCAACGTACTTGCCTATTATATCGCACTCTATGTTGACTTCTCTGCCCCGGCGAAACTCAGAAAACGTCGTTTCCCGAAGCGTGTAGGGAATTATGTTTACCGAGAACTCCTCACCCTTTACCGAATTAACGGTGAGACTTGCGCCGTCAACGGCGACTGACCCTTTCTCAACCACATATTTTGCAAGCGCAGCTGGAATCAAAAAAGAAAAAACCCGGGATTCTCCAACCGGAGTAATAGACCGAACGGTCCCGACTCCATCCACGTGACCCGTGACTATATGCCCGCCCATCCTGTCTCCGGCCCGAAGAGATCTCTCAAGATTTACTCCGCTTCCCGCATGAAGTCGAGAAAGATTCGTCCTGGAGAGGGTTTCGTGGGACGCGTCAACGGAAAAACTCCCGTCTCCTGCCGAAACCACCGTAAGACATACGCCGTTTACAGCCACGCTCTCCCCAAGGCTCAGATCCCCAGCGTCAATTCTCCGAACCCCGATTCTTAAAAGAACACCCTTGTCTTTTTTCTCAAGCGCACGGATCGCCCCCACATCTTCAACTATCCCGGTAAACATCTACCTCTCCTTGCTCCGTCCTACGGCTCCGAAAATCAGAAGCGAGATCGCTCCAACCGTGATCGCGGAATCGGCCACGTTGAAAGGAGGCCAGAGCAGATCAGGATTTCCCGGCCAGTAGACCGCGATAAAATCGGTCACGTATCCGCAGGTAAACCTGTCTATGGAGTTTCCAATCGCTCCCCCAAGCACAAAAGCCAGCGCATACCGAAAGACTCTCTGCTCCTCGTCCAGTCTGCGAAGAAAGAAAAAGATCACGACCAGCACCAGAACGAAGACAGCAATGTAAAAGTAAAATCTTACACTCTCGGACATGTTGCTTAACATGCCAAACGCGATTCCCGGATTTCGCAAATGCGTTATATCAAACCAGGAAAACACGTTTATCCTCGAAAGAAACGGCACGTGCGCCTTAACAAGCCACTTGGTCAGCTGGTCAAGCGACACGATCAAAAAAGATATAACGAATACGCCCAGATAATTTCTCATGAAAAAGACGAAGAATTCCGACCTCAAAAGAAAATCTCGGAAACTCCCGGCCGACGCCCTAGCCTCCCTCCAGTCGAAACTCTATCGGAACCTTTACCCAGCTTGAGACTGCCTTGAAGCCTCTTTGTGCCGGAACGAACTTCCACCTTTTTACGGCGGATAAAGCAGCCTTATCAAGAACCTTATGACCAGAGGATTTGAAGATGGTTACTTCCTCAGGCTTCCCGTTTGGAAGCACATGCACATTAAGCAACACGCTCCCCTCGTAGCCACGTCTTATGGCAACCGCCGGGTAGCCGGGTCTTGGAGTAAAACCGTAAGAAGGTCTCGCGGTGGTGGCATAAGCCTCTTCTGGTTGTTCCTCCTCGGCTTGAGCGGGTTTTTCTTCCTTCTTAAGCGCTATGGAATCATCCCGCTTTTCCACTTTCTTTACGACCTTCTCTTTTTTCTTCTCGACGACCTTCTTTTTCTTTACGATTTTTTTTGCGGGTGCGGGTTTTTTGAATTCAAAATGCTTAAGGGAAACCTCTATGTGATCGCCGTATACGGGAATGCTTTTCTGCACGACAATCTTCCCCCAAGCGAAAGATATAAGAATATGGAAAACAATTGAAAACAGTATAAATTTCTTGAGATTGTCAATCGACCCACTCATACCAAGGCATTATTCTATATTAATAACCAGAAATTCCTTAATTCCTCCGGGAGCCCTGACCTGTATCTCGTCATCAACTCTCTTTCCGATAAGCGCGCTGCCGACCGGAGAGGTTACGGATATGAAGCCTTCTTCAGGTTCGGATTCGTCTTCTCCCACAAGCTTGTATTTTTTTATCTCCCCGGAATCGACATCCTGCACTGTAACCGTAAGGCCGAAAACAACCCTGTCCCGGACAGTGACTTTCTCGGGGTCGATTACTTCCGCTCGGCCCAGTCTGCCCTCTATATCCAGTATCTTGCCCTCTATAAACGACTGTTTCTGCTTGGCGGTTTCATACTCGGCGTTTTCGGAAAGATCCCCTAGAGATCTCGCGTGCGCTATCAGTCTGATCACTTCCTGTCTCTCAACGGTCTTTAACCTGTGGAGTTCTTCCCGAAGCTTTTTCCACCCCTCGGGAGTAATTAAAACTCTTTGGGTACTCACCAAAATCTCCTACGCACCTTAATCATCATTCCCGCATCCGGGTTAATAGTAGCTTTGTAAAGCCTTTACTTCCAGACCGCTTCTCACAAGAACCTCAATCGCCCCAACCCCGGCGACCGCGCCGGCAACAGTCGTGAAGTAAGGAACGTTGTTTATAAGCGCGGTCCTTCTGATCGAATAGGACTGCGCGATCTCCTTTTTCCCGAAAGTAGTGTTTATAACCAACTGTACCTCACCGTTTTTAAGGTGATCAACTATGTGAGGCCGACCTTGCTTAACCTTTTTCACCGTTCGCGAAAATATACCATTTTTATTGAGAAATTCCGATGTGCCTCCGGTAGCCATTATATCAAAACCGGTATCACTGAGTCTTCGAGCTATATCAAGTATTTTGGTTGACTTATCCTCGTCTTTTACGCTGATGAAAGCCACTCCGTCCGACGGAAGACTGTTGCCAGCCGCGATCTGGGATTTGGCAAATGCCTGATCAAGGTCGGGGGCAATCCCCATAACCTCGCCTGTAGATTTCATTTCCGGACCCAAAATCGTGTCAACTTCCGGAAACTTGACGAAAGGAAAGACTGATTCCTTTACGCAGTAGTGCTTCGGAACGATTTCTTCTGTGTACCCGAGTTCTTCAAGAGATTTTCCGATCATCACCTTGGTCCCTATCTTGGCCAGCTGAACCCCTATGGCCTTGCTCACGAAAGGAACTGTGCGGCTAGCTCTGGGGTTTACCTCAATTATGTAAACCTCGCCGTCCTTTACGGCAAACTGGATATTAACAAGCCCTCTCACCTCGAGTGAGAGCGCAAGTGTTTTCGTCTGGGATTTTATTTCCTCAACAATTTCGGGTTCTATCGAGAACGGGGGCAGGATCGCCGCACTGTCTCCCGAATGAACCCCTGCTTCCTCTATGTGCTCAAGCACTCCGCCCACAACAACCGTCCTCCCGTCACAAACCGCGTCCACGTCGACTTCCTTTGCATCCTTGAGGAACTTGTCTATCAGTATCGGGTGGTTCGGGGAAACGCTCGCCGCTTGCTGTATATAGGTCCGGAGAGACTCCTCATCGTAGACTATTTCCATGGCGCGACCGCCCAGAACATAGGATGGGCGGACCATGACCGGATATCCTATTTCGCGGGCTATACCAATGGCCTGCTCCTCGCTTCTCGCGGTATCGCTTTGGGGCTGAAGCAGCCCCAGGTCCGAGACAAGCTTTCTGAACCTGTCTCTGTCTTCGGCAAGATCAATGCTCTCGGGGGAAGTACCTATTATTCTCACCCCCTCACTTTCAAGCGCGAGGGCGAGGCGAAGTGGGGTCTGGCCTCCCAGATGAACTATAACCCCCCAGGGATTTTCCCTTTTTATAAGAGCCAGCGTGTCTTCAAGCGTAAGCGGCTCGAAATAAAGGCGGTCCGAGGTATCGTAATCCGTGCTCACGGTCTCGGGGTTGCAGTTAACCATGATAGCCTCGTACCCCTCTTCCCGAAGAGCAAAAGACGCGTGCACGCAGCAGTAGTCAAACTCTATGCCCTGGCCTATGCGGTTCGGGCCCCCACCTAGTATCACCACCTTCTTTCTGTCGGTGGGAAGCGCCTCGCTTTCGCTCTCGAAAGTCGAATAGAGGTAAGGTGTGTAGGCTTCAAACTCAGCGGCGCAGGTATCAACCATCTTAAAAGCAGGCTCGATTCCCTCGCGGAGACGGAAATCCCTCACTTCCGCTTCCTCTTTGGAAAGAATCCTTGCGATCTCAATGTCGGAAAAACCGTGGCGCTTGGCCTGAAGCATGGTTCCACGGTGAAGCCCGTTTTCCGCAATATCCGATTCGAAATCGGTAATCTGCTTGATGTTCTGAAGAAACCAGGGGTCTATGTGGGAGATTGAATAGATTTCCTCTAAGTCCATGCCCAGACGAAACGCGTCGGCTATGTACCAGAGCCGTCGCGGGGAGGGAACCCTCAGTTCTTCCCTAACCACTTCCGGATCATCCGACATCTTCTCAAGACCGTAAGAATCTATCTCAAGAGACCTTATTGCCTTGTGCAGGGATTCCTTGAAAGTCCTTGCGATGGACATTACTTCTCCCACGGATTTCATCTGAGTAGTGAGAGCCTGGGTTGTCTTCGGAAATTTCTCAAACGCGAACCTAGGTATTTTCACCACCACGTAATCTATCGTCGGTTCAAAAGACGCGGGAGTGTATTTCGTTATATCGTTTGAGATCTCATCGAGCGAATAGCCGACCGCGAGCTTCGCGGCTATCTTGGCAATCGGAAACCCGGTTGCCTTTGAAGCAAGCGCGGAGCTCCGCGAAACCCTTGGATTCATCTCAATGACCATCATCCGCCCGTCTTCGGGACTAACGGCGAACTGGATGTTCGATCCTCCGGTATCAACGCCGATTTCCCTTATTATCGCTATGGATGCGTCGCGCATCCTCTGGTATTCCTTGTCGGTAAGGGTCTGCGCGGGAGCAACCGTTATGCTGTCTCCCGTGTGGACACCCATGGCGTCGAAATTCTCTATCGAGCAGATTATGACGACGTTATCCATATGGTCCCGCATGACTTCGTACTCAAATTCCTTCCATCCCACTATGGATTCCTCTACGAGTATTTCGCTTGCCGGAGAACTTTCGATTCCCGTTTTGGCGAACTCATCGAATTCCTCTTTGTTGTAGGCAACACTTCCACCGGTTCCTCCAAGGGTAAAAGAAGGCCGTATGATGACCGGAAACCCTATCTCTTCTACAACGTCCCAGGCTTCTTTCATGTTGTGTGCGATACCGCTTCTCGGCACCTCAAGACCTATGTCCGCTATGGCTTTTTTGAAAAGATCCCTGTTTTCCGCTTTTTTTATCGCCGGGAGTTTCGCGCCTATGAGTTCCACGCCGTGGCGTTCAAGCACGCCTGATTCGGCAAGGGAAACGGCAAGGTTAAGAGCTGTCTGTCCGCCTATTGTGGGCAGAAGAGCATCGGGTTTTTCCTTCTCTATTATTTTTTCCAGTATTTCGGGAACGAGTGGTTCCACGTAAGTCCTGTCGGCAAAATCCGGGTCGGTCATTATGGTGGCCGGGTTGCTGTTTACCAAAACAACCCTGTAGCCTTCTTCTTTCAGTACCTTGCACGCCTGGGTACCCGAATAATCAAACTCGCAGGCCTGTCCTATCACTATCGGACCGGAGCCGATAATCAGTATGGTTTTTATGTCTGTTCGCTTGGGCATAGAACGGAAAAGATTGGCAATAAGTTGCAAATATATACTTAATAACGCACTGACAGGCAACATGAAAAATCCCCGCTTCCCGCGTGGGAATCTGCGTCATTGCCTTTCTAACAGTACCAGCAACAACATGTGCGCTATGTTCTCTGTATATATCCTCTATATGTATACTGTATCCATGAATGATGAACTGTCCCAACACAAAATCGAACTACTCGACGGCCAAGAACCGTTTCGCAGTCTAGGAATCAGACATCCATTGCGGTTGATTGACTACTGGAGATGGTCAGGTTCTGAGTTAATGAACAATACCACCCGTGGGATTCTGGCAGAGTTTCTCGTAGCAGCGGCACTAGGCCTCCACAAAGAACCAAGGGAAGAGTGGAAAGAGTATGATCTCTGCACAAAATCTGGCACCACCATTGAAGTCAAAAGCTCCGCATACGTGCAATCATGGAAACAACTAAAACCCTCCGTCATCCAATTTGGGATTGCCCCTCACCGAAGATGGACCCTAGAAACCGAACAGTACAGCTACAGCAAAACCGCTGGACGTTGGGCAGACCTTTACATATTCTGCGTCTTTACGAGCAAGGAACCACCATTTGACACGCTTAACACACGCTCTTGGGAATTTTACATCCTTCCCACCGAAGTACTTAACCGGGAAGTCCCCGAACAAAAAAGCATTCGACTGAATTCCCTCAAAAAACTCAAACCTTTCGAGTGTCAGTACGCTGACCTAAAAAAAACCATTGAGAATATAGAACGTGCTATTAGGAGATAACTATGACAACCCATTATAAGCTCTTAAACCGGTCGTGAATATACTTTTGCAGACATAAATGCTTCCTTAGAATCCTGAGTAGATCGTTAGACCTATATAATTCCAATCATTACACATCTTTTTGAAAAAAAGACATACGTACTGTACATTATTAATTTAAGTCATGAGTAATTTCCCTGAATATCTTGAGCGTGGTGAAAGAGCACGTCTTTTTCCAGTTTTGGCGGATACTTCAAAAGAAGGACGTAGCACGGCAATCCTATTATCGTGCTTGGTCCATGTTCGTGAATTCGGTCAATCCATGCTGGGCTCGGTTAATCAGAAGATTGGAAAACTCGCAAATCTCAAATCATACACTGAGGTCACATTCAACGGAAAAACTCAACGGCCGGATGGTCTGATTGTTCTAAGAGTAGGCAGGCGCGAATGGAGAGCTCTCATTGAAACAAAGGTCGGAAACGCCAAGTTGGATCAAGAGCAAATTTCTGACTACATGGAGCTTGCCAAAGAACACAATATTGATGCCGTAATCACTATCTCAAACCAATTCACATCGCGACCGGACCATCACCCGATCAATCTACCCACAAAAACACGTTCCAAGGTAGGAATCTATCATTGGTCATGGATGTATATAATCACGCAAGCCGACTTGCTGATCTCCAACAAAAGCATTGAAGATGAAGATCAGCATTTCATCTTAACCGAGATGGTACGGTTTCTTACACACTCAAGTACGGGAGTAAAAAGCTTTGACCGAATGCCCC
Source organism: Thermodesulfobacteriota bacterium (assembly GCA_965249045.1). GTDB lineage: Bacteria > Desulfobacterota_D > UBA1144 > Nemesobacterales > Nemesobacteraceae > Nemesobacter. The sequence goes on from OZ252213.1 coordinate 1,841,827, forward strand.
CTGCTTGGACCGATGTTGTGCAAAAAGTTGCAGATGGTGCTCCGCTCCAAGCAAGAAGCGAAGAAATACAAGATGTTGTAGCCGCTTGGCATCAAGAGGTTCGGGATATTAGTCTAATGTTGAGCCGACAAGTTAATGTGAAAGTCGAAGTCAAGTTGTCACGTTCTCACGCATTGGATCCAGCAACTCGCGTAAAGGAAGATATCGCCAAGCTTGTCAAAAACCATACACTCTCTGCTAAATTGGAAGTACAGAATGCCGCTGCATCAATTGACGTAGTCGTAGACATAAAGAGACGAACTATAAGCGCATCAATGATGCTAGTGGCACCCAGCAACAGAAAAACTACTGCTTCCCGTCTCCGTTGGTTGCTACAACAACTACAGAAATCCTCAGAAACGGATATCCACATAAAACTACATTGGCCCGGGCGTAAAGCTCACACACAACACACTTTAAAGGAATTAAAAGAGAATTCAAAAATTGCTTGGGAGAACACCAAAGACCGACATGTTGTTAGATTTGAGATCTGTATGATTCGTCAGTTGACCAAACGTTTCGGGCAACGAAAGAATTTTATAAATGAGTTGGAAAATTTAGTCTCCAGTTTTTACGAAGCTGTTGGTCAACGTCTGCGTGCTTACCAATCTCCAGCTCCCAAGGTTCGTGAGGACCGAGTTGATCCAGGAAGTGTTACCCCTGAGGGACTACAGCGTACAGTTAAAGGAGAAAAATCCGAACATATATAATTTTGGCACTTAAAACCAGAAGGAAATCTAAAAAAAAATTATCTAATCCGGACGCTCAACATATATCTCTTTCCCCTTCTCCACAAATTCCCTCGCCTTGGAATCAAGCCCCTTTTGAACGGCGTCCATCTCCGAAAGGCCCTGCTCTCTTGCGTAATCTCTTATGTCCTGAGTGATTTTCATTGAGCAGAATTTCGGACCGCACATGGAGCAGAAATGCGCAACCTTCGCTCCTTCGGCGGGGAGAGTCTCGTCATGAAAACCACGGGCGGTATCCGGGTCAAGAGAAAGATTGAACTGATCATTCCACCGGAATTCAAACCTCGCCTTGCTGAGCACATTGTCGCGAAGCTGCGCGGTAGGATGACCCTTCGCGAGATTCGCCGCGTGCGCGGCGATCTTGTAGGTTATAACTCCGTCCTTTACATCCTTTTTGTTGGGAAGACCGAGATGCTCCTTCGGGGTAACGTAACAAAGCATCGCGGTTCCGTACCAACCTATCATCGCCGCCCCTATGGCGGAAGTTATGTGGTCATAACCGGGCGCTATATCGGTCGTAAGGGGACCCAGAGTATAAAAAGGAGCTTCTCCGCATATCTCAAGCTGCTTGGTCACGTTTTCCCGTATCATATGCATCGGGATGTGCCCCGGACCTTCTATCATGACCTGAACATCATGCTTCCAGGCTATCTGCGTTAACTCCCCAAGGGTATCGAGTTCGGCAAACTGCGCCGCGTCGTTTGCGTCCGCTATCGAACCCGGCCGGAGGCCGTCACCCAGAGAAAACGCTATGTCGTAAACCTTCATTATCTCGCAGATCTCTTCAAATTCCGTGTAGAGAAAACTTTCCTTGTGATGCGCAAGACACCACTTCGCCATTATTGACCCGCCCCTTGAGACTATCCCAGTAGCCCTGTTGGCGGTAAGCGGAATGTAACGAAGGAGCACTCCCGCGTGTATCGTGAAGTAGTCGACCCCCTGCTCCGCCTGCTCTATAAGGGTATCTCTGTAAATCCCCCAAGTAAGCTCCTCCGGCTTTCCATTAACCTTTTCAAGTGCCTGGTATATGGGAACGGTTCCAACGGGAACCGGGCAATTCCTTATTATCCACTCCCTGGTTTCGTGAATGTTGTCTCCGGTCGATAGATCCATTATGGTATCTGCTCCCCACCTGCACGCCCATACCGCTTTTTCGACTTCTTCCTCAATGCTTGAAGTAACGGCGGAGTTTCCGATATTCGCGTTTATTTTCACGAGGAAGTTCCGCCCAATTATCATGGGCTCGCTCTCAGGGTGGTTTATGTTGTTCGGAATTATGGCGCGTCCCGCGGCAACTTCTTCCCTCACGAACTCGGGGGTTATGTGTCCGGTCTGGATACGGGCATCGAAATCGACTCCCTCGTGGTAAGCCCCAAGCTGCCCGTAGACCTCTCCTAGCTCATCGATTCTCTGGTTTTCCCTGATGGCGATGTATTCCATCTCGGGCGTTATGATCCCATTTTTCGCGTAGTGCATCTGGGTTACGTTTCGAGAGGGAGCGGCGCAAAGTGGTTTTCTTATGTTCCCGAAAGTTATCCCGTTTGCTCTTTCAAGTCTTCTTCTGGCGAATTCCGAGGAGAAATCGGACAGTTCCGAAACGTCTCCCCTTCCCTTTATCCACTTTTCACGAAGCGGCGGAAGACCCTTGTGAACGTCGATATCGACATCGGGGTCGGTATAGGGACCGCTTGTGTCGTAAAGGGTTATCCTGAACTTGTCCGCGCCGGGGGCATCCGAGAGAAAATCATCGGTCTCCACCTCCCTCATGGCCACCTTTATGTCGTGGAGTTTTCCGTCAACGTATATCTTCTTTGAGTTCGGAAAAGAATCTCTCGTTATTGCGGATTCGGTGGGTATTTTCTCTTTTTTTCGAGAAGAACTCATGAGTAAAGGCCCCTTGGCAAAAACACTTCGGACATTATTAGTTTAGGGGATTATAAGCCCCTTTACAAATAATCCAGATAACAAAATGCTCCAGCGATGCAGCGGCAATGTCAGCGGGAAATCCTGTAAATAGCACCCTTGCGGTCATCGGACACAAGCAACGCCCCATCGGGGGCGACGAGAACGTCAACGGGCCTTCCCCACGCGGTTCCGTCGCTTTTAAGCCATCCTTGCGCAAACACTTGGTAGGAAACCTCTTTCCCCGGCTTGGGACACGCCAATGTTACCCTGTATCCTATGGGTGTGCTCCTGTTCCACGAACCATGCTCGGCAATGAAAATGCTGTTTTTGTAAGGCGCGGGAAACATTGAACCCGTGTAAAACCGCATCCCTAAAGCCGCGACATGGGCGGAAAGTTCCAGTTCGGGAGGAGTAAATTCGCTGCAGGCGCGCATTGAACCGAAGCCTGGATCTGAAACATCCGTTCCATGGCAATACGGAAAACCGAAATGAAGTCCGGCACTGCCAGCGCGGTTAAGTTCGTCCGGAGGGCTGTTATCAGTAATTCGCTGGTCGTTACTGATGTTGTCTCTTCCGTTATCGGTAAACCAGAGTTCACCCGACCCCGGATGCCAGTCAAACCCCACGGTGTTTCGCACTCCGTGCGCGAAAACCTCAAGACTTGATCCGTCGGGGCTCATTCTCAGGATCGCAGCGTACCGTTCGTCACTTTCTTTGCAGACATTGCACGGCGCTCCGACAGGAACGTAGAGCTTTCCGTCCGGTCCGAACCGCAGGAACTTCCACCAATGCGAAGCACCTCCCGGAAGCATGTCAATTACGACCGCGGGGGCAGGAGGGGACGAAAGCCTGCTCTCGATTTCGTCATAGCGAACAATCCTGTTGCGTTCGGCGACATAAAGATCTCCGTCCCGAAATGCCACGCCGTTTGGAACATTAAGATTGTCCGCGATTACCCGGACGGTCTCGGCGTAATTATCGCCGTCTGTATCGCTGAGGGCGTATACGGTTCCGAGACTTCTCGTACCGACAAACAAAGTGCCATTAGTTCCTAGAGCAAGTGAACGAGCGCCAGAAATCTGATTTGAATAAAATGAGATGGAAAACCCTTCGGGAATAGATATCTCATATGACTGCTGGGATATCGGGTCCGTAAGTGTTTTCGGATCGAGCACAAGCGAAGGGCAATCCGGTGGTGGTGGCGGCGGTGGTGGTGGTGGTGGCGGCGGTGGTGGTGGTGGTGGCGGTGGTGGCGGTGGTGGTGGCGGTGGTGGCGGTGGTGGAGGAGGTGGTGGCGGTGGTGGCGGCGGTGGCGGCGGTGGCGGCGGCGGTGGTGGCGGCGGCGGTGGCGGTGGTGGTTCCGAAAGAACTTCCACAGGCATAGGGCCGGCAGGATCTTCTAAAGACATGTTCAGAACGATTTCGTCCCCGCCGCCACAGCCGGACGAAAGAAGACATAAAAGCACTGGAATCAGTAGTTTGAAAAGCTTGTGCGTCATAACTTCCCTAGTATAAAAACACTCATAGACCCGGCGAATGTCAAACGGAATATGTTCGCACGGAAACACAACAAGACCGAAAACTCTTCCTTGCCGCGCGGTTCACTAAATCGAGCGCTCGGGTAAAGTTATTATTCATTTTTCGCAAACAAGAGGTCCGGTTCATGTCTTCTCTTATTCTTGGTATTGAAACATCATGCGATGAAACTTCCGCGGCGGTGGTCAAAGACGGAAACCAGATGCTCTCAAACGTGGTCTCCTCGCAGATTGACGTTCATAACTCTTTCGGTGGAGTCGTACCGGAAATAGCGTCACGCATGCACACGGAAATAATCCTGCAGGTAATCGATCAGGCTCTCGGGACCGCGGAAACTTCCGCCGGGGAAGTGGACGCCATAGCGGTAACCCAGGGACCGGGGCTCATAGGCTCCCTTATGGTCGGAATCTCAACTGCCAAGGCGCTTGCGTTTTCCCACGGAAAACCCCTTGTGGGAGTAAACCACCTGGAAGCGCACATAGCCGTAGCGCATCTTGAAAACGAAATTGATTTTCCTTTTGTTGCCCTCATAGTTTCCGGAGGACACACGAACCTCTACATGGTAAGGGGATTTCTGGACTTCGAACTGCTCGGAAGCACAAGAGACGACGCCGCAGGAGAGGCTTTTGACAAGGGAGCAAAGGCGCTTGGGCTAGGATATCCAGGAGGAGTCGAAATAGACAGGCTCTCAAAAAACGGCAATCCCGACGCAATCAGTTTTCCAAGGCCCTTTAACAATGAGTCTTTTGATTTCAGTTTCAGCGGGCTTAAAACCGCTCTCTTAAACCACATAAAGAAAAATCCTGTTGAGAGCGAAGAGAATCTCTTTGACGTGTGCGCTGGGTTTCAGGAAGCCATAGTTGAAACCCTTGTTGACAAAACGCTCAACGCCGCGAGGAAAAACGGAGTGGGAAGCGTCGTTTTAGCAGGCGGGGTAGCATGCAATTCAAGGCTAAGGCAGCTCAGCGAAGAGAGAATCAGAAGCGAGGGGATAAACGTTTTCATGCCATCGCCCACCCTTTGCACCGATAACGCGGCCATGATAGCTACGCTCGGTTACCACATGTACGCAGATAGCAGGATATCCACGCTTGACATATCGCCTTATTCGACTGCAAGACGCAGAGTCTCTTAAGGCCGTTTTAGTAAAGTAAATATCCTTATATCCAAAATAGATTAATACTTTCCGAGTCTTCTCTACTAAACATCTCAAGATTTTTATTCAGAGCACCGTATGTCTCTCTAAAAGAAAGATATGCGCAACTTTTGACTGGCAGAGTTGCTTTTCAAGCAGAAATACAACATATATGATTCTTTTAGAGATAAAAACAACTTACCTATTGCAATTAACCAAAAAGAAGCTAATATATTGTTATAATTTTTAAGAGCATCTTATTTGTTTACAGTATTGACTTGGAGAAAAGACTGAAATGAGCAAAATACGTGATCAGATTAAAAGCCGCCGAAAAGAACTCGCCCTAAAGCAAAAAGATATGATGTTGCGCGTCGGCATGTCAAGACAGCAGTACCAGCGGCTGGAATCCAGAGGAAACCCACGCTTAGACACTCTTGAGCTTGTTGCCAAGGGGCTTAGGATGGAAGTTGTACTTATTCCGCAGGAAAAACTGCGCTTGGTTCGCGACATACTGGAAGGAAAAACCCATATAGGTTCAGGCGCTGAATTTGATTTCAGCCTTGCAGTGGAAAACGAAACGATTTCTGATAACCCTTGGAAAGGGCTGCTGGAGGAATAATCGTGAGCGGCGCAGAAGAAGTCAATGTTTTAGAACTCACCCTGCACGGCATGAAAGTCGGATACCTGACGGGCTACAAAGATGGCCGAAACGTCCTTACGTTCACGCCTGAGTTTACAGGAAGCAGTTCGCGGCCGACCTTTACTCTGACAACGCATCCGGATTTTCCTAACGTAAAAAACCTGCTTGCAAAGCCTTGGTCAAAGAGACAGAGGCTGCATCCGGTGCTCTCCAATCTGTTGCCCGAGGGAGTATTGAGAGAGTTGCTGGCGCAAAGTCTAAAAATCCATATTGACAACGAATTCGAGTTGCTAGCCCGTCTTGGAGAGGATTTGCCCGGGGCTCTGATCGTCACTGTCGCAGAACCCGATGACGTTCCTGGCTACGCATTGGCAACCAGAGCAAAAGCTATCAAAGCCGACATACGGAGTGGTGCAAAACATTTTTCTCTGGCCGGCGTACAAATGAAATTCTCGATGAGAGAACAGGATGGACGCTATCGAATTGCTGAATCAGGAAATCTTGGGGACTGGATTATCAAGACCCCGTCCACCAGACACAAACTTGTTCCCTTAAACGAGTTCACCGCCATGCGACTTGCACAGACAGCGGGCGTTGATATACCGAATATCCGGCTGGTTGAAATGAATGCCCTAGATAAACTTCCCGCCATCAACCTGCCTGAGGAAAAATTCGCATTTGCCATAAGGCGATTTGACCGCGCAGGTGAGAAACGCATTCACACAGAGGACTTCGCCCAAGTTCTGGCGAAGTACCCGCAGCAAAAGTATGATGGTCCAAACTATGAGCAGATAGGCAAGATCATTTATCAGTACACCGGCGACAGCCTCAAAAACGCCCAGCAATTCGCCCGACGATTGCTGGTTAATATTTTATTGGCCAATGGTGACGCTCACTTAAAAAACTGGTCTCTGATCTATCCTGACACGCTCACACCGGAACTTTCCCCCGCCTACGATCTCGTGATCACTCGCGTTTATATAGGTGACGAGAGGGAATACGCATTAAATTTAGACAGGAACAAAGACTGGTATAAAAGCACATTCAGTCATTTTAAAGCCTGGGCAAATAAAGCCGGTATTCCATGGAAAGCTATTAAGCCGCAACTTGACGACACGCTGGATAAAGCGCGTGCTTTCTGGCCAAAATTTCTTGACGACCTGCCTGCGGACCACGCTCACAAAAAACAGCTTAAAGAACACTGGCAACTGCTGTCCACGGATTTTCGGATTGAAACTGCTGGTTAAACCAAAAACAGCCTCATCAGCAAAAAACTAACCCTAAAATCTATTTGAGCAGAGACTAAAATTTACGTCTCGTAATCTGCAAGAGCCACATCCGTTCTTATCTGCCGGATGAACTGCGCGACTTTCACGTGCTCGGGGTGTTTCTGGTAGATTTCGAGATCTTCCATTGATTCAAACTCGGAATAAAGGGCGACATCGTACGTTACGGGAAGTTCATTAAAATTCTTGCCAAGCTCCATGGTCTTTATCTCCGGAATGGCGCTTTTGAGTCCCTCAAGGTCCTGCTTGATCTTGGCTATACATTCATCCTTGCTCATCCCTTCGTGCGAATCCTTTAGTTTCCACATTACTATATGTTTTATCATTTGAAGCTCCTTGGAAAAAGTGGTCCGTAAATTCCGTAAACAGCGTAAATTATTTTTAACGAAATTGCGAAAAATTCCTCATTCTACACAAGCAGTTACCTCCCTTCAGACGTCAAAGTATATTATGGCGACAAAAAAGGTATGATTTATTTTTATGTGGGAAAAAAGAGAGATATTCAACGAGCTTCCGTTCGTTTCGAATTTCGAGAAAGACAAAACCGATTTCCTGCTTAAAATCGGCGAACTGATAGAAGTACCTGAACGTTACGTTCTCACCAAGCAGTTCGAACCAAGCCATTCTTTCTACTTTCTTGTCGAAGGTCTGGTGAATTTTTCAATCAGCGTCGAAGACAGAACCGATGAATTCTCGGTGGGAAAAAGCAGTGAAAAATTCACTCCCGTAGGCTGGTCGGGCTTTCGCTCTCCCAAACGTTACTACACGACGATTGTATGCGAGAGGCCCTGCGTCCTGCTAAAGTGGAGTCATCAGAATCTGAAAAAATTCTTCGATCAGGAACCCCTCTTGGGACGTGAATTTCTTCTGTTCGTTCTCAGCAAAAGCACAAACCTCCTAAAGCATGTTCGAGCTGAGCTTGCTGAATACAACAACGTCAACTGGGACATGGAGGCGGGAAAAACGGGCGGTTTCTCCCAGGAAGGAAAATATATATCCGTGCCCAACCCGCTTCAGCTTCTAAGACAATCCCCTTTTTTCGAGGTTTTTCCCGACAGAACGTTGCGTCAACTGGCAAAAGCGACACAGAAAAAATACTATCTGAACAATGAACCCATATTTAATCAGGAAGATGTCTCAAAAGGAATAGACATACTGGCTTACGGAAAGGCTGTACTATGCTTCTCGCCCGACGGTTCGCAGGGCGGAATCGAGGAATCCGTGGCGCTTCACCTGATTAACCTTCCCGGATACCTGGTCGGCTGGATGGGCGCCACCCCTGCCGGGCCAAACGACGTTACAGCTGTTGCGAGCAGAAATTCGGTTATCTATCACATAAACGCCCGCAATCTTCACAAAATCCTGAATCAGGACCCATCCCTGGCCCTAGCTCTAGCCAGAAGACTTCTGTGGCTAGTATCGATCCGGCTTCGAAACGCTCGCGCGGGACTCATATCGCAAAGATACGAACGCGAAATACTGGCCATAAGCAATCTTATCGAGCAAAACGCCATGCAGTTAAGCGTAAACTCTCCCATTCATAAACTTCCTCATCTGCTAAACAACCCACTGACACTTGATGACGCTTTTCGGCTTCTGTTCAGACTGGAGAAAGAAGGCGATAGTCTTGAGAGGGAACTGTCTCGTCTCAGTCTTGATATACTCGGAAAGATCTACAAGGAATATAACTTTTTCGAGGGCCTAAAAAACGTCTATCAGTCCGTGACCGCCGCGCCCAAGTCGCTTTCTCCTAGCGAAATAAGAACCATGGCGGCCAAGCAGTTCATGGGCGTTTTCAAGAGCACTCCTTACGTAATCGAAGGCTGGGAGAATCTCCCTGACAAGCCGGGGCACATATTCATATACAATCATCTGCTAAATCATCCCTACAACACTCTCCCCAACCATTTTCAGATTACGCTCGATTCTCACTTCATAAGCTCGATGGTTCTTTATGCCAAGTACGGCGAAGCCGGGATCCGGGTTGTACGCGTCCCCAGGGCGGAAGAATACGGACACGAATACTACTACCAAAGGCTTGGACACATTAATGTTTACACCGACGAATCCGACATCACAAGAGCAACTCCCGAACGGAGAAAAGCGTGGAGGAAAAAGTTCTACGAGACGGCCAAGGAGTACATCAAAAAAGGATTTAACATAGTACTAAGTCCGGAGGGAACCAGCATGACAACTGAGGAATCGCCCGGTCCGTTCAAGCTCGGCGCTTTTCTTCTGGCCGCGTCAATTGAGCCTGAACCTTATATAGTTCCCGTGGCGGTTGCAAACTTCGACAAGAGAATAAACCAGAACGTGTTTTCCCTGGTAATAAAAAAGCCCTTCAGAATATCCGATCATATAAAAAATCCCGAGGAGAACAAAGACAAGCTCTTTGAGTTCGTTAAGGAATACGGAAACGAGTACAAAACATACGTAGAAGAGGCAGCTGGACTTGCAAGGCGGGCGGAATCCACCAAGATCAACTTAAAAACCTTTGAGCAGGTCGAAAAAGAGTTCCTTGTAATCGATAAAAACCTGTTCGAACAGGACGTAAGGATTCTTGAAAGACGTCACGTGGGAAAAAGGAATGACGCAACGGTGTTTTACGGCAGCTCAAGTTTTCGCCTCTGGAGGGGCATGGCAAGGGATTTTCCCGAATATAGCGTCGCGAACCTGGGTTTCGGCGGGGCGAGAATCGCCTACTGCCTGCATTATTTCGAACGGCTGATAAAGCCGAATGACGTTAAATCCCTGGTTTTCTACGCGGGCGATAACGATATCGGGGACGGCTGCCTGCCAAAGCAGGTACTGAATTTTTTCGTGGATTTCTACCACCGCTTTAGAGAATCCTATCCCCACACCAAAATAACTTTCGTTTCCATAAAACCCAGTCCCGTAAGGTTCCATTTTCTTGACAGAATGGAGGCATCAAACGATCTCGTAAGACAGTTCCTGTCAAGAGAACCCAACGCTTTTTACCTCAATGTCTACGACTACATGCTAAATGGGAATGGAGAGATAAGAGAGGATCTGTTCACCGAAGATGGTCTTCATATGAACAGGAAAGGATACGCTTTATGGAAAGAACTGTTTTTAGCAAACGCAAAAGAGATTTTTTATGATCCCAAGTCCGAAGAATCTGAAAAGCGGGTTGGAATTCCCCCTCCGGGAAAAACCGACCATACGCGAATATCCACCGACCTCGGCTTCAAATAGCCTGTTACTGCCGCCCGCGCTTCCTCCCCGAAGCAGGAATCAGAAGCCACATCTTTCTTCTTAGGTGACGTCCCCAGCTTGGAGAGAGCAAAACGTAATTGCCTCGAAGCAGTGGTGAGTCGTCAAGACGAAAAGAGAGTTTGGCGGGACCTTCATATCCCGAAACGTACCTTCCGGAAACGGAAAAATCGGTTTTTGCCGAGCAAGACTGCCCGCAGAGAAAAGCCCACAGGTCATTTTCCTCAAGCTCAATCCCGACAGCCTTCTGCCTTTTATCCACCCACTCTGCGTTTGGAAAAACCCAGTGGCGATAACCGTCTTTGAGTTCAAGGGAAAGAACAAAACAGGTGGTTTCCGAAACGATTTTCCTAACAGAGTATCTGCGAGTTGAGTTCATAGAGCAATCTCAGGCCGTGGAGAGCAAGATCCTTGTCAACCCGCGTCGCACAGGCGCACTCCTCGCTCACCGCGTCAGCAAATCCCCCAGTGATTACGACCTCTGGAGAAGATCCCATCTCCTCTTTGAGTTTTGCGCAAAGCCCGTCGATCATTGAGGCGTGACCGTAGAACAGTCCCGACTGTATGCACTCGACGGTGTCTTTGCCGATTGCCTGCTCGGGCTTTTCGGGTTCTACCTTTGGAAGCTTGGATGTTCCGTGGTAAAGCGCAACTGAGGAAAGCTCGATCCCAGAAACTATCGCTCCACCCAGATATTCTCCTTTTTCGGAAACGCAGTCAAAAGTAGTTGCTGTCCCGAGATCAACCACTATCACACTTCCGCCGAACCTGTTATAAGCAGCAACGGCGTTTGCTATCCTGTCGGCCCCGAGTTCTTCAGGATTATAAATCCGAATCGGCATGCCTGTTCTTGTCTCGGGACCCACGATTATGGGCGGATGACCAAAATATTTCTCTACCAATTTCGCCACCCCCTCCTGCATTTCGGTAACCACGCAGGAGAGTATGGCGCCACTAAACGAAGAGGGAGATATATCATTCTCGTTCATCTTCCCGAAGAGGATAATTCCGTAATCGTCAGGGCTTTTGGTTCTGTCAGTATCGACCCTGAAACTGTGTACGAGATCCTCTCCGGAAAATATTCCGACCATTATGCTAGTGTTGCCGACGTCAATTGCGAGAAGCATAGCGAATTAAACCCGGTTATTTTGATCTGGCCTGTTGACCGAAAGCCACAGGTACTCCGAAACGATGAGACATCTTTATTCTGACGGAGAAAAACCGGTTTCGAGGGGAGTATAACTTAAAAACCGGATAAACCGAAGCGCTCCCCTCTAGGCTGACACCCCTTTTTACCTCAAATTCATGGGAAATAAAACGCGGTTAAAAACCCTACTCCACTTCAAAAGGGTTTTCCCCCGACCCGGCAAAACTTTATTAGGACGGATCGTTTCGTATCATCTTGAAATTATCTTCAAATCAGATTACTAATATTCTTGACAACAACGAAGAATTGTTATTGAATTGAAAAGTAAGTTGGGGGACTGGATTCTTTGATACTGGGAGAGGGGAAATCATGTCAAAATTCTCAGAATTATAATATAAGGAGGTTTTAAGAGATGGAGGAATTTTATAACAATCCCGCGTGGCGCCGTATCAGAGGGTTACGCAGTTTCGGAATTCTTGCATTGTCAGTGGCGTTCTGCCTTACCGGATTGCTCGCGCTTTCATCCTGTGATCTTGAGTTTTGGGAGGACGATGATGGTGATGAAATGGTAGATATGAGAGAGATGAGAGGGTTTTACATCAGTGTTACATCGGATGGCACGACGGAGTGTAATTATGAAGATGCTGACGTGATTCTTAGGGGAGATGAGTCTAGCGGCAAACTTGAATTTGCAATGGAGACCTACAACGAAGATGCTTTCCCAGGTCAAAAATTCGTCCATCAAGGAACAAAGGTCATCAGGGATGGGCAAAAAGCTATTGTAAGCTCTTACGTAACTCAAAATGATGATGGGACTTATAATACCCCTGGGTCATATTTTCTCAATTCAAGCGGTGACATATTCACTGGTTTTTGGACCGGTTATCTTACCCGGTTCGATGGCATAGTGATATGTCCGTATGTGCTGGCACCGAGAGCGGATATAGGGACAGAGGGCTGCAATGGAACAACGGATGCAGATATGGTTCCCATGGACATACAAAAATATCTTACACAGGATGACGGCAGCGGCGGGCTGATTCTTAGGGGTTGCTACGATGTTTTTGATGGCGACGACACGTTGTCTCCCATGCAACGATAATAATTGGAATCTCACGAAACGGCGGAGCATAAAGGAGAAACGGGCATGAGGTTAGAAAAACAAGAACCTCATGCCCGTTTTCGTCTCCGCACCAATTTAAACGCCCACCCAGCCACCTGATTGGATATACGGAAACGCTTCCGGCAAAACCCTTTACACTACAGAATCCCAGGATCCTCCAGATTTAATATTGCGGCCTTATACCAAGACATATCAGAAAGCAAAGTATTTATGTTGAAGAGGTTTTTCGCTATGAGAAATTTCTAAGACATATGCATCGTCCAGTATCCGTGCGTGCCCGCTCTTTGACAAAATCTCAGGGGAAAACTATTATTTCACCGCATCCGGAAGGAGAAAAAGTGAGAATAATCGTCACAGGCGGAGCAGGATTCATAGGCTCCTGGGTATGCGAAGCCTATATTTCCGAGGGGCACGAGGTTCTCGTGATCGACAACCTCTCGACGGGGTCTGAGGACAACATCCCGCCCGAAGCTGAATTCATTGAGTGCGACGTAAGGGATTCAGCCGCACTCGAAAAAGCGTTTCGCCAATTCCGCCCCGAAGTCGTAAATCATCATGCGGCACAGATAAACGTAAGAGATTCCGTTAAAAATCCTTCTCTTGACGCCGAAATAAACATAGGCGGTTCCCTTAACGTTCTGAGGTTCTGCGCAGAACACAAAACCGAAAAGTTTATTTTCTCATCCACCGGAGGAGCCCTTTACGGAGAACCAGAAAACCTTCCCGCCGACGAGTCGACTCCAGCCCTCCCCCTCTCCCCCTACGGCATCTCGAAACTCACAACGGAAAATTACGTAAGGTACCATTCGAAAAACCACGGTTTCGGACACGTGATCCTAAGGTACGCAAATGTTTACGGAGAAAGGCAGAACCCCGAGGGAGAAGCCGGAGTGATAGGGATTTTCTGCGAGAACATAATCAGCGGAAAACCCTGCCTCATATTCGGAGACGGAGAACAGACAAGGGATTACGTGCACGTCTCTGACGTCTCCCGGGCAAACCTGCTCGCCGCCAATCTAAAAGAAGAGGGAACTTTCAACATAGGAACTTCGGTTGAAAATTCTGTAAATGAAATAGCTAGAATACTCGGTGAGGTAACGAAAACCGAATTCAGAATTGTCCATGAAAAACAGCGCCCCGGCGAGGTAAGAAGAATAAGTCTTGGTTGTTCCCTAGCGGCGGAGAAGCTCGGATGGAGTGCGCAGGTAGCCTTGCGTGAGGGACTTCTTAGGACATGGAACTGGTTCTCGCAAGGAAAAAGTTAAGAGCCGAGTTAAGAGCCGACGGAAGCTTTTTGTCTTTGAAAAAAACTCGCCCGTGGTTACAATCTTCCCTTCACGGAGGCTGGAAAATGAAGGATAATGAAAAATTCTTTGATATGCGAATTTACGAAAGATACATAAAGGAAGGGGACATCACCCTTAAGGATTACGAAAAACACGTAAAATCCCTGCCCGACGTAAGTGACAAGGCAACGTTCCTTATAATAGACGACGAAGAAGAAACAGGAGAGCAAGAAGAATAATGGAACGCTGGGAATACAAGGTAGTCTCGACCGACGTGCTTGTTAAAAGGTCCCAGGACCATGATATAGCCGTCTACAAGGAAGAAGCTGATTCGAGAAGAGAGGGTGCCAGGGGAAGTCTTGAAGATTCCCTCGTTTCGCTTGGCACAGAAGGCTGGGAACTTGCCACCATTACGGGTGAATTCGCCATATTTAAAAAAAGAGTCAGCTGAACGTCACTGCCACTCTATGGTGCCGGGAGGCTTTGTGGATATATCGTACACAACCCGGTTTATCCCCTTTACCTCGTTTATGATCCTCACCGAAATTCTCCCTAACAGATCATAGGATATCTTCGACCAGTCGGCGGTCATTCCGTCCGTACTGCTTACGGCTCTCAGCGCGCAGACGTTTTCATAGGTGCGCTCATCGCCCATTACCCCCACCGTCTTTACGGGGATAAAAACACAAAAAGCCTGCCATATCTCATCGTAGGCGCCAGATTTCTTAAGCTCATCGATAAAAACACTGTCGGCGTGCCTAAGTATGGAAAGTCTCTCCCGCGTAACCTCTCCCATTATCCTGATCGCAAGACCGGGACCGGGAAAGGGGTGACGTCCTATAAGAAAAGGGGGAAGCCCGAGCTTCTCGCCAACGCTTCTCACCTCGTCTTTGAAAAGTTCCCGAAGAGGTTCGACTATCTCAAGGTTCATTTTTTCCGGAAGTCCTCCAACGTTGTGGTGGGACTTTATCACGGCCGATGGGCCCTTGACGCTCACGCTCTCAATCACGTCGGGATAGAGGGTTCCCTGGGCAAGGAAACGGACGCCGGATATCTTCTCAGCCTCTTCCTCAAAAACCCTTACGAACTGCTCGCCCATAATCTTTCTTTTCGTTTCGGGGTCCTCAACGCCCTCAAGACAAGAGAGAAACCTCTCAGAGGCATCCACGTGAATGAAATTCATCTCAAACTCAGAAAAAGCGTCTCGGACCTCTTGTGCCTCATCAAGCCTCATGCACCCCGTATCGACGAAAATGCAGTAGAGCCTGCGACCCACCGCTTCGTTGATAAGAGCCGCTGTGACCGAGGAATCCACTCCTCCCGAGAGTCCGCATATGATTTTGCCGTCCCCGACTATTTCTCTTATCCTGTGTATCGAGTGCTCTATGAAAGAGCCCGCCGTCCAGTTTCCACTGAGACCTGCCACTTGGAAAAGGAAATTGGAAAGTATCTTGGCTCCAAATTCCGTATGCGCAACTTCCGGGTGGAACTGTACCCCGTAGATGTTTCCGCCCGCGTTTCTTACTACCGCGCACTCCGTGTTCTCGGTATCGGCTATCGCCGCAAACCCCTCGGGCACTCTCAAAACCCTGTCGCCGTGAGACATCCAGACGCCTGAAGTCTGCGCTACACCGGAGAAAAACGGGTCTTCTGCTCTCACGTTCAAAACGGCCGGGCCGTACTCCCTTTTCTCAGAACGTTCGACTTCCCCTCCGAGCTGGAAAACCAGCACCTGAAGCCCGTAACATATACCCAGAACGGGAATTCCCAAAGACAGTATTTCTTCCCCCACTCTGGGAGAAGCTTCCTCCCAGACGCTTGAGGGCCCTCCGGAAAGTATTATCGCCCCCGGTGGGTCTTTCCTTATTTCGTCCGCGGTAGTGTTGTAGGGTTTTATCTCGGAATAGACCCCGAGTTCCCTCGTACGCCTGGCGATCAGCTGCGTATACTGGGAACCGAAATCAAGAACCAGAACTTTTTCCCGCATCTTACAGTTGCCTCCCTCGTTGCGGTAAAGTCCCAAAGATACAGAATGGTAAACCGCTCTTTCTGAGGCTGACTTTACGAGATAAGAAAACCGTTATCACCCGATCCTGTAGTTGGGAGATTCCTTGGTAATTACGATATCGTGAACGTGACTTTCCTGAAGCCCGGCGTTGGTAATCTTTACGAACTTCGCCTTTTCCTGAAGCTCCTTTAGGGTTGCTGAACCGGTATAGCCCATTCCCGCTCGAAGCCCCCCGACCAGCTGGTAAATTATCGCCCCTATATTACCCCTGTAAGGAACCCTTCCCTCTATTCCTTCCGGAACAAGCTTGGCTTCCATCATCTCATCGTCCTGGGCGTAGCGATCTTTGCTCCCGGCCCTCATCGCTTCAATCGAACCCATGCCACGGTACACCTTGTAGGTTCTCCCCTGGTAGAGAACGACCTCCCCGGGAGCTTCATCAGACCCGGCAAGCAGATTTCCTATCATGACGGAATCCGCCCCGGCGGCAAGCGCTTTGGTTATATCCCCCGAGTATTTTATTCCCCCGTCGGCTATTACGGGTATATCGTGTTTTTTCGCTACGGAACAGACCTTTATTATGGCGGTTATCTGTGGCACCCCTATGCCGGCTATCACGCGCGTTGTGCATATCGATCCGGGACCGACCCCTACCTTAAGACAATCCGCACCCGCTTTTATAAGATCCTCGGCCCCTTCAGATGTGGCTATGTTGCCTGCCACAAGATTTATATCGGGGTGCTTTTTCCTTATGCGGGCCAAGCTGTCGAGCACCCTCTTCGAATGTCCGTGGGCGGTATCTACCACTATGACGTCACAACCCGCCGCAACAAGCTCATCCACCCGCTCCTGGCTGTGCTTATCAACCCCGACCGCGGCTCCAACGAGAAGTCTTCCCATCGTGTCCTTAGACGCCTTGGGGAACTTCTCTATTTTCTCTATGTCCTTCATGGTTATAAGGCCACGAAGCTTGAAGCTGTCGTCGACGACCGGAAGTTTTTCTATCTTGAACTTGTGAAGAAGCTCCTTGGCTTCCAGAAGAGTGGTACCTTCTTTGACGGTGACAAGCTCTTTTCTGGGAGTCATGACCTTGTCGATTTTAAGGTCCATGTTCTTTTCGAATCTTATGTCCCTGTTGGTGATTATTCCGTGAAGAGTGTTGTCGGGCTTTACGACGGGAAGACCCGAGATATCGTTTTTAACCATTATCTCAAGAGCTTCTCTGACCCGGGTTCCCGGACGTACGGTCAGGGGATTCACTATCATTCCGCTTTCGTACTTTTTTACCCTCTCAACCTCGCCCGCCTGTTCAGGGATGGAAAGGTTCCTGTGGATTATTCCTATGCCGCCTTCCTGCGCCATGGCGATTGACGTCCGAAACTCCGTTACGGTATCCATGGCCGCGCTCAGTATGGGAATATTAAGGGTTATACGCCGGGTAAGGCGCACCGACACGTCAACTTCGCTGGGAAGAACTTCCGAGTAGCTTGGTGATAGTATTACGTCGTCAAAGGTAAGCGCTTCTTCAAAAACAAAATCCTGCATAGCAGCTAGCCAGCCTTCTTTGTGGTGGTGACTTTCCTTGCCCTGGGTTTTCTTGTTTTCGGGGCGGGTTTTGCTTTTTGCTTATCGTCGGGAACAGCGCTCCCGCTCATGCTTTGAAAACCTTTTCTGAAAAGATCGAGAATTTTCTTCCTTGCGTCGGAAGCCTCCACCCCGAGTTCAATCTCTATTTCCTGCTCTTTTTCCAGGAGATTCAGAAAAACGGATACGATACCCACGTAAGTAGTGTCATCTACTTTTTCAAATCCCATGGATCTCAAAAGCTTTTTCGGAACGACCGGGAACTGGAAATCAACGGTGCCGACGGACTCTTTGGAAAGGGAACCGTCTTGACTTATGCTTATTTTTATTCGTGTAGATTTCATTACTTAACCACCGGATTATTTCTATAAAGGAGACATAGTTTACTAAAAACGGCTTAATAAAGCAATTTCGGTCCTTGAACGCTCCCACCGAAGCAGCAACCGTGGGAGATTTACGCTAGCCCTCGGATATCACTTCGAAATCTGTAATCTCGATTTCGTACTTAAGGCCCAGAATCTTGTTCACGGAAAGATAAAAAGTGTTGAAGAAAACGGTGTTGCCGGGCTTTATGTTGAAATTGGCCGATGCCTCCGTGCCGGTAAGCACCGAGAGGTCATCCCCGCTTTTTCTGCTCAGTTTTTGAAGAGGATCATCCGTATCGGCGTTTCTAAGGTCCCGCAGGGAAAGGGTGTTGCCGGAATAAAAGTCCTGAACGTAAACGGTCCGCCCCGATACCTGGAAACTGCTTCTGAGCTTTATGTAGCTGACGGGCACGTCGCTTTCGTTCATGATCTCCCCGCGAACGAAGAAAAGATAGCCTTTCTTGGTTGTTATCCACCGGGAGTCGGTGTTTCTCACAATCAGTTTGCGGGAAATATCATCGCTTTGCCAAAACCATCGCTCGGGATAAAGTCCGAACTTAAAAACCCCCAGGCCGAGTGCGAGAACAACCCCTATCAGGATAAATATCCGCGGGTGGTTTCTCTTTTTTACCTCGTCTATTCCGTAAAATATCTTTTCCGTATCCATAAGTCCGGTCCCGGAAATAAAAAGCCTGCGAAAGGGCAAAGCGACGCCTTCGGAGGCAGATTATAACCGTAATATCCGCTTTTCCCACAAACGGAGTTGGCCTCGCGGAGCGCAAGCCGGACCGCTACCTGGAGAGCGCCCGAAGCCATTAACCGATTCATTTTACAACACATGTCCTTCAAGCTATAAATATTAGGGACAAAGAGCTTCAGGCTCTCCCCTGCGTACGGATTTAACCTCAGAAATAAGAACTTATCGGGAGAAAGAATCATGAGCAGAACGCTTAAGAATCAGAAGACGCGTTTTTGGGTCTTTGTGTTTGCTGTAGGAATGATTTTCGGTGTTTCCGGCAATGCGGTTGCCCAAAGCGGCGGTTTTTACGTCGGCGCTTCGGCCGGGGTTGAGCGAGCGAGCATAGAACACGCGAAGACCGTTGACAGCACCGACGCTCCAGGCGATTTCCTGCAGAGCGGGAAGATCTATCACACCAGCGATTCCGCAAGCGAAACGGGTTTTGGAGGCGGACTGTTTGTCGGCTACCGCTTTAACCTAGATCCAAGCGGCACCCTATATTTAGGCGCCGAGATTGACGGGCGGTTCCACGGCGGCACGACAAGCGGAATGCTTCCCGGAGACGGGCAGTCCGAGGACAGAAACCAGTACGGAGAAGCTTGGCCCGATGAGTGGAGCGTTGAGAGGAAAAACAGCTACGGGGTAACGTTTATGCTCGGCGCAAGTCCCCCGTTTCTGATTTCGCTTGTGGGTCCGGGCGCGGGCGTCTACGTGCTCGGCGGTCTGCGCCGCATGGACGCGGAGTTAACGGTTGATTCCAACGGCTGCTCAACTGGTCGCGAGCTTTGCGGTCCCGGAGATCTAACTTCAGGCAGCAACTCCTACGACGAGACTTTCTACGGATGGACGGTCGGAGGAGGCCTTGAGAAGACGATCGGAGACAAGATAGGAATCCGGGGCGAGATACGTCACACGCAGTACGGAAAAGAGGACCGGGAAACTTTTCCGGATGCCGCAGCCAGGGTTCCCATATCGCTTGACGGGAACGAAACCAGCTTTTCGCTCAGCGCCGTTTTATACTTCTGAAACGTTTTTGGCCCTACCAGAACTTGCTGTAGAGCTTCTCGGCGTTATTCCAGAAGATATTCTCTTTTAATTCCTCGGAAATGTCCGCGCCTTCTATTTTCCAGTATTCAGAAGCAAAATCGCTCCACGGAATATCCGACCCGAACAGGAAACGGTCGGCTCCTATGCCTCTTTCCTCAATTTCCTTGAGTATCCACGAGGACCCGAAGCCCACGGCCCATGAGGAATCGGTGTATACCTGGTATCCGTCCTCAATCAGTTCGAAAAAGCGGGGAACGAACTTGATATGACCACTGACTCCGCCTCCCATGTGAACGACATGAATCTTGTTACGCTTCCCGTACTCTCTTATGAGGGCAAGCGCGTTATCGATATCGGAACCTCCCCCGGGACTCGTATGAATATGAAAGGGCATATCGTGCTCGGCTCCGGCGTCAAGAATCATATTCCAAAGTTCTGCGGATTCAGTGTCCCACTGCTCCGGGTCAAAAGTGCCGCCTAGAAGACACGTGGTTTTAAGAGCTATCAATCCCTTCTCGCCGATGAGCTTAAGCGCTTCCTGGGTTCGTTCCTTGTCCTTGGGCAGGGCGGAAACCCATATCGCGCCCAGCAGCCGGTCATGAGACGTTTCCGCGCTTTCCGCCACAAGCGGGTTAAGTTCAAAGGGCTGGGCGGAATCTGGATACCCGTAATTTGACATCACAAGCGCCCTGTCAACCTTGTGCTTGTCCATTCCCTTTATATATTCCTCCGTGGTCTGGTAATCGGTTGTGGGCTTGACCGCTTCGGGCAAACCGTAATAGGCAAATCCCGGCACGGGACCGATATGACTGTGGTTATCAAATAACCGCTTTCTCCTGGTTATATTCATGAACGACCTCCTTGATCTTGAAAATTCTTATAAAAACACCCATAAAACGATTGAGTTTTTACGGCATCCCGAAAGATCGTAAAATTCAATGCGCCTGCATCTTTTCACCGACGCGCGCACGAAGGGATTTCTCGATGGAATCAGGTTTTTCCCCTTTTTCAAGCCTGTGGGCCACTTCACTGAAATCATCTCCGTAATCCCGCCCGGAGCGGCGGCTTTCTTTTCTCATCGTTTTAGCCAGCGATTTGCTGTCGTTTTCAGGAACTTCCGCTGAATCTGTCTTCTTGGGTTCTGTGCGGGTTCTGATTAATGAAGTCGAGGAGAGGACGCGCTTAAGGTCGCTTTGCCCGCATTCAGGACAGACCGCCTGCTCGTTTTCGGCTTCAGAAATAGTCAGAAAAAGTATCGAGACGATCTTTTTACAATCCCGACAATCGTATTCATAGATAGGCATTCAAATATTCCTATAATGACCAAGTATAAAGTAAACGCAACATTTCAGTCAAGCTAATCTTTAGCCCGGATTTCTCACAAGGAGGTATAGAAAAAGGCCGTTGTATGTGTTATAATACAGTTATTGCAGTAACTTAAAACACAGGAGAACAACGGCCTTATGAGTACACAGTGTAACACGAAACAAATCGAATTTCTACCCTTCAAAAGTCTCGAAACATCCGGGAACAGCCCCGGTTCTAAAAGAACCCGCAGAGTAATTGCTAAATTCGACTCTGACAAAGTAAGTTCCGACGGCGGAGTGGCCCTGCTTCGCGAAGCCGAACACCGTTTTGGAGTCATCAGGAGGTTCGCCGAGTGCTTCATCGATCATCGAAACCCCAATTACATCACCCACCCCCTATTCTCCATAGTGGCCCAGCGGGTGCTGGCAATCTGCTGCGGTTACGAAGACGTAAACGACCACGACAGGTTCCGGGGGGATCCCATAGCGGGGATGTTCTGCGGCACTTCTTGCGCCCTTGCGGGCAAAAGCACGGTAAACCGCATGGAGCTTACCACCGGGGGGATGGATCGCTACAAGAAGATAGAGGCGGACTTCGGGGCGATTGACAGGCTGCTTGTGGATATGTTCATCAGGTTCCACAAAAAAAGGCCGAAGAAGATAGTGATCGATATAGACATCACGGACGATCCCCTGCACGGCAATCAGGAGGGCAGGTTTTATCACGGTTATTACGGGGGGTACTGCTACGCCCCCTCTTACATATTCTGCGGGCGCCATCTGCTTGGGTGTCGGCTCCGCGAAGCCAACCAGGATTCTGCGGCGGGAGCGGAGGAAGAACCGAAGAGGATTATCTCCCGGATTCGGAGCAGGTGGGAGAGCACGAGGATCATAATACGGGGAGATACGGGTTTTTGCCGGGACGAACTTATGAGGTGGTGTGAGCAAAACGGGGTTGATTACGTGGTGGGCATGGCAAGAAACTCCCGGTTGATGGAAAGGGTTAAGAAGCAGGTTCGGGGGGCTCACGCAGAGTATGTGGAAACCAAAAGACCGTCGAGGCGGTTTGTAAGCTTTATGTACAGTACCAGGGAAAGCTGGTCTCGAAGCCGCAGGGTGGTATGCAAGGCTGAGCATCTTGAGAAAGGGGCCAACACCCGGTTCATAGTAACGTCTGTTAAGCACGAAGAATATGACGCCAAGACTCTTTACGAGAAGGTTTACTGCGCCCGGGGGGAGATGGAGAACCGTATCAAGGCCCAGCAGCTTGAGTTGTTCTCAGACCGCACCTCAACTCACTACATGAGGTCAAACCAGTTGAGGATGTACTTCTCCGCCTTTGCCTGCGTGCTGCTTGAGCGTTTGAGACACAGCGGGCTTAAGGGAACCCGCTACGCGATGGCGCAGTGCGATACCATACGCCTGAAGCTGCTTAAGATTGGTACGCTGATAACAACGAGCGCCAGGAGAATTGTGCTGTCGTTCTCGGAGTTCTATCCGTACGCGGGCTTGTTCAGGCACGTGCTGGGCAGGCTGCGTGCGATTCCGTTGAATCAGTAGGGAACAAGGGGTTGCGGACATGGTTGCCTGAGACTGCCGGGGGACAGTTGCGTCTGATATCGCTTCGCAAGGTAAGAACATACGGAAATAACCTGTAAATCGCTGCCGCCTACCCGAAAAAGAAACTCGCTCCCTGTCAGTTCAGCCGAAATCCAGATCCAACCCCAGAAAATTTACTTCTTACACCGCTTTGTGAGAAATGCAGGCTAGCGGTTCCAAGGAGCCGTCACGGCCGCTTTTTCCTTTTGCCGCAAGTCTCTTAAAAGCGGTTGACCTTGTCCACTAAAATTGATAATGTATTAAATATAGTGGATATGATACCAGATTAAACCTTATGGCGAAATTTGAGTTTAAAATCATTACAAGCGAAAAAGATCTCGAAACTTATTACAAACTTCGTGAAGATATTTTCGTAAGGGAGCAGAAGATATTCTCCGGAACCGATATTGACGAATATGACAGGGCCGCGATACACATAGCGGCCATCGAAAAACCAGGCGCGGAAATGGTCGGGGGCGTGAGGTGCTACAACCTCGAGGGAAACACCTGGGTAGGAGGCCGTCTGAGCGCAGCACCCGGTTACCGAAACGGCGCAGTCGGTCGCCATCTCGTCAAATTCGCGGTAGAAACCGTAAAGACAAGGGGATGTGAGCGGTTCATCGCGTACGTTCAGCCGCAGAACGTGAGATTTTTTGAAAGACTCAACTGGAAACGCTCGGGGGAGTCGATCATCTACCAGGGAAGACCCCATCAGTTGATGGAAGCCGAACTCGGAGCAGGGGGGAAGGCGTGAGTCGCAAAGTCACGGCAGGATTCATGAAGGAACTGGCCAAGTCCCTGCGCGGTTCTGCGAGACTCAGTGAAAAAACCAATATAAGGGACATCTGGAATTTCTTCCCCCAGTTCGCAAAGGTTGAAGGAAAACAGGTGCGCCTCGGCGATGACGCGGCGGCTATTGAACATGAAAGAGGCTACTTGCTAGCCGCGGCAGAAGGGGTATATCAGCCCCTTTTGAAATCAAACCCCTATCTTGCCGGAAAAACCTCGGTCTTAACGAACGTAAACGACATCTATTCAATGGGCGGAAGGCCTCTGGCGATTCTGGATGTGCTTTGCTCCGCAGACGCTGGCAAAACGGACGAGATACTCTCGGGCATATACGATAACGCCGAAAGATACAACGTCCCGGTAATCGGAGGCCACCTAAGCGGCGAAGCGAGCGAGTTGACCCTCGCCGTATTCATCCTAGGCAAAGCCAGGAAGCTTCTTTCGAGTTTTAACGCCAGAGAGGACGATGACCTGGTTATGGTGGTCGGCGGCGAAGGCAGATTTTATTCCGGCTTTAATTTCTGGGATTCCTCAAGCGGCTTAACCAAAACGGATGCGCTCCGGCATCTAGAGATCCTGCCCGAACTGGCGGAAGAAGAACTTGCCGACGCAGCCAAGGACATCAGCATGGCTGGCACTATCGGTTCTGTTCTGATGCTCCTTGAGTGTTCGCGAAAAGGCGCTGAGATTCATATTGACGACATTCCGGTGCCACGGGGCGTCGGGTTGACCGAGTGGCTAGTTACTTTTCCGAGTTACGGTTTCGTTCTTTCCCTGAGGACGGAGAGAACTTCGGCAGTCCGCAGGAAATGCAGGGACCACGGCCTTTTATGCGAGAAGATCGGAGAGGTTCGCGTGGAGCGGAAAGTCTATTTCAAGAACAAAGACAATCACAAGGAGCTTTTCTGGGATCTTGGGCGGGGATATTACATGGAACCCCCCGAATCGAAGGAGGCGGCCAATGAATGAGCAGAACAAGGAGATTGAACGTATAGTCGCGAGAGTTGGAGAAAAGATAAAAATTATCCGGATGGAAAAAGGGTGGTCCCTTAAAAACCTCTCGGACAGATCGGGTATATCCGCAGCCGCCATCCACAAGATTGAATCAAACGGAATTACTCCAACCATAACCACCATGATGAAAATTTCCGACGCGCTCGGGAAAAAAGTAAGCAATTTCGTCGAAGAGGAACCGGGAGACAAAGATGTTTGCCTGATAAATTCAAACGAGCGCAAACCCGTATTCACTTTTAAAAAAGGTCTGGACCTGCAGGGAATATCCGCCAAGCAGTACGGAGAGTTCATCATGACCGCCGCGTACGCCACGGTGGAAGTGGGCGCCTCAAGCGGCAAAAAAAGCATGAGTCACCGAGGGGAAGAACTGGTTTACTGTCTGCAGGGAAAAATGAGATTCGAAGTAAGCAAGAAAACTTATGATCTGCGGGCCGGAGACAGTCTGCATTTCAGAACCCATCTGGACCACAAATGGAAAAATATCGGAAAAGTTCCCGCGAAATTGCTATGGGTGCTTTCTATCAAGGCTTCCTAAGGAGTTGTTCTGTGAGCGCTGAGAGAAAAACAAAAGAACCTGATTTGCCAGAGCGCATTGACGCCGCAAACGCCTACGCGCTTGAGATGCTGCTTTCCGTTGAGCCTGCCCTCGCGGGAGTGGAAAGGGCCCTTGACGTCGTTCCCGGAATGACTTCCACAACCGTTTTGCACGCGGGTCCGCCGATCGGCTGGCGCAGGATGTGCGATCCGATGAAAAGAGCCGTGCGGGGTGCGCTTATATTCGAGGGGCTGGCAAAGGACTCTTCGGAAGCTGAAAAAATAATACTGAAAGACAAAATAACCCTTTCCCCGAATCACCACCATGGCTGCGTCGGACCTATGACGGGGATAATCTCCGCTTCAATGCCGGTGGTCGTCACGAAGGACCTGAGGACCGGAAAAAAAGCTTATTCCACGTTTAACGAAGGCGGCGGGCAGGTGCTTTGGTTCGGATCGTTCGGAGAGGAGACACTACAGCGCCTCAGGTGGATAAGAGACAAATTCGCCCCCGTTATGAAAAAAGTATTTGCAAGCGCCGAGGCAATTTCAGTGTGGAACATACTGTCTCAGGGAATACAGATGGGAGACGAATGCCATAACCGCCACGGTGCTTGCACCAACATTTTTCTGAAAAATATCGCCGAGCCTCTTTTCTCTCTGGACATCCCGCGCGCAAACGCCATGTCCGCTTACAGGTTCATGTCCGCAAACAGCCACTTTTTTCTTAACTTTACCATGACCGCATGCAAGCTTGCCACAGATGCCGCCCACGACGTCGCCGGCAGCACCTTGGTTACCGCCATGTCAAGAAACGGAACCGACTTCGGCATAAGGGTAAGCGGGCTCGGAAGCAGGTGGTTCGTGGCGAAATCACCCTATCTCCAAGACGCTCTTTACAACCTCGGTTACGGACCGAAAGACGCCGCCCCCGACATAGGCGACAGCTCCATCATCGAAACAATGGGGCTTGGGGGATTCGCAATGGCCGCCGCCCCTTCCATGGCGTCATTTGCCGGAGGAGGGTTCAGCGACACAGTGGATATTACAAGCAGTATGAATCTCATTACGACGGTGAAAAATCCCAAGTTCGCAATACCTTCCCTGGATTTTCAGGGAACGCCGACCGGGATTGACATAAGAAAGGTGGTCGACACGGCGATACTGCCAAGCATAAACAGCGCGATTGTGCATAAAAGCTCGGGAGCGGGACAGATAGGAGCCGGAATAGCCAAAGCGCCTTACGGGTGTTTCGAAAAAGCGCTTCGGGCGTTTGGAAAACGACATGATTTAGCGGCATAGATTATAAAGCGAGAGGTACGTATTGGTAACGCTCAATACCGTAAAACAGAACCATTACCAGGATTCGATGAAACTTATGCAGATAAGCAGAGAGCTTGCTAATTCTCCCGGCATCAAAAAGGCTTCGGCCATAATGGCCACTGAAGCGAATTTAAAAACGCTTCGGGACGCGGGATTAATCAAAACCGCGTCGCGCTCACTCGGCGCGAACGATCTTATAATAGCGGTTGAGGCAGAATCGGAGACGGCGGGCCACGACGCCTTGGGAAAAATCGATTCCTTTCTGACCGCGCCGCCAGATGGAGTTGGCCATACAGCCGGATACCGAAGCTTTGAAGAGGCCCTAAGAGCCCCGGGCAACCCGAACATCGCCGTTATATCCGTTCCGGGGGAGTTTGCGAAACTTGAAGTCGCAAGAGCCATAAAAAACAACATTCACACCTTTCTTTTCAGCGACAACCTGAGTGTTGACGAAGAGGTTGAACTAAAGCGAAGAGCCGCGCGCAAGGGATTACTTATGATGGGGCCGGGATGCGGTACTGCGATAATAAACGGCGCGGGCTTTGGGTTTGCCAACATCGTAAGACGGGGACCGGTAGGGATTGTCGCCGCCGCAGGCACGGGCATGCAGGAAGTAGCAAGCCTGATTCATAACTGGGGAGTCGGCGTTTCTCACGGAATCGGGGTCGGCGGAAGGGATCTTTCCGAAAAAGTGGGCGGGCTGATGGCAATCAAGGCCATGGAACTTCTCGAGAAAGATGAAAACACGGAGATCATTCTGCTGGTCTCAAAACCGGCTCCGATAAAGGTAATAAAAAAAATAATCGAAACGGCGCGGCGAGGAAAAAAACCTTTCGCGATGTGCCTGCTCGGGGAAAACGGAATTGGGGCGGAGAAAAACGTGTTTTCTACCGATACGCTCGAAGAGTTGTCTTTGCTTGCAGTAAATCTCGCGGGCGGGCAAGGAGGCAAGCGGATCAGAGTTTCCGATGCCGGCCTGAAAAGATACGGAAGGAATTTCGTCAACTCGCTTCGCCCTTCGCAGAAATACGTAAGGGGGTTGTTTTCAGGTGGCACCTTGTGTTACGAGGCCCAGAAAATACTCACTTTGTCTCTCGGAAAAATTTATTCAAACGCACCTTTGTCAAAAGACTGCCTGCTTAGCGATTCACGCAAAAGCCGCGGGCACTGCTGCGTAGATCTCGGCGAGGAAGAGTTTACCGTCGGACGCCCCCATCCGATGATCGACCCCACGCTTAGAAGCGAAAGGATAATCGAGGAAGCAAAAGATCCCCAGACGGCGGTAATTCTCCTTGATATCGTACTGGGCTACGGCTCAAACCCCGACCCCGCCGGGGAACTTCTCCCGGCCATTGGGCAAGCAAGACAAATAGCTAAAAACAAAAACAGATCGCTCGCCTTCATCGCGCACGTGTGCGGTACGGATGACGATCCTCAGAATCTTGACTTGCAGGAGAAAAAGTTAAGGAGAAACGGCATAAAAATTGCAACAACTAACGCTCAGGGGGCCAGGGCCGCGGCCTTGATCGCGCGGCTTGCGTCAGAGAGGAGGACGGGGTGATGAAACTGGCCGTCGTTGCTTTCGGAGGTAACGCGTTTTCAGGCGATAAGAATCATGGAACACACCGAGATCAATTCGCTTTCGCGGAGGATATATCAGGGGAATTGGTGAAACTTGTGGAATCGGGTTACGGAATCGTTATAACTCACGGAAACGGACCCCAGGTGGGAAACCTCCTGCTCCAGCAGGAATATGCTTCTTGCGCGGCCCCACCCATGCCCCCCGACGTATGCGGCGCGATGACACAAGGCCAGATCGGATACTTAATCGTTCAAACGCTGAGAAATCATCTCAGAAAAAACAATGTAGATAAACCCGTTGCGGCCATCATTACCCAAGTAGTGGTAGATGAAAATGACGAAGCTTTTTCAAACCCGACGAAATTCATAGGACCGTTTTTTGACAAGAAAACCGCCGACTCTCTTAAGAGAGAGAAAGACTGGAAGATAGAAGAAGACTCTGACAGGGGATATAGAAGGGTCGTGCCTTCGCCAAAGCCGGTGGACATAGTGGAGAAAAAAGAGATCGCGGACATGATAGAAAGAGGTTTTATCGTCGTTGCGTGCGGAGGGGGCGGAGTGCCGGTTGTCCGCGGGAAAAACGGTGAACTCAGGGGAGTAAGCGGCGTGATCGACAAAGATCTGGTTTCGGAAAAACTTGCGACTCTCATTGGGGCCGAGACCCTTGCCATAATTACGCCCGTGGACAGGGTATCGCTGTTTTTCGGAACTAAACGGCAGGTGGACTTAGAGAAAATAACTACAGACGAAGCGGAAAAATACCTTGAGGAAGGACATTTTCCGCCCGGAAGCATGGGTCCCAAGATAGAAGCGGCGATAAGGTTCTTACGAAAAGGCGGCAAACGCGTGGTTATAACGTCGGCAAAATCGACGGTTAAGGCTCTTGCCGGGAAAAAAGGTACTGAAATAGTTAATGGAATGAATTAAAATGAAATCAATGAGAGATGACAAGCCTCATAACATAAACGGGTTAAAGGACAGAAATTCCGGGAGGTCCCGGAGAGGAAAACATAATAAATATCTTTTTTAGGAGGTGCAGTAATGGCAGTAGACAGAATAAAAAGCGAGAGGCCCCAGGAGGGGAAGGCTCTTGTGGATTACGAAGAAAAGCTTTTTCCTGACCATATGGCAAGGGAAGGAGAAAAAGCTTTGTTTCTCATACATTCGGTTCCGTATGAAGGTTCTGTAGCAGGTATAAACATGCTTACCGCTATCAGGGCGAAAAAGAAAGGATATGGAGTGACGGTTCTTTTCTACGGACCCGCTTCCGGCATACCGGTATACAGAGGCTGGCCGAATGTGGGAGATGACGGTTATGGCGCTGGTATTCAGCTCTATCCGAATCTTGTCAGGAGGATGCTTTCGGAAGGAATAACGGTATACGTATGCCGTTTTTCCGCAGCCGCGCTTCTAGGCCAGAATGAATCGAACTTTATCGAGGGAGTTACCCCGATTCATCCGACGGATATACTGGACATAGTTATCGAGCATCATAGAGAAGGCGCCATGATGTTCAGCACGTGGACTGTTTAAGGTTTTAAACTTCACGTTGTTGCCCAGGTAATACCGCTTCTTCTTGAAGTTGCGGACAGTTTTAATCCGCTTGCCAGCGGGGTAAGCGGACAGGGTGTTTTATGAAATAAAAACGCTGGGGGTGAAAAATGGATTCCAGAACCCTTAAGGTAGAGTTGCAGAGTTACGGTTTGAGAATTCCTGATTCCAAAAATATCAGGCGAGGGGGCGCCGGTCCCACGGGAGGAATTCATCTGAGGATTCTTCCCGATACCGACGCGAATGTACCGGTTGTTGGCGATTTCGTAGAATCTTCGCCGTATCATCTTGACAAGATAAACGGCGAAGACTGGATTTTCCGAGATGAAGTGGCTTTAGTACAGGTCGAGCTTATGGGTAACGGGAGGTTTTACGACCACAAGACTTCAAGCGGAATACCGATGCAGAGAATCGGACTTCTGCACTGCCCGACCACTTTTGCCACTACTCTTCTTCAGACCTGTGATTTCTGGAAGGACGAGAGAAGGTGTCAGTTCTGCGGAATAGAGCTTACTCTCAAGGACAGAAGTACCGTCGGATTCAAAAACGCAAAAGCGCTTGTTGAAACAATTCAACTGGCAAAGGAACTCGACGGTATTTCAAACATTGTCTTTACTTCCGGCGTTGCACCTGACGAGGAAAAAGCGCTTGAAAAATACGCCGAGATATGTTCCGAGGTTAAAAATCATACAGGGCTTCCGATTCAGTTGCAGATTGTTCCCCCCGAAGACCTGGGCTGGCTTGAGAAGCTGAAATCTTCAGGGGTGGACGCTCTCGGAGTCCATATTGAAACATTCGACCCGGAGGTATTCGAAAAAATAACCCCGGGCAAGGCGATGATAGGACTTGACAGGTACATAGAGACTTGGAAAGAGGGCGTAAGGGTTTTCGGTAGATGGGCGGTAAGCACCTATATTCTGGTCGGGCTCGGCGAAAGGCTGGAAACGGTTATCGAGGGCGCGGAGATTTGCGCAGAGATAGGGGTTTATCCCTTCATCGTGCCTTTCAGGCCTATCGCAGGCACCCCGATGGAAAACGTAATGCCGCCGAGGGCCGAAGTTATGGAATACGTGTATTCCGAAGCCGCCAAGATCCTGTCCAGATACGACGGAGGGTCCAAAAGCGGCGTGGCCGGCTGCGTAAGTTGCGGGGAATGTTCCGTGCTTCCCGATTTTGAGAGGCTGCACGAGTCAAAAACAGTAGAGTTTAAAAAATTCATAAAATCGGTCCCGGTAAATTGAGACGGGGGAAATCATGATCCGAAGCCTCGTCGCTCCGGATTGCGGATTAAATCAAGGAGACGCAGATGAGTCAAGAGAAACTGAAGTTTATCATAATAGGCGGAGGTGCTGGCGGCATTTCCGCGGCTTCCACCGCAAGGGGTCTCGCCGATCCCGATTCATCCGTTACGCTCTTCACCGAGTTTGAAGATGTCGCCTACAGTCCCTGCGGCATCCCCTTTGTCCACGGCAGGGAGATACCGGATTTCAAAAACCTTTTTCTTCAAACCGCCGAGCACTACACCGGTATCGGAATCGATATCAGATACAACACCAAAGTAACGGGAATAGATCTTGATAAAAAGGTCGTGGCTGTGGGCTCCGAGGAGTTTCCGTGGGATCGGCTCATAATCGCAACCGGATTCGAATACGGAAATCCGGACATTCCCGGCATCGATCTTGACGGCATTCATTACGTGAAGAACATCCGAAGGGCCATGGAATTTGACAAGGAGCTTGACCGGATAAAGAAGATCGCCGTGCTATCCGCCTCTCCTCTGGGTGTCGAGATGGCGGGCAACTTGGCGCAAAGAGGAATCGAGACCCATCTTGTGGACGAAGGCGGCTGGCTTATGTCCGAGGTCGCAGACCCGGATATCATGGAGCCGGTACAGGATTCCTTCGAAGAACTGGGCGTTAACATGCATTTCGGAACCAAGGCCCATGAGATAAAAGGGCAGGACGGCAAGGTAAAATCCCTGATTACCTCGAAGGGTGAAATAGAGTGTGAAGTCGTTATAGTCGCCACTCACAAGGTGCCGAACAATACTCTTTCCCGGGAAGCCGGAATAAAACTCGGCTCTACCGGCGGGGTCCTGGTTGATGACCACATGAGAACCAGTGTCCCCGGCGTCTACGCCGCCGGCGACTGCGCGGAAGTGGTGCACGGGGTCACGGAAATCCCCATTCAGGGACTCTCGGGAAGCCATGCGTACTCCCAGGGAAGAACAGCCGGGGCGAATGCGGCGGGCGATGACCGCGCGTACGATCCCGTGTACGTGCCGTGGGGCATGGTTGGCGGAAAAATCCAGATCGGCGGAGTGTCCCTCGGCGAAACCCTTCACAAGGCTCTAGGCATACCTCACGTCGTCGCGTTCTCGCAGGGAATATCCAGAGCCAGGTATTACCCCGGAGTCACGAGAATGAGGGTAAAACTCATTGCCGACCCAGAGACTCACAGAGTGTTGGGCGCCCAGATGGCCGGCGGGGAAGGGATAAAGGAAAGAGCCGATTTTCTCGCTTTTTCAATCAAGCGCAAGGCTACGCTTGAAGATTTCGCGTGGATGGAAAACGTGTATTCACCCCCGATGGGCGCCCTGATGGAACCCATCGCCCTAGCGGCGCAGGCGGGGTTGGTCAAATTGGCCGGCAGGTAGTTTTTTAAGGAGATTAAGCAAATTGTCAGAAAATAAAGCCCCGGGCGGCTGGTTAAGAAAAAACGCGGAAAAATACCTGCTTGAGGCCGCGGCGGATGATATGGCGAATCGTTACCGGGACTGTACTTCCAACGCTTACCGCGAAAAAGGAGTGCTGCCTTTTTTCTGGAGAAACATATTCGTCCCCGTTTACCTTGCCATCCCCTGGAAAATTCGCAGAAGAATAATCCTTATGAGTTCTTACCCGGGGGGTGATCGTCCCAAGTGGAAAAAATTCGATTAACCCGTCCCCCGGTTCTGTAAACCTCTCCGTTAAAATGTCGAAAGTAAGCGCCAGAGAACAGTTGAACGTAAAAACGATCGGAGTTAACGCCTACGAGACTCTCGTAAACCTCAAAAGCCCCGCGAACATCGAGGGTGTGTTCGAAAATTCCTTCTACGTAAAGGTCGGCGAGTATGAGCTGATCAGGGTTACCCGACACGAACAATACGTTTCAGCGAGTTCGATAATCGTAGAGGAAAAAGACCGGGATTCGGGCTTCAAATCCATGGGAATCGAACAAGGCATGAGGGTTCTCTGCGGGAAAAAAGATATCTTAATAGGAAAAAGATTTGCAGTTGCCAATATCCACGACGTCGCAAAATGGCAACCACCGCGCGTCCCGGACAGCGCGTCCATACGCCCGCTTGAGATAATAAAGCTTAATCTGAGGGTGCTTCGGGACGTAATATACACCTGTCCCAGCAGGGAAGGACTCGTACCGCTGCTTGAAAACGTGGAACTTGTCGGCTCCATTGATCTTTTCCTAAAACCCCGCACCAACAGCTTTGCCGAAAGAGCAAGACCCGGCATCGAAAGAGTGATGTGGGGGATTTTCTCACTTGATAAGGAAGCGGTAATGGAAAGCGCAAAGACAATAATAGGTCTCGGACCGGGACTCACGCCGTCCTGCGACGATTTTCTCTGCGGGCTTGTAGTCAGTCTTAAAAACGGGGCGGAGGTACTGGGCGCAAGTGATGGCACCGGGTTTTTCGATGAAATCGCCGGAGCTATTTACGAGGAAGCACGCCAAAGAACCACGGTTTTCGGCTCAAGCATGCTGAGGGAAGCCCGCGAGGGAGTGTGCCCTCTCGCGGTAATTAATCTCATCCATTGCCTTCTTACCGAAGATGTGGCGGAGACAGTTGAGGTTTCGAAAACGCTGATCAGAATGGGCGAGACCTCCGGGGCGGACATCGCTATCGGGGTATTTTACGGAATCAGGTTTCTGGTCTCGAGGCTTGAGAACCTGGAGGTTTTGCATGAAACGGCTTAATATAGCACTTTTTACCTATTCCACAAAACCCAGAGGAGGAGTGGTTCACACGCTTAACCTTGCGGAAAAACTGGAAGAACTTGGCCAGAAAGTTCATGTTTACGCGCTCGGGACGGAAGGCGGATTTTTCAGAGAAGTTGACGTTCCGCACACTCTGGTACCGTGTCCGAAAAACGAATTCAACGGTATGGACGAAAAAATCCACGCCTATATAAAAGCGTATGTCGACTACCTGAGCAGCCTTGATGAAACCTACGACATCTACCACGCCGAGGACTGCATATCAGCAAACGCGCTTTTGGATATCAGGCAAAGAGGCCGCATAGAATTTTTTCTGAGAACCGTTCATCACGTTGACGATTTCATATCCGAATCTCTCGTGGAATGTCAGATGAAAAGCATAACGAGACCCGACTACCTGCTGGTCGTAAGCGATTACTGGGAAAAGGAACTCGCCGACAAATACTCCCTCAGACCGCTACGGGTAAGAAACGGCGTTGACCTATCCAAGTTTCACGGCACGGCCACCCGAAGCAAAACCCCCGAGGCCTCGAAGCTTGAATTTTCAGCCGGCGGATGCAAGACGGTTCTCACGATCGGCGGTATTGAACCCCGGAAAAACACGATATCAACCCTAAGGGCGTTTGCCCGGGTAAAAGCGCGCTTCGCGGTAAAGGATGAGCGGGTAATCTGGCTGCTTGGAGGCGGGGAA